>JBARXJ010000058.1:0-304083 GCA_049647265.1 Microcoleaceae cyanobacterium
ATCCCCCCTCAGTCCCCCCGAAGATATCCCCCTTCCGTCCCCCATCCCCCCTCAGTCCCCCCTTAGTAAGGGGGGTAGGGGGAAACCTAAGGAGGCTTCGCTTTGACTTTGATGGGGGGTTGGGAACGGGGAACAGTAGGCTATGAGAGAGTTTCATCTTTTAGAAATATCCCCGCTGAGGCTGCGTAGTGCTATATTCTTGAAGAAAATAATCAAACTGGACAAGAATAATCTTTTTAAACTTAATTTTTAATTATACATCTTCTATTTAAAAATATCAAATGAACTTAGATTTCCTCAGCTTATTAATGTTTATTGCTGCACTTGGATTTCTTGCCTTGGGTTATCCAGTGGCTTTTTCTTTGGGGGGAGTTGCTTTATTTTTTACGGTTATTGGCATGGCTTTAGGAGTTTTTGACCCCATTTTATGGTCAGCAATGCCTCAACAAATTTTCGGCACAATGAATAATTTCACCCTGCTAGCGATTCCTTATTTTATCTTTTTGGGTTCAATGTTAGAACAGTCTGGAATTGCAGAAGACTTGTTAGAAACCATGGGGATTTTATTTGGAAGATTACGCGGAGGATTAGCCGTTGCAGTGATCATTGTCGGGGCATTACTCGCCGCAACGACTGGCGTTGTAGCCGCCACAGTAATTGCCATGGGACTGATTTCTCTACCGACAATGTTGAGATATCGCTACAATAAACAACTGGCAACGGGTGTAATTGTAGCTTCAGGAACCTTAGGTCAAATTATTCCTCCCAGTGTGGTTTTAGTCGTATTAGGCGATCAATTAGGGGTATCGGTTGGGGATTTATTTGTCGGCTCTTTAATTCCGGGTTTATTAATGACAGGAGTCTTCTTAGTTCATGTTTTAATTGTTGCTTGGATACGTCCAGATGTGGCTCCTGCTTTACCGAGAGAAGTGCTAGAAGCCCCCGGATTAGCCGGACGAGTGATTAAAGTTTTAATACCCCCTTTGTTGTTAATTTTACTGATTTTAGGCAGTATCTTTTTTGGAATTGCCACTCCCACAGAAGCGGGTGCAGTGGGGTGTGTAGGAGCGATTGTTTTAGCCATTGCCAATCGAAAGTTAAGCATACAAACCTTAGGTAATGTCTGTGATACCACTCTAAGAACTACCTGTATGGTGATGTTTATTTTAATTGGTTCTAGAGCCTTTAGTTTAGTGTTTCGAGGTTTAGGCGGAGATGCTTTAGTGCGGGAATCTTTACTGAATATACCGGGCGGTCAGTTTGGATTTCTGGCAGTCACTATGCTATTAATTTTTATATTGGGATTCTTTATTGATTTTTTTGAAATAGTATTTATTGTTGTACCGTTGCTGGTTCCAATTGCTCAGGATTTTGGCATGGATTTAATTTGGTTTGGCGTGATTATTGGCGCAAATATTCAAACCTCATTCCTCACACCGCCTTTTGGTTTTGCGCTATTTTATTTACGAGGCGTTGCACCCGCTGAAGTGACGACAGAAGATATTTATAAAGGAGCCATTCCGTTTATTACGTTACAGTTGATTGTGCTATTACTGTTAATTATTTTTCCTCAAATTGTTAGCTTTTTACCGAATCTTTCTCAAGGAATTAATATTTAAAGTCACAGAAGTGAGTCACGAAACTTGAAAAAATTATTATCTTTTACAGGATCTGATGTAGAAAGGTGCTAAAGCGAGTATTGTCTAGACTCACTCCTACTTCAATCAGTGATAACTGAGTTCGAGATTAACTTAAACCATATTAAACCCATCAGGATAGTTATTCGCCTCGATCATAAATAAAATCTGTCGATCGCTCAACTCCAGAAGAATAAGTAAGCTACAATATCAATCCAAGTAAGCAGGGATAATAAAGCATTTGAAGACATCCGGTGAGGCAAACATGAACCCAACCCAACTCAGAGAGCAAAACCATCAGCCTTGGGGTAAAGTTTACTTAGTGGGATCAGGCCCAGGCGATCCCGGTTTAATGACCCTCAAAGGCAAAGGATTGCTTCAGTGTGCTGATGTAGTGGTGTATGATGCATTAGTGAGCGATCCTATCGTGAGTATGATCAACCCACAAGCTGAAAAAATTAATGCGGGTAAGCGACGGGGACGACATTCTCTTCTACAAACAGAAACAACACAACTGTTAATTGATAAAGCCAAAGAAAATGCCATTGTGGTGCGTTTAAAAGGGGGCGATCCCTTTGTCTTTGGTCGAGGGGGAGAAGAGATGGAAGATCTGGTTAAAGCCGGAATTTCTGTAGAAGTCGTACCGGGTATCACTTCCGGAATTGCAGCCCCAGCATATGCAGGCATTCCTGTTACTCACCGTAATTATAGCTCTTCGGTTACCTTTGTTACCGGACATGAATCAGCCGGAAAATATCGTCCTCAGGTGAATTGGCAAGCGATCGCAACCGGATCAGAAACAATCGTTGTCTATATGGGAATTCATAACTTACCCTATATCGTCTCAGAATGCATCAAAGCCAATCTTAACCCCGATACACCCATTGCCCTGATTCGTTGGGGGACAAGACCCGAGCAAACTCAACTGGTGGGTAGTTTAAGTACCATTGTACAACAGGTTGAAACGGCTGGATTTGAGGCCCCTGCGATCGCGGTTATTGGTAAGGTGGTTAATTTGCAGGATCAACTTTGTCCTTAATTGTTGGTCATTCGTTATTTGTGATGATTGATGTGATGTAATTGCAAGAAATGCTACTTTTTATTGATAACGAACAGTAAATAACGCGCTAACTCATAACTAATCTATGACCCTTTTTGATTCTCAAGCTCGAAAAGCCTATAAAACAGGGATTAAATGGCTTGTAGGGGCAGGTTTATTAACGGCGATCAGTTTAGGTGGATTAGTCACTTATAACGGGTTGCAAAACCGTCCTCAAGCCTCTGTTAATGCCCGGTTAATTACTGTTAAATTAGGTAGTGTTGAAAATAATATTAGCGAAGGAGGAACCGTTGAACTCGGGGGGCAACGAACGATTAAATCTCCCGAAGAAGGGGCGGTAGAGAATCTGTTAGTGGCGTTAGGCGATCGCATTACACCCGGACAAGAATTAATTCGATTACGCAATCCGCAAAGAGAAACGATACTCTCACAAAAACAATTAGAAATCCAAAAATTAGAAGTTATTATTGCTCGAAGTCGTGAGAAAGTAGAAGAAGCAAGAGAAAATTTAAGATT
Source organism: Microcoleaceae cyanobacterium (assembly GCA_049647265.1). Taxonomy (GTDB): domain Bacteria; phylum Cyanobacteriota; class Cyanobacteriia; order Cyanobacteriales; family Microcoleaceae; genus JAAURB01. Next base: position 3,214 of record JBARXJ010000058.1, read on the forward strand.
AGCACAGCAACAACTGAAGGCTGATTTAGAGGAAGAAAATATTAGAAGACAAGCCGAAGTTGAAAACCAAAGAATCGAAATCGAAAAGTTAAAATTTCAAGTGCAGCGAAATCGCCAAAAAGTGAAAGAAGCTGAAACCGAATTAGATGCCGCAAAAACAGAATTAGAAAAGCTAGAAGAATTAGAACAACGCGGCTTTATTGCCGGGCAAGAAATAGATCGACAACAACAACAAGTTCGTCGTCAAACTGCTAGTCTGCGAGATACTCAATTACAACTGAATGAATCAATTTTTAATTTAGAACAAGCAGAGGTTAAAGTCATTCCCTCTGAAAAAGTTAGCAGCGGTATACTTCAAGCCGAAGCAGAATTGCGTCAAAGCGAATCCGAATTACGACAAATTTTAAGTGATTTAGAATTAGCAAAAATCGCCTATCAAGAAGAAGCGTTAAAATTAGAAGATTATATTATTACTTCTCCTATTGAAGGTGTGATTCTCGATATTGATGTGCAACCCGGTGATGGCGTAAATCGCAGTGATGATTTAATTACAATCGGCGATCCGAATAAAGAAATCGTGAAATTAAACCTTTCTACCCTGAATGCAGTCCGGGTACAACTCAATCAACCGGCAAGAGTTCGTATTATTGGGCCGGAAGCAAAATCTTATAGTGGGCGGGTCACTCAGATTGATTTAAAAGCCAGTAGTGGCAATAATAATGATTCTAAGCAAGCCAATGTTCCGGCTACGATTCAATTAGATAAACCCACTGGCAGTTTAATTCCAGGAAGTCCAGTTAGTGTTGAAATTATTTTAGAAAATCAGAACAATGTTGTCGTTGTTGATACTGAATTGATTCAACGAGATCAACAATCTCCCTATGTTTGGATCTTAAATGAACAAAATAAAGCAGAAAAACAACCGATTACTTTAGGCTTAGAAGGCTTACTTCAGGTAGAAGTGACCTCAGGTTTAAATCCAGGTGATACAATAATTCAAACTTCTCCAGATGAATCAATCCAGCCGGGAAGTGTTATCAATGGAACCAATGATTAAGTTAAGATGATACTTCCTTTAATATGGGCATTTCACCACTTAGTTTAATTGCACTCAGTTGTAAATCTTTATGGGGAAACCCTTTGAGATCTAGCCTCACCACTCTGGGGGTATTTATGGGGGTTGCAGCCGTCAGTGCCACCCTACAAGTTCGTAATATTAGCCGCGCTGTGATTACTCAACAACTCGAAAAACAAGGTGCGCCTCGAATTAACTTAGTTTCTACCAGAAATCGTGTGACTCGCCAAAGGGCGCAGTTAACCAGTGAAGATATGGAATATCTTAAACAGCGTCTAGAGAGAATACAGATGATTAGTGGTTGGAATTGGGCGGGTCAACCGGAAACAATTTTTCAAGATTATACCGCTAACCCAGGAGTATTAGCCGTTGCGCCGAACTATTTCTCTACCTCTGGTAAACAATTAATTGCGGGACGAGATTTTACAGAAGCTGATTATAATCAATACCGCCCCGTGGTGATTATCGATCAATTTTTAAGCGATAAATTATTTCAAAATCGAGATCCATTAGGTCAAAGTATTTATGTCGATTTTCGTCCTTATATTGTCGTGGGTTTGTTACCTCTAAACCCGGCAGAAGAAGAACCAGAAGGAATGGTTTATATGCCGATTACAGTTCGTAATGCTATGACCGGACGACGAGATATTAGGAGATTAACCATTCGTCCTCGAACCTTAGAAGATTTAGAAATCTTGCAAGAAAAAGTCATACAATTAATGGAAGAACGCTATCCGGGTCACTCTTTTTGGACTTGGAATAATGTCGAAGAAATTTTAGAACAACAACAAACCTTAGAATCAGTTTCAACCGCCTTACTTGTGGTGGGAATTGTCGCCTTACTCGTCGGCGGTGTCGGTATTGCCAATATTACCATCGCTGCTGTGATTGAACGCACTTCTGAGATTGGACTGCGCCGCGCTATTGGTGCAACTCAACTCGATGTATTACTGCAATTTGTCCTAGAAGCTGCTATTCTCAGCATTTTAGGAGGCGCGATCGCGATTGTCACGGTTCATGGTTTAACCATTGTGGTTGCCAAACAGTTTGAGTTACCTTATAAATTTGATAGCAGGAGCGCCGCGATCGCCTTAAGTTCAGCAGTAGTTGTGGGTGTGGGAGCCGGATTTCTTCCCGCCCTCAGGGCCAGTCAACTGGATCCAGTCAAAGCCTTGAGGCAAAAATAAAATATTAACTCTCCTTTCCTCTTATAACCCCCAATCAATCACAAATAACTAATCGAATTTTTCCGGTAATATTGAAAGCAGAATCTAGATTAAAATTTTTAGATATTAAATTCTCACCTAAATCCTATTTATATCAAACGTTATTCGGAGCCGCCTTATGAGTCAATTATCTAAACTCAACTCAATTTCATCCTCATCTCAACTCAAGCCGGAATTACAAGCGGTATTGAAAGGATTAGATGTCCAGCTTGAAACAGAATTAAGTCGGTATCGACGCTATCGACGGCGTACTCAACCCAGCAACCTCAACAACCCTAATCCTTCTCAGGCTCAAAAACCAGCCACAGTGTTAGCCGTCGATCAAAACGATCATCAATTAAAACCCAATTCTACTGCTTCAGATCCCGGCTCACAACCTAGCACCGTCTTAGGTTCTGTTAAAGTCGAAGGTAAAGCACCATTAGCCACCCGTACGCCTTATCCTGAAAATTCTACAGCCAATACCCCACCATCCGGAGATTATCTAGAATCTTCAGAACAACTGATTAAAAGCATCGATCAAACCCGTCCCCGTCGCCGCAGAAAACGTCAACCCAGCTTAGTCGCCAGTTTATTTACGCCCATCGGGATTTGCTCATTATTATTATTTTTAATCTCTTTTGCAGCATTAGGCTATGTCGTTACCTCTTCGGGTGAACAAAAAAACTGGGGGTTGAGCCGTTGGTTAAATACTGAAGAGCCGGAAGAGTCCCCAGAAGTCATTGAAGAAGTCGAACCTACTGCACCCACTTCTCCGAATTTGGCCACAGAAGAATTTGTTGAGCTTGATTTAGATACCCTTAGTAATATTAATCCCAGTCCAACTCCGATTACACTGCCAACCCCTCAAGCAACCACTCCTGCTGCCAATAACAATTTAACGCCTCCGCCTGTGATTCCCACAGGCCCCGATTTAGGCAATATGACCAATGAACTGGTTCCAGCCCCCACTCCGGTTGTACCTCAACCTCAACCCGTTCAAACCCCTACCCCTCAGCCGCCAGGTGGTGCAGCAACGCGATCGCAATCTCAACCCGTTGAAGCCGAAGATGGATTCTATTATGTTGTCACTAATTATCAAAACCCCAACTCCCTCGCAACAGCACAGCAGGTGGTTCCGGAAGCTTATGTACGGGAATTTGAAACAGGAACAAAAGTCCAAATGGGAGCATTAGAAGATGCAGATACAGCCCGTATCTTAGCAGAAAAACTTCGCGTTCAAGGAATTACCGTTGAATTTGATGTACCAGAGTAAGAGAAGTCAGTAGAGACGTTCCATGGAACGTCCGTACAGGAAAGATAATTACCCAGATCCGCTGTTGCGCGTTCCCCATTGCCTACAAACAACAAATAACCAACGACTAATAACCACAATCACTATGGGAATTTTAAATCGTATTTGGCAAGTGGTTCGAGCCAATATTAATAGTTTAATTAGCCAAGCTGAAGATCCTGAGAAAATCTTGGAACAAACAGTGCAGGATATGCATTCTGATCTGTTGCAACTCAGGCAAGCCGTAGCGGGTGCGATCGCCACTCAGAAGCGGACAGAACGAGAATATCTCCAAGCTGAAACTCACGAACAAGAATGGTACAAGCGGGCGCAATTAGCACTGCAAAAAGGGGACGATCGTTTAGCACGGGAGGCCCTGACTCGGCGAAAAACCTACCTAGAAACGGCGGCATCAATCAGCTCTCAGATGGAACAACAGCATGAGGTTGTAGAGCGGCTCAAGCGAAGTATGCGTCAGCTTGAAGGTAAACTGAGTGAGGCTAAAGCTAAGAAGGATCTGTATATTGCTCGTGCTAGATCCGCTAAAGCCGCAGAACAACTGCAACAGGTATTAGGTAATCTGAATACCAAAGGAGCCTGGAATGCGTTTGAAAAAATGGAAGAAAAAGTTATGCAGCTTGAGGCTCGTTCCGAGGCGCTGTCTGAATTAGCCGATCGCACTGACTTAGAAAGCCAATTTAACGCTCTAGAAGCGGGGGGTGATGTCGATGCAGAGTTAGCGGCGATGAAAGCACAGTTACTCCCTAAACCCAAACCAGAAGAACAGTAATTAATGATTTGAGGGAATGGTTCCAAATCAATGTAGGCTGGTATTGAATTGCTGACAACAGCATTATCTTTCAATCCAACCTACAGTATTAAGTCATTCCCAGAAAGTTAAAGTATTAGATGCTCTCAAGCAACATCCAGACTAGAATAATCGGTATATCCTTCTTCACCGCGAGTATAGAAAGTATCGCGATCGTATTTATTCAGTTCAGCATTAAGAGCAAAACGTTTAGGTAAGTCAGGGTTGGAGATAAACAGACGACCATAAGCGATAAAATCCGCAGTATTATTATTTAGGGCTTCCTCTCCTGTGTCGCGAGTATAGCCTCCTGCGCTAATTATTATTCCGTGAAAAATGGGGCGGAAAAACTGAGATCCTAAACCTGTACCATCATCTTCAATGGTGACATTTCCTTTAATTCTGGGTTCAACAATATGAAGATAACCAATACCCATTTGATCTAACTTTTGAGCCACATAACTAAAAGTCGCAACCAGATCGCTATCGTGCATATCATTAAATGTACTACTCGGAGATAAACGCACGCCCACTCTGTCTTTACCCCAAACATCGATTGCAGCTTGAGTGATTTCTAATAGAAAACGGGCTCGATTTTCAATTGACCCACCATAATCATCGGTTCGATGGTTGGAATTATCTTGAAGAAATTGATCCGGAAGATAGCCATTACCCGCATGAATTTCTACCCCATCAAACCCTGCTAATTTAGCGTTTTCTGCCCCTTGTCGAAATTGTTCAATCACTTCTGGAATTTCTTCTCGTTTGAGTTCTCTTGGGGTAACATGGGGAAATTGTCCATTGGGAAGATCGGCTAAATAGTCCGCCGCGATCGCACTGGGAGCAACAGGGAGATCTCCGGCTTCGAGTAAGTCAGGATGAGCTACTCGTCCAGCGTGCCACAATTGTAAGAATATTTTGCCTCCGTTATCATGCACCGCTTTTGTAATCTGTTTCCACCCTTCAACTTGCGCTTGCGTATAGATGCCGGGTGTATTGGCATATCCTAAACCATTGCGAGCAACCTGAGTGGCTTCTGCAATAATTAATCCAGCCGTTGCCCGCTGAGCATAATAAGTCACATTCATCGGCTGTGGAACAAAATTTTCACCCGCACGAGAGCGAGTCAACGGGGCCAGAATCATGCGATTTTCGAGTTCAACTTCACCTAAAGTCGCGGGAGAGAGTAGTTTGAATGCTGTAGTTGTCGTCATGATCGATACCTCCGTTGTGTGTATGCTCTGTTTAATTGAGCGCAGACTTTTTCGAGAACACTTTTACTCTAACTCCATTTACAATTGATGTGAATACAGTTTTTAAACCAAGGACTTTTGCATAAAACGCAAAAGCATATGATTATGGATCAATTTGCAGCCATGCAAACATTCGTCAGGGTTGTAGAAACAGGTGGATTCTCAGAAACCGCTCGACAGTTGGATTTAGCCGTCTCTTCTGTCACCCGTCAGGTTAATTCTTTAGAAGCTTTGTTAAATACTCAGTTGTTAAACCGCTCAACTCGTAGTATTACTCTGACTCCGAGAGGCCGCCAATATTACCAAAAAGTAGTCAGAATTTTACAGGATCTTGAGGAAGCCAATGCTTCTGTGAGGGAAGGGGAAGATATTCCGCGAGGAGTATTAAGAGTAGGGATGCCTGTGGCTTTTGGACGACTGTGTATTGCTCCGCTATTGCATCAGTTTCTTAAGCAATATCCAGAGATAAAATTAGAATTGCGCTTGAGTGATGCTCTGGCTAATTTAGTTGAGGATGAGTTAGATTTAGTGATTCGGATGGGGAATTTAGATCGCTCTGGGGCGACTTTAATTGTTCGTAAGTTAGCGGATTATACTCGTTTGGTTTGCGGGAGTCCGAGCTATTTTCAACAATTTGGCAAACCGAATCATCCCGATGATTTAGCCCGTCATAATTGTTTATTATTTGCTTATTCAACGGGTCGGAATATATGGCGATTTCAACAAAACAATCAAGAGTATGAAATACAGGTGCAAGGCTCTATTGTTGCCAATCATTCAGAGTTATTGCGTCAGGCTTGTTTGGATGGTTTAGGACTAATTCTGATGCCGACTTGGTTAATGGGTGAAGATATTCGACTGGGGCGAGTTGAAGCGGTGCTGACTGATTTCACAGTCCATCCTCAAGCTGGAATGGATATGGGGATTTATGCGCTTTATCCATCCAACCGCAGAGATTCATTACGGGTTAAAACGTTTATTGATTTTTTAATAGAAAATTTATAATCCTTCGATCGCTTAATCGTCGGTAGAATGGATCGAAATATCTACTGTTCCCTCAATATCTGGTAAAGTCACAACAAAGCTGAATTCTCACTCCTAAAGCCCCATCACTCAGCAGTTAAGGATTAGATCTATAGTTAGTAAAAGTAAAAAGATAATCATGTCTCCTACTTTTTTTCTCCATTCTTTCCTGCTGTCAGGCGTGCGCGTTCCCTGTTCCCTGAGGCTTGGCGCTACAACTCTTGGAGAATTAGGGTGGCGATGCACCCCACTCATCATCTCCTAAATTGAGTCAGACTCGATCCCACAGCCAAAAATCACTGGGAAACGGGGAACACAGGACAAGATACTCTGGTTCCTGCTATAACCAGGAAGAACAAATCATAAATCACGAATAACTCATCCCTGAGTTCGCTGTTCTCGCGTTAAACTGATTGTATGTGATTAATAACAGTTGCCTTCGGTAAACTGAAATATATTTAGCAGGTCAATTCATGTAGCCTGCCCTAACTACCCTTTTAAACCGTTGTAAAGGAATATATAGTCTTATGGGATTATTTGATCGAATTAGTCGTCTGATGAGAGCTAACCTGAATGATATGGTTAGTAAGGCAGAAGACCCCGAAAAGATTCTAGACCAAGCAATTGTTGATATGCAGGAAGACTTGGTGCAACTACGCCAAGCTGTAGCCAGTGCGATCGCCACTCAAAAACGCTCTCAGCAACAGTACAATCAGAATCAGTCTCAGGCCAACCAATGGCAGTCTCGCGCTCAATTGGCATTGCAAAAAGGGGATGAAAACCTCGCCCGTGAAGCCTTACAACGGAAGAAAGGTTACCTAGATACCGCCAATACGATTAAACTGACCCTAGACCAACAGACAGGACAGGTGGACGGGTTAAAGAAAAATCTAATTGCCTTAGAGAGCAAAATCTCTGAAGCGAAAACCAAGAAAAATATGCTCAAAGCTCGCGCCCAAGCGGCTAAAGCCAATGAGCAATTGCAAGGTATGATGGGGGGAATTAACCCATCTGGTGCCAGCGCCGCCTTTGAACGGATGGAAGAAAAAGTCCTGCAAATGGAAGCGCGATCTCAAGCAGCAGGTGAACTCGTCGGATCTGATCTTGAAAGTCAGTTTGCAGCCCTCGAAGCCGGAAGCGACGTAGATGACGAGTTAGCAGCAATGAAAGCGCAAATCTCTGGTGCTGGCCCTAACCAAGCTCAGTTACCCCAAGGCCAAGGAACTCAAAGCAGTAATGCTGCTAATTCTGAGGTTGATGCCGAATTAGATGAATTGCGTCAACAGTTGGACAAAATGTAAGTTGATTCTTTTTGGGAATGATGGGTCAGTCACTTTCGCTCAGCGATGTCAGTACTGGCCCATTTTTTGCTCAAAAAAGCTTGCACAATTGAAACAAATCAGGAATAATCTCAAACATAGCCTAAAGAATAACTCAGCTTCTATCATTGGGTTGAGTTCATATTATTGTTCAGGTCACGTATTTTGGTAATGTCTAAAGTTCGTTTATTAATTATTAGCTCGTTTGCCTCTGGTTTTGGCTTATGCTCCATCATTTTTGCAATCTTTACGATGTTTTCGGTGTTTAGTGTAGGCTCAGTATTACGCTTTTTGTTAACGCTAGGCTTTTTTGTGGCAAATGTGATTTTTGTAGCACATTATCACAGCTTAATGCTGAAAGATTTAAAAATTATGAGTAGAGCGGTTTCTTTAATGAAAAGAGCCAGTTAAGTTTGACCCGTTTATTCTTTATTTAAAACCCAGAAAATGTTTGACTTTCTTAATCCCATCTTAGGGCGGCATCCGGAAAATATCAAAGCCAACGTAGAAATCTATACTTGGCAAACCTGCCCTTTTTGTATTCGCGCTAAACTCTTACTCTGGTGGAAAGGTGTACAATTCACCGAGTATAAAATTGACGGAGATAACCAAGCCAGAAACGCAATGGCAGAACGCGCCAACGGTAAACGTAGCGTACCACAAATTTTTATTAATCAACAACATATTGGGGGCTGTGACGACCTTTATCAACTCGACTCCCAAAAGCAATTAGACCCTCTTTTAACCCAACCCGCCGGATAAAATCACTTAAACTCTCCCTTTGTTTGTTTATGGTTTAATGTCCTGCTGAATTGCTCAAAAAAGAGCTTTCTCCAAGCTGTATCCTCCTTCCGATTTGTGCGAATTTCTAATAAACGAATGCCCAAATGATGTAAACAACTAATTTGATTTTCCAACTGTTCCCAAGACTGAATTAATTCATATTCAATTTGATACGTTCGACACCAATCTGCGAAATTAATAGATTGAGGTGTGGCAAAAAATTCCTCAAACGGGGGTTCAAACTGAGAAATCGGTAGCATTTCAAAAATACCACCCCCATTATTATTAATCAAAATAATCGTTAAGTTTCCCTTAAATTTAGATCCAATTAATCCCCCATTTGTATCGTGAAGTAAAGCTAAATCACCCGTTAATAAAACATTATTTTGATGATGATGAGCCATTCCTAAAGCAGTAGATAACGTCCCATCAATTCCATTTGCACCCCGATTGAAAAAAGGCTGTATTTCAGCAGAATTCACTCGCCAAAATGACTCAACATCTCGAACAGGCATACTATTAGCAATAAAAATAGAAGTATTTGAGGATAAATACTGTGGCAATAACCAAGCAATTTTAGGCTCAATTAATTGCTCGATCTGCTTCATTTCTTGATTAATATATTGTTGAGTTTGCTGTTCTAAATCAAGCCAATATTGAAGATACAGCGATTTTAAATTAGTATTATTGTTGCTGGTTTCGGTTTTTAAAAACTCTCCTATTTGCTCAATTGATATTCGTAAATGTACAGTTCTAGAATGCAATGCATCTAAATTTTGATACGTTTCATCAATTACAATCGTTTCTGTTTGAAGTGATTTTAGCCAGCGTCTTAAGACTTTACTCGTGGGTAAATCCCCAATAAGAATGACAATTTCTGGGGTTAATTTTTGAGCCGTTTTAGGATTTCTGAGAAAGCTATCGTAAGTAGAAATAATAAAAGAATTATAATTAGAAAAATTCCGTAACGGAGACAATCCTTCTGCTAAAACTGGCCAGTTTAATTGTTGTGCTAATTGTGCGATCGCTGTGCAATAATTCGGTGAATTGTGAGGTTGTGCGACTCCAGCGATAATGATTCCTTTTTCTATTTGTTGCCATTGTTTTAGATTAGATTGAATTGACGAAGGTATAGAAGAGTAAGACTCTAACGGACGAATATGATCGAAAAAATTATTAGGAAAATTAGTTTTTAATTGTTCAGATTCTATCTGTTCAGCAGGATGTAAAGGATCGCGAAAGGGAAGATTTAAATGAACAACACCTTTGATCGGAATTAATGATTTTTCCCAACTATAAATTATCGTTTGTCGCAGATAATTCAGTAATTCTAAATCAATTGATGGTAGAGATAATTCAGTATACCAGTTCGGAAAATCCCCGTATAATTTAACTTGATCGATAGTTTGTCCAGCGTGAGAATTTCGTAATTCAGCCGGACGATCTGCCGTTAAAATAATTAAAGGAACACGACTTTCTTTTGCTTCAATAACAGCCGGATAAAAGTTCGCACCCGCAGTGCCTGAGGTACAGACTAACACAGTCGGTAAACCCGAACGTTTGGCTACACCTAAGGCAAAAAAAGCGGCGGAACGTTCATCTAAAATAGGAATGGTTTCAACGGCTGAATGTTGAACAAAAGCCACTGTCAACGGGGTAGAACGGGAACCTGGACAAATAATTGCTGTCTTTAGTCCTAAGCGGTATAATGTTTCTACGAGGACAGAAGCCCAAACTGTATTCAGGTTACGAAAATCAATCATAAAGTAAATATTGATAAAATTATAATTGCTTTAAGTCATATTAAATTTTACCTTGATTGACTCTTCTATTGTTGGATAACTCTATAATATAAAATTATATAGATATTTAATTAAGTAATTAAAAAATAATTATGTCTTTTGTTGGCTTGCATATTCACAGTGATTATAGTTTACTCGATGGTGCGTCTCAACTGCCTCAGTTAATTAGCCGTGCCGTAGAACTAGGAATGCGGGCAATTGCAGTCACCGATCATGGTGTGATGTATGGTGCAATTGAACTGATTAAACAGTGTAGAAGTAAGGGAATTAAGCCAATTATTGGCAATGAAATGTATGTGGTGAATGGCGAACTCGGTAAAAAAGATCGCCGCCGGAAGAAATATCATCAAGTCACGTTAGCGAAAAATACGCAAGGTTATAAAAATCTGGTCAAGCTGACAACAATTTCCCACTTAGACGGATTTCAAGGCTCAGGAATTTTTGCTCGTCCTTGTATTAATAAAGAACTATTAGAACAGTACCACGAAGGCTTAATTGTGACAAGTGCTTGTTTGGGGGGTGAAGTTCCGCAAGCGATTTTACAAAAGAAATTAGATGTAGCACGAGAAGTTGCGAGTTGGTATAAGAATGTATTTGGGGAAGATTATTATTTAGAAATTCAAGATCATGGTTCGCCAGAAGATCGAATTGTTAATCTTGAGCTATTAAAAATATCAAAAGAATTAAATATCAAAATTATTGCAACCAATGACTCTCATTTTATTTCTTGTAATGATGTAGAGGCTCATGATGCGCTTCTTTGTATTAATACTCAAAAGCTGATTATGAGTGAAAAAAGAATGCGTTACAGTGGCACTGAATATTTAAAGTCGGCTGAAGAAATGGCGCAACTTTTCCGAGATCATTTACCCGATGAAGTCATACAAGAAGCCATTGCCAATACATTAGAAGTCGCTGAAAAAATAGAACCTTATCTGGGTATTATTGGAGAACCTCGAATTCCTGATTATCCCATTCCACCCGATCATACACCGGATACTTATTTAGAAGAAGTCACTTGGCAAGGTTTATTTGAACGCTTGAAATGTCTCAGTCGAGCTGAGGTTAAACCTATTTATAAAGAACGCTTAGAATATGAGTTGAAGATGATGCAGCAGATGGGGTTTTCAACTTATTTTTTAGTCGTTTGGGATTATATTAAATATGCACGAGATCATAATATTCCAGTCGGCCCCGGACGAGGTTCAGCAGCAGGTTCACTGGTGGCTTATGCCTTAGGAATTACCAATATTGATCCCGTTCATCACGGACTATTATTTGAGCGGTTTCTCAATCCCGAACGAAAATCGATGCCTGATATTGATACAGATTTTTGTATCGAAAAACGGGATGAAATGATTCAATATGTCACAGAAAAGTACGGCGAAGATAAGGTGGCTCAAATTATTACATTTAACCGCATGACTTCTAAAGCGGTGCTGAAAGATGTGGCGAGAGTGTTAGGAATTCCCTACAGTAAATCCGATCAAATGGCAAAATTGATTCCGGTTGCGCGGGGAAAACCAGCTAAGTTAAAAGTGATGATTTCCGATCAAACTCTATCACCCGAATTTAAAGCGGCTTACGATAATGAAACGGTTGTGACTAAAAATGAATTAGGAGAAGAAGTTGGTAGTATTCCGGTGCGCCAGTGGATAGATATGGCAATTCGGATCGAAGGGACTAATAAAACGTTTGGGGTTCATGCAGCCGGTGTGGTAATTTCTAAAGAATCTTTAGATGAAATTGTGCCGCTCCAACGGAATAATGATGGTGCCGTTATTACTCAATATTTTATGGAAGATATTGAGGCAATCGGTCTATTGAAAATGGACTTTTTGGGATTAAAAAATCTGACAATTATTCAACGTGCTTTAAATTATATTGAGAAGAAAAATAATTTAAAAATTGATCCCTATGATTTGCCTGGAAATGAAAGAAAAGCGATGGAGGTTTTAGCACGAGGTAATACTAAGAAGTTACCTGAAGATATTGATAAGACTTATAAGCTGTTAGCCAGAGGAGATTTAGAAGGGGTTTTTCAGCTAGAGTCTGCTGGAATGCGTCAAATCGTTCGGGAACTAAAACCGTCTAGTATTGAGGATATTTCTTCAATTTTAGCATTGTATCGACCGGGACCATTAGATGCGGGTTTAATTCCACAATTTATTGATAGAAAACATGGACGAGAACCGATCAAATATCAGCATTCTTTACTCGAACCCATTTTAAATGAAACTTATGGCATTTTAGTTTATCAAGAACAAATTATGAAAATGGCTCAAGATTTAGCGGGTTATTCTTTGGGTCAAGCCGATTTATTACGGCGGGCGATGGGGAAAAAGAAAATATCAGAAATGAAAAAACACGAAGCAACATTCATTGATGGCGCAACTAAACATGGTGTCGATCAAAGAATTGCTAAAGATTTATATGACCAAATGGTGAAGTTTGCAGAATATTGCTTTAATAAATCTCACTCTACCGCCTATGGTTATGTGACTTATCAAACGGCTTATTTAAAAGCCAATTATCCAGTCGAATATATGGCAGCATTACTAACAGAAAATAGTGATAATACGGATAAAGTACAAAAGTATATTGATTCTTGTCAACGAGAACTCAGAATCGAAGTGATTCCACCGGATGTCAATTTATCTGAACTGGATTTCCTGCCTATGCAAGATAAAATTATTTTTGGTTTATCGGCGATTAAAAACGTGGGTGAAGGGGCAATTAATCATATTATTACTATTCGAGAGGAAGGAGGAAACTTCAAAGATTTAATAGATTTTTGTAATCGGGTCAATTTACAACTGGTCAATAGCCGAGCAATAGACGCTTTAATAAAATGTGGCGCTTTCGATCAAATAGCCTCCAACCGTAAACAAGCTCAAGAACATATTGAGAAACTGATTCCTTGGGCACAGAAACGCTCAAAAGATCGCGCTTTAGGTCAAGGGAATCTATTTGATTTATTAGGCGAATCTTCTGCTGAAAAGAGTTATGAGGATGCTCCCTTAGCCCATAAAACTCAAGACTTTTCGACTCAGGATAAATTAAAATTTGAGAAAGAATTACTCGGGTTTTATGTGTCTGAACATCCTTTAAAATCTATTATGACAGCAGGTTTAGTCGAAGAAAATGTTACATTACAAGAATTAGAAGATCAAAAAGCGAAGTCAAAAGTGAAAGTGATAGCCATGCTGAATGCTATTAAAACCCATATTACGAAGAAAGGGGATAGTATGGCATTTGTACAGCTTGAAGACTTATCCGGACAGTTAGAAGCGATTGTTTTTCCTCGAACTTATCAAGAGATTCAGAATTTGTTAATCGAAAACCAGTTGGTGATACTCGAGGGCAAAGTGGATAAACAAGATGATAAAATACAAATTATTATAGAGAGTATGCAATCAGCCGAAAACTTACTTGAGCAAGTGAATTTGCCTCAAGATTCAACTCCAGAGCTTAAATCTAATTCTTCAGTCAAATCAATTTTAAAACTGACTTTACCCATCAGTATCATAGAACAATCAGAGAAACTGGAATATTTGAAGCATATCCTAGAAGAATCTTCCGGAAATGCAGATGGCAAAGTCATTCCGATAGAAGCCTTAGTTCAAGGAATTGAGCATCAAAAATTAGTACGATTTGGTTCTAAGTTTTGGATAGAAAATAGCGAGACGGCTGTGAATTTACTCACTTCGGCAGGATTTCAAGTTGACACAGTTGCACAAGACTAGCATGAAATCGCATAAGTTCTCTTTGCTGAGAAATATATACAGGTAGAACCACTCAGGAGAGTAAGTGTAATGCTACCATTTTCTAAGTCTTTAGCCACAACCCTCAGGGTAACTCAGTTGCCAAGTTGGTCTGCTTATAACCCAGCCTTCAAGCCTCAAACAGCGGCTTTGGGAGCAATGGGTTTGGCTTATGCATCTCTACAACAGTATCCTCAAGGGATTCAATTTTTAGAACAAAGTTGAGAAATCCAACAAAAACGGGGTGATCGTAAAGGACGAAAAACTATTTTAGAAGTTTTGGGTCATGCTGATTACATGACAAAACAACCTCAAAAAGCGATTTCTACTTTTGTACAGTTATTACAAATCGTTCAAAATATGGGGGATGGAAATCTAGAAGTTAATGCTTTAATCTTGTTAGGCTCAACATATTCGACAATCAGTGAACATCATCAAGCGATTTAGCAGTTACAACAAGCCTTGAGTATTTCCCAACAAATGGGTAATAAACTTCAGTAAGCTAAAGTGTAACATCAACTATGACAGAATTCTTCTAAAAGGGGAGAACATCTTACTGCCATTTCAGCTTATGAAACATTGCGACAACTTCACAAGTCGGTTCAAAATCGTCATGGGGAAGCCTATACTTTAGGATTGATTGGCTCAACGTATCTTTCTATGGGAGAATATCAAAAAGCAACCGATTGATCTGAACAATTTTTACAACTAGCAACGGAAATTAATGATAAATTACAAGCTGCGAAGCGCCTTTGATGATTTAGGTGTAGCCCAGATATATCAAGGGAATTATAAAGAAGGAGCCAACTTATTAAAGCAAGCCTCATATGTTAGCCAAACAAATAAATTATCCCACGATAGAAAGAATGGTTCAGCAGAATTTACTCAGGCTCAAACGTCGGCAGAATCTTCGTCAACCACTTCAAAATGATTCATCCTAACCTGCCCGTCAGTTTTCAACAAAACATATTATGTTGATTTGGAACGTCACCTTAATCTCAATTCAGCTTTCGCGGGTGGCAACTCGGCGATATAAAAATATAGCTCAATTTAATTCATTTTAAAAATTCCTTGCATCGTTTGGAGCAGATATGGTATAAATTAAATTAGCTAGTTTAGTGTGACTTGGGTGTCATCTTTTTAGTAATTGTCTACCTACAAAACTAAATAATTGTTCATAGACGATCTTGTACAAGATTAAAAGCATCGAGTATGCTTAGAGTAAGGGAGTTTTTAATAGATTGAAAACTCAGCCATTCAGGCGTGCATTGTTGAGGTATTTTCCTAGTCACTTCCCCTCAACACACCCCGATGAGTAAACAGAGCAAGAGAGCGACATTGGTTAGGGGTAACATCCTCAAATCTAACCCAAGCAGGTTGAATCAAATCCGATCTGATCTAGCTTGTTGTTGGACTAAATTTATAGATCAACTGATTCTGCCAACATCTACCACAGCTTTATGCAGGATATTGTAGAGCAGCATCATGTGTTGGGAAACTTGCCATCTGGGCAATAGAAATTCCCACCTGATTAAACTTAGAGGTACGCAGTTGTAGTGTCAACTCTTACTGTTGTGAAATGTAAAGCCTTTTTAAAGCTCAGGAACAGATCGCGTCTGTTATGTAAAGAGTCAGATAATTCTTGCCTCTAGCAGATCCGAATTTCGTTAAAAGGTTTTATCATAATTCTGAAACCCTATTGCTTTGACTGAGTGTTACCAAGTAGGCAACGTTTTAGTATATAAGACTTCAACCCAGTTTTTCCTGAAATCCATATTCAGGTTGTCGAAATTGAAGTCAACGTAATGGTTCCACTGCAATCATTTTTTAACGATTCATCGAGTTAACATATTTTGGGAGAAAATTTCGTGAAAGTTTTGGTTACTGGAGCAGCAGGTTTCATCGGATTTCACCTCTCTATGAGGCTACTGGGGCTGGGACACACAGTTATTGGCTTAGATAACCTCAACGACTACTATGACGTTTCTTTAAAAAAAGCTCGATTGGCTCAGCTTCAACCGTTTTCCAATTTTTCATTTTACCCTGTTGATTTAGCAGACCGAGATGGAATGGAAAATTTGTTTGCTCACGAGTCTTTTGAGATGGTGGTTCATTTAGCGGCTCAAGCTGGGGTTCGTTACTCTCTAACCAATCCTCATGCTTATGTTGACAGTAACCTCGTTGGGTTCATGAATATTCTCGAAGGCTGCCGCCACGCAAAAGTCAAGCACCTGGTGTATGCTTCTTCGAGTTCAGTTTATGGCGCAAACAAGAAAATTCCGTTTTCCGTCGAGGATAACGTTGACCATCCAGTCAGTTTGTATGCTGCAACCAAAAAGGCAAACGAACTGATGGCACATACCTACAGTCATCTCTACAATATTCCGACAACGGGTTTACGCTTCTTCACCGTGTATGGTCCCTGGGGACGGCCGGATATGGCAATGTTTATCTTTACCAAAGCAATTTTGGAAGGAAGACCAATTAACGTGTTCAATTATGGTAAAATGCAGCGGGACTTTACCTACGTCGATGATGTGGTTGAGGGGATTGTTCGCTTGCTAAACCATACGCCAGAAGCGTCACAAAGCAGTGCAGCCAGTGATGCACCCTACAAAATTTATAACATCGGCAATAACCAACCCATCGAGTTAATGCGGTTGATTGAAGTCCTGGAAGACTGCCTCGGTAAAAAAGCAATTAAAAATCTTTGTCCGATGCAACCGGGAGATGTACCCATCACTTATGCTGATGTAAATGCTTTAATGCAAGATGTTGGTTTTAGTCCCAATACTTCGATTGAGGTAGGAGTTGAACGCTTTGTAAATTGGTATAAATCCTACTATAAAATTTCTCAACAACAATTAGTCAGTTTGTAGAGAAGTAGAAATTATGTGAGTGAATCAGCAGAGGCGTTTGAGGTGAGCGTCTCTGTTTCAAGTCCTTGAGCCATTATTAAGTTTTGAAACAGTTGTGGCGGTAACTGGGAAAAGTGTCGTACAGTATGAAAAAGAACAAATCTAAAGAAAGTATTAAGCTTTGAAGAGTTCTCTCAGGGACTCATGTTCATTATGAATGTTTCAATTTTACGACAACTTTGGTCTTTAGTAGAGACCAGTCAACCTAATACTCTATTGAAGTTAGACGATGAGTCTCTCGTTGAGAGCTTAATCGAGCAGTTGAAAGCACAATACCCATTGTGTCTACAGGAGACTGAAACGGTTGATGTTTATATTCGTTCACGCACTCTTTTAATCAGAGAAATGGCTCAAGATAGGCTTCAGTTATCTGCTTACTCAATCTAAAGATAATTACCCATTAATGACTTAATTCTGACCCGATTTACCGAAAAGATATTCTTGCTCTACTTGCCAATACTTTCCGGTATGAATGAGTAAGGTGAGTTGGTTAGCAACAAATTCATATTGAATCGGTTTATTTTTAAATTCTGTCCATCCCGCCCTAAAGTTTTCTCGGGTTAAATCACGGAAAGCAACCGTCATGTGAGGTGTAAAGCGATGATGACTTGAGCGACTATTGAAATCACCTAAATCATAAAGTAAATCAGCAACTAGGTTGTTTTGCAGATTCATTAACTCTGTTGTTTTAACGACATCAACATAAATAACACGGGGGGGAAAGGCATTAAAACCTGAAAGTGTTACCGGAAAAAAAGCCTGCTGCGCTGCAAAAGTTTTTAGGCTTTGCTCTAATCGGTTTAAATCTGAAATTAACCATTTAAAAGGGGATTGTAATGTGATGTGGGGCGGTGATTTTAAGGCATGGCGACTATCATAATTTTGAGCAAAATATTGTTTAATTTGAGTAATTTCTGATTGAATTTCTGCGGGTGGAAGTAAAGCAATAAAAAATAGACGGCTTTTCGTCATTTATCATTAGTTATTTATTATTTTTCATAGATTGTGGGGTGCGTTATTCACACACCCTACTATGCTTGATAATACTGATGCTATGAAGATAACTCAAAGTCTGGGATGCAGTTTTCTTTCATATAAGTATTATAATCTGCCACAGCGCGATCGCAATCTTCAGCCGTCCAATTGCCATACTTTTGTAGCACTTCACCGAAAATCGGAAGCAAGTCTAACCCATAATTGCCAACCATCGCTAAAGCCGTTCGACGACGCGCAATATCGACAAAAGTTTTAGCAAATTCAGTCTGTACAGCATACAAAATCTGAGCTTTAATATCAGGAGTTGTACGACAAATGGGTTCGGCTAGTTCAGGATGCTTTCGAGCTAATTCTAATACCTCAATCGTTCTTGCTCCATAAATTGAGAACAGATAACTAATCGTTGAAAAAGGTACGATCTCTTGATATTCTGTGACGGCTTGCTGCACCCTGGGGTCATTTGGTAAAATACAACCCGGTAATGGTTTATCCAAAGTGGGGCATTTAGGGGCAGATTTTCCCAGCTTTTTATATGCCGCATCCACCATTTCTTCGGCGACATGACGATAAGTGGTTAGCTTACCGCCAATTAAAGAAATTATATTCTTTACCCCTTCTGAACTGTGGTCATGCAGAATATGACGACGGGTAATACTGCCTGCTTTTTTCCCTTCTTGATAAGGTAGAGGACGCACACCTGAATAAGTAAATTTAATATCTTTTCGCGATAGCTGAGCATTGGGAATAATGCCGTTGGTTTCTGTCAACAAATAATCCACTTCATCATCCGAGGCTTTAACTCGCTCTAAATTACCTTGATACGGTAAATCTGTGGTTCCAATTAAATACATCCCTAACCAAGGCACAATAAAAAATGGACGACCATCTGATTTTGCTTCAACGTATAACGTCGTTTCTGGTGCGCCGGGAAATGCGTCAACGATAATATGACTGCCTTTCGTACCGCCAATTTTACGAGTTTTACTAATAGCGGTTTGCGTGCCATTTTCTGTACCCCGCTGACAAACATCATCCACCCAAGGGCCAGATGTATTAATCACAACGACTTGAGGATTTCCTTTAACGGTGAATTCTGTACCGCTGAACCCTTCGCGACAAGTTAAACTCGTAATTAAATTATCATTACGGTGCAGTTGAGTTACTTCTGTATAATTGAGGACGGTTGCTCCTGCTGCTTCTGCTGCTAATATATTTTCTAAACATAACCGTTCAGCATAAGCCACCTGACCATCAAAATATTGAGCGCCGCCTTTTAAATCTTCCTGTTCTACCGAACGAAAAAGCTGTCGAAATGCAGATAAAGGTAACATTCGATGCGGCAAGAGAGTTTTATCTAAACTCAATAAATCATATAAAATCATTCCCGCCCAGATTTTCCAATAGGGACGGGAGCGGCGGCGGTAAATGGGAATTGTCAGAACCAGAGGCGTAACCAAATGAGGAGCGGTTTTTAACAAAATCTCTCGTTCTCGCAGTGCCTCCCGTACTAACGGAAATTCAAAATACTCTAGATAACGTAACCCACCGTGAACCAGGCGGGTTGACCAACTAGAAGTCCCTCCGGCAAAATCCCCTTTTTCAATCAAAATCGTTTTAAGACCCCGTAACGCCGCATCTCGCGCCACTCCAGCCCCATTAATTCCACCTCCAATCACAATCAAGTCGTATGTTGTGTTTTGAATCGATTGCAAGTCACGCATAATTTAGTTATTTATATTGCTTGGTCATTTCTGATGGGTCATTAGTCATTTGTACCTTGTCATGGGTGGTAGAGGTAGGTGAGTCATAGGTAACAGGATAGTGGACAATCATTAATTTCCTTCCTTATCTCCCTGTATCCTTCTACCGATCAACAACAAACAACTAATAACTAATGACTATTTCAATGACACCCTATACTGAACAGTGTAATCAAACTAAGTTGAACTGGCTGCTGTTTGTGTAACGGTTTCATGTTGAAGATCTTGGAATAAGGCAAATAAGCGATCGCCCCAATGCTCAACATCGTATTTTGTTACCGTTTTGTACATCTTCGCCATCCGTTCAAGTTGTTCTTCTTTTGACATGACTAAGGCTTGATCAATAGCAGCATCCATGCGCTTGACAGAATAGGGGTTGGTTAAAATCGCTTCGGGTAATTCTAAGGCTGCCCCGACAAACTCAGACAGCAGCAACACCCCATCTTTGCCCTCGTGGGTAATAATATACTCTTTGGCCACTAAGTTGAGACCATCTCGCAGGGGCGTTGTCCAACAGATGTCTGCCGCTCGATAATAACAAAGTAAATCTGATAATGGCAAAGGCTCGGTAAATAATAAAATCGGTGTCCAGTCTAAACGACCAAATTTACCGTTAATGTGTCCAGCCAGTTGCTCAATCTCATTTTGAGCCGTTTCATACACTCGCATTCCTTTTGCTGCCGTCACACAAGCCACCATAAAGTGAACTTTACCATGTAAATCAGGCTGACGTTCAAGTAAACGACCGAACGCTTCGATCATTTCTCGGTTTCCTTTCACATAATCAATCCGGCCAGCAGCGATAATTAATTTGCGTCCTTGAAGTTGTTGTTTAATTTCAGCAAATTTTTTCTGGCTTTCCTCTTTGTGCAAGGTCGATAACAAAAACTGCGGGTTTGCGCCCACTGGGAAGGCATCAATATTAACAATTTGACCGTTATAGGAAAGCTGAGTGGTCATTTCGGGCTGGGCCAAAGCCGTCCCCACAGAAGTCATGTGACCTTCAACCATCTCGGTTTGAATATCCTCAACTTCTCGTAAACTCCGCACCACGTTAATAAAGTTCTCCGAATAACGGGGAATATGGAAGCCGATAATATCGCAACAGAGTAAACTATCTACAATTGCCCCCCGCCAAGGCAAAATATTAAATACATCGACCGCCGGGAATGGGGTGTGATGGAAGAAAGCGATCCGGGCTTTGGGTTTAAGTTCGCGGATATATTTGGGAGCCAGCCACAGGTTATAATCATGAACCCAAATTAAGGCATCATCAGCGGCTTCTTCGCAGGCGGCTTCAGCAAATAAACGGTTAATTTCTTGGAAGTTTTCCCAGTCTGAGGATTCGGAGGTAAAATGCCAAGGAAAAGAGTGTAAAATCGGCCAAAACGCTTCTTTTGAGGTAATGTGATAGAAATGTTTGACCTGCTCAGCACTCAGGGGAATCCGTAGAACGCTATAATTACTATCGTCTCCTTCAACTTCAACTCGCTGCGGAAAGCTAGATTTTTGTTCGGCTTCGACTTGTTTCCACGCAATCCAAGTCCCTTTATTAACGTTAGCAAAAAAGCTTTTTAATGTCGGAACAATACCGTTAGGGCTTTTCTTGGGGCGATAATGAACTTGCCCATTTTCAATAACTTCGTCATAAGGTTCCCGATGATACAGAATAACCAGTGATGATTTCATAGTTTATAGATTGCACTTTTGTAATAACAGCAAAGAAAAGCTCGCGATCAAATTGATGAATAAATCTCTATAATTTTCGACAATAATTGTCTGTTGTGTTTGCTTCTAATATTAGACAGTAGGGAGGAATACCTAAACAGAAAAAATAGCTCCTCATTGACGTATCATACCTTAAAACTAAAGACTTTACGCAAATACTAAATTATTTCTAGGTTTAAATCCTATGACTCCAAATTGAGAAGATCATCATAACTATTTTCATCTACAATTCGACATCAATAGAGATTTAACCTCACCAAAAGTAGAGTAGCGTTAATAGTTAATTTTTGCAACCATAAACTTAATAAAAATTAATAATACTTTGAGTAAACTGCGGAATTTTTGTAACATTTTTTATCATTCTTCTGACGTTCAGACGCGATCGCGGGGATAATAAAAATAGGCAACATAGAAGGTTGAGGTGAGTTAACCTATATTAATAATTCTAATCAGCGTGCCAATCAAACAGTTGTCTCTCAACGAATGCGGCAATTGTCAACTCACCGACTAACGCAAAAATTAAACTATTTATCTTCACCAAAAAAATTACAGTGGTTACTGAAACTCAAGATTCAATTCGGTTAATTGAAGACCAAACTCAAGAACTCATTAACTGGGTTACGGCAATATACAAGTCTGACCTGACTATCCTCGAAAAAGATCGCGCTTTTGCCCGTCGCTTTGGTGCTCATTATCGCAGCAATGGTTTAACTGCAGTGGTCTTTTGGACTCCCAAATTAACCAAAGAGGTGATGCGCCCCAATGATATTTACCTCGAAGTCTTAACCCCCCTCGAAGACATCGATCCAACTGCAGCCGAACAAACGGTTTCCTTTCGTCGAGATCGAGTTGCACTCGTTCAAGAACGAGAATATTTTATCGGCGTAATTGAGGGGATGCGCCCCGGAAACCGCCATCAGTTCGGTTCATTTTACTGGATGCGTTATCAAGATAGACAGGGCAAAGATCAAATTATTCGAGATAGCGTTCCCTATTCTTTGCCTTACGGTATATTTGCCCCGGCCGAACTGTATGATATGGATAGCTTACAGGAAAACCGGGCTGATTTAGAGTATCTGCAACGTACCGCCGCCTCTGAAAATGGGGAAATTCCACGTTTACCCGCCCCGAATAATATTCTACAAATTCATGTGGGAACGGCTTCTGAGGAAGGGACGCTGGCGGGTTTAACCCGAATTTATCAGCGCATTTCAGATAAACTGGCGGCAGGAGAAACCTTAACCCCGGCAGAAGAAAATTATGTCGGCTACGATGCCATTCAACTGTTACCGACAGAACCCACAATTGAATATCAAAAGAAAGATACCCTCAAAAGTCAATTCTTTAGTTGTGTCTCAGAAGAAGACGATATCCTGCAAATTTGCCTGAAAAAACCGGATACCCAAGATTGGGGTTATGATGTCCCCATTATCGGGTCGAGTACGACGAGTCCGGCGATGTTGAGTACGTTACGCCCGGATGAAGTGGTAGACTTTATTGCCACACTGCATAACTTTTCAGCAAGCCCGATTCAACTGATTTATGATTTAGTTTATGGTCATGCCGATAACCAAGCCGAATTTTTAATTAGCCGTCAGTTCTTAGCTGGGCCAAATATGTATGGTTTGGACTTAAACCACCAACTGCCAGGGGTACGGGCAACTTTTCTCGAAATGCAACGGCGTAAACTCGATACGGGTGTCGATGGGATCAGAATTGATGGGGCGCAAGATTTTCGCTTTTTTAACCCCCTCTCCGGACGAGTTGAATATGACGATGTCTACCTGCTGGCGATGAGTGATGTCGTTCAAGAAATTGCCGGACACAAACGCTTGATGTTTACCATTTTTGAGGATGGTCGGCCTTGGCCAGAACCGGGTTGGGAAGAGAGTTCTACCTATCGCCATTTGGTGGAATTACGACCGGATTCTTATCAATGGGGGCCGTTAATTTTTGCTCACAATACCCCCGCATTAAAAGGGTTTTGGGAAAAGAAATGGGAACGAATTCAACAAGTAATGGAAATTGGCGATCGCTGGATTACCGGTTGTGCGAATCATGATACAGTACGACGGGGGAATCAAATTGATCCCGAAATTAAAGATCAAATTAACTGGAATCTGGGCGATACTTTGCCGGAAGTCTTAAAAAATTCATACGATAATCCCGCCGTCACATTATGGGTGTATGGTTTTTGTCCCGGTTTACCGATGGATTTCATTAACTCATTAATGCACGCCCCTTGGATGTTTTTCCGCAATACTGATGAGCGTTATGGCGTAAAAGTGGTTTCTGAAGAAGTCAGCTTTTTAGACTGGCAAATTAGCCCCGAACTTTATCAACAAGATTGGGCATTTCCGCGATTAAAATCACTCGGATTTGAAACCTATTTGCAACTTCATGAATTTAGTCATGCATTAAATATTAGCATGATTGAAAAAGATTATGATTTAGAAGCCGTCGCAAATGCTTGTCAGTTCTGTTTTGGGGAAGATACACAATATTGTGATATTGCCGCTTTGAAAGAATTAAACCGTCCGGATATGGTGGCATTTCTCAAACAATTAGATGTTGCTAAACTCAAACAGTTTGCGCTTCATTTTATGGAAGATTGTTTTGAGATGTGTAATGTTTCTCGCTATCAAGATACTGTTAATCCGGCTACAACTCAGTTCAACCTCAGTTTACGCCAGTTTCGTAAAAGTCATCCCTGGTTAGGTAATAATCTAAACCTGCAAGAAACTGACAAATTCCACAAAATCACAGAAGGAGAAAGAACCATTTTCTATGGACTGCGTCAAAATCCAGAAAATCCCAACGATCAAATTATCATGGTGACTCATCTTGAGGGCGATCCATATAAGATTCAACTCGGAGAATTACTCGGATTAGACTTAGATAAATGGCAGGTTGCGATCGCATCTCCTGGCATCGATCAAAGCGATCAATTGTCTGATTTAAGTTGTTTTGAATTGAAACAGTCTCAGGCATTACTCCTGACTCCAAAACCCTAAGCTTATTTTTATCCTCTCCATAAAGAGCAATTTGCTGGCAGTCAATTGTATCAAAATGGAGAGGACTTATATTCAAAAATTTTTGAACGATAGCTGTTGGCAACATCTGCTGAGTCTTCTCCCTGCCAATCCTATCCGCCCTCGCTACAATAGAGAATTGATGTTGTATCAGTGGTCAAACGTGGCTAATTCTCACCCGATTTTTATTTTAGTTGATGGTCATTCCTTAGCTTTCCGATCCTACTATGGTCTGAGATTACAAACTTCTACCGGAATTCCCACCAGCGTTTGTTATGGCTTTCTCAAGTCTCTGCTGGATGTGATGGCAACGTATCAGCCACAATATATCGCCGTTGCATTTGATCGGGCTGAACCCACGTTTCGACATCAAGCCGATGAAAGCTACAAAGCAGATCGAGCCGAGACACCAGAAGATTTTATCATTGATGTAGAGAATTTAAAAGAGTTATTGGCAGCATTTCAAATTCCTGTTGTCACTTATGCCGGATATGAAGCGGATGATATTTTAGGGACTTTAGCCAGACGAGGCAGTGAAGCGGGATATGGAGTTAAAATTCTCTCGGGAGATCAAGATTTATTTCAACTGATCGATAAAGAAAAAAATATCAATGTACTGCATTTAAGTTATGGAAAAGGAAGTACACCAATCGAATTTTATGCAGAAGAAGTATATGAAAAACTGCAAATTTATCCCGAACAAGTAATTGATTATAAAGCACTTTGTGGAGACAAATCAGATAATATTCCAGGCGTTCGAGGTATTGGCGCAAAAACCGCTGCTAAACTGTTAAATGATTATGGTTCTCTTGAGAAGATTTATCAATCCATTGAAGAAATTAAAGGCGCAACTCAGAAGAAACTAAAAGCAGAAAAAGAAGCCGCTTATCATTCTCAGCATTTAGCCAGAATTATTCAAGATATTGATTTAGATATTAGTTTAGATGCTTGTCAAATTAAAACCCTTGAAACCTATCGTATTATTCCCTTACTTAAAAAATTAGAATTCACCTCTTTTATTATTCAAGTTCATAAAATCCAGCAGCAATTTGAAAGCTTAGCTGGAACTGAAACGGAATTGATTTCAACTACAGCAACAGATGAAATCCAGGAAACAGATGACGAGATTAATCCGGAAAATGATGAGTCTCTGTGGTTTTTTAGTCCGGAAGAAACCAAGCTTGCGTTAGAATCAAAAGCGCAAAAATGGATTCAGCCTCAAATTATTCAAACTCAAAAACAACTCTCTCAATTAGTTGAAACCCTGACACAATATACCGATGCAAAATCTCCGGTGGCTTGGGATACAGAAACCACAGATTTAGATCCTTATAAGGCGGAATTAGTCGGAATTGGTTGTTGTTGGGGGAGTGAAAAAACGGATGTTGCTTATATTCCAATAGGTCATTCTAAGGGAGACAACTTAGAGTTAAAATCTGTTATAGAATCTCTGCAACCGATCTTAGAAAGTACTACTTATCCGAAAGCATTACAAAACGCAAAATTTGATCGGTTAGTGTTAAAAGTTCAGGGAATTAATCTAGCTGGGGTAGTATTTGACTCCATGATAGCTAGCTATATTTTAGCCCCTGAAGACAGCCATAGCTTAAGTTCACTATCATTTAAATATTTAGAAGGTGGAATTGTTTCTCAAAGCTACGAAGAGTTAGTTCCGAAAGGCAAAACTATCGCCGATATTGCTATTAAAGAGGTAGCTGAATATTGTGGGATGGATGTTTATACAACGTTTTTACTCGTACCTAAACTCAGAGAAGAATTACAGAATACCCCGCAACTCTTAACATTATTAGAAACTGTTGAACAGCCATTAGAACCTGTATTAGCTGAGATGGAATATACAGGAATTCGGATTGATACAGACTATTTAAACCAACTCTCTCAGCAGATAGAAAAGCAGTTATTAGAAATCGAAAAACAAGCTTATGAACAAGCGGGGAAAGAGTTTAATTTAGCTTCTCCTAAACAAATGAGTCAGCTTTTGTTTGACACTTTAGAATTAGATATTAAGAAAAGCCGTAAAACCAAAACAGGATATTCAACAGATGCTAGAGTATTAGAACGATTAAAAGGCGACCATCCCATTATCGATAGTATTTTACAACATCGTACTTTAGCCAAATTAAAGTCTACTTATGTTGATGCGTTACCCGAATTAGTCAATCCAAAAACTCAGCGTATTCATACTGATTTTAATCAAACTGTGACAATGACGGGGCGCTTATCTTCCTCGAACCCCAACTTACAAAATATTCCCATTCGTACAGAGTTTTCTCGGCAAATTCGTCAAGCTTTTATTCCACAACAAGGCTGGAAATTAATTGCGGCTGACTACTCTCAAATTGAACTGCGAATATTAGCTCATTTAAGCCAAGAACCGATTTTAATTGAAGCCTATCAAAATGCTCAAGATATTCATCGCTTAACCGCTCAATTCTTATTTGAAAAAGAAGATGTAACGTCAGATGAAAGAAGACTAGCGAAAACTATTAATTTTGGTGTAATTTATGGCATGGGCGCACAACGTTTTGCCCGTGAAGCTAAATTTAAAGTCATGGAAGGGAAAGAATTTATTGAACGATTTAACCAACGTTATCCTAAAATCTTTGAATATTTAGAAAATCAGAAAAGAAAAGCAATTGCCCAAGGATATGTAGAAACGATTTTAGGAAGACGGCGTTATTTTGATTTTTCGGGCGGCAGTTTACGAGAGTTAAAAGGGCTACCTTGGGAAGAGATTGATTTAGATGAATTAAAACGAATGAATCAAAATGATGCTCAATTATTACGGGCAGCAGCCAATGCACCGATACAAGGCTCGAGTGCGGATATTATTAAAATTGCTATGGTCAAAATTGATCAGATGTTAAAAGATTATCAAGCTCGTTTACTGCTGCAAGTTCATGATGAATTAGTCTTAGAAGTTCCTCCGGAAGAAGAGGAAGAATTACAAGATAAAATTAAGCTAATCATGGAAAATGCGATTAATTTAACCGTGCCATTAGTGATCGATATTCATGGGGGGAATAACTGGATGGAGGCGAAGTAGAGAAGTCATGGGTTGTTAGTTACTTGATTCTTTGTCAATATCTATAGCTAGTAACACTGATGAATTAAGAATTGACAGAATCACTAACCATCATTCACTGATGACTTGCTCAGAATTGATCATTTCGGTTAATATATCGCTGGGCGGATGGTCATAGGGCCAAGCAAACGCATGGCGAAATGCTGCCGCTTGACAGGCTTTTAACTGACGAAAATCAATAATATCTTGAGTGAGTAAGTTCTCATATTCAAACGGTAAACGAACATTATGCAACCCCGCGTTATCGGTACAAATAGCAATATCGACTCCCGCCTCGAAACACCGTTCAAATACGACTTTAAGGGGATTCATACTGTCTAAGGTTCCCGTCTTAATATAGGTAGTCGGACAGACTTCTAAACACTGATTTCGTTGTGCTAATTCCGGTAGTAATTCAGGATATCGTAGGGGAATTTGAATTCCATGACCAATTCGCATTAAATACGGTAACAATTCGGGATAACACCCTTCCGGGGTTTCATAAAGATGTCCTGTGGTTTTTAAGCCTTGCGATCGCGCCAACTGATATAATTGAATAAACTCATCTAAACGTTCTGCGTAGTGAGAATCTCCCCCCGCTACATCGATTCCGCAGACATATTCTGGCATTTTAACCGCTAAATCAACGATGGCCCGATTCACTTCAAAAGGTAAGCGGGAATGCATACATAAAATTTGCCGGGTAATAATGGGGCAATCACTTCTAAGGCTGGTTTGTCCGACTAACCGAACAATCTGATTCATTAATTCAATTCTTTCGGATTGACTTAAATGTTGAGGTGTACGTAAATAGGGTGTGTAGCGCAATTCTAAATAGGCTAAATTCTCAAACGTATAAGCCCCCCGCATTAGTCGATAAATAAAATAAGGTAAAGTCTCCTGAGTTTGGACGTGCTCTACCATCGTATGCAACTCTAAATATTCATCTAGGGTGTTACGGGGTTTGGTATAAAAAGCCTCAAATTCTTCATATTTTGGATACTTGCGAGCCATTTCCGGGTGGCGGCGTTGAAAATAGCGCCAGAGAACCCGGGGGACTACAGACCCACCTAAGTGACGATGAAGTTCAGCGTGTAAAGCCATAAAGCAGATTACCTAAGTGAGTTTGACAGGAGTAATATTACCCTCAATTCTTGTTGTCGAGATATCGCCAGCACAGTTAGTGCTACTTGTACATCTATCTTAGGGGCAATTTAGCAACTCAATCATATGGACAACCTCAGATATTTAAGCTCGTCGTCGTCAATATATTTTTACAGATATTATCCTGTAACGAGAGCATTGCGAGAGAATACCATATTATATTGTTCGTCTATTTCACTTCACTGAGCCACTCGTGGTAAATAGCTATCCGTTACAAGGCTTTTTGTATCTATTGATACATAGAATATCAAGCTTTTATAAACATCTGGTACAAAACTTCTGATATTACTTAAAGTTTTCGTAAAAA
Source organism: Microcoleaceae cyanobacterium (assembly GCA_049647265.1). Classification (GTDB taxonomy): domain Bacteria; phylum Cyanobacteriota; class Cyanobacteriia; order Cyanobacteriales; family Microcoleaceae; genus JAAURB01. The sequence continues at coordinate 32,530 of JBARXJ010000058.1, forward strand.
CTAGGTGGATTTCTCGAATAGCACTTGATCTTTATATCACTTCAGATACAATCTTCTTTAAAGCCACGTGATAATTATTGGCAGTGCTCCACGATTATCACTACAAGCTCAAGAAGCAGCATCTTGCTGCAATATCCATTACTATTGCTAGATTATTGAGTGTTTTATCTCAAAGTACTTAGTTAACCTAGCAAAAGCTTCAAAAAAAAGCGGTTTCTGCGGATACTCTTGACAAGTAAATAATAAAGCACTACAGTATAACATAAGCTCAGGAAAAAAGCATCGAGATTTACACAAATCTTAATAACAGAGAGACAAAAAGAAAGGGGTTAACCCTATCAAATCGAAGCCATTTGTTTGTCTGTAGCATATTTACCCTGAGTTTAGATTGCATGCATTGGTTAATGTTCATCCTTAGTAGTTAGGCACTATCATGTCAACAATTCTTATTCCCAATCCGGATACTCCTTTTTTCCAAGCAGATAACCCAGATGCCACTGATGGTGGTCAAATTATTAGTGCTAACTTCGCAGAAGATACTGACGATGGATACCTCGGTTCGGAGGGTAGCGACCTAATTTTTACCTTAGGTGGTGATGATGCTGTCCTAGCAGGTACTGGTGATGACCAAGTGACTGCCGGAGCTGGCGATGATGCAGTCGGCGGTGGCTTAGGTAACGATTCACTTGCTCTTGGTGCAGGAAATGACCTAGGTGTGGGTGGTTTAGGTGATGATGTCATCGACGGTGGTAGCGGTGATGACCGACTCTACGGCGGCTTTGGTGATGATATCGTCATCGGTGGCAGTGGTGATGACACCCTCGTTGGTGGTAAAGGCGATGACACCCTTGATGGTGGTGACGGTGCTGATGAGTTCGTCATTGGTCCTGATTTCGGTGTTGATACCATTATTGGCTTCACTCCTGGCGAGGATCAGATTCATATCCAAGGCGTTGAGTCAGATGCAACAATTGAATATGATGCTGGAACTGGTTCTTTAAGTATCGATGGTGAGGAAATCGCAATCCTAGAGACTGGATTAGATGTGGATGAGGATGATTTCACATTCCTATAAAATGTTAACCTTGCATTAGCTTTTACACGCAGTTGAAAATCAGTGTGATCAATTCGCAATATTAGGGGCGCAGCGCAACAATTAATTGTTGAATGTTCGGGAAGTGTCTATTCCGACCGTTGCGTCCTTATTAATGTGAATAAGAGGGAAGAAGGGAATGGTTGAAAGAATACGAAACATCAAACTAAGCCAGAAAGGTTAACTATGGTGAATCTAGAAAACCCTCGTCCCCGAAAATCTGCAACTGATTTAGCTTCATCGGCTTTATCTTATCAACGTCAAAAAAAGTGGCAACAAGCTGCTTATTATTATCAACAAGCTTTACTCCTCAAACCGGACTGGCCAGAGGTTCATTATCGTCTGGGTATTGTCCTAGAAAAACAAGATCATTTTACTACAGCCATTGAGTGTTATCGTCGGGCGATCGCGCTGAAGCCAGATTATGCTCAAGCTTACTCCTATTTAGGAATTTTATTACAAAAACAAGGGCAATTGCAAGAAGCAATTGAATCTTATCAGCAAGCGATTAAACTCAACCCCACAGAAGCGAATCTCTACAGTAATTTATGTTTTACCCTAACTCAACAGGGAAATTTTGATCGGGCGGTAGAATTATTAGAAGATGCGATTCAACGGTTTCCTAAAAATGCAGTCCTTTATAATAATTTAGCTTATGCTTTATTTACGCAAGGAAAGTTAGACCGAGCGATTGATTATTATTTACAAGCTGTTCAACTAGACGGCGATTTAATTGATGCCAAAGTTAACTTAGGAACTGCTTTTCAACGACAAGGATTACATACCGTTGCCATTCGCTATTTTCAGCAAGTTTTAGAACAAAAACCGGATGCAATTTCTGTTCGCAGTCGTTATGGATGGTCATTACTCGAACAAAATCAAATCCCTGAAGCGCTGCAACAATTCCGCAAAGTTATTGCCCAACAACCACAATTTGTAGAAGCTTATATTCAGTGGCTAGATGTCATTGAAGATACGGATGAATTGAACCGTTCTCGCATTGCTTGTGGTCGGTTTTTACAAGCGTTATTAAAAGATATTAATCATCCTCAGGTTTATCAAAACTTAGCTCAAACCTACTTTCATTTAGGCAATGCGTTAATCGAATATCGCAATTATGCCCAAGCAGAAGCCTATTATCAAAAAGCAATTAAAATTAAACCCCATTGGTTACAACCCTATTTACAATTAGGATACTGTTTTGCCAAGCAAGCCCAACTGAGTGCTGCCATTACAACTTACCGTCAAGGACTAGAAATTAAACCCGATTCAGAAGAACTCAAACAGGCGTTAAAAACTACCATTCAACAACAACAGCAACTGAAAGAAAAAGCCGGAAAAATTACCTTAAATTCTATACAATTACCCGCAGATGCCCCGATTACGAATTCTAATTTACCCCCATGCGCGGGGTTAGAATGTCAGCCTTGTTTAAATCGATTATTTGGAGAGTTTGAACCGATTCATTTAGGGGAAGGAATTTATCGCTGTTCACAACAACCACCCTATTTAAATGATAATCCGCCTGATGAAGTGGCAGTGATTCCTCAAGGAAAAACTTGGATTGCACCGAGAAAAAACTGGTGGAATGTTTGTAATGCCATTGCAACGATTCACCCCAATAATCAACTCGATATCAATTTATCTCGATTTTATCCGGCTCCTTTACCCAACTGTCAAAACCCAGATTATAGTCAACATCAAGTCTTTTTCTTAGATGAATTTCCCCCTTTAGAATATTTAAAAGGGAAAACAGCCGTGTTATCGAGTCTGTCAGGAAATGTTTATTTTCATTGGATGGTGGATGTTTTACCTCGGCTAGAAATCCTTAAACAACAAGGAATTAATTTAGCCGAAATTGATCAATTTGTAGTCAATAGTATTCAGCGTCCTTTCCAACGAGAAACTCTAGAAAAGTTAGGAATTCCGCTTGATAAAATTATTGAAAGTGATGTTAATTCTCACCTGCAAGCTGAAGAATTGATTGTTCCGGCTTATGCTGCTTCTGTGGGATGGGTTTCTCCTTGGATTATTAACTTTCATCGGCAACTGTTTGCAGCAGCTATTTCTGCGCCCGAGGGTGATTATCCAGAACGAATTTATATCACTCGTAAAAAAGCTCAATATCGCCGGATTTTCAATGAGCCAGAGGTGATTGAATATTTAACTCAACAGGGCTTTGAAACCATTGTCCTTGAAACGATTTCAGTTGAACAGCAAGCCGCCTTATTTGCCCACGCTAAAGTGATTGTTGCTCCCCATGGTGCGGGGTTAACGAACCTGATGTTCTGTCAGCCCAAGACTCAGGTGATTGAATTAATTTCTCCCCATTATCTGCGGTTTTATTACTGGACTATTGCCTTACAGTTGGATTTAGATTTTTACTATATTTTGGGGGAACGGTTTAACTGCTCTACGTTGCGGAGTTTGATGTATCAAAACCCGTTAACAGAAGATATTTTTATCTCGATGACAGCCTTGAAAACTGCCTTGCAAATGTTAGGGGTGTCTGATAATATTAAGACATCATTAAATTATCCTAATCCCGATCTCACCCCTAAGCACTCCCAACATCAAGCTATGGTTCACGCATCCTTAGACGTTCCAACAATGACAGATGCAGCATTTAGCAGCCAGGCTAAAGCCTATCTGAAACAAGGTGATACTGAATCGACTTACAAACTGTGTGTAGAAGCCTTACAGAAACAGCCTGAATTTGCCCCGGCTTATAAGTTTTTGGGGGATATTTATCGTTTAAAAAAACAGTGGGAAGAATCAAGGAAAAGCTATAGTAGAGCGATTCGATTACAACCGGATTATGCAGAAGCCCATACGAATTTAGGCAGCTTATATGCTGTTCAAAAGCAGTGGCAAAAAGCTATTTTTTGTTATCAAAATGGTATCGCCTATCAACCCGAGTCGGCAGAGATTTATCGCAACTTAGCTCGGGTTTGGGAAAAAGTCGATCAACCCATCGAAGCAGCAGATTGTTGGTATGAAGTGTATCGGTTAGAACCAGAAAGTGTCAGTGCGGTAGATCATAGTAAACTCGGTGAAAAACTACTGCAACGAGGTCAAATTACGAAAGCCGTTTTCTGTTTTCAACAAGCTCTACAACAGGATGAAACCTTAGAAGAAGCAAAAATAGGATTACAGCAAGCTCAACAACGGCGACAACCGTTTCAGGTGCCATCTAACTCAGAAGTAATTACGGTTGAAACAGTATCTCAGGAAGCTTTAGTTCCGACGACAACCAATGATTCGATCTTAGAAAATACGATTAATCTCGAGCCTGCCTCACCCATTGTTGAGAATCAGATTGTTGAGAATCAGGAAGTAGCGCTTCTACAGGATATTTCTGTATTACTACAACAAGCACAACAATCAATTGAGCAACAGCAGTATGAACCCACCGCTCAACTCTGTCAACAAATTTTAAAAGCAGATCCTGATGTTGAACAACAATTAGAAGCCAATGTCTTGTTAGGGAAAGCCTTGCAAGGGATGGGACAAACCGAATCGGCAATTGACTGCTATAAAAATGTTATCGCCCTACAACCGGGGAATGTCACAGCATACAATAACCTGGGAAGCTGTTATGCCTTGCTGAAACAGTGGAAAAATGCGATTATTTGTTATCAGAAAGCCATTCAGTTACAGCCCGATTTGGCGATCGCCTATCAGAATTTAGGGCGAGTTTGGAAGCGCTCCGGACAGATGGAGAAAGCGGCTGACTGCTTCTATCAAGCCTTTCAAATTCAGCCCGATCTCGGCAGTGCAGAAGAATATCACGCTTTAGGTAACACCCTATTGCAGCAAGGCAAGCGAGAGCAAGCTCAGTACTGTTACTGTCGTACCTTAGATTTTAACCCTGACCACCCCGAAGCCCATCATAATCTAGGAGAATTACTCAGCACCCAAAAACAGTGGGAAGATGCCATGGCTCACTATCGCCGTGCTATTGAACTCAATCCCGATGCTTTCGCCTCCTATAATAGTTTGGGTAAAGCTTACATGGCAACTGGGGATTTAGAAGAAGCCCTCAATTGTTACAATCAAGCGGTTCGCCTTAAACCGGAATTATTACTAGCCGCCCAAAACTTAACCACAGCCACAGTCAATAGCAAAGTTCAATCGGCTCTTCCCCAAATCCTACCCGTCCAGAAGGCTCCAGAACTCCCTCAAGATACCCCCTCCCAGCCACTCGTCAAAGTCGCTCCTCAGTTTGATATTGTGGCGCGGTTGCAAGAAGCCGAAGATTATTATCACAAACAACGATATGACCTCTGTATTGATGCCTGTCGTCAGGTCGTCGGGCAGCAACCGAAAGCCGGAAGAGCTTATCTACTCTGGGGTAAAGCCTTAACCGCTCAAGGGGATCATACCCGCGCCCAACAATTTTATCAACAGGCGATCGCTCTGCAACCCACTGCTCCAGAAGCCTATATTGAGTTAGGAAATATCCATAGCCAACAGCAACAATGGCAACAGGCTGTGAGTTACTACCAAACCGCCCTGCAACAGCAACCCACTGCAGCAGGTTATCGTCAACTCGCGAGCGCCTATCAGGCTTTAGGGGAAGTAGACTCCGCCCAGCTTAATCTTTATCAAGCCCTACATTTAGAACCCGAAACCGGGACATTACAAGATTATCAGCAATTGGCAAAAGCGTTTTGGCAGCGGCAAGACTGGACTCAGGCGATGGGATGCTATCAACAAATCTTAGTGCGAGATCCTCAAAATGCGATCGCCCATCAACGCCTCGCAGAAGGGTTTCAACAGCTTGGGGAATTGGACAAAGCCCTGATTCATTACCGTCAGGCTTATAATATTGTCTCACAACAGTCTCAAACCGTTCAACCGATAGCCGATGTCTCGACTCCTAGTTTAGAGATGCCCGAGGATGGGGAAGTTGCCATGTTATTGGTTCATGTTCCCAGCTTTTCTAAAAAAGGCAAATGGTTACTCGGACTGTTGGAGCGGATGAAATTGGCTACGATCTTAGCCTGGGCTAAACCCGATGAATTTCCCGGTTTAAACCCCGATCTCTCTCAACATACTGTATTATCAGAAGTCCCTCAACTTCCCCCTTTGCCTCAGAAACAGATCGCCGCCACTCCAACCCCACCCACGGTTTCACCCGCCCTGCAACCCACTCCTGCTCTAGAGAAAACCCCAGAGCCCAATATTGTTGCTTTTCCCAGCAAACCCGCAGAAGAGATAACCGCTAGTAGCCCCGACTCGATTTTACGTCAGGCAAAAGTGGATTTAGACACAGGAAATTGGCGAGAATGTTTAGCTGCTTGTCGTCAGGTTTTAGCCAAAAATCCCAAGCAAGCTGTGGCTTATAAGTTAATGGGTCAAGTGTTGCAAACTCAAGGACAAACGCCTCAAGCAATACAAGCCTATGGTAACGCCATGGCAATTGACCCCCTAGATGTGGACGTGAAAGTGGCGATGGGGGATTTATTCGCGCAGCAGCAACAGTGGAATAAAGCAGTCGCTTGTTATCAAGCCGCAGTCAAACAAAATCCTCACTCGGCAATTGTGTGGGAAAAATTAGGAGATATATGGGCACAAAATCGGAATATTAAACAAGCCATTACAACCTACAAACAAGCCATTCAGCTTGCTCCTAAACGACTATCAGCCTATCAGAAGTTAGGGAGTTTTTTACAGCAACTCGGACAGGTTGAAGCAGCCAATGCGGTTTATCAACAAGCCAAACAAATCACTAAGAAATAAATTTGTTACAGGAAGTTGTAGGGTGCGTCCCACAGATGCACCACCCCAAAGAACGAATCACAAACAACAAATCATAATCCTATCCCTTTTTCTTTTGTCTTCTGATATATTGTTCTATGCTTTTTTCAGAAACTGTTTCTGCAGTTGAAACAAAGTATGAACGGGTCCACATTGAGGGTAAGGTTTGGAGTTGTTGAAATTCTCGCCGTAAATGACGAGCAGTATGTCCCTTGACGCGATGGACAATTTGATGAGGGGCAAGGGTGGGAGGGCTATCAACCGTGAGATAAACCGTGTGAGGATGGATTTCTACTGTTAACACCTCTACTTCGAGAGTTTCGCAAAATTCGTAGATTAACTCTTTTAAACGAATCGCAGCCATCCCTTTTAAAACGGGACGTTGCCGCCGTACCACCCAGATAAAGTGGTAATGGATTAAAGAAGTAGCAGTTGGATTGCGTCTATAGACTTGTTGCATAGACAAAAAAAATGTGTTAGAGTAAAGTTAATTCAACCAAAACCTCAGATTTCTCGGAATTGATGGGTCTAATAAGAACTGGCATTTGCCGCTATAAGCCTATCATAACCTAGAACTGAACAATTACAACAAGGAAGTTTCCTACATGAAAAAGCAAGAACTAATTCAAAAAATTACAGCAGAAGTTGATGTTCCTAAGCCTAAAGTCAAAGCAGTTGTAGATAAAGTTTTTGAAATTGTTTCTGAAGAAATTGCTAAAGGTGAACCCGTAAGTGTTCCAGGTTTAGGAAGATTTACAACTCAAGAACGCCCCGCTACAACAAGAACTAATCCAGAAACAGGAGAAACAGTAGAAGTTCCGGCCAAGCAAGTTGTTAAATTTAAACCCGGAAAAGCAAAAGAAGAATCCGTAGAAGAAGTGAATTTAGGATAATTAAAACAGCAATATAAGTTTTAAGTCGATTTGAACTACTAAGGAAGATTAACCAGTGTATAGCTCCCAAAGATGGGGGCTTTTTTTTATAGAAGTGATCTCTATGACATTTGCCCAGAGCTTGCTATCATAGGAGAGATAACAGTTCATTCATTTAACTGCAAACCTTGAGTTCAGCTCAATCTCTCCTAAAAACAGCTAGAACCCTTGTTCAACAGCAACAGTGGCAGGCTGCGATCGCTCACTATCAAAGTCTGATTCAACAGCGTCCAAACTGCCGTGAAGCCTATCTAGAATTAGGGAATGTTTTCTTTCATCTAGAGCAATGGTTAGAGGCAATAGATTCTTATCAACAAGCCATTCAATCTCAACCTCAACTGCCTCAGGCTTACCATAATTTGGGAGATGCTTTATCAAAATTACAACGGTGGGAAGAAGCAGTCACAGCTTATCAGCAAGCGATTGAATTAAATCCTAAGTTTTCTTGGTCTTACAATAATTTAGGAGATGGACTGTTACAGTTAGGACGTTGGCAAGAGGCAGCAGAAGCGTATCAACAAGGAATTAAATTAAATCCAAACTTTGCCTTATCTTACCATAATTTAGGGGATGTTTATTCCCAGTTACAACAATGGGCTGATGCAATTATTGCTTATCGTCAGGCGATTCAACGCGATCCTAATTTTGCTTGGTCTTATAATAACTTAGGAGAAGCTTTTACTCAGCAGCAACAGTGGGAAGAAGCCCATCAAACTTATCAAAAAGCTGTTGAACTAGACGCTAATTTACCTCAAATTCATGCAAAATTTGCAGAAACTTTAAAACAGCTCGTTCAAACCGATCAAAGTCATTTGCTTGAGAGTTATCAACAGCAAATTCAAGCCGAACCGGATGAGATTCAACATTATTATCAAGTCTTAGAATTAGATCCCAATAATGCAGAAACTTACTTAAATTTAGGGAAACTTTTAGCAAAGAAAGGTCAACTCGATCAAGCCATAGTCGCTTATCAGCGATCGCTACAGATTCAACCTAATTTTGAAGAAGCGCTTAATCAGTTAGAAAAACTGAGACAACGTTCGGGAATGCAGTGGAGTCCAGAACCTTATCAATCTGAAGAGTTTTTAGGATTTGAAAATAAGCTAGATTATGCCAAACAAGCATTAGATTTATTAAATAAAGTTGTATTAAATAATTTTTTGAATACTTCTGCACCGCTGATTTTTCCTGAACTAGAGCATCCGAAAATCAGTATCATTTTAGTTTTATATAATCGAGCCGAATTAACTCTAAGTTGTTTATATTCGATTTTGCACAATCAATTTAAATCAATAGAAATCGTCATCGTAGATAATCACTCTACCGACAAAACTAGTGAGCTATTACAACGAATTCAAGGAGCAAAAATAATCCTCAATTTAGAAAATCTACATTTTCTCCTAGCTTGTAACCAAGCAAGCGAAGTCGCCACAGGCGAATATTTACTATTTTTAAATAATGACGCTCAGCTTTTGGGAGATAGTTTAAATATTGCCATTCAAACGATTGAATCTTCAGCCGATATTGGAGCAGTAGGAGGGAAAATTATTCTGCCAGATGGTAGCCTTCAAGAAGCAGGAAGTATTATTTGGCAAGATGGCTCTTGTTTAGGATATGGTCGGGGAGATTCTCCTGATTCTCCCCAATATATGTATCGTCGAGCTGTCGATTATTGTTCCGGTGCATTTCTCCTGACTTCACGTCAATCATTCTTAGAATTAGGTGGATTTGATGAAGAGTATCAACCCGCTTATTACGAAGAAACAGATTACTGTGTGCGCTTACAACAGCAGGGAAAACAGATTATTTATAATCCCAATATTGCAGTGCTTCACTATGAATTTGCTAGCTCTAGTAACAAAAGCTCAAGTGACCATGCAATTGCATTAATGGAGCGTAATCAACAGCTTTTAATTAGTAAACATCAAGACTGGTTTAAACAGCAATATCCAGCGGATTTAAAAAATGTTTTATTCGCTTGTAATTCTCCCCGAAAACAGACTCATCGACTCTTAATGATTGATGACCGAGTTCCCCATCCTTACCTCGGTTCGGGATACACTCGCAGTTATAAAATTCTTTCAATTTTTGAGAAAATGGGATATTTAGTAACTTTATATCCGACAGATTTATCCTATCAAGAAAACTGGACAGAAATTTATTCAGATATCCCTCAAGCCATTGAAGTAATGCGAGGATATGGTTTACTTCAACTGGAAGATTTCTTAAAAGAACGTCCTGGATATTATGATGTGATTTGGGTCAGTCGTCCTCATAATATGGAGCATCTTAATTATGTCATGTCTCAAGCTGATGTGATTGGCAAAGGAAATATTATTTATGATGCAGAAGCTTTGTATTGTTTACGAGAATTTGAACAGCAAAGATTGAAAGGAGAAGTTTTATCACCGGAGGAAATGGAAGAACAGATTAAAACAGAATTAAAACTTGCAGAAAAATGCGACCAAATTATTTCTGTTTCACCTCAAGAACAGCAACGATTTTTAGCTTATGGTTATGAGAAAGTTGCTGTATTAGGACATTCTTTACAAGATCATCCAACTCCTAATATATTTGAACAGCGTCAACATATCTTATTTGTCGGTTCTGTCTATGATATAGAGTCTCCTAATGCCGATTCTATTTTATGGTTAGCAGAAGAAATCTTTCCAAAAATGCAGCAGCAACTGGGAGATATGATTAAATTATTAATAGTCGGAAATAATACCGTAGATGAATTAAAGCAGCGTGTTTTAAGCTTAAATAATTCAGCCATTAAACTATTAGGAAGAGTCGAAGATTTAACCCAATTTTACAATCAGGCGCGGCTATTTGTGGCACCGACTCGGTTTGCGGCGGGTATTCCCCATAAAGTTCATGAAGCAGCCGCCTACGGCATACCAGTGGTGACCACACCTTTAATTGCGGCACAACTGGGGTGGCAACATGAATCAGATTTATTAGTCGCAGAAGATACAGAAGGATTTGTGAGGGAATGCATTAAGCTCTATCAAAACCCCGAATTATGGGAGCAGTTAAGACTATCAGCACTCAATCGAATTCAGATTGAATGTTCTCCAGCAGCATTTTCTAATACTGTAATTTCACTCTTAGAAGAGATGAATAATTTGTAGTTAGATAGGAATTTAATCACAGATATAGCTGAGAAATTATTATTAATAAATTGCGTAATATAATGAAATCTTCACCTAAAACTGTTTACCTTCATATCGGTCTTCACAAAACTGGCTCTACAACGATACAACATTTTTTAAAGGATAATAAAAATATATTACTGAAGTTAGGATATTTGTATCCAGAATCTGGTTCAGTTTATAGTGGTCAGCATAATTTATCTTGGCAATTGAGTCAAGATCCCAGATACAGTCGTCAGTATGGCGGTTGGGAAGAATTGTATACAGAAATTGCGTCAACATCAGTTAATAATGTTATTTTAAGTTCAGAAGATTTCGAGATTTTAAAACCCAAGCAGATTAACTTGCTAAGATTAAAACTTCAGCCTTATCATACCAAAATAATTGTTTATATTCGACGGCAAGATTCTCTTATACAGTCTGTGTATACTCAACAAGTTAAAGGAGGTTTAAAAAAAACATTTGAAGAATTTCTGAGGGAAGCCATAAATTTAAAATGTAAGACTTCTAAACGCTTTCAATTTCATCTTCATTTACGTCCTTGGAAAAAACAATTTGGTTTAGAAAATATCATTGTTCGACCCTTAGAAACTCATCAGCTTTATCAAGAAGATCTTTGTCTAGATTTTCTCAACTGTATTGGTTTTCCAGTATCTAATTTAAGTAGAGATACACAAAATAGCAATAAATTGTTTTTTCAAGCTGATAACGCTGAGTCATATGAATTAATTTTACCTCAAAATAAAAATGAATCTCCTAGTTATCAAACATTAGAAATTATGAGATTTATCTCTAATGTCATTAGTCAGAAAGTAGAAAAAGATGACTTAGATTTAAAACAATATTTGAAACCTATCTTAAGATATTATCAAAACAGTCAATCAGATTCAGATAAATTTAATCAACTGACTCAACAACTTTCTCTGGATATTTTGAAGACTTTTGAGAAATCCAATCGTATAATAGCAGAGGAATATTTACTAAGAGAAGATGGCAAGCTATTTTCTGATGAAATAAAAGAGCGTGATATTACTCACTTTAATATTTCAGAAATATCATCAGAGCAACAGCTAGAAGTGATGCTGATTTTAATTCATGATATCTGGAAAAAGCTCGATACAATTCAGCAAGATATCAAAACTTTAAAATCAAGTTCTTTAAATCTGAATGAAATAGAGTCAGATCTTGAGGAAATATAAAACATACTGTCTCATCAGTTTCTTTAAATACTTTCATCTGATGATAATTCAATCGGCTTAATCTTTGCCAAGGTAATCTTTTTATTATCTGCCAAAATTACTTGAATCAGCAACTCAGACTGTAATGACATTCCTATAATTTCAATAGTTATTTCAAAACCACTGTACTTTGCTTCAGGTATATTCGGATAGATTTCAGAGAGTTTTGGACGAACTTTGTCAACCAGAGTGCGAGCTAAAACTTGATGATTACAAACAACAATTACTTCAGCGGCTTTTGAATTTTTAGCAATTACCCAACCTCTAATCAGGATTGAATCCGATTCAATCTTCGTTTTTGGTTTTGGGAATGCCATTCCCCATTTTAAAATAGACTGAGAAACCTCATTATCAGAAAACTTAATAACATCAACAGCTTGTATTTTTGGCTGAGATTGTTTTAGGTAATATTTTAACTGCTTCAATTCTGTTTGAGTTTTTTTGAGTTTTTGATGGGTATCTTCCAGGATAAATTGCGAGCGATTCCAATCTGCTAAAGTCTGTTGTAACCATTTTGATTCCTGACGACGCTCTGCTCTTAATTCTAACGCTTCTTTGTATAATTCCATATCTTTACTATTCAATATTGCTAATTCATTCATCAGTCCTATATCGTTTAAAATAGCTTCTAAACGTTCTAAATATTCAGGATGAGAATTTTTATTTTTAGTATTCATCTTAAAATCAGACCATCCCATTAACTGTTTGAATTCAGTCATATCATCTTTAAAAAACTCCTGAATTCCAACAAAGTAAAAATCTCTTAAATTCATTTTATCTATATACAAAGATTCTATATTCTGATTTTCCGGAATCTTTGCAAATTCAAGAATGCCTAAATCTTGCTTTAACACCTTATTAATTTCTAAGTTTTTAGTTTGTTTAGTTCTACTAATTTGATAAAAATACTGAGAAATTAAGCGAAAAATTGGATGTCTAAGCCAAACAATCCACTTCGCCTCAGGAAAATTTTGCCGAAAATTTGAAGTTTTGAAATGACCATGAATTGCTGTCATTTTTGTCAGTACATCTTGATCTGATATTACTGATTTTCTTTCTAATGAGTCATAAAGCTCTAGAACTTTATCTGCACCGTATATCTCTAAAATAAAATGACGAAATGCTGTTCCAGCAGTTTTAGGGATATGTACAGAAATGATTTCAACCACTCATTTACTCCTCGAATAACTCTAGTCAAGATCTACTTTATTCAATACTTTGATATAAGCTGTACAAAAAAAATTATGATATTCCTTCTGTGAACATCTCAGCATAAGGTGTATTTTTATATTGAGAAATCAATGCATCAAAATTAGAAATCACCTCACTCAAATCATCACTGGTATGCTTAGCAACGACTTCTATTGGAGTAAATGGAGGTACATCTAAGAATTGAATCACTTTATTGAGAACAGCATCACGGTCAGCCAATAATTCCTCGTAACACACTTCACAAATCGGTTGGTTTAATGTTTTAATAAAATCTTGTAGCTTCAAATCAACTTCTTCAATCCACTTTAACGTTTGATCGAATCGCTGAAAGGGAATAGAATAAGCTGCCAAGCCTTCTTTATGTTTGTGATGATCGAGATTATAATAACCCTTTGTTTTAGACAAATCAATGGCTCTGATAGAAGAAACGGCTTGCTTGACTAAGTTTAACCGTCTCATATAAATCACAGATACATCATACTGTTCTAGTATTTTTTTGAATTGTTGGGGTTCGGCAACATCCCGTAACTTAATCCGAAATCCTACTACTTTCGCCGAACTCTTAATCCTGACATCATTAAATTCAAGTGGATTCTCAAAAAGCTGAGAAATCCAATTTTCCTGTGCTTTCCAACCTTCTGGTTTCAGCAGCGCGGGTTCTTCCCCTAAAAAAGAAATATGCGGACTTTGATGAAGTAGAGTGGCTAGATGTGTACTCCCAGTTCTCCCCTCGAACAGAATAATTGTTTTTTTCATTGTTTGATGTTTAACTGAAAACTTGATTTTTGATTTTTAAAAACCTTTTAGGAAGTTGAGCTTCTATCTCTGGCGCTAATTCTAAAGCTGTGGAAATCGCATCCGATGCAGCCTCTAATTGATTTTCCTTATATTTTAATCTTAGCAAGAAGAATATAAAATCCAGGAATCTTGGGATTAAGGGCAATACCTTGATTGATCAACGATTTAGCTTCTGAGAGATTCCCACTCTTAAAGTTAGCAAATGCTTGGTCAAATAATACCCCTTCATCTTTAATCATCATATAATCTTCTTTCACTTCCGGCAAGAAGTGATTCTGTCTATACTCATTGATCACAGATTGAGTATATTGATAAGACTTTTGCGGATCAATCACTCTAGAATAGTCTTCAGGTAGGCTGAGATCATATTGCAAAGCATCACAAATTTCAGAAAAATCACGCTGTAGCTGCTTTAAATCACTCAGTGTCAACCAATTTTTCCAATCATCATAACCCTTGGTTCGATTCACCCGCTGATATTGTTGCGGCACTTCTACATCTGACTGATTCATTTTGATGTTTAAATATTCACCCAATGCTTGAAGATTACCATCAATAAAATCTTCATACTTTAACACGAAAAAATCTAAGTTAGATGAAGTCAGCTTAATCATGTCTTGATATTGCCGCTTAAATCCATTAATGATATTTCCGCCATTAAGCTGATTTAAATAATTAATAAGTTCTAATGTTGAGTAAGAGTCGGGTTGATTTGTTTTTTGTTTCAGTAATTCTAAATATTTAAGCGCAATAGAATCACTAGAAAATCCGATTTTACTGTAAGGGGTGTAGAGTAATAAACTAATGAGCCTGTCTAATGGGTGTCGAACAATTAAAATGTGTCGGTCAAACTTTTCTTTATGCTTATCCAACCCTTGTAAATCTCTAACATTCAAATACTTAGCAATAAACTTAGGGATTTTGTCGTCAATCTGTTCTAATGAAGCGGGTTCAAAAATAACCTCATGATCCGGTAAAGCCTCATGAATTGCATAAGTAATTGCAGTCGTTCCTGTTTTTGATGCGCCAAGCAACAGGATTTTCATTGTTAACTATCCTTATAACGATCAATAATCCTAATGTTAGCCTAACATACCTCAAAGTTTATAGAGGATGTTATACCCTATTGCTCTGATATCTACTCAAAGGACTCTATAGTCACAACGACTACTTGCTCGATTGTAATCAAGATTACATACCATAGAATAATTGTACCTGACTTGAACGCAAAAGCTATATTGGATATCAAGCCAATACCTCAATTGATTAAACTTTGTTGAATCGAGGGATAAACTATAACATTACATACATTTATTTACGGGGTACAGCAAAAAATCTCCAAATCTTAAAAAAAATATTGATTGTTTCGTAGAATACTTTATATTTTCTTCTCAAATCTGCTATATTAAGTAGCAAGTTAAGAGTCAACACAATAGGCGTATCTATCCTCAAGAGCTAAAATCGCAAATAGCGATCGCGTGTTAGAACAAAATGTATGGAGTAGGACGTTTTGGCAGAATCACTACAGCAACAAAGTACAACCCAGGTACAGTCTCATGTGACTCCACTGCATCAAATTGCCCGTTCAGCGATAGTGCAACAGCAGTGGAATCAAGCAATTGAAGCTTATCAACAAGCGATTGCAGCAGATCCTCAAGCCGCGATTTTATACTTAGAATTAGGTAACGTTTTATTGAAGTTAGAACGTTGGCAAGATGCCATCAAATGTTATCAGAAAGTCATTGAAATCCGGCCGAATACTCCTCCTGTTTACCACAATTTAGGCGATGCATTTGCTCGCTTAGAACAATGGCCCCAAGCCGTTGATGCCTATTATCAATCCATCGAACGACAACCTCTGTTTAGCTGGTCTTATAATAACTTAGGGGATGCTTTTTTACAGTTGGAACAGTGGGCTGATGCAATTATTGCCTATCGTAAAGCCATTCAACTCAACCCAGATTTTAGCTGGTCTCATCATAACCTGGGCAAAGCATATTTGATGTCAAATCAGTGGGATCAAGCCGCAGAAGCCACAGAAACTGCATTACAACTCAACTCAGATTCAGCTTGGTCTTATTATAATCTCGCAGAAAGTCGATTTCGTCAGCAACAGTGGGATGAAGCGGTAACAGCTTACCGTCAAGCCTTACAATTGCAGCCCGACTTACCTCAAGCCACAGATAGATTGAACTATGCCTTACATCAGCGGGTTAAATCTAAGTTAGAACAGGCTCAATATCACTATGAGCAAGCCATTCAAAAAGCTCCCGATAATATTGAACTGTACCACAAAGCGATAGAATTACAACCCACTCATCCCGGATTATACGCCAGACTTGGGCAAGCATTACAAAATCAAGGAGAATTCTGGCAAGCCATCACAGCTTACGAAAAATCGATTAATTTAAACCCAACAGATGCAGCAGTCTATTTACAATTAGCCGAATTATTAAACCTAGTTGGAGAAACAGAGTCATCGTTATTAACTCAATTTCAAGCCTTAACCTTAGAACCCTCTCAAGTCAGTCCAGAAGAACATTTGAGTTTAGCAGAACAGTTACAAGAAAAAGGCAAGTTAGAACAAGCTGCTATTTGTTATCAACGAGTTTTGAAATATCAGCCCGAATTAATCGCGGTTTACGAACGTTTAGGAGAAGTTTATCTTCAGCAGCAACAATGGCAACAAGCAATTATTACTTATCAACAAGGTTTAGAAAAAGATCCGCATTTCTCTCAACTTTATCACGGTTTGGGACAGGTTTATACTCAACAGCAAGACTGGGAACAAGCCGTTAATGTCTATCAAAAAGCCATAGAATTACAACCCGATTCAGCCGAATCTTATCATAATTGTGGAGATGCTTTATTAAATTTAGAAAAACATGAACAAGCGGTTAATTGTTATCAACATTCGATAGAATTAAACCCCGATTCGACTTGGTCTTATTGGAACCTAGCAATTGCCTATTCTAAACTGGGAAAATGGGGAGAGGTTTGGGACTGTTATCAAACTATAGAACAAATACAACCGGAATTTTTGCAGGTTCATCCAATTGAATTAAAAAGCTATATTAAAATCGGGGATTATTTAGTGGAAAAAGAAGATGTTGATAGTGCAATTACAGTTTATCGAAAGGCGCATCAATTGCAACCGCAAGGATTAGAAATTCGGCAAAAGTTAAGCCAAGCATTGAATAAGCGAGCGGAATTAGACCGGGGGGAAGCTAAGAGAATTTTATCGGAAACAGGATAGACATTTGAAATGTTATAAGGTACAGTATTGATTAAGGTTTTGTGTTCTATTAATCTGTTTTGCAAGGCGACTCACAGGAGATAAAAACTCAGATGGAAACGGCAGAAAAATACCTAGAGCAAGGGGATGCTTTGCGTGCTGAGGGGAAGTGGGAAGAGGCGCTACAGCATTATCAGAAAGTGGTTGAGTTAGAACCAGAGAATTGGTTAGCGCATCATCATTCAGGGGATTGCTGGTTTGAAAAACACGATTGGGAGAAAGCAAATAGGTCTTATGAATCTACTATCCGTTTAAATCCTAGTTTTTATTGGTCACATTATAATTTAGGTCGATCTTTGTCTAAGCAAGGAAAATTGCAAGAAGCTACTATTTATCTTCAAAAAGCTATAGAAGTTACCTCCGATTTTTCGCAGGCTTATTTTCATTTGGAAGATTTATATGTTAGGCAAGAAAAATGGGAAAAACGATTGACATTATATGAACAAGCAATTAAGATGGAACCCGGAAAAATTTGGGGTTATGTGGGGCTTGTTAAGCTACTGAGGGAGAAGTACAAATTAGAGGAAGCCTTAGAAAAATGTGAAGAAGGTCTAAAATTGAATCTTGATAGCAGAGAATTAAAAATTCTGAAAGAAGAGTTATTAGCTCTGATTGAGACAGATTATAAAGTTATATTAATATCAATTTTATTCTTTTATCCACAGGAACGTAGCTTACACTTTCTAAATCATGTTCCAGAACTTATTATATCAAAATGTAATGATTTAGGTATTAAGCCTGTTTTCGCCTTTAGGAATAACTCTTATAACTTTGACTGTCAGGACATTATTACAAAAATAAACTTTTTTCAAGAAAAGTTTCCTGAAATCACCTTTACCTATAGCGAAGGTGTAAATCTTGGTTTTGGTGGGGGTCATAATCTTAACTTTAGCCAACACTCATCAGATATTTTTCTAGTCTTAAATGATGATTTAGGAGTTCCTCATTTTGATGCAATAGAAACGGCTCTTATAAAGTTTCAGCAGCAACCTGAACTTGCTGCAATTGGTGCTTATAAAACACCTACTCATATACAAGAAGATTTTGCTTATGTTCCGGCTAAGGAAGATGACTTAAAAGTTAGAGATTATGCAGAGGCTTCTATTCTATTTATTAAATCATCAGCTTTTCGTAAGGTTAATGGATTTGATGAAAAAATGGAATATGCATACTTTGAAGATAGTGATTTATCATTGCGCTTCAAACAAGCTGGCTATGAATTTCTGCATATAGATATTCCTCATCAACACTTTAGAAGTACAAGTGCTTTAAAAATTCCTGAAGTAGCAGGGAGAACCGTTTATGAGTATAACAGAGCAAGATTTTTATCCCGTTGGTCGAACTATATCAAACAACGCAAACTACAGGGGAAAATTCTAATCGCACTTCTAGGAGATGGAATTGGAGATTTAGTAGACTGCTATTATCCAGTTGCGGCGCTCGTTCAAGAATATATTGATCGAGGAGTTCAAGTTGACTTAGCGCTAGGTAAAAGTAAGCTGAACTTCTTGTATGAGACCTTGCCTGCAAATTTATTGAGTCCTGACCAACTTCCTATTGATCCTCAGAAGGAATATGATCAGGTCTATCAAGTAGATGATATCAACTATTCTCCTCCATTTCATACTTTAGATTTAATTGCTAGTAAATTGGGAGTCACTGATTTTTCGGATGATGAAAGTCAACTTAAAAACTATGTGATGAATTTAGATCCATCTGAAGAGATTATAAACGTTCCTTATCTACAAGCTGGAAATTATGCTATCGCTCATTTAGATTCTCAGCGAGGAGGGTTTGAAGGACGTGCTCCCATTTTAAAGGAGTGTATTCCTGCACTCAATAGTATGGCAGAAAAATATCCAATTCTACTCCTTGGTCTTCATCATCCTGACGATCAAAAAGATAAAGAATATGAAGAATTTATTCAAGAACATGATAATATTGTAGATATTAGGAATCAGGGAACCATCCAGGATATGGCTCATATTATCTCCAAAGCTCAATTATTCTTTGGTGTAGATTCAGGGCCGATGCATTTTGCTCAACTCTTTAACATTCCCAGCTTTGTTATGTATGGCCCGATTCATCCGATGACCAAAGTTTACCGGTATGATAATAGCGGAGCATACTATAATCTTGACAGCAGTTCTGGAAGTGGATATTATCACAAATATTTGGAACCGGGTTATTACTTTTGTATGAGGCGGGATGAACAATGTATTAAGTTTATAGAGGGTAAATTGTTAAAGGAAAAGCTAGATGATTTTATCTCTACAGGTTTTAAATTTAACTGGAATGAACTGTTTAATCCGCTGAGGTATCGACAGAGAGAATGGCTGTTTCTTCAATATCATAATCCTTTGTTTAAAAATCGTCTACTGAGTGGAAATGTTTTAAGCTCTAAAGGAATTTCAGACTTGATTATACAGGTTTGTGAAGTTTTTGAAAATCGAACCAGAGATACGATTAACCACCATGTTAATCTGTCTTTGTCTAAAGCGAAAAACTTAGAAGAAGAAAATAATCAACTTAAGGAAATGATTCAAAAACTAAAGGAGGAAATTGAAGAATAATAAGTTTAATATCCAAAGTTGATTGAAAGCTATTCTAGGTAAAAGTAAATGATTATTCAAGTTCCCATTTCTTTAGGTGAGTTGGTAGACAAGATTACCATTCTTGAACTTAAGTTAGAGTACATCCAGGATAAAGATAAGTTAAGCAATGTTCAGAAAGAGTATAAATTATTAACTGATGTTTTGGAAAACAGTATGGAAACTTCAAAGATTGAAAACTTAAAAGTAGAGTTAAAGGAGATTAATAGAAAGCTTTGGTTTATTGAGGATGATATTAGGGATTGTGAACGAAGTAAAGATTTTGGAGAAAATTTTATTACATTAGCCCGTTCTGTCTATTTTACAAATGATAAAAGAGCGAAAATAAAGAAAGATATTAATCTTCAGGTTGGTTCTGATATTGTTGAGGAGAAATCATACGCCAGTTATTAATGATTAAAATCAAAGACAACGAAAATATTTATTAACTATTCAAAGTCAAAATTAACAAAATGATTAGAGATAATTTATCTAAGTTAGTGATAAGTGAGTCTGAAGTAAAAGAATTTATTACAGATTTGTACCGTATAATTCTTAAGAGGAAACCTGATGCTAAAGGATTAGAAGATAAGTTTAATAAACTAACCTCCTCTAAGATTACATTAGGAAAAATTGTTGAGGCTTTTATTGAATCTCCTGAGGGACAAGCAAGAATCTTTAATAGAGTATGGAATAAGAGAACAACAACTTATCAAATGGACATAACGACAGATGTTGATATTGTTCAACAGTTGTTCTCAAAAACAGCTCAGTATTGGAGAAATGCCGGAAGTAATGTAGATGAAGTGTATTTCTCAGTTTTGGCTTCTCCATCGATGAAAAAAGAGCTAGCAGGTGAACAGCTAGAGGAATTTTATTCAACTGGAGAAGAGTTTATTGAGTTCTGTGTTGACAATCTTAATAGAGAGGGAGTGAAAAATCTGAATGAGTTATCCTGTATAGATTTTGGCTGTGGAGTAGGAAGATTATCTTTTTGTGCTTCTAAGTACTTCAAAAATGTCTTTGCTGTCGATTTTTCCAAAGATCACTTAAAGCGCCTTGAAGAAAACATGGTTCGCTTGCCCTCTTTACATAAGGATAATATTACCTCTATCTATCTAGAAAGCCTGAGTGATTTAGAGCAAAAATTACCTCAAAATATGGGATTTGTATACTCTTATATATCTTTACAGCACAATACTCCGCCTGTGATTGTATTTTTATTGAAACAGTTACTAAATTCTTTACAAAATGGAGGATACGCACTACTGCATATCCCGATACATCATCCTTTCTATAGCTTTTCTGATCAGGACTATTTAGCTTCAAAAAACTCTGGCAAAACAATGGAGATGCATATTGTTCCAAGAGAAAATATTAGAGATATTTGTGAGAGTCTCAAAGTCAAAATAATCGACTCTTTTGGTTATGGTGGAACGAAAGGAGTGTATTCTGAAGTTTTTTTCTTTAAAAAGGAGTCATGAACTGACGCAAAATCTTGTAGTAAAATTTACAGTAACTTAAAAAATTAGGAATAATTTACATCGATAAAATGGTACTATTATGACAGGCTGAAACAAAATTGATTAATATTCACAGTTGATAAATTATTTATTTAGTTAGAGTAGATCGAGAATTCTATTATGAAATCGAGTCAGGTTGAAAATAGCCGTTCTATATTAGAGAAAGATACTATAGTTAATCAGTTATTGACTATTGCTAGTCAGTTAGAAACTGAAGGAAAGTTAGGAGAAGCTATACCTTATTGTAGAGCAGTCTTAGAACTAGATCGGCATAACGTTACTGCTGGGAAACAGTTAGCTAAACTCCATGAAACCGGAGGCAATAAATTTCGACGGCAGCATCAGTGGAGTAATGCTATATCTGCTTACACTAAAGCCTTAGAATTTGATTGCGAATTGGGCTATAAACTGTATCTTGAACTCATGCACGCACAACACCAACTTGGTGAAATAGATGCAGCTAATAGAAGTTATGAGCAATGGCTAAAATTGCGTTTTTTAATTAACTCTAAATATAATATAGTGTATAGCCCTATAGAAAAAAATGCCTGTTCTCTATTTAAGAATATATTAGTTAATCATAGTGAATCTGGAGAGGACTACAGAAAATCCAAAATAGCGGTACATCGGTATATAAATGCAAATAAAGATAAGTTTTTCGCTCAAGAATTTTCTAGTTTATGCAGTTCTAAAAACTTTAAATTTGTAATTTTGAGAAACCCACTTGACAGATTAGTAAGTGCTTACATAGATAAGTTCGTTAGATCACCTAAACCTAATCGGCACTCAATCTCTGTCATTAATCGAGTCTACAAATCATTAGGAGAAAATCCCGATCAAAATCAATCTATAACATTTAGACAGTTTGTTACTTTTTTAACTGATAAAGAGGATCGTCTTTTAGATCCGCATTGGCGTCCTCAATACATCTATTTAGGATTAGGTTTATTAGAATTTGACTTTATTGGTCAATTTGAAAATCTTACTCCTGCTATCAAAGCTCTGGAAGAGAAGTTAAACACTCATATCGAAACTGAGGTTGCTCCAGCGCATCGGATTAATTATGGAAATTTTGACAAAGATAAAAAGTACTGCGATACTTATCCAAAAGATTTGAGGAAATTAAATAGTTTTCCGAATTCTTCTAGTATGTATACTCCTGATATTGAAGAAATGGTTAGAAAAAAGTATGCTAAGGATATAGAAATATATGAGCAGGTTTTTGATACAAAAGTAGAGATTTAACGAAATAAAGATTAAACTTATTTAGAAAATAATTAGTAACAGTCATGGAAACCCCTAGAATTTGTTTTCTTCATATTCCTAAAACCGCTGGAACTTCTATAACCTCAGTGATTGCAAAATCCTTTGAAAGAGAAGAGATTTGTCCAGGACGAACCATGTTAGATTATAAAGATAAAGAGGAAGAAGAACTGGCAAAATATAAGTTTTACAAGGGACATATATATTATGAATTTGCTATAGAAAAATTACCTAAAGATACAAAATTTGTCACAGTACTGCGGGATCCAGTAGAAAGAGTAATATCCTTGTATAAGTTTTGGAGAAGTCATCCTCAGAATTTTTTTGAAGATCCAAGTATACCAGATATTATTAAGCATGGGCCAAGAATGGCAAAGGATTTAGACTTTCTTCATTTTATTAAGAGTGAAGATAATTTTGTGGTTCAATCTACTAGAAATGCTCAATTAAGACAGCTTTCAAGAAAATCAATTGGAGCTAGGGCTTTAAATCAAAATAGAAAAAACTTGAATGAGGTTATAGAAGACATACAAAATTATGCCGTAGTTGGAGTACAAGAATTATTACCATTTTTTGCTATTGAATACAATGAATACATTGGCTCAAAAGTTATAGAAAATATTCCTAGCAAAAATATATCAAAGAAGGAGGGACAATTCAAGGATTTAACCCCCCATCAGCTTCGAGAAGCAAAAGAGTTATTGATACAGGAAAATCAAATGGAAGTGGAGCTTTATGAAAGAGTAAGATCTTTAATCATGCAGAGAGCAAGTGAATGGATGTCAAATTATTTACTGCAAGGATGTGCATCTATGAGCCAAAAGTAACGTTAAAACTACGCTATGATACATTTTATCTAGTAAAGTTCATGTATTCTCTGTTCTGTTAACTAATTGCTGTGAGGTTTAAAAATGTCAGATACAACTATGGTCAAATTCTCTGTACCAGAAAAATTTCGTCGAGGATCTTTACGTCATGATGAGCGTGATTCTGTAGACTCAGCTATGAAATTGCTCGATTTAATTAATAAGTATGCTCCAATTGAAGGAGCAAAAATTCTCGACTTTGGCTGTGGAGTAAAGCTTGTTCAAGGACTCATTGAGAAAGATAATCCCCACCTCAAATATACTGGAGTAGATGTATATGAAGAAATGATCAATTACTTGACTGAAAACTGTAACTATCAAAGCTTTGAATTTAAAGTACTGAATTTTTATAACGAAATGTATAATAATAAGAAGGGTCAAAAAATGACTGAAGAGTCTAATTTACCTATCGATCCTGACAAGTTTGACATAATCACGATGTTTTCAGTCGTAACGCATTTAAATCCTGAAGATACACTGGCAACATTAAAAATACTTAAAAAATATGCTCATAGTAAAACTAAGCTAATTTTCTCAACATTTGTTGATGAAAATCAGAAAGAAGATTTTATTGATAAAGTTCCTGAGAAACCTCTTTTAAAAGCATACTATCGTCGAAGTTTTTTGGAAGATATTCTTACTGACTCAGGGTGGTCTATTTTATCATTAAATAAACCAATCCCTCGTCTTATTCAGCACTATTATGTGTGTCAACCCGTATAGAATTGTCTAACTGATTTCTTCATAAGAGAGTTGAGTTAAGTAACAGTTTCATTCTATAAACAAAATTGTTACTTAGCAGCTATAGCTTGAGAAAATCAAAAATTTATTACATCGTTTTTTTAATGCATACTAATTTGATAAATCTCAATAAATATCTGGATGAAGCCAAGCACCTAAAGAAAGAAGGTAAACTCGATCAGGCGGCTATAAAATGTCGTAAAGCTCTTCAAATCGATCAAAATTATACTCCTGCTTTGAATCAGTTGGCAGGTATTTATGAACAGGAGAGTGAGTTAGCTCAAGCTATTCTGTGCTATGAAAAAATTTTTACAATCAATCCACAAGATAGTAAAGTATACAAAAAATTAGTCAAACTTTTAACGCATCAAGGTGAGCTGGCTCAAGTCATTACTGTATACCAAAATATTATCACTACATCTGAACCAACTGCTCAAATTTATAAAGATTTTGGTGACACATTAATAAAAGTTAATCAAATTGATGAAGCAATTGCTGCTTATGAAAAAGCTGTTGAGTTGGATTCAGGTTTTCCCAGGCTTTATCAAGAACTAGCAAAGGCTTATTCTATTAAAGCTCAGTACAGCGCTCAACACAATAAATTTGATCAAGCTATATCAGCTTATCGTAAAGCAATAGCCTTACCTACAGTTCCTACTGTGGTTTATAAGCAGTTATCCAGTTTTTTGTTGAAAAATAGTAATTTACTAGAGTCGATTGAAATTTATTGGGAAGCTTTAGAGGTAAATTCAACTTATAAAAGTGAAGAGGAACAGTTAGAAGGGTTACACTCTCATTTAGGTAGAGTCATTATTCAATTAGCTATTAAACAAGCTCAATTAGAACAAGCTGAAATTTGTTTTAAAAAAGTCTATAATAGGAAAAATACTTATTTCTGGTGTAACTATCTGTTGGGTAATACCTTAGCTAAACAAGATAAACTAGAGGAAGCTAAGTTTTTTTATGAGAAAGCTTTACAACTAAAACCTGATTTTTATCAAGCGAACTTGGAATTAGGTAAGCTTTTTGTGAAACAAGAACAATGGGAAAAAGCATTTGACCATCATATAAAGGCTATTCAAATTCGCCCCAAATTTCATGAAGCTCATAAATATTGGCTTGTGTGTTTTAAAAAATTTAGTGAAACAGATAATATAGAT
This sequence comes from Microcoleaceae cyanobacterium, assembly GCA_049647265.1. Taxonomy (GTDB): domain Bacteria; phylum Cyanobacteriota; class Cyanobacteriia; order Cyanobacteriales; family Microcoleaceae; genus JAAURB01. Next base: position 58,160 of record JBARXJ010000058.1, read on the forward strand.
AGATTAGAAGCACAAATCAAGAAGTATCAGAAGAATACGGATAAGATACAGTTATCTCAATTAGATTTAATAGACGTTTATCTTAATATTTCAAAAGCTTCGGTGCGTTCAGGTCATTTGCAAGAAGCAATTGAATATAATCAAAAAGCAACTTATCTCTTAACAAAAAATACTCAACCAGAGTACGTTCAACAGTACTGGAAGCGCGGAAAGTTACAGGGGCCAAATTTTTTAATCATAGGTGTAATGAAATGTGGCACTACTGCTCTCTATGATTATATCATTCAGCATCCTAAAGTAATATCATCAGTAGTAAAAGAAATTAATACAGATGGTTTAGCTCAGAAATCGCAAAAGTTTAAAATCAATAGAGATTACTATCTGTCTTTTTTTCCTCCCATACCTGAAAATAGTGATTATATAACAGGAGAAGCTAGTCCTACCTATATCCATGTTTCTAATACCCCTAAGCTGGTATCTAATTACTTTCCCCATGCGAAGATTATGGTGATTCTAAGAAATCCTGTTAAGCGATTAATTTCTCAGTATCACTTTTTCGTGAAAAAAAGTAAAGAAATGCGATCTTTAGAACAAATATTAGAATCTGAGTTTAAAATTTTAAGCAAGGAGAAAGACTTTCATAAAATTACGGACGAGTATGCAAGAACAAATAGATGGTTTTTAGCACATGGTTTGTACGTATATTTCTTAGAAAAATGGATGAGTATTATTCCAAAAGAACAATTCCTAATTGTTAAAAGTGAAGACCTAAGTCAAAGTCCAGCTACAGTGATGAGTCAAGTCTTTCAATTTTTAGATGTACCTGAGTATGACTCAATTCAATTTCCCCAAAAAAATAAAGGAACGTATTCCTCAAAAATAAATCCAGATTTGCTTGCTCGTTTGCAAGACTTCTACCGACCCCATAACCAACGATTAGAAGAATTTTTAGGACGGAAGTTTGACTGGGATTAATAAAGATAATCTTTAGTTAAAATGCGATCGCGTAGCGTGGCGGTAGCTGTATCGCGCTCTGGCATATCCTGAGTGTTAAAAGAAGTAACCGTAGAGTTAGAGTTTTCAAGCGTTGGCGTAGCCTCTCTACAAAGAGAATTGCCTAGCCTCTCTTCTATGGTACTCATTACTGATAGAATAACGGTAAGCTTGATGAATTTGTGAGAGGGTATGAAACTTCCGAATCCCAGAGATGCAATCATCGATGAGCGGAAACTATTAGGCTACTGCCTTAATCCTAATCACTCAGAGGGACAACATAAAGCTCGTGTCTTCAAATCCGCATTAGATCTAGACCAGAGTCATTTTGCTCAACTTAAAGTCGCTCTTTTAGAAGCCATTGAAACCTGTGAAGCGACTCCAGACAAAAATAATCCCTATGGTCAAAAATATATCATAGATTTTTCCATGACTCACAATGATAAAACAGCTATAATTCATAGCGTTTGGATAGTTAGAACAAATGAAAACTTCCCTCGTCTAGTGACTTGTTATGTTCTCTAGCTTTAAAAGGTTAATTAGATGAAATTATTAGATGTTGTTGCACTCTTAGAAAACCATCCAGAACTTCATTTATATCGAGGACAAGTTGGAACTATTGTCGAAGAATATGAACCGGGAGTCTTTGAAGTAGAATTTAGTAACCTTCAAGGCCAAGCCTATGCAATCGAAACCCTACCAGCTTACCAACTCATGCTCCTTTATTATCAACCTTTTGAAAATAAAACAGTTGCCGATGTTACTAAATGATGATAGTCTTTAAATCCTGGACTTTGAGAGAAGTTACCATAGAGTTTTCAAGGGTTGGCGTAGCCTCTCTACAAAGAGAATCGCAAACCATCTCTTCTATTTATTCGGTTTACCGTACCTAGAGTATTCGGTTCTTTGGACTTGACAATCTAAAAAGATATAAACTTCTCTTGAGAAAGTGGCAATGATGGAGTGATCGTGGGCTAAAGAATACACCTGAGAGGACATTACGCGCGATCGCAAAATTCCGCTAATTGAGAAAAGACAGTAATATGAAGTAAAACTGTGTTAATTCATCTCAAACCATGTCAACCCACTCTTCCTCAATCCCCATCCAATTCACATTGCAATTAAATCATATTCCTGATGCCATTCACCAAGAAGCCGAATTCAATGCCAAAGAAGCCTATATCATGACCTTGCTGCGACATGGTATTATCTCCAGTGGACGCGCTGCTCGACTACTGAATATTTCTCGCGTTGAAATCTTTGAGCGCATGAGCCGATACCAAATCTCTCCGTTTGACGATACCTTAACTCAAGACCAACTCAAACATCAAGTGACTCAGGCTCGACAGCTTCTTGAGCAAAACAATCTATGATTATTGTCTCAGACACCACTCCCATTAGCGAATTGGCAAAAATTGGACAACTCAACCTATTGAAAGAAGTCTTTGGAAAATTAATCATCCCTCAAGAAGTTTACCAAGAAATTACGACTGGAAATCATCCGGCTGTCACAATTGTTCCCTCTCTTAACTGGATTGAAGTTCATTCTATTAGTAATTCTCAACAGGTTTTAGAGCTACAAACAACTACTGGTTTAGATTTAGGTGAATGTGCCGCTATTGTTTTAGCCGAAGAGTTGAAAGCTGTTCAAATATTAATAGATGATCGAGCCGCTAGAATTGTAGCAGAGTCAAAACAATTAGCAGTGATTGGTACAATTGGTACATTACCCTTTAATGTCGAAAGAAGGCTCGCGCTCTAAGCTTTACTTGAGCGTCGAGATGGCAGTTTCTTTATGTCGGGGAACCCGCCAACAGAACAGCATCATGAATTTCGACCAACAAAAAAGGATGCAGAATCTCTGCTTATCCGGCTTTGTTTGTGGTAAAATTGACTTATGATAGTTAGAGAAGCCAAGCTGTTAAACGGATCTAAGCTGCAATATCAAGCCTTAGATTCAGCCATAAGAACTGCTCAATTCATCAGAAACAAAGCAGTTAGATTATGGCGTGATGAGCCAGATGTAAACAAAGCGCGTCTATCTCTGCTGTGCAAAGAACTGGCTCGCGAGTTTCCCTTTGCTAAAAAGTTAAACTCAATGGCACGTCAAGCCTCGACAGAAAGGGCTTGGAACTCAATCTCTAGTTTCTATCGTCGCTGTAGAGAGGGAGCCAAGAATAAAGGATACCCTCAGTTTAAAAAGCATTCTCGCTCTGTTGAATACAAAACTTCAGGCTGGAAACTTTCAGAGGATTGTTTAACCATTATTTTCACCGATGGTTTTGCAGCCGGGAAATTTTCTCTGTTCTGTAATCATCAGACAAGAGAGGATCTATTTAGACTCAAAATTAATCGGGTTAGAGTTGTTAAACGAGCAGATGGTTCTCTTGGTGCGCGTTCCCTAGGTGATTGCGAATCACCGGGGTCGCACCGCTATTATGCTCAGTTCTGTTTCGATGCTAACCGTCAAGAGGCGGGAAACTATACGGGAGATGTTATTGGTATCGATTTAGGTCTCAAGTATTTTTACAAAGATCAAAACGATAATGCTGTAATCTATCCCAAGTATTTAAGACGGGCAGAGAAGCGAATAAAGAAACTATCTCGTCGATTATCAAGAAAGTTTGTAAAAGGTAAAAAACCTCAATCAAACAACTACCATAAAGCCAGAATTAGACTGGGCAAATCTCATTTGAAGGTTCAAAGACAGCGTAAAGACTGGGCGGTTAAGTCAGCTCGGTGCGTAGCTCACTCTAACGATGTGATTGTCTATGAAGACCTGAAGATACAAAACATGGTCAAGAATCATCATCTGGCAAAGTCTATTTCTGATGCTTCGTGGTATCAATTCACTCAATGGCTAGATTATTTTGGGAAAGTTTGGGATAAAACGGTCATTGCTGTTACACCTAATTATACATCCCAAGACTGCTCTAATTGTGGTCATCGGGTCAAGAAAACACTCAGCACCAGAACTCATCAGTGCCCCAAATGTCAGATAGAAATCTGTCGGGATACAAACGCGGCATTGAACATTTTGAAGCATGGCATGAATATTCTAGGAATTGAGTGGAATCGAAACAACAGTACCCAAGGGCATTGGGAAACTGCCGGGAAAGCCTCCTGTGGAGGAGCTTCGCTAACGGGAACGCTTGAGGAGACTACCGCCTCTGCTGTTAATGGGCAACTTGAAACAGTAAGTGGTGTCGCTGAATCAAGAATCACAAATACGTGAGAATCCCGCGCTGTAATTTTTAATTCAGCGCCGGGAGTATGTCAATCTTAGCTAAGGATAGAGGAGTAATTACTCATATTAAACCCATATTATATCAACTTATTGCCAGTGGAAAATGGATTAGTATAAGTCTTTATCAACACGCTCTTAATCAAGCGCAGGAATTATAAATTGCATTGTAGCGCAATGCGGACGCGATCGCAAACCATCTCTTCTATTTATTCGGTTTACCGAACTTAAAGTATTCGGTTATTTGGACTTGATCTAAAGTGATCGCCATACCGAGTACCGCAACGCGATCGCCTGTGCGAAAGCACTTATCGCATATAAAATATAAAGTAAACTGACTACTCTAGTCATCGAGCGGCTTAAACAAAAATGACCCTCTTACAAACCGAGTACAAATACATTCAACTGAATGACCATCATGTTGCTTTGATTACTGGAACACGAATGAAAGTGGTTGAACTAATCTCAGCAATTAAAGCTTACAACTGGACTCCTGAACAATTAACTGAACAATTTCCTCACCTCTCTCTCAGCCAAATTCATTCTGCCCTCGCCTACTACTGGGATCACCAGAGTGATATTGATACAGACATTCAACAGCGACTTCAAACCGCCCAAACCCTCAGACAGCAAGCTGGAGAGTCTTCTTTTGCCACCCGCATCAGAATAGAAGGTTTACTCGAATGACCATTGCCTTCTACATGGACGAACAAGTTCCTCTACAGATTACAACAGGATTACGTTCAAGAGGTGTTGATGTCTTAACAGTTCAGCAAGATAATCGCACTGGAACCCCCGATGTAGATTTGCTAGATAGAGCAACCCAACTTCAACGAGTTATATTCTCCAGAGATCAAGACTTTCTGCTCGAAGCCAATCGCCGTCAGCAACTCGGCATCAACTTCCCTGGGGTTATTTATGCCCATCAACAGCTAGTCTCTATTGGAGATTGTATTCGAGATCTCGAATTAATTGCAAAACTGGCTGAGCCAGAGGAATTTGCTAACACAGTTCAGTATCTTCCCCTCTAAGATCAACAAAAAGACCTGCTAATATTATCGATCTAACTTGGATTCCGGGTGCGGGAATGACGTTGGGGGTTTATTCACCCTAGAACTTCCCACCTCTACAATACTCCACCTAACTGTCGAACAATTCTCCGCGATACACTTAAAGTTATCCTGCCGCGATCGCGATCGCCAAATTTAGAATTTCAACCCATATCCCTAATCAAACTCATCGTCAACCCAGTAAAGAATGAGAAATTTCTTCCCATTAGTCATGAGTGGCAGGCAACTGTATAGAATAAAGTCATATCAATATATAGATTGACCGATGAATCCGATCAAGCAACTAATGAGACTTTTATTTGTATTAGCTGTGATTACATTTATTGCCTCTGGGGATACCCTTGAGTTTTTGCCGAAACCCATGCGAGAAGCCAGTACCACCACTCGAGAATTTTTAGCCAGTCTCTGGCCGGAATGGCTCAAGCCACAAGACCGCGATGCCGGACGGGAAAAAGAACTTGAACAATTAGGACAATAAAAAACAAGTTATGCTTGAATTTTAACCCGTAATCATTGTCAGTCTAATTAATCGTTTCGGGGGCAACGTGTCCCCTGAAGATTAACTTGAGCAACCGTTGAGTCATCATATTACAACACTTCCGAGAAAGCAAAATTAGGCGCAGCCAACACAAAAATCGTTGGGGGTAATCCCTCTGCTAACTTCTGCATTTTCTCATAATATTGACTATAATCCTCTTGATCGTTCGGAATTGCCATCCCCAGAAACACTAAATCTGCCCGTTTAGAATGTATCTGTAAAATTTCTGGAAATGATTTACCCTCAGAAATAATCACCCGAGGCGTTGCCCCAATTCTTAATTGTTGCGCTAAATCTTTAAGATTACTATGAGCAGCAGTCGCCGCCGCCTCATCATTAACCATCAATTTTAAATTAATCTCAGCCCCGCGCCATTCAATACTGGTTCGCAGTAAATAAGCCAAAATCAGCATCAGTCCCCCATTGGCATTTAATCCCCCCCACCAGACATCAATCCGTTTACGCCGGGTAAAACTAGAAGACTCATCAATATCTCGAAAGACAATTACACTCCGTTGAGCCTTGTGCAAATGGACAATCATTTGACAATAAGAATCTCGCCGTTCAACCGACTGACTATCCCCCAGTAAAACCGTATTCGGTACAAGGGGGCCAATCCCATAACTATTCACCAACTGTTCGGCCCCGGTAAACGGGTCAGCCGCAGTTACAACCCGCACAAATCCCTGTACCCCTCGCTTTTCTAAATATTCCCGTAGAGTGGATTCCATTTCATCACATTGACCGGGGTTACGGGACCCACTCGGTAAAACCGTACAAACCGTAAAGAAACTGCGATTATGGGTAAACGTTGAAGCCAGTTCAATTAAATGCCATCGTTTAGTCGGCGCACCGGAAAACGTTAAGATATGAGGCCGCCAGTTTTTGCTATCGGGGGTATAACTCAGTTGCATCACTCCCATCCGCACCAAAGCCATCCACACCCCTTGACGCACATCTCCCCAGGCACTTTCAAGTTCTCGTCTTTCCAGCCAAATATACACCGCAAATACAATCATTGCCGCCATCACCGTTGACAGGGGGTCAATTAAAAACATCACCCCAAGACAACCCACAACCCCCAACAATGAGAAAAACCAATGCACCTTAAATGAGGGACGAAAAGATGGACTCCTGAGAAAGCTTTCAATTCCAGCCGCCAAATTCAACACTAAATAAGTGGTGAGGAAAAACATACTTAAGACAGGGGCAATTAAGTTTAAATCCCCTACCGCCACCGCAATTAACACAAATCCCAGAGTCACCACCGTGGCAATGCGAGGTTCATCTTCTTCCCCACTGCCTTCACCCAGTACACGTAACCAACCGGGTAAAATCCCATCCCGTGCTAACGCTTGTAACACCCGAGGCGCACCTAAGATACTGCCTAAAGCACTGGATAATGTCGCGCCCCAAACCCCCAGCAATATCGTCCAACCAAACCCCGGTAGGGCAATATAGCGCATAATTAAAGGAATATCCAGCAATGCCTCCACATCCGCCCCTCGACTTAAACACAGGGGTAAAATCATATAGATGATAAACCCAGTGATCACAGCCGCTAACGTGCCGATGGGAATCGCTTTTTTAGGGTTTTGTAAATCCCCAGACATATTCACCCCAGCCATAATACCCGTAACAGCGGGGAAAAACACCGCAAACACCGTCCAAAACCCAACCGGTTCAGAACGGGTAATCACATCTATCTGTTGCTGTCCAATATCGGCAAGGGTGATGGGACTCTCACGCATCACCACCCCCAGAACAAATGCCACTAAAGACAGCCCAATGGCCGCCATAATAAAATATTGGGCTTTAATCGCCAGTTCAGCAGAACGAATCGCAATAATCGTAATTAATACTGTGGTAATTAACGCCACTACCCGAATATTTAACTCAGGGAAAGTATTCACTAAACTATCGGCAAAACCAATGGTGTATAACGCCACAGAAATCGCTTGGGCAAAGTACAATGGAATCCCCACCGCACCCCCCGATTCAATCCCCAAAGAGCGGCTAATCATATAATAAGCCCCACCTGCCCGGATCACCCGATCTGTGGCGATCGCACAAATCGACAGAGAAGTCAGAAACGTAATCGACGTTGAGAGGGTAACAATTAGTAATGTTGCCGGGAGTCCCACTTGTCCCACGACCCAACCAAACCGCAGGTACATAATTACCCCCAGGATGGTTAAAATCGAGGGAGTATAAACACCGCCAAATGTCCCAAACCCAGAAGATTCCGGTTCTGGGGGTTGAGCATTAGGAATGGGTGAACCCTTAAGTCCAAAAAGTTTCACGATTTTTACTGTGCCTCCGATGCAGGATGAAAGGATGCTAAATGATTTCCTTCGAGTGAACCGCTATTAGATCTTGCTCTAATCTGCCGGATATAGTCTGTCGCAATTCTATTGCGCCATTGGGGGACGAACCCCATCCCGTGTGATTTGGGCTTCAAGTTGTGCCGCTAGGGCAATAACAGTCTGTTCTGCGGCGGGTCGTCCCACAAGCTGCACCCCAATCGGAAGCCCGAGCCGATCATAACCCGTGGGTAAAGCGATCGCCGGTTGTCCCGTCACATTAAACGGTGGACAAGGAGCAATCCAGTTAATGATCTTGTCGAGGGTTTCCTCTGGAGACAAATTAGCATATTCCCCGATCCCAATTGCCGAATGTAGACAAGTGGGTAAGAGCAAAACATCAAAGTTTTCAAAGAAAGCAACAATTCGTCGTGCGATCGCCTGCATTTGAGACACCGCTCGCAAATAATCCCCCGCAGAACCGGTTTGTTGCAATAACCAGCCATTCATGGGACTTAACATATCCCCTGGAATCCCGGATGCAGCCACGCCCGCTTGCCAAACCACAATAAACGGCTCAATTAAATCTGCCACTTCCGGACAAGCCGCTTCCACCTGATGCCCCATATTTTCAAGCTGTTTTGCCGTCTTTAACACGGCTTCTTCTAATTCAGGGGTTGCTACACCAATATGGGGTATTTCTGTCGTGTAGGCAATTCTCAGCGGCTCTGGGGGGGTTTGGGCGGCTGATAAAAAAGACTGTTGGGGAGGCGTTAACCAATAAGGATCGCCCGCAACATAACCGGACATGACATCCAATAATGCCGCCGCATCCGCAACCGTGCGAGCAATCGGGCCATTGGTGGAAATCCCATTTTGATAGTCTCCCGCTGGCGCGTGGGATACCCGTCCTCGAGAGGGTTTTAGACCCACCACCCCACAACAAAACGCCGGCCCTCGAATAGAGCCACCCCCATCGGAACCTTGAGCAATGGGACACAGTCCAGCGGCTAAAGCGGCTGCCGCTCCACCACTCGAACCCCCTGGGGTATAATCTAAATTCCAGGGATTACGAGCTGGGGGAAAGCCTTCGGGTTCAGTGTAGGGAAGTGTTCCCACTTCAGAAGTTGCCGTTTTCCCTAAAATCACAAATCCAGCGGCTCGAATTTTACTCACGACTGCATCATCGTGAGTGGCTTCTTGATTCATCAAGACTTGTGAACCATACGTACAACGAATGCCAGCAACGGGATTAAGATCTTTAATCGAAATGGGTACGCCGAAAAAGGGAGGAAGTTCCGAGGCTAAACTCAACTGGCCTAACTGTTCGGTTTGACGAGTTGCCACCGCGATCGCTTCTGTTGCCATTACAGTAAAATAGCAACCCAATTTCGGGTTTAACTGTTCGATCCGATCTAAGTAGAGTTGAACCAATTCAAGGGGAGAAATTTGCTTTTGTCGAATCAATTGGGCTTGTTCTAAAGCCGAAGCAAAAGCTAAATCAACTAAATTCATAGACAACATGGGTCAAGTGTATATTGAATTGTCCTACTTTATTGGAGATTTTTTTGAGAAAAGTTTATCGAAATTGCAAACATAGGGAAATCTGGGTTTAGGGCAGCGGATAGTCTCCAGATTATTTTTAATTTTAATCCTAACCGCTCATCCCCTCACCCGCCGCGACTGACAACCCTTGATTTTTGTGAGCTCGCCCGATATAAACCAGATAGATTCTTTGGCCGAATCGACTGTTCCAAAGTTACACTAAAAACGAAGATCCCCCTCTCCAGCATCTTAATCAATTAAGGTAGTGCGTTATGACACAGCCCCCACGTCCTCCAGCTCCCTCTGTTCCCCGTCCTCCAGCTCCCTCTGTTCCCCGTCCTCCAGCTCCGAAAGTTCCACCCCCCCCTGCCACCAGCATTTCTAACGGCAAACCCGCCACTTCAACCCAGGCCGCAGTTCCCCGGAGTGCCACCCATCCCACCTTACGGGAGATTATCAAAAAGGCGAACGACGATGGAATTTCGGATATTCACTTGGGTGTAGGAGAAGTGCCGCGTTTTCGTAAACGGGGAGACATGACTCCCACGGAATGGCCGATTATTGATATCAATACCTTTCTGGGTTGGCTGCGAGAAGTATTGACGAATGAAGAGATTCAACAGTTCCAAGAAAATCTTGATTTTGATGGGGCAGCCGATTTAGGATTTGTCCGAATTCGGATTAATATTTTTGATTCTCTCAATGGCCCTTCGATGGTTTTGCGTTTGATTGGCTCAACGATCCTAACCCTAGAGCAACTCAAACTACCGGATGTCTTCAAAAAAATCTCTAGCTACCACAAAGGTTTATTTTTGGTGACCGGGCCAACAGGTTCCGGGAAATCTACCACTTTAGCGGCGATGGTAGACTATATGAACAAAAATTATGCCTATCACATTATTACCATTGAAGATCCGGTAGAATTTGTTCACCAAAGTAAGAAATCCCTGATTAAACACCGGGAAGTCGGTCGCCATACGTTAAAATTCTTTAATGCTCTCAAAGGCGCTTTACGTCAAGATCCAGACGTGATGTTGGTGGGAGAGATCCGGGATAAGGAAACGATGCAAATTGCCCTTAAAGCGGCTTCTACGGGTCACTTAGTGGCCGGAACGTTGCACACCAATAGTGCGATTAAAACCCTGACTCGGATTTTGGATATGTTCTCGGCTGAAGAACAGTCTGCCATCAAAGTTTCTATTGCAGAGACGCTGGTTGCCATTATCGCTCAATTATTGTGTAAGACAACCGATGGTAAACGGGCGGCATTCCATGACATCTTGATTAATACCGATGTGATTAAGGAATACATCGTCAAGGATCAGTACGAAGAAATTAATCAAATCATGCTCAAAGATACTTACGAAGGTATGACGACCATGAATAAATCCCTTTACACCCTTTATCAAGAAGGCAAAATTACTGAAGAAATTTGTTTAGAAATGTCTCCCTACCCGAACGAAATGAGTCAAATGTTACGAGGCAGAGTCTAACCAAACTGTGACATACTCCCAACGCTAATTGCTATCGCAATATAGCGTGGGCTTCTAACATTGCTGCTAGAAATTGGTGTTTCTAATCGCTAACGCGAACGCGCGCGCGAACGGGACTCATATGAAGCCTTCCTCCACACCCAGCTTGACCGCTAGACCTTCAACGGCTGCAATACCTCTGTTTACTATGATTTTCCCACTAGCCACATCGCGAGGCATGACGACATGACATTCTCGGCAATTATGTATCCTGACACTCAAATCTTTAGGCACATCAGCCCCACATTCAGGGCAAAGTTGGCTACTATCTTTGGCATCAACTTGTGAAAAGTAAGTCCCAGTTTTGCGACAAACCCAATCCAAAATACTAAGGAATTGACCAGGTGCGCCGTCTAATACGTGCTTGGCAAGCATACCTCGACTCAAACCCAAAATATTTAAGTTTTCTGCAAATATCATTCCAGCAGTACGACAAAGATGATGACTGGTTTTGTAATGAAAATCTTTTCGCTGATTGCCAATCCTTTCGTGCAACAAAGATATTTTTAGAACCAATGCTTGATAAGATTTACTTCCTTTTTGTTTCTTGCTCAATCTGCGTTGCAGCCATTTAAGCTTGCTTTGAGATTGAATATAAAACCGAGGATTATCTATCAATTCACCTTGACTGGTGGCTACAAAACTGGAGATACCCCAATCAATACCCAATGGTTCACCATGTGGCATTGCTTCAGAAATAGAGATGTCAGACTGCAAAATCAGTTGAGCATACCAACCTGAAGCTTTCATCAAAACCCGAACTTGCTTGACAACAAAACTATCAGGAATAGCTCGATGCAAAACAATCGGCATTTTCCCAATTTTAGGGAGTTTTATTTGCCAACCAGTAATCGGGTTTGATTTGAACTGAGGAAATACAAACGAACGATAGCGACCAACTTTTTTGAAGCGTGGGAACCCAAACTGCCTTTCTTGTCTGATCTTGAATGCTCGGTCAAGTCTCTTGAGAGCATCTTGAAGCACTTGAGAATGAACAGCTTTGAACTCAGATATGTTTTTCTTAGCTTTTGTCAGTGCATTTTGCTGTTTGTAGTAATCGGGGTATGGCGAGTCCGCAGCAATAATATATTCCTGCCTGAGACTACACGCATCAACCTTACACTTACGACTATTTATCCAGTCTTTTCGTTGTCGCAGTGCGTAATTATAGACACGGCGACATTGTTCGAGCCAAAAGAGCATCTTAGCTTCTTGGTCGAGATCTGGATGAATGCGGTATGTGTAAGTTTTACTTTCCATAATTACATTCTAACAGACTTTGTTTATTTGTTAGAAAATTTGTTGAATTGCCAATTTTCAAGGCTATGCGCTTGGCTCCGCTACGCCATAATCTTTCAATTGGCTTGGGGTGTCCATGTATCGAACACGCAAATCTGCATATTATGGCGTGGGACTTATAGCCCCCCAAACCCCCCAACAGTTAAAAAATTGGGTGAGTTTCGCAACTTTCAGCAAATATAGTGTCAATATTAAGGGATGACCCGATACCCAATGTATGGCTCAATCCTCTAACCAACAGTGACGCGATACGGCGTGATTGTAGAGGATTGAAATCTCTCAAATTTTGAGAAGATGCTATGCTGATTGACTGTGGAGCTAGACTCAATTCTTGAACCGTTCTCAACCTACATTTCCCCATTTATTTAAGGGAATTGCCCTGTTCACCCCAGGAGGAGATCTGATTTACTGCATCGATCCCAGTAAACGTCGTCGATGGCATCTCCACTTATGTGTTGCGTTGCAAGAAATATTAAGTCTCTCAGAACCGCCTCATTTTTTAGTCCCTTGTTATACTGCTACTTTAGATCAGTGGCTAGACCCCAGGACACAAAAGATTCAACGCTCCGCAGAAGCTTATGCTCCCGTTTTACGATTTCAGCCGTTACTTAATGCGATCTTTAACACAAAAGACTTAATTTGGCAACCGACCCATCAGCCAGAAGTGATTTGTAACCCGGTTATTCTCTCTACTTATTATCAACAATTTCCTCAACTTTGGGATAATCACGATCTAATTGTGCAACTCTACAAAGACGAAAAGTCTGGGCAGAGTTCGCCAAATTTAGTGACATCCACTTCACCATCCGTTGAAACCACTACTTCACCCTCTCAACCGCAGGGTTATGTTTTACGGTTATATGTTTCAGGTCATAGTTTAGCCACATTACGCACCTTAGAGAAACTCCATCAACTGCTAGAACGTTCCTCTGAGTATCCCTACACCCTAAAAGTAATTGATGTCCTCAAACATCCCGAACTTGCCGAAACCGATCACATCTCTGCCACACCCACTTTAATTCGGATCTGGCCGAAACCAACCCGGCGACTCGTGGGAGAGTTCGATAATGCCAATACTATCTTACAATTACTTAGTTCGATCAACCCTGCATCGGATAAAAATTCAATGTTTGATTAATTTTCATCGCCTGTGAAACGATAAAAGTGAGGAGTCAGTATTCAGTATTCGGCGAGTCAGGAGATAAACTATTGCGGTGCGAGCCTTTGCTTCGGAGATATGCCGATTTCCCGACTGACCTCATAAAAATATTATCTTACAACGAAAAAGTATTGCTATATTATATCTGGCTTGAACCAATCGTCTTGATCGACAGTCATTACTATTTAAATATGGATTAATTTAGATTTAATCCACAAACATCCATAAATTAGGGTATGATTTCACTCAGTTTGTGTCTTCAATTGCCTTAATCTCCGTCTTTTGTGACCGATCAAAAACGCTGATGACAAATTCTCCTATCAACAATGAACCTAATCCTCGCCGTCGCCATCGCTTACGACGGGTGTTAATTTGGGGAGGTATTGGACTCGGTGTTGCCTCTTTGGGGACTTGGTTTGCAGCGGCTTGGTTTATTCGCAATAGACTAGCGCCAATTGTTGCGGGTCAATTAAGCAATTTACTTCAACGTCCGGTCGAAGTCGGACAAATTCAACCCTTTACTTTTACCGACCCGACAACCATTCGGGTGGGTCCTTCTACTATTCCACCCACTGCAACAAACCCGAATAATGCCTCAGTTGAAGGGATTAATATTCGCTTATCAGTATTACCTTTATTATTACAACAAACGGTTAATGTTGATGTTGATTTAATGGGTTTGAATGCTTATTTAGAAGAAGGGTCTGATGGGGGGTGGATTCGGACAGAATTAAAACAATCAGACGGAGAGTCACCGATTCAGTTGAATTACGGTGCGATTAATATTAATGCGGCTGATGCGAATGTTGATTTACAACCTTATACGAAAGATAATTCGGGTGAATTAATTTCTTTAGATGTTAATCAATTGGGTCTTAATTTAGCCGATAATAATCAAAATATTACGGCAAGTATTGATACGCTTTTAGAGGAAGGCGGAGAAGTTGAGGGAGAAGTTAAAGTTGCTTTAGAACCCAAAGATTTACAAATTAAAGTTAAAGCGGATCGTGTTAATTTAGATCAGTTTTCGGGTTTATTAAAAGATGAAGGGGTAATATTTGAAGCGGGAGAAGTTACGGCGAATTTGGATAGTCGATTTAATGATGGTTATCAGTTTTCAACTCTTCGAGGCACTCTGAATTTAGATGAGGTTAAAGCCGATATTGAAGATTTAGAAAAACCACTACGTTCTGTGGATGGACAGCTTCAATTTTCCGGCAGACGAGCAACGATTCAAAACTTAACGGGTGGGTTAGGAGATGTAGCGGCTGAGGTGAATGGTACAGTAGACGTAAGCACTGAACCAGAATTTAATTTATCAAAAACTGAGTTAAATTTAGATATTGATATTCTGCCGATTCCAATTTCTAGTTTAATTGAAACTGCCGGATCTTTTCAAGCAGAACCGATTACGTTGCCGATTCCTATTTCTGGGGAAGTTGAGGCTAATTTTAATGTTACAAGAACTTTAGCAAATCCTCAAGTTTCAGCTATTATTGCCACAACACAGCCGACACAAGTTGATCGAGTTTTATTTGATAATATTGCAACAGAATTTACAGCCACAACTGAATTAACGGAAGAGTTTCAATTAAAATCAGATCCGATTATTGCTATCGAGAGTCTTGAAATTAATCCCAGTTTTGGCGGAGAAATTACAGGAGAGGGAAATATAGAATTAACAGGATTAAAACAGCTTGTTTCTCAAGATGATTCGACACAAACTTCAAACGAAGATGCAGATAATCCGTTTAATCCGGATATTCAATTTGATTTGAATGTGAATCAGATACCCGGAGATTCATTACTTCGGACTTATGGCGTTTCGCCGCAATTTCGCATCGGGAATTTATCAGCAGATGTGGCAGTGGATGGAAATGTGGCAGAATTAGAAGCGGATGCCAGTTTTAATTTACCCTCGGCATCTTATCCGATTTCTGGAGTTGCAAATTTAGCCAATAATCAACTCAATTCGACTGTGGAAATTGCCGAAGGAACGGTTGATATTACGGCAGCTAAACAGCAACAGAATTTTACTGCTAATATTGATGCGAATAATTTGGCGTTGACACCGTTAGTCACATTGGGTTTACCGTTTTCTGGTTTATCCGATTCGGTTAAAACTCAAATTGCTAATATTAATTTAAATGATGGTCGTCTGAATTTAGAGGCAGATGTTTCTGGTTCTTTAGATAATCTCAATCCTAATACTTTAAATGTCGATAGTGATGTACAAGTGAGTTTGGGCGATCGCAATATTACGGCAAATGCTCAACTCAACCAAGGGGATATTAATGCCAATTACAATACTGATGCATTACCGTTAAATCGATTAATTGATGCGGGGTTACCTTTCGCTAATCTTGACCCCCAAACGGCGACTAAAATACAAGCTTTGGATGTTCGTAACGGGACATTGACCTCGCAAGGCACGATAATCGGCAATCTTAGCAGTTTGGATAATATTTTAGCAGAGGCAGGAGCAGAAGTCAACTTAGGCAATTTAGGGGGAATAATTACGGCTGAAACTCAACTTGAACAAGGCGCATTTCAAGCCAATGTTAATACTAATTCTATTCCACTCAACCCTTTAATTGATGCGGGTTTACCCTGGGCTAATCTATCTCCAGAAGTGGCGACACAGGTACAAAGCCTAAACCTACGCAATGGTAGCATTCAAGCCAGAGGAAATATTATTGGTAATTTAGATAATATAACCGACGCTTCTGGGGATATTCAAGCACAAGTTAATTTAGGTAATTTAGGCGGAATGATTAATGCCGAGAGTGAAATTAATCAAGGGAATTTCATTGCTAATGTAGAGGCTAATTCTGTTGCACTTCAACCGTTAATTAATGCGGGGTTACCCATCGCAAATCTTTCTCCCGACTTAGATAGGGAAATTCGGGCATTAGATTTGAGAAATGGCAGCTTACAAGCGATCGCCACCGCTAACGGAAATTTAGCCAATTTAACCCCGAGTGGTATTCGCGCCACCCTTGACAGTACGGTTAATTTAGGCAATCAAGGCGGTCTTGTCACGGCAACAGGCAGCGCGGAAGCAGGACAATGGCAAGCCAGAGTCGAAGGGGATCAAATCGCTTTAAATCGGTTTTCTCAGTTAGTGGAATCTCAAACCCGTGATGCTGCCCCTTCGATATTGACTCAAGCCGAAAATCTGCCGTTATTACGGGGATTACTGAATACAGAATTACAAGCGAATGGTTCATTATCTAATTTCAATCCAGCAACGATTGAGGGGGCAGCCAATTTACGATTAACAGAATTACCAATTTTACGACAACCGTTTGAAGCAATTGCTCGGTGGAATGGAGAACAAATTAATATCCAAAAAGCAGAAACAGAACCATTTAGTACATCGGGAACGATTGCTTTAAATCTGCAAGGTAGCGGTGTTCCACAACTCGGAAATCTCAATTTAGATGTAAGGGTTTCTGAGTTTGATTTTCAGTCTCCTTTAGCCCAAAGATTGTTATCTGCTTTACCTCAAGAAGTGATGGCAGATGACGGTCAAACAATTGCAGGTGCGATTAGTTTTGATGGTAAAGTAACAGGTTCATTGCCGAATTTAAATGTAGATGGAGACATTCGCTTAGAGAATTTTGCATTGCGAGAATTAGTTTTCGACCCTATTTTAACGGGAGACATTCAGGCGCAACTCGGCGGAGGAATTAGTTTAGATTTAGCCGGACAACAAGATAATATTGAATTGGTATTAAACGAGCAATATTTACCCGTTTCTTTTCTATTACAAAGAGGAGAAATAATCGCGCGCGGTCAAACGCAAGGCAATGATTTAATTGTAGATATTGAACAATTTCCTTTAGGGGCTTTAGGACTCGCCCCGTTAGCTTCTCAAGGTATTGGTTCATTAAAAGGAAAAACTTCGGCAAATTTAGTTATTTCAGATTTACCCACTTTAGATCCCAATCAAATTGATGTTGTCGGTACGATTAATATTGAAAATCCAGCCTTGGGATATATTAATCTCGAACAATTTCAAACCGATATTAGTTATGTGAATGGTTTAGCCGAAATTAATCAAGGGATATTACAACTTGCTCGAATAGAAGAGGGAGTTGTGTTACCCGGTGAAACAGAAATCCTGATTTCGGCAACTGCTAACGTTGAAGAAATATTAGGAGACTTACAAAGTGGTGTGGCTTTATTTTCTGAGACGAATACTGAAGCAAATACTGATATTCCACCTCAATTTACCGTCAATATTGATATTCCCAACGGACAATTACAAGAAGTCTTAACCACTTTAGAATTATATCGATTAGAAGATTTAGGTCGAGGTATTCAGCCACCGATTTATGCTCCAGCCAAAGCCGTTCAACCGCTTAAAGTCGGGTTTGATAATGATGAAACCGTTACTCTACTCCAACAATTACGCCGTCTAGCAGAAATTCAAGCCTTAATTCAACAGCAAGAAGAAGTAGCAGAAGAAGGTTTACCCTTACCTCCTTTAAAAGAAGTAGAAGGAACATTTATTGCCTCATTATCCGCACAAGGATCATTGACATCGGGAATTACAGCAGAAGCAAATATTGATAATCAAGGAAATTGGCAATGGGGAGACTTAACCGCCGATAATTTTGTATTGGATGCAATTTTCCAAGATAATGTATTACGCATCGAACCGATACTTTTAACCGCAGATGAAACATTATATGATTTTCGAGGACAACTCGATTTAACAACACAAAAACCCTCCGGGCAATTTGAAGTTAAAAATCTTAGCCTGACTGCTATTGAACGTTATTATGATGTTCCAGGAATTGATTTAGCGGGTGACTTTAATTTAACTGCGTTTATTAGCGGCAGTATCAAAGATCCGCAGGTGACCGGAGAATTTAATTTAGCAGATGGTTTGATTAATAATGAAGAAATAGAAGAAGCTAGAGGAAGTTTTACTTACAATGAAGCCATATTCAGATTAGGGGGAGATTTCTTTGTTGCAGAAACAGCAGAAAATCCGATTACTTATCAAGCTAAAATTCCCTATCGCTTGCCTTTTGCTGAAGTCAACCCCAGCAGCAATGAATTATTGGCAGAATTAGAGATTCAAGATGAAGGGTTTAAAATCATTAATGTACTTAATCCAGAAATAGACTGGGTTGAAGGAAAAGGAGACTTAGACTTAAAAATAGAAGGACAGCTTTTGCAAAATAATAATGGTGAAATTGATTTTATCAATAGCCGAATTATTCCCATGGGTTCGTTAAGTTTACAAGATGTTGTTTTAGAAGCAAACAGTTTAGAACAATCGATTGTTGATTTAGGAGGAAAAGCAGAATTTCGCAATAATTTAATTCAGGTGGGAGAAGTTGTAACCGTTCAAGGTAAAGAAACAATTAAAGGAATTCAAGGTCAATTACAAGGTGAAAATGGAACCGGAACATTTGAGTTAGCCGGAATATTACCTCTATTTCCCAAAGATCAAGTTAATCCAGATGAACCCACTTTAAATAACTCCTTACAGTTAGCCCTAACCAGCCTAGATTTGAACGTAGACGAACTGTACGAAGGTTTGGCGGAGGGGAACATTATCGTCACGAGAGCTGCCTTAGAACCGAATATTGGCGGGTTTATCGCTATTTCTCAAGCCGTGGTAACCCTACCGAGTGGCGGAGGTGGAGATGGCGGTGGCGGAAACGGTGCAGGTGGCGGTGGTTTATCTCAAATTCCTATTGATATTGGTTTAAATGATTTTAAAATTAGTTTAGGAGAAAATGTCCGCATTCAATCTGCACCTGTCGGTCAATTATTTGATGCACCGATATTAGATATTGGTACAGAAGGAACAATTACAGTCAACGGAGATTTAGATTCTATAGATAGTATTCGTCCAGAGGGAGAAATTGTATTAACAGGGGGTGCAATTGATTTGTATACTAATCGATTTACCTTTGATAAAGGGTATCCACAACGGGCTATTTTTTCCCCCGAACAAGGACTTGAACCGACGATAGATGTTCGTTTGGTAACGAAAGTAACAGAAACAAATCGTGCCATTAATCCGCCTTCTGCAATCTTCCCAGAAGAACAAAATATCCCGAGTCCGGCACGGTTTGGAACCGTTAGAACCATTCGAGTCATTGCAACCGCTAAAGGCCCTGCTTCTCAATTAAATGATATCGTTGAATTAAAAAGTTCTCCGCCCCGTTCAGATACTCAACTGATTGCTTTATTGGGAGGGAGTGTAATTGAAGGAGTTACAGGGGATAGTACTTTATTGCTGGCGAATTTAGCCAGTGCTGAAATTTTCAATGAAGTTCAACGGGCTGTCACTAAAGCAACCGGCTTAAATGAATTTCGTCTGTATCCAGCTAGACTAGAAGATAATAGTTCAAGTGGGGCTTCTGCTTTGGGACTCGGATTAGAAATTGGTTTAGATATTACAGATAATGTTTCTGCTAGTTTAACTCGCGTTTTAGCTGGCGGTCAACCCACTCGTTTAGGGGTCAATTATCGGGTGAATGACGAGTTATTATTACGGGGAGAAACCGATTTTCAAAATAGTAGTGTAATTCGGTTTGAGTATGAAGTTCGGTTTTAAGCAGTGTGATTATAGCAAAAGTCACGCCCCTGTTCCCCCGCCACGCCCGCCACGTAGGGGCGCATTGCATGCGCCCATTCACGCCCATTGCATACGCCCGTACACGCCCGATACTGAGTCTAAGAAAAATGAAAATTAGCCAATTTTTACATAGTGCAATTCTTGTTTCTGATTTAGATAAATCTAATTATTTTTATGGTAAAATTTTAAATTTAAAACAAATAGAACGTTCTTTAACTTTTGCTGGCATATGGTATCAAGTAGGAGAGTTTCAACTTCATATAATAGCAGCAAATCAAGTTACTTTAGATACAGTAGATGAGGAAAAGTGGGGACGAAATCGGCATTTAGCTTTTTTAATAGAAGATATTGAACCCGCAAAGCAACGTTTAACTGATTATCATTATCCCTTTCAAATGAGTTCATCCGGTCGTGCGGCTTTATTTGTTAAAGATCCAGATGGAAATATTATTGAGTTAAATCAAGCTTGATTTTTATCTTCATCTTAATAAGATATAGCAAACAATCTAAGTTGTAAAAAAATCTTTTCGTCCTAGCGGTGCGACCCTACTACTGACTCCTGACTCGCAGACTCGCAGACTCGCTGACTCCTTGAGAGATAACTCCTAAATTCTCACGAATCATTTATTATTGCTATAGTGAATATTTGAATATAATTTTAGGGATGAAAGTGATTGCCTATTCTTATACTAATCCTTTATTAGAAACGGCTCCTGAACCGCATATTTGGGGCTGGGAAGTCGATCATATTTATCAAGATATCGGGCAACGACAGCAACTCCAACAACTTTTTAAAGATTGCCAGATTCAACCTGTGGACTATTTATTAATTCGAGATTATCAAGAATTAGGAGATTCGTTACAAGCCGTGAGTCAGTGTTTAGATCAATTAGAAAAATTAAAGATTAATATTATTGCGATTTATTCTGATATCAATTTAGCCGATAAATCTGTTAAACAATCTGATGTGATTAAGCTGTTGACAGATATTCAACAACGTCAACGTAGCCGCTGTATTGCAGAAGGACACGCTCGAAATCGCTTAAAAGCAGCGCTACCACCGGGAAAAGCACCTTATGGATATCGACGGGGGAAAGATAAATATATGATAGATCGTAGTACTGCACCTGTTGTTAAAGAGTTTTTTGAACGTTTTTTAATTTATGGATCTTTGCGGGGTGCTGTGAGATATTTAGAGCAACGATATGGTAAAAAAATATCAGTCACAACCGGAAAAAGATGGTTAACGAATGTGGTTTATCGGGGAAATTTAGAATATAAAAATGGTGAAATGATTACCAATACTCATCTTCCCATTATCTCAAAAGAAGAAGCGGCACAAGTTGATCGACTATTGCGACGAAATCAAACAATGCCACCCAAAACTGCCAGTGCGCCTCGTTCTTTAGCAGGTATTGTTATCTGTGGAGAGTGTAATTGTTCAATGACTATTTCACGAGTTACAGCTTATCGTCAGTCTCAAGAATACCTCTATCTTCGTCCGATGAATTGTCCGCGTCAACCGAAATGTAAAGCATTACCTTATTATCAAGTTTTAGAAGAAACTATTACCCGTATTTGTCAAGATTTACCCCAAGCCGTAGCCGCATTAGAATTCCCCAACTTTAACTCAATTAAAACAACACTTCAAGCAGACATTCTTCAAAAAAAACAATATATAGAGCAAATTTCGCAACTGTTAGAAACGGGTATTTTAGATCAAGAAACCGCTCAACTTCGTACTTATAAGCTTCGTACAGAAATTGCTCATCTGCAAGAAAAATTAGCACAATTTCCCCCTGTTAATCTCAAAGAAACCGCTCAAGCTGTATGCTTACCTCAATTTTGGTTCGATCTGACTGAAACAGAACGACGATTTTATTTTCGTGAATTTATTCGGCAAATAGAAATCGTTAGAAATCAGCTACAGTGGCAGTTGAAAATTAACTTTATTTTTTAATAAAATAGTAGATAATAGTAGAGACGCTTAGTTAAACGTCCCTACCCAGAATTAACCTCTGGTTAAGCGAATATGATCCATAATCCGCTTTTTGCGCTCATCGGAACCCATAAATCCCAAAGAGGCTGAAGCACCAGGTACATCAAACTTACCAAGACTACGGGCAAGATGTTCTTTCTTCTGCTGTTTTTCCTGTTCTGAATTGGCCATGATAATTGAATTTAACGGGAGTGAATGTACAATTTGTCCATCTCCTATTTTGATATAAGTTGGTCACATTGATAACAGAAATTTACACATCCTCTACTTTATTCCTGACTCCCTGAGTGATACAATTAATCGGGTAGCAAAATAAACAGAGAATTGAGCGCCTGAATTCCTAAAACGGCAATTAACCCACCTGCGGCGAGTAAACTAATGGGAATTAACAGCTTTTGGAGTAACTGTAGCTTGTGTTCAAGTTCTTTTTGATAGTAAATGGCTAGTTTTTGAACCGCTAACTTGAGATGACCCGTTTCTTCTCCGGTATGAATCATTCTTAAAGCCACCCCCGGTAAACGTCCTTCTAAACTTTGCGCCAGGGTTTTGCCCGCTGGAATTTGACCCAAAGCAATTGTTAAACTGGCAGACATTTCAGATTTCGGAATATGATCCCGGACGAGTTCAATTGCTGTTAAAATGGGGATACCGTAGCGTAAAGGCAGTTCTAATTCTGTGAATTGTAGCATAGAACGAGCCGTTAAAATCTGACCGACTAGGGGCAAACGTACGGCAGATTGAGGGGTAATTACTGCTAAAACAATTAATAATGCCGCAATTAGGATTAAACTCCCTAAAATAAAAAATGAGCTGTACATTAGTACAATACCTAATATTAAGACAAAAAATAGCGTCGTCCCGGCAACGACAATTACAGAGCGAAACAGTTTTTTGTATTGGTCTTGTTGTTGGGCTGCGGTTGCTAAATGATAACAAGTTTCAGGTATTTTACCCGTTTCTTGTGCCACTTGAATTAAGCGAATGGTCCATTGATCAAAATAACGGGGTGCATGGGCCAATGCAGAGGCTAAATCCTCACCCAAAGTTGCCGCTACACTCACGCTAGTGAGGGAACGTTCTAAACGACTATCACTTTGATCGATCATGCGCTCTAGGCTACCCGGCACGGTACAGCCAGACTCTAGCAATGTTGCAAGCTGGTAGAAGAATTGAGCCTTCTGTTGAGGGGTCATTCGCGATCGCATTTGGCAAACTAACTCCCCATCATCTCAAACTCGGATGTTTGGAGCAAGCAAAGTTTGTGATTTTTTATGGATTTTTTAAATTGTCTCTATTGTATAAACACGACTAGACGGGGAGAATAGTAGAAATAGAGACTATGGTAGAATGATACTTGGGGTAGGGGAGACAGACAAGCAGAAACATAAAATTATAATCTTTAGCAATAACACATAACAAACGACTATTTTTTTGATCGATAGCTTGCTTAAACTATTTCCCTGTCTAGTTTACAGTCTATTTTTATCTATTGATCGACAGAACAAATTTGTTTTAATCCCTTTGTTAATCTTTGAATTCCTGCAATTGCTGTTTGTTGTTGTAAAGCCCCGTAGGCAATTCGTAAATAACATCCTGTCTCAATACCAAAAGTATTACCCGGAATAACTGCGACTCTAAATTCTTTTATTAACCGTTCTGCTATTTCCATTGCGGTTAATTTTGTTTCTATTTTCAATAAAAAGTAAAATGCACCTTTTGCTGAGTTAACGGTACAAACATCTTGTATTTTATCTAATTCACTTAATATCATCTCTCGAACTTTAGCAATTTCTTGTATTTTATCTCTACAATCTGAATAACCGGCTGTTAATGCGCCCATTGCCGCATATTGAGAAATAACAGCAGGACAGATAGCAATGGTATCTTGGACTTTTTGAACCGCTAATAATAAATGTCGGGGAATTACCATATAACCAATTCGCCAAGAAGCAAAACCATAGGCTTTTGATAAGGTAAATAAAGAAATTGTATGATTGTGACTCTCAGGTAATGAAGCTGGGGAAAAATGTTGAGCATTATCATAAACAAAATACTCATACGCTTCATCTGTAATATGATAAAGTTGATGGTGGCGGCAGATTTTATTCACTTCTTTTAACGTGGCTTTTGAATAAACAGCCCCGGTGGGATTATTCGGTGAAATGGTAACAATAGCTTTTGTTTTCGGCGTAATAGCCTGCTGAATTGCTTCTATATTAAGCTGATAATTAATATCTGTTTTCACTAAAACAGGCTGACAACTTGCCATTGTAATTGCCATTTCATGATTAAAATAATAAGGGGTTTGTAGAATAATTTCATCCCCAGGATTTGTCAGCGCTAAAATAGCATTCATAAATCCCATATTACTACCCGCTGTCACCACAATACAATTGTTTTCTGTAATTTCAATGCCATTTTCTGCTTGTAGTTTCTCAGCGATTAAAGTTTGCAGTTCTTTAATTCCTTCAACCGCTTGATATTGGTGATTTTTTGGATTAGATAAAAATAGAGAAATTTGTTCAATAGCTGCTTGAGGCGGTGGATAATAAACCACACCTTGACCGAGAGAAATAGTACCCGGATGCTGGCGAATTAATCCACTAATCACCGGAATAACTGGCGTTTGCACAAACTGCATTCGGGACATCATAGTATTGATTGGCTTGAGTTGAATAAATCGTTCTGTGATGATAACAAATCCAGTATCATGGGAAAGATTAAATTGTCTAAAGACGACCTGCGATGATGAACTTGACTTCTATTTTTACTGCCCAAATGTTTCATCGGCTGACCCGAAATAGCCGCCAGAGTTTAGCCACTGTCTCAATTGCGGTCTTGAGTGGGGTACAAATGGCGATCGCGGTACTTCCGGCTAATGCTCTTCCATTCTTTGAACTGCCGGAAAAATCGTTTCCCTCTTTTGACTTACTCGAAGAAGAAGACTATGCGATGTGTGCAGCGGGTTTACAAGCGGCTGGACTCTCTGCTCAACTGACTGCTCAAGCTTGTGCTATGGCAGTACGACCGACACAAATTTCTACCTGCGTTACTAAAATTAATAGTGAAGCCGGAGTTTCTGCCGAAGAAGCATTAGTGGGTTGTGTGAGTGTTCGTCGTCCTGAACAAATGGCCAGTTGCGTCGTTGATATTACCCTCAACCGTACTGATGCCAACCCCTTAACAGTATTAGATAGTTGTAGTCGTAGTTTATTGCCGCAAAACCATTCATATTGTGTGTTAGGACTGACTCGCGCCACCGAAGCATTACCCGTTGCTAGCGCCTTAGAAAGCTGTTTAACACCGCCAGAACAATTTTTTGATTTAAATATATAGAAAGGAACGGGGAACAGCGGATTACCTGAACAGTCTCAGTATCGGGCGCATGCAATGCGCCCCTACAGTAGCGGGCGTGTCTCCTATCTTTACAACAGTACGCTAAAATCACTCATAGCAGAATGTTTAAAATCCGTAACTGATGGAATCTCAGTCCGTGACCTCACCCACTTCCGAAACTCCTCAACCGTTGCAGAATGTCTTCCGAATTTCCCCGATTATTCGAGTGACGTTAGGCAGCTTATACTTGGCGTTGATGATACCGTTGCCGTTTTTAGCCCAGGCAGTGGATGCCCCAGTTTCTCCGATTTTATTATCAGTCGGTATTGTTATCGGTGCGATCGCCCTTTATGCTGCCCTCAGTGAACGGGTGACTGTAGATGAGTCTAAAATTCAGGTCGGTTATCCTGGCTGGGTTCCGGGTTGGTTTCGCCGGGGTTGGTCTCTACCTTGGGATCAAGTTAAAGCGCTCAAACCTAAAACCACAGGACAAGGCGGATTAGTTTACTATTTCCTGAGTCAATCGGGGGAAGGATTTTTATTGCCGATGCGAATAGCTGGATTTGCTAAACTCGTGAGAATTGTTCAACAAAAAACAGGGATTGATACCACAGATGTTCGTCCTTTAGCTCAACCTTGGATGTATATTATTCTATTTGGATTTACTGTATTTTTACTGTTAATTGATGCTTGGACAATTTCGACTGCATTAACTCAGCCATTACCCTAAATTAACTCTTCTAAAAAATATCTGACTCATGGATAAGTGATAAGCAATATAGCATTATATTCTGTGAATCATTTTAAAATTCAAATCAAAACCCCAAATTTAGGTAAATTTTCGCCGAGAATCTTTCTCAATAAGCAACGGGATTGCGTTATTTCAGCTTCTATGGTATTTTAAACATCTACAGTACGTGTGACTACATCACATTTTACTGTTCTCAACCCTAGAAAATTCGTAGAAATTCCTAAAACTATTCCTATTTCCAGTATTTGCCGTTGCACTAATTTTGAGTCACCTTTTCAAAGGATACTTGACAAAATCCTATTATTATGCGTTTGAGGAAAGTTTGAGAAGAAGTACAAAAAATTCCATCTTTTTCTACACCCATTAACATCAACACGCTGAGAAATTATATTTTGTGAAGAGACGTTCTATAGAACGTCCCTACATTGATGTTGGTTAAACCATCACTTCTTGTTTTTGGGATTGTTGTGCTGCATATAACCGATTGAGGGCATTAACATAAGCTTGAGCAGAAGCCACAATAATATCAGTATTCGCCGAATGACCGGAAAACACCTGACCTTGGTGACGCAAACGAATTGTTACTTCTCCAATCGCATCAATTCCCGCTGTTACCGACTGCACAGAGAACTCAATCAATTCATTCGGCACATTCACCACCCGGTTAATCGCCTTATAAACCGCATCGACAGGACCCGTACCAATAGCGGCATCGGTTAATTCTTCCCCGCTAGGAGTTCGTAAACTCACCGTTGCTGTCGGGCGAGAATGGTCACCACAGGAGACCTGCACCCATTCTAAATGGAACAGTTCAGGGACTTGACGAATTTCATCATTGACAATCGCTTCCAAATCCCAATCGGTGACTTCTTTTTTCTTATCGGCTAAATCTTTAAACCGGATAAAGGCTTTATTAATCTCGTTATCCGATAAGTCAAATCCTAATTCTTGTAAACGGGTAGAAAATGCATGACGACCGGAATGTTTGCCCAAAACGATTTGATTATCCTTCAAACCAATAGACTGAGCATCCATAATCTCGTAGGTAAGCTTATTTTTTAACACCCCGTCTTGATGAATACCCGACTCATGAGCAAAAGCATTGGCTCCCACAATGGCTTTATTGGGTTGTACCAACATCCCGGTTAAATTAGACACCAAACGAGAGGTTTTGTAAATTTCGCGGGTATTAATTTGGCTTAACGGTTCTTCGGAGTCTGCCGGACGACCAAAGAAGGGATTAAAATATTGTCGGCGGACGTGTAAACCCA
This sequence comes from Microcoleaceae cyanobacterium, assembly GCA_049647265.1. Lineage (GTDB taxonomy): Bacteria > Cyanobacteriota > Cyanobacteriia > Cyanobacteriales > Microcoleaceae > JAAURB01. Next base: position 85,807 of record JBARXJ010000058.1, read on the forward strand.
TTACCAACTCTTCTAAAGCCGCATTTCCAGCCCGTTCTCCAATCCCATTAATCGTACATTCAAGTTGTCGCGCCCCATTTTTTACCGCTTCGAGGAAGTTGGCAACGGCTAAGCCTAAATCATTATGACCATGAACCGAAATAATCGCGCTGTCAATATTAGGAACATTTTCTTTAATCCCGCGAATTAACGCCCCAAATTCCGCCGGAGTTGTATAACCCACTGTATCCGGGATGTTTACGGTTGTCGCACCTGCTGCGATCGCTCTTTCTAACACTTGATAGAGAAATTCAGGCTCAGAGCGTCCGGCATCTTCGGGGGAAAATTCAATATCCTCGACAAAAGATTTGGCATAAGCCACCATTTCTGCCGTGATATCTAAGACTTCGGCGCGGGTTTTGCGAAGTTTATGTTCTAAATGGATATCTGAAGTCGCAATAAAAGTATGGATGCGTTGGTTAACAGCAGGTTTAACCGCATTAGCCGCCGCTTCGATATCTTTTTTAACGGCCCGTGCTAAACTACAAATCGTTGGCCCAGTTTCAGTTCCCACCGTTTCCGCAATGCGAGAAATAGCTTCAAAGTCACCTTGACTAGCGATCGCAAATCCGGCTTCAATCACATCAACATTCAAGCGGGCAAGTTGTCGGGCAACTGTGAGCTTTTCGTCTACATTTAAAGTCGCGCCGGGGCATTGTTCCCCATCCCGCAAGGTGGTATCAAAAATGATAATCCGGTCTGAATTGGGCTGAGTCGTCATCGTCAGAAAACCTCCAATATTAATAAGATGTTGCGAATGAAATCAGTATGAAGTTCAATAAAATTTAGTTTCGCAGCAGAATAATACCGCCGGCTCTGACGGTGCTCCATTGCCGGAGTTTAAGGATTAATTTCTGAGATCGAGGAAATATCATTTCAATATCTTAACTCATTTTCTACTTTTTCAATGCTGTCTCGAATATCATTTAAATCAATATAGCGGTCAGTGACATTACGCAGTTCTCGAGCAATCATACCTTCTGTAGAGACTACTGTAATATAAGTATTTTTGGAACGCAATAGCTCAATGGCTCGTTCAAAATCTCCATCCCCGCTAAATAAAACCACACGGTCATACTGATCGACCGTATTAAACATATCAACCACAATTTCAATATCAAGGTTGGCTTTTTGAGAATAGCGTCCTGAACTATCATCATAATATTCTTTCAGGGTTTTTGTCCGTACGGTATAGCCCAAACTAATTAAAGCATCTCTAAATCCTCGCTGATCTTGGGGATCTTTGAGGCCGGTATACCAAAAGGCATTAACTAAAACGATATCTGGCTGTTCTTCTATAAAATAGGATAAGACTCGTTTGGGGTCAAAAAACCAACCATTTTTTTGTTGAGCGTAGAACATATTGTTACCGTCTACGAAAATAGACAGACGGTTTCTAATATTAGACATAGAAATATATAACCTAGATATTTGTAGATAATGAATTTAATCTAAAGCTTCATTTTAGCATTCTTCACTTTGGCAAAATATTAAAATAAGCCTTGGGTGAATAGTCGTTACCCGCGATCCCTGATGCTTTTTTTCTGATAGCAAGCCATAACTTGCCTTTCCTTTAATCAAAAGTGGGTTAAAATATAGAAAATATTAAGCAATAAAGATTATTAGAACTACTTGAGTTCTCGGGTGTTTGAATGAATTTGATGATTAATATATTAGGTAAAAAAAATACCTAGATAGAGTAGATGCTTCAATTGAGTTAAGATGAATAAGGATTGGTTTGAGTGAGTCAGGTTAGGGATTTATTTCAATATTAGCTACAAAAATATTTGTAAAAATACTATACAGTTTCGAGAACTAAATCACCTTAACTCAAAAGTGATTTCCCGGCTGCATTGAACTAAAATTCCTAATCTATCACCTCTCTTTCGACCCATTATCTTCTGACCTGATGGCAAGATAGATATAACTAGAGAAGTTAAACTCTTCAGGGCTACGTATTTTCTATAATAAGTAAGTAAGATTAAGTACAATATGACTTGACTCTAGTATACCGTTTCGTGACCCCGATCAAAACATCTCATTTAAGCTGAAGTAATTTAGATTAAGCTTTCTGGCTTTCCATTGCCCAACGCGCCAATTCTGTGCGATTATGGAGGCCTGTTTTACTTAACATATTGCTGACGTGACTTTCAATCGTACGTTGACTGACTTTCATAATTTTGGCAATTTCTCGATTGGCCATCCCTTGAGCCACTAATTGGACAACCTTTAGCTCTGTTGGTGTTAGCTCAACATCTCGGCGCACCTGAATCACAGGAGTTCCTTCCATTCCGGCTTTGGGGCGCTTAATCAGGCGTGTGGCTTGTCTGAGAGAAGACTCAACTTGAGCCACCAGTTCTTCGGGTTCAAAGGGTTTGACAATATAAACATCGGCTCCTGTATTTAGGCCCTTGACTTTATCTTGACTTTGTCCTTTAGCTGAGAGAAATAAAACCGGAATCCATTCTGTATTAGGATCATCTCGAACAATCTTAACTAGAGTGTAACCGTCCATCTCCGGCATCATGATGTCACAGATAATCAAGTCAGGTACATCATTATTCTGGAGTAGCTTCAGGGCTTCTACGCCATTTTCGGCTGTCACCACTTCATAGCCGCGAAATTCTAGATAATCTCGAACAAGTAAGATTAGGTTTGGGTCATCATCGACCAGCATGAGCCGCCGTTGCTCTCCATCATTGAGTTCTTTCATCTTGATAGTCCGTTGAACAAATCCCGCTTCGGTTAAACAGTGATTATTGTAATCGTATTGTAATCAAACCAAAAGGTAGAGCGGGGTTATCCACCTTTTAGTGCAATCCGTGAAAGAGATGCCGAGATACTGCCGTAGCCATAGGATACCCGAATAGTTGACTTCTATCTGCTTTTTTATATAAAGCTTTGAGAACATTAATCAATGAATCGATCAATGGGTCAAATTAAAAATAAGTGATGTGGGTCAATATCCTTGTCTACAAATTACGATGTAATCAATTTGACTGAGCTTACATCGATTATATCAAAATATATTTTTTGTACAGAACATCAATATGCGCTTCAGCCTATGCTTCAGTTGGGGAAGCGTTCAAAGGTAAAGGACGCTGCAAAATAGCGTACTCTTCAACCACTTTGTTACCCAACAGATGTTGTTGAATAATTTGCTCAATCACTGGTATTGTTGCGGAGTGATACCAAACTCCATCCGGATACACCAATAAAATTGGGCCATCACAACAAACTCGTAAACAATTGGCTTTAGTCCGAAAAATACAACTGGGGCGTTCTTCTGTCGGTTGATCGAGGTTTAATTCTTTTAAGCGTTGCTTTAGATAATTCCATGCTTCGATACTGGCTTGTTTAGAACAACATTTCGGTTTAGTTTGGTCGGCACAAATGAAAATATGACGCTGAATTTTATCTAAACTTAAAGCTTGAACCGCTGTTTGCGCCGGACAATATTGAGGTTGGTCAGGGGTATTGTCGTTTGTCATAGGATATTAGGGAACAGGGAACAGGGAACAAGAAGGCAACAGGCAACAGGCAACGGGGAACAGGGAACAAGAAGGCAACAGGCAACGGGGAACAAGAAGATCCTCACTAATAACTGACAACTAAGAACTAATAACTCATTACTCTTGCTGATTGTCCTCCAAAGTTTACCTTAACTTAGATAGTTCGGGAACCCGTACTGATGAGGTTGTTGCCATCAGATCGCTCAGTTCGCTAAATTAGCACTCAGGAGTTAAGAGTGCTAACTGTGAAAAACAATCAACGGTACTATAGAAAAACGTCACTGTTGATTGGGCTAACACCAGTGTGCAATTGCTCCTAAAGCGTTCAACTTACTCTACAGGAGGTTTAGTCCATGGCTGCTGTATCCCTAAGCGTTTCAACTGTACAACCTTTAGGCGATCGCGTTTTCATTAAAATTAGCGAGTCCGAAGAAAAAACAGCGGGTGGAATTTTATTACCCGATGCGGCTAAAGAAAAGCCCCAAGTCGGGGAAATTGTATCTGTCGGCCCAGGAAAACGCAACGATGATGGATCTCGGGCTGAATTGGATGTCAAAGTCGGTGATAAAGTGCTTTACTCCAAATATGCCGGAACCGATATTAAACTCGGTAGCGAAGAATATATCCTACTTGCTGAAAAAGATATTTTAGCTGTTGTTAACTAGAAGCCAATCGAGGCGCTTCGATTAACAGCACTTAATTTTCTATTGTTAAGACTTCACAACTGAAGTCATTACTCATACACCCATACAATATTCAGGACAAAACACAATATGGCTAAGCGCATTATTTACAATGAAAATGCTCGTCGTGCCCTTGAAAAGGGAATGGACATCCTAGCAGAGTCCGTAGCGGTTACTCTTGGCCCCAAAGGTCGTAACGTTGTACTCGAAAAGAAATTTGGTGCCCCTCAAATTGTGAATGATGGGGTCACCATTGCCAAAGAAATCGAACTTGAAGATAATATTGAGAATACTGGGGTCTCCCTGATTCGTCAAGCCGCTTCCAAGACCAACGATGCCGCCGGAGACGGTACTACAACCGCAACAGTACTCGCCCACGCTATTGTTAAAGAAGGGTTACGCAACGTTGCTGCTGGCGCTAACCCCATTGAACTCAAGCGCGGTATTGATAAAGCAACTAATTTCTTAGTGGATAAAATTGCAGAACACGCCCGCCCTGTAGAATCTTCTACAGCCATTGCTCAAGTGGGTGCGATTTCTGCTGGAAACGATGAAGAAGTCGGTCAGATGATTGCTGATGCGATGGATAAAGTGGGTAAAGAAGGGGTGATTTCTCTTGAAGAAGGGAAGTCCATGACCACTGAATTAGAAATTACCGAAGGGATGCGGTTTGATAAAGGGTATATTTCCCCTTATTTTGCTACCGATACCGAACGGATGGAAGCCGTCTTAGAAGAACCTTTAATTCTGTTAACCGATAAGAAAATTAATCTGGTTCAAGATTTAGTGCCTGTCCTCGAACAAGTTGCCCGCGCCGGTAAGCCGTTGATGATTCTGGCTGAAGATATCGAAAAAGAAGCCTTGGCTACTTTAGTGGTAAACCGTTTACGGGGTGTACTGAATGTCGCTGCGGTTAAAGCACCAGGATTTGGCGATCGCCGTAAAGCCATGCTTGAAGATATCGCAGTTCTTACCGGTGGTCAAGTGATTACTGAAGATGCGGGTTTAAAACTTGAAACCACCAAGCTAGAGATGCTCGGTACAGCCCGTCGCATCACAATCACCAAAGACAACACCACAATTGTTGCTGAAGGTAACGAAGCTGGGGTGAAATCTCGTTGCGAACAAATTCGTCGTCAGATGGAAGAAAGTGATTCTTCCTACGATAAAGAAAAACTGCAAGAACGTTTAGCCAAATTATCCGGTGGGGTTGCGGTTGTTAAAGTCGGTGCAGCCACTGAAACTGAAATGAAAGACCGTAAATTACGGTTAGAAGATGCGATTAACGCCACTAAAGCAGCAGTTGAAGAAGGAATTGTTCCGGGTGGTGGTACAACTCTGGCTCACCTCGCGCCTCAAGTGGAAGAATGGGCAAATACTAACCTCAAGAGCGAAGCCTTAACCGGGGCATTAATCGTTTCTCGGGCTTTATCTGCTCCTTTAAAACGAATTGCAGAAAACGCAGGGGAAAATGGTGCAGTTGTGGCTGAACGGGTTAAAGAAAAAGACTTTAATGTCGGTTACAATGCGGCTACAAATGAATATGTTGATCTATTTGAAGCAGGTATTGTTGACCCGGCGAAAGTGACTCGTTCTGCGATTCAAAACGCAGCGTCTATTGCTGGAATGGTATTAACTACAGAATGTATCGTGGTTGATAAGCCAGAACCTAAAGATGGTGCTCCAGCTCCCGGCGGCGGCATGGGTGACTTCGACTACTAAGTCTGGCATCAGTAATGATTCATAATTGGTTAATTAATTAACCGAAAACTCCTAGGGTGCGTCTGTCGGATGCACCCTAAAAGCTACAAGCTAATCAACATGATTAATTTATAATTCTCAATAGCCTCTTTTTGCCATAAAATCTAGAAGAATACGTTGGTGAGGACGACCTAATAATCGTACCATCCCCGCTTTGTGGGAATAGCATTTTCCAGCCTTAATTTCTGCGGCAGTGACTAACCCCATATCCCAACCTTCATTTAAGGTTAATTGATCTAAACTGACTGTTAGACTGCTTGAGAAAATATGGCGAATTACTTTAGTGTCTTTATCTTGATAAAATTCCGTTAACTGCGCTGCATCATAACCGATTTCTTCTTTTAATTCTCTTTGCAGGGCAAGCAGTGGATTTTCACCCCATTCGATATGTCCGCCAAATAATCCCCAAACCCCAGGATGGGCAATTCCAGGGATATCATCGCGAAGTTGCATTAAAAACTGATCTTCTTGATAAAGGATGGCGAGAGATACTTCTCTAAGTATATGTTTTGTCATATTTTATTACTGCTTAAACTTGATTCATTATATTTTACTGATTAAATATAAGGTGGGTTATTCCTTTTTATTAAAAATAGTAAATTAACTAAATATCGATAAAAACTTTAGTAAAAATTATAATAATACAGAGAATAGTAATTTTTAAGCATCACTATTTAAAGCGGTTAAAATATCCTGTTGAACTTGTTTTACGGTTTGATTACCGTTAATTTCTAATAAACGATTACGAAAACTATAATATTCTAAAATAGGAATAGTTCGTTCTTCAAACAGTTGAAGACGGCGTTGAATAATATTGGGTTCATCATCTGTACGGGCACGTTGTAAAGAACGACTTTTCAAAATAGAATAATCAACCTTCAGATAAATTGCCCAATCTAAACGTTGTTGTAAATCTTCCAGTAAAAAATCGAGTTCTTCGGCTTGAAATGCGGTGCGGGGATAACCATCGAGTAACCATCCGGATTCTACATCTGGCAAGAGTAACGAGTAGCGGATAAATTCTATCATTATTTCATCTGGCACCAGTTCTCCAGTCTGAACGTAAGCTTGAGCTTTTTGACCCAGTACAGTTTGATTGGCGATCGCTGTTCTGAGGATGTCTCCAGTTGCAATTAATGAAATTTGGAGATGGTTAGAGAGCCAGTTCGCTTGAGTTCCTTTTCCTGCCCCTGGGCCTCCTAATATGACCAATCTCACGTTATCAGACTCCGATTGTAGATTTAACGATCACTTGGGTGATGATTAAAGCTGATTATATCACTAACTGGAGCCAGTCTAATTTTTCGAGAGTAATGAATTCAGGAGTGATTGAGTGATAGGTTAATAGTCACTGCTATTGAATTTGATTGCTTCGGACGTGAAGGCTTCAGTAAAACTCTTGAGTAACAATCACTGACTATAGTTTTCTCTATCAGAATTTTACACCCATCATTAATCCTCTACACAATCACTATCAACCCATCATTTCAAGCGTTAAATTTCTACTTTTTTCTGCTCTCTTTTGTCTAAGAGTATTTCTGAATAAGTTTGATGATTACGGTCAAAGTAAATCAGATCAATTTGAGATTGAGAATCATATAATGAGGATTTTGTTTTATTTGTATTTTTCTCTAATACAGAAAGAGGTAACGAAACAGGCCATAATAAACTCGCTATAATTATAACCAGCCAAGAGGCTTGATCGGAATTTTTTGTGGTCGGATCTTGAATAAATCGTTGAAAATATTTCAAAAAAACAAGGCTGAAAGTCAGGCTGTAACTACCTAATATAAAAGTTGTAATCATAGTATTCTGCTACTTTTAAAGGTTCAACAATGATGAGAAATCTCAGAGCAACGGTAGATTAACCCAAAATTTGAATTCAATACATTACCTCAGTCAATCCCACTTTACTACTTAGCAATAATTTTTGCATCCGTTAAGCTACTGTTATTCAATCTAATTTTGCCAGATTTATTAATTATTTGTACGTAAAAGTACGCAATCTAAAAATATCGCATTTTCTAAAATATTATATGGCAAATTATTAAAGCACTGATTATACCGACTGCATCTGCGGCTAAAGCAGCCAGTAATGTATAACGAGTGTTAGTGATATTAATACTACCAAAATAGACAGCAATCACATAAAATGTAGTTTCTGTTGAACCCTGCATAGTGCTAACGAGATTCGCTAAAAAACTATTGGGATCTTTTTCGACAATTTCAGACATTAATCCAAATGCACCACTACCGGAAAGGGGACGAATTAATGCCATAGATAAGGCTTCGGTTGGTAAGCCAATGGGAGTGGTTAAGGGTGATAAAACCGTCGCAATGATATCTAATGCGCCACTGGCACGAAACATAGCAATTGCGACAAAAATGGCAACCATAAATGGAATAATTCTAATGGCAACCTGAAATCCTTCTTTTGCTCCCTCTGTTACTGTTTCATACACAGGAATTCCTTTGAAATAACCAAATAGTAAAAATCCACAAATTAGGACAGGAATAATACCATCAGAGAGCTGTTCAAAGGTTTGAGTTGAGATGATTGTCTGGAGTTCGGTTTGAGTGGTCTGATGAATCACTGCAACACTAAAAGCAACTATCAAACTAATAAAGATAAATTGACTAATTTTTGATGGAGGATGTCGATTCTCTAACTGCTCTTCTGTGATGGGTTCTTCAGTTTCATCGGTTTCTACTATTTCTGTTGAATTTAAATCTGGATTTAGATCAGAAATTGATTGACGACGAGCGCATAATTTTGATACTATAATTGCAGTTAAACTGGAACAGACTGTGGCCAATAAGGTGGGTAATAGAATTGCGGCGGGATTGTCTGCTCCGCTACTAGCACGAACCGTTATTACCCCAATTGGAATTAATGTCACCGAAGAGGTGTTGATTGCCAAGAATAAAATCATGGCATCGGTTGCAGTCCCTTTATCAGGGTTTAATTTATCCAATTCTGTCATGGCTTTTAAGCCCATGGGTGTGGCGGCATTCCCTAAGCCTAAAGCATTTGCTGCCATATTTAAGACCATCGCAGACATAGCAGGATGATAGGCAGGTACATCGGGAAACAATCGAATCATCACAGGACGGATTAAACGGGCGATCGCGCTCATACCGCCTGCGGCTTCAACCACCTGAATCAGACCTAACCATAATGCCATCCCCCCAATTAAACCAATTGCCAAAGTGACTGCTGTTTCTACCGCTTCAAAGGAGGCTATTGTTACATCTGCTAAAGTTCCATTAAACGCAGCAACCACAGTCGCTGAGACAATCATCCCTAACCAGATTGTGTTAATAGGGGATTGTTTACGAGTCATTGAAGTCTTTGCATCCTATAAGCGCAAGTAGTATACCACGACCCATAGAGTCAGTGGACTAAAATTGGTTGCAGATAGGTGTCAATTTTGAACCGTTTTTTCTGTTAAAATTATTCGCGAGAGATATAAATGATACAGATATTGCAAATCTCTCTATTTTTAACTTATTTTTGTAAAGCCTTGCTATATTTGGATTTTATCCTAAAACATAAGATAGCGATTTCGTAAATATACTGATATTTTTAAACTTACAGGCAATAAATGCTACATTACCATAGGGATTCGCGTAGCGGTTTGATAGTAAGTATAACCTAACGTCAGCAAAAATAGCAATATCTTCTATTGAGAATAATCTTGAGAAACAGTATATTTACACTTCCAGACGCTATAAAAAATATCGATAATTTTTAGATCAAATACGACACTAATTGGAATAACAATCTATTTCTTGCAATCTCAATAATTAACGATTGGGTCTGTAGATGAAATGTAGTCATTCTCAGCATAATAGATTCTCTAACCCACTTTTGTCGCAGTATCACGACTCAACCGCCTATATTCCTGACCATTTTAAAATTATAGATGCTCTCTGTTACTAAGTGAAACCGTTACGCAGACGCGAGTACAGGCGGAAATTGATAGAATGTGGGCATTGTAACTTGACGTAAAGTGGTTGAGCGTTTAAAGATTAACGATTTTGGCCCAATCATTTTTACAATTTTGCGAGTGAGTTTCTGAACAATGGGTGGGGCAGTATCAATCCATTTTAGATAGCGAATTCCCCAGGAATATAAAGATCCATCTACTAAACTGCGATCAAAACAACGTTGCCAAACTCTCAAGGCTTCTGATAAGTTTTGACGTTCTACCCAAGCTTCAGCAAACCAGAAATATTGAATTCTTAAAAAAGCTTTTCTTTCTGTTGTTAATTGATCCGTTTGACTCAATAATTGTTCTAATCGAGGGAGACATTCTTCGTGGGATTTCAAATGCTCAACAGAACCCGATTGACTGCCTAAAGAAACATATTGAGGTTTGCGCCAAAAGCAGTCTGGATAAGGAAACCAACTATAATTTAAGCCTAAAATAACCGCTCGTAAATGATATTCCCAATCATCCCAACCTAAGTTTTCTGAATTCCATAATCCGACTTTTTCTAGCGCGGGTTTTCGCCAAATTGGGCTTGTCGTTTGCCAAGGAACATCTCGGGCTAAAAACCGATCTAAATCAAGACGTTCTGTTTCTAAGTTCCAAAGAATATTCGTATCTCCCGGTTGTTGAAGAAACACCATACAAGGAAATACTCCAAAATCTAATTCTGGATGTTGTTCCATTAAACGATAGCGATTTTCTAAAGCTGAGGGGGCTAAACAATCATCAGAGTCAAGATAAATAATATATTGACCATTGGCGATCGCAGTTCCTTGATTACGACAAGCAGATGCACCTGAACCCGCTTGAGGTTGTCGCACATAGCGAATACGAGAATCGGCTGCTATGCGTTGCTGTACCATCTCTTGGGTACCATCATCAGAACCATCATCGACCACTACCGCTTCCCAATCTTCAAAAGTTTGCTGTTGTACAGAATCTAAAGTTTGTTGTAAGAGGTCTCGACGGTTGTATGTGGGAATAATAACCGAAATGCTAGGGGGGTTCATAGGGGATATGCCATGAAGTGAACGAAAAATCAGCAAAACCTATATTTATAAGGGTTTTAAGCTGTAACGATAAACGGACTCATTTTACCCTGGGGAGTACAAGTCTTAATTTGACCTGCTTTTGAAACAGTAAAAACTGGTGTTTCCTTGAGACTCACCCGCAGAATTAATTAGCCCTTCACATTCGATCTTATGCACCACTAGAGGTTAAAACTGTGACTTTGATCAACACATTATTATTGGCAACGGCAGATGGAGGAAATGGCGCAGATCGCGCAGCCTATCGCCTCCATCAAGGCTTACAACAGATTGGAATAGCATCTCAGATGTTAGTTCGTACCTCATTAACTCGCGACTCAAATGTTCATACGTTGCAAAGTTCAACGCAAAAAGCCATCACTCGTTTAAATTTAGCGGAACGGTTTGATGGTTTACCGTTGCAAGCCTATCGACATCGCGATCGCAGTATTTTTTCTCCCCAATGGTTACCCAGTTCCCTCCCTGGCAAGGTGAAGCAACTCCAACCCAATATTATTAATTTGCATTGGGTCTGTAAAGGCTATCTGAAAATAGAAGATTTCCGGCAATTTTCTCAACCGCTAGTCTGGACAGCCCATGATATGTGGCCGTTTACGGGAGGCTGTCATTATACGCAAAATTGCGATCGCTATATGAAAAATTGTGGGGCTTGTCCGCAACTTCAAAGTAGTGAAGAAAAAGACTTATCTCGCTGGGTTTGGCAACGTAAAGCGAAAGCCTGGCAAGATTTAAATTTAACGTTAGTAACCCCTAGTCAATGGTTAGCTGACTGTGCTAATTCTAGTCCATTATTTCAAAATAAACGAATTGAAATCATACCCAATGGCATTGATTTAAGCGTTTATAAGCCGATGACGCGGGCATTAGCACGGGAACGTCTGAATTTACCTCAAAATAAACATTTAATTCTATTTGGGGCGAGGGCAGCTTCGGAAAAGCGTAAAGGCTTTCATTTATTACAAGCCGCATTGCAACAGTTGAGTCGCGAGAAATGGCAGGATAAAATTGAATTAGTCGTATTTGGATCTTTAGAGAGTCAAATATCCTCAGAATTAGGCTTTCCGGTTTATTCTTTAGGTCACTTGGGAGATGATATCTCTTTAGCTTTAATTTATGCCGCAGCGGATGTATTTGTTGCTCCTTCTTTGCAAGATAATTTACCCAATACTGTAGTTGAGTCTATTGCTTCAGGTACGCCTTGCGTTGCGTTTAAAATTGGGGGAATGCCAGATATGATTGAACACAAATTTAATGGTTATCTTGCCCAACCATTTGACATTGAAGAGTTAGCGAACGGTATTGATTGGGTATTATCCGATAAAAATCGCTATTTGCAACTTTGCGATCGCGCCCGTCAAAAAGCTAAAGCTGAATTTTCCTTAGAATTACAAGCCCGTCGCTATTTAGAACTTTATACAGAGTTGTTACAAGACTCGTCACTTTCTCAACATAGAATATAATAGGAACAGGAAAGCAATTCCCCGAGCGACACATTTACCCCTTTGACAATTGCTTCAAACTCAATCTAAACTGTTATGACTATGTCTCGAATTGCCGCTATTTTAACCTGCTTTAACCGCAAGTCAAAAACCCTTGCTTGTTTGGATGCTCTCTACCAACAACAAATGCTAAACGAGATACAATTAGATGTGTATTTAGTTGATGATGGTAGCACAGACGGCACGGCTACAGCCATTCAACAAACCTATCCAGAAGTTAAAGTTATTCCGGGCACAGGTGGCTTATTTTGGAATGGCGGAATGTACCTCGGTTTCGGCAAAGCAATTACCGTAGGTTATGATTATTATCTATGGTTGAATGATGATACATTACTCTATCCTCATGCTTTAAAAACGTTATTAGAAACGGCTGAAGAATTAGCACAACAAGGAGAACGTCAAGCCATTATTACCGGATCAACCTGTAACCCGGAAACTGGAGAATTAACTTATGGCGGTGTTGTTCATAAGAGTTGGTGGCATCCTTTGAAATTTAAATGTATTTCTCCCACAGATACTCCTCAACGCTGCGATACAATGTATGGAAATTGTGTATTAATTCCGCAAACGGTTGTCTATCAACTCGGGAATTTAGAATCAGAATTTACCCATTATGCCGGAGATTTTGATTATGGTTTACGGGCATATCAACAAGATTGTTCTGTTTGGGTTGCACCGGGATATTTAGCCACCTGTCACCATAACCCGCCGGAAGAAAGTATTTGGCTGAGTCAAAAAATGTCTCTGAAAGAACGGTTTAAAAAAGTGTTTCAACCCAAAGGTTTACCACCCAAAGAAGCGATGATTTTTGCCCGTCGTCATGCTGGAATTTTATGGTTTTTCTATTGGGTTTTACCTTATATTCGGCTGTTTTTCGTTTCTACGTTTAAGTCTAATAAAAAGTTAGAAGTATCTTCTTAGAAGATAATGGGCAAGATGAAACTAATCTTTGAGAGAAGACAAGTATTCTTGACTTCCTAGAATACATCGTACGTTGTGCATAGTGCGTCTATCAGGCGCACTTTACAATCTAAATTATTCAGGAAACCATTCTTCATCTAAAGCTTGTTGACTAGGCATATAAGTATTGTTTGGCAGCTTAATATGAATTAGTATAATAACTATCATCCTCAATAGATAAGCTATTTAAGCTGATTGGATAGAATTAAGACAATCTGGCTATAGATTAATTTCAATTAGATGTTTCTCCCAAGCGAGTTAATATAGGTTGATTTAGATTAGCCAAATCGAGTTGATAATCCGTCAAAGAGACATTTCTGCCATTTCCATCTCTTACAGTAATCATAAACATAGAATTACTGTTAGGATCTTTGGTGATTTTCTCAATAAATTGATTTTGTAATTTTTTTTCATTCAAGACTCTAGCTTGGGAAAATTTGGGTTTGGAAATACAAAAAAGTACTGCCCCGTCTTGATATTGACCAGCATAGAACCAATAAGTTTCATCTACAGCTTGAAATTCGGATTGGTAAACAACCGCCCATTTGTCAAACTGTGATAAGTCTTCTAATATTTGGCAATCTCTATCTAAATATACTTCGTTAGCGGGTAATGGTTCAGCCCTCAAAATCGCTGAAGTTCTAACGCTCAAAATTCCCCAACCTAAAATCAATACAAAAAATAGTTTGTTTTTCATCAATTATTATGGAGTAAGATACTCAATTTCCGACATCTTAATTCTTCAATTTATCAATAGCAAGAAGAAACATTTAACGAATTACCTCAAGCTTTAACAGCGAAAGAAGGCGGAAATAACCGTTCTAAAATTTGCTTTAAAACCATCGCTGTCCATTCGATATCTGCTAAAGTCGTTTGTTGCCCTAAGGTTAAGCGAATTCCTCCTAAAGCGGTATTGTTGTCATATCCCATTGCCAATAAAATCGGACTGGGGCTTAACTTACCACTATGACAAGCAGAACCTGCACTAATTCCAATTCCGGCTAAATTAAGCTGACGCACTAATGTTTTTCCTGTTACCGTCGGCGGTATTTGTGGGCGACTAGGAACTAAACAAAAACTAACGTGATGGGGTAAACGATGTAAGCGATCGCCTGTAGGAATTAAATAGGGAACATCTGCGAGTAAATCAAATAAGCGATCGCGCAATTGCATTAATCTGGGTGTTTCTATTGCCATTTCTTTCGCCGCATATTCAGCCGCCACCCCAAACCCAGCAATATTCGGTACAGCTTGAGTGCCAGAACGATGTTGAAATTCCTGACCCCCACCGCCGAATAAGGGAACTAATTTTATCCCATCTCGAATATATAGCGCCCCGACACCTTGGGGGCCATAAATCTTATGACTGGATAAAGATAATAAATCAATGGGGAGTTTTTGCACATCAATCGGAATTCGTCCGGCTACCTGTACAGCATCCGTATGAAATAAGATATTGTGAGAACGAGCAATTTGACCTAGCGCTTCAATGGGTTGTAAACTGCCTACCTCACTTTGGCCATAAATCACCGATATGAGTACCGTATCCGCTTCAATAGCAGCTTTCAAATCCAACGGATGTACCCGCCCCTGCTTATCAACAGGAAGTCGTGTCACACGCCAGCCATCAGCCTCTAAACGCTTTATCGGTTCTGCGATCGCGGAATGTTCTACACTGGAAATAATGATATGTTGCGGCTGAGTATATTGACGAGTGATTCCCCAAATTGCCAAATTATCCGCTTCTGTTCCCCCCGAGGTAAACACAATAGACTCTGGCGGGGCGTTAATTAAATCTCCCACCTGTATTCTCGCTTTTTCGATTGCTGTCGCCGCTCTGTTGCCCCACTCATGTAAACTAGAAGGGTTACCCCATTGCTGAGTCATGACAGTCTGCATCGCCGCGATCGCTTCTGGACGGGGAGGAGTCGTGGCGCTATAGTCGAGATAAATTTGCATCAGTAATCAAGTTGGATAAACAGTGGAATTTAAAAGTTTGTTGCGATCGGGAACAATTTAGCCGACCCTTGCATCATGATAATCAGTACAGCTCATGCTAAATCCCCGGCTTACAAACGTTGTAATCTTCATGAGATAACACCTTTTGAGGGACCAGGAAGTTGCCGCTATCTTGACATAGCAATCGGTAATTACGAGTCACCGGAATACTAATAATAAAACGATTATGGCGCAGGCGCTTCCCTCCAAAGTCACGATAACTTCTGTGTTGGTTCAACCCATCGATAATATTACGGGCTTTGACCACAACGTAGTCTGGTAAACCTCTAAGATCAATGAGATCCTGTTCAAAGGACGCTTCCCAAGCTTGTTTTCGATGGCGTTTTTCCACCAAAGCCTGACTTTCCTGTTGTTGTACCTCTTGCTGTTGTTTGCAGTGATGGCAAACTTTACCGTAGCCTTTGTGGCCACAGGGAAATGTTCGTTTTCTTCTAGGCATAGCACAGTAGTGAGGGATTTTTCCCAGGTCTGTGAACAAAATTGAGATGTTAGCGGCATTGGTAAATGGTCTTGCCGCTTCAGAGAGTGGAAAAGGAGTGTCACCGAATGTGGGTTTTAACTGTTACTTAGCAGATTATCTGTTGAGAAGGAAGCCCTCTAAAGATAATCTTTTATTTATTGTACGAAGATCTTCTCAGACTCAAACAGGGAACTCTACAAATAGATTGTTTAGTATTTCCCATGCATTATGAAGTCACTTCGAGGTCGCCCAAATTGCGCTAAGAGTTCATCAAAAAGAGTTGTTTTCTGCATCAGCTTGGCAACCCTGTTAATTTTGGCCAGTTTATTGGCTTATTGGTTGAAAAAACAGCCTCAAACTTCAGTTCAACCGATTGCTGAACCCCTACCTCAAGATCGGTTCATTCAAGCTTATTTTAATCAATCTATTGCGGCTGTCTATACTGACCCGTACCGCAATCAATCTCGCTTAGGAGATAATTTAGAAGAAATTCTCGTGGATACTATCGCGGCGGCTGAGTCAAGTGTGGATGTGGCAGTTCAAGAATTGCGCCTCCCGAAAATAGCGATCGCTTTAGAACGACGGTTTCAAGCTGGGGTCAAAGTTCGGGTGATTTTGGAGAATAATTACAGTCGTCCCTGGAGTGATTTTACAGCCCAAGAAATTCAGCAACTTTCAGATCGAGAAAAAGATCGTTATTCTGAGTTTTTTCAATTGGCTGATATTAATAAAGATGGAAAATTACAAGATTCTGAAATACAACAAAGAGATGCACTGTTAATTTTATTTGATTCAGAAATTCCGGTGATTGATGATACGGCTGATGGTTCTAAAGGGACAGGCTTAATGCATCATAAATTTATGGTTGTGGATGGTAAAACTGTTATTGTCAGTTCTGCTAATTTTACTTTAAGTGGTATTCATGGTGATTTGAACCAACCGGATAGTCGAGGCAATGCTAATTATTTATTAGTTGTCGAGAGTTCTAAGTTAGCCACTATTTTTACAGCAGAATTTAACCGGCTTTGGGGGGATGGAGTTGGCGGAGAAACCGATAGTGTATTTGGTCTGCAAAAAACAGTTCGTCCTCCTCAAGTATTAGATATTGGAAATAATCAAGTTAAAGTACAGTTTTCTCCCACATCTAAAACTATACCTTGGGAAAATAGCAGTAATGGTTTAATTGACAAAGAGTTAAAGACTGCAAATCAATCTATAGATTTTGCCCTATTTGTATTTTCAGAACAAGCATTAGTGAATTCCTTAGAAAAGTTATCTCAAAAAGGCATAACAATTCGTGGCTTAATCGATCCGGGTTTTGCTTATCGCTATTATAGTGAAGGGTTAGATATGATGGGAATAGCCTTAGGTGATCAATGCCAATATGAACTTGATAATCGTCCTTGGAAACAACCGCTTTCAACTATTGGTATTCCTAATTTACCCATGGGGGATAAATTGCATCATAAACTTGGTATTATTGATAATCAAACTATTATTACAGGTTCCCACAATTGGAGTGAAGCTGCTAATCACACAAACGATGAAACTGTATTGATTGTTAATAATCCTATTGTTGCCGCTCATTTTAACCGAGAATTTAACCGATTGTATCAAACTGCTTCTCTGGGAATTCCTGGCTGGTTAGAGAAGAAGATCGCCACTCAACTACAAGAGTGCAACGGTACAATTACAACTTCTTCATCTATTCTGTTAACAGAAAAACTGAATCTCAATACCGCCACTCAAGCCGAACTTGAAGCCTTACCGGGTATAGGATCGAAACTAGCTGAGAGAATTATAGCCGCCCGTAATAAAAAGCCCTTTTCATCATGGGAAGATTTAGACCAAGTTTCAGGAATAGGAGATAAACTGTTAGAAAAATTAAACGATCGCGTGACATTCTGATATTATGATTTTATTGATATACAATTTAAGCCCTTTGGCGATATGACTCAGATTGAAGCGGATATTTTTGTCAGTTATCAGTAAACTTTGATAGCATTTATCAGGATTACTTTGTTTGCTAGACTGACAATAGAACCAAGTCAATTGAGTTTATTTTATGATCGGGTTATTCATCTGTTGACTAGGACTCACTGCTGAAAATTGTAAGAGTTAACCCGTCGGAAGCAAAAAGCTGTCTCAAGTCTCTATGCTTGATAATTTTAGTTTAACTATTAAAGAAAAAAATATTTAAAATTCATATATTAGTCAAATTTTAATGACATTGTAAAGAAAAGTTGCTGAGATAGATTGTACGAATTTATAGGGGTTGTAAGGGGTTGACAGGGTGAAGTCAGATTTTGTATTATGTTGAACATAAGATAAAATTGCGTGACTTAGTACCTAAAATCAGTCTACTCACTCAAATCTATCGTCAATATACTCCCCAAACCCTGATTCTACGGAGTCAGTGTTACGTCAACCACCAGACATAATCTTCATTTCAGGTCACCTTCAACCGATAGACATTAAACGCAGATGCACAACTTCAACTGAGGGGTAGGTTGACAAAATAACGAAAATATGCATTTTCCTAATAAAAGCAGAATATAGCAATAAGAAATAATTTGTCAGTATTCACCCAGACACCGAAAGCCAACAACCATCCCAGAGTGCCTACTTGCCTTCTACAATTCGATTTTTTACAACTCAGAAGGATTGCTATATATCAAAGCTTATATTCCAAAGGTTGACAAAACTGATTGACCCCTGTTTTAAACACGTACAGAATAACAGGAGTCACTAATATTTCTGGGCATACTTTTTTATCCATCACATCTTGAAAAACTCCACTCACATTTCCTTCTAATAGCGCTTCTCGAAACTCACTTTGACAAATTGCCACCCGACAACGTTTCGCTACACCATCTAGCCAATTCTCAGAAGTTGTTGGCATTTGTCCGGCTTGAATGGCTAAAGAAATTGCAGCATCTTCGAGATCTCCTTCACAGTCTTCTATTGTATCCAGTGCTTCTAACGCTGTTGGATATTCAGAGAGTTGAGATCGAAACTGAGCAATTTCTTGAGTCGTTAAAATAATCATTGCTTTAATTTTTAATAATAATTTCATCATCATACCAAGCCGTCAAAGCAACTGCTAAAGCATCAGCCGCATCATCCGGTTTGGGAATATATTCTAAGTTTAATTCTCGCATTACTGCTTCTTGCACATCTCGCTTGTCAGCCTTTCCATACCCTGTTAAAGATTTTTTGATATGAGCGGGAGTAAACTCAAAAACAGGAATATTAAACTGTGCTAAAACGAGGATTAATATGCCTCTCGCTTGCGCCACAGAAATGGTATTTGCCATCTTATAAAAGAAGAGTTTCTCAGCCACTGCTAAATCGGGTTGAAACTGATCGATCAGATCATGTAAATCTTGGTAAATTGTACATAGACGCTGCCCAATATCATGTTTTGCCGGAGTTTTAATCACCCCAAAATCAATTAAAGAAACTGACTCAGCGGCTTGATGCTGAATAGAGGTTTGACATTGAACAATTCCAAACCCTAACGTTGCTAATCCAGGATCAAAACCGATGATTCGTTTTTCCATAATTATTTGTTATTTGTTCTTAGTTATTAGTTATGAGTCAGTCGCTTGATAGGGCTAGTAGTTCATGATTGCTTGAGTTTCATTCAATCTACTTACTTCATTAATATTCAACAAATGACAAATTACTAACAACCAATAATTAATTGTCTTCTGCTTCCGGTAATCCGAAGACTTGACGGAATACTGTCTGAACCTTATAACCCGAATCAATAGATTCTAAGGGATCTTTACGCAGGCGATGGCGCAAACATAAAGTAATCACTCGTTGGATATCTTCGACTGTGACTTCTGTACGTTCTTCAAAAGCGGTTAAGGCTTTTGCCGCCCGATTGGTGACAATATCACCCCGCAGTCCATCCACATCGAGTTCCGAACAAACTTGAGAGATTTTAATCCGTAAATCTGGATCAATGATAACTGAAGATAGCCTTTCTTGGGCTTCAACAATTTTTTGTTGCAGTTGTTGTTGCTCAGTCATATATTGATCTAAAAATTGGTTTGGATTTAGATCAAATGTCGTCCGTTGTTCTACAATTTGTACTCGTAAATTGGGTTCTTTAACAGTTCTAATTTCAGCGTGCATCCCAAAACGGTCTAACAGTTGAGGGCGTAACTCTCCTTCTTCCGGGTTACCCGAACCCACTAACACAAATCGTGCCGGATGACGAATTGAAATCCCTTCCCGTTCTACCGTATTCCAACCACTCGCGGCTGAGTCTAACAACACATCCACCAAGTGATCGTCGAGTAAATTGACCTCATCGACATAGAGAATGCCTCGGTTGGCTTTCGCCAGTAATCCCGGTTCAAACGCTTTTACCCCTTCTGAAAGGGCTTTCTCAATATCAATAGTTCCACAAACCCGGTCTTCGGTTGCCCCCAACGGTAAGTCTACCATCGGTACTTTTTTACGGCTTACAGAAATAGATTCATCATTTGATCGCTGCTGACGAACGCTATCACTCATAGACTCTGGATCGTTGGGGTCGCTGTTAAAAGGATCATCAGAAACTACCTCAATTTCCGGTAATAGATCGGCTAATGCCCGAATGGTAGTTGATTTACCCGTCCCGCGATCGCCCATAATCATCACACCGCCAATTTTGGGATCGATCACATTCAACAGTAAAGCCAGTTTCATCTCGTCCTGGCCAACAATTGCAGTAAATGGAAAAACAGCCCGACGGGTTGCTGTAGGTGTTTTCGTCTCCGTCACAGTAGCAGTAGGACTCACAATAACTTAAATAGATTTTTAGACATTTTTTTACGGTATATTATTGTGGCATATTGCGGCGATCGCTTGCATTGCGTTTCATCACAATAAAAACAATAAAGGCTTCCCGCCAGTAACGAGAAACCTTTTTTAGAATGCGGATGGCGAGACTCGAACTCGCAAGGCTTGCGCCACACGCCCCTCAAGCGTGCGCGTATACCAATTCCGCCACATCCGCCCATTCTGAAGTACGGTTTTTAACCGCTAATTTCCAATTATACCATAAAAACTGATATTGTCTACAGTGAAATTAATAGTAATGTACAAAGAACACGAACGCCTGGAGCAACTGATGCAATGCCTCGCTATTGACGGCTAAAGGTAGATTAGGGAGAAAGATTGGAACTAGAAGTATCCGTTTGTGCTTGGCTTTGTTACTCCTCAGCCGGAATGGAAGGAGATTTAGCGTTAAACAGATAGGTTTGTGTGGTGGGGCCTACTACACCCGTTTGAGTAATACGGTTAGCCCGTTGAAACCGAATCACAGCTTGTTCAGTTGCCGGATCATAAAAACCATTAATCGGGCCATTGTAGAAATTCAGTTGCCGTAACCGCCGTTGAATACCTCTGACCGCTGTGCCTGTGTCTCCCAGTTCTAAAAAGGTATCTGTCACCCGTAGAGGATGATTCGGTACAGATCGCCCAGGTAATGAAGCCGACTGAAGACGAGGTTTGACTTGAGTTTGTTCGTACCACTCGGAAACACTAAGAGTATCAGTGGGTTTAGTCTGATCTACTTTTTCAGGGGTTACTAATTTTTGAGAGTCACCAGAATCTAGCTCCTGTTGAAATTCTAGACGAGGATGACCTTGCGATCGCAGTTGGCGCTGTAGATACTGACTGGCATTTGGATAAGATTTTACGTCACGATGAGGGCGATCGCGGTGGGCTGTAGTAGTCAATTTTTCCCGAATATGACTTTGAGTGGTTGGGCCTACCATACCATTGGGTTCAATCCCATTATTATTTTGAAACTCTCGTACCGCCGCTGCTGTTTCTTGATCGTAAGAGTGGGTCACTAAGCCATGATAGTATCCCAATTCTTGTAGCCGCTGTTGTAATAAACCTACGGTTGCCCCCACATCTCCCTTTTTAAGAAATTGCGCGGGTAACAATAAAGCCGACTGTCCGTAGCTGAGACTGTTTAAATCTCGACTGTTGAGGGCAGCTAAAGTATCTTCTGTGACTAAACCTGTGGCAGTCAGGGAACATTGTTTTTGAAATTCAATCACGGCTTGCTGGGTAATCGGGCCAAAGTAGCCGGTGACGTGAGCATGGAAAAAGCCTAATTCTTTCAGTCGTTTTTGTAAGTCTTTTACGCCTGGGCCATGATCTCCTACTCCTAAACCAATCAAGTGTCGATTATCCACGATGGGATTATAGTGAGGATCGGCTTTTGGGTGGGGATCAGCTTTTGGGTGAGGATCGGCTTTTGGGTGAGGTTTATGGGGTTGAGGTTGAGGGTGAACACTTAACTTTAAAGCCGAAAGCGTCTGTTTGCCCACAATGCCATCGGCTGGTAAACCCTGGTCGTGTTGAAATTGCAATACCGCATGGTGAGTAATAGTTCCGTAATATCCTGTCGGGTGAGCATGGAAATAACCCAATTCTTGTAGTCGCTGTTGGACTTGTTGAACTGAAGTGCCAGTATCCCCAACTGTGAGCAAGGCGATCGCTTTACCTGCAATATTCAATACCGTTAACATCACGGCTAGAGAGAGAACACATGAGTAAGCACGAGTTGAAAACTGCTGGCTGTTTATCTGTTCAAAAGCCGTGTGACACTCCGTCTCAGTTTCTGTCTCTAACGCCAGATGTAAATAAGCATAGGACTCAATCATAGTTCTTCTGGGAAAACAAGAATATATATAAAAGATTTTGACCCGCCGATACAGGGAACTCCTGTCAGGGATATAGATTAGTTCATTCTATCACTGAAAATCAATAGAGCAAGGGCATTCTTGGAAATCAAACGAAAGGTTAGAAATGGTAAGATATTTCATATCAATTTGTGAAATTTATCTAAATATCGTTTTGAGAGATTTAAGAATTTGTTGAATCTCAATCAAAATTACTTTAGGCAATAGAAGTGGGGTAAATATTATAATGAAGCAAGTTAACCTTGGTTTTCTAAGACTACTATTTTATAACGTGATAGAAATCTATTTTGCTGATTTAGTGATCTCATCTTCGTTTCTTTTCTCTATTTATTCAATAAATTATGACAATTTTACTAACTTAATTAGTGATTATTATAATTTTAAACTCATTTGACTCGCTATTTTGTATAGCAACCTGATTTATCTCGATCTAAATCTTATTGATTACTGAGGAATTATAATAATAGACAGTAGCTTCTCTCAGATCTTGAAATTACTATAAATACAATGGATAAATACGCTATTTATACAGTTATAAAAAATAGGAAAATTTATCTCAAGTTTTATAATTTAGAATTAAGATAGAATAGGATATGAAAAAGAGATTATTTTCACCTTAGATCATAAAAACGCTACGGAGGTATAGCCATGATAGGACTCAATATCCTGCGTCGTTGGTTGAATCAAAAACAAGTTCAACTTCCCCTACAACAAATTCTCCTGATTCCTTTTGTCATCCCAATGATTTTGACTGTAGGACTGACAGGATATTTAACCTATCGTACTGGACAACAAACCATTAAAGATTTAGCCAATGAATTAATGGATGCATTAGGTCAACGTGTCAAAGAACGATTAGATAATTACCTTGAAGATCCATTAGTTGTGACTCGACTGAATGGGGATGTGATGAAAAGAGGAGATTTCAGTTTAAGTAATATCGCTCAAGTTGAACGTCGTTTTCAGTTGCAAATGCAGCAGTTTGATTCTTTACAACAGGTTTATCTAGGGACTACTACAGGCGAATATTTAGGGGTTTATCGCCGCAGTCAAGACACCTTACAAACTGCTGCATCTGATAACTATCGTCAGCAATTGATTCAATCGCAAAATTATTCACAGAGTCAGATTAAAGCCTCAGATATTACTCTGAATACAATTGATTTACGACAACGACCTTGGTATCAAGCTGCTATTGTTTCTCAAGAGTTAAGTTGGACCCCAATTTATCAATTTTTACAGGGAGATTTTGGTATTACCGCATCAGAACCATTCTATAACCGCAACGGAGAATTGCAAGGTGTAATGGCAGTTGATTTAGTTTTAACCGTATTAAGTGATTTCCTTAATCAGCTTAAACTAACTCGAGATAGTGAAATATTTATCCTAGAAAGATCGGGTAAATTAGTGGCAACTTCTACCCAAGAAAAGTTATATAAAGAGCAGCTAGAAGCGGTTAACCTTGAAATGGTTATAGCTGTTGAAAGTCAGCATCCTTTAACTCAAGTCACTTTTCAATATTTAATAAAGACTGTCGGCAGTTTAGAAGCGATTCAAGAAATTCAACATTTACAATTTAAGGATAATAATCAGAAGTATTTTTTAGAAGTTTTACCTTATTCTCATTTAGGCTTAGATTGGTTGATTGTTGTGGTAGTTCCAGAAGTAAATTTGATTGAAAAAATGGCGGTTACCCAACGAAGAATTATTGTACTTTATTTGTTAGGTTTTCTGATTGTTATTGGACTAGGTATCTTAACCGCTCGTTGGATTAATCGTCAAATTGTTCCGATTGTAAAAGCCAGTCGTCAGATGGCGAGTGGAAAGCTCAATCAACGGGTTAAAAATAGTCCGATCAAAGAAATTGAGATTTTAGCACAGTCATTTAATTTTATGGCTGAAAAGCTCGATCGCTCGGTGGAAGAATTGGAACAACGAGTCGATCAAAGAACGATACAATTACAAGAAGCAAATCAGCTTTTGCATCAGGAAATTTGGGAAAGAAAACAAACAGAAAAAGCATTAAGAGTTTCAGAAGATAAATTTTCAAAAGCATTTCATTGTAGTCCTAATCCTAGTATTATTACGCGATTATCAGATAATATAATTATTGAATTTAATGGTAGTGCTTTAGAGTTTTTGGGTTATTCTGTGGATGAAGTTCGAGATAAAACCTTTAACCAGCTTGGGATTTGGGTCGATGAAAATAGTTCTTCTGTGATTATGAATGTATTGCAACAACAGGGAATTATTCGGGGAATGGAACAATCTGTTTATATCCAATCTCGTCAAGTTAAAACTGTTTTACTTTCAGCAGAGATGATTTATCTCAATAGCCAAACTTGTATTTTGTCGATTTTAAATGATATTACTCAGCGAAAACAAACTGAATTAGATTTAGCAAAAGCAAGAGATGAAGCCGAGGCTGCTAACCAAGCTAAAAGTGAGTTTTTAGCAAATATGAGTCATGAATTACGAACACCATTAAATGCGATTTTAGGATTTTCTCAGTTAATGGGACAAGATAATTCTTTAAGGACTGAACAATCTAAAATGCTGCAAATTATTAATAATAGTGGAGAGCATCTTTTAGATTTAATTAATAGTATTCTAGATTTATCAAAAATTGAAGCCGGACATATGAGGTTAGAGGAAAGTAGTTTTAATTTGTATAATTTATTGAATAATTTAGAACAGATGCTTCAGTTTAAAGCACTTTCTAAAGGATTGATTTTACAATTTATTTTAGCACCTGATGTTCCTCAGTATATTAAAACGGACGAAGGAAAATTACGCCAAGTTCTGATTAATTTACTCAGTAATGGGATTAAATATACTAAAGCAGGAAGTGTGACTTTAAAAATTGCAGCACAGCAGCAGTCATTAGAGAATGAAAAAGCTCAAATTTTATTTGAAGTTTCCGATACGGGTGTAGGGATTTCATCAGACGAAATTAACTCGATTTTTGATGCTTTTTTTCAATCTGAAATTGGTCGTCAGTCCCATCAAGGAACAGGACTCGGACTTTCAATTAGTGACCAATTTGTAGAAATGATGGGAGGAGAAATTACCGTTAATAGTATAGTGGGAGAGGGAACTCAATTTAAGTTTGATATTCAAGTTGATGTCACCACAGCCGAAGAAGCACACTCTTATAATCAGCATCAAAAAGTAGTTAAATTAGCAGAAAATCAACCGAACTATCGAATTTTAGTTGTCGATGATGCCTGGGAAAATCGTCAGCTTCTTTCCAAACTATTTCAGTGGGTGGGATTTCAAGTCCGAGAAGCAGAAAATGGTGCGGTTGCCGTTGAGATTTGGCAGCAATGGAAACCCCATCTGATTTGGATGGATATGCGGATGCCAGTGATGAATGGTTACAAAGCGACTCGTCAAATTCGCTCGATCAAATCAACCGAGAAAACAGTTATTATTGGACTGACAGCGAGTGCTTTTGAACAGGATAGAGAAACGGTTTTAGCGGCGGGATGTGATGATTTTGTCCGTAAACCGGCGGCTGCATCTGTTTTGTTTGAAAAAATGGCTCAATATTTAGGGGTTCGTTATCTTTATGCTGAAGATATTGCTCAACCGATGAATTCTCAGCCTACTTATCTGGCTAGCGCGGATAATATGACAGATTGGCAGCAGCAAATCATGCAGGTGATGTCAACAGAATGGATTCGTCAATTTCATCAAGCGACTTTAATCGGAAGAGATCAAGAAATGTTGCAGTTAATTCGAGAAATTCCAGAATCTAATGCTTCTTTAGCTGAGTTTTTAACGGATTTAACCCAAAGTTTTGAATTTGATAAAATCCTCGAACTCACTGCAATGGTGGAAACTGATTCGAGTCAATAAAAATATTATTTTTCTCCCTCCAGTAGCGGTTGCCAACAAGCCATTACAATCTGACGCAAATCGAGATCGGCTTGTAAGTCTTCCGGTTTCATCGTGTCTAATGCCTGTAACTTTTCGCTGTCGAGGGATAAGATTTGATCGGCTGTACAACTACAATAGGTTTGAGATTGAGTCGAAGGGATGCCAAATTGTTCCATACCCGATAAACAACTTTCAAGATAATTGGTTCTAAATTGTTGGTCATTTTCCGTCAAGGGGTTAGCAAATGAAACGGTAGACAAAACGCCTGCGCCAAGGAGCAACATAACCACAGAAACGAGATGACTCATAAATCGAAGCGTGTTTAGCATCATTGGTGAGTAGACTTCAATCGATATTATCCTTATGACCTTAGATCATGCCAATAAGTTCACTGAGAAGGGGGATATTAGATAATATAAGAAGAGACTGTTATTTTTTGTAAAATTTATTGACAATGAGTACCCCTTCATCCTCAACAGAGACTACGCCTCAAACTGTAGCAACGCGCTGGAAAAATTTATTAATTACTTTAGTCGCGGTTATTCTTAGTGTGGGTCTTTTTCTTGGGTTTAGAACCGATTTAACCTCTACGACTTTACCCGAGTTGGCTGAAACGGCGACTCCTATCGACGTTGCCTTAGAAAATGGTAAGCCGACATTGATAGAATTTTACGCCAACTGGTGTACAAGCTGTCAGGCGATGGCGCAAGATATGGCGCAGTTACGTCAACAGTACGAAGATCGGGTGAATTTCGTGATGCTGAATGTGGACAACAGCAAATGGTTACCAGAAGTTTTAGAATACCGGGTTGATGGGATTCCTCATTTTGTGTTTCTCGATAACCAAGCCAGCGCGATCGCACAAACCATTGGAGAAATTCCACAGCAGGTAATGGCAGCAAATTTAGACTCCCTGATTGAGGAAAATCCTTTGCCATACGCCACAATTACGGGTAAAACATCCACTTTTGAAACCAATGTCACGCCTGCTGAAGAACAACAAGTTAATCCTCGCTCCCACAGCAGTCAACAGGCTTCGTGATTTATCATTTGTTATCAGATGAGCGCTGAGTCATCCTAACACCCGCCTCAAGCAATCATACCCATTACAATAACCACGTATTGTTAGCAAAGTCTTCATCCCCTCCTGGCTGAGTTAAAGCGTGTTGAGGACGGTGAACCAGTTGAGGTAACTGGGTGTGTTGAGGTGGATGGGGTTGCAGGGTTGTAGAGGCGATGTTGGTAGAGTTATCTAACTCCTCGACTAAGTGAGTATTGGCTTGAGAAAGCTGTAAAGCTGTGTGTTGTGCCTCTTCTAACTCTTGCTTCAGCGCTTGAATTTGTTCTAAATTGTGTTTTAACTCCGAAATCAGTTCATCTTTATCCTGCACTGTCGCTTGCAACTCCATGACTTTTTCCTGAAGTGTGCATTCACTATCTTGAGCTTCTTCTAAGGTAGATTTCAACTCTAAAATCATCTTTTCCAAATCCGCTTTAGTTGGATTTTTACGGCGAGTGGATAGGGATGAGGCTTGAGGGGGTTGCGCTTCAGCGACTGACTCAATCGGTTGCTGAGGTTTTTGTACCTCTTCTCGAACAATATCTCCTAGACTCTTTTTATTTGCCATCGTCTTGGTTCCCGTGACATTTTTCATGCTATATCAGCATAAGCGACTCAGAGAAAGCTGATGCTATCGTCTGAATTTTACTATATTTCCATACTACATTAACTGTACAGAGATCTTATTAATTCAAATCTAAAGGCTGATTTCGGGAAAATTTTATCTAGATATTTTGAACCGTAACCATAGGTGGGTTCATCTGACAACCGTGACGTTACAAAATTTAGATTTATTTTGTTGCATCTATCGATTATACTACTGTTAAGTAGCGCTTACGACACATTATGAACTAACTGGGTTTATTTATGAGCCGTCAACGGTAGGAAATAAGAGTGTATATTCATTTTTGAAGATGGACTATTATCGACACGCATCAACCCAGCCTGAGTCGATTTATGATAGTGCGTAAGTCCTAAATTGTATGACGTTATCGAGGATGTTTGGCGATGTCGAGGAAGAAAAAACGGAGTGTTTCGGGTTTTGATCCAAACAGTAAAATTAAAGTTGGAGTTTCTCTAACTTCAGCCAGTGCACAGCGACTCATGGATGCAGCACAAAAAATGGGAATGTCTCGTTCAGAACTGGTTGAACGACTTGCTAAAGGTGAATTTGTTATTTCTCATGACGGGAAAGCACAGCCTATTTCACAGGAAACTCCGGTGAGTTCTGAGAGTGATATTGGAGAGGAATCTAGTCAAGAGAATCTAGAAAATGCAGTGTCTTCTTCAACAGAAACTGTTCAGCAAAAAAGTGAGTCAGAAGAGCAAACACAAGCTTATGTCGATCAAATTAAAGCTTTAGAAGCGCAATTACAACAAAGTATTGCTCAAGAACAATATGAGAATTTACAACAAGAATCACAGCAAGATAAACAAACGATTAAACAGTTAGAACAACAACTACAGCAAGCCTCGGAAGCGCAATCTAAACAAAACAATACTCAAGAACAATACGAGAATTTGCAACAGCAATTACAGCAACATCAACAAACGATTGTAGACCTTAAGCAAGAATTACAGCAAGCCTCGGAAGCGCAATCTAAACAAAATAATGCTCAAGAACAATACGAGAATTTGCAGCAGCAATTACAGCAACATCAACAAATGATTGTAGAGCTTAAGCAAGAATTACAGCAAGCCTCTGATACTCAATCTAAACAAACTGTTGCTCAAGAACAATATGAGAATTTGCAACAGCAATTACGGCAATCTCGTGATACAGCAGAAAGCTTAAAACAACAACTTTATCAAAGAGTTTCTCAAGAAGCTTATCATCAGTTGCAGCATAAAACAGAACAACAACATCAAACGATTGAGCAATTACAAAAACAAGTCAATCAACTGAATGCACTTGCTAATATTGGACAAGCTCAAACTCGAAAATGGCAACCTCGTAGTTTCTAACTGTTTCGTAATGTGGGGAAATTTATATTTCTCCCATAAAATAATTAATAAGGTAAGGGATCTAAAAGTTATAATTCCTTGCCTATAATTAACGATAAATAAATAGACTTAAAAACAGTCAAATATTTAATCCTTTTAAACATAACTATGATTGAGTAAAAGGAAGTTTGACTCGTTTTAACACAGAGTTAAACCATGTTTTAATCTCCACTTTTTCTGTTTTCATAAGTTCTGCATTCTCCCCTTCGTCGGGAATTGTGACTGATTTTATTTCGGGCGGCTCAGTTGTTTCGGTAACGTTTGAATCAAAGAAAAAACCTTTAATCTGTTTGACAATAGCACTAAACAATCTTTCTGATTTAGGTTGTTCTACCTGAGATATATTTGTATTTTCCTCTGAAATAATATCGGAGGTTTGATAAATTGCAACCACTTCTTCAGGAATAGTTGTCAAATCTTCTTCCTTTACTGTCACTTCTTCGGTCGAGAGTTCTTCAGTTACAATCGGTATTTCCGATGTTTCATCAATTTGAATGACTGTGTTATCAACAGTGTCTTCCAGTCTTTCATCAATTACATTAGTATTATCTTCTTCAAATTCTACAGTTTCTGTCAGTTCTTCCTCATTAACCGTTGCTTCATCAAACCCTTCAATACTGCTTAGGTTATTTTCTTCAGCAATAAATTCCTCAGAAGTTTCTGTTTCCTCGATTGCCGCTTCTGTATTCTCAAAATTATCTGCTTCGGCAATAGACTCTTCAAGAGTTTCTGTTTCCTCTATTGCCGCTTCTGTATTCTCAAAATTATCTGCTTCGGCAATAGACTCTTCAAGAGTTTCTGTTTGTTCTATTGCCGCTTCTGTCTCCTCAATATTCTCCTTTTCTAAAGTGTCTATTTCCTCAACTGTTGCTTCTGCCTCCTCAATATTATCTTCTAGCAAAACAGATTCTTCTAATATCTCTGTTTGTTCTATTGCTTCAGTCAAATTATCCTCAAGTACAGCTTCAAGATCATCTGTATTATCCTCTTGTTCTAACTCCTCAACCGTTTCATCAATAGCAGTTTCAACACTCTCAAGATTACTTTCTTCAATAATTAATTCTTTCAGGGTTTCGAGTTCTTCAATTGTCTCATTAATGCTTTCTTTAATCGCTGCTGCCGTATCATCAGGGATAGCTTCTTCTGCTTCAGTCGCCTCAGTTAAGTTTGCTTCCTCAGCTTCCTCTAGCGTCTCTTCTGCGGGTTCTTCTAGAAGCGGTTCCGGTTCTTCTGATACAGCCGGTTCAACGGGATTTTCATCGAGTTCTTCCGTTTCTGCCACTGGGGTAGGAACTTCATAAACGAAATCTGGGTCAACAATGGCTTGAAGCATATCGGCAGAGAATTCTCCTTTGAACAGTTGCGATAGAGAATTACTGACCTCTGGATCATAGGTGAAAACATTACCAGTATTGTTATAGACATTGTTAAACGGTTGTCCCTGCCCGTCGAGATATTGGAGTTGAATCCAGTTTTGACCTGTTTTAACACCTTCTATATATATTGGTTGCCATTGGTCAATTAGAAACCGTTCCCCATTGAGAGTCATTTCGACCTGCCAGTCTACTGTATCCTCTACGAACTCTTCTGAATTGATGGGTTTGACCGGAAGGTTCGCCAGGTAAAAGTCCAGTAAAATCGGTTCTGTACCGTAAACTCCGGTGGGTTGGTTGAGGGTTAATAAAGGTTGATTGAGATCTGGGGTGTTACTAGGGGTACGGGTAAACAGATGAAATACCGTTTGATCATAAGCTTCCTGATTTTTATAGGTTTCACCCCAAGGATAAGCTGCAAATACTCTGATAGTATGGGTTCCCGGTTTAAGATCTTCAAAGGTTAAGGGTTGGTCAAGATTGTAAATGGCTTTTTGCGGTTGGTCGTCTAGAATCACTTGTAAATATGGCCCTAAACCGAGGGTGTCTTGCTGGAAAATAGGAAAGTTCTGCACATCTAATTCCAGGGTGACTGTGTTGTCCTGTAGCACTTTATCGGCTGGAGGACTGACAATCTTAATCTGGGGTTGATATTGATCTAAGGTTCTGTGTAGTTTCTGGACTGCTATAGGCGGAGAGACTTCTACAATAGATTGTGTGTGTTCTGGTGCTTTTTGGCTAGGGGGCAATGGTTCTGGGATATCGGGTGTAGAACATCCCACTAAATTTAGCCCCACCGAAAGGACAATGAGGTAGGTTAAACTTTTCTCAGCTAAGGTTCGCCACTGATTCAAACGTAGCAGATTCATAATATTCCCTCGAACCCCAATCCAGTATTGTTGAGTAGTCTTTCATCGGCAACTATAGCCCAAAAGAAGAACGAACTTCACTCCTTTGTCATCTTTTGAAACAGCTTGAAAAATTTTGTCCAATTGTCGCGAGAAATACAGATTCTGTTAAGGGATAGAAGCTTGACATGGGTCTATTTGATTAGGTCGCGACTAAATGTTCTCTCTTGTTACTGTAATAAAAGTTATCTTTTCCTGAGGTAGTTTTAAGTTTTGTAAAAAAATACGGCTTTTCTTTCGCCTAAACCAGAGATATTTCGGGCTAAAACCCTCTCTAGATAAAGCTTACAGATGGCTTTAATTATTGTTAACAACTGATAGCCGTTTGACTGGGAAAGATGATATATCATTTAGATACGACAGCTCCTTTACAATCTTTTACGGATTGAACGTTGCTATTCAGACAAGATTGGCGCTAAAGTTAGCAACTAGATTGTCAAACAGCAACCTAAAAGGAAGTTCTGTTAGACGTATAGCAAATGAATTAGTGAACAACTAACATTTGTGAACGGTTTTGAAACAGTTTTAAAACTCGTTTCAGAATCCATTACATTTTGATTTTTTTGTCAGACGGAGAGGAGAGTCTCGATGACCATCAGTCCTCCAGAGCCGGAGGCCAAAGCAAAGGTTACCGTTGATAATGACCCCACCCCAACTTCTTTCGAGAAGTGGGCAAAACCCGGTCATTTCCGACGAGACCTCGCAAAGGGACCAAGTACCACCACCTGGATTTGGAACCTGCACGCCGACGCTCACGACTTTGATACCCATACAAACGATTTAGAAGATATTTCGCGCAAAATATTTAGCGCCCACTTCGGTCATTTAGCTGTGATTTTTATCTGGCTGAGTGGGGCATATTTCCACGGTGCGAAGTTTTCAAATTATGAAGCTTGGTTAGCCAACCCCTTGGCTATCAAACCAAGTGCTCAGGTGGTTTGGCCGATCTTTGGCCAAGAAATTTTAAACGGAGACGTTGGAGGCGGTTTCCAGGGGATTCAAATCACCTCTGGTTTATTCCAACTCTGGCGTGCTAGCGGCATTACAAACGAATATCAGCTTTACTGCACCGCGATTGGTGGGTTAGTGATGGCTGGTTTGATGCTGTTTGCTGGATGGTTCCACTATCACAAAAAAGCTCCCAAACTGGAATGGTTCCAGAATGTCGAGTCAATGTTGAACCACCACCTCGCTGGATTACTCGGCTTAGGCTGCTTGTCCTGGGCAGGTCACCAAATTCATGTGTCCTTACCCATCAACAAGCTACTGGATGCAGGCGTTGCCCCGGCTGATATCCCTCTGCCCCATGAGTTCATTTTAAATAAGGACTTAATGGCGGAGTTATATCCCAGTTTTGCCCAAGGCTTAAAACCCTTCTTTACATTGAACTGGGGAGTCTACTCAGATTTCCTCACCTTTAAAGGAGGACTCAATCCAACAACGGGTGGTTTGTGGCTATCTGACACAGCACACCATCACCTTGCCTTAGCAGTATTGTTCATTATTGCTGGCCATATGTACCGGACAAACTGGGGCATTGGTCACAATATGAAGGAAATGTTAGAGTCTCATAGAGGTCCTTTGACTGGAGACGGTCACAAAGGTCTTTATGATATCCTCACCACTTCTTGGCATGCACAACTGGCGATTAACCTAGCCATGTTGGGATCTATTAGCATCATTGTGGCTCACCACATGTACGCGATGCCACCGTATCCCTATATTGCAACGGATTACGCAACGCAGTTGTCTCTGTTCACGCACCATATGTGGATCGGCGGATTCTTAATTGTTGGTGCAGGAGCCCATGCTTCGATCTTCATGGTACGGGATTATGATCCAGCGAAAAATGTCAATAACTTGTTGGATCGGGTGATTCGTCACAGAGATGCAATCATCTCTCAC
Organism: Microcoleaceae cyanobacterium; assembly: GCA_049647265.1. Lineage (GTDB taxonomy): Bacteria > Cyanobacteriota > Cyanobacteriia > Cyanobacteriales > Microcoleaceae > JAAURB01. Next base: position 119,632 of record JBARXJ010000058.1, read on the forward strand.
CTGAACTGGGTTTGTATCTTCCTGGGCTTCCACAGCTTCGGCTTATATGTCCACAATGACACCATGCGGGCATTTGGTCGTCCTCAAGATATGTTCTCAGACACTGGAATTCAACTGCAGCCAATCTTTGCTCAGTGGGTTCAGAATATACACGCATTAGCACCCGGTGCAACCGCACCGAATGCACTCGCAAGTGTGAGTCCTGCCTTTGGTGGTGATGTCGTGGCAGTAGGTGGTAAAGTCGCAATGATGCCTATTGCACTGGGTACGGCGGACTTCATGGTTCACCATATCCATGCCTTCACCATTCATGTAACTGCTTTAATTCTCCTCAAGGGCGTTCTGTACGCTCGCAATTCTCGTCTAATTCCAGATAAGAGTGAATTAGGCTTCCGCTTCCCTTGTGACGGCCCGGGTCGAGGTGGTACTTGCCAAGTTTCTGGTTGGGACCACGTATTCCTCGGTCTGTTCTGGATGTATAACTCTCTATCGATTGTGATTTTCCACTTCAGTTGGAAGATGCAGTCAGATGTGTGGGGAACGGTTGACCCCAATGGCACCATTTCTCACATCACCAATGGTAACTTCGCTCAAAGTGCAATTACCATTAACGGATGGTTGCGTGATTTCCTCTGGGCACAAGCGGCTCAGGTTATCACCTCCTATGGCTCAGCCTTATCCGCTTATGGCTTAATTTTCCTCGGAGCACACTTTGTTTGGGCATTTAGCTTAATGTTCTTATTCAGTGGTCGGGGATATTGGCAAGAGCTGATCGAATCAATTGTTTGGGCGCACAATAAGCTTAAGGTTGCTCCGGCAATCCAGCCTCGTGCTCTCAGCATCATTCAAGGTCGGGCTGTTGGGGTAGCTCACTACCTCCTGGGAGGAATTGCTACAACCTGGGCATTCTTCCTTGCACGAATCATATCAGTTGGTTGATCACAGATGTTCCGCTCAAGTTTTAGGGTGAGAGGGTGAATTAAACCAGGAACTCTAAATCCCTTGAGCGGAATTGGAAGAGAATCAAGTTTAGTTAAGACTTATGGCAACCAAATTCCCAAAATTTAGCCAGGATTTGGCTCAAGATCCGACCACCCGTCGGATTTGGTACGGGATTGCCACGGCCCATGATTTTGAGACTCATGATGGCATGACTGAGGAAAATCTTTATCAAAAGATTTTTGCCTCCCACTTTGGTCACATCGCTATCATTTTTCTCTGGACTTCTGGCAGCCTGTTTCATGTCGCCTGGCAAGGTAACTTTGAACAATGGATTAAAGATCCTTTAAATGTTCGTCCCATTGCTCACGCAATTTGGGATCCTCAATTCGGAGCACCAGCAGTGGATGCGTTCACTCAAGCGGGTGCTTCCAACCCCGTTAACGTCACTTACTCTGGCGTTTATCACTGGTGGTATACCATTGGCATGAGAACCAATGGTGACCTCTATCAAGGCGCTATCTTCTTGTTGCTGTTATCTGCAGTCTTCTTGTTTGCAGGTTGGCTACACTTACAGCCTAAATATCGTCCCAGCCTCTCCTGGTTCAAAAATGCTGAATCTCGGCTGAACCACCACTTGGCAGGACTGTTTGGGGTTAGCTCCTTGGCTTGGACTGGACACTTGGTACACGTGGCAATTCCCGAATCTCGGGGACAACACGTCGGTTGGGATAACTTCCTCACCACCCTGCCTCACCCGGCGGGTCTAGCTCCCTTCTTTACTGGAAATTGGGGCGTTTATGCTCAAAATCCAGATACAGCTAGCCATGTGTTTGGGACTGCAACCGGTTCAGGAACGGCAATTCTAACCTTCCTCGGTGGATTCCACCCACAAACGGAATCCCTGTGGTTGACAGATATGGCGCATCACCATTTGGCGATCGCAGTCATTTTCATTATTGCCGGTCATATGTACCGCACCAACTTTGGAATTGGCCACAGCATCAAAGAGATGCTCAACTCCAAAGATCCCCTATTTGGAATGGAGAATAAAGGTCAGTTCAACCTGCCTCACCAAGGGTTATATGACACCCTGAATAATTCTCTACACTTCCAGTTAGCCTTAGCCTTGGCTTCGTTGGGTGTAATCACCTCTTTGGTGGCTCAACATATGTATGCTTTGCCGCCTTATGCATTTATGGCGCGGGCTTACACCACCCAAGCTGCACTCTATACTCACCACCAGTACATTGCCGGCTTCTTAATGGTCGGTGCATTCGCCCACGGTGCGATCTTCCTGGTACGGGATTATGATGCAGAAGCGAACAAAGGTAACGTGTTAGATCGGATGCTTCAACATAAAGAAGCCCTGATTTCTCACTTAAGTTGGGTTTCTCTATTCCTCGGTTTCCATACCTTAGGAATTTATGTACACAACGACGTAGTTGTTGCTTTCGGAACTCCTGAAAAACAAATCCTGATTGAACCGGTGTTTGCTCAGTTTGTTCAGGCAGCGTCTGGTAAAGCCCTCTACGGTATGGATGTTTTACTATCAAATGCTGATAGTGTTGCAACCACAACCAGTGCGGTTTGGTTACCCGGTTGGTTAGATGCAATCAACTCCGGTGCAAACTCTCTGTTCTTAACCATCGGTCCTGGTGACTTCTTAATTCACCATGCGATCGCTCTAGGTCTGCATACCACCACTTTGATTTTAGTTAAAGGTGCGTTGGATGCTCGGGGTTCTAAGTTAATGCCCGACAAAAAAGACTTCGGTTACTCCTTCCCTTGTGACGGCCCCGGTCGTGGTGGTACTTGCGATATCTCTGCTTGGGATGCGTTCTACCTCGCCATGTTCTGGATGCTGAATACCTTGGGCTGGTTGACCTTCTACTGGCACTGGAAACACCTGGGTATCTGGCAAGGTAATGTGGCTCAATTTAATGAGTCCTCTACCTACATCATGGGTTGGCTACGGGATTATCTCTGGCTCAACTCCGCTCAGTTAATTAATGGATATAACCCCTACGGAACCAATAACTTGTCTGTTTGGGCTTGGATGTTCCTCTTCGGACACCTGGTTTGGGCAACTGGTTTCATGTTCCTGATCTCTTGGCGGGGTTACTGGCAAGAGCTGATCGAAACGATTGTTTGGGCACACGAGCGTACTCCTCTGGCTAACTTAGTTCGCTGGAAAGATAAGCCTGTTGCCATGTCTATCGTTCAAGGTCGCTTAGTTGGTTTAGCTCACTTTACCATTGGCTATATCCTGACCTATGGTGCTTTCTTAATTGCCTCGACGGCAGGTAAGTTTGGTTAACCTTTCAACTGGATTAACCTAACATCAACAACAAAGCCTCTACCCTGAAGTAGAGGTTTTTTTTTAGTCAATATGGCTAATTCTTAGACTAAAGAATAAGTGAGTCGCAAGATGGGCTATACCCTACGAGTAACGAATCACCCATCACGACTGTACTGCTTACTTCTAATTCCACGTTAACCACTTCTGAGCATTGAGTCGTTGTACAACCCCAAACACTAAAAGCGGTAACGTAATTTTGCGCTCATCTCCCAGAAATGGCTCAATCACACTGGGTTGAGAACCATTAGTACTGCAAGAAAAGACTTTTTGTGCCTTAATATCTTCGTTCGGAAAATAGACATTAAACTGCCGTTGTCCATCTTGCCATTGACCCATGACCTGCCAGCATTCGGCAGAAGACCCTAAGCCTTTAGGTAACTTTTCCTTGGTGAATTTTAGCTTTAAATCTTCAATCCCCTGATTGCTTAATGCTTCTTGCAACGCAGGAAGATAGTCCTGTTCAATAAAATCTGAAAAGGGTTTATCCTCGACGGCTGGTGGTTTTTCTTTTTTCGCTTTCCCACTAGATTTGGTTTCTTCTGCCATGGTTGTGTTGATGTATTTAAGTTTCGCCCAACCGCTCAAGCCGGAGCATGATTGAATCTCAATCATTATACAAGAAAACTCTATATTAAAAGTTTAGCCATTAAACCGATAAACCGAATGTTAAAATCTCAGCGGCGGTGATTGCTTGGGGTCGTGGCCCAAAAACTGAGGCAGATTGGTATAAAAGTAGCGCCTATACCAAGGTGTTTCAAGACTGGCAAAGTTGGTTAGAAGAAGGCATTATTGATATTGCGATGCCGATGGTTTATATGCGTGGCTTCAATCCACAGCAAAAACAATGGTATGATGACTGGGTAGAATTTGCCAGTAACCATCAATATCAACGGTATACTGCGATTGGGGCGGGGGCTTATTTAAATCGTTTTGAAGATACGTTAGATCAAATTCGCCGCGCCCAGAAACCGTCTAAAACGGGTCAGCATCTCAAGGGTCAAGTCTTATTTTCCTATGCTGCCAGTCACCGAAATGCAGATGGAAATCCTCAAAGTAACCAATGGACTTATGCAGCGTTATCTCAGCCCATAAAATCAACTGATTCTACCACTCAACCGGTTTGGTCACAGCCCGCATCGGTTCTAGGATTACCTTGGAAAACTCATCCTCAAACAGGTGCAATTGAAGGTAAAATAGACTTATGCCAAACGATTTGTAATCCGATGGATTTAACCTTAACTCGACAAGTGGGTTCTGGGGGAACTTATCAACTTCAAACAGATGGTAAAGGGTGGTTTGGCGCGGTTGAAATACCTGATGGTGTGTATGATTTATCGGTGGATTTAGCCACAGAAAATAATGTAGAACGTTATCATTAAATTGTTACTATCGATTCTGGGAAAGTGACAACGGTTAATTTTAAGATTGAGGAAAATAGTGTATAGCAACTGGGATTTTTATTTCTCTTCTAATCTTTCTTAATCCCAATAGCATTGTTTTTTCTTAAGGAGGAAGCGTTAGGATTTTCTCAAATCTGGGCCTTCCTCTGGTTCATCCTCAATCCAATCTTCGTCATCATCATCATCGGGTTGAATTTGAGTATTGCTGGGGGGTACAATCACACGATAATCGGCATCATATACGGATTCACTTTGACCCACGCCAGATTCACTCGAATCTCGATTACCATAAGAATACATTGAATCTGGCCGAGATTGTGAAGGATCATCATCAACCCAGTTTTCCTCATCTTCCTCTACTTCAGAAGTGTAACGTTGTTCTTTATCTAAATTAAATCCGCTCTCAGAAGTGGTAGACTGGGGAGTAGAACTCCAGGACGGTTCAAGGGGTCTAACGTCTGTTTCCCAATCTTCGGCTAAAATTCGACTATTTGAACTATTTGATCGTTGAGGTTCAACAGCGGGAGTGACGGGTGGTCTATTCACTTGCCACTGAGAATGATTCGGTTCGTCGAATTCTTCTACTTCCTCTGGTTCAATATTCTGATTGTATTGAGGCGGAGGAGAAGCGGGAGTTGAAGATGATGAGGGTGGATAATCGGGTTTGCTGAGAGATTGGAAGACTTGAAAGAAACTACTAATCAAAATAGCACTAAAAAATCCAGCCGCGATCGCAATTAAAATCCAGACTGATAAGGGTAGGGTTGCCAACTGCCAACCCAAAAAGTTTAAAGCTAAAGCGGGTGAGAAGTTTTGCCAAGCAAACAGGATCAACCCACCGATAATTGTAAAAATAATAATTAAGTTAGCCATTGGTTATTGGTTATTTGTTATTCGTCATCATTCTTTTTCTTTCCAACGTTTGAGGGGAACACAATCAATGTTAAGTTGATCTAGGGTACGGGCAACCACAAAATCCACTAAATCTTCAATCGTTTGAGGGTGGTGATACCAGGCGGGAATAGCAGGGACGATGCGTACTCCGACTTCAGCCAGGGTCGTTAAGTTCCGTAGATGAATGAGGCTAAAGGGGGTTTCACGGGGAACTACAACCAAAGGTCGTCCTTCTTTAATTTGGACATCGGCTGCCCTTTCTAACAAGTCTGAACTTAATCCTCCTGCTAATTTTGCCACAGTTGCCATACTACAGGGAATCACAATCATACCTTGAGTTCTAAATGAACCACTCGCAATATTTGCCCCCACATCTTGCCAGGGATGACACCGTAATTTACCGTTGGTTTCTACCCCGGCTTGTTGTCGCCAGAATGTCTCTTGCTGGATCGGATCTCCTGGCATCCGAATATCTGACTCACTCTGCCACACCATGTAAGCAGCCTTTGAGGCGACTAACTCAATTACGAAGTCTGCCTGCAATAGATATTTTAGCGCCCTGACCGCATAAATCAGCCCAGATGCACCGGAGACACCAATAATTAATGGTTTATTCTGCATTATATTCCTGTAAAATTAAAGTCCTTGTGCCGTCCCTTCTCGACGCGGATCGGCTGCCCCTTCTAATGTCCCCTCTGGAGTCACTCGAATCAGATTAGCATTTCCCCAACCGTCCCAGGGTTTGAGTTGATGTCCTCGTTGTTTCAATACTTCCAAGGTTTGAGGATCAAGCCGACCTTTTTCCACTATCAAATTATCCGGTAACCACTGATGGTGAATGCGAGGGGCAGAAACAGCTTCAGCGGCATTCATGTTAAATTCTAAAACATTTAGTACTAATTGCAATACCGTTGTAATAATCGTACTGCCTCCGGGTGAACCTGCTGCCAGAATTAACTGACCGTTTTTTGTGACAATGGTTGGGGTCATACTGGATAATGGGGTTTTAAATGGGGCGATCGCATTAGCCTCATCTCCCACTAACCCGAATAAATTGGGGACTCCAGGGGCAACGGCAAAGTCATCCATTTCATTATTTAACAGTATTCCGGTTCCTGCTGTCACGACACCAGCCCCGAAGCCACCATTGACGGTAAAGGTTAAACTCACAACATTGCGATCGCGATCGACAACGGTTAAATGACTGGTTTCAGGAGACTCCCAAATATAACGCTGTAGAATAGCTTCATCGATGGGTTTAACCGTATCTGAAGGTCTGGCTTTTTGCAGATCAATTTGTTGTCGTTGAGCGTTAAGATAATTAGGACTGGTTAAAGCGCGAACTGGAACTTCAACAAAATCAGGATCGCCTAAATATTCTGCCCGGTCTGCATAAGCAATTCGCATCGCTTCGGTTAATAGATGCAATGTATTGGGGGAATTACGTCCCCATTGATTTAAATCCGTCGGTTCAATTAAACTTAAAATCTGTAATAAATGAACTCCTCCAGAAGAAGGCGGCGGCATCGAACACACTCTGGCTTGTTGAAATGTACCACAAACGGGTTCGCGCCAAATGGGAGTATAAGCAGCTAAATCTTCTGTAGTCATTAACCCGCCATTGGCTTTCATATCTGTTGCGATCGCAGAAGCTATTTCTCCGGTGTAGAATTGTTGAGGATCTTCAGCAATCATTTTGAGGGTATTGGCTAAATCCTGCTGTTTGAGAATTTCACCGGGTTGATACATTGCCCCATCTTTTGTAAAGATAGCACGGGCTGCCGGATTATTATTAATTACAGCTTGACGACGTTCAACGGACTTGATGAAATAATCCCCGACTTCAAACCCTTCCTCAGCCAGGCGAATTGAGTCTTCAAGCACTTGTTTCCAGGGCAATTGACCGAAGTAGCGATGAACGGTATACAACCCGGCAACCGTCCCAGGAACCCCCGCTGCTAGATGTCCATCCAAACTTGCCCTATCTATGACATTACCTGCTTCATCGAGATACATATCCCGTGTAGCTGCAAGCGGGGCGCGTTCGCGAAAATCTAACGCCTGAATATTGTAAGCTGAATTAGTATTATTATTTGTACTATCTGGGGGAAAGCCAACGAGTAAAAATCCACCCCCTCCAATGCCAGCCGAAAAGGGTTCGACTACTGAAATTGCAAAGGTTGTCGCCACCGCTGCATCAATGGCATTTCCGCCTTTTTTTAAGATCTCAACCCCAGCATTAGTGGCTAAAGCATCAGCCGAAACCACCATCGCTTCAGAACTTTGTTCAAGATCGGCAACTTTAACCGCTTTCGACTGACACCCAACTCCGGCAACACTAATTAAAAAGAAGAATAAATAAAATATTAAATGTTTCCTTTGAGAGAGACTCAAAATCAAATCACCCACAACGACTATTCTCTAAACTTTTCTTAGTTTAAATCAGACTGTGCAATTTCAGAAGAACACCAAACTTTGATTTCTCCATCGCAACTTCCACTGATTAAAAATTGACTATCTGCACTAAATACCATTTGAGTAATTTCACTTTGATGTCCAATAAAACTTTTAAGTAAACGACCTGTTTCTAAGCAACGAATCCGAATTTTATAATCTGGACTCATACTGGCTATCCAGCGACAACCGGGACTAATTGCCATCACATTTTCTTGAGTATTGGCTGGAATTGTTGATTTTAAAGATGAGTCTTCTACTGACCAAACTTGGATGGTATTATCCCAACCGCAATATAAGATATATTGGGCATCTGGGCTAATTAAAACCGACTTAATCTTTTTCTTCGGTTGAATAAAGTTTTGTTTGACTTTTCCTGTTTCTATTGACCAAATTTTAACCCGATCGTCTATGCTAGTACTGACTAACCATTGAGAATCAGAACTAATTTTAACCCGATCGATCATATTGGTATGACCAACCAAAGTCCGTAACAGATCTCCGGTTTGAATTGACCAAATTCTAATTAAATTATCTCCACTTCCACTGACTAATATTTCACTATCTGAACTAACCGCAATAGTATTAACAAAGTCAGTTGATCCGAGTAATGTCTGCTGCAAAACTTGAGAGTCGGCTGACCAAATTTTAATTGTCTTATCTAGACTACCGCTAATAATCCATTTTCCATCTGGACTCACTGTTAATGCTGTGACAGAATTCACATGACCATCAAGCGTTCCTTCATGTCCTCCTGTTTTTAAAGCATACAATTGAACTGAACTCTCAACGCCACCACTGATTAAAAATTGATTATCTGGAGAAATCGCTAAACTATAAATTTGCTCTTGATCAGTTTGAATTGTTTTGAAATATTGCCAGTTTTCTATATTTGAATTGACAGTTTCTGGCGGTCTAGAAGGCAGATCTTTTACAATCTCCTTAATCTTATTATCATGTATCTTTTTTTGTCTTTTCTGGATTGACTGAATCACATCAATATAATCTTTTATCAGATCCTGACTAAAAATATCTCTAAGCTGAAAAAGCTGAGGCGAGTAGTTATAGTCAATACTTAAATAATACCAATCTACTAAAAAAGCAGCCAGAATTTGATACAACTGAACGATAAATTGTCGAACTTGACGAATCGCTTGAGCAGAAGATTGTCCTTGTAATTCCAACTGTCTTACAGCAGCTTCCCAATTCCATGGCTGAATAGGAATCAGAGAAACACTTGCACTATCTAACCCCCAAAATCCAATCTGAATATTAATTTCATAATCATTAATATCACCATATAAAATCAAGGTCGGGACAGGGGCTAAAACTGCTTGAAGTTTGTATACTTCTATATCCCCTAACGGACGATTAAAATAATCTGCATAAAATTCTACAGATCGTAAATCGTCACTTTCAGGATAATATTGACTTAAAAAACGCCTTAAACCATTTGCAACATCTTTTTTTAAATGTTGTTTAAACGGTTCAGGACAATCTGAGCTAATATCTGGTGGTGCAACTAACATCAAAAGTCGATGCTGTTGAATTCTCCGCGTTAAAATTCGTTCTGTTTCTTGCCGACTTAGATTAGAAAACCATTTTTCTCGATTCCAAAGTTCATCTATTTCTTGTAGCTTCGATTGAACTTGTTGACGTTGTAAATCTCGAATTAATTCCCGCTGAAGCCGACTAATTTCTAAACGATCTCGCTGTTCTTGTTGCTGAATTTTTAAATGATGTTCGATCTGATTAGGCGATATCGCTTGATACTCTAACTCTCGCTTAGATTGACGGTAAGAGTATTCTATAATGGCTTCAATATACCGTGGATCGTTGTAGATTTTCTGAGTAAAAGCAGGTAAATCTGTTTCAGACTGAGTTGACGATTGAGGATTCTTAATTAAATGCATCAACTGCTGACCCAAATGACGCGCGACAGGAATCAAAAAAGGGGCAGCAAGAGGATAAAAATAAGAAGGTATTGTCATGATAAGAACGCTCGTTTCTAATTCGATCAAGCCAGACTTTCAAGCAGGTAGATAGTATGCTTAAGGAAAGAATTCAAACTAACTTGATTTCAAAGTGATTTTGAAATTTGATTTTCTCTTAAACAACTTGAGTATATGTACTATATAGCTGATTTTAAATGGAAATGCCATAGATATCAAGATCAAAAAGATAGGGGTGAAGGGGTTGTGGTATTTCAACCCTGATACCTAACAGCCAATATTTTTAAGGTTTAATTTTCTTCTCCAAATACTTTGAGTTGTAAGTAAACTAATATTAAGGCAATTATCAATAATAATGTGGCAGCAGCGGCAGCATAACCGAAGTCAAATTGAGCAAAAGCCTGTTCGTAGATATAATAAACCAGTAGGTTAGTTGAATTTAGCGGCCCTCCCCCGGTCATGATATAAACTTGTTCAAAACTTCGTAATGTAAAAATAACAGTAGTCACCGTTACAAACACTAATGTAGGTCTTAAACCGGGTAAAGTAATGTACCAAAATTGTTGCAGGGAATTTGCGCCGTCTAATTCTGCTGCCTCATAACGACTCTGAGGAATGGCTTGGAGTCCAGCGAGAAAAACCACTAAATTAAAGCCGAGTTGTTTCCAAATACTGAGTAAAATCAATACAGGCATTGCCCAAATGGTGCTACTCAGCCATGGAATAGGATTTAAGCCTAAATGGGTGAATAATCCATTCACTGGCCCCTGGGTTTGAAATAACCAACGCCATCCTAAACCGACAGCGACTAAAGAAGTAATTGAAGGAATAAAATAAGCTGTTCTTAATAATCCGCGTCCAGCAATTGCTTGATTGAGTAAGACAGCCAGTCCTAACGGAATGATTAAACTGGGAATAACGGTAGCGATGGTAAAATAAATTGTATTAAATAAAACCTGCCAAAAATCAGGGCTAATAATTAACCGCCAATAATTAATTAACCCGACAAAACGAACACCAGAAAGGGTAAAACTCCCTGCGGTTAAGCTCAGATAGGCTAAATAGATGACGGGCCATACAATAAATAAGCCCATGAGGATCAAAGCTGGAGTTAGAAATATCCAAGCAGCGATTACTTCAGTGTCCAGCAGAGACCGACGGGACTGAGGAAACAGAGTCATCGTTATTTCTGTAATTGATTTGGAATGAACTTATTTTAACGTTGATGCGACTTCTGTTAGCGGTTTTGAGCAACTCAAACTAGCTTTTTTGTTTCAATAATTTGAATTGCTGAAAATAAAAGACTTAAAGGCAATATTCCCTAAGTTCTGAAACTGAAATTTAGGTTTGAAAATCTTCTAAAAGTTTGATCAAATCTGCTTGAACGGCATTCGGAATTAAATCAGATAAAGGTAAACTGACTTTTCCACCGCCTAACTGAATAGAGATTCCTTGTAAAATATCCTCTAATGCTTTTTCATTTAAATCATTCGATTCTAAGATAGGATAAAGCTGTTCAGCCAAAGGGGTATGAAGATGAGCATCAGAAAGATAAAGATGCCATTTAGCCACATCGATATAAATATTTTCGCCAATTTCTGCGGCTAATTTTTCAATTTCTGCGGTAGTTGCCATAGTTTTAGATTGAAAATGAATGTGTCTGTCTCAAGAATTTAACTTGAACCGGACTTTTTAGGAACAGTAGGAGAGTAATCTGCGATCGCAAAAATGTAAACACCATGTAGGAATAATATTGTCGTCCAGATCCCAGTAAACCAATTAATCCAAGGCCAGTCAGCCTGTTGAAAATTATGGAAGAACCAAACACCTGAGTTACAAGCAGCAAATAGCGCCACATGAACTGCAAAATTGATCCGATCTTCCAAGCGGCGGTAGTCTGGATCGTTACGATCTGGTTTTCTCGGCCAACGTGGTGGCATTCAGTCCCCTCCTAACATAAGAGTGATTATTCTTTATTATTGTAAAGCTAGACGGTTCAAAATCAGAAGTTGTGGAGAATTAACTGGCTAATGTCACTCAAATGAGGGACTATTGCAAATTCGACAAGTCGATTACACTATATGGTGGAATCAGGACTACGGCACTGGGTTAACTTTTTTATGAAATTGTCAACAGGATTGATATTAATCATTCCATAAGATCTGCATTGAGTCCTATCTGAGCGATCTTTGTATTCCCAGTTTGCCATATCCTGAACCTTTCGTGGCTCCACTCTAGCATCTGGGGAAGCTGAACCGTTTTAGTTTCCTCAGTTTATTTTCTAATTCGTTAATTTAACTGCTTATAAATCCTGAGATTCATTTAATCGTTTTTGCCATTCAGCATCAATTTTATCTGCTTGTTCGAGTTCTTGTTCTATTAAATCTTGCTCTGTTGTATAAGCTAAATTCTTTTGATTCACAATTGTTTGACTGGCAAATTGACGCGCATAACTCATTTTTTTCAACATCATTGGGTCAGCTTGATTGAGTTCTACGGCTCGTTTTTGCCGTTGTTGATTGCGATTATTGACTTTAGCATTACGCCCTTGAATCCAAAAATAACGAATAATTGGAACGACTAAAAATCCTATTCCATACAGGATTAAAATTGGATAAATTAAATCGACAAAAGCAATTAATCCTCCCAATTCAGCCACTACAGCCGGATCTTGAAGTAAATAGCCTAAAACAATGGCTCCAGCTAAATTAAATATTCCTAATCCACCCGCTAAAGTGAGTTGACCTGAACCGGCATTACTAAACGCCCAAGATTGTTCTTTTAAATAAGCAGGAACGGGTTGCTGTCCTCTTTGTTTGGCCATGGTTTGAAGCTCAGGAAAATGATAAACCAGTTGTCCATCTGGACTGACTTCTGGGCGACCATTAAACCGAGTTAATACCGGCAGCATATATTCTTCATTTTCTTGACTTAAACTCGATCCTAAATCATCCAAATAGGGAGCCATTTGTTCTGCAACAACTGCACCGTCATGATTACGAATCACTGTTGCAATCGTGCGCCAGCGTCGTTCTTCTAAGTCATAATTGGGGTTGCCATCGCCAAAGAGAAAAGAGAATACCGCTTCAAAAAAGTTCATCTGGTTAGGATTGCCAGACGTTCTAGATTGTCGAGATAAGCGTCTTCTTCGGGGAGCAGAATAACTATTCCAATGAAAGAACCAAAATAAATCCGGACTAATCCAAAAACGGGGTAAAAAGATTAATCCACCGCCACCCCGAGAAGAATTACCTCCCGAATTATTATTATCTTGACTTGAATTGAGGAAAATAATTAGAATAGAAATACTAACAACAATTAGAGCAATTGAAGCAATTAAAACAATCCCAAAAGAAATCCGGATCAGATAAAATAAAATACGCCAGACTTTCTCCCACCATTCCTGCCATTGGAGTTGCCAAGATTTATTCCGTAAAATTGATCGAAAATTCCTCGGAAAATCAAAAGCAATTTCTCCGGCTTCTGAAACTTGTAAATGTCCCCCAGCTTCTGTTGCTAAGGCGAGTAACTGCTGTTCAGCAATTTCTACATTCATCCCAGCTTGCGCCGCCACGTCCCCGCTGGTGACTCGATAGTCCAGCTTTTCAACGGCTTTCATAATTGAAGGGTTTGGAGTCATACATTTCTCCTCATCGCTAATGACCCATCTTTTTTTAGTATAGGTTTTTCGGCATGGGTCTAGGGCGGTCATAATAGCCGAGATTACCGATCCTATTCGATATTACCAAATTCAACGGCAGGCGATACTATGACGTTCAAGTCATAAAGTAATAAACTGTTGCAGATTGGCCGTTCCTTATTCTGTTCTACAACGCTATAATATTGGCACTCTCTACGGCGACCCGTTTAATCATCATCCAGTAAGCTTGGAGACTTAACTCAAATGCCTAGAACTCAACGCAACGATAACTTTATTGACAAAAGCTTTACGGTGATGGCTGACATCATCTTAAAGATTTTACCCACCAATAAGACTTCTAAGGAAGCGTTTGCTTACTATCGCGATGGGATGTCTGCCCAAGCGGATGGGGAATATGCAGAAGCCTTAGATAATTACTACGAAGCCTTAAAGCTAGAAGAAGATCCCAACGATCGCAGTTATATTTTATATAATATTGCTTTGATTCATGCCAGTAATGGGGAGCATGATAAGGCGTTGGATTATTATCATCAAGCGTTAGATTATAATCCGAGAATGCCTCAGGCTTTTAATAATATTGCTGTCATTCATCACTATTTAGGGGAACGGGCAAAAGATGCCGGAGATGAAGACCAAGCTGAAGAAGAATTCAAGCAAGCGGCAGAATATTGGGTTAGGGCTATTCGTTTAGCACCTAATAACTATATCGAAGCACAAAACTGGCTGAAAACAACAGGGCGTGCTAATATCGATATCTATTTTTAGTATGATTAATTGACTTTCAATGATTGACCGCGAACAAGTCCGTAAAGTTGCCCATCTTGCCCGTTTAGAATTGACAGAGGCAGAGGAAGAACAGTTTACTCGGGAATTGGGTAGTATTTTAGAGTATGTCGAACAGTTGCAAGAACTCGATACCGAAAATGTCCCTCCGACAACTCGGGCAATTGATGTGAGTAACATCACTCGCAACGACCAACTCGAACCATTTCCCAACCGAGAGTCTTTACTGGATAATGCCCCAGAACAAGATGGGGACTACTTTAAAGTACCGAAGATTTTAGCTGAGTAGGTTGTTTGAAATTTAATTTCTCTTCCTGCCCAGTTATACTGGAAACCCTAATAATGAATAATGGATTTGATTAGAACCATATAAGTTACATTTTTATAAAAATGTTAACAAAAGGTATAGCGTTCTAGTCTTATTTGTGTCATTATGCAAATATTAGTTAAGCGCTGGGCGTTAAAATAGCGCCATTGAGAAGTCGTCAGCAACCGTTTTTACTTGGGCATAGGCAACGGTTGTTAGGCGACCCTATATTTATTTACAAGAGGCAGTACAAGCGCCTTGCTGAATACACCATACAGGTAGCGGTTAGGTTTTCTGATGTACAAGCCATCCTTAACCGTCTGTACTGCTACGGCTTTAAGAACCTTAGCCTATCTTTAACCCTAAAACAGAGATAACCTATTATTCTGTTGTAGAGTAGAGTGGTAATCTCTCTAACTTTACGGGACTGACGGGGCTCGAACCCGCAACTTCCGCCGTGACAGGGCGGTGCTCTAACCAATTGAACTACAGTCCCTTGTTTTTCGCGCCAATTACTATTATGCAGATATTTAGTCTGAATGTCAACAGATCACCCCGAAAAAAATTGATGGGGATGTGAGACAAAGCCGAATCAGTCTGATTAGCCGGCTCTTAACCCTACCTCTACGGCAATTCTAGCTTGCCTAATTGTCTGAGTGAGGCGGATGTTTCTTTTGTCGGTTAGATGGCTTCTGTTCAGACATCCCAGCCATAGACCAAGTTAAATGAACCATCATTGCTTTGGCTAAATCATTTAATTCTTTTGAATCTTCTGGCTGATTACGATTATTCTTTGGCTTTTGTGACTCGTCTGTCATCGCTGATCCTTTGTTGTACAACAAATATAAACTATAGTTCTTCTATGTATTTTCTAGCTTTTTAGATTAGAAGAGTATAGAAGTTTGGATTTGTTTTTATCTATGCTTATACCAAAATATAACATAAATATTCTTTCTAAATCAAGCTTCAACTTCAAAAAAGAGAATTCCGGAGTACTAATAAAAATATTTCAGAGTTTGTCCACTTGAGATAATTTTGCATCCGTTCCCTTTATCTCTCATTTAAACTAATGAAACCTCCTCGTCATTCAAATCCATGAGGAAAACCACATCTTTAACCTCCACTCTTCTATAGATAGCGGTAATCCTAAATAAATAGGCAACCAAAATAAAAATGCAATGATTGATATAAAGATTATACTAATGGCAATAGCTCTAAAGAGTTTTATAGAACCATATAATCCCTGTTCAAGCCACCAAGATAAAATCAGGATAGTAAATCCTAGAGTATTGAGATAGTGATAAATAAAAGTACAGCGGGAAACAATCGCCCACGGCAACCAATTGATCAATGCATTTAGACAAAGATAAAATAATATCCACTCTTGGGTAGATACAAGCTGAAATATTCTATGATTTTGAGATAGATTAATTCCTCGCCTGCTTTGCCATTTTAGAGTAAAATAATGCATGGTTTGAGTAGATAAAATCCCAATTGATAGAATCAGTGCAGCAGCGGATAACCACCATAATATTGGGTTTCCCATACCTTGAACCGCATACACAAATGGAGTAGATAAATGATTCGCTTGCGGCAAAGTGGGATCAATTTGTTGTAAGTTTTCTACCTTTTCAAAAAAGTAGGCAATAGGCCGAATCATTAATAGCCAACTGTACCATTTAGAACAGTAAGGATGAATTTTTGTGCCGTCTCCTAAATTGCGATGAAAGTTAAGAATTTGCTGATGAAGTTGCCAGAGTCCCGGAGTCGGATTCAGTTGTAAATGAGGAATCCAGAGCAGTAAATAAACAAAAATCGGTAAAATAAATAAGCAGAATAATAATTGAATAGGGGTTAAAGTTGTAATTTTTTGTAGCGGTGTTTGAATAGGTGAATCGGCAGTATCAGATAAGATAAAACGTTTTATTATAAAAGCAATGAAAATTAGCAGATAAGCTCCCAGTAAAAAACTTAAGCCATTCCACTTGACAGCGATCGCCGCGCCAAAATTCATTCCAGATAAAATTAAAAAAATCCAACGTTGCCTTCTGTTATTATTCAGTGCTATTATTAAACATAAATGAGCCAGGAATCCAAAAAAGACAATATAAATACTGCTGAGGGCATAACGAGATTCAACTAAAAATAATCCTTCAACTGCCATTAATAATGTGGCAATTAGACAATAACTACGTCGATGAGTCAGTTGATAAGCAATAGCCCCAATCATTAACGGAATCAACGACCCGATCAATGCATTAAACCAACGATAACTAAAAGTCGAAAGGGTTGAACCCGTTAGATCGTTAACAGTTTCTTGCCCAAACGGTAAATGAGATCCAATCCAAATTCCAATAGCAATTAAATATTGGGCTAGAGGTGGATGGGCATTAAAAAAAGGCGTTTGTGTTAAATAATTATTGCCAAATTTAGCATAATATATTTCATCAAATACTAAAGTATTAAAACGACCTAGCCCCCAAAATCTTAAACCTAATGAAAATAAAAATATAGCAATCATTCCAAGCTGAAAGCCCGAAAGCTTTCGCCAAAACCGCCGACCTGGAAAAATAATAAACATAAAAATAAAATAGAGACGCTCTCATTAAACGCCTCTATCATCGTGTTTGATTGATTCACTATTCTGGGTCAGTATTTGTTTCTAGCTGTTGTTGTTGTAATAATTGCTGTTGTTTCTCCCGAAACGTAGCAGCGGCATCTTGAATACTTTGGTCTTGCCGCTTTTGTATCGCTTCATAATCAATATTAAATCCTCCCTGTTGCGCTTGATGAATCAAATCAAACATAGTATTCTGATTTAAACCATCTCCAGACTGCCCTTCAACATTGCGACGATTTAAATCTTGTAAGGGGTCTACTCCGCCTTGAGACTGTGCCGCTGCTTGTGGGGATAGGGTGATGATACTGATGCCAAACCCAGTAAACATTAACCCTACAAGTCTCACACTCAATTTAAAATTAGATAATTTCATCGTTTTTGAGACAATAACTTTAGCCATATTTTAACCCCTTAGATTCCTCCAAGGGGTATTGAATTTAATTCAGTGATAAAAACTGACGAGAATTTAAGCAAAGCGACGGCGTAACAGGGGTTGGATGATGAGTAATGCAACCAAGGCAAACCCTGCTAATACCAATAATGCTGCCCCAAACGTGACGTTACCAAAGGGTGCCATCATCACGACACTATTGAAAGACCAGTCACTGTGAGTATACAGGTAACGAATGGGTTCAATAGCGTAACTGAGAGGGTTCAAACTGGCAACCCATTGTAACCAAGTTGGCATAAAGGATAATGGCGCTAATGCTGTACTGGCAAATAATAAGGGTAAATTGGTAACAAAAATAACGGCGATGAGTTCAATATGTCCCGGCAAGGCAAAGGCTAACCCTAAACTTAACCCTGTTACCCCTAAAACCAGCAAAAACACAATCATCGCAATGATACCCAGTCCGCCAATACCCGGTAAACCAGCCCCCATCAATACCCCAGCCGCCACAATAAACGCCGCTTGAATAAAACTGAGGCTGATGATATAAATGGCAGAGGCTAAAACAATGGAAAACCGAGAAGCCAGAGGCGCAACTAACAAACGGTTGAGAAAGCCAAATTCTCGGTCAAACATCACGGGTAAACCGGCATTTAAAGCCCCAGCAAAGGCAGTAAACACAATCACACCCGCCCCTAAAAATTGGGCATAATTATCGGTTTCGCCGAATAACCCTTTCGGGGCATTTTGAAACAACGCCCCAAATAAAATTAACCACATTAACGGCTGAATAATACCTGCAATTAAAGTAGAAGGGCGACGTTGTAATTGGATAAATAACCGCCGAGTTAAGGCTGTGGTTTCTTGAATTACATCTCCTAACGCAGTCGAAGCCGTTGCTTCTGTCCGGGCAGGGGATAATAAGTCAGATTGAACAGATGGTGTACTACTACTCATAATTTAAATAGATTGCTATCATACCTACATGATAGTGTGGGGCAAGGTTCGCTTCAACACAACGGGCAACGGTGAGGGACATACTCAAACCACAGACATAGATTAGGAAGTGCTGAGACTTCTCAAAGGCGGGGAAGGGCAAGGCGGTAGAGAAAAGCGCAGAGGCTGTTGATATTATGGCGCTGGATGAATCAAGTGAGCAAGGGACTAACGATCTTTTTTTCGAGGGGTTTGACTGTCCTGAAGCGATGAACCAATTCCTTGTAAAACACCTTTACCAATTAATCCAATACCCCGACCAATTACCTGAGTTAAAACATAGACGACACCACTGCCTAAAAAGGCAACTGTTGCCCGGACTCGAGGGGCGACTGCATCCCGACTTTCTAATGCTAATGTGACTGCTAATGGAATACCAGAAAGTCGTTCCAGTTCAGATTTCCGAGGAGAATAAATCACTTTTTGCTGAATTCCCATTTCACCAAATACCCAGATATTATAAGAACTTTCAAAAATTGAAGTCGGTTCTTTTACTAATTTTTCGATGCGATATTTCCAGGATAAGTTATTCCTAAATTTCTCAATTTCTCGGGTAGATAGATACTTTCGATGATAATATTTTTCTTTTATTTCTTCAAAATCTGCAAAATAATTAATTAAGGGTTGAATCACAGCATTTGCGACTTGAATCACTAAATTATGTAGCAGTGCCTCTGCTCTGATCATCGCTTCTGGACTCCCCACAGAACAAGATATATTATCGATTTTCAAAGGAATTTGATATAAAAAATGAGCAATTAAATCGGGAACTAATGGGATTTTATCTAATATTTCGATTTGAATTTGAGGCGCATCTCGTAATAACATAGGAATCACTTCAAAAATGCGATCGCCTTCTGTAACTTCGTAATATTTCCCAAAAAAATCAAGGGTTGAGGCTTCCCAAATATCCCGTAAAATTATAGTGGTTTTTTCTGGGAGTTGCTGGGGTTGAGATCCTGACAATTTCAATTCATCTAAAATCCGCTCAAATTGTTGCAATACGAGTAAAAATAATTCTTTTTTATGGCTAGGCTTTAATAAATCGACTTCTAAAGGAATATTGGTTTTATTATCGATTCCAGACTGCAATTTTGCTACCGTTGTATCGAATAAATTAGATTTTAATTCACTTAATAATACAGTAGGAGTTTGAGCGGCTAAATCACTATCTTTTTGTAAAATAATTGCTGTATTTTCTTCTGTTTCTGAAGGTTGAGAAAGCGAAGGAGACGGATTTTTTTGACGAATTTCTGCTTTAATCGTTTCAGGTAAAAGCTGGCTAATCATCCAACGCGCAGCCCTTAGTTCTCGACGACGACCCGTGACTAATAACCAGTTAATAATAATCTTAGGATCTCCACTGGATAACTCGGGAGTTTCTCTTAAAAAGGGAGATAACTTGGCTAAAGCGGCATCAATTTGCTGAACACCTGAACGATATAAATTATAGCGGAACTTTCCAACAATCGATAATGTTTCAGTTGATTTAACCGGGATTTGTTGATAAATTTCAGTTTTATTCCAGTACAGATTTCCGGCTGCCACTTGACGAGCTGCCGCCACAAATTCCTCTATCTTAATTCCTTTTAGACAATAGCCTTCAACCCCTGCTTTTTGAGCCGCAGACAGTAAAATAGGGTCTTTAATTATAGTGAATAAAAGTATGGGAATTTGAGGATATTCTGCTTTTAATTGCTGGCAAAATTCCACCCCACCGATTCCAATTGAGCGATATTGCGGTAACGTTGCTGTTAGATTTGCCGTTGCTAACTCTAATACAATGACATTCAAACAATTCTCTTGATTCTGTAAATTTGCCGTTTCAGCAGCAATCATTGCCAATGCGGCTTCTGTTGTTTCTGCCTCGGCCGCCACCTCTAGTTCATCCCAGGATGCACAAGCAGCCCGTAAACCCATACGAAAGATGGCATCATCATCAATTAATAGTAAACGTAATAGAGGGGGCTGGCTCATGGATGATTTGTTCTAGGTCACTTGTTCCAAGTTATTTATTAGTTTATGACGATAGGGGATAGGATGCAGAGTATTATGTCAGCCGCTTGTCCCCCCCCTATTTCCAACTTAATCTCATAACAGTTCTGTTGCATATTGCAACTGCAACCTCAGGACAAATCATCAATCACCAATCCTTGCTACTCTAAGAAGAAATCTGAGGGCGGAGGAGCGCTATATTGGGGAGCTGCTGGGGCTGGTGCTGGCGCTGGTGGTGGTGGGGCGTAGCTCGGTGCTGGAGCCGCGTAACTCGGCTCAGGTTCGTAATAGGTGGGCGCTGGGGGTGCGTAACTGGGTTCAGGTTCGTAATAATCCGAATAGCCCGAAGAATAACCCGAGGAGTAATCAGAATAGCCCGAACCAGAAGAGTAGTTATCTTGGCTATAAGAAGAGCTGTAAGCTTCTTTCTCTCGTTGTTGAGCCGCCCAAATGGCATCTCGTTTAGCTGCCCAAGTACTGATAGAACCCCGTGCCTCATAATATAGCGCTCGACCATAACCAATCCGAGACGCTTCTGCGATCGCACCCCCATAATTCCCCTGTCGCGCCAGACGCGCTGCTCGGTTAAGAATGGGACGATCTTCTGCAATTTGAATCGTCGCAACCCAGTCCCCTACTTTATCTTGAGCTTGACCATATAAAGCACGTCCTGCGCCAATTTCAGAAGCTTTGTCAATGGCAGCACTAAGTTTACCCGCTTCAGCTAAAGCGATCGCTTCGGTTAACAAGGGCTGATCTTCAATAATCTGAACCCGCTTTGTCCACTCTGCAATTAAAGTTTGAGCTTCAATTCGTAATGGACTGCCCAATTTTACCTGGGTAGCATGGTTAACCGCTGCTCTGAAGCCGTCTAAATCTTCTGATTTCGCCAAATGCCGAGCCAGTACGATATAGGGGCGATCCTCAATCCGTTGAACTTGCTTGCGCCAGTGGGCCACTAAAGTTTGAGCATGAACCCGCCGTGGACGTTGAGGGTCAATGGTTTCGGCTTGTTCAATCGCCCATTGATAAGTCAGGGGATGACCAATTTTAGACAATGCCGTTGCCATTTGTAAACTCATCAAGTCTTGGACTTGTCCGGAGAGTTGATCAACTTGGAGTTGAGCCTCTTGATATTCCGGGCGCTGGGATTGAATTTTATCCAGAGCTGATTGACCTTCGAGCAAGACAAACATCTGCTCCAGTAACGGTTTTTCAGAGGCTTGAGTCCCCACCACATGATGCACTCGGCTTAACAGGATCACATCTTGCGCTTCTTGATAGAGAGGTGAGTATTTCGGTACTCGTCCCGCCGTATTAATCACTCCTTTCAGATTTTTTTGTTCTAAAGATTCACCTGCTTTATCCAGTAAAACCCGACTCCAATTTTTAATCTCTTCTTTAGCAACCTGACTGACATACAATTTATTATTAATCCGATTGGCCACATCAATGGCTTCGGCCAAGTCACGGGGTTGATTTTTCTTAGCAATATTACGAGCTTCTTCCAGTCGTTGGTTACCCTGCTTTTCAACCGACATTCGATCCACCAACTCATTAAAGCGCTTTTCACTCCAGAGGGGATTATTTAACTTGGTCAGCGCTTGAATATAATTAAACGTTGTTTTCCAATCTTGAGTCTTCAGCGCAGCAATAGCTTTATCATAGATTTGCTGACCTTTATCCCAGTCATTTTTCCAACCGGCGATCGCTCCTTCGACTCGTTCATAAGCTTTAGTATCTTTCGGAACAATACTAATTAAATCAATCGCCCCTTGTAAATCTCCCTGATCGATAATTTCATTGGCTCGAGCAATTAATAATCTCGACCATTGCTGCATCATTTGCTGTGCTTGGGGTTGCAATGGATGATTCTCTGGCCAACTTTTAACTAAAGCAAAAGCCCCTTTCACCGCCTCAACTTCCCCAGACTTGGCCGCCACATCCGCGCAGTAAAGGCGATCGCCATCTACAGACAGGGGTGAAATCTCTTCACAGCGAGCGGGGGGCGGGGCTGTCAACAGCCATAACAGTGCGCCTGTACCCATCGTACTAAATCCAAGCAACACCACCAGCCACAGAAGCTGCCAGCCCCAAAACCCCTTGGGAATTCTAATAGTTTGTTTTTTCGCTACAGTTTTGTCAGATTGAGCGTCTTCTGGGATCGGTATATCCGAGGCTGCACGAGCAGAGGCAGAAGCGCTGTATTCTATTGCTGGTACGCTGGATGGTTCAGATTGTGGTGTCGTCATGACTTCACCATACTCCTCAATAAGTTAGTGTTGCATCCTACAAAAAATAAGTAGGTTTTTAGGCATTTAGCGTGGTAGATGAGCAAGGGCGGCTTTATTGACGATATTAGCGGGATGTAAAACAGCATCCTTCGAGAGTCTCGTTTAGCCTGGTTTTATCATTAACAACATCAGATTGACAACATCTCCAATATTGCGACAAGTACCAGTAAGCTTATATAGACCGGAGTAAACGTTTAAAACGATCACTTCCTATTTCGAGAGGATCTTAGCAAATTCTGTCAAAATTTTAATATAGTTTTTGCTCTTATCAGGTATTTATCCCCAATGATTTAGCTCATTGAGTGATTCAGATAGCCTGGGCTGTAATGGGTTATGTAATCTTAATGATTTTTAAACCATTGTTGCAAGTTTCGCTGAATACAGTCTCAACCTTATGGGATAATTCTACCGCCGATGCAATCTTTTTACTGATGCAAGCTCAAGAGAGTTGAGAGAGATTACGAAGCTTGTGGCGTTTTTTTCAATTCTTTGTCATCTTGAGTCGATGTCATCGAACGATAACCATAAAAATTCACTTGATAATCTGTGATTTTAACGCCTGTTTGTTGTTCGACTAGCTGAATAATCTCCGGCGGTAATTCCACCTGTACGTCTAAAATTTGGTGAGTATCAAGACAATTCACATGGGAATGAGAGTCACTGATATGACCGTATAGACGACCTTCTGAGCGTTCAATACACTCAATTACATTCTCTCGAGATAAGGCTTCTAGGTTTTGATACACTGAAGTATGACCGATTGCCTTACCTTCAGTATTTAAACGATCATAAATTTCTCGGGCAGATAAATGTTCTCGAACTTGCCATAGTAATTCTAGGATAAAACGCCGCTGACGACTTAAGCGCATCCCCCTTTCTTGACAGTAGTTTAGTGCATCTTCTAATGATTCAATTGATTTCACTGCAATCGCCTCAGTTAAGTTAAATTTAGCTTATATAGGTTATATATAATTTTTAAATAGTCACGTGCGATGACTCTTTGTCTTTATATTGTATCTTAGGTATTTCTTCAGTGCAGAATTAGAGACACCGAGTCACCGAGTCACCGAGTCACCG
Source organism: Microcoleaceae cyanobacterium (assembly GCA_049647265.1). GTDB lineage: Bacteria > Cyanobacteriota > Cyanobacteriia > Cyanobacteriales > Microcoleaceae > JAAURB01. The sequence goes on from JBARXJ010000058.1 coordinate 143,757, forward strand.
AGTCACCGAGTCACCGAGTCAGTATCCAGGAGTCACCGAGTCACCGAGACAGTATCCAGGAGTCACCGAGACAGTATCCAGGAGTCAGGAGTTACAATTCACGCCCATTAGGAGACAGGAAAGATAATTATCCTATAGCAGGACTGCCTGTTGCTTATTAGCCGTCTGGACTATTGATCAATAACCCACAAATGATACATGGCAAACAACAACCTTCACTCCGACATTGTGATTTTATCGAATGGTCCAGGAGAAATTACTACTTGGGTGCGTCCGACTGTGCAGGCATTGCGACAACAGCAAAAAGCACTGAATTTAAATATCAGGATTTCTGTAATACTTTCTCCCTGTCCTCATGCGATGGGAAATGAAGCGACTGTAGTCAAGGCTTATCCGGAAGTGGATAGGCTTCAAGCAGCGGCTGATTTTTGGCAATTTTTACTCTGGGGAAAAACAGCCCAGACTTGGGACTGGTCCTCACAAGGGGTTGTGTTGTTTCTCGGCGGGGATCAATTTTTTGCTGTGGCGATCGCTAAACGTTTAAAATACCGCAGTGTTATCTATGCGGAATGGCAAGCGCGATGGTGGCGTTGGGTGGATCGCTTTGCTGCAATGAATTCAGATGTTCTCAATCACGTTTCACCCCAATATCATCATAAGTTTAATGTAATTGGGGATTTAATGGCAGATGTTTCTGTTTCCCCGCAAAATACCTCTGATTTACCCTTCACTAAAACCCTTCAACCTCAATCAGAATTAATCGGTATATTACCCGGATCTAAACCGATGAAGTTAGCCTTGGGTGTCCCTTTTACTTTAGCGATCGCCCAAGACATTTACAACCGTCGTCCTCAAACCCGTTTTGTCATTGCCGTTGCTCCCACAGTCGATCTAGAGACTTTATCTCGTTATGCTAACCCAGAATACAATCCTATTATCAAACAAATTCACGGATTATCCGCTACTCTCAAGTTGGATAAAATCCCCTATTTAGAAACGCCTCAAGGTTTGCGAGTCCACTTATGGACATCTGCCCCAGCATATGATTTATTTCGTCAATGTAATCTCTGTTTAACCACAATTGGCGCGAATACAGCAGAGCTCGGATCTTTAGCCATTCCTATGCTCGTTCTGATTCCCACCCATCAGCTCGACGTAATTAGGGTTGTGGAGGGTTTACCGGGATTTTTTGCCAATTTACCCTTTTTAGGATCATTATTGGCTACTCGGCTCAATCGCTGGGTCTTACGACAGGATAAACTTTATGCCTGGCCGAATATTTGGGCAAAAGAGGAAATTGTCCCGGAATTGATTGGGCAACTGACCCCGACAGAAATAGCAGATTTAGCGATAGATTATTTAGAACATCCTGACAAACTGGCTGATATGCGCGATCGCTTACGTCAGGTTCGAGGTAAGAGTGGAGCAGCTCAGCGGTTAGCAAACATTGTTTTAGAACAGATTAGTTGCCCTACGTCTTAGGAAAATGAGTACGGTCTTTGTGGTGATTAAAAGTAGATAAATATTCATCTGACTCTATTTTTTACTGCTGATTTCACTTCCTAATTAGCTCTTAAATTATTATTATTTACCCTTATAACAACTTTAAAATAAATACGATTAAATTTAAACTGGTGTAATCTTATCCAGTTAATCGTTAAAATACAGTATTCAATTGCCGCTGAAAAATGATCAATTATATTATCTTTTGAGTCAATATCCGCTTAAATTATTTGTAGCAGTCATACAATTATAGAAGTATAAGAAGCATCTCTTGAAGCCAGAGTATTTTAATTGACTTTTCTTCCCCACCTTGCCTCACGATACTGAAGCTAATCTCTTAGGAGATAGGTGGGGACAGATGTGATATGGGTTTGCAGGTTAACGGGTTTATTCTTCGTCGTCTTCGTCCTCATTTGTCGGATAATAAAAGCCTTCAGCACGGCCAGTTAAAACAGACTTACCTAACGATAAGGCTCTTTCAGCCTGTGTTCTCGCTTTACGTTTCCACGTTGCTTTACGCATATTACGTTTTGACTTTGACGTGCGCTTCTTTGGAACTGCCATGGGACTTAAATAAACTAAAATTGAATAGACAAACTATTATCTTATCTTATTTTCAAGTAGGCGCTCACAATTTTATCGCTGAGTTTAGACGACGAATTAACCCAGACTCAGAATACGGCGTGAAATTCACTCCCGCTCTATCTGAGAGTCTAGTCTTCATGATCCTCAAAGGGGTCACTGAGTTCCTGGGAAGGGGGGCCAAACGCCAGGTAGACCGCATAGCCCGTAAGGCTAACGACAATGGCGGCAATGGAAATGTTAAGAGCTATTGCAGGTTCCATCGGATTAATCTATGATGAACTGGATACTTTTATAATATTACGAAAGTTTAAAAATTGTTGTCGAACACATTCTAGGTAGACTATGGCACAGCAAACTCGATTAGGCAATCTGTTACGTCCCTTAAACTCAGAATACGGTAAAGTCTCTCCTGGCTGGGGAACCACCGGGCTCATGGCTGTTTTTATGGCACTGTTTTTTGTGTTTTTGCTGATTATCTTACAGATTTACAATTCCTCCCTGTTACTAGAAGGAGTAAATGTAGATTGGGCTAACTTAACCAAGTAGACAATTTCCTCTAAAATTGGATCTAGAGAGTGTAGAGGCATTTTGTTAAGTGTCTCTACATTGTTATTTGTATCATCCAGCAACAGTTGTTCGCGATACATAACAGAGTAAAATTTAACAGATTAGGAGAAAAATTATGAATATCTTTGGGATTGGCTTACCGGAAATGGCAGTCATTTTTATTCTTGCCCTACTGATTTTCGGCCCTAAAAAGTTACCCGAAATTGGTCGGAGTTTAGGGAAAGCAATTCGGGGTTTTCAAGATGCTTCTCAGGAATTTGAACAAGAATTTAAGCGAGAAGCCCAACAATTAGACCGAAAATCAACGACCGCATCCCTTGAAAGCGAAGAAGCCAAAGCCGTTGTGAATAATCATAATACGACCCAATCTTAACGGTTAAATAGTTTCTTTAGAAGTCCTGCATACCCATTGACTATGACCTCTAATTCTGCGACTAAACCCCTGTTAATTCCTCAGCTAATTGTGGGGTTAGGTAATCCTGAACCTAAATATGATAAAACTCGCCATAACATTGGATTTGCAGCAATTGATGCCCTCTCAAAAACCCAATTTATTCCGATGTCAGAACATCGAAAGTTTCAGGCAGAATATGGGGAAGGAATATTTCGAGGCGATAAACTGCGGCTATTAAAGCCTTTAACCTATATGAATCGTTCTGGCCAATCCATTCGGGCTGTTGTGGATTGGTATAAACTTGATCCGCAAGCTGTGTTAGTGATTTATGATGATATGGATTTGCCGCTGGGTAGAATCCGTCTGCGCCCCGGAGGGTCAGCAGGAGGCCATAATGGGATGAAATCTATAATTTCTCATTTAGGGACTCAAAATTTTCCTCGGTTACGAATTGGCATTGGTAAGCCTCAGCAGCCGAATTCTGTTGCTAACAAAGAAACGGTGTCTCATGTTCTGGGAAAATTTACTCCAGATGAAACCCAAGTGATGGAAAAAGTGCTTAAACTGATGATAGAGGCTGTGGAGTCTTGTCTCAAACAAGGCATTGATAAAACCATGAGTCTTTACAATTCTAGTCGTGCGTGTTGAATTGGCAACAGTGAGTTCTAAACGTTTACCTGAAACCACTGCTTATCTCCGAGTCACTCACCAATCCTGGCAACAGGGTATTCTAGTCGGTGAAATTAGTGCCGGAAGTTATCAATGGCAGTTTCAATGGCAATTTAGACAGGGTAAAACCCTCGCCATTCAGCCTTCCCAAGGACGGGCATTGATTCAAGAACCCTTGGGGCGTTTCTTGGAAAAATGGGATTATCAGCTAGAACCTGGAGGTGATTATTCTTTTACTATTCGGGCTAAATTTTAAATCAGCAATGGCAAAGATAAGTAAAACTGACTATTTGCTGTCAGTCCAGAGCCTGGTATGCTAAGTTTTACAAAGTTTTTTTACCAATCCTGTATTTGAGTTATGGACCTTCCAATTCCAGAGTCAATTAAACCCTGGCTCAATTTCTTTCATCCTGCTTTAATGTGGATTTTACTTGGGCTATCGGTTTATGCCTTGTATTTGGGTATTCAAATTCGCCGCATCCGCAGTGCTGACGCTGAAACACGCAAAGAATTAGTTAAAGGAAAGTTTGGTGCCAAGCATCACCAAATCGGTTCTATCTTACTGTCGTTTATGGTACTGGGAAGTATTGGTGCAATGGCAGTGACTTACATCAATAACGGTAAGCTCTTCGTTGGGCCGCATTTACTGGTGGGTTTAGGGATGACTGGCATGATTGCTGTCTCAGCCTCTCTCACGCCTTTGATGCAAAAAGGAGCCAACTGGGCAAGATATACTCACATTGGTCTAAATGTAACACTGCTTGGCTTATTTGGATGGCAGGCTGTGAGTGGGTTAGAAATATTACAACGGATTATCAGCAAAATGTAAACTCAATATCTAAAATTGTGCGCTATTTCCCTTCCATTGACTCTCGTTAATATTGGGTTGTTGATAGACGGTCATAAAATCGTCACACGAAAGTCTGTATTTGTGATTAATTTCGAGAGAATAAATATAGCGCTTAACTGTTTTTGCCCCCCTACTACAACTCAGTGGTGGGGTTGTTTATTTAACAGTGCATTATATGGACAGTTCATCAACTGTCACGACTCATTCAGTTTAGCCTTCTGTTGGTCTTCTATACTGATGCGATCTGATTGTTGTGTAACTCGGAAAAAGTTTCGTCAACACGGGAGAATTATCAGTCTGCGCCTTCAGAAATGCCCATTCTTACAATAAAGTCTTAAAGTGCGATTACCCTTTAAAAGGGCTCCAGCGCCGCAGATGTGAGTACAGTGTAGTATTTGTCATATTTTGTCAATACCCCATCACCCTAGCCAATATAACCCAATCAAGCGGTTGATCTGATTCACCCTAACCCTTCACATAACAGCTCATTCTTCTATCACTTCAAAAATCCGCTATGATCGAGGCGGAAAGGATAATATAATATCCACATTAACTCTAATTAGGCTGAAGTTTGAGAGCGAATTGCAGATGAAAGAAAATCTTTTAAAATGGTTAAACCGTTTACTCGTAGCTGATGTTTTTCTGGTATTATTAAGTTTTTTATGGCTGGCGATCGCAGTGATTGGCCGAGGCCTCAAAATTTCGTTAGGTTTAGATCTGTGGTATCAGCTTTGGCAACCCGTGTTTACACCTGCAATTGGTATTCTCATGGGCGGTGCAATTTTAAGTGGTATTATCAGTTGGATTTCTAAACGGTTCTTTTCTTCCTCTTCTAATGTTTAAAGTAATTATTTCCTGAGTTGTAATTTATCTTTTTAAATTAATTTTGATTAAAATCTGCTTGACAAGTGTTGAGAACGTGATTATCTGTTTGACTCAACGTTTCGATGAGATGAAACCCTTCTAAACTCACAGACTGATTGGCTCCTGTTGGGGTACTGGCAGCAACGGTGGAAGTGTTAGAATATGCAATAGAATAGTCATGGACTTCTTGAGAATAGCTATCGACGATATTCAGCGCTAACTGATTCCCCTCCACTTTACCCGAGAAGCAATCAAAGGAAGAGCGAGGCGTATAGAAGCCTCCAATTAATCGTCCTTGGATCACTTCAAATACCATGTAAGCTTGCCCTAGTTGATCGGGCTGAGGAGACTGACCATAAAGATAAACCCCATCCTCTAAAAATAAATGAGATGGGACTTTAAGCTGTTTGGCGATCGCTTTTTTGTCTATTATAGCATCTGTTATATTGTCGGCTCGGGCGGTGCTTATTCCCCAGCACTGACTAACGAAGCTAAGGACTAGACCGATAGAAATCCAGTTTAAGCTTCTCCCAGCGGGGCGGTCAGTATCCCGTGTAAAAATTAAACTCAGTAGATGACGAAGCATAGTACAGATCAAAAATCAAAGGTATCACTCATCAAGGTAAAATCGCTTTTTTTAAGCTTTGCCTTGCAATTATCAGGCTCAATTCCACCATACAATACCGATCGTCAACGCGACATCACTCAAACGAGGTAATTTAATTAAGAATTATCAATTTTGTCTGGCTTTATCCGATTCTCTCCAGCTTTGTCAAACTCCGATTCGATTGACTCGTTCTTACGTCCACAGTAATAGAAGAAATAAGAATTTAAAACGATCAGCCAAAACCTCGATTATAAGGGGTTTTTATAAAAAAATACTATTGATTGAAGCCTAGCCCATAAAGACTTTTATCAATCAAATTTGACCTGAAATTCTGTCATAACTTTTTACAAAAAGTGTGAGTGATTTTGATCGCTTTTTTTTGCTATTTGTGATTATTCTTAATAATTTTTTGAAAGAACTTTTTATTATGATTCTCATCCCCTGTTTAGAGAATGGGAACCATAATAGAACTGATTTAAATTTAGGCTGGCTTTGTTAACTGCTTGCCGTAAAAATAACATCTGGAAATTTCAGTTTTGCTTCGGTCATTGGGCGACCTTTGCCTTCTTCTTGCCAATAGTTAATTAAATCAGTCGCTCTGTTGAGCAAGATATTACAATCATATTCAGGAATCCAAGATCGTCTAGACTCCATTTCTGTTTTTAGCTGTTCCCAAGCATCTTCCTGCGGCCAAAAATAGTAAATTGTAATGGGGCTGCTTCCTTTACTCAAAACCTGGTCAATGGCTAAACCTAACTTGTTTTCTAACCAGACAACCCTCAAAGCCACCTTAGATGACGAAACCTCCGTACTGGACATACACAAATCATAAAATTACTACAACACTCTATAATACCTCAGGGGAAAGTGTGTGAGCGATCTTTGTCTAAAATTACAGTGCAATTGCGCCACACAGTTGCCTTGGAAAGGTTTTGATCGCCCGTCAATTTGCTGGATCTGAGGTAACATGAGACTGAGGTTTAGAGTTTTTGCTGTCGGAACTGTTGTCTGGAGATCTCCAAGTTTGAGTTGTAAACTGAGGTAATATATCTTTTGTAAATGCTTCTGCGGCTTTTGATTGGTAACGATTCGGATTGACAATCACCGATAACATTCGTTTCACCACCACCCCTTCAATGGTAGAACGATGTAAAACATTCATTTGTAATTCTTTCTCAATGGCAGAAGTGGATAAAAATGCGGCCCCCATTCCGGCTTGTACGGTGTTTTTAATCGCTTCAATGGAGTTGAGTTCCATTTCGACTTTTAACCGCCTTGGATCGATGCTACAGCGGGTTAAGACTTGATCAATTACCTTACGAATGGTGGACTGAGAATCTAAAGCCACAAATTGTAGTTTATACAAATCTTCTTTTTGAATTCGATCTTGTTGGGCAAAGTGATGAAACACCGGTAAAATCAAAGCCAATTCATCCTCGATGTAAGGTTGAATGGTGAGGGAGTCTTGTAACTCAGGGGGGACTTCTCCGCCAATAATGGCTAAATCAATTTGTCCGTTGGCAACACTCCAAGCCGTCCGACGAGTCGAATGTACATGAAGCTGCACGGCTACATCCGGGTATTTTTGGCGAAATAACCCAATCATTCGGGGTAGAAGATAAGTACCTGTGGTTTGGGATGCGCCGACAATTAAAGTTCCCCCTTGGAGATTTTGTAAATCTTCAATAGCCCGACAGGTTTCTTGACACAGACTGAGAATTTTTTCGCCATAATTAAGCAAGAGATGTCCGGCTTCAGTCAGTTTTGCCCGACGACCCCCGCGATCGAATAAGGGTACGTTCAGTTGTCGTTCTAAATTTTGTACTTGTAAGCTAATGGCTGGTTGGGAAACATATAAACTATCTGCCGCCCGTTTAAAACTGCCTTCAGCAGCGATCGCCTTGAGAATGCGTAACTGGTCTAAAGTGAAAGGAACGTCTGACATTTTTGATAAAATTGTGAATTTAAACTGAGTAAAATACAAAAATTCAAAGTCAATGGTTTGAATTAAGCGGGTTTTTCTCGGATCTGCGTTTTCTGCCGAGAAGCGGAGGTGAAACGATAGAAAATGTTACCTCTTGCTTGATCCGGCGATGAAACTTGATGATCCTCTCTATTGCAGAAAAAATAGATTTGTCTGGTTAATTTTTGATGCCAGAGGGAAACAAACTTAGCCTCAAGCAGTTGATGACAGAATGAGGCGAAAAGCGGTAAGATTTTCAATTGACGATAACTCCATACCCACTCAGACATCATCATTTATCCTGCCTGAGTTGAGAGAACAACTGTTGTGACTCGCCTCCAACTTGTTCGACTTTGCTCTGTGAGAGGCAAACCTCAAGTTTGATAAAATTAGAGTCTGGAGATTAATCATCATATTTTTAATCCCAATAACGAAGATTTGAGAGAAAATGAAAGGGGATCAACTTTTTTCAGCATACTGCGTCTCGGATCTGTACTAGAGTTAATTTTGTTATCAACTCAAGAGGTAAGAATGTCTCAACCTTGGCTCACACCCAGCCATTTGATTATGCTAGGTTTACTTCTAGGGTTTGCCGTTGCCCATAGTGGACTGGCAGCCCTACGTTCTTGGGGAGAAACCAAAATTGGCCCGAGACCTTATCGGATTTTGTTTGCTTTAGTGAGTTTACCACTCGCGGTGGTGCTGATTATCTATTTCTTCAACCATCGTTACGATGGCTTGCAACTGTGGCAAGTACAGGGGATCGCTGGAGTACAATGGTTTGTATGGGGATTATCTGCGATTTCTTTCGTGTTTCTTTATCCTTCTACTTTCAATTTATTAGAAGTCGCCGCGATTGATAAACCTCAAGTTCATCTACATGAAACTGGGATCATTCGCATCACTCGTCATCCTCAAATGGTCGGCCAAGTGATTTGGTGTATTGCCCATACTCTATGGATCGGTACCAGTTTTATGGTGGTCACATCCATTGGCTTAATTTTGCATCATTGCTTCGGGGTGTGGCATGGCGATCGCCGTTTGCAGGCGCGTTTTGGTGAGGCGTTTGAGAAGTTAAAATCACGCACCTCTGTGATGCCGTTTGTGGCTATCTTAGATGGACGACAAACCCTTGACATTCGAGAGTTTTTCCGCTGGGCTTATTTAGGAGTAGCTGGATTTGTTTTACTCTTTTGGTATGCTCACCCGTTTTTAATACGTGCCACCAGCCACGTCGCCTGGTAGCATAAGGACAATACACTTAAATATAAGGAGAACCCATTTTAACAATGACTCAAAAACAAACTGTTATTGCCCCCTCAATTTTATCAGCAGATTTTAGCCGTCTCGGTGAAGAAATTAAAGCCGTCGATCAAGCAGGCGCTGACTGGATTCATGTAGACGTGATGGATGGTCGTTTTGTTCCCAATATTACGATTGGGCCGTTAATTGTAGAAGCCATCCGTCCCGTGACTCAAAAACCCCTCGATGTTCACTTAATGATTGTTGAACCCGAGAAATATGTGGCAGATTTTGCTAAAGCTGGGGCTGATATTATCTCCGTTCATGCCGAACATAATGCTTCTCCCCATTTACACCGGACATTATGCCAAATTCGCGAACTCGGTAAACAATCTGGTGTTGTGTTAAATCCTTCTACGCCATTAGAATTAATTGAATATGTCCTCGAAGTCACAGACCTCATTCTATTAATGAGTGTTAACCCCGGTTTTGGCGGTCAGAAGTTTATCCCCGCAGTGACTGATAAAGTTCGTAAACTCCGTCAAATGTGCGATGAGCGAGGCTTAGATCCTTGGATCGAAGTTGATGGCGGGTTGAAAGTCGATAATACTTGGCAGGTTCTAGAAGCGGGAGCCAACGCCATTGTAGCAGGTTCTGCGGTATTTAAAGCAGACGATTATAGCGAAGCGATTGAAGGCATTCGTAATAGCAAACGTCCTGAACCCAAATTAGCCACCGTTTAATCATACCTTGTAGAGGCGTTCTGTGGAGCGTCTCTACCTTATCCACAAGATCAAGTTTTTTGATCTAAAACGAAAATAAATTAAACGATTAATATATTAACGGTCTTTTTTTTATATCCATTTATTTAATATTTAATTATTAGTAAAAATAGTAAATAATCATTTCAAATTATCCTACATTTCGTAAATTTCTAATGGTAAATTATCCGGATCTGTGAAAAAAGTAAATTTTTTATGTGTAATTTCATCGACTCGAATCGGTTCTACTTCAATCCCTTTATTCTGTAAATATTCAACAGACTCTGTTAAATCCTCTACTTCAAACGCCAAATGCCTTAAACCACAAGATTCAGGTTTATTTGGACGTTGAGGAGGATGAGGAAATGAAAATAATTCAATTTGATCGCAGTTTCCCACTTTTAAATCTAGCTTATAAGAATCTCTTTCTGCTCGATAAGTTTCTTGAAGAATTGAAAATCCGAGTAGATCTACATAAAAACTTTTAGAACGTTCGTAATCAGAACAAATAATAGCAATGTGATGAATTTTAGCAATTTTCATAATTTAATTATTTGTTATTCGTCCTTTATCATTCACTTAATTAAAGCCAAACTTACGCTCGACTATACTTTAAAACCAATCACCAATAATTAACGACGAATCATTAATTACTATCTTACCCCTAGACGAAACACTATATCGACCTCTATAATCAATAGTCCATCCAGATGAAGTCTATATGTAGCGTACATAAGGAACAATGGATGTCCCAGAGTCTAGGTGTCACGGAATATGTCTAAAAATTTGATTACAGCCGAAATGATTGATCCAGCCCAATGGCCACTAGCGCGGGTGTGGTTAGAAGTCTCGGCGCATTTAAAGACAGCCCCCCGACAAATTGAACAGCTAGAGTTATGGCCGCATTTGATTTGGGTCAATATCGTAGGATACGGGGCCGTCTTTGTCAGTTATCGCTGTTTACCATTGTGGGTAGAACATTCCCTGGCTGCTATAGAGCATTGTGGCGATCGCACAGAACTTGACCAACTGGGAGAGTTATTCAAAGCTGAAATCAAAGTTCATCGCAAACATTATACAACCGCAGTCGTTGAACAGTGGCGAGTGGCTTGGGCAGAAAAAGCCAAACAGTTTAAATTAGAAGCGATCCGTCAAGCGGCTGATGAAGAACGCCTTAGACCCTTCCGAGAGCGTCAGCAAGCCTGTCAAAATTGGCGCAATGCATGGAAAAGCGTTTTACACTATTGTCAGTCTTTAGAGGCTCTAGAACGCCTACAACCGGAGTTACAAACACAAAGCCAGAATTTTGTGGATGTACCAGAAGCAGAAAACGCGATGCAACTGTGGCAAGATCGTAAACGGGAATTGGTAGAAGCCAGTGCGTGATTGTGATATCTGCCATATCCAATATCGCCTTATAAACCCGTCGTCAGTCTGGCTTTTCTGAGAATGAGGCTGAGAACAGGTTCAGGCGCAACTAAAATATCCGCTCTACCTTCCATGCCAGAGTAAATCATATATTGTTTACCTTGCTTGGTTAAAAAAGGTTCATCCGGCTGAATAATCACCTCATAATAGGCTTGACCTGATATAGTGGGTTCAGCATCTGGATTGGCTCGACTAAACGAAACTTGACTAATTTTTCCTTTCAGCACGCCATAATCCGTAAAAGGATAAGCTGAAATCCTTAAGTGAACTTCTTGATCGACACTCACTTGTGAAATATCCTCAGCTTTGACAAGTGCTTTAAAGATTAAAGGAGCCTCGCCTGGGACAATATGAGCAGCGACTTGTTCTGGCTTAATGTTTTCTCCGGGACTGGGAACTTCTAATTTTGTAATAATCCCATCAATGGGGGCGCGGATGACTGCACTGTCCATCTGAGATTGAACTTGATCGAGTTGTTGCTGAATTTGAGTTTGTCGCTTTTGCAGTTCCCATTGCTGTTTGAGTAAGGTACGTTGTTCTTGGGCTAAGGGTTGGGCAACAGCGGGAGTGGATTTTGTCAACTCCACAATGGCTCGATCTACAGCCAGAGGTTGTAGTTTTTTCCAGGCAGCACTCGATAATTTAGCTTGTAAACTACTTAAAATTTGTTGATTAACCGTTTTCAAGTACTGATTAATTTGTTCTAATTCAAGTTTCACTTCTTGTTGTTGGGTTTCGATCCGGGCTTTCTGACCTTCGAGTGGGGCTGGATCGATAAAGGCGATCGCAGTCCCTGCTTCAACCGGCTGATTTTCCAGCACCGCAACCTGTTGCACAATGCCTTCTGTATCGGCTTGTACCAATTGAATTTTACCCCCGGGTTGCGCTAAAGCAGAGGCTCGAATTGCCGGACTATATTCAATCACGCCGGCTAAAGCCACAACTCCACCAAAGGTTGCCAGCAGTAACAGACTTCCCCAACTACTCCAGCGGCTAATAGGAGGTAAAAAATCCTCTTGATTGAGCGATCGCAATTCTACAATAGAAGATTCATCAGATGGCATGATAGTTCACCTATATATTATGAATCAGAGTTCATCCAGAATCATGATCAAACCCTGACTTTGTTTAATTGAGATAATCTAATTTTCTAGCTAACTTTGAGGCCATCAGGTTAACTTGAAAACAGCTTTGTAAATCTCCCAGGTGAAATGATTCTCCAGCGTTATTCGTTATTCGTTATTCGTTGTTACGTGAGTCACGCACACGCGATCGCGAACTTCATACGACTTGCTCGCAGCCTCTATAATTTAACGGAGGACAAATGACAAACAACTGATAACAACTCATCACAAATCCTAAAATTGATTGTGGATCACCACCTCAGACAGATCCAGTTGTCCGCCTCGGGGTCTAGCAGGTTGTAGCGCTTTACCGACCGCAATCATAAAGCCAATGGTATGATCGGCGGGTAAACGAATAATTTCAGCGACTTTTTCTGGATCAAATCCAATCATCGGACAGCTATCATACCCCATTGCTTTTACCGTTAACATAATCGTCTGACCCGCAATTCCACAAGATCGCATGGCTTCATCCCGTTGCAGTTGTTCTTTACCATCATAAAAAGACTGAATCATCGGGACTATCATTTGCTGTGTTTCTTCCGGTGCATTTTGCCAATAGCGTTGGGGATCTTTTTGCCAAGATTTTAGGTCAGCACATAAAATAATCACAATGGATGCATCTGTGACTTGCGCCTGATCCCAAGCGGCTGCCCGCAGTTGTGTTTGGATGTCTGGATCTTGGACAACAACAAATCGCCAATTTTGAATATTAAACGAAGTCGGGGAAAGAATGGTAGATTCTAACAACGTGTTAATTTCTGCTTCCGACATCCGATGGGAGGGGTCGTAATGTTTGACTGAGCGGCGTTGTTGGACGGCTTCAAAAAGATCCATGTTTAACCGTTGGTAATGGTAATACATCCTTTAAACTAGCATCAGAGTGAACCCGAAGATCCTGTGTGGGTAATGCAATCTCGATTCCTTCTTGGTGAAATCGTTGTTGAATTGTACGGTGTAAATCCCCCCTGACTGTCCAAAAATCTGAGGTTTTAGTAATAAATGCAAATTTAATACTCACGTAATATTCAGCATATTCCCAGACACTGGTGCTAGCTTTTAAAACTAACGGGTGTGATGTGCCAATCTCGACCAGAATTTGTTCCACCTCAGAAATATTCTGTTTAAAAGAAATTCGGATTGTAATTTTGCCGTTACGAGTCTCATCAGCGGTCAGATTTTTAATGGTGCTGCTCCAAACCGTATCATTGGGGATGCTAATCATTTCATTTTTGAAGCCCTTAATTTTTGTACTGGCTAGGGTAATGGAATCGACATAACCCCAGATATCTCCCACCATGACTTCATCGCCAGTATCAAAGGGCTTGTAAACCATCAGCATTAATCCACTGGCGAGATTAGCCAGATTGCTTTGCAACGCGAATGCCAGGATGAAACTTGCTCCCCCAACCAAGGCTAAAATCGGCCCCAAGCTGACTTCTAAAGCCGTTAAACCAACCAGACAGCCGATAATTACTCCCCCTCGCCGGACTAAGACAACGACAAATTCCCGAAACAGTTCAGAGGTATTGCCAAACTTGGACAGACTTTTGCTGATAATCAAACTCAGAATGTAAGAGATGATGACTGAAATAATAACGATGGTTGTAAATATAGCCAGCTTAGTTGCCCAACGAATTCCTCCTTCTTCAGAGGTGACCCAACCCATCAACCGTACCCCTAACCCTTCAGTATCTTCCAGGTCTAGTTCGAGGGTACTCACGGCTTTAATATAATCTTGATATGAGTTGATTTCACCGCCTTTTCTTTGCAGTTCATCTAATACAACCTCAAACCGATCAATAATTGCTGTACGCTCGGCTTCCAGTTCAGTTACATTACTGACTAATTGATTCTTTAATTCTGAATTAGCTTCTGCTTTTTCTTCTAATTGTTCTGCTGCATTTTCCAGTTGATCTTGTTTTTGCTCAATATTTTCTAAGGTATTCGTCCCCTCAATAGAGCTAGCGACTTTCGTTTCTATGTTTCTGTTAATCTCAGTATTGGCAATAAGATCTGCTGTTTGATTGAGATTTTGGGAAGATTGCTCTGTAGAATCAGTCGAGTTCGGATCAACCCATTCCAGGGCTTCAACGGCTTGTTTTAGATCATTTCGTGCTGCTTCAAATTGTTGAGTAGCCTGCTCATATTCCCAGGTATTAGGAGGCGTATTGGCTTTAATTTCCTGAGTCTCTTCAAAGGTTTCAATCGCCACTTCTAGGCGATCCATTTGTTGAGTCATATCTTCATAGTCATAAGACCAATAATCAACCCGTTCTCGCTCCAGTCTGGCTAGTTCAAGTATTTCTTTTGCCTGTTCAATTTCACCCGTTTCTTTAGCCTCTTCTATCGCACTTTGTAAGACCTCATCCTGTTTTAATTCGGCTTTGATTTCTTGGGCTTCTTCAACCGCTTCTTGGGCTATTTCGAGGTTTTCTTGGGCTTCTTCTAGCTGTCTAGTAGCTTCTTCATATTCGGGTGAACCTGCTGCTGCAGTTGATTGGCTTTCTTGGGCAGCTTCTAGAGCCTGGCTCGCTTCTTCTAATGCTTGAGCTGCTTCTTCTTGCTTCTTAATAATACGATTTTCGCGTTTAACAGCAATTTCAGCATCGCTGATTTTTTGCACTTTTTGTTGTAGTAAAACCTGCCATGCTGCTGCTTCAGTTTCAAGTTGGGGTAATGTTAAGGGCTTAACTAATAATTTGAGTTCATCCTCTGGGATTTCCGGATCTGCTGTGGTTAATGCGAGGGCTGAAGTTGTAGAGTTTGACGGGGTTGTTACTGCTTCAGTTGATGTTTCTTCAATTGGTAATTCTTGAGCTTTGCTGGGAACTCCCCAAGCAATAGTAGTACAAACAACACTGACTATCATTAATGTGCCAATTCTATCCTTAAACATAATACCCCTATAAATTTTATTTAAAATAATTCAATTTTTTATAGCCATACTATCAATTTAACAAAAACAAATATCCATGTCAAAACTAGTTTTATCAACTTTTTTTATGAAGATTGTGTAAAGCTGTTTGAGGGATTCAGTATAAAAAGCTCTGATTATTCTATCAGATATAGTGAATCTACCGATTTTGAGGAGATCAATGAACGTTGAAAACAGTATTTACGTGTTTTTACAGATGATTATCGCTTTATTGAATCTTTAAATTGATTTTGTCACTCAAGCTTTACTGAAGCTTTATATTCTAGATAATATGAGTTAAAAAATAAATAAAGATTGGTACAGCTTGCAGAAATTTTGATTGAATATTATCATTTAAAAGTGGAGTGTATAGCGGATCATTTCCAATATACTTTGCCAAGGTAATGTTCAAAAAAATTAAAGTTCTCTTTAGATTTAGACTGAGTTATACCAGGTCATCACCCGATCATAATCGGATGTGGTATTCAATAGCTGTACAATCCAGATAGAGAGGTTAATCATCGTGTGATTCTTTTGAATTGAACCATAATATATAATGGAAATTATAATAGAAAAAAGGGGAAGAATCGTTAATATTTTTCCAGATTTCCCCTAAGTAAATCAATGATTTATTGTCAATACTGAAGGATGTTTTACCAATTATTATTAGGCTAGGTTTAATTGTTGCCGAATTACTGAGACAAGCTGTTCGGGTTCATCGGTTCCGAGTAAAAATTGCTGATTATTTTTTAATTGAATAGCAACGGCTTTAAAACCGGATATATTGTAAAGCCAACCGCGAGAAGTGAGGTGAATTCCCCAGCCTTCTATCAAGTAGGTACGGGTAACTTCAACTTGTGCTATTTCAGAAAGTTTGACAGATTTACGAATAATTCCAGGGCCAAACTGCCAGCGTAAATCTTGATCGCTGACTTCAATTGATAATGAGAATAATAGGATAATACACAATAGTAATCCTAAGGCAATGCACAAACTAATCAGATATCCAGTGGGTTGCTGAATGGCTAAAGCCAGACAAACTAAAATACCCATACTGAGGACAAGCAATAATGTTTTTCCCCATTGCCGATGTTGATATTGAATCATACGATTTTCTACCCTGAATGTATATTACTTTACTCAGTTAGGATATTTCACATCTGCCAATGCTGTAAAGACGTTCTATGGGAACGTCCCTACTTTCACAATATTGATGAATAATTAAACATCAATTTAACGAAAAACAATATCAGATTGTAGCGATAAATACAGATCTTCTTCCGGGCGAATGACAATTACATCTACTTTTTCCCGTCCTAAGAAAACACCTGCGATCGCCCCGAGTCCTGCCCCGCCTAACACTTCTTCAGTCGCGATCGCTTTGTCGCCTAATATACCCGATAATGCCGTAGCAGCAGCGGCCCCAATAGCAGCGCCTTTGAGGATATCAGTTGCAGATGCCCCACCTCTAACAGTTTCAGTCCGAGTAATAATATTGGAGTTAGCGTCAAGCCGGAAGCGTTTCCCGGTATCAAAAATCACTTCATCGGCGATAAATTGAGATCCACCGCGACTGGGGCGTAATTCTCCGTGAATTTCCGATCCGGCAGGTATCCACACCCGACCATTAACGGTTCTAATATCCTGGGCGGTTTGTAGGGTGATATCCATCCGTTCATCGGGGGTAAGAACGATTTTTTCCGCTTGATCATAACGGATAGGAATGACGGTTCCAGCTAAAATGCGATCGCGTTGTAAAGAACCAGGAAACTGTTGGGCAATGGCTGGAGAAGCGGCGATCATCAGGGGGGCAACGGTCGGAACAGTTAAACTCATTGCCAATAATGCCGAAGTACCAACAGCAGATAATTTAGAATTAAACATTGATATTATTGTCCTTTGTGTCGAAATATGCAACTGTCTCTATTGACCCCCAGTTCCTCAGAAGCGTTCATTCTGGATCGGTTGGTGTAGAATCTTTAGGGGGTTTGATATCCGGCAGAGTCAAAACTAACTGATAAATTTGACGACGAGACCAACCGCTAACTTGGGCCATCTGACGACTGGCTTGCGATCGCGACTGGCCCTGTTGGATCAATTGTTGCAGTTCAGTTATCATTTCTGCTTCGGATAAATCGGGTAATTCTTGCTGAGTTCCTGCCACCACTAAAGTAAACTCTCCTTTGGGTTCTGTTTCACGGTAAAATTGTTCTGCTTTTTGTAAATTTCCTCGCCAAATGGTTTCATAACGTTTGGTTAATTCCCGTCCTATTACAATCGATTGTTGAGGATCTAATGCTTTTACTAAATCTCGTAAAGTTTGCCGTAAGCGATGGGGAGATTCATATAAAATAATCGTCCGATATTCATCTTTTAAAGCTTGTAAACGTTGTTTTCGAGTCTTTCCTTTTGCGGGTAAAAAGCCTTCAAAGACAAATTGATTTGTATCTAATCCGGATACACTTAATGCTGTAATACTTGCACTCACGCCCGGAATAGGAACCACTAAAATATCAGTATCCACACAGGCTTTAACTAACTCATATCCCGGATCAGAGATTCCGGGCATCCCAGCATCGGTAACAATTGCGATAGACTGACCTTGTTGTAGTAAATCTAATAATTCTGGAATGCGGCGTTGTTGATTATGTTGATAATAACTAATTTGAGGAGTAGTAATCTGAAAATGGTGTAATAATTTTCCCGTATGGCGGGTATCTTCTGCGGCAATTAAATCGACAGTTTGTAGGGTTTTAACTGCCCGAAAGGTCATATCTTCTAAGTTACCAATGGGAGTCCCGACCACATATAATTGACCCGGTTCTATAGACTCTTTTGTATATTGTTGTTCCATTTTATCACTTCCTTCGACTTCATTAGTTGTTTTAAATTTATTGAAATTAATGTCAAAAAACGGACTCTTTGTGGGATTAATAACCCTTGATTTTATCTATCAGGTTTTACGCTATCCCCATCAAAATCAAAAAACAGTTGCTACTGATTATCTTATCACTACGGGCGGCCCTGCTACCAATGCGGCTTTTGCTTTTCAATCTTTTGATTCTAATTTTAAAACCACATTATTGGGCGTATTAGGCGATCATCCCATGACTCAGTTTATTCGGACAGAATTAGATCAACAAAAGATACATTTAATTGATTTAGATCCGACGCGAGTTGAACCGCCGCCTGTCTCTTCTATTATTTTAACTGAAGCCACCGGAGATCGATCTGTCGTTTCAATTAATGCGACTCGGTCTCAAATTTTATCTAATATAATTCCCGAGAATATTTTAGCAGGAATTGATATTGTTTTAATTGACGGACACCAAATGCTAGTGGGGACGGAAATTGCCAAACAAGCTAAACAAAATGGAATTCCTGTTGTGATGGATGGGGGCAGTTGGAAAGCAGAAACAGAAGGATTATTACCTTTTGTCGATTATGCCATTTGTTCGGCTAATTTTTATCCACCGGGTTGTCAAACCCATGAGGCTGTATTTGACTATCTCTCACTTTTTGATATTCCTTACATTGCCATTACTCAAGGAGAAAAACCGATTCTTTATCGTCATAATCATCAAATTAAGACTCTTGAAGTTCCAACAGTAGAGGCAGTCGATACATTGGGGGCGGGAGATATTTTTCATGGGGCTTTTTGTTATCAGATTTTACAAAAAAATTGGATAGAAGCTTTAACCTTTTCTGCAAATATTGCGACTCAAGCCTGTCAACAGTTTGGCACTCGTTTATCTCTTGACTAAAAAATGCTACAATATTAAGACTTAAGGATATTGAAATACTGAACTTCGGCTTTACTTAATTACAATGGAAAAGTCAATTATTACTAATTCATCCAGACTCAATCAATCTATTATTTCTACTGCTATTATTTTTAGCTTATTTGCAATTTTAATAACTTTTATCGGTGCAGTTCGTTGGTTTCATTTTCCCTATTTTTTCTTTTTGGATGAATGGCACTTTCTGTGGCTGATGGTTGCTTTGAGTTGCGGATTAATTTTAAGTCTATTTATTTTAGATCCTCTGATTATTCAGAATTTAAGTCAGCTTCTGATTCCAACTAGCCGGGACACTTTTGCAACAGAATTAAAAACAGTTCTTATTTCTACTATTTTAGGCATATTAGGAATGATTATTTTAGAATCAATCATGATATTATGGGGGATAAGTTCAGCGTTACGAGGCTTGGTTAACTTGGGCGTAGGGGTATCCTGGCTGTGGAGTAGTCGGTTTTATTGGATTGCTGTATTTGCTGAAAGATTAAAGCAGTAGAATTTATATCATTAAAGGAGTTTATTGATGAGTGAGTCAAAACCGTTAAAAATCACTTTACCTCCATTACAAATTACATTACAAGATGAACAGCAGGTGAGTTTGCAATGGTTGCCTCAAAATCCTGTTTCTCAACCGCCTGAATTACCCGCTTCATTATCAGATAGCTGGAAAACTTGGATCGCTATTAATCAATTACTAAAACAGCCGGATAATTCAATTCTTCAACGGATGGTCGATCAAGGAATTGATGTTAAATTGGCACTTGAAGAAATAAGTCAATCCAGCAATCATCCTTATGTTAAAGCAGGAGAACAATTTCTACAACAGTTACAAAAATTAGAATCGATTTTAAAGATTCAAAATCAGCTTGCGGCTTTAAGTTCACAAGCTAATACAATTCCTAGAATACCTAGCTTATCTCGGCAAGAATTTTTAGAATATTATTACGTTAAAAATACTCCGGTCATTCTCACTGGCATGATGCAAAGGTGGGCAGCTTTACATTTATGGGATTTAGATTATCTACAACAATATTATGGTGATGCTGAAGTAGAAGTTCAAGCCGAACGTCAAAGCGACCCAGAATATGAACTCAATATCGAGAAACACCGAAAAACAATTTTATTTAAAGAATATATTGACTGGGTTAAAAAGGCAGATTCTAGCAACGATTATTATATGGTTGCTAACAATAATAATTTAGACCGTGAAGAGATGCAAGGCTTACTGAATGATATTGAGATTTTTCCAGATTATCTCAATCCTGATGAAAGAACAGGTCGAATTTTCTTTTGGTTTGGGCCAACTGGAACCGTGACACCCTTACATCACGATCCGGTTAATTTAATATTAGCCCAAGTAATGGGACGAAAACGAATTAAACTCTTCCCCCCGCAACAAACTCCGTTTTTATATAATCAAGTGGGGGTATTTAGTAAAGTCGATCCAGAAAATCCTAATTTAGAAAAATATCCTTTATTTAAACAAGCTAAACCCATTGAAGTAATCTTAGAACCGGGAGAAGCGATCTTTATTCCGGTGGGTTGGTGGCATCATGTCAGATCTCTCGATCTGAGTATTTCTGTTTCTTTTACTAATTTTGTCTTCCCGAATCATTACCAATGGCGTAACCCAACATTTGGTCGATCTGATTGAATGGGGAAAGATTACGGTAAAATCAAACCTAACTAAAATATTGATCGCTCGTCCTAACGGGGCGAGGCTTCAAATCTATTTTATGTATTTATTGGTGTGAAGTGTGAATACAGTCCCTCCGGTTAATTTAGGCCAACAGTATCAACAAATTCACGAAGAAGTCAACACCGCAGTACAAGCCGTTTTGGCATCGGGTCGCTATATTGGTGGTACGATCGTCGAAGCATTTGAACAACAGCTTGCTGACTATATCGGTGTGTCTGAGGCGATTGGTTGCAACTCGGGAACTGATGCCTTATATTTAGCGTTACGGGCGTTGGAAATTGGCCCCGGCGATGAAGTGATTACGACACCTTTTACCTTTATCGCGACGGCTGAGGTCATTTCTGCGGTGGGGGCAACTGCGGTCTTTGTCGATATTGAAGCCGATACATTTAATTTAAATATAGAACAAATTGAATCGGCCATTACAGAGAAAACTCGCGCTATTATTCCGGTTCATCTGTTTGGTTTACCGATGGATATGACGCGGTTGATGGCGATCGCTGACTATCATGATTTAATGGTAATCGAAGATTGTGCTCAAGCCGCTGGGGCGCAATGGCAAGGACAAAAAGTCGGTAGTATTGGTCAGATCGGTTGTTTTAGCTTTTTCCCTACCAAAAATTTAGGCGCTTGTGGGGATGGAGGGGCAATTACAACGTCGGATAAGGCGATCGCAACTAAAATTCGTCAACTTAAAGATCACGGACAGACGAGTAAATATTGTTCTGAATTTATCGGGGTGAATAGTCGTCTCGATAGTTTACAAGCTGCCATTCTCAGTATTAAGCTAAAGTATCTTGATCGTTGGAATCAGCAACGACAGACTCTTGCCAGACAATACGATCAATTCTTTTCTCATATTAGCGGAATTGAAGTTCCCCCAGTTCATTCTCCAGATATTAGTGTCTGGAATCAATATACTCTACGAATAAAATCTCTCTCGACTGATAATATTTCCTTACGGGATCAGTTGCGAACTCAACTGCAACAACAAGGAATTGGTACAATGGTATATTATCCGATTCCGCTGCATTTACAACCCATCTATAAACATCTAGGATATGATACCGGACAGTTTCCTGTGGCTGAACAAGTTGCTAAAGAAGTATTATCCTTGCCGATGTTTCCTGAATTATCCGACCGACAGCAGCAGCAAGTGATAGATCGTTTAAAGACTTGTTGGGCAAAGATTAAAAATTCTTAAGCCAGATTGTTTGTAGTTTTGTATACTAGAGTTAACAAAACGATAACAAATCAACTTAAAAATCTTGAAGACTGCATCAAGTTTGGGGAATTCTAACCCATAAATTCAGTCACATCTTTTAAATTTGTTTCATTCAGTATAAAACGTCGGAGAGGAATATTCAGGAGTGAACCCACACCAATCTACAACCAGACGACATTACAATGCCAAAGAGATTGCCCGCTATTGTCGTCGTCGTCCCTTGCAGGTAATCTGGCGAACCTTTAAAGTAATCTGGTATTTTTCAGGGCTGATCTTAGGGCTACTTTGGGATCGACAGCGCAATCAGGAACATACCCCGCAACGGGCAATTCAACTACGGCAGCTACTAACCCGTCTGGGCCCCACTTACATTAAAGTCGGTCAAGCCCTATCTACACGACCGGATTTGATTCGCAAAGACTTCTTAGAAGAACTGACTCAACTTCAAGATAGTTTACCACCTTTTGATAACCAACTGGCGATGGCGATTATCGAACGGGAATTAGACCGCAATCTCAGTACTGCCTATCGTGAAATTTCACCCGCCCCCGTTGCCGCAGCCAGCTTAGGTCAAGTTTACCGGGCAAAACTCCACAGCGGTGAAGAAGTTGCCGTTAAAGTTCAACGTCCTAATCTTTTACCCACAATTACATTAGATTTATATTTAATGCGATGGGGGGCTAGTTGGTTAGCGCCTTTCTTACCATTAAATTTAGGTCATGACTTAACTTTAATTGTAGATGAGTTTGGTATCAAATTATTTGAAGAAATTGACTATCTGCATGAAGGACAAAATGCAGAACGGTTTGCCACCTATTTCGCCGATGATCCTCAAATTAAAGTACCGTCAATTTATTGGCGTTATACCACCGCGACCGTTTTAACTTTAGAGTGGATTAATGGATTTAAATTAACTGATACTGCCCAAATTCAAGCCTATGGACTGAATCAAGATACTTTAATTCAACTCGGGGTCAGTAGTGGGTTACGGCAATTACTCGAATTTGGTTTCTTCCATGCCGATCCCCATCCCGGAAACATATTTGCCATGCCAGATGGTCGGATGGCATTTATTGATTTTGGCATGATGGATCAACTCACTCAACAAACGAAAGAAACCTTAGTCGATGCGGTGGTTCATCTGATTAATAAAGATTATAATGAATTGGCTGCATGTTTTGTTACGCTGGGTTTTTTAACACCAAAAACTGATATTACACCTATTCTTCCCGCGTTAGAATCTGTATTAGGAGATGCACTGGGGGCAAGTGTTGGAGATTTTAACTTCAAAACCATTACCGATCAATTCTCGGAATTAATGTATGAATATCCCTTCCGAGTCCCGGCTAAATTTGCCTTAATTATTCGTTCTTTAGTTACACAAGAAGGAATTGCCCTCAGCCTTAATCCTAATTTTAAAATTGTGGATGTGGCTTATCCTTATGTGTCTCGACGCTTACTTAAAGGCGAAACTCCAGCCTTGCGGCGGCGGCTATTGGAAGTCTTAATTAAAGACGGTAAATTCCAATGGCAACGGTTAGAAAATATGATTGCGATCGCCCAAGCCGACCGAGGATTTGATCTGATTCCCACCGCCCGTTTAGGATTGCAATATTTAATGTCAGAAGAGGGAGAATTTCTCCGCCGTCAAATTATTCTGGCATTGACAGAAGATGATCGCTTACACACCGAAGAAGTTCAACGAATCTGGCAATTAGTTAGCCCAGAATTGAAACCGAGTCGGTTATTTGATGTGGCGTTAGGGGCGTTGGCTGAGTTTTCTACTGCTCAAGTTGCAGCCCTCAAACAAAGTTAAAAATTAGTTTTTTTTTTAAATCCCCTGGTATAATTGCTGGGGGATTAATTTTTATTTTAAATTCAGGCGATTAATTATGTATGAAATGACAAATCCACCCTACTTTTTTTTAGCGGCTAGTTTAGTGGCTGGAATTGTATGTGCTTTTACTTTTGGGATAAGCCTAAAACAAAGAGTGCAAGAATGGAAGATTACTCAGTCTACTCGAAGTTTAGCTAGCTTGAAAGGAATACAACTCTTGCTACCTTTTAGTGGTATTGCATTGGGAATTTGTGGTTTTTTGGCTTCTTGTCTGCAAATCTTTACCTTCTCGACTAAAATTGCTTATAGTTTCTCAGTACCTTTAACTATATTAACAGCGGGATTAGTTTGGTATCAATTTTCTCGGGTTGTTTATCAACTTGAATCTAAAGGCGCAAAGAATATTGATTTTGATGATTTAGGTTTAGGTAAAATTATTCCTCAACCTCAACCTAAACAAAAGTAGATCTTTAACAGGAGAGCGGGAGACGGGGTAAGTCAGAAGTCAAAAGCGCAAGAGAATAACTGGCTTGCCCAACTGCCTCATCCCTGCCTCATCACTGCTTCAAGCTGAGGACAAGGGAGAGGTTCTATTTCCGATAAAGAACAAATGACTCATAATCAATCACTATTTTTGTCTCTCTTCCTAAGTCGAATATTCCATCAATTCTGTTTAACTATTGGAATGAAATGATTAAAAATCGATATATATGTTAACTTTTAATACAATTTAATCGAGAAATTCTAGAGAGTGACACTACGAATTTATTAGGGGTTGACAGGACTAAAGTGATTTTGTATCATACTGAACATACATTATGCTAGGCTTGTTTTGTCTAATACTCTATAATTCTCACTCATCTACTTCTCAAACTCTTGTGTTATCGTCAAGACGACCCCTAAAGTCTCTATTGCGAGAACGACTACAACTATAATACAACGATATTACAAAAACAGAATGAAATCTCTTGGATTCAAAGGTTAGTTGACAATAGTATAAAAATATGCATTCTATTAAATTTGGACTGCAACAATAGAGCCTTGTCACTAGGGACAAAGGCTGAAGCGCTGAAGAAAAGTTGAACAAAACGAGTATAGGCTGACTATTTTTACTTGCTGAAAAATAATAGATATTTTGTACAGTCTTATACGATATCAAGCAGATCAATTAGATATATAATGCAAAATCTCACAACAGATAAAAAGCTTGTATCTCCTATATCATCAGGATTTCATGATATAATTAATCAGTGCATAGTACCGCAGTCATCATCTGAATTCTAACATTGACATTTTTTATACTATTTTTTATAAAAAACAATATATTATATTGTATGTAATTCCCAATAGGTATCACAATTGTTAAAATACTGAAAACGGGTTGTTCACGGGTTAATCTATGACAATTGACGAAGTTATACAGGTTCTGAATATTCATTTGAGTCAACCCCTGACTTCATTGCAAGAATTTATTTTGCGACGTTCATGGGATGGTAAAACTTATAACGTTATCGCTCAAGAAGCTTACTACGGCCCTGAACGAATTCGGAAAATTTCTGCCGAATTATGGTCTGTATTGAGTCATATTCTTCGAGAGCCCATCAGTAAAGCCAACTTCCGAAAAGTCTTAGAACCTAGACCCTTATCTTTCTTTGAGCAACAACTGACTCAATCAATTTCTCAATCATTTCAACCCCTTCATCATAGCTTTCCGGGTAGTCCGTTACCCCCCCAATCTGACTTTTATATTCGCCGTCCTCCCATCGAAGAATTAGCTTATGCTGGTCTTCTTGAACCCGGTAATATTATTCGGATTAAAGCCCCGCGAAAAATGGGGAAAAGTTCTTTAGCGTTGCGGATTATTGAACGGGCAAGAACAGAAAACTATCGGGTAGCTTCTGTCGATTTTCAACAAGCCGAAGCTGCCGTTTTTGCCAATTTGGATCGATTTTTACGCTGGTTTTGTGCAAATGTGACTCAAGATTTAGAACTTCCTCTCAAGCTCAACGACTATTGGGATGAAGAAATTGGCAGTAAAGTCAGTTGTACCGTTTATTTTCAAAACTATCTCCTCAAGTTAATTCAATCTCCCTTAGTTTTAGTTCTCAACGAATTAAATCGCGTCTTTGAATATCCAGAAGTAGCTCAGGAATTTTTACCCTTACTGCGATTTTGGCACGAACAAGCCCGTAAATCTAAAGTGTGGGAAAAAATACGAGTTGTTGCTACGTATTCCACAGAAATTCATATCCCGTTGAAATTACATCAATCTCCCTTCAACATTGGTTTACCTTTGGTTTTGCCTCCCTTTACTAGAGAACAAGTCAAAGCATTAGCACAACGCTATTTGCTCAACTGGATGAATGATCTTGAAATTGAACAATTAGTTTCATTTGTGGGGGGACATCCGTATTTAATACAGCTAGCATTGCACGATCTCTCAGAATCAACGATTAATTTATCCAGTACTGATGCAGAAAATAACATCGAACCGGCTGTTCAATTCAGCCAACTCTTAGCACAGGCTCCCACAGAAGCAGGGATTTATAGCAATCATTTGCGGAGTATATTGGTAATGTTGCAGGAAAATACCAAATTATTGGCTGCCGCACAACAGGTGATGAATACCCCAGAAGGTGTCAAACTTGAACCTGTGATTGCTTACAAACTCAATAGCCTGGGTTTAGTCGGATTAAACGGAGATCTCGCCACTTGTTTTTGTGAGTTGTATCGATTGTATTTTAGTAAGCAATTTCCTCAAGAAACAGTTCCTGTATTGCAGCCTTTGGTGATGACACCTGATGAAGAACCCGAAAGAATCGGTAAAGAACATCTCGAACTCCAACGCATCTGCTATCTCGATGAACTGACCCAGCTTCCCAACCGACGGTATTTTAATAACTACTTACAACGAGAGTTACAACGTTCTGTTCGAGATCATGGCAATATCTCTCTGATTTTGTGTGATATTGATTTCTTCAAAATTTATAATGTAATTTATGGGCATCCAGCCGGAGATCGCTGTTTACGACAGATTGCTCAGACTTTACAAGATTGTGTTAAGCGTCCTGAAGATTTAGTCGCCCGGTTTGGTGGAGAAGAATTTTCAGTAATCTTACCCCGAACCAATTTAACTGGGGCAATTTGTGTTGCAGAAAGAATCAGAGAAAGTGTCAAAGCCCTAGAAATGAGAATAGAAAGTTCTAAGTTTGGCGGTTTCCCAGAAGAAGTAGTAACCGTTAGTTTAGGGGTTGCCAGCATGATCCCCCATTCAGAAGCCGATTGTCAATTGATTGTTCAAGCAGCAGATCAAGCCTTGTATCAGTCCAAGAAAAAAGGACGAAACCAAGTCAATAGTTTAAGCCCTGTTGAAATTAGTGATTCTGAAGCCTCTCAATCCAGGCTAGCCAATGGATAGAATAACTATGCCCAGGGGCAGACAAGCAAACCTCACATCGATATCAACTGCAATAAACCCAATCCTAAATCCTCAGGAGACAGCGATCGCATTTCAAACAACGCCATCATATGCTTTAATCCGGGTTGACCCTTAGAAGCCCCTGTAGCCCCCATAGCGATAATTAAACCACACCCACCCTGGGTTTTAGAACAGCGCTGTTCCCACTTCTGTTTGGCTTGTAGATGCACTGGGTCATCTCCGACAAACTCCCCAAGCAAGTATAAATCACCATTTTGCGTTTGTAAAATGCCCAAATCATAGCGATCGCCTGCTACTGGGTCTTCACCCGGATTAAAACAAATCCCTGCTAGTCCACCCGCTGCCTGCAAGCTTTGGATCATCGCTTGTGCTTTGGGCTTTGTTGTTTGTAGTAATATAATGGGTAAACCCTCTCCCTGTTGCGGAATCTCTTCTGAAGCAGCCTGATGAAACTGAGTGTGTTGTCGCAAATATTCCATCGTATCCCAAGGCAACATTCCCAGACTGAGAAAGGTTTTGCGCGGTACGAGATCGTCGCGTAACATTGGCAGTTGGACTTCAAACGTCTCCTCTTCGTCCGTTTCCTCACTCACCATCTCGTACAGTTCCTGGGCTAATTCTGGCAGAGTAGAGACCTGGACTGAAATCAATTGTTTATCTGAATTTTCTGCCGGAGTTGTAATCCGATATTTACGAGTAATTTGGGGGAATTCGTAATCTTGTAATTGAATACGACAATTACCTAAAAACCGATGAAAGGCTTCTAAGGTCACAAAAACAGCAGCGGCTTCTTCTTCATACAAAACAGAACGTAATCCTTCTAAAGGATGTAAATTACCAAAACTGGGTTGAATTTCAGAGAGGGGTAAGGTTTCTAAATTAACCTCCTCATCTTCATCCTCAAAATCTTGATCAATTTGATCAAAAGTGACAAATAAACAATCTTGGGTTAAAAACGCTTCTTCCAAATTATCAGATGGATCGTGACTAACAATTCTTTGACGAAACTGTTTCAAAGACTCCATTGAACGATACATCAATACCCCATAATCCATTCCTAACTTACCTAAAGTTGAGATATACAGGGTTTCGACATCAAAACAGTTCAACTCAACCGCAATAATTTGATGTTCTCCTAAACGGTTCCAAGGGGCATCTTTCCAAATATCATAAGCCTTTTGGGTTAAGCTAGAGGTATAACCAGGGGGTAATTGAGGCGGACGGCTTTCGGCAACTTCCTGTAAACCGCGAAAAATTTCATCAATCAGGGGTAAATTAGGGACATACTCAATCACAATTCCTAACTCTTGCAATGCCCCTCGCAAGAAAAACTGTATTTCTCGATCTCTAACGACAATTTTCTGAGGACGGGCGGCTAAAGTGGGACTCTGGGGATGTTCAATGGCCCGTAATAACGTTCTGACGACGGCTTCGATCCCCATGTCGGCTGAAACCATATCCATCGCCCGGACAATTCCCTGAGATCCATCTACCCAGATAATACATTCTTCTAGGGCTTCCCCATCTTCATCTCCATCTAATAGCGCGTCTTCTGACAGCAAACGGCGATCGCCCTCCCACACACTTTGCATCTGGGGTAAACTTTGAAGCCGACGAAGGGTAGAGGGACTAAGACTAACCATTTAAACAAGATTTGAAATAATATTTCCGACGGAAACCGTTCTAGCCTGATTGCCAGATCGCAATTCAAGCAGTAAAATTCCATTTTATAGCAGTAGCCAGAGCAGTTAGGACATGATAAAAGTCTGACACAGTTGTCTTGTCAAGAATTTGACTTGCAGACTTGCAGACTTCGCGCCTTCTGACTTCTGCTATAAGTTGGGTGGCACAAGAAGTGATACCTGTTTTACAGATTTATCCTGAGCTAGGTGTATCTGATATTTTAGCGGGGATTTTCTCAATCCCAACTCTCATGATAATCACAATTTACTTTTACCCTGAATGTAATTCTGCGCCTATCAACCGATAGAATAATGCAAGATTCAATATTAGTAACACAATAATTTAACATTAACCCCCATCATCATATGGGATCTCAAATTATTCTAGAGGGAAAAGAAATTAAAAAATGGATCAAATCACCACAGCCGTTAAACAACTTTACGATACTTATCCCTTTCCTCCCGATCCGTTATCGAATGAACCCCCACCGGGTTATAATTGGCGCTGGTGTTGGTCTGTTGCCTATAACTTCTGTACGGGTCAAAAACCCCAACGGCAAGACATTCGGATTTTAGATGCGGGGTGTGGCACAGGGTCAAGCACAGAATATTTAATTCAACTGAACCCCGAAGCAGCAGTCATGGGGATAGACTTAAGTGAGGGGGCGATCGCGGTTGCCAAAGAACGCTGTCAACGATCTGGGATCTCCACTGTGGGTACACCTGTGCCAGAGTTTAAGCGCTTAAGTGTATATGATGTCAATCAACTGGATGGTGAATTTGATTTCATCAACTGTGTGGGAATGTTACATCATTTACCCGACCCGATCAAAGGCTTACAAAGTCTCGCTGCAAAGTTAGCGCCTGGTGGACTGATTCATATTTTCGTCTATGCTGAGTTAGGACGCTGGGAAATTCGGCTAATGCAGCAGGCGATCGCGTTATTACAAGGGGAAGGTAAGATTGATTATCAACAAGGGGTAAAAATAGGTCGTCAATTGTTTGCCAATTTACCCAAAGATAACCGTTTAGTTAAGTACGAAGCCACCCGCTGGGCGATGGAAAATCAACGGGATGAATGTTTCGCCGATATGTATGTTCATCCTCAAGAAATTGATTACAATATTAAAACCTTATTTGAACTAATTGATGCTTCCGGCTTAGAATTTATCGGATTTTCTAATCCAGACTATTGGATGCCAGAAAGATTACTCGGTCAATCAACAGAATTAATGCAACAATTTAAAACATTAAATGAGCGCGATACGCCTAACGGCACGCTCCGCGAACGCTATCGTTTAATTGAATTACTCGATCCAGAAATTAGCCATTATGAATTTTTCCTGGCAAAACCGCCTTTACCGTCGATAAATTGGTCGGATGATCAAGCATTAAATGCTGCAATTCCTGAAATTAGTCCTTGTTTAAATGGGTGGCCATCTCAAACCTTATTCGACTATAACTATCAGTTAGCCAGTTTATCCGAAGCCGAATATGAATTTATGAAAGCTTGTGATACTGCCGATGCCCAGCAAACTCCTCAAAAAACAGTTAAACAGATTCTAGCTGAAGTACAATTTGATTTGGAAGGAGTGCGATCGCTTCACACCCGTCAGTTCATTCTCCTGACTCCTGGTTAACATGAAACAGCCTCAACCGTTTTGGAAATCACCTGTTGCTATTGTCTCCGGCATTTCTGCTTTAACCATTGCATTGACTGCCGGAGTGGCTTGGTGGACGTTAAATTCTCGTTTTTCTCAACCGCTACCCGTTACCACGAATAATTCTACCCTTTCCCCCAACCCAAACACTTCTACTGTTGAACAAAGCGTTAATATTTATTGGATACAACCGGATCAACAGGAACAATTACAATGGGTTGCCACTCCAGTTGTTGTAAAAGCTGAGAATAATCCCAGTGCCATCTTAGCCGCCGCATTTGACCGTTTACTCGCCCAACCCGACTCAGATGAGGTTTATAGTGAAATCCCCCCGCCAACCCAGTTGCTGAGCCTGACAGCCGACAATGGAGAAATTTATTTAGACCTGTCTTCCGAGTTTAATACGGGTGGCGGCAGTTTCTCGATGATTGGTCGTTTAGGACAAATTATTTACACAGCCACCAGTTTAGATCCGCAAGGTAATGTTTGGATTTCTATCGATGGAAAACCCTTAGAATTACTCGGCGGAGAAGGATTAGAAATTACTCAACCCATGACTCGTGATATTTTTGAAACCGAGTTTATAGGTAATTGAATAAGGAGTCAGGAGTCAGGAGTCAGTAGTCAGGAGTTGGGAGTTAGGAGGAGAAATGGCATGGGGATTGTAACCGCAGAAAAACTTAAAGATAGGTTGAGCTATTCTCCAGTATAATTTTGGAGTTGAGGGGTTGAGGAACGGATAATGAGGTTACTGCATTCAACGAAACAGACTGTATTCACGCCACTCTATCTTTTTACAGGTTTGACTATTACTTGCAGTCTACCCTTCAATCTTCCTGCAACAGCACAAATTATTCCTGATAATAGTTTAGGCAACGAAAGTTCAGTTGTTGTGCCGAATCAAAATATTAATGGTATTGATAGCGATAGAATTGACGGCGGCGCAATTCGCGGTTCAAATTTATTTCATAGTTTCCAAGAATTTAATATAGATAATGGACGCGGTGCGTATTTTTCCAATCCTGAAAATATTAGTAATATTTTAACTCGAGTTACTGGTAGTAATATTTCTAATATCTTCGGAACATTAGGCGTTTTAGGCAATGCTAATTTATTTTTAATTAATCCTAACGGTATTGTTTTTGGGCCGAATGCACGTTTAGATGTGGGCGGTTCATTTTTTGCCTCAACGGCTGATAGTATTTTATTTGAAAATAGCGTAGAGTTTGCCGCATCCAATCCCGACGCACCGCCATTATTAACAATTAATATTCCCATTGGGTTAAACTTTCGAGAGAATCCAGGTGATATTGTAAATCAAGCGGCTTTAACTACATTAGAAGATGGTAGTCCATTACGAGATAATAATGGTTTTCTTACTCCTCAAGGCTTAAATGTACCTCAAAATCAAACCTTAGGATTAATTGGTGGTGATGTTTTATTTGATAACGGCGTTGCTATTTCTCCCGGCAGTAATATTGAATTAGGAGGATTATCACAACCTGGAATAGTCGAATTAAACACCGTAGGGGCGAATGGCAATACGCCCATTCTTCAGTTTCCCAGTAATATTCAACAAGCAAATATTATATTAACCAATGAATCACAAATAAACGTTCGTGCTGATAATGGTGGAGATATTAATATTAATGCAGGTAATTTTGGCATGGGTAATGGGAGTATTATTCGTGCCGGAATTGATGCAGGATTAGGTTTTCCAGAGGCGCAAGGCGGAGATGTTAATATTAATGCTCAGAATAGTGTTATTTTTACAGATCCAGAGAGTTCTATCAGAAATAATATTGATTCCAATGCAATAGGAAATCCTGGAGATATTAATATCAATGCAAACTCTTTATTAATTGAGGATGGTGCTTTTCTAAATACAACAACTTTCGGAAATAGTAATGCTGGTAATGTAACCATTCAAGCAACTGATTCTGTTCAAATTATTAATAGTACTGGTATTACTAGCAGCGTTAATGATAATAGTGTTGGCAATGGGGGAACCATTGAAATTAATACGGCACAATTAGAGTTATTAAACGGCGGACAAATTGTTGCAGATACGGCTGCAATAGGAAATGCTGGAAATATTATAATCCGAGCTAGTGAATTTGTAGAGATTTCTGGCACTTCACCAGACGGTGAATTATCTAGTAGTGTATTTGCTAATGTTAGAGAAAATGCTATTGGTAATGGCGGTAATATTTTAGTAGAAACTGGGCAATTACGAACATTAGATGGGGGCATAATTAATGCTGCTACACTTGGAGAAGGAAATGCCGGAAATATATCCATTCAAGCCTCTGAAACAGTAGAAATATTAAATGGAACAGGAGTTGTCGCTGGTACAAATGGGCTAGGAAATGCTGGAAATATTACCATTAAAGCGGCTAATTCAGTTCGGCTTATTAATGGAGATATTACTGTTAGTGTAGAAGAGAGCGGAATAGGAAATGGAGGAACAGTTGAAATTGATACGGCACGATTAGAATTGCTGGAAGGAGCCCAGATTATTGGTGGTGTTCGAGGACAAGGAAATCCGGGAAATATTATTGTTAGAGCCAGTGATGCGGTCACAATTTCTGGAGTAACTCCGGATGGTCAATTTCCCAGTGCTTTATTCATTGAGATTGAAGCAGGTGCAGTGGGTAATGGTGGTAATATTTTAGTCGAAACCAATCAATTACAAATTACAGATGAAGGGGTAATTGTAGCGCAAACATCAGGAGAAGGTAACGCTGGTAATATTACGATTAGAGCAACTGAATTTATAGAAATGACAGGTCTTCCCATTTCTGGAGAAGGCGGTAATATATTAGCAAATGCTAATCCTGACTCAATCGGAAATGCCGGAAATATAACGATTGAAACTGGGCAACTCCGCATGATAAATGGAGCACAAATCGCTGCTTCAACCAACAGTGTAGGCAATGCGGGAACAATCACAGTTGAAGCCAATAACATTAACCTGATTGGAAATATTTTTGTAGCAGAGGCAGAGGGATTTACCACAGGAATTTTGGCTCAATCTGATACAGCGGGAAATGCGGGTACTGTCATAATTGAAGCTCAACGGCTTAGACTAACGGATGGTGCAGTAGTTGGTGTTGCAGCAGATGGTGCAGGAGATGCCGGAACGATTATTGTCAGAGCAAATGATGTAGAGTTATTAGATGGGTTAGATAGTCAGAGTTCTTCTACACTCGATGCCAGTGTCAAACCTGTTAGAAGAGAAGGCAGTGGCAGTGGAACAGGCAGTGGTGGTAGTGTAACTGTTGAGGCAGAACGGCTGGTTTTACGCAATGGAGGACGCATAGAAGCTCGTACAGTCAATGGTACAGGCGAGTCAGGACAGGTAACCATCACCGCTTCTGAATCTGTCGAATTAAGTGGAATAACACCGGGTAACAACTTCGGCGGCAGCATTTTTACCAACACAATAGGCAGCGCAGATGCAGGAGATATCACAATTGTTACGGGTTCATTATCAATTCGAGATATAGCATCGGTCAGTGCGGGTTCAGGTATAACAGGTAGTGAATCTTCAGAGGTGCTACCTCATACCTCTACAGGAAACGGAGGAAATATTCAAATCTTTGCAACAGATTCTGTTGAGTTAGTCAGTCTAGAATCACAGGAATTAGGAGTTGCTATTAATTCTGGAACATTCGGACAAGGAAATGCTGGCAATATTTCGATTGAAACGGGACAATTACTTCTTGAAAATGATAATAGCAGGATTTTAGCGACTACAGCCAGTAGTGGAGATGCTGGCAATATTGATATTAATGTAATTCAGCTTCAATTAATTAATGGTAGTGTGATTCTAGCAGATACAGAAATGAACGGTAATGCAGGTCGAATTGAAATTAATGCCACTGAGTTGGTTGAATTGAATGGACAGAACAATTTTAATTTAATAAGTGCTGGCACAAGCGGTAATGGGGATGCGGGAGATATTAGTATTACAACCAATCAGCTTCGAGTTATTAATGGAGGAGGTATATCAGTATCAACATCTGAGGGCAGTAGCGGTAATGCTGGTGAACTTTCGGTTAATGCTGCTGAGTCTGTTGAATTGAGGGGAAGTTTTACAGGTTTATTAGCGGCTACAGATGGCAGCGGAAATGCTGGAAATATTAATATTGAAACCGGACAATTAAGTATTCGAGATAGAGCTGTAGTGACTGTGAATTCTGATGCTTCCGGTATTCCTGGAAATATTAATATCTCGGCAAACGAAACCTTTTTAGAAAATCGCTCTTCACTTATAGCTGATTCTGAAGCAGGTCAAGGTGGTAGTATTAGAGTTCAATCTAATGATGTTCGTTTATTAAATGGTAGTATAATTGGGGCAGTAGGCAGCGAAAGCGGTGAAACATTTGAAGGAAATATTGAAATTGATGCCGATTTGTTAGTATTATTAGGTAATAGTGGTATTATTACAAATGCTTTTAGCCCCAGTGGTGGAAGTAATATTAATATTCAGCCTTTCAACGATTCTAATGTTGTGATTATCCAATCTGCTGATAGTATAATTAGAGCCGCCGGAAATTTAAACATTGATTCTTCTGTCACGTTTCAACCTGCTGAAGTGCCAGAAGTTGCTGTTACAGACCCGAATGATTTAATTGCACAAGAATTTTGTCGGCAACGCGGCAGTAGTGATTTTGTAATTAGGGGACGCGGTGGAATTGCTGTGAGTCCGAATGATAAAAGTGACGGTAATCAAATTAATGTTGATTTAGTTGAACCTGTTCTTTCTCAACCTCAAAATACATCTCAACAACGTTCTGAAATTAACAATAATCAAGCTATTTCTAGTTTAGCCCCTCGACTCCGCTCGGGGCTAAATATTATCCCGGCGCGAGGTTGGATACGAGATGAAAATGGAGATGTAATTTTAGTTAGTTATGATCCGACAAAAACGGGAATTCAACGTCAACAACAACAGCTTCCTGACTGTCAATCTGAGTGAATTTGAGGCGCTTGAAACCTCCCCTAACCCCTCCTACGAGGAGGGGAAGCGCGAAAACCACCTTAACTGGTCAACAATAAATTAGATATTTTAGCCCCTCTCCTATTAGGAGAGGGGTTGGGGAGAGGTCGGTTTGAAATTCGTCGCGCCTCACGTTGATTTAACCCTGTAAATGTTGACGAATCAATTCTACTTTCTCAGCGCTAACTTCATCTTGAATAATTTTTAAAAACTCATATACTAAAGGAATTCCTAATCCTAACTCTAGCATTTTTTCTTCTTGATTAAATACCGTTTCTGGCGTTCCCGTTAATACAACTTTTCCCCCATCCATTACAATCACCCAATCGGCCCAGGCTTCGACAAAGTCTAAATTATGAGTGGCTAAAACCACTGTTGTTCCGGCATTCTGAATCGTTTCTAAAGTGGTTCTAAAATTCCGAATTTGTTGCGGGTCAAGATAAGCAGTGGGTTCATCTAATAATAATAATTTTGGCTGTAATACCATCACATCTGCAATTGAAACTCGCTTTTTTTGTCCTAAACTGAGATAATTAATCGGGGCATCCGCCAGGTGAATTAAGTCAAAATCAGATAAGGCTTTTTGGACTCGTTGGATAATTTCAGATTCAGGTAAGCCTAAATTACAGAGTCCATAAGAAATATCTTCAGCAACTGTTGTCGCCACTAATTGTTGTTCGGGATTTTGAAAGACTAACCCAATTTGATGACGTAATTGATTTAAAGCCTGTCGATGATAACGTAACGGTTTACCTTGCCAAGAAATAACGCCTCGTTGCGGACGATACAACCCATTTGCGAGTCGAAATAGGGTGGTTTTACCACAACCATTGCGACCAATAATAGCACAGCGGCGATATTGAGGAATACTGACGGTTAAGTTTTGAACAGCCGGACGTTGGCTACAAGGATAAATATATTCTATTTGATTAAATGTGAGTAAATTAAGTTCTGGTGACATAATGCCATCCAATAATAATTGATAATAAGAAGCAGCCGCTAATGGCTTCTATTGCATAACGAATATTTGGTTTATAACTGCGAATAGAAATGACTCTTAATTCTCCCATAAATCCGCGTGAGATTAATCCTAAAGAAATTTGACGATAATTTTCTAAGGTTCGTTGTAAGAGTTTGCTAACGATAATAGCGGCACTCCGAATCCCAATTTTCCAAGTTCGATAACCGACTCGAGTTTGTTGGGCGGTTAATAATTCGCTGGCTGTTTCTGTGAGTAAGAAAATAAACCGATACATTAAAGTTAGCAACTCTGTGATTAAGTTAGGACAGCCTAAACGTTGCAAAGTTCTAATAATTTCTACAAATGGAACCGTGAGTAAAATAAAATATAAACAAGCCGTCAATGCGATAGAACGAGTTAATAAATCACTGACTTGTTCCATACCTTGATGGCTAATATACAGGAAAAAGTGACCGACTCTAATCCCCCAATAAATATCAGGTTGAATTAATCCTAAATTCGGTAACTGAACTATTGCAAATACTAAAGCCGGAATACTGGTTAGTAAAAAGACTATTGGAATTGTTTGTAATTTTAAGTAAGTTAAAGCTGGAATTTTTGCATAACATATAATCCAAATCGCTATCCAAGCTGAGATTAATAATTGTAATATTGGTGTAGCTATCCAACTTAGACAAAATAAAGTAATAGCAAACCCAAGTTTATGTTCAGGCGGTAAGTTGCGTAGGCGGTTTGTATAAGCTAGAGAATCAATTTGAT
The DNA here is from genome assembly GCA_049647265.1 of Microcoleaceae cyanobacterium. Taxonomy (GTDB): domain Bacteria; phylum Cyanobacteriota; class Cyanobacteriia; order Cyanobacteriales; family Microcoleaceae; genus JAAURB01. Next base: position 181,317 of record JBARXJ010000058.1, read on the forward strand.
GATGCATTATGACTTCCGATTTCGCCCTTGCTGACGACCTTTATATAAGCCAATCACATAACCTATAATTCCCGCGCCAATAGCTGCTTGAGACACAAATAATAAACTCTCAACTTCTCCGCTGGGAAGTTCTAAAATTGAATTAAACCAGGGTTGATAGTCGGGTTTGATTTCACTAATCATCTCTTCTGCTTCTCCATCTGCGCCACCGTATTCTCCTTCAACAAAAATCAGAGGTAATATGGCTAAAGCAATAACGGCTAAGATAATTAATCCATTATTTCGTTGAGAAGATTGTGACATTTTCGGTTTAGTATTCATAATTCATATGTGAATAATCGTTGTATCTAAGTTATTCAAAGGTTGAGTTGTCTATACCCATTTAAATCAACAATAACGAATAACAAAGAACTTTCGCGTAGCGTGTTGCTACTGCAACGTAAGAACAAATAATAATCCTTTATCCTTCCTGCAATACTTTCAATACTTGTAACTCTTCGCTGGCATAAGATTGTAACCAATTCCAAACTAAAACCGTTAACAATCCTTCGCTAATAGATAACGGCAATTGAGTTAAACCAAAAATTCCTGCAAATTTAATAAATGAAACCATTATTCCACCCGTTGCGGCGGGAAATGCTAAGGCTAACTGTAGAGAAGTCATTAAATAAGTCGCTAAACTTCCTAATGTTGCCGCGAGAAAAATTCCGAGTTTTTGTTGTCCTTGGCTACAGCATAAACGATAAATTCCGTAAGCAACCCACGGCCCAACAATTGCCATTGAAAAAGCGTTTGCGCCCAATGTTGTTAAGCCGCCATGGGCGAGTAATAATGCTTGAAACACTAACACTAAACTGCCTAAAACAGTCATCACTCCAGGGCTGAATAAGACCGTACCTAAGCCTGTACCTGTGGGGTGGGAACAACTCCCGGTCACGGATGGAATTTTTAATGCAGATAAGACAAAACTAAACGCCCCAGCTAATGCTAATAATAACTTTAGTTCAGGATTTTTTTGCGTAATTTGACTAAGAGATTTTATACCTAAGACAAAGAAAGGTAAGGCTAAAACCCACCAAAAAATCGCCCAACCCACTGGAAGAAATCCTTCCATAATATGCATTGCCTGGGCTGGGGTGGCGGCTGCAATGACGATATAAAAGCTTAACCCTGCCATGAATACAAGGTTTAAAATTCTGTTGATTTTTGACATCTGTACCTCGCAGATTTTGTCTGAAACAATAATATCGGCGGGCATCCTGGCTTTGAGATATTTAATACAACCTCATCACAGTTGCGGGACAGCGTGGGATTTTCACCTAACTTTCCCCCTTACCTCTAGTCGCTGCTCCCGACTAGAACCGATGGATAGAATAATTATAGAACGGATTTCTAGATTAAATCCGCTGATTAATAAAAAGAATATTATTTTCTAATTCAAATATTTTTACTTAATTAACAGAAAATTGAAAATAAAATATTAAATATTGTTAAGCTAATATCAACTGTTGTTAATTGTAGTTAAAAAATTATTCTTATTTTAATAAATTTTGTACAAAGCTCTGATGTTCTGCTGCGGCAATACCCTGTTGAACTATTTCAATCACTTTGATTAAATTTCCGGTTAACAAAGCCTCAGAATTTAACCATAACCCAGGAAAAACTTCACTTTTTAATATTCCTGTTTCATCCGGTTGTAATAAAACATATTCTCCGTTTCTCAGTTGAAACCAATCCAAAGCATTATCTTCAAATCGCCAAATTAGATATTCTTGAACTTGATTACGGCGATAGACTTTTAGCTTTTCATGAACATCAATAGAAACAGTACTAGCCGCGACTTCAACGATTAATTCAGGCGCGCCTTCAACGTATCCATCCTCACTAATTGTAGACTGTCCGCTTTGAATTCTTAACAGTGCATCCGGCTGAAGTTGATTATCCAAATCCAATTTAACCGTACAATTGTCACCCAGTTGAATACCAGGGGTAGATGCTTTGTAAATTAATAGCCAACCCATTACTGATGCATGAGGTTCGCCATGTTGAGTCATGGGTACAGGAGAGCCGATATAAACTATCCCTTCAACCAATTCGGCTTTTTTGATATCGGGCATAGCATGATAACGACGCTCGAATTCTAAACGAGTCAGTCTATCACCATTCTCTAATGGCTGAATAATTGATTCTAACTGGCGATGGGAACGGCTTACAAATTGACTTTTGGTCATTGCTTTCTCCCATAATGGCAGGATTATATTGATTTAATGATAATCATTCAATTTTAAAACATAGATTAACTTCCCGTTTTCATTTGCAGAGGATGCTGTTTACCATTCAGGCTTGGACTCCAAGACTCCGGCTTGAGTATTTCCAAATTTAACCGATAGCCAACATTACGAACGGTTTGAATTAAACCCGGTTGACGTGGGTCTGTTTCTATCTTCTTTCGTAAAGATAAAACATGAGTGTCAATGGTGCGAGGATTATCAATCGCATCTGGCCAGGCTCGACTCAACAATTCCGAACGACTCAACGGTTCACCTCCGGCTTGAGCCAACACATACAGTAAACTGTACTCTTGAGGCGTTAACTCAATTAGATTACCTCGTAGACGAACTCGACGCTGTACGAGGTCAATTTTCAGAATACCGTAATCAAGCTGAGTGGGTGGAGTTCCGACGCGGCTACGACGAATCAGCGCCTCGGTACGGGCTAAAAATTCCTGCATCCCGAAAGGTTTCGAGAGGTAATCATCTGCTCCCGCTTTCAGCCCACGAACAATATCAGCTTCTGTATTGCGAGACGACAGCATTAACAAGAGTGATAATTGCTGCCGTTGCAACCATTTACTAAACTCTAAACTTTTTCCGTCCGATAGTTCCACATCCAGGATCACTAGATTAGGTTGGTAAGTATAAAATACCTCTTTTGCATGGGTTGTATCTGCCGATTGATACACAGAATAGCCAACTTGCTGCAAATGCCATCCCAAGAGCGATCGCAAATGTGGATTTCCTTCAACAATTGATATGCAACCAGATCCCACGAGTGCTAGATTTCCTTATCCATTTTGGACTCCAGGTTAGCAGAGCTGTGACTCGAGATTTTGTAACCCCTGTTACGCTGCATCAGAATGCTTCGGTGCAAGTGAGTGATTTAACATACGCCGAGTACACCAATGACGCTGCATCTGAACCTGGATCAATTAATCTGTTTAATCCGGCTTAATCTAAAAACAATTAAGCTTCGTCATGAGCTTGTTCGCTCGGGTTGGGAGAAGATTCGTATAAGCTATCGAGTTGATGGCGAGCTTCTTGAACAGAAAATGAACGCATCACCAACAATGGTTCGCTGACAATATTACCACTCTCATCTAAGAGTTCAGGGTGAGGCACAACTGCAGAATTTGAACGATAAGTATAAGGTGTTTGACTGCGCTGTGACTCAAATCCTACACTGATTAAGCTGCGAATTAAATTACGAACGGCTAAAAAAGCAAGAACTGTAAAAGCTAAAATGTAAATGAGATGTAGCATAGAATTCTCCAGAAATTATGTGTGACTAAATGTTAAAAGAGACAATCAGAAAATTTTTATTTTATGAGAGTTAATACGGGCTATCAGAACCACAGTATATCTTGATACTCTTGTCTGAGTATAGCTGAGTTAACGTTTACTTATTCTGACACAGATCTTGCTTAAGAGGGAGGTTCTTAAGATAGATTCTATCTCCTGATAGATTACTTTCAATCTTAATTAGAGATAACCGTTGACTTAGCTCAAGAAAGCTCATATCCTATTGCTTAACCATTGGGATCAAGGCGAATGTACTCAGGGAGCTTAGTTCTATTTTACTCACTCTCTCAAAGTTTGAGGAGAGTATGACTTCTAGCTATCTGATGAGTTGGAACGAGATTGTTCAATCCGAAAGCGGGTTGAGACTTGCCAACATTCAGTCAATAACTGATGCCAAGGCATGAGTACTGACATATCAATTCCCACCTGCCCTCCAGTTGCCTGAAACATGATCTGCGAGGAACTGACGGCTTTTTGCGCCTGCTTGACTCTCTCCAACAAATCAGATTGTTGCTGAGTCGTTAGAAACGGAATCAAGTCATTCTCTAGCAAGTTACGGGAACGATTAAACCAGTACTGAAAATCATCGAGTAAGGGCTTGAGCACAGACTGTAACAGTTCAGACTCAGGTATATTATGGTCTGGCATGAGATAGGGCTAGGATAAGATCTTATTTCATAAATCTTAACACTCTATAAGTTTTGTAACATTGATCTTAATAAAGACTTTATAAATCAAGTCATCGTCCTATAACTTTTGGTAGAGACCTTAGGGACTTAGGGGGATCATTTGACAAATTTCTTGGGCAGTCACCGGGGCTAGTAACACGCCGTTACGATAATGGCCAGTTGCCAGTAGGATATTTGGGTAACCCGGAAGCGGACGGATAATCGGTGCGGGCTGTCCATCGGGACGAGGACGTAAGCCTGACCATTGTTGTAGAATTTCAGCTTGAGATAATTGAGGACAAATTGCGATCGCACGAGCCAGTACAGTTTCTAATTGAGATGAATCCGGTAGAATTGGATCGTCATTTTCGGGAAATTCAACGGTTGCACCAATCCAATATTGATGATTTTTTAAAGGTACAATATGCACATCATCCCCAGTAATGACAGGCTGTTTTTCACCTAAAGGATGATTGAGTTGAATTCGCAAAGCTTGCCCGAGAACAGGCTTAATATTAAACTGTTTTTGTTCAATCTCGGTGGGTAATAATGGAGTTGTTCCTAAGCCAGACGCTAAAATAATCCAATCAGTATCAACTATTCCTGCTGTCGTTTCTATGGTTTGACAACATTGCTGGTTTTCAGAATTAACTGTTGCTTTTAATGGTTTAACAGTTGTATTAAATTTAAAATTCACCCCATTAATTTTAGCTGCATCAATCAAAGCTAACGTTAAAGCAGTGGGATCAACTTGTCTATCTTGAGGAGAATAAATCGCTGCGGTTACATTTTCACAATTAATTTGAGGATAATCCGCTTGAATCTCTGAAACACTTAGTAACTGTAATGTTAATCCTTGAGTTTGACGAGTTTGAATTAATTCTTGCCAGCGGCTTAAGTTTTCCCCATCAAAACATAACATTAAAATCCCTTGACGGTTAAACGGAATGGAACGGTTAATTATTGTTTCGAGTTCAGGAATCAGGGTTTCATAACGCTGTAGAGTTTGCGATCGCAACCGCCAGCCTCGTCCTTTAACCTTATGACTAATCGCCCCCATTAAAACCCCTAACGCCGCACCAGTAGAGCCTTGAGCCGGAGAGTTTTGATCGAAAACGGTAATTTTAAAATTAGGATTTTTACTGAGTTCATAGGCAATCATTGCCCCGACAATACCACAACCGATCACTGTAATATCACTCATAAACTCAATCTCTTGAATTAAAAATAATGCTGTTAATTTTAGTTTTTCTGAGACTCATTATTCTAATAAATAAAGAGAGTTCAAAACTCAAAATTCAGTAATAATCTTAAACTTTGAATCTTGAACTCATAAATTTTAGTTAAATTTTAAGATTCGGCAGATTGTTCCAATTTAGGAAGTAATTCCAAGAAATTATCTACATCTTGTAAAGCCTGTTGATAGCTAGTTTGTGTTGAACGTTGATCTGCGACTTCAGCCGCTTCACCCACTTTGACTAAATCATTAAACAATTCTTTTGCTAACTTACGGGCAGCGGGTTGATCATCCGGCAAGAGGTTGCGGATAGCGTAGTTCATTTCCTGTAACATGGTTCCCAATGGGCCATGAATAAAATTGTCTACATTAACCCAGTCACGCTGTGAAATACTGGTTTGTAGTTCGCCGGTCATGCGATCGCGCAATGCCGAGATAGTAGTATCATACTTTTGTATTTGCTGGAGTTGAGTAGTGGTATAAGTCGGAGGGGCAGCGACTTCGGCACTTCCACAACTGACGACAAACACAGCGACTAACGCGACTAGGCAAGCCAGAATAGAACGATAACGTTTCATCATCTAAAAATCACATCAATAATACAACATCCTGATTCAAAGGACTTTTTCTATTGTTGCATCAAAGCGCGATCATCGTTAGGGGTTATTTGTGATTAAAGGGTGTCGGAAATCGGTAATCATTCCTCTCTGAGATCTCCGGTGTCTCCTCATGACTGACCCTGTCGAAATTGCTTTTCAACGATGCTAACAATCATTTCGCGGGGAAACAGACGCGGCAGGTTAACAATGAACTGATTCGCAACGCCCCCGGTGACAAGGTTAGATTGATTTTTCTCTAAAGCTTGTAGTGCATCTTTCACGACTTTTTCTGCGGAAGCATAATTACTTTTTGCCCCAGCAAAGTTATTGGGAAATTCTGCCCGTTCAAAAAATTGAGATTCGGTAGGCCCTGGGCAAAGTGCGGTAATATGAACGCCGGAGTCTTTATTTTCTGCCCAAATAGCCTCTGTAAAACTTAGAACAAAGGCTTTAGTGGCAGCATAAATAGAGAGATAAGGCAAAGGCTGAAATCCAGCAATTGAAGAGACATTAATAATACCACCAGACCCCCGTTGTTTCATACCAGGTAAAAATAAATGAGTCAATTCAACTAAAGCAATATTATTGAGTTGAATCATTGCAACTTGCTTTTCTAGCGGACGTTCTATAAATGCCCCATAGTCTCCAAAGCCGGCATTATTAATCAGTAAATCAATTACGATACCTTTTTGAGTAATGGTATCAAAAACGGTTTGTGTGGCATTGGGTTGAGTCAAATCTTGGGCAATGACTTCAACTTTAATATTATGCTGCTGTTGCAATTGAGTTGCCAGTTGGTCGAGTTTATCTTTAGAACGGGCAACGATGACTAAGTTGGTATTACGGGCGGCTAATTCTTCTGCAAAGGTTTCGCCAATTCCAAAGGAAGCACCAGTGACTAAGGCAGTTTTCATCGGGTTTGATTAAAATGAATCTTGAGCTAACGTTACAAATTGTAACGCAAATCTATTTTTTCTGTTGTTTAAGTACAGTAGGTGTTCGCCGTATTAGCTCTAGGTTACTGATGCTTTAGCGTTTTCAACAAGAATATTCCCATCAAAAACTATCACGGTTATTCAAAATATAATTTATTATTTATTTAAAATTAACTTCATTTTAAAACGACTAAATTTTAAACAATCAGACATATTTTTTAACTTTTAAATTTCGTAGCAATGAATAGGGAAATTAAAGGTTATTTTTTTATTTAATAATGAAGTAGAGACGGATTTTATAGCATTTGGATAGATTATTATGTTCTAACAACAAATATCAGATTGGATCTTGTTTACGTTTTTTAGTCTATCAACTCTCTGCAACGGATGAAGGTAACGCAAGGGGGTTCAGCCCGCGATATTCTAGGGCAATTACAACAGAAAATTGCCAATTCTCCGCCGCCTTGGGTTGTGGGTAGCTTGTTAACTGTTAAAAAGTATTAGCTACCCAATTTTCAATTTTATAGACTTGACAAATAGCTGCTTCTAAGGTTATCCATATTATAGAGATTATAATTATTTAGAAAATTGAGTCATTCACAGCCCAAAAACGATAAAAATTATTATACATATAAAACCCATAATATTGTAGATTACTATAAACAATTAAGTCAACTTCAAGCCGCCGAACAGACTTTTATTACACTGCTTAAAGATCGTTTATCTACATTTAAAATGTTAGATATAGGTGTAGGGGGTGGACGAACAACTCAATATTTTGCCCCTAAAGTTAAAGAATATATTGGGATTGATTATTCTGCTGAAATGATTGCAGCTTGTCAGCAAAGATTTACTAATTATTCTGAGTCTATTATTTTTGAAGTGGGTGATGCCCGGAATATGCATCAATTTTTAGATAATTCTTTTGATTTAATTTTATTTAGCTTTAATGGAATTGATTATGTTTCTCATCATGAGAGGTTACAGATATTTCAAGAAATTAAGCGAGTAGGTAAACCGGGATGTTATGTCTTTTTTTCGAGTCATAATCTCCAAAGTATAGCTAAACAGTTTAACTATAAAACTCATATCAGTTTAAACCCTTTTACAACCTATATTAATCTGGTGATGTTTGGTTTTTTAAAACTATTTAATCCCTCGGTAACGTTTCAGCGACTACAAACGAATGACTATTTAATTTTAAGAGATGAGTCCCATAATTTTCGTTTACGAACTTATTATATTCGTCCGCAAGAACAGATTAAGCAACTTCAAGCCGATTTTGATCAAATAGAAATTTATTCTTGGAAAACCGGACAAAAAATAGTCGATGAAAATGATCCGGCTTTAAATAGTGATTTGTGGCTTTATTATTTATGTCGTTTAACTGATGTTGGAGGAAGCCTACTCATCAATTAAGGGGATTTGAAAGAAAGCATTTATAGCAACCGCTTTGGCGGGCGCGGACATAGAGTAATACGTGCATAGCACACGCGGACGGGAATAAACTTTTCAGAAAAAATTGAATAAAAAGTCATGCGTATAAGCGTGTTAGCCCTTACAAAATCTATTCTATCACAAAAATTGTGAGGATGTCACCCAAAACCTTTTGACGCGCAGACTTTGATCGTGTCCTAACTGCTAGCAGCGACTGCTATATATTTATCCATTTGTTAATTAAGGGGCTAGTATCGCTGTTCATTTTTTGGTCAAAGCATAATTTTAACTGGGTAAGGTGTGTGAGAGACACACCCTACTGATAAAGATTATTCAGATAAAGGAAGCTTTAAAACATCGGCTAAAAACGCAAAGTTATCTGATAATTCCTCAATGATTTTTTGAGTCGGTTTACCAGCCCCATGTCCCGCTTTTGTTTCGACTCGAATTAAGACGGGGTTATCACCCCCATGGGCTTCTTGTAAGGTTGCAGCAAACTTAAAACTATGGGCAGGAACAACTCGATCATCATGATCTGCGGTAGAGATTAAGGTAGAAGGATATTGAGTCCCTGGGGTTAAATTATGCAGGGGAGAATAGGCATATAATGCTTTAAATTCTTCTGGGTCATCGGGTGAACCATAATCAGAACACCAAGCCCAACCAATGGTAAATTTATGAAATCGTAACATATCCATGACTCCAACAGCGGGTAAAGCAGCCCCAAATAAATCAGGGCGTTGTATCATACAAGCCCCCACTAATAACCCACCGTTGCTACCGCCAGAAATCGCTAATTTCTGAGCAGAAGTATATTGATTTTCGATGAGCCATTCTGCGGCTGAAATAAAGTCATCAAACACATTTTGTTTATTGGCTTTTGTTCCGGCTTGATGCCAAACTTCGCCATATTCACCACCGCCTCGTAAGTTCGGAATGGCATAAACACCCCCCATTTCTAACCAAACAATTCGACTAATTGAAAAACTAGGAGTGAGAGACACACCAAACCCACCGTAACCATATAAAATTGTGGGATTATTACCCTCTAATTTTAATCCTTTTTTATGGGTAATAAACATAGGAATTTTTGTCCCATCTTTACTACTATAAAAAACCTGTTTAACTTCAAAATCATCTGGATTAAAATCAACTTCGGCTTGACGATATAAAGTACTTTCTCCCGTCACCATATCGTAACGATAGATATTATTGGGTGTGGTAAAACTGGTATAACTATAAAAGGTTTCTGTATCTTCCCGTTTACCGCTAAATCCTCCAGCCGAACCAATACCCGGTAACTCAACTTGTTTAACAAACGATCCATCTAAATTAAATATTTTAATTTGAGTGTAAGCATCCTTTAAATAGGAGGCAACAAATTGGTTATTCAGTAAACCGATACCTCGTAAGGTTTCTTCCGCTTCAGGAATCACTTCTGTCTGTTCTTTTGTCTCAATATCAATCGCAATAACACGACTTCTCGGGGCATTTGAATCCGTTTGAAACCAAAATTTATATCCTTCATAATCAATCAAATCATATTCAGATTCAAACTGGTTAATCAGTTCAACAACTTCGCTATTCGCTTGAGTTAAATCTTTGTAGAAAACTAAGTTTTTTGGGTCAGTTCCTCGCCAAACAGAAATTATTAAATATTTACCATCTTCTGTGACATATCCACTAAATCCCCATTCTTTTTGGTCAGGGCGTTCGTAAATTAATTGATCTTCTGATTGAGGCGTTCCTAAACGATGATAATATAGTTTTTGGTAATAATTGGTATCTTCTAACTTTTTATTTTCGTTAGGTTCATCATAACGACTATAGAAAAACCCTTGATGATCGTGTGTCCAAGATGCCCCAGAAAACTTAATCCATTTTAGATGATCTTCGAGATCTGTTTTGGTGTTAATATCTCTAACTTTCCATTCTTGCCAATCTGAACCGGAGATGGATAAGCCATACGCCATTAAATTTCCATCTTCACTAATAGAGATACTACTTAAAGCAATCGTCCCATCTTCTGAGAGGGTATTCGGATCAATTAAAACTTCGGGTTCAGCATCCAGAGAGTCCAACACATATAGTACACTTTGATTTTGTAATCCATCATTTTTATAATAAAAATAACGATTTCCCTGTTTAAAAGGTGTGCCGTATTTTTCGTAATTCCAAAGTTGTGTTAAACGTTGTTTTATTTTGTCTCGTCCAGATAATGTTTCTAAATAGCCAAATGTGACTTGATTTTGGGCTTCTATCCAGGCTTTGGTTTCGTCTCCATCTGGATCTTCTAACCAACGATAAGGATCGGGCACTTTAATCCCATGATACTCATCAACTTGATCGCTTTTACGAGGTTTAGGATAGGTAAAGAAGGCACGTGAATCGGACATCATGATAAACTCCAAATAATATTGATATAGTTTAGCCGTTCGAGGGATTACTGTACAATTTTAATATAGCGCTAGGCGCTGTCATTCGTCATTCGTCAATGATAATAGGCTATGCAGTTTCTTAAAAAGTTGAACGGGACGGCAAACTCATACCGCCTTTTTTGTATACATTCACAATTCTAATTTTAAAATCTGCTGTTGTTGCACCGCAACATGATCGCTTCTTAAAAATGTTCGTGCCTTGCACAACATCCTGCTATACAACTATTTTTTTATATCACTAAAATAAGGATTTTATAATAATTGAATCTGAGGCTTGTAACCCTAAACGACTCAAGATTAAATCATTATGTCCGGAGATATTCTGATAAAAAGATTTACTGATGAATCTTTTGGCACTTTTATAGTGATGATTGATATCTATTTAACCAAGTATTGACAATAGGCAGAAATACGGGTTGGATTTATACAAATGCTGTAGTATAACAGGATGATTTGATACAGTACTCTGCAACAAAGCTAAAATGAATTGGAAAAATCAGCTAATCTGATACAAAGTTGTTCAATCATAGTATAGTGAGTAGATGGAGGCGATCGCCATGAGCAGTGATAATTATCAAAGTCGTACCCAACAGCGGTATGCTCGTGCTGGGGTGGTCTTAAATCAGCTCCTTGAAACGGAATGGTATCGTCTGGCGCGGGAATTGGATGCCCTTGATGTAGATTCAGCAGATGTGGCAAGAGCAGCCCGGTTAGTCGGACAATATCAAATTTTAAATAAATTAATGGCAGCGTTATCGGAGGGGAGTTTGGCTTCTGATTACGAAATTGAAGCACAATGGCGTTCTAAATTGGTAGAACGGGTAGTAGAAGCATTTGAACTAGAAATTAATACCCCTCAACCCCCACCCCAATATCGCAGTTTAGCCCAACAAGTCGCAACCGCTTGTGGGTTAGAAGTGGTTCAAGATTAAGTGGCAATTTCTTGCACTAAGACAAACGGTTGGACAATTAATGCATTAAATCGTTTGCTGCGGTGATCGTTCCAAACAGAGACTTGTTCCTCGGAGGGTTTATAGACCCACATATCACTCATCCATTGTTGCACTAAAGTCACATTGTCCGACGCGATCGCTTCACCTACATCGAGTAAATCTAACTGTTGGGCAACGAGTACCACTTTATCTTTTTCTTGATGGGGAATCAACCACTCCCAAATCGCCTCATCGAGGTTTTCTGCTAATTGTTCTCTTAAATCAGACATTATTTGTTGTTCGTTATTCGTTGTTCATTGTTCGTTGTTCTGCCATTTGTCAGAAAGACTGGCAAGACTGTGTAGTCAGGGAAACACTGGAAACTTGTACTGAGTTGAGTTGTATTACAAAATTACTCATTATCTATCAAAACTAATAACAAAGAACAAACAGCGAATGACCAATTGTTTTTAACGCCCTAGATCGTGCATGGCATTAATTTCGGCTGTACAACGCTGGGTTAACGCTTCTAATTCTGAGCGATCGGTTGAAGTGGGCGGATCGATTAGTTCACCAATACGGACTGTAATTGCAACAGGTTTAGGTAAACTATACCCTTTTTGAACAATGTTCTCAGTCCCCCACAAACACACCGGCAACAATGGCGCTTTGGCTTTCGCTGCAATTAATGCCGCCCCTAATTTAGGCTGATGAATACGACCATCCGCTGTACGAGTTCCTTCTAAGAATACACCAGTTGCCCAACCCCTTTCAAGAGAATCAATCGCTGCTTTTAATGCACTGCGATCGCTTGCGCCGCGTTTAACCGGATATGCCCCATACAATGTGATGGCTTGTTTAAGTACAGGCACTTGAAATAACTCTTCTTTTGCCATAAATGCCACCGGACGGCGCATACAATTAGACAGTATTGGCGGATCAAAATCACTCGCATGGTTGCTGACCACCACTAACGGCCCTGCTTGAGGCACTCGTTCTGTATTGTAAATTCGTCCCCGAAAATAGGTATGTAATACCGGACTCACTACCGACCATTTAAATAGGTGATAGAGGGCTAAACTAGGGAAAGGTTCACGAATTGCCACTCTGTTTATCCTTGAATCGCTTTTTTAACCTCAGCCAGAACCGTTTCCATTTTAGACAGTTCTACCGCACCGGAAAAAGTTTCACCATTCATCACAAAAAACGGTGTACCATTTGCCCCTAAACCGTTTGCCAGTTGAACATCCGCTTGAATCGCAGCCAAGGCTTGATCACTGTTGCGATCGCGATTAAATTGTTCAATATCTAAATTAAGAGATTCTGCTAATTCTAGATAAAGTGAGTCTCCTAAAGTTTTCTGCTGAGCAAATAAGCGATCTTGATATTCCCAGAATTGACCTTGTTGTTGAGCTGCCCAAGATGCTCGAGCGGCAGGTAAAGCTTCTGGATGGATTTTGGTTAAAGGTAAATGCTTATAAACTAACGTCACTTGATTTTGGTGACGATCCATAAATTGTTTCACGGTTCCATGGGCGCGAGAACAGAACGGACATTGAAAATCTGAAAATTCAACTAAGATAATTTCTGCATCTGCTGCCCCTTGAGTGGGAGAATCGGCAATAATCGCGCTCGGGTTATCTTGAATTTGATTCAGGAAAGACTGGCGCTGCTCCTTTAAACTGTCTTGCTGATTTTGTTGATAGGCTTGCACAGACTCCAAAATCACTTCTGGGTTATCCCGAATAATCTGTAAGACCTGTTGTTCAAGTTCTGGGTTAACTGCACCCGGAGACAGTATTGAGCAACTTCCCAGCAATAAACACAGCGACAGCAAACTCACCCACGTTAGCAAAGACAAGGAATGTAGCCGTTGGCGAAACACAGAACCATTCATAAACTGTCTTGACTAATCTACAGCCTTCTAGTGTAGCGCTTCTGGGTCTGACGGAAAAGCCTTGAGTTTTGGGTGTGGGGAAGAAGGCTTCCGAGACTTCCGAGGCATACTTCTGACACAAGGCTTACACCTACGAGATAGATGGGCGCATGCAATGGGCGCATGCAATGCGCCCCTACAGTGGCGGTCATGACGGGCGTAAATTTATCGGGTGTTGGATCGAACAATCCCATCTCAGCAATATCAGACTGCGCTCGATGATTAATTATCTATACTTTAGATCAATCATTATCTTAGATTAGAATTCCCTATTGTTATTTGTAATAATTTAAAAAATTGAAAAATAGAAGATATTCCTATTTTATTTATTGGAAAAAGCTGTATCTTTATATCAAATTTAAACTGTAATAAAGCTGTATTTTATACTGAAAACTCGTAATTTCTATTTTAGTAGAAAATCGAAGAGACGGTGAGCCAATTGTAATTTACTACATCGTGTTACTTCTTCTTGCCTGCCATCAGCATGAATTAGAATCGCTTGATTCGTCTCCGTCCCAAATCCAGCAAGGGGTTGGTCGATTGGATTAGCCACAATTGCATCTAAATTTTTACGTTGTAATTTATCAATAGCTGGCGTAACAATTTCTCCCGTTTGTGCTGCAAATCCAACCAATTGTTGAGAAACTTGCTTTTTTCGCCCTAAATCTGCTAATATATCAGCAGTATGCTGTAATCGAATAGTTGTATCTAACTGCTGTTTTGGAACTTTTTGCGATTGATAGTCTTTCGGAGTTAGATCCGCTACAGCCGCCGTCATCACAGTAATATCAGCTTTCGGAAAAACTTGTAGTATGGTGAAATGCATCTCAGCCGCACTCGTTACTGCTATACATTCAACCCCCGACAATGCACCAATTAATTCAGTCTGCATCGGCGCATGAACTAGAGTCACCGAAGCCCCGCGATCAATAGCGGCTTGAACCACTGCAATCCCCATTTTCCCAGTTGAAGGATTACCCAAAAACCGTACCGGGTCAAAATACTCTCGAGTTCCCCCAGCACTGACCAAGAGATGTTTCCCGGCTAAATCTTGCTTCCCCTGAGTGAGTAGTAAAGAGTTTACATGGGCTAAAATTTGTTCAGGCTCAGCCATCCGTCCCAATTGTTGCGTTGCGGGAGTGTCTGCTGGGCGATCGCAAGCCAATATCCCCGCCACAGGCGCAATCCCATGAAACCGTTGATCTGTAAGAATATTCTGCCAATTGCGTTGAACAGTGGGTTGTTGCCACATTTGACGGTTCATTGCTGGCACTAGCAAAATAGGACAACTCGATGCTAAGACCGTATTGGTTAATAAGTTATCCGCCATAGCGATCGCTAACTTCGCTAACGTATTCGCTGTTAAGGGCGCAATCAGAAACACTTCTGCCCATTCCCCCAGTTGAATATGTAAAGGGCGACCATGAGTCGGTTGCCAAAAGCTTTGATCGGTATATGCCGGCTGACGAGCTAGAGTCGCAAAGGTTAAGGGGGTAATAAATTGTTGCGCCGAGTCGGTTAAAATCACTTTGACTTCCGCCCCGGCTTTTGCCAATGACGAAACAACCTGACAAATTTTATACGCAGCAATGCCGCCACTGACTCCAACCAAAATTCTACGGGGAACCGATGAAGATGAAATCAGTGACATGGATAAAAGCGCTTTAAAGTTTAGTCAGGACAGTGGATGATCAGCCCAAGCCATAAAGACACTGACCTCCAACCACTGTACAACAGATTATGCTTCGTCGTAGGCTTCTATATCTAGCAGGTAGAGATAGGGTTCAATCAGTTCCGGACGTTGAAAAGCAATTGTTCTAAGTAAATGCCAATCATTTAATCCCTCAAACGGAGTATTGTAATCATCCTGTTCCAAACGAACGGCGAGTGCCGCGATATCCTCTGGGGTTAGTTTGGAAATATCAGGTGAGGATTGGGTCAACGTTGCCATCAGTCGTACCTCCCAGGTCTCACATCTGCTAAACAAGGTCAAAATTTGTTTAATTTTAACCATTAATTCTATATTAAAAGTTTAAGGGAATTTTGGCATCACTTCCACAACAAAACTTTGTACTCGTTGAATCACTTCGGGACGAATTTCATGGCCCATGGGGATTTCATGATAACTGACCTGCGCGTCTAGTTGAAGAAATTGATCTCTGGCTTTTTGAGCGGCTTGCAGCGGCACGACCCGATCTTGTTGACCATGAACGATTAAAATAGGGGGAATTGGTGAAGCCAGAGGTGTGGGTTGAAAATGAAGATAACCACTCAAGACCACTAACCCAGCTAACGGAAAATGTCGTCCGACATCTAAGGTCATTGCTCCGCCTTGAGAAAATCCACCTAAAATCGTTCGTTCTAGAGGAATGCCTGTAGTTGCTTCTAAGGATTTTAGCCAAGTTTGCAAGCAGTCCCTGCTTTGAGTTAGTCCGGTATATTCTGAAGTTTCTAATGCATACCATGCTCGTCCTAAAGGCACCTGAGGATGAGGAAAAGGGGCTTCTGGGAAAATGAATTGATAAGTGGGTAAATTGAGTAAGGGGGCGATTGTTGTCAAGTCCTCAGCGTTAGCCCCCCAGCCATGCATCAGAATGAATAATCCTTCTGGGGCTGCTCCTGATGTGGGTGAAATGACAATGGGGTTAAGTTCCATACAATTGATTCCGACTCCAATTTAAACAAAATCGATGGGGGCGATCGGTAGAGGTTAAATTTGTGCTATATTTATTTATAGTTTATCTAGCTATCATTTTCTAGCATAGTGGAATCACTCTGCTGTTAACTTAATTACTTAAACGAACATCTAGCCGGATTACGCCGTTAACGTTTCAGAATCATCGATGACTTTTGCTATTGCCGAACGGGTTCAGGCTATGGCTTCTTCACCGAGTATAGCGCCAAGTCGTTCTAAACAAGTTGTTCGCCAGCCTTATCCCAAATACAAAGTAATCGTATTAAATGACGATTTTAATACTTTTCAGCACGTGGCTAACTGCTTGATGAAATATATTCCTGCCATGAATGGTGATCTGGCATGGAAGTTAACCAACCAAGTTCATCATGAAGGCCAAGCAACCGTCTGGGCAGGGCCACTTGAACAAGCGGAACTGTACCATATGCAACTGAGCCGAGAAGGGTTAACCATGGCTCCGCTGGAAAAAGCTTAAGGATTTTCCGCTCTCGAAGTTTCTTTTGAAGGAGGGGAATATTGCGCTTTCATCAGTTGAGGCCAAATTAGTAAAAAGAAACCCATCCACACCCCAATGGGAATGGCAACTAAGCTGGTTAACCAAATTTTTTCAAATAAAAACCAACTGCCGCCGATCAGACTCATTCCCGTGAGTAAAATAGACCAAGGTTGACACCACCAAGGTTTATAATCCCAAGGATTAATCGATGAAGCATGAGCATCAGCAGACTGTTTCATGGGTGAAAACCACTATTGGGCAGCAGAAATAGAGGGGTTTAACTGAGAGATGAGATGGTTTAATTCGGGTAAAATTAAACGCCTCATCGCTAGACGAACGCCATTACTTGAACCGGGCAAAGAAAAGATTAACTTTCCTTGAAACACTCCCGCAACAGCCCGAGAAGCGATCGCCCTTGAACCAATTTCTTGATAACTCAGCGCTCGAAAAATTTCCCCAAAACCCGGTAAAGTTTTTTCGAGTAACTTTTCGATACTATCATAAGTTGTATCTCTTGGGGCAATCCCAGTCCCTCCATTGAGAATCATCACATCGAGATCAGAGCGTTGAGATAACTCTGTCACGGTTTGAGTGATTTTAACGGGTTCATCTTTGAGGATGAGATAGACAGGGATTTGATGATGGGCTTCCAGCAGCAATTGTTGAATGAGCTGACCACTTTTATCCGTTTCTGGTGTACGAGTATCACTGACTGTAATTACACCACAATTGAGGCGGAGAGTCGTCAAATCCGGATGGGGATGAGCAGAATTGATCACGGTTTAAGATTTATTCTGACTCAATCCTAATCCATTTTGTTCAGCATAACGATTCATAAAGCGCATAAACCGATCCCATTGTTCGGGAGATCGCATAATATAAATTGCTTTAATCTTTGCGGCTTTACCATTAACAAATATAGCGTTGACTTCGCGGGTGGTAATTTCCCCTTCTTCATCAATCATGTACATCCCAGTGATTTCATCGGTAAAATCATCTGCTAGAGCATTGGGATTCTCAAAATCAAACGTTGCTGTACCTTCTTGTCCATTGCGAGAACGAGTTAAACCGACTTTTGGAACAACGGATTCATCTATTCCTCTTGAAAACTGAATGACTGCCATGCTAAATCAAATGAGAACTTAAACAATTTTTAATGTATCCCCCCCATCATAAAACGATTGGGGTATTTTTAAAATAAGCAATTTACTGTTTACATTTAAAGAAATGATTTCTCCTAAAAAAGCCGCTCCGCCCAATGCTCATGAAACTTCCACCTCAGCCGTCCGTCAACTGCGTCAGTTAAGTCATGTTTTGGATAATGCCATTCCAGTACCGGGAACATCTTATCGCATCGGACTCGATCCCATTTTAGGATTAATTCCAGGAGGGGGTGATATCGTCGGTGGTATTCTGTCGGCTTATATCATGTTTAAAGCCTTTCAAATGGGTGTACCTCGCAAAACCCTAACTCAAATGGCAACCAATATTGCTTTAGAAAGCTTAGTGGGTACAGTGCCTGTTTTGGGAGATGTGTTTGATGTCGCTTGGAAAGCCAACGTCAAAAATGTAGAACTGTTAGAGACTCATCTCAACGTTCCCACTCCAGAAGCAAAAAAAGCAAATCCCTTGTATGTCTTCCTGTTAATTGCCGGATTATTGCTGTTGATTGTGCTGATTGCCGCTGTGGGAATAGCCATCATCGGGCTATTATGGAATCTAATAACAGGACTCTTCTCTGCTTGATTTTGATACCGTGATTTATCCAAACTCAGGTTGATTGGATAGTTCCAGGAGGAATTAATCTCGATAATCAATCAAGGGTTTCTAACTCCTCCTGACGAAAATGAACTTTAAACTTTTTGCTAAATTGCACCAAAATGGGAAGATTGGGACTGATAGGTCTACCATTCCAATCCGTTAAAATATCTACAACCTCACCAACTGTCCCTTTAATATCAAAAGGTTGATTTCGGTGTTCTGGGTGGGTATAAACAACAGTAGATTGCGTGACGCGGACGCGATCGCCAACCTTCATAGACTCAAACCTAGTATTTCCTCTCAATTTGCACCCCAACAAATTTCAGTGAGCTTTCACTTTCGTTTGCGGATTGCAGTTTATCTATCCTCCCATGAATTGGGCGCGATCGCAGATTTTCTTTGCAAATTTTAAGCTGAGGTTATCGTGTGGTGTAGGATGACAAGCTTGTACTATTGGCAGTCGGAATAGTTCATTTCTCCCTCTCACCCCCTGACCCCGTCACCTTTGCTTTCCCTTCAATTGCCGAATCTTCTCCAACTCCATGGGTGTATTACAGTTCAACAACATTAAGTCTTGAGGCGGGTTAAGCTGAATCGGACAGACTTCTATTTGAGGCAGCCATTGCTGAAAAGAACGTCCTCCTTGTTGAATAAATGATTGTAAATTATCTTGACATTGACGGCGATAAAATCCGCATAATGGTTCCCAACGAGAGTCTCGATACGGAATCATTGCTAAAGTTGACAGCGGCAGTTGAGCTAATTGATGAATCCATTGTTGCAAAATAGTAGAATCTAAACAGGGTAAATCACAACCCAGTAGTAATGTCCACTCTGTATTTAGCACTGAGATACCCTCGCTTAAGGCCACTAATGGCCCTTGATTAGGTTGAGATTCTGAGATAAATTGACACTCAGCCGGGACAATTGCTTGATAACGGTCTTGCCAGGGAGTCAGAATATAAACCGCAGGACTAACTTTAATGGCAACATTACAAACCCGCTGAATTAAGGGTTGATGGTTAATTTCAATCAGTGCTTTATCTTGCCCCATCCGAGAACTTTTGCCCCCAGCTAAAATTAAAACACTCAGTTGATTGATAGAATTTGACATGATTCACTGTTTGTTTTTCTAACTTTGCCAAGCCTGTTGTAAAACATAGAATGCCAAGATAACCAGTAATAATCGGAAAGAAAAACTAACGACTTTATCCGGTAACTTTGGTAAAAATCTTGTACTAAACTGACTGCCAATTAATCCACCCACCCCTAATAAAGTACCCGTTAACCAGATAACATTTCCGCGCAGGGCGTGTCCTAAACAAGCCGATAAACCCGTAATTACAATCACACCTAAACTGGTTTGAATCGCCGTTTTAATCGGTTTATTGAGTAATAAGATTTGTAGCGGCACCATAATCACTCCGCCACCCACGCCAAATAAACCGGCAAGTAATCCTGCTATTCCACCTGTAATTAAATAAGCAATAATTGGATTAAATTTAGACTCTGTTGGTGTATCAGAATTCGACTCATGAGTCGTAATTTTCTTTTTGAGTTGAACTAGGTAAATATTGATAAATAATAAACCCGCGAAAGCAAATAATAAAATACGAGGAGAAAAAACTGCATCTGCTAAATACGCGCCTATTTGTGCCGTGACTAATGCAGGTAAACCTAAACTTAAAACTTGTCTAAATTTAAGATAACCCATCCGCCAATTTTGTACACTACCCGACAAAGCCGTAATTGTAATAGAAAGGCTACTGGTGGCAACGGCTTCAACGGGTTGATATCCTAAAGCCAATAAGATGGCAACTACAATTGTACCACCGCCAATACCTAAAAATCCGGCTAAAATTCCCGCTACTAATCCCGCTCCACCTAAAACGAATAAATCTGTTAACTCTATCACCGTTCATCGTTGAAAATACAATTGTATTGTATAGTATGAAGCTTCAAAATTAAGAGATTTTACGATTGTCCGTTTCTATTGTCTAATTCTATTGAGAATAAGCAAGAAAGTTTCAAGATTGCTATGTTGTAACTCTTATCATCACTGCCTTTTACGGTCAAACCCGAAACCGCAGTGCGAGAAAATAACTGAATTAATTATATCCTGAATTTTGATAGTCTTAAATCAGTCAGATTTTATTTCTTTTTTAAATAATTGATATGCAATTAAAACCCCCGTTAAACCTGATAAGATTAACGAGAGTTATTGAGGATATCCGTAAGATTAAAGAAACTGAGTTAACAGGTGTTGAAGCGTTACCCTTATTTAACTAAGTCAGGCGCGTCATAAACACCAAATTCACTAATACCATGACCACTCATAATAGATTGAGCTTTATCTAATTGAGCTTGACTCCCACTCACCATCAGTAAGTATTCACCTGCTTTCACACTCTTTTCATAGACTTTAGCTTTTTCTTCTGGAATTCCCATTCCGGTTAATGCTCCCACGAGTCCTCCCGTTAAAGCACCCAAACCTGCACCAGCAGCAGTTGTTCCTAATGCAGCCAATTCTCCTGCTAAAAGAACAGGTCCAATTCCAGGAATGGCTAATGTTCCTAAACCCACCAATAAGCCTGTTAAACCACCGAAAACAGTACCTGTTACGGCACCAATTCCTGCACCTTCAGCAGCCGCATTCCCATCTTCACCGCCTGCAATTTCTTCAGCGCCTTGAACATCATCAAGATTTTTTGCAATTAAAGAAACCCGATTCATATCGTAATTTGCATCTTTAAAAGCTTGAAGTGCTTTTTCAATTTGCTCACGAGTTTTAAAAACGCCAACTGCACGTTTGTGTACACTTGTATTTTTAGTTGCTACCATGATAAACCTCATAATTTTTGAAGACAACTACAGTTTCTCTGAAGCTACTGCTTTTCACATCTTCCTAAAGAAATAGTTAATTTTATTTTTAAATCAAATCTCTCAGTTTTATATTTTTCTAATAATAAAAAATCATATAAAGTTTTAAATGTTTACCTTAATCTAATTCTATTTTTGTCTTCTGTCCTAGGATAGATATTTAAATAGAGCCGATAAATTCTTATTTTTGCAATAATTATTCATAGTTTTTCTCAGAAACAAGACTAAACTATAATTATTAAAATCGATAAAAATGATATAAATTACATCGTCCAATTTTAAATAATTAGTATAAATAATACTCAGAGAACAACCTGCCGATCTAATAAAAACATATAGCTTATTCGTAAAAAAGTATAATTTAAAAAAATCAATTAATTTTAATTTTGTTGATCTTCTATGTTGTGAACTTTAGCCTATTAAAATATTTGAATAAACGAGAATTACTATATAATTTTGAACAACTGATTGATACTTCACCAATGCAATACTGATCTTTAGTTCAGTAAAAATAAGACTAAAAACTCCCGCTAAACTTAGCATAAAAATTATCACGGGAGTCTGGTTTGATTTAATCGAGATATTCTTCCCCAACTTCTGTCATAGCAGAGGGTTCATGACTAGGACTACGAAGATCTTCAACCATTTGTTGAATTTCTGGCGGCGGCGGCGGTGTTAAACGAGACACAACCCACGTTACAATTAAGTTCAAAATCATTCCCACTGTGCCAATTCCTTCGGCAGAAACATTAAAAAACCAGGTCGGCATCCCGTAGAATTTCACACCGATAATATAGATAGTCGTAAATACTAAACCCGTGATCATCCCAGAAATTGCCCCTTCTCGGTTAGTGCGTTTATCAAAAATACCGAGAATAATCACCGGGAAGAAACTAGCAGCCGCTAACCCAAAGGCAAAGGCAACGACTTGGGCGACAAACCCCGGAGGATTGATGCCAAAGTACCCAGCAATGGCGATCGCAATTCCGACCATTATCCGTCCAACAAATACCCGCCTGGCTTCGGTTGCCCCAGGATTAATCATGCGAAAATAGATATCATGGGCAATCGAACTTGAGATCACGAGTAGCAATCCAGAGGCGGTTGAGAGGGCCGCAGCCAAGCCTCCCGCAGCAACTAAGGCAATTACCCATGGCGCAAGTCTAGCGACTTCTGGAGTGGATAAAACGATGATATCGCGGTCAATGATAATTTCGTTGGTTTCTGTTTCGGGGGTGAGTTGAAACCGCCCATCATTATTCTTATCTTCAAATGTCAAAAGTCCGGTATTTTCCCATTTATCTGCCCAGTCCAGTCGGCGGACTTCTTCAATGGGTTGATCGTGGAGAGTGGTGATTAAGTTATAGCGGGCAAAGGAAGCTAACGCCGGGGCAGTGGTGTATAAAATGGCGATAAATAGTAATGCCCAACCCGCAGAAAATCGCGCCGATCGCACATCTGGGACGGTATAAAATCTTACAATTACATGAGGTAATCCAGCCGTCCCCACCATTAAAGCAATAGTAATAAACAATACATCCAGCATTGATTTATTGACAAAAGGCTGGGTATATTCTTGAAACCCTAAATCAACTTGTAGTTGGTTTAAATTAGGGACGATATCGCTAAATACAAAGCCGAGTTGAGGAATAGGATTTCCAGTGAGTAAAATTGAAATGGCGATCGCCGGAATTAAAAAGGCAAAAATTAAGACACAATATTGGGCAACTTGCGTCCAGGTAATGCCTTTCATGCCTCCTAAAATAGCAAAGAAGGCAACAATTACCATACCAATAATTACGCCTGTTTCAATATCGACTTGTAGAAACCGACTGAATACAATTCCTACCCCGCGCATTTGTCCGGCAACGTAAGTCAGAGAAACAAATATAGCGGCAATAACAGCTACAGATCGGGCAACATTAGAATAATAGCGATCGCCGACAAAATCAGGCACAGTATATTTACCAAATTTGCGTAAATAGGGGGCTAATAATAATGCGAGTAAAACATAACCTCCCGTCCATCCCATCAGGTAAATTGAACCATCATATCCCAAGAAAGAAATTAATCCTGCCATTGAAATAAACGAAGCTGCCGACATCCAATCTGCGGCGGTTGCTGCCCCATTTGCTAGGGAAGGAATGCCTTGTCCGGCAACGTAAAACCCTTTTGTATCACGGACGCGAGAACTCCAGCCAATATAAAGATAGAGAATAAATGAAATCGTGACAAACACAAAAGTCCATACTTCAACTGACATCATTATCCTCCTCATTCATATTATATTTACGGTCTAATTTATCCATTTGAAAAGCATAGATAAAAATTAAGATCACAAACACATAAATTGCGCCTTGTTGGGCTATCCAAAACCCTAGGGGAATTTGACCTAAATTAATGGAATTTAAGGGATTAACCAGTAAAATTCCACAACCCAAAGACACCACTCCCCAAATAATCAGGAGGATTTGGATCAGTCTGGTATTAGCACGCCAATAAGCCTGCCTTTTATTTTGATTCATAGTGACAGTTAATCCACAAATTGATGATTGATTCAGGCGATTATCCCTGCTGTTGAGGCATCTTACAATAGCCTGACTGATTTGACCAGAACCGTTTACTTTTTGTTAAGTTTAGTAATAATATTTTGCTTTCAGTGTTTGACGATCGCAACCGGGAGTGATATAAATATTTACAATTAATTGAGACTCAATTTACCTAAATTTCATTAATTTTTATTTTATATTGATTCTATTGATTGAATTATACTCCTATCTTTTTATATTGAGATGAAGAATAAATCGGTCATCACAAACTCAGTTTGATTAACCGTTAAATTTATTTATAATTAATCTATACACAATAGCCGTTATATTGAGTTATAAATTAAGTCTGAAGAATTAACAAAATTACTGAATACTTGTAATTCGAGTTAAATATAAAAATGAAAGCTAAGTTTAAATACTCAGTTATTTAATAAATCCTACAAAAACTATCAAAAAATAAAACATGATCTATATATAGACTGTTTAATAGATTGTGATTGAACTTTTTCTTAATTATTGCTGTAATAAAGAACAATTCAATCAATATTGTCAGAATATAATTTAATTAACCACTGTATTTTAATTCTGAATCATTGAGTCATATTCTGATGATTGATGACAAGACAGCCTGATTAAAACTTGAAGAGAGCATTCTCAGCGTCTATTCATGAAAAAACAATTAATTACAGTAGGAATTGCAATTGTTTCATTATTCCTACCTTTAAAAGCAATTGCAGCTAGCTTCACAGAACTATACGTGTTTGGAGATAGCTTGTCAGATACAGGTAATACATTTGATTTTACCGCCGGTAATATTCCACCCAGTCCCCCTTACTTTCCAGGACGATTTTCTAATGGTTTAATTTGGATTGATTATTTAGCCGCAGACTTAGCATTAAACCCGATAACTTATGCCGATGTTGTATTGAATGGAACTTTACCTACAGAAGGGATTAACTTTGCGTTTGGCGGTGCAACCACAGGAGAAGAAAATACTGTTTCTTTAACATTCCCTGATGTACCAGATTTACCAGCTTTACAAGATCAAATTAGCATTTTTACAGATAACTTTAGCGCTACAGCAGATGCAGAAGCCTTGTATATTGTTTGGGGTGGCGCGAATGATTATTTACCCACAGAAGCAACATTTGAACCCTTTACTTCTGCAACAGAATCGATTAATAATTTATCGAATGCCATTACCACTTTAGCTGATGTGGGTGCGAAGAATATTATGGTGGTGAATTTACCCAATTTAGGAGATACTCCTGTGGCGTTAAATGCCAATCAACAACAGCCTGGAACTGTTGAAAGACTGAATGCTCTATCTGAGGAACATAATACCGCACTGGCAGCAGAAATTGATGAGTTGAGTTTGAGTTTAGCACCAGATATTAATTTAATTTCATATGATTTAAATCAATTATTTACAGCGGTAACAACCAACCCCGAACAGTTTGGTTTGACGAATGTTACCACAGGCTGTTTACTGGTGGGATGTACAAACCCGGATGAATTTTTATTTTGGGATACTCAACACGTTACAACCGCAGCCAATCAACTAATTGCAGATGCAGCACTTGAAACGTTAGAAGCTGAGTCTATTCCTGAACCTACCACGCATTTAGGATTATTAGGATTGGGTGTACTGGGTATCAGCGCAGTGGTTAAACACAAAAAGTTAAACGTTTAATCTTGTGAGGGATTAATCGTATGATTCGTTAAAATGTAACGAACCTGACTTGCGGATCTGTTCCCGTTGCGGTGTTGCGGGTATGGGACAGATAGAGTTTTTGGCGATCGCGACTCTCCAGCATCCCCTATTTGTCTATAATCTATTTCAAGAGCAAAAATTTTTTCGCGATCTATTGAGAATTCTTCTCACTTAGGGTATGCTGATAAATAAGGGCTCGAAAGATAAAAGCTGTTCAATACACGCTCACTCTGAGAGTCCAAATCTATGAATAGTCAGTTATTTCACCCGATTTAATGAATTCAACACCCGTAGAACCCACCGCAGGAGAGATTGTTCAAGTCAACTGGATCGACCGTTGGTCTGTCTATAAACGTTTGCAAGAACTAGAAATCCCCTGTTGTTGCGGGGCACAGCAACCCTTAAGAGCCAATATCAACAATTGCCGAGATGCCTTTCAACTGATCAGTGTGATCAAACAACTGACGGCTTCCCGACAAGAACTAATTCACAACTTAGAACGTTGTTGGCAGCAGCCCACAGCGACTCAAGGGGATTAAATCTGAGGAGATAGAGACTTATCAAACCTGAATAAATGGGTTTAAAAATTTCTTTCTCTGGTTAGATGACAAAAAAAGTGTCAATTTGTAAACCTAAAAACTATAGAAAGTTCCATTAGTAATGTCTAAATCTAAATTTAAATCTGATTCTGAAATTACCTCATTTTCTTTAGACGGAAAAGTCATTCATGTCTTTTTTGAGGGCAGTAAACCCAAGTGCTTACAATTGGTAACCCCTGCCGGATTACACTTAATTAAGCTTTCAAAAGAATGCCGCCCTGTTTGTGAACGCTTAATGCCCGGCACACTCGTTAGAGTTGAAGGATATAGAAAATCAAAATATAAAACAGGTCAATTAAAGCTAAAAGCAGAGCAAGTGACGCTGATAGAAAACGCTGAATATACGGCGTTACCAGAAAAAGCATCTCAGTCTCAAAAGAGTAGTGAAAAAGATAAAAGTAAAAAATCTGCTAAAATTTTAGTCTGTAAAAAATCAGATTGTCGTAAACGGGGTGGAAGCGCAATTTGTGCCGCACTACAAACAGAATTAGAACAGCGCGGCCTGCAAGACGAAGTGGAAATTAAAGAGACAGGATGCCTCAAACGCTGTAAAGCAGGCCCCAATGTTGTCGTCATGCCAGATAAAGCCTCTTACTCTCGCGTCAGACCCAATGCAGTGGCAGAATTGGTAGAACAGCATTTTTAAATGAGTCATTGGTAATTCGTTATTTGGTCTTCGTCTAACAACCAACGACGAATGACGAATGACAAACAACACGTAACAAATTTAGGCCAATGGGTTGCCTGTCGATCCCACAGATGAGATGATCAATGATGCAAGCTTGAGGGCAATTTTAAAAGCGATTATAATCATAGAATTTAAATTCGTGGTTGAAGCTTAGCTCCAGCATTCACACATTCATCGATCAAATTAAAATCATACAAAAACGCTAACTATGGCAGTTGCAACCCAATCACTCGAAGCGCTCTGTATTAACTCTATTCGATTTCTCGCAATTGATGCCGTCCAAAAAGCCAATTCTGGACACCCAGGACTCCCAATGGGAGCGGCTCCGATGGCTTTTGTGCTGTGGGATCAATTCATGCGGTTTAACCCCAAAAACCCTAAATGGTTTAACCGCGATCGCTTTGTATTATCTGCTGGGCATGGTTGTATGTTACAGTACGCCCTCATGTACTTAGTCGGCTACGACAGCGTCAGCCTCGACGAGATCAAACAATTTCGTCAATGGGGATCAAAAACTCCAGGACACCCAGAAAACTTTGAAACCGCAGGGATTGAAGTCACTACAGGCCCCCTCGGACAAGGGATTGCCAATGCAGTCGGGTTAGCCATGGCAGAGGCTCATATGGCCGCACGTTTTAATAAGCCAGATTCAACCATTGTCGATCATTATACTTACACCATCATGGGAGATGGCTGTAACATGGAAGGGGTTTCCGGTGAAGCCTGTTCTTTGGCAGGACACTTAGGACTGGGTAAACTGATTGCCCTGTATGATGATAACCATATTTCCATTGACGGCTCTACCGATATTTCATTCACTGAAGATGTCAGTAAGCGGTTTGAAGCCTATGGTTGGCATACAATCCATGTAGAAGATGGTAACTCAGATTTAGCTGCGATCGCTGCTGCTATTGAAGAAGCCAAATCTGTCACCGACAAACCCAGCATGATTAAGATTACCACGACCATCGGGTATGGTTCTCCCAATAAACAAAACACAGCAGGGGTCCATGGTGCGGCTTTAGGGATGGATGAAATCAAGCTGACTCGCGAGGCTTTAGACTGGTCTGTCGGAGATTTTGATGTTCCTGAAGAAGCCTTAGAGCGTTTCCGTCAGGCGATTGATAAAGGCGCAAGCGCTGAGGCTGAATGGAATAAAGTTTGGGAAGAATATAAGAGCAAATATGCTGATGATGCTGCTTTGTTAGAGCGGATGATTGCCCGTCAGCTTCCGGCTGATTGGGATAAGGTACTCCCCACTTATACCCCAGAAGACAAGGCTTTAGCCAGCCGTAAACACTCGGAAAAATGCCTGAATGCATTAGCCCCTGTGTTACCGGAATTAATTGGGGGTTCGGCTGACTTAACCCACTCCAATTTAACTGAACTCAAAGTTAGCGGTAGTTTCCTTAAAGGACAATACGAAAACCGTAACCTGCGTTTTGGTGTGCGCGAACACGGTATGGGTGCGATTTGTAACGGAATTGCCCTCCACACTTCGGGTTTAATTCCTTATGGTGCAACCTTCCTGGTGTTTACCGATTATATGCGGGGCGCAATTCGTTTAAGTGCATTAGCCGAATGTGGCGTATTGTGGGTGATGACTCATGATTCTATTGCCTTGGGTGAAGACGGGCCCACTCACCAGCCGGTAGAAACTATTGCGTCTCTGCGGGCAATTCCCAAGTTAACGGTTATTCGTCCGGCTGATGGCAATGAAACCTCTGGGGCTTATAAAGTCGCAATTGAAAACGCGGTTAAAAATGCTCCCACGATGATGTGTTTCTCCCGTCAGGGCTTACCGAATTTAGCCGGAAGTTCGATTGAAGGCGTGACCAAAGGGGCTTATGCTGTAGTTGATTGTGATGGCACACCCGATTTAATTTTAATTGGAACCGGCTCAGAAGTGAATCTCTGTGTTCAAGCAGCCGAACAACTCAGCAGCGGCGGTACAAAAGTTCGGGTGGTTTCTATGCCCAGTTGGGAACTGTTTGAAGCCCAAGACGAAGCTTACAAAGAGTCTGTATTACCAAAATCTGTGAAGAAGCGGGTCTCTGTTGAAGCCGGGTCTAGCATGGGTTGGCATCGTTATGTCACCGATGAAGGCGCGACTATCAGTGTGGATACCTTCGGGGCTTCTGCACCGGGTGGTGTCGTGATGGAGAAGTTTGGCTTCACCGTTGATAACGTTGTGGCTACAGCGAAGAAAGTTTTAGCTTAAGCCACTTTCTAAACTATTAAAATAATCACAGAGGCACAGAGGACACAGAGAGATTCTCTCTTGGTGCGCGTTCCCTGGGTGATTACGAATCACCGGGGTCGCACCGCTTTGTGTCTTTGTGGTTTATCTTAGAAAATAGAATGACTCAAATTACAGTTAATACTCAACTCACTTTTGAGGAATACCTAACTTATGATGATGGTACAGATAACTGTTATGAATTAGAAAACGGAAAATTGATTCTAATGAATCCACCCACAGGTCGTCATGCGTTAATTATTCGTCTACTCACAAATCTATTTGAAGCAGAAATTAAACGATTGAATTGGCCATGGGTTACACTCAGTGGAATCGGTGTCCGAACATCGATTAATCGTTCTAGAATTCCGGATATTAGTATTATTACACAAAATCAAATTAGTGAATATTTAGATATTTCCGCCGTAATTGAATCAGCATCATTACTGGCTGTAGAAGTGGTTAGTCCCGAATCAAAAATTAGAGATTATCGTTATAAACGTTCTGAGTATAGTGTAGTCGGTATTCCTGAATATTGGATTATTGACCCGAGTGAAAACAAAGTTATTATTTTATTACTGGTTGAGGGACTCTATGAAGAAATAGAGTATCAAGGAACAGATAAAATTGTTTCTCAGATGTTTCCGGAATTAGAATTAACAGTGGAACAGATTTTTCAAGTTTAGTTTATATTATAAATATTGCTGACAGACAGATTTTAAAGCGGTGGCGGCTTCTCGTTGCATTTCAGGGGAAAAGTAATAAGTGTTATAAAAAGAGGTTTTATCCCCTAAATCTGGGCGCTGAGCGGCTAAATTAATCGCACAGGGTTCTCCCGTGAAACGACTAATTAATAGTTGAGGCATTCCCCGATTAGAAATACATTCTATATAAGCATCACAATAGGGTTTAATTTTCTCGATCATTTCTGTATTAATTAAATGAGGAAAATTACCAAATAGACCATAAACATTTTGATAGGATTCTTGGTA
Source organism: Microcoleaceae cyanobacterium (assembly GCA_049647265.1). Taxonomy (GTDB): domain Bacteria; phylum Cyanobacteriota; class Cyanobacteriia; order Cyanobacteriales; family Microcoleaceae; genus JAAURB01. The sequence goes on from JBARXJ010000058.1 coordinate 211,690, forward strand.
ATTGGGTTGACGTTGAGAAAACCAAAAGAGAATTTTAGGAACTTTGATTTGTTGTAGTAATATTTGGAAATGTTGCACCCAATTTAGGCGCGTTTCTGCAATAATCATTTTAATATAATCGGGTTCATATTCTTCTAGTATTTTTCGATAAGCAGGTTCTGCACCCAGATATTGACCATTAGAATTTAAAGTTAATTGTTCAACGCCCTCACTACTCAATAAAGCGTTACTTTCACTGCGACCCGACATCACTTGAATCACTGCAAATTTAGCTTGATTAATATAGTCAAATACCCCAGAATGTTTGAGAAAAAAATAAGGGCCCGCGCCACCATGGGCTAAATTAAGAACCGGAAAGTTGAGCCATTTTTCCAGTAAATTAGGATAAGGACGTTCACAGAAACAACCAAAGGTTTGGGCAGCCCCTAAACAAACAAAATATTGCTGAGAATTCAAAGATTGAGGTTGAGGACCTCGAAAAGATAATTCCGTCCCGGCTAATGGATAAACATGATAATCTACAATTTCCCAATCTCGTTGTTGATAATAACTCATAATGGCTGATAAATAGACTGCATTGATTGTTGTATTTCCGCCATCACCCATTGCATTAAGGCTTGCCATTCTGGAGATTGACCCAGTTCATCTGCGTTAAAATTATATTGTAAATGAGTTGAATATTCAGCAAAACCTTCCATCCAATTAATCAGAGTTTCCATCGGCATAAAAGGGGAATATTGCCAGGATTTTTTAAGATAATCAACCATTTCTTTGGGAAAGCCAGTATAGTATAAATACCACGAACTCCATAATAATGTACTGTAACGCACCCAATTTTCTATCAGTTGAATCTCTATCGGAATATTCGGCTGACGGAAAAAACGTTCTAGTACCCAATTAATCGATTTTGCTTGGGATAAGCCGTCTCGCATCGTGTTACGATCGTGTTGCCGATAACAAACTGTAGACTGGCGTAACCAGTCAGATTTACAGCCATTGAGACAGAGGCGTAAAATTAAGTCCACGTCTTCTGCATGAGTCAGTCCGGGTTCAAAACCCCCCACTTGCTGCAAACTTTCGCGGCGAAACATCAAAGTTCCCATTGTACCAAAAGGTTTCCACCGTAACCAGGATTCTAAGTCTAACTCGGGTATTTGTTTCCAAGGTTCAACATCAATTAAGGTTTCTCCATTTTGATTAATGCGTCGCCAGCCACTTTGAACAATACTTAATTCTGGATTTTCTGCAAATACGGCTAATTGAACGGCTAATTTATCGGTTAAAAAGACATCATCTGCATCTAAAAAGGCGATAAATTCATATTGTGATAATTTGATGCCATGATTTCTTGCAATAGAAACCCCCTGATTTTCTTGATAAATATAACAAATTTTTTCTTCATAAGGCTGCAAAACCAAATGAGTATTATCTGTTGAACCATCATCAATAATAATAATTTCAGCAGCCGAGTAGGTTTGATTTAAGATACTCTCTACCGCTTGGACAATATAGCGATCGCCATTATAAACTGGAATAATAACACTAACTTGAGGAGAATTTGAGGCGGTTAACATACTTTCATGTATAAGAGAAAATTAACAGGTATTTTTACTAGATATATTTTTGTTCTTTTAACATATATCATTAAAAAAATCAAGTTTCCGTCAATGCATTATTATTGACTTTTTGAAGAATGTGATAAGATTATATAGGATTACCATTCAGTACAACCCTCATCGATTCATTTCCATGAAGAGTAAAAAAATATATAAAAAAAAGCGAAAAGTTCCTTGGTTTGAAAAAGTGATGGCAGTGTTAGCCACTGTCAATCTTATTTTAGTATTATTTAATTTAACATATACCCGCTGGCGAGACTTTTATCTACAGTATTTGCCACAACTGACTGAACTTTACGATCCGATTAAAGGCATTGAACCTCATCGTGATACCCAAAAATATCTAAATACAGTTGAAAAACTTCAAGAAGAAATTATTGAGAATAACTTAAATTCTTCTGAAGTCACTCGAATTTTAGAAAGCCTGCAAACTCAAAGTATTGATATGATCAATACCGATCCCTTTGCCATCGCAAATAAAAGTGGGACTTTAGAAAAAATTAAAAATCGAATGCGAGATCATATTCCGCAAGCTGAAGAATCCTCAAAATTAGCATTTGAAATTTTTTGGAGTCCTGCCTATCTTCAAAGCCAAGATTTTTCTCAAGAAATGGACTGGTTTGAAGATGAAATTTCTCCACTCATTGCCAAAAACTATTATCGAAGTCTGGGAGAAAATGGTGAATTTGTTAGCTATTTTTGGCGAATTGATTTACCATTTATGATTATCTTTTTGATCGAGTATTTAGCCCGAACTTATTGGATTAGTCGTCGGTTTATCACATTTACTTTTAAAGATGCCATGTTATGGCGTTGGTATGATGTCTTTTTATTTATTCCCCTTTGGCGATGGTTACGAGTGATTCCTGTATTAATTCGTTTGAATCAAAATGAATTAGTCAATATTGACCGTGTCCGAAATCAGGCGATTCGGATTGTATTAGCAAATTTTGCTCAAGAATTAACAGAAATTGTGATTGTTCAAACCATCAATCAATTACAAAATGCAATTCAAAGCGGTGAATTATCACAACAGATTTTAGAAGATTCAAAACGCAAATATATCGATCTAAATAATATTAATGAATTAGAAGCGATCGCCACTCATTTAGTTCAGGCAACTGTCTATCATGTTATCCCTAAATTACAGCCGAATATCGAAGAATTACTACAATATAGTTTAGAAGCGGCGTTAAAAGAATCTTCTTTATATAAACAGTTTAAAAATATTCCAGGATGGCAAAATATATCACATCAAATCACTAAACAGTTAGTGGATGGATTATCACAATTGGCTACAGATAGTCCTCAAAAAATGTATGAAGCGGTTAAAGAAGCAATGGAAGATCCGGTTGGGACTCAATTATCTAATCGTTTAGTGAATAACTTTACTGACCTCTTGGGAGAAGAACTTCAACAAGAACAAAGCCTTCAAGAAATTGAATCACTTCTAGTTGCTTTCTTAGAAGAGTTTAAGATTAACTATGTACAGAAAGTAGACGCTGAACATTATCAGCAAGTTCTGTCTGAAACTCAACAACTGCACCGCATTAATGAAGGACTGTAAGCAGATTAATAGAGAATAAGTTAACGATGAGTATGGAGAATGAGTATAATTTTATCATTAATATTTAAGGGGTTTTAGCAATCGGATTTAACCTTTTCTTAAATAGGATGATGATTTAAAATTTATTCTGTCTTCTAGCTCAAAACTATATTTAAATCAGTACAAATTGGGTTTTGTAAAGCTTCTGTAAAACTTTTGTAAAACTTTCATAAAATGAAACCCAGTTGCAATTTTTACTCAGATAAAAATGGATAAAAATCTGTATAAATCTATCGATAGGCAGAGGTGACCTTTTATCAGTCGGTTATGATAGACAACGAATGTTTATTTTTCTATAAATAAAACTAGAAAATAGAAATATGGGTCATCTATAAGTCTTTAATCACATGAAAACTGCTAAGATTTTGAGTTTAACTTATGATCAATACAATTTCCTGGGTAAAATCAATCCTGAATCAACTTAGTTCGTTACTCAAACCAATTGCGATTTTATTAACCTTAATTTTTTCTATCAGTTTTACAACGCCTGTTTCAAGTCAATTTTATCTTCTGAATTATCCTAATCCTTTACAACTGGCAAAACCTGAGTTTAAAACTTATCAAACGGGCGATTTATCCCATGCTTATATTACTTTAGATGGTCGAAACTTATTTCAGATTGCCGTAGAAAATAGTGATAGTCCTGAACAAAAAAATGATCCCAGTCTAATTAAAAGACGAGTTCAAGCCATTGAAAAAAACCTCAGTAGAATTATTGAAATTGGCTTTTCCCCCGAGACGTTATCAGTCAGTGTTAAGGATTTAAATAATCAAACCGTTATTATTGCTCAGGATAATCAACAACTGTCTCAGCAAGTTATTTTAACAGTGACTCAACCTGATGCTAAACTGGCTCAAAAACTGATTCCCGACTTAGCAGAAGAATGGACAGAAGTGATTCAGAAAAAACTGATTCAATCTTGGAAAGAACGTTTATCGGTTAATCGGAAACAGAATATTATTAGAAGTGGTAAAATTTCCATTGGAATGATCGCTCTTAGCATCATTATTACAGCACTTCAAAAATGGTTGAAAAAACATTATCAAGACGTAAAAAAGCAATCTAAAAAAGATTCTGAGTTACAAGGTCGTCATTTATCCGATCAATTTTTCTCTGCTTTATCAATTCCCCTTAGTTTTAGTAAATCATTAAAAAGAAAATTAAAGCTGGAAAGACGACTAGATTTTATTCTACTAATGCAACGCTTACTACAAATGGGACAAGCATTAGTTTGGATTGGTAGTATTGCTTGGATTTTAAGCTTGTTTCCCGAAACTAGGGCTCAAGGAAAGTGGTTTTCCTCTTTACCGCTACAAGTTATTATTATCTGGATCACCGTTACTTTAGCCAATCAAATTGCTCATGTTTTAATCAATAAATCTATTCAAGAATGGGTCGAGCAAACTTCGGCTATACAGATCGATTCTCAACGATTATTCTTACGAGCACCCACTATTTCTGGAATCCTCAAAGGAATTTCTAACTTTATTTCAGTGGTGCTGGCAGTAATCTGGTTTTTAGCGTGGCAACAGGTTGCTCTCGGTTCAGCCTTAGCGGGTGCAGGGGTATTTGGGGCGGCTTTAAGCTTAATTTTTCAGGGCTTAATCAAAGATTGGATTAATGGCATTTTGATTATTTTTGAAGATCAATATAGTGTGGGAGATATCATCGAACTGAATGGAACTACCGGGTTTGTTGAAAACATGAGTTTACGAGTCACTCAATTAAGATCGGATGGAGGCCGTTTAAGTACTGTTCCTCACAGTCAAATTGCAACCGTTCATAACCTAACAAAAGATTGGTCTCGGATTGATTTTAGAATTGAGGTAGCTTATGAAGCTGATGTGACAGATGCAATGCACGTGATGAAAGATGTTGCTCTAGCGATGCATCAAGATATTCAATGGCGTGATGATATTTTAGAACCCACTGTGTTAATTGGGGTGGAGAAACTCAATCACACGGGTAGCCAGATTTTAATGTGGATGAAAACGAAGCGTCTGCGACAATGGGATGTGGAACGAGAATATCGCCGACGGTTGAAACAAGTTTTTGATCAAAAAGGCATCCAAATTGGTAAACCGCAACAGTTGCTGTCGCTCAATTGGCAAAAAGGCAACGAACACACAGAGGGATAAACAGAGCCTCAACAGGGGATGATGCGCTGAGGAGCAATTCTCATCCCCTCACCTGAGTTTATCCTGTCAGGCTAATGGGTTGAACTGAGATGTTGAGTTTCTTCAGGCAGAGAAGATAAATTAGAAAGCCGTGGCTGAGGACGATGCAGGCGAATGAGCTGAGCCAGGGTTTTCTTGAGTTGAGGACGTGCAACAATGGCATCGACAAACCCATGATCTAAAAGATATTCAGAGGTTTGAAACCCTTCTGGCAGCTTTTCTCTGAGGGTTTGTTCAATCACTCGCCGTCCCGCAAAACCGATTGTTGCTTTCGGTTCAGCTAAAATTAAATCTCCTAACATGGCAAAACTTGCCGTTACACCCCCTGTTGTCGGATGAGTGAGTAAAGGAATATACAATAATTTGGCTTCTCGATGACGTTGTAAAGCCGCAGAAATTTTAGCCATCTGCATTAAACTGAGCATTCCTTCCTGCATCCGCGCTCCCCCAGAGGCACAGACAATGACCACAGGATACTGTTCTTGAGTGGCGTGTTCAATTAAGCGGGTTAATTTTTCCCCCACCACCGATCCCATGCTACCCCCCATAAATTGGAAGTCCATCACTCCTAAAGCAATCGGTTCGCCATCAATTAAACCAACTCCTGTTTGAACCGCATCCATTTTACCTGTTTTTTCTGAATAATCCCGCAGGCGATCGCTATAAGCTTTGCGATCGCGAAATTGCAACGGATCAACCGAATGCATCTGAGCATTCATTGGAGTCCACGTCTTGGGATCAATCAGTTGCTGAATGCGTTCATCGCTATCGACTCGCAGATGATGATTACATTCACTACAAACCTGGAGATTGGCTTGTAAGTCCTTTGTATAAGTCAGTTCGCCACATTTGGGACATTTGACCCAAAGTCCATCCGAAATTTCTCGCTCTTGCTGCTCTGGGGTAATTTGAACAGACTTTTGTCGATTTGCAAACCAATCGAATAGAGACATTTTAAAGATTTTTAAACCTTGAAAATTTTAATTCGCGGTTGAAGCACCCAATCGTGACAACTTGACACAAAGGAAAGGCAATACCTACAAATCAATCAAGATTGTGCGGCACGCGCGCGATCGCGATACACATGAATCTCTAATAATTCACTGGTTTTGGGTCACTTCTTCCCACAACAGAAAATTCTAATACATTACAGTCCATTTATAATAAATCATCTATTGTATTCCTCCCTAAGTGATAGGCTCTCATCGAGGCTACCAACCATCAACAGCAATATCTGACAATTCTCTACACACAGCGTTATAATTGCATTATCCCTTTCTCAGCCAAAAAAAAAGGAGCGCACCCGCTCCCATTTGAGATTAGCTATTGAATCATGAAGTAAAGCGCCATCGCTATACTTTTTTACGAGATTTGCGCTGAGAAAGGGTAACCAATCCACCCACTGCCATTAAACCCAGCATCGAAGAAGGTTCAGGCACAGCTTGAATAGACTGGGGTTCTCCCGCTAGCGTCCAGCTATATAAACCACTGTGGGAAGAGCCATCTGTATCAACATATCCTGTATCTGTTGCAGAGAAGCTATAAGCGTAATTAACAACACCGTCAATTGTGACTTTAGCCACTTCACTCATTTGTAAGGGATTACCGCCCAGATAGCTACTAATTTGGTTCTTAGCTGAATTTACACCATTATCTAACATCGTATTCTGTTGATCTGAAGATAATAATGAAAAGAATGGGTTGTTAGAAGCATACTCAGCAGCCTCAGCACGCAACGCTTGATCTAAGGAATCAGATTGGAGTAAATCAAGATGTCCAATCAGACCGAGTTGATATTCACCTGTTGCGTCATCTTGAACAAATGAACCAATATTAGGATCTCCAGATCGAGTTAGTCCTCCCTGGACTGCCGCGCTAATAGCCTGCCCAACGTTTATGCCAAATATCTCAGCGCTGAACAGATCGCTGTAAGCTGCACTAAAGTCTTGTACCCATTGATCGCCGAAAATTGCCCAATCAGCAGCGGTTACCGTCTCCACTGAGACTGCTGTATTGCCGAAGAACCCGCTGAAACCAACATTGGCATTGGGGTCTTCACTGCTCGCCCCTAACTCTACATTGGTCACGACATCACTATCGGTTAAAGCATTCATTGCCTCATTGACACCGCTTCCAACTGAACCATTGCGACCAAATACTTCAATATCAGTAGTATTAAATGTAATGCCAGTCAAAGAAGCCGCGTTTGTTGGAACAGCTCCCATTGTGCCAACGCCGACAACCATAGATGCGCCGATTAAGAGTTTCTTTACTAATTTAGTCATGAAAGGTTACTCCAATTAATGAATGAATATTATCAGTGTGTAAGTTTCAGGTGAGACTTAAATCTATTTCAACTAAAAACAATTAGTTATGCTGTGATTTGCCTCACCTAATTTTTGATGCTTAGACACTGAATTTAATGCCAAAATGTCCTGATTATTGGTAGGGAGAGTATGCTGTATTTATTCTATCGAGATTAACCATTTTGGATTATCTCATCTCTTTTTTGTACTCTAAGGCTATGATAACAACTATTAGTGATAGAAGCTATCAAGCTTTCATGAATTTATTCTAGCTTTTATTAAGGCTTTAGTAAATCTGTATTTCTACTAATTTATATTATTAATTTTCTTCTGTAATTTCACCGATAATAATAATAATAGCTAGATCAAAAAACATGACTTTTCCGTAATTTCCGATCTCTATTTTGATGAATTTATAAATACAGATATTGCAACCAGACTGGGTCAAACTTGACAGCTCGCTCAATCTGGAACAATTAAGCGAGATCAACCGCTTGAGAAAGTCCATTCAGAAGAATGATTATCGCTCTTCTCGAAGGCAGCAGCGTGAATGTCCTCATCTGACTGCGTAGCGCTATAGTCAGCGATTGTAATGAAGGATTATGTATTGGGTGAATGGGTTAAACCTTAGCTTCACCAAAGCGGTGTGGTACTTAAGATTTAGAGTTAATACCACAGACTTCAGTGTTGTGTATCAAAGCAATCATATTAATCTCACAAAAATGACGCGAGATGATCAAAGTCTCCCGCGTTCATCAGAATAGGGTTAAATTCAGGGTTAATGAATTAAACAGTTGCAGCAACTTTTTCTTCACTACCGACCAAACGTTCGTAGGTAGAACGCATTTTCAGCCCAACTAAGACTTGGAATAGTCCGCTACCGTTGTTAGAACCGGGGTATTCTTGGTGTTCCCGCAACAGATGAGTTAGTTCACCGTAGTATTTGCTGGAAATATTGCTCATATGTCCTTCAACGTAGATAATCTCATCTAAGTTCTCAAATTGACCATCAATTTCAAGGACAGACACCTCGTTACCATAGTAATTATCCGGGCCGTAGAACATCTTCAGTCCAGGATAAGAACAGGTGAGTTTCCGACCACAAGGAGTCCAGTAAATGGTTGAACCTTCATCAAACAGATAGGCTGGCTCAAATCCACTTACACCTTCGCGTTGAACTAAGCGAATTCGTAGAATTTTATGCTCTTTATCGTCAGGAATCAGGTGGGTGGGTAGAATCTGAATCACAACATCAGCGTGTTGTTTCTGAGGATCAATATACGCTTCAAAATCCGGCTTACGCGCATTGATAGACGCTAGCACATCCTCATAACGGTGGCCGCGTTCAGCCATGTCTCTTTGAATCTTCCAAGCAATTTTAACTTCTTGGCTAATATCGAGATAAACACTAAAATCAATTAATTCTCTGACCCGTTCATCATAAAGCGGATGTAATCCTTCAATCACAACAATATGATTGGGTTTAACCTCTTCTGGGGGATCGAGTTCTCCAGTTTCATGATTATAAATCGGTTTCATGATCGATTGACCATTTTTGATCGCCTTAATCTGCTCGGCCATCAAATCAAAGTTATTGGCTCTGGGGTCAAGGGCTGTAATACCTGTTTCTTTACGTTGTTTACGATCAAGACTGTGGTAATCATCCAGACAGATTACCGTTACAAAATCTTCACCAAAAATATCTGTTATCCGACGTAAAAATGTAGACTTTCCGCACCCGGAATCTCCAGCTACTCCAATTAATACCACGCGATCTGGCTGACTTACCATAGGTTCCCTCTAAGATGACGAAAACTGTTTACAAGATCAAATTTTATGCATGATTGATCATCAATCATGTGACCAACGTCAGAGCAGTATTTTGAGAAAAACTCCTGAAGATAGCCTGCGCTAAAATCAGGATTTGAGCTATCTCTCAACCGACAGATGGCCGCAAAAATGATAAGCTAAGTATTTTATACTAACTTTTGCTTTAGATTTTACCAGAAGGGGATCATCCCTACAAGATATAATCAGAGGAAATTTACCACCTGAATTGAAAAGCTGCTAGATCGACTTTGGATGTATCGTGGGGGTTGTTGAACAGAATATTCAGCTTAGCTAATACTATAGATAATTATTCCTAATCTATTATTTTATCGACCGTCGCAGAATTTTGCAGTCATATTACTTGTGGAGAACACCACCCTAGTCAATCAAGTTGGGCTTCAGTGTTCTCCAATTTTAACACGATCACATTCAATCTGAACTCTAATCTAATCGCTTAAGCATTCTCTAATCCCTCAATTAATCAGTAGATTTTTGAGAGGAGATAGATAAATTTTGACGAGATTCTAAAGGTTGAGCAATATAGTCGCCATAGAAGCAACTAAACTGCCAAAAAAAGCGTAATGCTTTGAGTATAGAATCAGGGAAACGACGAGAAGAACTAGTCTGATGGCTGTCTACTGTGTTTAATGTTTTAACAGAGCGACGATGAGTTCTTAATCCTAACATAATAACTCCTAGAATAAATAGAATACTTCGTGAAAATTATCGGTTGTAGCGTTGCTCAAGCCAGGCTTGCATCTCAGCCTCAGACAATCCGCTGACTCGGCAGCCACTCACTGGATCGTAACCACTCCAGTCACTTTTTCCTCGGTGTGAAACTTGCCAAACCCGAGGCTGTTCACCGTCGATTAAAGCTTGGAAAAAATACTGAAAAAATTGATGCAATCCAATGCGTATTCGATTGAATTTTTGAGGGTTTTTAGAAGATTTAACCCATAGCTTTTCTAACTGCTTTCTTCGCGAAGCAGTCGTCAGATTCACCATATCTTTGTTCCTCCTTTGAGGATTAAATAATCAGTTTAAAACTGATAAAAATACTGTATCCTTGAGAATAAGCATTCATCAACGGATGCTGTCTATCATAAGTATCGATATTATCGATATCACCAAGATTGATTTCAATATAGGGATACCGGATGATGAATCTTCAGCGGTTAAAACTCTCTCAACTACGAGCGCTCGTTGCAGTGGCAGATTATGGTAACTTTAGTGAAGCGGCTCTGGCTTTAGACTTATCCCAGTCTACCGTCAGTCATGCGATCGCAACCCTCGAAACTGAACTGGGTGTGATTTTGCTCAATCGTGGCCGTTATGGGGCAAATCTGACCCCTGTGGGTGAACGAATTGTCTCTCAAGCCCGGCAGATCCAAAACTTAATTGAACAAATGGGAGTAGAAGCCAACCGAGAAAAAGGCTTACAAGGGGGAGAAATTCGGATTGCTTCGTTTCGGAGTATTGCGACTCATCTTTTACCCCCTGTCATTTCTCGCCTCAGTCGCCATTATCCGAATGTACAAGTGATTATTACGGAAATGGATGATACGGTTGAAATTGAGCAGGCACTGCGGGGGGGTCATGCCGATATTTGTTTTACTTACTTACCCGCTGCGGTTGAATTTGAAACTTGGGAAGTTATGCGCGATGATTATATTGCTGTATTTGATGCCACTCATGCAGTCAATTCAGACCCTTTAACTTGGCAAGAACTGGCAACATATCCTCTAATTTTATCAACGGTCAGTTGCTGTGCCAATCTGATCTATCAATACTTAAAAACGTCTCCTTATCCTGTCAATGTTGCCTATCAAGTGCGTCAAGATTCAACCATTATGAGTATGGTGATGCAGGGGTTAGGTGTGGGAATTTTACCCCGCTTAGCGGCTGAACCCTTACCGTCACAAGCAATTATTCGACAGTTACCCTCTTATTTAGAACGAGTCATTGGTGTTGCAATTGTTAAAGATAAAATTCATTCTCCGGCTGTTTTTGCCTTTCTGGATGCATTAAGACAAGTTGGGCAATTTAAGCAACCAGAAGCCAGTTAGGAGACACTTGAGAAGAAGTCAGGGGATAAGAAGAAGAGATATTCTGGTTCCCACGAATAACAAAGAACAAATGACCCACAACTTAATAGATTACTCGCAAATCTTTCAACTCAGAATTAATGATGTTTAGCTCATTGCAGATAAATCAGTCACAACCTGAATACGACCTCGTAGGATCGAGCGAAGCAAACGGTCAATGCAACGGTGTTCTTCTTCACTCAGAGATTCATCCAGGATAGCAGCCATCAACCCATATCGGTCAGCTTGGGTGATGCTACGGCGATCGCTAACAGAAACCATAAGTTCATAGATTGCACCGGGAAGAAGATTAACTTGAATCATGATATTGATCTGTCGCTCTGTTACTTACTCTTTTATCATCCCCGATTTAGTAGATGCAAACAGTGATTGATTGGGGTTGATTTCAGTGATCATACGGAGATGATTTGGTGACGGATTTCGCCAGTATGTTGTGATCTAGATCATCGTCGATCTAGCTTAACCCACGCTTAAATATCCTATTTCCGATGATTGTTGGATTCTGTCCAAGCCACGGGATATTCATTTACGACTGGAGTGATCTCACGAGTATATATCTCTTGACCATCCGGGGTATTAGTACGGGTGATTTTTTCAATCATAAATGACTTAACCTCCGGTTTTTCAGGTTCTGGCTTTTTTTCAGGTTCTGGCTTTTTTTCAGGTTCTTTATGCACAGTTGCTGCAAGTAATGCCCCAAGAATGAGCAAAACGATAACTTCTCTCTATAGCGCTAGCGCGCAATAGGGCTAAAGCCCATGGCTACCGCTAAGGCTGACGCTAAGGTGCGCGTTACGCAGAGCGCCCGCAGGTGGCGCAGGGTCGCACCGCCATAACAGGTTACTCCGGGTGAATGAACATGAGTGAGGCATATCAAAGAAGATGATGTCTCTATCGCTAATTGATTGAGTTTGAGTGATAATCTAGAGTAATTCTCCCCAAATCCTTTATCTGCATCTGTATACTGCTTGAGAGTGGGAATGTTTAACTACTGGTGCAGTTTTGCCCGAGTAAGCGAACCTATCTAAAATGATCTGGATATAAAACAATTAGCTACAATTAGATGAGACATTCCTCTGATGCACTTCATTTGTCTTGTCGCTTTGGTCAAATCTGATGACGATTTCTACGCTTCCTTTAACTCTACCTCCACTAGAAAACGGCGATAAACTCACCCGCCATGAGTTTGAACACCGCTATGCTGCAATGCCGTCCGATCAAAAAGCTGAACTTTTAGAAGGATATGTATATATGGCTTCTCCCCTTCATGCCAAAGCTCACGCAGAACCCCATGCTAAAATCATTGGATGGCTTTTTGCTTATACAGCATTAACTCCCGGTGTACAACTTCTAGATAATGCAACGGTTCGCCTTGATAGTGATAATGAAGTTCAGCCCGATGCGCTTCTACGAATTGAAAATAATGGACAATCTATTATTAGTGAAGATGATTATATTGAAGGTGCGCCGGAATTAATTGTTGAAGTTGCTGCCAGTAGTGCTTCGATTGATCTACATCAAAAATTAAATGTATATCGTCGTAACCAGGTACAAGAATATCTAATCTGGCGAGTGTACGATGGAGAATTGGATTGGTTTTGTTTGCAAGAAGGTAAATATATTGCTTTAGAACAAAACGAAGCCGGAATTTATTGTTCGGCTATTTTTCCGGGGTTGTGGCTGGCGAAATCAGCGTTATTATCCGGCGATCTCGCCACTGTTTTAACCACATTACAGCAAGGCTTAGAAACTTGCCAGAGAAGCTTTTAGTAAAATGACTCAGTCTAGGCGCTGAATAATACCGCCACCCAAAACTTGCTCACCATCATACCAAACCGCTGCTTGACCGGGAGTAATGCCAAAAATCGCTTCATCAAAAATCAGCTTCACTTCCTCTGCTGTTTCTGTCACAGGAACCACTGTTACCCCGACAGGTGAAGATCGATAACGAATCTGAACTTCAGCCCGCACAGGCGCTTCAGGAGGGGCAATAGACACCCAATTGACGCGCTTAATGGTACACTCTGTTTGAGTCGCCACTTCGCGATCGCCAACGATTACCTGATTACGTCCTGGATCTATTCCAATCACATATAACGGATTAGGAGCGGCAATTCCTAAACCTCGGCGTTGTCCGATGGTATAGTGATGAATACCGTTATGTTGACCCAGAACTTTACCGTCTGAATCGACAATATCTCCTACTTTTCCAGTAATATATTGATCCAGAAACGCCTGCATTGAACCGCTAGCTTCAACTAAACATAAATCTTGGCTTTCGGGTTTATCGGCGGTGGTTAATTCATATTCAGCCGCAATTTGACGAGTTTCAGTTTTCAGCACTTCCCCCAGGGGAAACAACGTTCCTGCCAAAATATCCTGAGTTAAGTCATAAAGAAAATAGGATTGATCTTTGCTACGATCAACTGCGCGCAAGAGTTGATAGCGATCGCTACTCTCATCATACCGAATCCGAGCATAATGTCCGGTCGCAATCTTATCAATTCCGAGTTCTGTTTTGGCATGGTGCAACATCGGCCCAAATTTCACGGCTTTATTACACTGAGAACAAGGTAAAGGAGTAATTCCGCTACTATAACCTTCTACTAAATAGTCAATAATATTGGTTTGAAACAGATCGCGGCTATCAACAATATGATGTTCTACCCCTAACTGTTCGCAAATTTTGGCTGCATCTACCATTCCATCCGAACAGCATTGGCCTTTTCCCCGCATCAGCCACAGGGTTAAGCCTACCACATCATAGCCTTGATGATGTAAAATAGCGGCGGCGGTTGAGCTGTCTACGCCACCGGAAAGACCGACAACGACTTTTTTGATCATGGTTAAAATTTAATATAAATTGCTATTTTATACAAACCCTCGATTTCATCTTAGAAGAAGAAGATCTCAATCGGTTCAATTTATCTTAACGACCTATAATTTCTATGATAATACATAAAAACTACATACGTCCGCTTTATCCCATCATACGCTTGCCGCTGTTACTCATCGGACTGTTGTATTTTAGCTTGATTCAGACAACATCCGCGTTAGCTCAATCCCAACGGTATGGGGTTTATGTCGAGAGTGATAGTCCACTGTTACTAGAAATAGTACAACAAATTCAGCCCGGTGCCATTTTACGACGTTATGGTAGACGAACGATTATTGAAGCGGGTGTATATTTTAATGAGGCAGAAGCTGAATTTTTAGCAAATGCTTTAGCAGTGCGAGGAGTTGAGGCAGAGATTACTGATTTTAGCGATGGTGTACAATTTGGAGGGTCAGGTCGTTTTATCCCCGTTGTTTTACCGATTCCTCGAGGAGAAATTGCTGCGGTTGAAACCAATATCCCCTCAATCCGACGACCTGTAGAAGAAGAATTTTTAAGTTTATATTTAGTGGTTGTGAGTATAGATAACACAGTCGTTTCTGAAGTTAACAAAGTGTCTTTGGATGCAGTCATTCAGGAATATAATGATAAACTTTTTATTCAAGCCGGAAGCTTTCTTAATATTGAAAATGCCGCATATCTTGTGGATGAATTAGCATTAAGAGGAATTGAGGCAAATGTGATTGAAACTCAAGCCGAATTAGAACGCTGGATTGCTACTCAACCCGATATTCCAGAAACAATATCAGCGATTACAGAAGATGCTAATTTTGGCTTAGCGACTCAAGAGAGTTATTTTGTTTTGATTCCAGCCGCAGTGATTGATTTACAACCGATTGCAGAAACAGCGATCGCGTTAGGAGTGCCAGAAAATAGTATTATAATTCAGGACTTAGCGGATGATCCCTTTGTCGCAGTCGGGCCGTTTACCAATGAAACCTTAGCGCAAGAATGGGAAAGCTATTTTACTCAATCTGGAATTAGTGGCGCACGGGTCTATTTTGGTCGTTAAATCAGTTTAATAAAAAATAGGAGTTTGAATCATGAAAATGAAAGGATTTTTAATTACTTTAGTTGCAATTCTATTTATCAGTTTCCCTGCTACGGCATATGCAAAAGACAATCCAGCTCATTTATTTTTTAATCATAGCTTACTCCAAAATCGAGATTTCTCAGAGGAAAATCTACCCGCCGCAGAGTTTGCTAATTCTAATCTAGATTCTGCTAATTTCGATCATTCTAGTTTAATTGGTTCAGTCTTTAGTCGAGCGAATATGAGTCATGTTACAATGCGAGATGCGGATTTAACTTATTCAATGTTAGATCAAGTCGATTTTACTGAGGCTGATTTAAGCGACTCTATCTTTACAGAAGCGTTATTTTTTGGTTCAACTTTTGCCAATACTAAAGTAACCAATGCTGATTTTACGGACGCTCTATTAGATGGAGAACAAATTCGACAGCTTTGTGAACAAGCCGATGGGATTAATGCAAAAACGCAAGTATCTACTCGTGAATCTTTGGGATGTCAATATCGTTGAAGAAGGAGTCAGTAGTCAGTAGTCACCGAGACAGGAGGCGCGGAGGAGAAATTGCATGGGGATTCTAACTGCGATGACTCCTAACAATGGGCAAGTACCGCGAGTGACGGTGGGGTATTAAACCCATAAAAGAAATGATAATATCTGAAGCGGGTGGGGGGAATCGAACTATATATTATCCTTTGGTTGAACTGCTGAATTAAGATAACTTACATTATATTTTTGACTAAATAGTAAAAAATAGGTCATGTTGATGCCTAACAGATAGAAAAAAAAAATTTAATAACCGCTATTTTACTTTCTATCTAAAGCGGGTGGGGGGAATCGAACCCCCATCATTAGCTTGGAAGGCTAAGGTTTTACCACTAAACTACACCCGCGTAGTCACATCTATTTATATTAACATAAACTCCAATTTAGTCAAGCATTTCATTCTAAAATTTGTTTAATCTTGATTTTCTGGGGGTTCTGGATGCACTTGATAAGCTTGAACTGCCTCATCCATCCCCTTGAGATCGAACAATGCAGATTGAATAATCTCTTGAGGTTGCAGATATTGAGCAACCTCATGGGACACTAAAATACTGTTGGGATGAGCCGCCTCTTGCAGCCGGGAGGCAATATTAACAGACGGGCCAATAGCCGTATAGTCAGCCCGTTCCTTTGCCCCGAACATCCCCACAACGGCACTGCCTTGATGAATACCACAGCGAAACCGCAGGGGAGGTACAGTTTTATGGTTGATAATGCCCATGGCTTCCCAGCGTTGATTGAGCTTCGCTAAGGAGCGTAACATCTGACGGGCTGCTGCGATCGCGCGTTTGACCTGTTCAGCGGGGGGGAGTTCTTCGGGTGCGCCATAAATTGCCATTACCGCATCCCCAATAAACTTATCTACTGTTCCCCGAGTGGCAAAGACAGCCTGAGTCATCTCCGCTAAATATTCATTCAATAGTTCGGCAATGCGACGGGCTTGTAAAGCATTCGAGATCCGAGTAAACCCCACTAAATCAGTAAATAAGATAGTAATCACTCGCGGTTCTGGGTTCAAGTCTAAAAGCAAATCACCATTGGCTGCTTTTTCGACCATTTGAGGGGGTAAAAATCGCTTCAATACCGATTCTGTCAAATAGCGATTTAACTCTGCCACTCTTCGTTCGTTTTCTTTCAGCGATCGCAAATTCCGCACTTCAGCCAGCAACTCTCGATCGTTAAACGGTTTAGAAACATAAGCATCTGCCCCTCGCTCCACCCCTTCTATCCGGGTATCTTCATCCGCTTTAGCGGTTAACAAAATGATCGGGATTCCCTTTAAATCAACTTGTTCTCGAATCATCCGAATTAAATCCAAACCGGAAACCATCGGCATCATTAAATCAGTAATAATCACTTCAGGACGATAATGTTTTGCCTTTTCAAATCCTTCCGAACCATTACTGGCTGTCACTACATTAAAATCCATTTGCTGTAAAATTCGAGAGACATATTGGCGCAAATCTGGGTTATCATCCACCACCAAAATACAATTATCAACCAGTTCAGATTCAGCCACTAAAACCGTTTCTTTTGGTTCTAAGTTTGAGCCTTTTATTGTTTGCTCTTCTGAAATTTCAACTTCTACATCAGCCAATTCAACTGCGGCGCGTCGGGCATTTAATTCGGCGGGTAATTCTAACACTTGGTCTCCCGGCAGATGAGCGCTTCCTGTGGGTAACCAAATCACAAATGTTGTTCCTTTCCCATACACTGAATCAACCGAAATACGGCCTTGATGTAAATCTACCAATTCTTTAACTAAAGCTAATCCTAAACCGCTCCCTTCATAAGAACGATTGGTTGAACCTTCCGCTTGCCGAAACCGTTCAAATAGATGAGGAATTTGTTCCGGGCGAATCCCAATCCCGCTATCATTAACTTGTAAACAACAGTAATTCCCAGCCGGTTCAACACTGACAGTAATGGTTCCCTCAGTGGGGGTAAATTTCATCGCATTAGAGAGTAAATTGTACAAGACTTTATCAAACCGTTCTAAATCTAAATAAACGGGCGGACAGTCTTTAAAATAAGTTTCTAAATAAATGCCTTTCTTTTCACAATAGGGCTGAAACGCTTCAACGGTTTGTTGACAAAATAGCACCAAATCGCAAGGACGAAAACTCGGCTGCATCCGCCCCGCATCAAATCGTTGTAAGTCCAATAATTGATTAACCAGTCGTAATAAACGTCGCGAGTTTCTCAGGGCAATTTTGGCTTGGCTATAAGGTAAATCATGCAGTTGATTCACAGACGATTCTAATGGCCCAATCATCAACGTTAACGGGGTACGAAATTCATGGGAAACGTTCTGAAAAAATTCTGTTTTGAGCCGATCGACTTCTAATAATCGTTCTGCTTGTTGCCGGGTTTTTTGATAAAGTCGCGCCTGTTGGACGGCTAAGGCCGCTTGGGCAGCCACCAGTTGGACAAGGTTGATTTCTGCTTCTTGCCAATGACGAACGTTATGGGTTTGTCTAAGGGAAATACTACCGATAATTTCTCCATCTAACATTAAAGGCATCACCATTAATGCACTCGACGGCGATCGCAAAGGTAACTCTGTTTGATTAAAATCTGGCTGCTGACTCAAATCATCAATCACCACAGGCTGTTGTGTGTCGAGTAATTGTTTGAGGACTGGGTTACCCCGAATGGGGACAGCCGACTGAGGTAAATAAGCGGGAGTCGATGAATTCTCTGCTGTTTCGACTTCAAGCTGATCTTTCAGCATCGGGTGAATGGCAGGGGTATCTGTTGCCGCTTCATAAAGTCCGACACATTGAACAAATTCATCTTCTTTTGTCCACAAAGATAAAGCACAGCCATCGACTTGCAACGCTTGGCCTAACTGTTGGGTAATGGCAGCAAAAATAGTTTGAGGATCGAGACTACGACGAATAGCAGCGGTGATCGTATTAACTAAAACTTCTCGTTTTGCCAAGGCTTGAACTTGTTCGTAGGAGCGGGCTTGAGACAGGGCTAAAGCGGCTTGATCGGCAACGGTAATTACCAATTGCACTTCATGATCGAGCCAACTGCGAGAGTAAGAGGCTTGATGCAAAGCCAACACCGCCATTAATTCCAAGCGGTAATACAGCGGCACAATTAAGCTGGAGCGAATCTGAGCGGTGTCATAGATGATTTGACGTTTTTGATGGATTTCGCTATCCCCTTGCAGAATTTCATGATTTTGGGTCTCGTCTACCATCAGTACATCGGTGGTTTCCCAAACTAGGGTCTGAAATTCACTCGCTTGAGCTTGCAGTAAATCATATTCTACTTTCGCTTCTTGATAGAGAAACCATTCATCTACCATTGATCCATCTTGAAACGGTTGCAGGAGGCAGTAACTCACCTCAAACATTTGGCCAACTGTTTCAACAATTCGTTGCAGCATGGTGTGATAGTCTGGCGCTGAACGAATGGTATTGGTTACGGCGTAGAGAAGAGATTCTTGTTTGAGAGCGCGGCGTAGTTCTTCTGTACGGGCTTTAAGGACGTTATGAGTATCTAACGCTTGTTGGACAATTGCCGTCAGTTCTAGGGCATCCCACGGCTTGGTTACATACTTAAAGACTTTACCGGCGTTAATCGCTTCAACTAAGTCTTCGACATCCGTATAACCGGTGAGTAAAATACGGATTGCATCAGGATATTGATCGGCGGCAATGCTTAAAAATTCTGTACCACTCATCCGTGGCATCCGTTGATCGGAAATAATCACCGCCAAATCAGGTTGCTGAGTTAAAATTTCGAGAGCTTCTTGTCCACTAACCGCCCGAAACACTTTGTAGCCACGATGAAACGTCCGGTAAAGCAGATCAAGATTATCCGGTTCATCATCAACAACTAAGATTTTAGGTTTCGCTTTTCTGGAGGAACTCATGCACCGCTCTCCGGTTACATCGGCTAAGGGTGAAAAACCCACTACTCAGTTTTTGATTGTAGCAGGGACTTTTATGGTAATCTTGTGGCTTTCCCTTCACATCGCAGAGTACTCTTGCTCACCAATGGCTGGCTGAGAATCGCTGCGGCGCGCTTAGGGGGGAGACATGATTAAATTCTAACTCAATGTCTAAAGCCGTTTACTACGATAGTTTAGATTTCGATGAAAATAACTATTCAATCATTTATTAACTTGATTTACTCAAGATCTTACCCCGGATCGGGAAATCCAACATCAAAATAAACATCCAGGTTTACTCATGAATATGACCGTCTGGTAAGATTGTGCCATGTAAAATCACACCGGTTAGATTCGTTTGTTCGAGGTTTGCACCTTGTAAATTCGCATTACTTAAATCTGTGATTTTTTGAGAGTCGCGAAAATAAAAGCCATGGAAATCCGATCCGGTCAAGTCACTTTCCGCTAAATTTGCATATTGTAAATTGGTTCCCCGTAAACTACCTCGGGTTAAGTTGACCTGTTTTAAATTGGTTCCCCATAGTCGAGCATCTAATAAATTGCTTTTTTCTAAATTAGCACGGGTTAAGTTAGCCAATGTCAAATCGGCTTCCCACAGTCCTGTCTCAATTAAACTCGCTTCTATTAGGTTCGCTTTTCTCAGATTTACTCCATATAAATTAGCATGATCGAGTTTAGCCTGTCTCAAATCTGCTCCGGATAAATTAGCATTTTTTAAAGTCGCGTATTGTAAATCAGCCCCTTGTAAATTGGCTCCTGATAAATTGAACTTCGATAAATCTTGATGTGTGAGATCGGCATTTTTTAGATCGCAAACTTTCCATAAAAAAGAGGTACAGCTCCGGGTTTCTAATAATTGATGCAGTTGTTTTGAATTAACTGCATTAGCTGAGAGAGTAGATCCGAGAAAAGATCCTAAAATGAGTATGACAATGAGGCAGAATGTGTAAAGCTTCTGTAAAGTGATCATGATCGTCGCCATGGGATGAGCCAATATGATTCTATTTTAGCCGATACTCAGTAATTTATTATCGTCCTACATCTAAAGTATTCTTATCATTTAATATTTAATCAATCCAGAAAAAACGATTATAAAATTTATAGTATTCTCCTTTAAGGGATGATTTAGCGTTATTCGAGTCAGTGAGTATTGACTGTGTTATTATCCGAATTGATTCAGCACTTCTACTATCCCTCATCCTGATTTCCAGCAAATCTCTAACTAAACTCTATTAATTGCAATCTAATTTGAATTGTATTCACTTGTGTTTATAGACAAGCCGTCAAATAACTATATCGTGACAGAAGACTCAACATAGACTGTTGGTTCTTTGATGCTAAATTTCAAACCATAATTTAAGAGTTGTTTGGAAATTGATTCATTTGCCACAATCATTAATTGTCTACGAAACTCTTGAGAATTATCTTGAGAACCTAAAACACAGAAACTAATTTGAGCCCGAACTCCTTTGTCACTTCCTGCACTAAGTAGCTTAATACTAGTACTGTTCGGATCAATTCCAAAGATAGAATCTGTTGCTTCGTGAACAGTTTTTTCTAGAATTGCTTGTTCTGTCCTATCAAGAGAACGAGAAAAATCAACATACAACAAAACCATAATTTTTTTACCCCGAGTCACGTTTTCAATATCAGCATTCGCCATCACAGAATTCGGCACAATAACTAGGGTACTTTTAGCTAAAGTTCGCAGCTTTGTTGAACGTACACCAATTGATTCAACCCGTCCGAGTAACACTCCTTGAGAACTAAGTTTAACCCGAATATACTCTCCAATTGAGTAGGGACGGTCTAAATAAACTACCAAGGTTCCCACCAGTTGTTCTAGGGTTTTTTGTGCTGCAAAAGCAACCGCTAAACCTCCAATTCCTAATCCGGCTATTACTCCAACTAAGTTAATATTTTGGCTTTGAGCAAAGGCTAGAGCCACTAAAATCCCAATGATGATATTAACAATCGTTTCGATAATGGATAAGAGTTGCTCAATTTCTAGACCAATTTTCTTGATTAAGTTAACGCCATAAATTCGTAAAAAGTTCCGAAATAAACCTGATAGAAAAAAGCCAATGCTAAAAGTCAGGACTAAATCTATACCGAGTTTCAAGTATCGGTATAGCTCTTGATAATCTTTGAGAAAATCTAAAGCGACATAAAATAAGAGTAATGTTACACTGACCCTAAAAGAAGTTTCCAAATTTCCTGTTAAGTTCTGGTAAACTTTGACAACGACTTCTGGAAAAAGTCGCTTAACGATAGAATTAATCAGTACAGGAATGAATTTTCCAAGAATCAGGGCAATTACAATAGCGATAGCGAAAATAGCAAATTGAATGCCAAATTGAATCCAAAATTGACGCATTTCGTGGCCAAAGTTTAGCCATGATGGGATTTCGGGAAGCATATACGTTATTAACCTTTTGTACTTCAAATGATGAGCAAATTAGAAACTGATGGGAGCATTAACGTTAACTGATTTTTCGACAATCTCGAAATCAATTCCAGATTGCTGCAGTTGAAAAACCATATTTTGTTTAGCCATACCTAACAATTGCCCGCGCATTTCCATTGACATTTCTCCAGAGCCTAAAATGAAAAAATTCACTTGTGCTTGGGTCATTGTTGAGCCATCTTCGGATTTGAAATCTGTAAAACTAACTTTTGTACTTCGAGAGTCTAAACCAAAAATATCTCGGCTACTATCTAAGATTTGCTGATTAATTAAGGCTTTTTCAGTTTCGGTAATTTCCCGACTAAACGTTAAATAGACTAGGGTTAAAACTTTGCGAGCACCACTATAGTTTTCTACCGCCATCTGAGTCAGAGAATTATTTGGAATAACACTTAATGTTCCTTTTCCAGAATTCCTAATTTTAGTTGAGCGTAAACCAATTGATTCAACTCGGCCAAATGTTCCATCTGGTAAACCAATATAATCATCAACAATAAAAGGTCTATCAATATAAAGAACGATGCCTCCGAGTAATTGCGATAGAGTTTGTTGAGCCGCAAAAGCAATTGCAAGACCCCCCACACCTAAACTTGCTGTTAATGCAATTAAATTGATTTTATGGGTTTGGGCAAAAACGGACAGAACAACTAAAATGATTAACCCATCCGCAATGATATTGGCAACGACCAATAATTCACCATTTATTTTTCGGTTAATCGCTGATTCTAAAAGGTATGCTTTGAAAAAATTGTCAAACAAACGAGAACCTAACCAGATAATGATTAGAGCAATAGATAAACCTAGCCCGTACTCAATATATCTCAGAATATTAGTTTTCGGGATAATTAACAGCACCAGATCGACGATTACTAAAAAAGTAATAAAAAATAACCATTTTCTATAATAAGAAGTGGTGTCTGTATAGATCTTCTTTCCTTGATTTGATGGAAAAAAGTCCGATAAATAATTGTTGAATCTGTTAACAATAAATATCATGAACTGGAAAATAATTGAAATGATAAATATTACCACTATTGTGGCAGCAATTACCTCGGTTATTAAGGCATTTTCCTGAAATTTTGACACAATCGTATTCATATATAGTACTTAGAAAGTAATGGTTATAGACCTCATTCGTTGACTTGCGATCCTGTCGGTTTTTGAATGGACTGGCTGCACAGAGCTAAGTATATACCAAATAGGGAAATAAAAAGTGCTAACCAGCTTAGGAGACTCAAGCTTTCTGAAAAGATAATCCAAGCTTCGACAGCCGTAAAAAAGGGATCAAGCACCAGAAATAAAGCTACAAAACTAGCAGACAATCTATCAAGGCTATAAATCACAAGCCACAAACCAATCACATGACAAATCAAAGCTAAAGCGATAACAGCGAGCCATCCTGCCCCAGAAGAGGGGAAAAGCTGATCTTGAGTGACTAGGAGGATGGGTAAAACAATAACCGTGCCAATTAATGAACTCCACATGAGGATGGTTGTTGCATTTAAAGTTGACCGAAGTTGTCCGATAACTAAGATATATCCTCCATAAAGGACTGCAGAAATTAAGGCTGCAAAGTCACCTTTCAACTCACCGGAAGTCACTTGCAAACCTTCTAATCCGAGTTCACTTGCTCCTGCTATTGCTAATACCATACCCATCATAAATCGACGCTCGAGTTTCTCACGAAAGACCAGCCATGCCCCTAAGCTGATAAATATAGGGGTCAAGTTATGTAGAAGTGTAGAGATGGCAATGCCTGTTTGAGTCAGTGACCAAGCCCAGGTGCATTGAAATGCGATATAGAACACCGTTAATAATAGCAAATATCCTATAGTTCGGGTTGTATAAACTGGAGATTTCTTCAACTTATCTTCAGATTTGAGATGGGATACAATTAACTGGATACCATTCCCAATTCCTAGTACTAAAGTTGCGATCCATAATCGATTAAAGACTGTCGCAGTCGAGCTGAGTTCTGCTTCACTGAATTTAATAAAAATAGCAGCAAAAGAGATGGCAATTACACCAACAAAGAGTGCCAGAAATGCGACTAAATTCTCTATTTCTAGAAGCTGCTTTGGCAGTTGCAATGACTTTAGCATTCCCTGATAATACCCCTTGATTTAAATTTTTAAGGTTTATAATTATACTTGATTTCCTCAGAAAAACTACGGTAGAACCGTTATAATCTCCATGCAATTTATCCTAACTCCTGACTACTGACTCCTGACTACTGACTCCTTCTTCAATGTGTATAGGAATATACTTCGCTAGACCCTGATTGAGATCGTCAATCAGACTTTCTATCGGATCGTTAAAGCCAATGGATAGTCTAATCAAACTATCTGTAATCTTCAATGCTTGCCTATCATGTTCTGATAAATAATAATAGGTAAAAGGCGCAAGATGTTCAATATAAGTTTCGGCTGAACCAAAATTAGACGCAATATATGGAATTTTCAAACTATCAATAAATTCTGAGGTTTCAGTTTTTGAGAGTTTAAGTTCAAAGGTAATCACACTCCCATATCCATTGATAAAATATTTCTGAGCCAGTTCTCGATGAGGATGAGAATCTAACCCTAAATAATAGATATTAGAAACTAACGGATGGGAATTTAAAAAATCTGTCAGTTTTTTCCCAGAAGTATTTAGAGACTCCATTCTCAATCTAAATGTTTTCAAGTGTTGACTGAATATAAATACATCTTGAGCGCTAGGAATGACTCCAGTAATATTTCTGAAATTTCTGATTTGATCAATTAATTCTTGTTTACCCGCCACACTTCCCAGCATCACATCTGCATGACCATTAAGATATTTAGTACAACTATGAATCACTAAATCGGCCCCCCATAAATGGGGTTTAAAATTATAGGGACTCGCCAAGGTACTATCGACAATTAGAAGTGTATCAGGTTTTAATACCCTTTTAACTAATTCAATATCTGCTAGATAAAGATGGGGGTTAGAAGGAAGTTCAAGCAACAGAATATCAATATCTTGACAGGTTTGTTCGAGTTTTCTGATAAACTGAGATAAATTCACATTATCAAAAATCAAAGTCCTAAACCCACAGTTCTCTAGATTCTCAAAAATACGTCTTGTATTTTTATATAAGTACGAAGTGGTTGCAAAACAGCTTTTAGATTTGGCAAATGCCATTAAAGTGCTGTAGATAGCACTCATCCCACTGGGAAATATTAAGCAATCTTCAGCCTCATCAAGTTGAGCTAAAGTTTCTTCTACTTCTTCCCAGTTTGGATTATGATATCTGCCATAACGACCTTTTGCAATCGATCCTTCATGCAGTGCCTGCACATAAGTTTCATTATTATCATAAAAGTAGGCTGAGTTTTGATAAATTGGTCTGAGAATTGAGTTAGTATATGATTCAGACTTTCTGATTTTACTCATGATTTTGTTGGATTAGAAGTTAGCATCTTTAAAGTAAACTGCTACAATAGCTTTGTCGAAGATTGGTAAATTTTATATAAATAAGCAACAATTTCTGAAATAGTATCTTTGGTTAAATTTCCATGATGAACAACAATCCGAAGAAATCCAGGATAATCATTATAATTGCATGAATTCACTTGAATAAAGCCATCCTGAATCACTTGATTATAGATAGTACAATTTAGATCTCCAATTTTCTTAATTTGCGCCTCGGTATAATCTGTAATGCTATTTTTGACTTCCATTTCTTCAGGAATAAACCAAAAACAAAGGTTAAAATACTGAGGTTCGACAACATATAAAATATGCTCGCAAAGTTGTTGCTTAAATTCTTCACGATTTTCATAGTATTTACAAACTAGAGTTTTAAAGTGTTCAATACCATGATTTTTAAACATCAACCACAGTTTAAAAGCATAAGCTTCTCTGGAACATTGTAAAGACTTTATACTGAGGCTATATTTTCTATTGTGGTTATCTTTAAACAGATAATTACCATCCTGTGCTATTTCTTCATCGACTAAAAGAGATTTATCTTTTACCAGTAAGACTGAGCATAACAGAGGAGCTGAAAGAAATTTATGAAAGTCGAATACAATCGAATCTGACAAAGAACTTTGTCTTCTATAAAATGCTGCATCTTGACTAAAATAAACCCCTCCTCCCCAAGCTGCATCAAGATGAATCCAGGGTTTAATCGCAAATTCTTGAAAAATTGCTATTATTTCTTCTACCGGATCAAAAGTTCCTAAAGTCGTCGAACCCAACACACAAGCAAAGTAGATGAGATTCAAATTCTTAGCTTTTACTTTTTGAACTAATTCTCGTAAATGATCTAGATCGACAACTCCTTTTATTGTGGTTTTAACATTAAGAATATGTTGAATGCCGCAAATTCTGGCGGCTTTAGGGATAGAGTAATGAGAGTGATCGGAAACGATAACAACTGATTTGCTTAGATCAACTTTTTCTCTTTGTATTGCGAGGCAGACAGATGCTAAATTAGATAATGTTCCACCGGGATAAAAGATACCATCACCTTGGGGATATCCCACAAAAGGTAACAAGGTTTCTATCATTTCTACTTCACAACGAGTAAAAATAGGGGAACATTCTTCAGTATGAATATTAGAATTGATGTAGTTAGAGACGAAATCGGCAAATACACCAATGGGATCTGGATAGGAAAATAAATATTTTAAGTTTTTTGGGCTGTAAATATCTGGGGTGATCGCAAGGGTAGATTTGACAAATTTACCAATCCTCTGTAATTTCTCTTGTTCAGATAAAGCATAGATACCATCTAGCATGCTCAAGCATCGATCAATATCTCGTGGTGTTAACATCTCCATTTTTTTGTACAAAGCATATTTGTTCAAAGAAAGTATGGAACCGTGGGAACCCCTCGCATACGGCTTTTAAAGTCGACTCGATTATAAGGAATAATCTTAAACTTTGCAAGAAATTTTTAAATTTAGGAAAAATTAACCCCATATAAACTCTATCTTCCTGAGAGATTCTTATTTCAACCCACTCAGAGGCGATACAGCTATGGCGATCGCGTGATTCAGTTTCAAACCATAAAAAATAACTGATTTCCTAAAAAAAAGACGTTCTTAAGTGAACGCCTCTTCTATAATTATCCTAAAGTTAAGGCTAAATCAGCACTCGGAGTAACAAATACTGCTGCTTGAACCTCAGTCAATTGAGCATTTTCAACTAACCCTAAAATATCACCATTGCTATTTTGAATAATCACATTACTACCCTCTGCTTGGAATTGAATTGTAGTAATATCAACTTCACCAATAATACCAATGCGATCGCCTTCTGCTAAGTTAAAATCTAGAATTGTATCTGCTAATGCTGCATCTTGTACTCCCGCAGACTCATCAACTCGTAGTAAAAATGTATCTGTTCCTGTACCACCAGTGAGTTGATCGGTTCCGAGATCCCCAATCAGAATATCATTTCCATCATCCCCCATCAGATTATCATTTCCCTGACCGCCGCGAATCCAATCATTCCCCGCGCCACCACTGACTTGATCGTTGCCCTGATTTCCATGTAACATATCATCGCCATCGCCGCCATCGATGACATCATCATCTGCATCTCCGCGAATAATATCGTTACCGCCGCCACCGGAAATGGTATCGTTACCCCCATTACCAATAATAAAGTCTTTTTCAGCCGAACCCGTGACTAAATCATTGCCACCGCCGAGGAAAATACCCCCGGTAAATTGCAATGCAACATCGGGGGAAATCACAATGGTATTATCGCTATCAAACTCTTCAACAGTGAGAAACGCTAAAGGTAAACTGGCTAAATTCATGCTATTGATGGCTTGATTCAATTCGACTGTATCCGTTACAATCACTGAACTACGCCCTGGGATGATGCCATCAACCACTTCTGCATCTAAAATGCGATCGCCTTGTTGAATTTGATCGATCACTTCTAAGCCTTGGGTAACAGACCCAAAAACGGCATAAGCCCCATCTAAAAAGTCGTTATCGACCAGATTAAAGTAAAATTGAGAAGAAGCAGAATCAAGATCGTTAGCCCGCGCCATGGCAATACTTCCCCGTGTATTTCTCAGTAAGGGGGGGGCTGTAATTCCCGCTTCATCGAGGGTTTGACTGTAAATCGGTTCGCTTGCGCCAACAGGTGTAATTTCTAAGGGAATGTTTCGTCGTTCTCCTGTGGTTGGATCGACAAATCCCCCAGTCCCTAGGGATTCTTGCGATACGTTTGGATCTTTACTTTGGGGATCTCCTCCCTGGACAACAAACGGTTGAGGTTCACGAACGACTCGATGAAATGAAACCCCATCATAGACTTCTTTTTCTACTAAGTCTACAAAATTTCCGGCGGTGATGGGAGCATTCGTACCATCAACAAAAACTTCTATAATACTGCCATTGACGACTAAAATAACAGTTGCCGAACCCGGCAGTAAGGGTAAATTCTCCATCGTTGAATAATCGCTACAATAAATGTTGAGTATTTGGACAAAAAATGGGCCTTGCTTATGGGGCAAAGCTGCATGAATCCCAGTCAATTATAACCGTTCAATAAATCTAACTATAATCTGCCCGACCCGATATCACCTTGCAAAGCAGAGGGACTCAGAGAAGTCCCAACTATTGGGAAAGCCTGTCAGGCTATATGGCTGAGAAATTGTAGGGTTTGCCAACTCAAAGAGAACGACGACCGGATTTTATCTAGAAATTGCGCTGATAGGGTTGTATTTTAATATAAATTATGTTATATATACTTTTGTAAGATTTAAAAAAAGCATCTACCTAAAGAAGTAAGTTGTTCAACAATGTTGTTCAGTGGATTGAAACAAAGCAAATCATGTAACCAGCGTTCCTGATTTTATCTGACAGGTGGTATTAGATTAAAAAATACCAGACTCTTAATTTGTTGTAGTTTGAATAATTTGTGAGTTAAGCATTCATCTAATGTCTGTTTTAGACAGTTAATTTTCCTGAAAATTTAACGGATTTAGGGTGAATGATTTGAGTTATTGTGAAGTAGACAAGTTCACTATATTGGTTTGTCTAACTGTATCAATTTTTATTGATACCGAAAGAGCAATGGGCAATTGAATGAGTGTTTATTACTCATTTCTGTGAGTTGCGCTGACTATTTTTGTGAGTTGATTAATTTATTCTGAGGTGTGTTATGGATTTGATGAATTCCGAAACCGATTTTTTTGTTGATTCAGAGCTTGAAACACTCTATAAATATCATTTTACCTACTATTATACTGGGGACAGTAGCGATCCAATTCAAGATACCTATAGCGGTTATACTTACGCTGCTGAAGGAACCTATCAAGTCGATGAATACTTCGATTTCGATAGTAGCAATAATGAATTTGGGTTGAATGGTCAGTACTATATTTCTAGTCTTAGTGAAGCTGAGAATCCGGCGGAAAATGGTCAAGTTTTCATTGAAAGCTATTATGATTTAGAAACAGATCAAAATTATATTCCTTACGATGCGGGTCGAGGACTAGCTTCAGGTCAAGGTGGTCTAGGGAGTGAAGAAGACTTTATTAATTCTGAAGTAGACGAAGATGTTATTGCCCTAACAATATCAGGATTTTTTGGTTCAGATTTTTATGTGGGTGATGTGGTTGAAGAGGCAAGAGTTTCTGATTCTGGGGACTATCAAATTGATGCCTTGTTAGGGGGTTATAAATGGGGAACAAATACAGTCACTTATAGCTTCTATTCGGATGCCAATGGTGGTGCTTATTATGGTAATGAAACAGGCGTAGCAGAAGTCAGTGAAGCGGTTAAGGATAATGTACGTGAGATCTTTGAAGAAGTCTTAGAACCCGTTGTCGATATTAACTTTGTCGAAGTTACCGATACAGCTTCGGATTATGGTTTAATTCGGATTATGCTTTCTAATAATCCAGGATATGCTTATGCCTATTATCCCTATGGCTATGACTACAATGTCGGCAGCGGTATAGATAAAGCAGGGGATGTTCACCTCAACCCCAATTATGATGGGAGTGGCGGTACGAATAACTTCCAAGAACAACCCGGAAAACATGGCTACATGACTTTAATTCATGAAATAGGTCATGCCATTGGCTTGAAGCATCCCGGAGACTATAACGGTAGTGGTTCAGGCAGTGGGCCGTTTCTTCCTTACGATGAGGATAACACCACTAATACCTTAATGACTTACAACTTTGCAGGTAATCCGGCAAGCACTCCAATGCCATACGATACCCAAGCATTACATTATATCTACGATGACCACGACCACAATACCTCAGGTACAACTTACGAATTTAATTCTGTCTCTAAATATTTCATTGATGGTGATGCCAGTCATGACTCCTCTAACCGCGTTAAACAAACGATTTGGGATAGTTCGGGTACAGATACTTTAGATTTCTCAAATACTCCAACTTCGACAGGTTCAGGCTTCCATATTGACCTGAATGAAGGGGGAGTAATTACCGAACAAAGTGCCTTTGATAGTCGGAGCTACACCGCACGAGGAGATAGTAGCAATACAACTTATTATACAACTCCTTATGGAACGGCGATCGCCTTTAACGCTATTATCGAAGATGTGATTAACTCCGGTAGTGACGATAATATTATTCTGAATGCTGCGGATAATACCATTGAGGGTTACGATCTTAACAGTTCTACTGGCGATGATGTGATTGAAGGGTCAGATGCAGGAGATACCCTTGACCTGTCAGCATACACTTCTAGTGATGTCACCCAGACTCAGAATGGTAATGATTTGGTGATTGATTTAGGTAATAATGGCACAATCACCATCAAAGATTATTATGCCAATAACAACCAGATTAATATTTTACTCAATGATCCTCCTAGTAATGGTAGCGTTGATAACGACTTCGATGGGGATGGTCGGGCAGATATTCACTGGCGCAATGGTAGCGATAACCAAATTTGGTTGATGAATGGCAACACTCTAAGCAATTCGGGTAATATTAATAGCCTCAGTACATCTTGGACGGCAGTTGGTAATGGTGACTTTGATGGTAATGGAATAGCGGACTTATTATTCCGTGATGGTAGCCAGTTACAACTGTGGGAAATGAACGGTACAACGGTTGTTAATACCTACAATATTAGTAGTTTAGACTCGAGTTGGTCAATTGGAGGAATTGGCGATACGGATGGGGATGGAGACGATGATATTGTCTTCCGTAATGGTAATGCTAACCGTATTTTAGAAATTCAAAACTTTAGCGATGTTGGGTTAGTGACTCTCAATAACTTTAACTCAGCTTGGTCGATTGTGGGCATGGGAGATACGGATGGGGATGGAGATGATGATATCTTATTCCGTCAGAATAACGCTAACCGTATCTGGGAAATAGAAAATAATGCCCGTGTTAGCGTGATTAATATTGGTGCATTTAATTCCACTTGGTCAGTGGTTGGTTTAGGAGATACGGATGGGGATGGAGATGATGATATCATTTGGCGTAGAAACAATGCTAACCGACTTTGGGAAATGGACAATCATCTGGTTGCCAGTAAGATTAATATCGGTGGGTTTAACGCTGTTTGGCAACTTGAAGATGTGGAAGATTATGACGGAGATGGAGATGATGACATCATCTGGCGTAATGGTAACAGGAATAAACTGTGGGAGTTAGACAATAACGCCGTTGTTAGTAAAACTAATGTTAATAGTCTAGATGCTGCTTGGGAATTAATCGGCTAATTTTCTCGGGTTATTGATAATATTGTGATCTCTGGGTATGGCAAAGTTATATCCAGATTTTTTTATTTTATAGCGCCACATCGTAATATCATGTCCGGTTGAATAGTTATAAATAATGAGAGAGGAGTCAGGAGTCAGCGAGTCTGCGAGTCAGGAGGGAAGAAGAAAAAACAGGGAAGAACTTGTGAAAGTTTTTTTATCACTGATTATCCGGACATGATATAAATCATAACCAATAGGAAACACGATGTAGGTTATGGAGAAAAAGAAGGTAAGCGGTAATAGAAATAAGCTAAGTTAGTTTAATTTTTTGATTGATAGCTACAATTTATAATAATTTTATTGAATCATACAGGAAATACTTGTTCAAGGATTTGTGTGACTTCTATAATATCTTTATCCGTAATTCGCCAATTACTAAAAGCCGCCCGAAAGCAAAATTTCCCATAATAATTACCGGGAGTTAAAAAGACTTTTCCGGTTTGATTAATCGCTGTCAATAAATTCCGATTCTGTTGATTAACCGTTTCTAAATTCCCCTTAAAATTGCCCGCAAATAAAACGACATTGAATTGAGGGTATAATATCAAGTCATAATATTGTGAATATCGAATCCATTCTGCTAGTTTAACGGCTAGATTACAACTATTTTCAATAATATTTTGAATCCCTGCTTTACCATAAGCTGTTAATGTAAACCAGACGGGTAACGCCCGAAACCGTCGGGAATTTTCGATACCTCGGTTCATCATCTTAGGTAATATTGTATCTGTATTTAAATAGGCTGCACCGCAAGTAAAAGTTTCTTCTAATAGTTGGCGATGTTGGGTAAAAACCACTCCACAATCATAGGGAACATTTAACCATTTATGACAATCTACCGTAATTGAATCAGCTAATTCTGCGCCTATTGCTAAGTTAGCAAATTGAGGACTACAGCGGGCAAAGAGTCCAAATGCTCCATCTACATGATGCCACGCTTGATATGTTTTGCACAGTTGGGCGATCGCGCTAAAATTATCAAAAGCGGTTGTAGAAACGGTTGCTGCACTACTAATAACAATTTTAATTGGCGCAGAACAGGTTTGAAGTTGATATTCCAAATCTTTAATATCCATGGCTTCCCCTTCCTTACCATTGGCATCGAGTAAGCCTTTTACTTTCGTCCAGTGGTTTTGTCCGAAGCCGAGAATACCTTGAATTTTAATCTGACTGGCGTGAGGTGTAGCAGCAAAAATTTGAAATTGATCGATACAGCCAAATCCTTCTCGAGCAATATCATATCCTAATTTGCGCCCTCCCCACTGACGGGCAGTGGCTAAACAGACTAAATTAGAAGCCGTTGCACCCGTTGTTAATACCCCATCAAATCCTTTTTCTGGTAAACTAAATAAAGCTTTGAGTTGTTCAATCACGGCTAATTCAACTGCTGTAGCAATGGAGTCTCCCCCTACCATTACATTTTGGTCGGTTGCTGCGGTTAGCCAGTCTCCCACCATTGCCGCAGGTGTGACACCACCGGTGACAAACCCCCAATATCGAGACCCTACACTGCCAGATAAATAGGGTAAAATATCCTGTTGAAATTGTTTTAATGTTTGCTGAGTCCCGAGTCCGGTTTGACTCAATGCTGTTGAAAGGGTGTTAACTGAATCAACAGATCCGGCTGGATGTTGAGATAAATTATCAATATATTGTAATGCTGTCTGATAAGCCTCAGTTAACAGCATTGGTAAATTCTCTTGTTCATCTTGAGGATTAAATTCCACAATTTGTCCTCGATATATTTGTAAAAGTTAGTCTGAATTTAATTAATTTTAGATAGAACTTATTTGAGATTTCCACAGCAGCATCAAATCAATTAAACCGATTAACTCTTATTCTTTATCTTCCTATCATCGTCCAAAGATAACAGATAAATTATTAGCAGGCATCTGTACCACTTCTTTGAGTTGAAACCCTTCTGCTTCTGCCGCTGCAACCACAGTTTCTAAGTCTCGTACCCCCCATTGCGGGTTAGATCTTTGCAAAGATTGGTCGAAGGCAGCATTACTGGGGGCGGTATGTTGTCCATCGCGTTTATACGGCCCGTACAGATACAATACCCCGTTTGAGGGTAAAATTCGGTTTGCACCTGCCATTAACCCCAGACAAGCCGCCCAAGGGGAGATATGAATCATATTAATATTGACAATCGCCGAAATCGGATGCTGTTTGAATATCGGATCGTTTGAGGTTTCGACAGGCCATTGTGTGGCTGCGGCATCTAATATCAGCGGCGGATGGAGAGTGTCGCAAGGGAAATGTGACTGCCAGGCTGCAATACTATCACAGGCTTGGGGATTGGGATCGGAGGGTTGCCAATGGCGAGGGGCTAAAATGGGGGCAAAATAAGTGGCGTGTTGTCCCGTACCGCTGGCGACTTCTAAAATCGTTCCTGTGGCAGGTAACACCCGTTGTAGGACTTCTAAAATGGGTTGACGGTTCCGTTCGGTTGCTGGCGCATACTGGCGGGTATCTTCAGAAAAAGTCATTTGTATCTGTTGTTAAATTATAATTTTTCTTATGATATTGTCGTGGCTCTTTCTGCCTGTTCGACCAAACGATTAACCGCTTCAGTTAAAGCAGGGATAATTTCTTCCGTTACCGTCTGATCTGGATTTTGTTCTAATTGCTGTTGAACCGCTTGATGAATTTCTGGATTACTATCACAAAAATCAATAATAGCATCGGATATAAATTCTAGTTTCTCTGAGTCGGGTTCATATTCTACCCGATCTAAGGCAATTTCTAAATGGGATAAGTCCTGAAATGCTTCTCCTTGGAATAGCTGTGGTTGTTGTGTAATCACTTGATAGAAAGAGTCAATCCTGAGCTCAGGTTTAATCATCATTATTTCTAGAGATATCTCGATCTTTAACTTCAATCAGCAAACTGTATTGTACTATCAATCATTACGTGAGTGCATCTGAGACTACCTCACAAACCACCCAACGTGAAACAGTCCCAGCAAGTTGCTGAGACTGAACAGAGACAGTGATGAAGACGAATGAAAGACGAATATTAGCTCAGAATTGTTTCTCTACCCCGGCCTTTGGGCTGACTATTTTGATTGCTCATTTTTACCTTTCACTAAAGAAGTTGCGCCGAGAAGACTAGCTGCTAATAATCCTAGCAGAGAAGCAGGTTCGGGTACAGCAGTCGGTTCAACGCCGCCTGAACGTTCATAATCAAAGTAAGCCACTGCACCACTTCCAGGCAGTTTAATATCTAATTGCGTCACATTTGCTAGATCAAAGTTATATTCTCGCATGGAGTTATTTCCAGTGTAACTGGGGGTGAGTAAGGTGACATTGGGGTCGTTATGATCTGCATCTCGATCAAATCCTAACCAGTTACTAACGCTACCGTCAGCAAACGAAAATTTAAATTCTGGTTTACCCGGATCGTCGAAGTCTAGCAGAGCAATTTTATCAAAGAAAACACCTCCTTGATCGAGGAAATCAAACGTGATTGTACCTCCCCCAGCTTTATCATCGGGTACAGCCCCTTGCGATAAAGACTCTTGAATAATTAATACATTATCTTGCGCGATCGCCCCTTCGCCTATTCCATTCGGATCAATACCGGTTGCTAAATCATAATCTATTCCATGATTTCCATTACTCGTACATTCAGGACGGTTTGGATCTCCTTTGCCACAGGTACTTTGAAACAGCCATAATTCATTTGTATTGGTTCCAAATGTCACGCCATAATCGTCTTGCCATTGGTTAGTAATTGCTTCTCCGTAACCTACATTATCAAATTCATCAAAACCAACACGGGTTAGATTTCCGGCTTGAGCGGGAGCTGTCGTAAATAGTCCTAAACCCATTAACGTTGAAGCTAATAACCCCATCGATACATTTTTCACGTATTTCTCTCCTAATATTGTTGATCTGTGTATAGCTCAAATTCAAACAAAATCATTCGATGATTTGTTTCTAAAATACTGACTCACTTGAGGAATGCGTAGATGCAGTGAGTGGTTAGATAAGAGCGAAATATTAAACAAGCTTTTTGTGTTAATTAGCTTGTCATTATCGAAAACATGAGGTAGGTAAGCACCCTAGCTTTGCCAGTTATATTCCTCTCTCTTTTCTCTAAGGTACTGAACTTATTATGAACTTGTCCACTATTTTTACGTGGTTTTACTGTTTTTTTATCTAGTTTTTACAAGATATTTATTTTATTTAAAGCTCAATATGATCTTATATATAAATAGCTTTTAAATAAAACTGTAGTAATAGATTACTTGTTATTTTTATCTCGATTCATCCAGCCCTATCAAAGTGATCTGAAGAGCGCATTTAGGATTACCCGGAACCGTAGAGGGATAGAAATTAACTTTAATTGAGTAGCCTAGGTATTTAACGATTGGGTACAAACTATTTGAGATGGGAAACTCTCTACCGAGATAGCGAATGCATCCTGGGGTAGAGAGTTGCTGTATTGCCAAAGTATCTTAAAGGCAAAAGATTTAAGCTGTTATAGTCATATCAACAGATTCAAAACCGTTCTAGAGCAGCGGAATTGTTTCAAGATGTTGATTAAACAGGTTCTTTATAAGCAATTCCGACTAACCTTTCACTGAGATCCCACATCCGTTCCGCTTTCTCATCATCTCGGGCTTGGGGAGAGACTTTCTGGGCAAAGGATTGACGGTCTTTTTTCTGACGATTTCCCCAACTCCAATACATACCCGATTGTTTATATTCTGGGTCAGCAACCACATCAGCAACTCGTTCCCCCGCTAGTTCTTGAGAGACGTATCCACCGGTGATATTTTTCTGAAACCAAGGGAAGATTTTTTGAAATAGAGGATAATGATTACGAAATAGGGGTGTGTCGGCAACGCATCCCGGATAGAGGGAACTGAAGGTAATGTCAGTGGCATCATGATAACGACGATGCAATTCCCGCATGGTTAGAACATTACAGACTTTGCTATCTTTATAGGCTTTGACGGGTTCAAATTCTTTACCATCAATCATAGAGATGGGGGCCTTAAACCCGGCGGCAAATCCATCGAGATTGCCTAAATCAGGACGCGGTGGAATTTTTCCGCCCAATTCATCGGGGTTATGGGTGACAGTGCCTAAAATCACCAACCGTTTATCGGGGGCGGGTGAATTTTTTAAGTCCTCTAACATCAGGTTACAGAGTAAGAAATGACCTAAATGATTCGTGGCAACACTTAATTCATATCCTTCTGGACTGCGTAAGGGTTCTTTGAGTAATGGCATATAAATTGCCGCGTTACAGACTAAAGCGCTGAGTGGTCTGCCGATGATTCTAAATTTTTGTACAAATTGCCGTACACTCTCTAAGGACGCTAAATCAATTTGCATCAAGTTATAGTTCTCTTTGGCAATTCCTAGACCCTCGGCGGCGGCTTCAGCTTTGACAAGATCTCGACAAGCCATCACCACATACCATCCTCGATCTGCTAAGGCTTTGGCGGCGTACAAACCGACTCCGGAGGATGCACCGGTAATCACCACCGTTGATTTCTGATGTTGATTCATATTTATTCAGACGACCTTGATCGCTGCTGAGTATTTCCAACTATGATCTCATAGGATAAGACTCAACTTGTCGAGTTTGCTTTGATTTGTAATGGTTATTGACACTCCGTTTGATCCTAAGGCAGGGAATTGAGTCTGGCATCATTTTTGCTATCTTCTAGGTGGCACACAATCATAAAAAAAAACGCCCACATATTTATGGGCGCTCTAATCAGGGTGCATCTACTATACTTATGGATTATAGCCCTGATGGGTAAGACCCCACAAGTGAATTTACAAAACTTTACATTTTTGTTCCTGTCCCATGTTCTCCGTTAAGAAAAACTAATGACCCCTACCCTCGTTGGTCGCTGGCAAACTCGTTTACTTCTGTTGGCTACAGTCGGTGTTGTAGTTAGCCTACCCTTCTGTTTTGGAACGTTTGGTACTTCGCCCAGTTGGATTTATTTATCGATTCTGGGCTATATTGCTATTTTTGGTCTGGTCTGGGATTGGTTTTATATTTACCTACAGAACTTTCGCTGGGATCGAGACTGGCTAGGGATCTTTCAACTGTTAGCAGGGATTTGGGAAGCGGTATTTTTGATTGTCTTAGCAAAAATCTTACCTTTGCCTGGAATTGCCCCAGAAGGCATCAATTTACAACTATTTATCTGGCACTATAGTTTAGTTTGGGTTGCTGTGTATGCTGCTTCTCAGACGATGATGCGAGTTTTATTCCCCTATTGGCGCTTTAGAGGGGGGCGCTGGTTTTAAGGGAGTGAGAAAAGCATTAGAAATTTATCAATTAAGTCTTGTAATGGGTCAAAACCCGGAGTCAGCGTTACATCAGCCGTCCGAGGTTCAATGTTGCTGAGATAATAGGCATCTCCCCGCCGATGAACTTGCGCTAAAATCGCGTTGGCGTTAGCCTGTTTCGCATCTGCTACCAGTTGAGAAATTTGTTGAGGGGTTTTCAAGCCTGGGTTATAGGCATCCACCCAAAAGCCGCGAAATTCAGCCTCTGTGGTCGCTTGTGTGGGAGAAGTGAATAAGAAACTAAAGGCTAAACCCAGACTAAACAATAGGGAGAGGAAAACACCTTTATATTGTCTCATGAAGGATCTGAGGGAGAAGCATTCAAAAGTTCGCTATTGTATTTTCTCATACAATCTCCTCAATATTCCGGTCATTCTGAATTACTGATTCTGAAAATGATCAAGGGATTATCACGTATTCTCTTAGAGGTAGATCATGATGAAACTTGTTCCCAGATTCTAAATATTTGATAAACAACTCCGAAAATACGCGCAGAAGCAGGTTAATCTGATACAAAAAATATTTATATTTATACGTATTATTGATTATTTTAAAAATATTATTTTCTCAAAATAAAATATAATTTATACGAAAATAAAACTAAAATAAGTTATTTAGTTTACTTTATTTATCTATTAAAATAAATTCGATTTATTTACGAAAACATGATGACTTTTTCTGTTTT
Organism: Microcoleaceae cyanobacterium; assembly: GCA_049647265.1. Classification (GTDB taxonomy): domain Bacteria; phylum Cyanobacteriota; class Cyanobacteriia; order Cyanobacteriales; family Microcoleaceae; genus JAAURB01. The sequence continues at coordinate 250,957 of JBARXJ010000058.1, forward strand.
TTTGTCTATCTTAGAGATAAGAGACACAAAGCACAGATTATCAAAGGAACTAGACATAATGAAGATTCGCAATATCAAAAACATTGTTGGAACAATTGCCGCAACAGCTTGCTTAAGTTTGATGGTCGGGCAAAGCGCTGAAGCCGGACAGCTTCATAATGGTTGGAACTATAGTATTGATTCTTTTTCTGATGGTTCTGGTGGTGTGGATTATGAAATTAAAGGACTGGCAATTAAAGAATCAGAAGATAGTATTATTGTGGGTTTGAGTGGTGGATTATCTTGGGGAGAAAATTCAGAGAATATTACCTGGGGCGATCTATTCTTTAACTTTTCTGGGGATGATTTCAACACAGCAAGTCAGAATGGGAACTTACTCGGAATTAAGTTTGCTGACAATGATACAGACTTAGGATTAGGAGTTTACAAAGACGTTACTGCTTCTACACTCATTAATACTGATAATAATGTTTATGAGAGCTTAGAACAATATTATGATTATGGTTGGGATAGCGAAAACACGATGGGAACAGATATGAAGACCAAAGAAGAAGCTTATGATTACTTCGGTAAAGGTGCTTTTCATCATGTTATTGGTTCCGGTGAAAAAATCGGCAATATCAACAAATTAAATGGTTCACAATTAGCAGATATGGGATTAGATTTTGGTCACTTCTCTGCTAATGCACCTCAAATTTTAGGATTTGAATTTAGCAAGTCTTTAATTCAAAATACTGATGTTGGCAAAGGTGATTATTTAGCCCACCTCTTCCTAGAATGTGGCAATGATGGTGTTGCTTTAGCCGGAAATATTGAGGATGTTCCTGAACCTGCGACATTAGGTGGTTTAGCAATTGTCGGTTTAGCTTTAGCGGGTCGTCGTAAAGTCAAAAAATCCTAATCGTTAATCACACCAACAGAATGATTTTTAGCAAGTTCTAACGAATTGAACAATTAGAATAATAATGGTAGGGAGAGGACTCTTTCTCTACTATTTTATTTTCTGTAGTTTTTATTGAGTTAATTCTATATTAGCCATCCGTTTAATTAAATAACAAATTATAATTTTCTCTAAGTCTTAAAAAACATTAAAGAGAGTGAATCACCCAGTTAAGTCATATCAGGTTTTTATCTCAATTCCTGGGGATAAGGCGATACATTCGGCTGGGTTTTACTCAATCTTATTCAAACGATTATAGAATTGACTTGTCAATCCCGTTGTAATATAACTTATACGATATTTTAATTGATAATTCAATCAAGAGATATATTCTATTTTTTACCAAGGCTTGACACAGACTTTATTATAAAGCTATATATTTATATAGATGAGCAAAAATAACTAATTTTATTCCAGGGGTGGAAAATATGAAGCGTCCGTTACTCGGGTCAATCCTAACGATTGCTGCTGCTTCTGCTGCATTCGGTAGTTTTGTAACACCAGCCAAAGCAATTGGATTGGTACCCGATCAAGAAGGCGAAATCGATGTCGGTGTTGAAATTGAAGATGCGGAATATCTCAGTAATGACTTATTTCCGTTCATTGAAAGCATCATTTCTGAAGTGGATGAAACCACAGGGTCAAGAAGTCGTTTGTTTATTGACAATTTCACGACAGAAAATGAATATGTAGGCGGCGTTAGCTTCCGCACTAGAGATTCTGGCACAAACGCTGAGGGTTTCTTGTTCCGTCCTTCCGAATATGACGAAGAGACTGGATTATCCGAAGAACGAGGTAGACTGGAAGTGGGAACATTTACGTTTAACTTCAATACCCTGTTTGAAGAGTTAACTATCAGTTATTTTGATACTGAGTCAGTTGATAGTACAGGTGCGATCGCAATTAATGGTGTCGCACTCGAAAATCCCGACTGGGTTCCTCAAGGCGATAACAACAATATTTTTACTCAAACCTTTCAAGATATTGAGTCTATCACCCTCAAGTTAGGTCGAGATACTATTAGTGGAAGTGGAGATGGAGTCAACTTCCAAATCGCTGGAACTCCTGCAACTGCAACGGTTCCTGAACCTGCAACATTAGGCGGTTTAGCGATTATTGGTTTAGCGTTATTCGGTCGTCGTCAACTGCAAAAGCGCTGCTGATGCATAACCGCAGGAACTGATGGTATAGAGTCAATTTAACTTAATTTGTTAGTCATTCACCGATTGAGTAGAGAGAGGCAGCTTTCTCTACTCTTTTCTTTTTGTGTTCAATACTTGAAGCCCATCAGCGAGATACTGATCGTCAGATTAATCATACTATAGCAATAAGAAATGATTTGTGAGAATTTAGGAGTTATTTCTTAAGGAGTCACGCCCGTCAGACGTAGAGACGTTATATGTAACGTCTGTACAGGAGTAGGGGCGCACCGCTAGGACGAAAATATTTTCTTACAACTGAAAACGGATTGCTATATAGATCCTCACTATATTTGAAGTTACCCAAAATATTCTCAACTCAAAAGCTGCCAGTCATAGACTTAAAAGTTTTCGCTATTTCTATCAAGCTTCAACAAGATTACAATTCACAAGAATTTGATCGCCTCCGATTTAATCCATCTCAAGTCATTAAATCTCAGAATATATATCATACTACTTTGAAAAAATATAATAAGCTATATCCGTAATCTCCTCTTCAAACTATTTATTAAACTATTTATTTACGTAATATTACTGAGTAAAAATAAATCTTTAAATATAGCTTTTAAACATTAAATATACATCTATTTCATCCAAGCTAAATCAATATAAAATTCAAGAAAATATCCCTTTTTTTTTACAATAGCTTGACGTATTTTTTAGGATAACTGTCTACACTAAAAATATCAGACACAGATTCATCAACAAAGAGAAAAAAATGAAAACCACAATATTAAAGTCAGTGATGGCTGTTGCTACTGCTTCTATCGCAATGACTGGCTTTGCCACTCAAGCCAGTGCTATTGGACTAACACCTGATAAAGAAGGTGAAGTTAATGTCGGTGTAGAAGTAGAAGGTGCACAATATCTCAGTAATGATTTATTTCCATTCATTGAGAGTATTGTTTCTGAAACAGATCAAAGCACTGGTGCAAAAAGTCGTCTATTTATCGATCATTTCGATACTGCAAATGACTATGCAGGTGGTGTTAAACTCGGAACTAAAGATGCCGGAACAAACTCTGAAGGTTTCTGGTTCCGTCCCTCTGAATACGTTGATGGTAAATCAGAAGAAAAAGGTCAACTTGAAGTCGGAACATTTACCTTTAACTTCAATACAGTATTTGAGGATTTAACAATTAATTGGTTTGATACTGAGTCTAAGAATACCACTGGTGCCGTTGCTATTAACGGTCAAATGCTAGATAGTCCTGACTGGGTTCCTCAAGGTAAAGATAGCAATATCTTTACTCAAACCTTCAAAAATGTTGAGTCTATTACACTGAAACTGGGTAACGATAAGGTTAACGGTACTGGAGACGGAGTGAACTTCCAACTGTCTGGAAATCCCGTTCCTCAAAGTGTTCCTGAGCCTGCAACACTGGGTGGTTTAGCAATTGTTGGTTTAGCATTGGCAGGTCGTCGTAAACTGAAAAATTGAAGTGATGTATAATGCCAACAGATAACGATTAAGCTGAGTGAATTAAACTAGGGTCATCTACTAAAAAATATACTAAAAATGCAAGAATAAAACTAAAAGAGTAGATCAAGACAAATTCTGATCTACCCTTTTTTTTACTAATTTATCTCTCTGAAATCCTAGATTCCGCTAACTACCTGTTAGAGAATCAATCATAATAATTTAGTATTTCTCAGCGGCAGTAGTAATTCCTTTACGACTTAAACAAGCCCGATATTCTTCTTCTGCTGCAGTTAAATCGTAGTCACTACCATCTTTAACATCAAAAGCACGCTCTAAATAATCTTTACCAAATTCTCCGAGTGCTTGATCCAAATTGCCTTCTTTAAGCTGTTGGGGTATACACTCTACCATTGCAGTAATATCTTCGCCATCGGGTGTAATGTAGCGTTTCATCTCCGCAGCAGAAGCTGGTGAAGCGATAGCAACACAAGCAAATAAAGCTAACAACCCAACAGACAGCACCCGGCGTAAACTCAAAAAGAATTGATTTAAATTGTTCATAGAAAATTTTGTCCTGAATTTCTTAATTTTCTCCATGACAATCTTGACAAAAACAGCAAATACTTACCTCATTCAATAGATATATTTTTTTATCTATCAAGATGAATATATTTTTTATCTTGAAATTTATTGCGGGATTTATCTACCTTCTGATAGATGTCATTATTGCCGTCAATCTCTTTTGCTGTGTTGATTAGAGATAATTACTCATGGTAGTAACTCCCAATAATTATCAACAATCAAAGTAATCGTTCTAAAAATACATCTTCTATCAAGTCTGTAAAAATACGAGAAAACTAAAAAGAATTCTTGAAGAAGTCTTTTATGCCTAAGGTGCTTTACTCTAAAATACAAACAGATAAGCTCTGGCTAGATGACTATGCTCCTAATTTTTACTGATCTAGATGGAACACTACTGAATGGAGATGATTATCGTTATGATGCTGCGTTGCAAGCCATTCAGCAATTACAAAAAGATCAAATACCACTTATTCCTGTTACCAGTAAAACTCGCTCAGAAGTAGAAACGCTGCGGGCTGAAATCGGATTAATAGATGCTTTTATTGTTGAAAATGGGAGTGCCGTTTTTATTCCGGAAAAAGATCGGTTTTTAGCAACAACAGAAACTCAATTCAAAGAATTATACTATCTATATTTATTAGGGTGTTCCTATGCTCAATCTTGTCAAGGACTGTCTCAACTTTCAGCCAAACTGAACCAACCGTTAACTGGCTTTGCAGATTTAACAGAAAGAGATCTTGCTCAACTCACAGGACTCAACTTAGAAGAAGCCAAACAAGCAAAACAACGAGAATTTACTGAACCCTTTATTACACCTAAAATGCTTCCTCAATCTTTGATAGAAACCACAGTTCAACAGTTAGGATTTAAAGTCGTGATTGGAGATCGGTTTTCACATTTAATTGGGGGAAATGCCGGAAAAGGAAAAGCAGTAAAATGGCTGATTCAACAATATCAACGCTGTTATCCTGCCGCTGATATTCAAACCGTTGGTTTAGGAAATAGTCCTAATGATTTAGCCATGTTAGAATCTGTAGATATTCCGATTGTGATTCCTGGAAAAAACGGCCCTCATCCTGGTTTAGCCCATTTCGGCTGGCAAGTAGCAACGGCTCCGGGGTCTCAAGGTTGGGGAAATGCGGTGATCTCGATTGTAGAGCGCTACAATAAGCGGCAGTAGTTCTCAATTAAGTCAGGATAGAAGACGTGTCCCAACAGAGTATTACAGTCACAATTAAGCTGTTTGCCGCCTTTCAAGAAGCTTACAATGTCCCCGAACTGATTTGGCAAGTTCCTGCTGATACCTCCGTCTATCAAATTTTAGAACGTTGTCTACATGAACATCCCGAATTAGAACCCTGGCGCAATGTGACTCAGTTTGGGGTCAACTTACAATTTGTCACAGCCGAAACCCACCTCAAAGACGGTGATGAAGTGGTGTTAATTCCGCCCGTTAGCGGCGGGTAGTTCACTTAGAGTTTGTCACCAGTTGAAAGAGTCCATCATCCAAATCATACCCCAGCATTTGAGACATTGATTTTAACTTCGAGGCGCTGGGAATTCCCTGTTGGTTTAACCAGTCTGCCAAAACAAAGATTTTTTGCATCAAAAAAATTTCTAAAGCTTCTGGGTTATATTGAACGCCTTCTGTGCGATGAAACTGATGAGGCACAAGCATTGCCGTATAACGCGCCAGTTCTCCTTCTTTCCAGTCTAACAGGTACGGCAGCCAGGGATAGCGAGCATCTAGGCGAATAAACCATAACCGAACTTCAGGAACTTCTGAGAGTTCACGGGGGTCTTCTGGAGAACGAGGATAACTAATTTCAAAATTCAATTGCTGTTCATAACGAGTGATTTGTTCTAACATTGGTTCAATCACCGTTTGTGCTGGCAATAAGTCCAGATAGTGGATGCTTTTGGCATTCAGCGTGATAGTTGTTGTCATGCGGTACTGATCTGAGTGAAAAGTGATTCAAGTATGTTTGAAGTGCATCATACAGGAATTGACAGAGAAAGGACAACGCAGCCAGACAAATAAGTATTGAGAATATTGAATCATTTTATTGATCAAAACTCTTACAGACTTAAAAAAGTCATTCATAGTGCTTTGATCTTAAATATCTTTTTTTCCCTTACTTACTATTTCTATAAAAAGTCTATTTTAAAATAATTCATGACAGCTATATAAGTTAAAGTTAAAAATTTGAGTTAACTTTTTCCAAATCGGTTGATGTCCAGCGGCTAATGCTTGCCGATACATCAGATAGGCTTCTTTTTGTTGACCAAGATGATATAAAGCCACACTTGAAAAAAATAAAGCTGCTTGATGATTCGGTTGAATTTTAGTCGCTTGCTGAAAGCTGGTTAATGCGGCTTCGTACCGTTTCAAATACAGTAAAAGATGACCTCTAAAAATCCAAACTTGAGGGCGACCTGGCCGTAAGCCAATAGCTCGATCGATATTGAGCAGAGCCTGTTGATAACAACCAAATCGAGTAAAATTTTTAGCGATTTCTAAATGAAGTTGATATGGCTCTTCTTGATGAATATCTGTTTGAGTTATGGAGGCATTTTGCTCAAGCTGTAAGATTAACTGATTAACTTGCTCAAAAATCTGTTCAGAAGAATATGAGTTTTGATATGGATGTATGGGTTTTTCTTTCATCTTCATCTGTTCCTATTTTAAATAAAAGATATGACCGATATCACCCTGTAAAGCTTTAAAAAACTTTGATGTAATTTCTTAAGTTTGCAACATGACTAAATCATTTCTCTCCAGCGCTATTTCACTTAATTTTTGACGGAGAAAACAGGATACAACCCTTTTTTATTACTCACCCGTCCTAACTCATTCTTCATCACTGAGAGAACCTTGTCCGGTTAGTCATGTTGTAAAATTTGATAGGTTTGCTGTGATAGCTGCTATTACCAGATCGCTCAATCTGCCTGATGTCCAAAAAATTTTCATTTTTAACCTTTCATTTTCGGTGCTAGAGCTGTTATGGTTGAACTTTGCTTGCTCCTACAATGAGCAATGTATCTGATTGTTTTGATCATCGACTGATCTTGACTGAAGTTGTGGCTCACTTAACTTCTCCTCCATTTTGAGAACAATCAATTGCTGGAGATGAAAGTCAGTTCGACTCAACTCAAGGACACGGTAAAACATGAGATAAATTTGCTGACTACAGTTCAGTTTGTGTTAAAAGGCCCCATCGGTTCTCTTGTTTTATGTTGAGAACCTACGAACTTACTCACATTCGGAGGATGATATTAATAATGAATAAAGAACAACTCGTCGATGAGATTTCATTAAAAGTTGGTGGTATCACCAAAAAGAAAGCCGACATAATTGTCACAGCAATGTGTGAATCTATTATGGAAGCCGTAGCTGAGGGGGACAAAGTCCGGTTAGTGGGTTTCGGTTCGTTTCAGGCGAAAGAGCGTAAAGCGCGCGAAGGCCGTAACCCTAGCACCAAACAACCCATGACCATTCCAGCAACGACTGTTCCGTCATTTTCTGCGGGGAAAGCGTTTAAGGAAAAAGTCGCCAACCCCCCCATCGATGAGGATGATGAAAGTGTGGCATGAGTCTTGAGTCAAGGTTGAGTTAACTCCTTCTGGGTTGATCTGCGATCTTGAAAATACACACAACAAAATAGACGAGGGTAAAAGTTCTTTAATGTTCGGCAGAGCATGATGAAGTCTAAGAAAAATGATCCCGATGTTGATCTTCTTATCGTTTATTTTTCGGGTCTTCACATCCTCTGTAACCCTCTTTCTCATTGATTTTGACTATTGAAAGGGTTTTGATCTAATCCTGACTCACAAGGAGCAAAAATGGGACTTCAACTCAATCAAGTGATTCCTTGGGGACGCAGTTTAGCTGAATATTTCGAGATGTTTGCTCTCACCCCAGAAGCGTTATCCGGTGCTATTCTTGACTGTGCGGCTGGCCCTGCGTCGTTCAATGCAGAAATGACTCCTCAAGGTTATCAGGTGATTTCTTGCGATCCAATTTATCAATTTTCAGCCGAAGACATTCGTCAACGTATTGCTGCTACTTATTCAACGGTTATAGAAGGGACACGACAATATTCAACCGATTATGTTTGGGACAAAATCACTTCTCCAGAAGCGTTAGGACAGATTAGAATGGCTGCGATGGAACAGTTTTTGTTTGATTTTCCCACAGGTTATCAAAGCGGACGATATCAAGTAGCAGAGTTACCCAACTTACCGTTTAATACAGCAGCATTTAGTTTAGCGTTATGTAGTCATTTTCTATTTACTTATTCTCAACATTTATCAGAAGCTTTTCACCTCAATTCAATCCTTGAACTGCGACGAGTGGCACAAGAAGTGCGGATATTTCCAATTGTGACTTTATCCGGTGAACCTTCTCCCTGGCTAGATTCTATTCTGCAAAACTTACAACAACAAAACTATCAAGCTGAAATTATAACGGTTCCGTATGAGTTTCAAAAAGGCGGAAATAAAATGCTACGAATCTATTGAGATTGTGATTGAAAATAAGCTCGGACAAAATTAATCTCATCGTAACTATAAGCTTCTTCTAAATATTCGTAAATTGGTTTTAAAGATTGTTTTCCTATTATTTTTATCGCTTCCAAAATAATCTGTTGACGGTCGGGAGAAACGAAGGAATTAATATCCGTAATTTTACCAATCCGAATGAGTTTTGCGACATGATCATTAATCGTTGCAGGTCGTAATCCTCGTTGATTGGCAATTGCTTGTAAACTTAAGCCTTGATTGTATAAATTTAAGGTCTTTTGTAAAGTACTCAATGAATAGGGCTGAATTAAACCTGATTTAGAAGCCGATTGAGTGACTCTTTCTGATCCGTTTTGATCTTGACAAAATTGATAAATTACTGTTATGAAACGTTCTCCATACAGACTCAGTTTATAACTTCCGACTCCAGAAATTGTCAGTAATTCATCCAAGTTTTGCGGTTTTTGCCGTGCCATTACCCGTAACGTCGAATCAGAAAAGATTGTATAAGGGGGAATCGATTTTTCATCCGCTATTGTTTTTCTGAGTGTTCTAAGATCCTCAAATAATATTTCAGCTTCAGCCGCGAGAGTTCGAGTGTGTTGTTCAGTTTTTGACGCTTTAAACATAGCAATCTCAACAACTTTTTCCCGTTTCATTACCGCCCAACTGCCTTTGTTTAACTTTAAAATTGAATAACCATCGGTCGTTTGTTCGAGTAAACCCTGATGAATTAATGAGCGTCCTAACTGTTTCCATTCATCCGCTGTTCTATCTATTCCAATTCCATAAGTTGACAGTTTGTTATGTCCTCTTTCTATAATTTTCTTACTCTTAGAACCGCGCAAAACATCAATAATATAACTCATTCCATACCGTTCTTTGCAACGCGCCACACAAGAAAGAAACTTCATCGCTTCAAGGGTTCGATCTTCAATCTGTTTTTCCTGACAACAACTATCACAATGCCCACAATTTCCCGAAAAATTTTCTCCAAAATATTGGAGTTGAATTCGATGACGACATTCTGTTGATTCTGCATAATCAATCACCTGTCGGAGTTGTTGCCGGGCAATACGCTGTTCGTCTAAATCCGGTTTTTGAGCAATTAAATAATCAATTACTTTAATATCACCATACCCTAAGAGTAAGGTACATTTTGAGAATTCTCCATCCCGTCCAGAACGTCCTGATTCTTGATAATAACTTTCGAGCGATCGCGGTAAATCATAATGAATCACAAACCGAACATCCGGCTTATTAATCCCCATACCAAACGCAATCGTTGCCACAATAATACTAACATCATCTCGAATAAATCGCGTCTGATTTTCGCTGCGTTCGGCTGCATCTAAACCCGCATGATAAGGCAACGCAGAAATACCACTATTTTGTAATCTCTCAGCGACTTCTTCTACTTTTTTTCGACTTAAACAGTAAATAATACCCGAGCCTTTTTCCGGCTGAACCAGCTTTAATAACTGAGTAAAACTTTGTTTCTTTTTTGGAATCACCTGATAATATAAATTCGGACGATGAAAACTAGCAATATGAATATTCGGTTGGGTCAATACTAATTGTTGAATAATATCTTGTCGTACCCGTTGAGTGGCGGTTGCAGTTAATGCCATCATCGGAATCTGAGGATAACGCGATCGCAATAGTTTAAGCTGACGATATTCGGGACGAAAATCATGCCCCCATTCGGAGACACAATGGGCTTCATCAATCGCAAATCCTGCTAAACCGACACGAGATTGCACCACATCTAAAAACGGTAAAAATCGTTCTCCCAATAACCGTTCTGGGGCAATATAAACTAACTTAATTTCACCTTTTAAAATGGCTGTTTCTCGCGATCGCAATTCACTCGCCGAAACGGTACTATTGAGAAACGTTGCACCAATACCGTTATCTCGCAAACTATCCACTTGATCTTGCATCAACGCAATTAAAGGAGACACCACCACCGTTACCCCAGGCTTGAGTAAAGCAGGTAACTGAAAACACAGTGATTTACCACCCCCTGTCGGCATCACCACCAACATATCCCGATTTGCAAGCGCTTGTTCGATAATCTGCTGTTGTCCAGGACGAAAAGAATCGTAGCCAAAATTGTGCTTAAGGGCGGCTTGAAGGGATTGATTAATTTCAGTCGTGGATATGCTATAGCCTGACATGATTGATTCTCAATGATTTGTGATGTATCATTCGTCCTCAGACTGGCTATGAATAGGGAATTGCTGTTTATGACAACTCAGCGCCCAATTCCGCGTCAGAATCACTCGAGGATGAATGACCAAAGACATCTTCATCAAATATTGAAGCGTATAATCACAAGTTTGCCAAACCGCTTGATGGAGAGATTTAAAGCATATAGATCTTAAACAGTTTAATTCAGCAGTATTGCCTCGACTGGGTTCTAAACAATCCGCTAGGAAAATCACACAGCTTAGCGGACTCATTTCGGGCTGTCCTAGGGTATGATTGGCGATCGCGGTTAAAATCTCTTCATCCTCAATCTTAAACTGATCGCAAGCAACAATAGCGCCCACATCGGCATGAAGTAAATGGGGATGAGCCGCTAAAATGGGGTCGAGAGTGATTTGGTGAGTTCGTGCCATCTCCAATAGTAACGGAGGCGGATAATATTTGGCTAAATCATGCATTAAACCCGCAAGCTGAGCTTGATGGCGATTAAGCTGATAATAATCTGCCAATTCTACCGCCATCTGTTCTACCCCTAGGATATGTTCTATCCGTGCCGGAGGTACGTGAGCAGTCAGCCAGTCCAAGATCTGAGAACGGGGTAGATGGGACATGATTGAGTAATGATCTGTAACTCGTTGTAGGTGATGTGGGGGAATCAAGAATTAAGAGCAAACGGTTTCTCCTCATCTGCCTGAGTTCCCCTCTACTTATCATCCTACACTCGCCGCGTTGTAGCGATGAGTTTAGTTCTTCAGTTTTTGAGCGCTGGGAATCATAACAGTGTTAGAATTATTGACGACGCGGTTAAATAACGCTTCGTACTGCTGAATGGCTTGGTCACAAGAAAAGAAATTTTCTGCATACTGACGGCCTTTGTGACCTAAGTCTTTGACTTTATCCGGATTTTTATAAAGATCGACAATTGCATTGGCTAAAGCTTTTGGGTTTTCTGGAGGCACAACAACACCACCCCCACTGCGTTCAATTGCATCTTTAGCTGTTCCGGCGGCTGGGACTGAAGCAACAATAGCACAACCACTGGCTAATAAAACAGGAATTTTTGACGGTAGGTTAAAAGCCGTTACTTCGCGTTTCTGGACCACTAAACCGACATCAGCGGCTGAAAGTAACTCAGGCAGTTTTTCTCGCGGTTCAAAGGGACGTAAGCGAACGTTATGAGCATTGTAGGCATGACAATACTCTCGTAATTGACCGAGGGCGCTGCCTTCTCCGACAATAACAAAGGCAATGTCAGGGATATGTCTGAGACGGGCGGCGGCTTGAATGACGGTTTCTAGTCCTTGAGTTAAGGCAATATTGCCTGAATAAAGAACAACAAACTTATCCTGAAGTTGATGAGCTGCGCGAAATGAGTTATTTTGTTTAGGTAACGGTCGGATGAAGTTCGTATCAACCCAGTTGGGAATATAGCTAATTTTATCTTGCGGTACGCCTTGCTGAATTAAGTGATCTGTAAACCCAGTGGCAATCACGCTAATTTTATCGGCTTGACAATAAGCAAATTTTTCTAGCATTTGGGCTAAAGTTACCATTAACCCACCATTTTTGATTAGCTTGACTCTCACCGCTGCTTCTGAGACAATATCTTGAATATTCAGCACTACCGGACAGCGACAAATGGCAGCATATAATGCCACGGGCAGAGAGACCAGTAATGGCGGTACTGTTGCAAAAATCACATCGGGTCGCCAACCTTTTAACGCTTGAAACAGACTACTCACCATAAAGCTACCATCATAAAGTAGCCGATCTACTACACTCGGTTCCGGCCCGCGAATTAGGATATAGCTCCTTTCTATGATCACACCGTTGCGTTCTTCGGTGACATAAAATTTTCCTTTATACTCTGGATAAACACAGCGCTGAGGATAATTCGGCATTCCAGTGACGACGCGCACCTCATGGCCGCATTTAACTAAACCCTCCGCCAGTTCCGTCATTAGGGGAGCAATCCCAATCGGTTCTGGGTAATAATTGTAAGAGTAAATCAAAATCCGCATGGTATAAAGTGAGTTGTCAGTAAGCGTGTACGTTTAGAATTCCCTAGTTGAATCAACTTCTCGACAAGCCTCGCTGTGTGTGCAGGCTGCTATGATTAAGCTTGCCATCCCACCCAATAGCGTGAGATTTTCCCGAGGTTAGACAAGTGTGGGAAATATGACAGATGCAACCGTGAGGGTAGGGAGAAAAGATAAGCTACAAAGTTGTGCTTGTTGTGATTAACATAGTACCCATTTACTCAAATCGACTACTCACCTTACTCCTTTGTAACAGATTTCAGCACCCATAGCATCTCGACTTCTGTTGTGAGAGGTTCGGTATAAACCACACTGACTCCCACTCCTTCTACAGAGGTTAACACGTTGAGAACACTGGGTTGTAGCGCCGCCGCTGGGGCTGCTAACAGGTATCCTGTCGCCCAGGAGATGAGTTGTTCAATATCTAAGTACATATAACTTAAATTCGCCCTTGGTAAAGCACTTGTAATCCTTTGAAACTGGGGATTTTCTGGCAAAGGCGCATTCGGTAACTTCGTCATAATTTCCACAACCGGTTCACCAAAAGCAATAAATAATAATTTGTCTGTTAACCACCCATGACCAAATAAAGTTCCTTGTTGCGGATCGAGCCATTCAGTCACTTCAATATCTTCAATGATTCGTTGTTCAATATTAACCGGCGGCTGACTATTGGCAATGGTTGCATCCAGTTGAGCCAGCATCCTTTCAGCGGAGGGGCGATCGCTGGTTTCGAGTAATAAGACTCCTCCCAAACCAAAGGGGGCTAAAATCCCTTCATCTGAAGAGATGGCTCCGAGGGCAAAATCCCCATCCATCCAACCTAACACGTCTCGATCGGCATCAAGGTTAATTGATTTTAAGCCCTGGCGCACTCGATCTACCCACTGGGCAATTTCTTCATTCTCATCTGCGTGTTTCAGCAGTTTAGACCAAATCTGATTAATTCCCTGGCCTTGTAATAAAGCCACAGTATCACTGGGAAAGCGATCAATCAAGGAGGTGAGTTCAGGGTTTTCTGAATCGAATTCTGTCTGAGGATCAAACTGACTCACCACTCTGACTCGAATTCCATTCGGCTCAACCCCAACCGCCATCACCGCCGACTGTAAGGGTTGAAGCCCAGAGATAATCTCGATCAATCCCTGGGTTTGAGGTTCGGGAGAACGAAGAAGCAGCGAGGCTAAGGTTTGAGACTCCAACACCACAGCCGCCCCCAAGGGATGATTGACAGCGGCGCTATCTAGAAAGGTCTCGACAATACCTTCAGCTTGTGCAAGTGCTGGCTCCCCTAAAAAGGTGTCTATGGCGCGTTTTACGGGGGCAAGTTGGGCTGCAATAACGACATGATGATTTAACACTGCCACATAATATTGCTTACCGCCGGGTTCAATATATTCGGTCATTTGAACGCCTCGGTATTCCCGCTCAATTTGCTGTAAGTTAGGCTGTTGCTTGAATTTTCGCTGAAACATCCACGCCCGCAGCGGATCTTTAATCCCAATGACCATCAACAAGTCTAATTCTTCAGAGGTGGGTAATAACGCCACCATGATGCCGCCGATCCAAGGTTGCAAATCTCGATCAAAATTCAGACGGGTACTGCTTAAACTTTGTTGTTTGATTTGATTCAGATTTCGACTGATTAACTGTCGGGTTTGGCGGTTACCGAATTCTTCGAGTTGATGCACCCCAGGCGAATTAGGAGAGACAAACATCGCCATCAACGCCTCTTGCGGAATGAGTTCGGCGCTATGGACTGGATCATAACTACGCCATCGAACCTGAATCAAACGGAGTCCCACTGCCCCTAAACCGATACCCGCGATCGCGACAATCACCAGAAAAACCTTAGAATTTTTGAGTGGCATTCTATTGTACTCAGCTATGGAAATCACTCAATTGTCTATTGTAAGCTTACCCCAGTCTAAAGACGCGGGGCATTCGCCCTCAATCTTCAATCCCTGAGTGTTTCACCCTAACCTAATATGCGTCCAAACTCGTGCATGATGTTGAGCCTGAAGATAATGATCGAGTGTACAGGCTGGCTTACGTTCTAGGATTCCCACAGAAAAACCTGACACCTAGATATTTTTTCTACAACCGAGGCAACTCCCGGACAGCCCCATAACCATTGATTTGCGTAGTACTCACCATCTACTAGATCTTCATCGGCAGCCGTTGCTTGAATGGTTGACAAGTGCCTTACCTAACGATCTATGGTTAGTTTATCAGAAACGGCGAATAAATTCGCTCGTGTCGAGCTTCCTCCACCGAATAGAATTCGCCCGTGTCCGCTCTCCCGCAATCTCTTCCGTGATCCAAATAGTCGTTTGTTGTGGGTTATTGATTGTTGTTCTAACGTCTGTAGAAACGTTCCATGGAATGTCTCTACGTTACTACGGAAGATAAACAGGCGGCACTTCAACATTTAACTCACTACGCCACTGCTCTACCGATTTTTCCCAGTGTTGTTCCCATTTTTGAGCTAAAAAAGGTTGAGCTTTTGCCCCCATCCGATAACCGATTGCCAGGCGATCTAAAAGATATCCTAAATCCTCGGGTGTTTCAAATAAAGTTCGTACCAGTCCGCCTGCTACCAGAATAGCCGACATCGGGCTACGAGTTTGAGCCAGTTCAAAGGCTTTTAACCCCAATTCTGAAGCCACATCTGCTCCGAACCCCGTGATAATATGCCAAATATCGTGAGTTTGACGACGGCGCATTAATAAATAACTATTGTGATCTGTAATTTTGAGATCGCGATAGAAATGGGGATCAAATCCTGAGACGTTTAGATAGTCGGCATATTGATAACCTAAAGATTCTTTGGGACACTGAAGCAACTGCTCTACATTGGGTTCAGGAGCTAGGTATTGTTGTTCAAGCATTAATTCTATGCCCGGTTGAGACAGGATAAAATCCATTGAAACCTGATGCGGTTTTTCATAAATCAGTGCATCTTCAATGTCATAAACAGATATTGTATCATTAGGATTTTTGATCAATGAAATCACCCCTTTTAACGTCATTAAAGATTGAAGAAGATGACGATGAACTTCTTTTATTTTCATGATAAATTTTGCCTTGAGTGTTCAAAAAAAGTTAAATATGTAGATGCAGCCTGATTTTTTTGCACTCTATTAATCATCAATCAAATTCAGGATAATAAATATCCTGATAGGAGCAGTCTTTTTTCACTATACTACGGTTTTCCCGTATCTCTATGTATCATCTGCTTTTCATCAATCTTATATTAAAAATCAAAAACAACATTTAATCTTCCCATTCATATTCCCCAATTTATAGCCATTGAACTCTGAATGAATTGAGAAAAAATCATTGACAATCCACAGCTTACTCAATCGGATCATAATGAGACCTGTCTCTCTATACATGCAACAGATTACTTTCAACTAAGCGTGCCGTCATCGAAGCACGAGTACTCACCCCTAGTTTCTTATACACTCGGCGTAAATGAGTCGCAACAGTCCAGCGGCTAATTCCTAATTCTTTACCAATACATTTATTCGGTAAACCTTGAGCCACTAAGTGAGCGATCGCCTGTTCACGAGGACTCAAACTAACCGCATTTTCAGCTTCATGGGGACGGCAACGGACTAAATAATAATGAGTGCCATCAATATCTGATTCAAACAAAATTTCACTCACACTTTTTTCAGTGCGTTGAAAGATTGGAAAGTTTAGAGAATCATCAATTTGCTTAACTAAGTTTGTCAAAATATCTTGAATATCCATGTCAATTTTTCCTAGAGGTTAAAAAATGGGCGTAATACAGCTCAAATGTGATGTGTTTTTTGGGTGGATTATATTGATTCAAAATTCCCGATTGTAACAATTAATACACATAATTCCGGGGTGGGGAATCAGTTTTCTTTAATCGGGGTTAGACCCTACACTCAAACATATTTCTCAGACTTTATGGCTTATGCAAGTTTGCTTCAGTCTGCTTCATCAGCAATGAGATTGAACCCCTCTATTAGCTGGGTTTCAAGCCTAAATTGAAATGGGGTAGATGTGAAAATCATAAGCGAAATACCTTGAGTTGGATTGCGATATCGCTATTGTCTATAACGATTCGATGAATTTGCAATGAGCAATCGGAAGTCATCTAGAGGAAGTTGTAAGAGTATGCAGGGAGTTGAAGTAAGGTGAAGTTTTTGAGTATATTAGATTTAGAGATTGTCATCTACTATTGATTCTTGGTTATTGGAGGGAACAAGGAACAGGTAGGAATATCTCAAACATTGTCAGTCATTGATCATTTATCAAGCATGACTTGCAACAAATAACTCATCACTCATCATTAATAATCCGTAATCAGTTACAAACTATGAACTTAGAAGAACTTCAAAATTGGTTTTCTCCAGAACAATATTCTAATTTTGTCCGCTTATTAGTCAATCAAATTGGTTTAACACGAACAAGAGCGGATTATTTTTTGCGACTCTGGATCTATTTATTAGTGAAGCAAAAACGTCAAGTTAAATCTGATATACAGCCCCCACTCAAACAACTAGAAGCGATAGAAAATGCGGTGCTTTGTACCCATAGAGAAGCTGCTGAATTATTTTATAGTGAATCAGATCGCGGTAGCGATCGCTCAGCCGGAATGATGTTAGATAAACTCGCGAACTTAGGATTAATTAAAAAGCATTTTGATGGTAATACTACCAGTGTAGAAATTCCACCAATCCCTGTATTAATAGATCCGCCTCCGCCTCAATCTATTTCTTTATTTCCAGATGCTTTTAATCCTCGTAGCGATGCGATTCCAGTTGCTAATTTATTAGCTAATTACTATAACTGGATGGATGAAACCTCTACTGCAATTCCTCGAGCCGCTCGGATTGCAAAATTACTCCGATGTTGGGGAAATCAATATCAAACCGGAATGCGGGTTTTACGACGCTGTGATAATCAAAACCCTGTCGGCTTCTATGTTATTTATCCCGTCAATAGTGAATCAGAAATTTATTTTTTTAGCCCCCCAAACCGGAGTTTAAGTATTGGCTGGATAGAAGAAACCGATCCATTTATAATGGCAAAGACTGGAGATAATGACTGTATTTCTGCATTTATTCGGGGCTGGTTTATCGAACCCCAATATTCTGATGAATATCAAATTCATTTTTTACAAGATGCTCAACAAACTTTACGAAAGATGCAATTAGACTTTCCCAATCTGCAAGACTTATATGCAATTTTAATACATCCCAGTTTTGAAAACTTAGTCAACTTTTTAGGCTGCTTAAGAATGAACCCAGATCCTCAATCTTCCCTGACTTGGTTATATCTATCTTTAGATCGTTTTGTACAACAAGACTTAAGAGAAACCGCTCAGAAATACCGTCAACTTCCCCAATAAATTATAACCCTGTGAACAAGATATAAATGACTTCTTGATGCTATTTGTATCTACCCACTTAATCTTTCTGAGAATAAGAACTGTTTAAAATCAAGCATTCAATGGTATCATGCGTAAAGTTTAGCCAAATAGAGTATATATTTCTATGTTTGTCCTGACTCAATTAACTGATCGTCATTTATTTAAAAGAATATATTATCACTGGAAATCCCAACTAAAATTTATTAGCTTATTCTGTATTTGTCTCTTTCTTGCCGTTAGTTGTGGTCAACCTACCCCCCAAACCAATACGGTTACCCCAACGGAAAACACAAACCGCATTACAATTGGCACAACCCTTAAACCCCGTACCCTTGATCCCGCCGATGCCTATGAAATTATTACAGGTAACTTGTTATATAACGTAGGCGATCGCCTGTATGATTATGAAATGGGTACAACCACCCTCAAACCCCAACTGGCAACCGCATTACCCACCGTCAGCGACGACCAATTAACCTATACTATTCCGCTGCGTCAGGATGTCGTGTTTCATGATGACACCCCCTTTAACGCCGCCGCTATGGCCTTTTCCCTGCAACGATTTATTGAAAATGGCGGCCCCCCTTCCTCTCTGCTTTCCGATACCGTGGAGTCGATTGAAGCCACCGGAGAATATGAACTAACCCTGAAGTTAAAACAACCTTTTGCTGCTTTAACCGCCCTCTTGACATTTCCAGGGATGTGTGCAGTCTCACCCACAGCTTATGAAATTGGACAGGGAAAATTTGAACCGCAAACCTTTGTGGGCACTGGCCCCTACCAATTGGTAGAATATGGGGTAGATGTGATTCGTT
Organism: Microcoleaceae cyanobacterium; assembly: GCA_049647265.1. GTDB lineage: Bacteria > Cyanobacteriota > Cyanobacteriia > Cyanobacteriales > Microcoleaceae > JAAURB01. The sequence goes on from JBARXJ010000058.1 coordinate 270,097, forward strand.
TAGATGCATTTGAGAATTATTGGGGAGAAAAACCTGCTAATTCAGGGGTTGATTTACAACTATTTTCTAGTGCGGCAAATTTATTTAATGCCTTTCGGAGTAACGCCATTAATATCGCTTATTTATCCTTACAACCCGATCAAATTACCCAGTTAATTAAAGGGGGAGAACAAGGTCAATGGCAAGTAATAGAAGCTGATGGTAATACGATTAGTTACATGGTATTAAACCTGAATTCTGAGCCTTTAGATCAACCGGAAGTTCGGCAAGCGATTGCAGCCTTAATTGATCGACCGTTAATTAAACAGCGGGTGTTACAAGATCAAGGAGAATCTCTTTATAGTTTGATTCCGACAACATTTGAAGAATATCAACCTATTTTTAAAGAGAATTACGGAGAAGGAGATATTGACAAAGCAAAAGCATTATTAACAGCAGCGGGATACACGACTGAAAATCCTGCCGTTGTGGAATTATGGTATGCTTCTAATGCTCAAACTCGCGCTGTCTTTGCGAGTACCCTGAAAGCATTAGCCGATGAAAGATTAGAGGGTTTACTGCAATTTGAACCCAAAAGTGTAGAATCAACCACAGCCTTTCAAAATTTAGATAAAGGAATTTATCCGACATTTCTGTTAGATTGGTATGCAGATTATTTAGATGCGGATAACTATATTCAGCCCTTTGTAGATTGTGCCAACGGTTCGGCAGAAAAAGGATGCATCGAAGGCGCAAGTCAATATCAAGGGTCTTTTTATTATAATGAAAAGATTAATCAACTCATCGACAATCAGCGCCAAGAACAAGATCCAGCAGCCCGTAAAGCGATTTTTACAGAGATTCAAAAAATTATTGCTGAGGATGTTCCTTTTATTCCGTTATGGCAAGATAAAACCTATATTTTTGCTCATAACGGGATTGAGAATGTCCGTTTACAAATTACACAACAACTGCCGTTTTGGAATATTAGTCATTCTGAACCTTCTGAGTAGTCCTATCGTCTAAGTTGTTGAAGAAGGAGTCTGTCGTGACGTAACATATTACCTCTGTACAGAAGTCAGGTAGGGGCGCATTGCATGCGCCCGATATTAAGTCAGGAGTGCCCATAGTGTCTGTTACCCGTTGCCCATTGCCAGCGCGTAACGCTATATTTATTCATTGGAGTTCCCTAAAGTAATGAAAAAAAGATACTGGCAAGCTTTAATATCTTTTGTTTTAGCCATCTTGCTGAGTCTGATGACTAGCCATTCGGTTTATTCCCAAGAAGAGGCGACTACTGGAAATAAAATTGATGGTTTTCCTGTTATCCTGGCTGATGAAACCCTGTTTACCGTTCAAGTTAACGTCGGCTCATTTTCTTCTGAAGAACGAGCAGAAGCGATAACAAATCGACTGCAAACAGTCGCTGAAGATGATTCAGTCAATCTTGATTTACTTCAATTAGAAGAACTCGAAGATACAACTAATATTATTATCGGTAAAAGAACGCTGGTTACCTTAACAGAAAAAGATGCCAAAGCTGCCCGCCTCACGAGAACAGAACTCGGGAATGAATATTTAGCAACAATAAAAGATGCGCTTCAAACCTATCGGCTAGAACGGAGTGCAAACTATCTGATTAGAGCCTCTATTTACACTGCCATCGCCACCGCAGTATTGATTTTGATTCAATTCATATTAAGTCAGATTTTTCCTCGGATTTATCGATTACTGGATTCTTGGCGACACACCCGGATGCCTAGCCTCAGAATTCAAAGTATAGAATTAGTCACCGCATCTCGACTAACTGATATCCTAATTCGCTTCGTCCGATTTATTCGTTGGGTGATTGTGCTATTAGTTCTGTATATCTATTTTCCTTTAGTATTTAGCTTTTTCCCCTGGACTAAACAACTCGGAGATAATCTTTTAAATTACCTGATTGCGGCTTTTGACCAAGTTTCACAAGGATTTATCGACTATCTACCTAACCTATTTGTGATTGGGGTTATTATTCTATTCACTTACTATATTATCCGCTTTGTTCACCTGATTTTTTCAGAACTAGAACGAGGCGATATTTCCTTCCCCGGCTTTTATCGAGAATGGGCAAAACCCAGTTATAAATTATGCGTTTTCTTGATATTAGCCCTGGCAATGGTGGTGGCTTTTCCCTATTTACCCGGTTCAGGATCTCCTGCTTTTCAAGGAGTTTCTCTGTTTCTTGGTCTTCTCCTCTCCCTCGGTTCTACCGCCGCTGTGGCTAATATTGTAGGGGGGGTCATCTTAATTTATACCCGTGCCTTTGAAGCCGGCGATCGCGTTCAAATTGGGGATGCAGTGGGTGATATTGTCGAAAAAACCCTCCTGGTTACCCGCCTTCGCACTCCCAAAAATGTAGTGGTTACCATGCCCAACTCAACGGTACTCACCAGCAATGTGATTAATTTTAGTGCATCTTTGCGAGATACTGATATACCGCCGCTGATTCTACACACTACTATTACATTGGGATATGATGTTGCTTGGCGCAAAGTGCATCAAGTCTTACAAGCCGCTGCGATCGCCACACCGCATATTTTAGCCGAACCTGCCCCATTTATATTGCAAACCAGTTTAGATGATTTTTATGTCAGCTATGAGTTAAATGCATACACCGACAGCCCGTTAATGATGTCGAAAATTTATTCTCAATTGCATCAAAATATTCAAGATAAGTGTAACGAAGCCGACATTGAAATTCTCTCACCCCATTATTCAGCAGTGCGGGATGGACATCAAACTACAATTCCTGAAAGTTATCTACCTAAAGGATATACTGCACCCGGATTTAGAGTTCAACCCCTGGGTCAGTTTGTTAATTCAAATCATGAAAAAGGGGGAGATAACGGAGATATGGGAGATAAGGAGGAACAGAAAGAGTGAACCACAAAGGCACAAAAGGTTAATTTTAAAGTTTTCTTATTGTTTCTTAGATATACCCTAACAATGAAAATTCCCCCAATATTGGGGGATTTAGGGGGCTTTCTTATCCGATATTAACCTCATCGGTAAGGTGTTGTTGTCGCTTTCACAGCCATTCTAATCACTCCTATGGGGTTTCCAACAATTCCTATTTAACCCAATAGGTAGGGAATCCGCAAGCAACCAGCGGTGATGTCGCAGCTCATGTTTCCAACAATTCCTATTTAACCCAATAGGTAGGGGTAACAACATTGAGTACGATTTCGGGAAAGACAACTGTTTCCAACAATTCCTATTTAACCCAATAGGTAGGGCTTATTATTACTCGGACGATGAATACGGCATATTAAGTTTCCAACAATTCCTATTTAACCCAATAGGTAGGGAATCACTTGGAATTTAGCGTCTCCCAGTTGTAACTTGTTTCCAACAATTCCTATTTAACCCAATAGGTAGGGATTTCGACAAGGAATGTACGAAACCTTTATCATATAGCGTTTCCAACAATTCCTATTTAACCCAATAGGTAGGGTTGCTTTTAAATCAAGATAATCTTTCGAGAGTGAGAATGTTTCCAACAATTCCTATTTAACCCAATAGGTAGGGTTCCAAAATCTATGATGCGATGTTTCACCTGCAATGGATTTGTTTCCAACAATTCCTATTTAACCCAATAGGTAGGGAGACTCTAGACTAGCATCCTTCCCTCCCCTCTCCAAAGTTTCCAACAATTCCTATTTAACCCAATAGGTAGGGAAACTTGGAATAATTACCGAGGGGGATGGCTAGAAATTGTTTCCAACAATTCCTATTTAACCCAATAGGTAGGGGATTATTTGTCGCGATCCTGAATGCACGATTACAATAAGGTTTCCAACAATTCCTATTTAACCCAATAGGTAGGGCTGTGGATTGCTCCGCTTTTCACAATTCTGCCAACAAGTTTCCAACAATTCCTATTTAACCCAATAGGTAGGGGGTCTAGATTCTGAGTATGTAACTGTAGACACACTGTTTCCAACAATTCCTATTTAACCCAATAGGTAGGGTTGAACTGTTTGGCGGCAAAGGAAACGACACCTTAATCGTTTCCAACAATTCCTATTTAACCCAATAGGTAGGGCCGAATATACCCTACGGGGGGTGTTGAATAGGTTGGGCGGCTCTATCGTTTCCAACAATTCCTATTTAACCCAATAGGTAGGGGATTTATATCAGCGTTTAGGATGGCGAACAAATATAACGTTTCCAACAATTCCTATTTAACCCAATAGGTAGGGATGAAATCTAAGTCATTGTAACCGCCCCCCGAGGGTAAAGTTTCCAACAATTCCTATTTAACCCAATAGGTAGGGAGTTCGTCTCAGAGGCGTTACCCAGAGAGAGTTACAGACGACGAATCGACGCACCTCTAAATGTTCAGCTTGTAATACGAATGAAATTGCCATTGTAATACGGCTCAAACGACTGCTGGATAAGGCATCGACGCAGGTCAACGAAAGAATCAGCATTTCAGCGATCTCTCGAGGTGCGTCGATTTGATAATACCACATAAAAAATATCATGTAAAGTGCTTGATATAGAAGGGTTTCAGCGGATCAACTCATTGATTTTAAGTTCAATAGGGAAAATTAGGTTTTTGTATGTTTTGGGTGAGTTTATAATAGTTTAGGTGACTCAACACTTAGGAGCGGTAACCACAATTCATCATTCATAATTCCTTTAACTCTCAAAAGTTGCCCCGCGATGGATTAAATATTGTTTGATTTATTCAGATAACCCCGCATCAAACGCTATAGAAACTATTAGATCTCACTGACAATTTTTGCAATCGGCATTCGCCAACCTGTACCAAAAGCGCGATCGCTAATTTTTAGTCCTGGCGCGGCTTGACGACGTTTAAATTCTGCTCGCATGACTAATTTTACCACTTTTTCAACTACTGTTTTATCGTGTCCGGCTGCAATAATTTGTTGTGGGGATTCGTGAGATTCAACTAATCGAAATAAAATCTCATCTAAGATTTCATAAGGCGGTAAAGAATCTTGATCGACTTGACCCGGCTTTAATTCAGCGCTGGCGGGTTTTGTTATTACATTTTCTGGGATAATTTCTCGATGATAATGATGATTTAACCAGCGACAAATTGAGTAAACTCTTGTTTTAGCAACATCTGCAATCACCGCTAAACCGCCATTCATATCTCCATACAACGTACAATATCCCACAGCCATTTCAGACTTATTACCTGTTGATAATAGTAAATAACCAAATTTATTAGAAATTCCCATTAATAATGTGCCGCGAATTCGGGATTGAATATTTTCTTCGGCAATGCCAAATTCAGTATTTTTAAATAAGGGTTCTAAAGCTGTATCAAAGGATTTCATCATCTCCCCAATAGAGATAATTTCTGTTTTAATCCCTAAATTTTGGGCTAATGCTAATCCATCTTGAATCGAATGTTCCGAACTATAAGGAGAAGGCATTAATATTCCTAAAACATTTTCTGCACCAATCGCTTCTGTTGCAATAGCAGCAACTAAAGATGAATCAATCCCACCACTGAGTCCTAAAATAACTTTAGAAAAACCACATTTTTTCAGATAATCTTTGACTCCTAAAACTAAAGCCTGCCAGATTTCTTGATCTAATGATTGAATCGTTTCTGCTTTAGTATTATTTTGAAAATCTTTTGTATTTTTATCCCATTCAGCCATAGCAAAATCGGTTTGAAACGCGGATAACGATTGAACCACTTTTCCTTGCCGATTTAATACAAAGCTAAATCCATCAAAAATTAAATCATCATTTCCCCCTACTTGATTGGCATAAACAATCGGCAATTGATAACGTTTTGCGCTATGTCCTAACATGGCTTGACGTAATCTTTGTTTCCCAGCTTGATAAGGAGAAGCCGATAAATTCACCACAAAATCAACATCATGCTTCGCTAAGTCATGCAATGGATTACAACGATAATTGCGATGTCCCCAAAATTCCTCATCGTTCCATAAATCCTCACAAATTGTTACCCCAATTTTGTAAGAAATCTGATTAATATTTAATTGAAACCAGTGGCTTTCTTTCCCCGCTTCAAAATAACGATCCTCATCAAATACATCGTAAGTGGGTAATAAACGCTTCTGAAAATACTGTTGAATGGCTCCATAATGTAGCAAAGCTGCGCTATTATAAAGCAGTCGTTCCCCCTGCTGTTTTCCCTGAGAATTAAGTTCAACCGTTCCGACTAAAACTGCTAACTGAGGCGGTAAACTTTCCGCTAATTGTTGTAACTTCTCCACCGTTGCTTGAATAAAACGAGGACGCATTAATAAATCTCGTGGCGGGTATCCCGTTAAGGCTAATTCAGTCGTCAACAGTAAGTTACACTGATTTTTAATCGCAAGATTTGCAGCATCAAGAATTTGTTGAGCGTTTCCGCTAAGATCTCCAACAGTTGGGTTGAGTTGAGCGATCGCAATTTTCATTATATTTGGGGAATATATAGAAAGAAGAAAGTAATAGGGAACAGTGGATCTGGCAAAATAGGTAATAGTTAATCCGATCTGCCGTTGCTGCTCCCACCGTCGAGGGTCTCCTTAACAAAAAACTTGAGAAAATCTGTGATGAACCTTGAATATAACTCACAAGTCTATAAACACAGAATGCTCATGGTGAGGGAGACTCTATCAGTGTTAGCTGAGTGTACCACCAATATGTTAACGGATTCTTGTTCTGACAATGATGCTGTCTTGGTCGGTCGGTGTCAGAAAGGTGAAAGCCAGTGCTTTCGCTATCTCTATCAACGATATCAACGCAAAGTTCGTTCCACCTTGTATCAACTTTGTGGATCATCTCATATCGATGATTTGGTTCAAGAAGTGTTTATGCGAGTCTGGAAAGGACTTCCAAAACTCAAACAACCCGGTACATTTTCCACCTGGTTGTATCGAATCACTTGGAATGTCGCTACAGATCAACGTCGTCGATTGGCCAAACAGACGACTTTTGGATCAAAATTAAAAGCAGAAGCGCTTTTAGATCAAGAAGATTCTGTTCAACCCCATCGATCCTCTGATTTGATGCATTTGCATTATCAAGACTTGGTGGATCGAGGATTGAAACAACTCAGCTTTGATCAACGCACAGTATTAGTGTTGCATGATCTAGAGGATCTACCTCAAAAGCAAATCGCTGAAATCTTGGCGATTCCTGTCGGCACCGTAAAGTCTCGCCTATTTCATGCGCGAGGTGCGATGCGAAAATATCTTCAACAAGAAGGAGTAAATTTATGATGACTCAACATTCAGAAGACGACCAACAACTGGTTCAATTCCTCAAGCAGCATCACTCAACCCCGCCTCAACCTCACCAAGATCTTGAAGATCGGATCATGGCAGCGGTACAACCGTCTTCGTCTAATGATGGTGATGTTAGATCTCAGTTTAGATTGTTAAAAAGGCAACTATTCCCTCAACCATTATGGATTGGTGCGGCGATCGCAGCTAGTGTAACATTCGCTTTTGTGGGTTATCGGAGTATGATGCCGACTCAACTGACTGTCGCTGAAGAACGAGAACTAGAAGAATTTTTAGCGGAAAATTGGACTCAAACAATGGCTGCTGATACAAGTACTGATATGTTTGTTTTGCCGACTAACAGTTATTAAAGAAGTATCACTTAGGAAATGATACCCTTAAAATTACAAACAACGGGAGACTATTTAAGTTATCCGTATCAAGTGTTAAGTCAAAAAGTCTTAATGCATGAATGCATAGCTTTTGAGTAAATTTTTTAGCTGTTTCCCGTTTCCTATACATAACCCATAACAAATAACGAATTAAGGAAAAAAAACGCTATGCTGCGATATTGGAGTTTGATTTTCGCTGCTATCATTCTAACTTTAAATGTACCCAAATTAGCATCTGCTAATCCCACAGAAGGAATTTTTTATGAACTCTCTCAACGGAATAATTTAAGACAGGAAGATCCGAATTCTCCCCCAATAGGGTTATTTGATCAACTTGATGTCACTCCCCAGCAGAAACAAGAAATTCAGGAAATTCGCGATCAACATCGTGTTACCCTAGAAAAACAGCAACGGCAACTAGCGGAAGTTCAGCGAGAATTGAACCAACTGATTGCCAGCGAGGCACCAAAAGAGCAAATTCGGCAAAAGCATGAGAAACTGTTAAAAATGACCGAAGATATGAGAGAGTTGAACCTCGATGTGATGCTACAACTACGAGACATTTTAACCCCTCAACAGCGCGCTAGATTTGCTGAAATTATGCAAAATCGACGCATCACCCCGATTCGTAATCCCTAAAACGGTTACAATAACAATTGTTTAATTGTTGAGTGAGTGTATGGTGGAGAGCAAAAAAACTTATCTTTATTTACATGGGTTTGCATCTAGTCCACAATCTAGAAAAGCACAATATTTACAAGAACGTTTTCAGGATTTACAACTCAATTTACACCTTCCTGATTTAAATCAAGGAGATTTTTCTCAACTGACTCTCACTCGACAATTACAACAAATTGAAGCAGAATTTTCACCCCAAACGACTAAAAAACGAGTCATTATTGGTTCGAGTTTTGGGGGATTAACTGCGGCTTGGTTAACTCAACGCAGTTTTAAAGCTGACCAACTCATTTTACTCGCTCCCGCCTTTCAGTTTCTGAACTATTGGCTACCAAAATTAGGAACAGCGCAACTTGAACAATGGAAAACAGAGGGTTATTATTCAGTTTATCACTATAGTGAACAGCGTCAACTGCCGCTGAGTTATCAGTTTATTGAAGACTTATTTCAATATCCCGATGAACAATTACAAACCCCTGTTCCTACTTTGATTTTACATGGTAAACAAGATGAAATGATTCCCATCCAAGCCAGTCGAGATTTTGCTGAAACTCGTCCTTGGGTTAAACTGATTGAATTAGAAAGCGATCATAGTTTAGGTAATGTTTTAGATAAAATTTGGTCAGAAATTTTGCCTTTATTAGAGTTACAATAGCTTGATGAAAATCACCTCAAAACAGTTTTTAGCTTTCATTAGATTATACTAATATTATTTTTTATAAAATCGATGATTGACGAAAAAAATATGATATAAAAATGTCAATAATTGATCAAATTACTAAATATTTACCTAAAATAATCTTTTGACTCAATATATAAAGTTCGCCTCAGAAAAAATTTTACTATAAAAGTGCATAACCTCATGTGGCTGAGATATATGTACTAACATATTCAAGCAGTTCTCGCAAATCTTTTCACTCCAAAGCATCTGGAGATTGTCGAGATTTAGTCTATTGCTTTAAGATTAAAACTTTTGATCGAAATGACGAGATTACTGCTTAATTTGTCATCTACAACTAGCCACATTTAATATCATGGCCGATCTTATAGTTACCACATTAATTGATGAAAATGACGGGATTGAAACAGGTGGTGTATCCCTTCGAGAAGCTATCAACACCGCTGCTTCTGGCGATCAAATTCTGTTTGATTCATCTTTAGAAAATCAGACAATTACTCTCACCAACGGTGAATTAATTATTGCAGAAAGTTTAACCATTAATGGGGATACAGACGGCGATCCAGAAACCCGAAATATTACTGTAGATGCTAATAGTAACTCCCGTGTATTCAAAGTTGATGATGAGAATATTGATACTTCTCAAACCGTTACGATTGATGGGTTAACCATTACTGGCGGAAGTTCTCCAGATGAAATTCCCTCAGATCCGTATGTCTATTCCTCTGATTCAGGCATGGGTATCTACAACCGAGAAAACCTGACTATTACTAATAGTACGATTACTGGTAATAGTGCGACAAACGGAGCGGGTGGTATTGATAACGGTTTCAGAGGAATTATTAATATTAGTAATAGCGTTATCAGCGATAATATCGGTACTAATGGCGCTTTTTCTTCAGGCCCTGGGGGAGTTAGCAATTATGGTACAGCAAGCATTAGTAATAGCACTATCAGCGGTAACACTTCTATTAATTTTGGCAACTACGGTGGTGGAGGAATCTTTAACGGAGGTACAGCCACAATTACTGACAGCATTATCAGTAACAATAGTGCATTCAACAATGGTGGCGGTATTTATAATGGGGGATTTTCTGATAGCAATCTTATTATCACTAACAGTACCATCACGGGTAATACTGCTGATGACGGTGGAGGCATCTATAGCGGAGGCTTCGGTAGTGCCTCAGCAAGCATTAGTAATAGCACCATTAGTGGTAATAGCGCTCGTTTTGGTGGCGGTATCCATAATAATTTCAGTGGACTAGATATTAGCAATAGTACTATTACTAACAATACTGCGGTTCGTGAAGGGGGCGGAATATTAAATACTTCTTCTACTTATAGTGCAGCTACTACCAATATTATCAGTACTATTGTTGCGACCAATACCGCCCAAGAAAATCCAGATGTTGATGGTCATTTTATCGATCAAGGTGATAACTTAATTGGAGATGCAACCGGAAGTACCAGCTTTATTACCAGTACTTTAGTTGGAGATGCAGATAACCCTATCGATCCCCTACTTGGCCCTCTAACTGATAATGGTGGCCCCACTCCAACTCAAGCTTTATTGGTTGGCAGTCCTGCCATTGAAGCGGGTAGTAACCCAAATGAATTGACAACCGACCAACGGGGAGAGGGTTTTGTGCGGGAATTTCTCGGTCAAAGGGCTGATATTGGGGCGTTTGAGTTTCAGCCGGATGACTTACCTGTGCCTCTAGATGACCCAACAGATTTAGAAAATACAGCCTTTATCACGGATGAAAATACGGGTTTAACTACGGATAATGTTCTCAACAATGACATCGATCCTGTAAACAATGGGTTAAATATTACAGGGTTTGACACCACTCTAACTCAAGGCATTGTTACCGATAATAGCGATGGTACATTTGACTATAACCCGGATGGACAATTTGAGTTCCTCGCAGAGGGAGAAATTGCGACAGATAGTTTTACCTACACCGTTGAAGATAGCGCAGGGAATGCCGGAATAGCCCCCGCAGTCGTTAATATTACCATTGAAGGAATAAATGATGCCCCGACTGTGAGTAATGCTATTGCAGATCAAACCGCTTTCCCTTCTAATATATTCAGCTTTATCGTTCCATTTGATACCTTTAGCGATATCGACAACGGGGACATCCTTAGCTTCAACGCTTTAGGTTTACCAGACTGGCTGATTTTTGATCCAAATACGGTCACGTTTAATGGTGTACCAAAGAATGCAGATGCGGGAAGTAGTAACATTATTACAGTTCGGGCAACCGATAGTTTGGGAGAAAACGTCACCAATGACTTTACTTTAACCGTAGAAGGGACAGTTACACCGCCTGTTACTCCCCCTGTTACTCCCCCTGTTACGCCAACAGTTACCCCAACTGTTACACCCGCTTCTAATACTCCCTCAACTCCTGCGCCAATGATTATTGTGCCTCCGAGTAGTTTGCGAGTTGATCCTTCTAGTCAAATTCCTGATATCGAAGAAGTTGATATTGCAGAAAATCGTAACGCCACTGAAACCATTGAGGTAACTTCTAGTTTAACTCCTACAGTCGGCACAGATGGTATAGATAATATCTTCGGTAATAATGCAGCGAATATAATTTTCGGACAACGAAACTCAGACTTTATTAGTGGAGAGAATTCTAGTGATACCATTCACGGCGGACAAGGAAATGACCAAATTCAAGGCGGCAATGGAAATGATTCTATTTTCGGTAATTTGGGTGACGATACAATTTTAGGCGGTGAGGGTAACGACTGGATTAATGGAAATCAAGGAGATGATTTTATTAATGCTGAGGCGGGTTTAGATACTGTATTCGGCGGACAGAATAATGATACTTTAGTGGGGGGCGATGGCTTTGACCAAATATACGGTAACCGAGGCGAGGACTTGATTACAGGTCAGCTAGGAAATGATTCTCTCTATGGCGGAAAAGCCGCTGATACAGTGTCTGGTAATGAGGGTAATGACTTTGTTAGTGGGGATGATGGGTCTGATTTACTCGATGGTAACTCCGGACAAGATACCTTACTCGGTGGCGCGGGGAATGATGTGATTGATGGCGGGGAAAACAATGATAACTTGGATGGGGGAGATGGTCAGGATGAATTAATCGGTGCCGGAGGAAGTGATACTATTCGTGGCGGTGAGGGTAATGATCGATTTATCCTATCCCCCGGAGAGGGTACAGATACAATCCTTGATTTTCAAAATGGCATAGACTTTTTAGTGTTAGATGGTGGATTAACGTTTGATGATATTGTCTTAATGCAAGATAGCAGCAATGTTCAACTTTTGTTTAATAGCGAAGTTTTAGCTATCTTAAATGGGGTTAATATTGGGGATATTACTGCCAATAACTTCACCTCAACTCTATAATGGCGCTGAATTCATAGTATGGATGATACGGGAAGATTAACCTTTGTGAGAAAATCAATGTTTTCGGGCAAAGATCATATCAATTTGTTACATTTTCACAGAATTACAAAGAAGAGATATAACTGGATAAAGTGCAAAGAGACAGTTAAATAGTCAAAATTGAATTATTCTTTGGAGTTTATCCAGTTTTCAATACAGTGTTTTACTGCTGCATCGATGCGGCTGGGAAAATTCGACAAGGTAATGGTTGACGAGTAGAGGGTTGTTCAGTAATCGCTTCTGTCGAGTTCGATGAATCAGCGACTTCAGTCTCAGCAATCACGACAGTATCCTCTATAGAAATAGATTGTAAATGAGTTTCAATTGCTTTTGTTGAACTTACAGTTGTTAGATTTTTATCCAATTCATTATTAGTTTCTGCTAATCCAGGCACTGCAAAAAATAATGACATCCCAATACACCCACAACCGAGTAGGCATCCTAAAAAGTTCTTCATTTATTACTCCAATAGTGTCAATAGTTATTTAAAGATCAATATTTCAACCGATCCTTCTTATCTGTAAAAAAATAGTAGATGACCTGATGGTTTCCAATATTTTGTAGATCATTGAAAACAACCCTGAATAAAGAAATCCCTAAATCTGAGAGATTAAACCCTTGTGTTTACACTATAACAATGAGTTTGGTAATATCCCTACAGTAATATCACGGGTTTTTATCAATTTTAAATCAATTATTTTTTATGTAAAAACCCAGAATAAATAAGTATATGATTTTTAGTATACTGCTCTTTTTGTACTTTACAAAATCTTTAAAATATAGATATTTTTATGATTGACTAATAAATGAATTGAGTAAAAATAATGAATATTTTTATATAAAAGATAAAGATATACAATTGTAAAATACTATATAATTCTTTTTCTACTCATCTTCAATTTTGCCGCAACCAAGCTTGCCATGGCTGCCACGCGATCACTAATTGAGCATATTCTGTATAACCTTGCGTGCGAGGATGCGCTCCATCATTTTCTAATGCTTCTTTTTGCCATGTTTTAGAATGATTTAATGGTGTAAACACATCAAGATAAGGAATATTAATATCATGACATAACTGATTAAACTGTTGAGACAGATTGGCAATTCTTTGATTATGAGATGGATCGTCAGCAATGGGTGCTGGCCCTATCATCAATATCGGAAAATATTGTTTTGCTTGGCTTAAAATCTCCTCAGTATTTTGTAACGATTCTGCTAAATCAACTCGTAATTTTTTATTTTCTATTGTCATATCATTAGCACCAAACGAAAAGATTAATCGACCCTCTATTGTATTAGGTAAACGACACAAAACCTCATTCAACCATCGAGATTTAATATCTTTACTGGTTTCTCGACGAACCCCAAGATTATAATAAGTTATATCAATTCCTTGTTGCGATGCTGCCTGACACACTCTCCCTGTCCAGCCTAGATGCTGAGGATCACCTGTACCATTAACAAAAGAATCTCCAATAAAGCAAAGTCGGATTTCACGCTGAGACTGCATCAATATTAAACCTCAATATTTAAAATCTGATTTTATCTGACAATTCTATTGTTAATTCTCTTTATAATAATGAACAGATGTAAATCCTACTTAACCTAGCTGGCATGAATACTGTAGATTATCTCCGTATTAGTTTGATTGATCGTTGTAACTTTCGCTGTCAATATTGTATGCCAGAAGGGGCGGAGATGGATTATGTTTTACAGCAAAATCTGCTAACAATTGATGAGTTGTTGACACTGCTACAGGATGTATTTATTCCGGTTGGGTTTACTCGCTTCCGACTGACGGGTGGCGAACCGTTATTACGTCCTGGAGTGGTAGATTTAGTACAGAAAATTGCTGCATTTCCTCAAACTCAAGATATCGCCATGACAACCAATGGGTTTTTACTCTTAAATATGGCGGAAGAATTATACCAGGCGGGACTGCGACGACTCAATATTAGTCTGGATTCTTTAGATCCAGATATATTTAACCAAATTATTGGTAACCGAGGACGCGATCGCTGGCAACAGGTTTGGGATGGTATTCAGACGGCTTATCAAGTCGGTTTTGATCCTTTAAAATTAAACGTTGTGGTAATTCCTGGGGTCAACGACCCGGAAGTTTTAGATTTAGCTGCTTTAACTTTAGATCGCAAGTGGCACGTTCGGTTTATTGAATTTATGCCAATTGGTAATGGTGAGTTATTTGGCGATCGCGGTTGGATAGACTCTGAAACCATTCGACAACAAATTCGCGATCGTTGGGGACTAACACCGTCTCAAGTCCAAGGAAATGGCCCGGCTGATGTGTTTCAAATTCCTGGCGCGAAAGGAACTTTAGGATTTATTAGTCAGATGTCAGAATGTTTTTGCGATCGCTGTAACCGGATGCGATTATCTGCCGATGGCTGGCTACGTCCCTGTCTACTCAACGAAACGGGTCAAATTGACCTCAAAACCTCTCTGAGGCAAGGCGTGCCTGTAAAAGCCTTACAAACCCAACTGAGACATCTACTGCAAATTAAACCAGAGATTAATTTCAAAGAACGCGATCGCGGTACTGAGGGGTCTTATCAGCGTACCATGTCTCAAATTGGCGGATAAATTGATCGCTGTATCTAATTCGGCTTAACACAATATTCAAAGCCAATTCCGGAAATGGATTAGGTAGAACAACCCGACTAAAAAGGTGAAGTATCTACACTGTTATCCGATTGGAAAACCTGCGATTCTATAAGTATACAGAATTGAGAATCCAAAATGAAACAGTTTGTTGAGTCCTTCTATACTTGGTATCGCCAAACCCTTCGCCATACAAAATATCGTTGGTTACTGATTGCAGGAACATTACTTTACCTCTTTAGTCCCATTGACATTGCGCCTGATTTTATTCCTATTTTAGGTTGGATTGATGATGGAGTGGTTGCCACTTTACTGGTGACTGAAATTTCTGGCTTAATGTTAGAACAATTACAACGCCGTAAACAGAATGATGTGGCTGATTCTAATACCCCTGATACTGCTAAAACGGATAACACTGTGATTGATGTCACGGCTGGATAAGACTAAACAGACAATTTATGTTGCAGCAAAAGAGGGGAATTGAGACTCCCCTATTTTTATTGGATTTAATTTGGGTTGAGGCAGATATAGCGCTACGCGCAGGCAACGGATAACGGGCAACGGCAAGCTATGAGTTTGTTTTATAATTTAGAAATATCCTGACTATAGAACATAGTGTTATACTTTGACAAAAAAGGATTTTTAATTAAGTTTTTGAGGAGATAATACAACACTTAATTGTACTAAAATATTTTTACACATTTATCAAAATCCTTGTAAAACACCAACAGCTTGAGGAATAGTCCTGGAGACAGGATCGGTTGAAGATAATATCTCTTCTCCTAAAATATTCAACTGTGTCGATCCACCCCCATCTAACATCATTACCTGAGTTGCACCAAATTTAAATAATAAATTAGCCGCGCCTATTTGTGTTTTGCCTTTTGAAGTTAAAATTAAAACGGTTTCATTTTGATTATCTAAATCGAAGTCAGCCACCCCTAAAAAGGTTCTAGGACGTTCAATTAAAGGATCTTTAGAATACCATTTATTCGGTTCAATTGCACCCTCTTTACGAATACCGACAATGGCTTCTTGATAAAGAAAATCACTATCTTTAAAATTACTATTTTCCGAAAATGGAATAATTTCTGCCGTTTGATTAATGACCCCAAAAATAACTTTTTCATCTGGAAATTCCTCAATTCCAGCATAACCTGTACTGACAATTTTTCCTTGAGTTTGGACTGGAAACGCTAACTCAGTTGGATCTCCTCCTTTAAAAAACTGACCATTACAAATAGAAAAAGCATTACTCTCATCAACTCTAACTAAATCTTGCCAAAACTCCCCTAAAGATTGCCGTTTAAATTGAGGATTAATTCCTTCATAAGCCGCCGCCACCCCATCACCTACCTTTTCACCTTGTAAAAATATAATTTTCGCATTTTTTGTTAAATCAATAGTTTGAATATAATCCCCTATCGAATCACTATAAACTTCTATTCCTATTCCTGTTTCAATTAACTTAAACTCAGGGGGAATAGCCTGTGATGGTAATCTATTAAATAATTCAAATAAAAAAATTATACAACAGGTAACTAAGCATAATCTTACTATAAATTTTTGATGTATTAATAGTTTCATCTTTCTGTACACTGTATGCCTGGTGTGGTTCAATATAAAATATAATGATAAAATAACTAACTAACCAAACTCCAGATAGGAGACGCTAAAAATGGTTAACCTTTTAACAAAAACCTATACCTTTGAAGAATATCTCAATTACCACGACGATACTGACTATAAATATGAACTCGTTAATGGAGAATTGAAAGTTATATCGATTGCTAGTGGTCTTCATGCTTTAATCTTAGTTTGTATTTTAAATACATTAGAAGCAGAGATTGACCGCATACAACAACAGTGGAAAGCCATGCCAGGAACTGTTGGAGTGAGAACTGCACAGAATCGATCAAGAATTCCAGATATAGTCGTTTTAACCTCAGAACAATGCGAAGAAATCAAACTCATGACGACTGCTGTTTTACAATCTCCACCCCTTTTAGCCGTTGAAATAGTCAGTCCAGGAAATCCCGAAGATGACTATCGTTATAAACGTTCGGAATATGCCGTTAGAGAAATCCCAGAATATTGGATTATTGATCCTGAACAACAAAAAGTGTCTATTTTATTACTCGTTTCAGGATTTTATGATGTGATGGAATATCACGCAGAAGAGACGATTAAATCTCTACTTTTTCCGGAATTAAACTTAACCGTAAATCAAATTCTGCAAACTTAACTAATCTTCTGTTTCTATTTCCTCTAAATCTTCATCTTTAACAAACTTCGGTTTCTGACTGAGTAAATAAGAACGACCCGGATCGACTAAACAATGATCTCGAACCGCTGCCCGTCCTAATAACATCCGGAAACCCATGACATCTCGATTCGTTAAGGTTAATTCTATCGGCCAACGATGATCTTTGAGTTCAACATGGGTCAAAATCACTAATCTTAACTCGGCATGACCCCCAGAATTGCGAATTTGACGCTGATCTAAAAGCGCGGCTTCTGCTGTAACGGTGTGTTTAGTTTCCCGCTGCATCGGATGCATTTTGAACCGAACAAAGTCTTGTTCTCCCTTTGAGAAACGTTCAATATCAAAGGCATGAATCGCCGAAGAACGAGCGCCTGTGTCAATTTTGGCTTTGACCGCCTTCACGCCTAAATCAGGCAATGCAACCCATTCTCGCCAGCCAATAATCGGTCGGGATTGATGTTTAACCAATTCTGATGCGGATTAAATTTGCATAAAAATTATAGCGCTACAGGCGAGAATCGGAAATATGTATGATTGATTATGGGTCAGTGATCATTCATTATTCGTGAGAATTGTCCTATTATTGTCCTATTCCCCGTTTGCAATTCTCTGTTGCCTATCACAACAAATAATAAACAACAAAGAACAAATGACATCCTAATCATCATCCCCTAAGATTTCATTCAAATTCCAAGCGGCACTAATTAAGGCTAAATGAGTAAAGGCTTGAGGAAAATTACCCAACGCTTCCCCACTCATCCCCGTTTCTTCAGCGTATAATCCCACATGGTTTGCATACCCTAACATCCCTTCAAACATCAGGCGGGCGCTTTCTAGACGGTCTGGATCGTTACGTCCGGCGCGGGTTAATGCTTCGACCAGCCAAAACGTACAGATATTAAACGTTCCTTCGGTACCATCTAAACCATCACTGGCTTCCTCTGTGTTGTAGCGATAAACTAAATTATCTGCCACTAGTCCTCCTTCACTCGGAGGTTTGTTGATGGCATCGAGGGTTTTTAACATCCGAGGATCGTTAGGAGACATGAAAAAGACTAACGGCATGATTAAATTTGCCGCATCAAGGTGATCGCCACCATAGTGTTGGACAAAAGCTTGCCTGTCTTCATTCCAGCCTTTTTCCATAATTTCTTCATAGATTTTATCCCGGACATCTAACCAACGCTGTCGGTCAGCCGGGAATGATCGTTTATCCGCCAGACGAAGACCCCGATCTAGGGCCACCCAACACATCAAACGAGAATAGACGAAGGGTTGATCTTCGCCGCGAATTTCCCAAATTCCTTGATCTTGAAGTTGCCAATGATCGCAAACCCAGTTAAGTAACTGGCGTAATTCTGACCAAAATTCGTAGGAAATCGGCGCACCATATTTATTATAAAGGTAAACCGAATCCATCAATTCACCATAAATATCAAGCTGAAGT
This sequence comes from Microcoleaceae cyanobacterium, assembly GCA_049647265.1. Taxonomy (GTDB): domain Bacteria; phylum Cyanobacteriota; class Cyanobacteriia; order Cyanobacteriales; family Microcoleaceae; genus JAAURB01. The sequence goes on from JBARXJ010000058.1 coordinate 288,852, forward strand.
TGTTCGTGGGCTTCATTACCAATCCGAACTGGATTAGACTGTTTATAACCTTCCCAATGATCTAAAGTTTTTTCGGTTAAATCATGGCGACCATCAATGCCATAAACGATTTGTAATGTATCACCGTCTTTAAGTTCTTTGCATCGACATTCAATCCAATTCATAAATTGGGCAGCTTCTTCAGTAAACCCAATTCGCATTAAACCATACAATGTAAACGCAGCATCTCGAATCCAAGTATAGCGATAATCCCAGTTTCGTTCGCCGCCAATTCCTTCTGGTAAACTGCAAGTTGGGGCGGCAATAATTGCCCCAGTCGGTTCAAAAGTGAGTAATTTTAAAACTAAGGCAGATCGTTCAACAATTTCCCGCCAACGACCGCGATAAATACATTGAGATAACCAATGCCGCCAATAGTTTACAGTATGTCTAAATAGTTTAGTGGCTTGAGAGGGAGCAATGGGTAAACCACAACCTTCAGCGGACTCAATTCCTTGCAAAACAAATACCGCCATTTCTCCAGTATTGAGGGTAAATTGAGCGACTGCCCCCCCGTTTTTTTCTTCTAAAGGTATATCGGTGGCTAAGCCTAAACTCATGGTTTGAGAGGAAAAACAAACTCCTTTTGGAGTGCTGCTTAATTGATGATCGTCGCGTCCATAATTAAAGGCTGGAAAGCATTCTAAATTGAATGACATCGAACCCCGTACGACTTTAACTTGTCGAATTAAGCTGTGATAACCGATTTCATCTTCGTTTAATCCAACAGGCATAAAATCAATAATTTCTCCCACACCATCGCAGGTGAGAAACCGAGTAATTAAGACATTAGTTTCCGGCCAGTAAAGTTGTTTTTCATTAACATCATCAATAGTGGGTTCAATTTTAAAATGCCCTCCTTTTTCTTGGTCAAGAAGGGCTGCAAAGATACTAGGAGAGTCATGATTTGGAAAACAGAACCAGTCAATTGATCCGTTTAACCCCACCAAAGCGGTGGTGTACATATTGCCAATGATGCCATAGTTTTCAATGGGTTGATAGCTCATAAAAGCCAGAGTCTCCTTGAGGTATTTATGTGTGATTGTCTGGTTCTGCTTTATTATATAGCTGAATGCAACCCTGCAAAAATAATCTTTTTTATACCTCAAGATAGATGTCAAAATGAAGGAAAAAGGAATAGGGAAGAAGTCAAGATGACATAAGTTTATGCTGTATTATTTTTGGGGGTTAATTAGCTTTGAAGTTAGCTAATAAAATTAGATGAGTTATGTTCAATTCATGGCATTATTGTTATTGATTGACTGGGATCTCAATGATAAATTCTGTTCCTTCTTCAGGTTTAGAGACGCATTTAATTGTTCCACCATGATTTTCTGTAATAATAGTACGACTCAGACTCAAACCTAATCCTGTTGCATTTTCTGTGGTTTTGGTGGTAAAAAAGGGCTCAAAAATATGCTCTTTAATCTCATTAGACATCCCTAAACCATTATCTTTTATACAAATTCTGACTTGTTTTTCGGAAGTGTTAAATTCAGTTTTAATCCAAACTGTTGGCTGAAATTTTTTATCCTGCGATCGCTGAATATTTAAAACATCAATTGCATTATTTAATACATTCATAAAAACTTGATTAAGTTGACCGGGGTAACATTCAATATTTTCTAATTCACCATAATCTTCTATAACTTCTATGGCTTGACCCTGCTTTCCTTTCAATCGTGCTTTTAAAATTAATAGGATATCCTCAATTCCTGCATGAATATCAACTAATTTTTTTTCATCATCATCAGCTTGATAAAAGTTTCTGAGAGATTGTACTAATTGACGAATGCGGTCGGCTCCGCTTTTCATAGAATTAAGAACTTGAGGTAAATCCTCTATTAAATATTCTAAATCAACCTCTTCTATCAATTCTTCAATTTCAGGCTCAGGCTCAGGATATTTTTCGGTGAAAAGTTGCATCACTTCGAGTAAATCTTGAGTATATTCAGTGGCATGACTAATATTACCTGTGATTAAAGACACTGGATTATTAATCTCATGAGCAATTCCTGAAACCATCTGACCAATACTTAATGTTTTTTCATTCTGTAACAGTTGACTTTTGGCTTGTTCAAAGTTTTGATTGAGTTGATAAATTCGTAATCCTAAACGAACTCTGGCTAAAATTTCTGAATCACTCAAATCTAAACTGAAGCTATCATCAATATCAGGATTTTTTTTTAAAATTAACTCGCATTTTTCAGAATTTTGAGCAATGATTATAAAATAAGGCGCGGGAGAATTACTGCGGCATTTAATTGTTTGACAAAGCTTTATTCCATCTGCTGGATTAATTATCGTTTCTGCACAGATAATAAGATCACGATGAGATTGTTCAAACAGAGATAAAGCTGTTTCTGGAGTATCAGCGATCGCTACTTGATATCCAGCATCTTTTAGCGTATCTTTAAGATGAATAAGTTGATCGGTGGATGAATGAATGAGGAGAAGATTAGCCATATTCCTATTAAGTTAGAGTGGACATTCAGGAATGATTACAAAAATATCGAGTGAACCAACAGATGAATGTTGATTGAAGCTACAGTATAAAGTATTGAATTTTTGATTCAATCTAGCTTAAATATTTGATTAGATCACAGTTACAGGAAGAAATCAATCCGACTTAATTTTATATTGCCCATTGTTGTAAAAATACTAAACTGCTCATGAAACGATTATAAAGTTTGTCGAAGCGAATCAGTTGACAAGGGCAACTGGGTCAGTTGGGTAGACCTGCAACTGAATCTCAAGCATGGTACAGTGAGGGTTATCACTGTTTAAAATAGTCTCTGTTATCGGGAAGGTTTTGAGAGCAAGCGCCAGTAGAACCGCACAGAAACGATAGCACCTCACGTTTCGGACTGAGTAAACGTCTATGACTGGTTCAGAATACCCATTTAATTCCCAGACTTTAGTTGAACTATTAATACATCGCGCCATTCATCAACCTGACCAAACGGCTTATCAGTTTTTAGTGGATGGCGAAATTGAAATCGTTTCTCTAACGTATTCCCAGTTAGATCAACAGGCAAAAGCTATTGCTGCTCAGTTACAGTCTTACTGTTCTCCTGGGGAAAGAGCCTTACTCCTGTATCAGCCCGGTTTAGATTATATTAGTGCTTTTTTCGGTTGTTTGTACGCAGGTGTAATTGCTGTCCCTGCTTATCCGCCTCGTCCCAATCGATCTTTGTCTCGTTTACAAGCAATACTTGAAAATGCTCAGGCAACAATTGCTCTAACCACTCAATCTATTTTAACCCAATTACAGCGACGATTTGTTGAACAACCCGAGTTTAAAACATTACATTGGTTAACCACAGATACCCTTAATTTAGAATCGCTCCCTCAATGGCAACCGCCTCAACTCACCTCAGAGACCCTTGCCTTTCTACAATATACTTCGGGTTCGACTGCCGACCCTAAAGGTGTGATGATTACCCATGGTAATTTACTGCATAATTTAGCGGCAATTTATCGCTGTTTTGAATTTCACGATCATTCTGCGGTGATGAGTTGGCTGCCAATGTACCATGACATGGGCTTAATTGGTGGTGTGCTGCAACCGCTATACGCTGGCATACCCGTTACTTTGATGTCTCCGTTACTCTTCTTACAGCGGCCTCTGCGATGGCTACAAGCCATTAGTCAGTATCGTATTCCGGTTAGCGGCGGGCCAAACTTTGCTTATGATTTGTGTGTTCGCCGCATTCCCCCCGAACAACGGCAGGAATTAGACTTAAGTTGTTGGGAACTGGCATTTAATGGGGCAGAACCGATTTATCATGAAGTCTTAGAGCGGTTTATTCAAGCCTTTAAGCCTTGTGGATTTGATCGCGTTGCCTTTTACCCCTGTTATGGCATGGCAGAGGCTACACTGCTGGTTACAGGCGGTCTAAAAGCAGATCATCCCCACTTAAAAACACTATCGGCTGACGCATTAGAAAAAGGCAGCGCAGTTGACGCTTCTGACGGTGAAAAAAGCCGAACATTAGTTGGATGTGGTCAAACTTTAAGCGATCAAACCACAATTATTGTTAACCCCCAAACCCGTCTCCCTTGTGCCGATGGTAAAATTGGTGAAATTTGGCTGAGAGGCCCTAGTATCGCTCAGGGATATTGGCAAAACTCAGAAGCCACTCAACAGGGATTTCAAGCGACTTTAGCAGATACAAAAACTAGCCCTTTCCTACGAACAGGGGATTTAGGCTTTTTTGATTCTGGAGAATTATTTGTTACGGGACGCTTAAAGGATGTAATTATTATCAATGGTTCTAATCATTATCCTCAGGATATTGAGTGGACTGTGGAACAAAGCCATCCCTTAATTCGATCTAATAGTTCAGCAGGATTTTCTGTGGACGTTAACGGAGAAGAACGATTAGTGATTGTAGCTGAAGTCGAACGTCACTACCGTGAACGCCGTCGGGAATCAACATCCACATCCGCCTTACCCTCGGAAGCCTTTGATCCCAAAGTATTAATTCAATCGATTCGACGTGCTGTATCAAAATCTCATGACTTGCAAGTGTACAAAGCTTTACTGCTTAAACCGGGAACGTTGCCTAAAACCTCCAGTGGTAAAATTCAACGTCATGCCTGTCGGGCTGGATTTTTAGCAGGGACGTTAAATGTAATTGAGTAATGGGTTAGAGGGGTCACACAGTAGAGAGTTTTATCTAATATCTTTATACTTTTAGAACGATCGTGGCACAATAACCATCATGTCTTGCCCTATCAACCGTCAAAATCCAGTATGGATGGACATTCGGGAGACACACCGACATCGATCTGTTTGGGCTAGCCTTAGATACCTGAGGAATGCTACTTTTTTAGCGTGATAGAGGAGTGAATCATGCCGCTGTTAAATCAGTCTTTAAATGGGAAATCTGCCCCACCTTTAGTTGTTGTTAATGATGATCCGACATTTCCTGTGAACTTCCTAGTATCGGCTGAAGAGGCGACAACGCTTCAAAACTGGTTAATTAATCAAATTGCTGAACGATTGGGACTCACACCCGATGAGATTGACATTCACGAGGATTTTGCAGATTATGGCTTAAATTCAATTGAGGCTGTTAATCTGTCGGGGGACTTAGAAAATATATTAGGACGGCGACTGCCACCCACGATTTTATGGGATTATCCTAATATTCACGAGTTATCTCAATATTTAGTGCAAAATTTTTCAAAAGATCTGCTTGAGCGATCTCAAAGTCAAGTCGTCTCATCTGAGCAAGCCCAACAATTATTGGAACAACTTGACCAACTGTCTGATGCAGAAGTCGATGCTCTGCTCAATTCTATGTTGTCTGATGAGGAAGATAATTCATGAGCGATTTATCTCAACGTACGGCTCAAATGTCGGCTCAGCAAAAGCGATCATTATTAGCAGAGTTACTACGTCAAAAAGCTAAATCTGATTCTAATACCGAGATCCCGCCTGAATATTATCGCTTTGATCTCTACCCAGAATATCTCAAACTTAAACAGCAGCAACAAGAGATTGTGGCACTGGCAGGAGAGAATCCTTTCTTTACACCCCAAGATGGTCTGACGAATCATCTGACGACGGTGCAAGGACAAGAACTGATTAATTATGCCACTTATAATTATTTGGGAATGTCTGGCGATCCGATAGTCTCTCAAGCAGCCATTGATGCGATTGATCGCTATGGTACATCTGTCTCGGCTAGTCGATTATTATCGGGAGAAAAACCGCTGCACCGAGAGTTAGAAACGGCTTTAGCTCAATTAATCGGTACAGAAGATTGTATTGTTTATGTCGGGGGTCATGCCACAAATGTAACCACACTTGGACATTTGTTTGGCCAAAATGATCTGATTCTTCATGATGCCCTCAGCCACAATAGCTTGTTACAAGGCTGTTTATTATCGGGCGCAACGGCTATTGCCTTTCCTCATAATGATTGGGATGCAGCCGACAGAATTTTGCGCGATCGCCGTCATCGCTATAGGCGGGTTCTGGTTGTGATTGAAGGGGTCTACAGTACAGATGGAGATATCCCCAACTTACCGGAATTTATTACGATTAAACAGCGTCACAAGGCGTTTTTAATGGTGGATGAAGCCCACTCTATTGGAGTACTTGGGACTCATGGTAAAGGCATCGGCGAACATTTTGGGGTCAATCCCCACGATGTGGATCTGTGGATGGGAACCCTGAGCAAATCTTTTGCCAGTTGTGGCGGTTATATTGCCGGATCTCAAGCAGTGGTGGAATATCTTAAGTATACTTCCCCAGGCTTTGTCTACAGCGTCGGTATATCCCCTCCTAATGCGGCTTCGGTGTTAGCAGCCATTCAAGTCTTACAAGCAGAGCCTTCGCGAGTGGCTCAGTTGCACCAACGCTCAGCCTTGTTTTTGGAGTTGGCGATCGCAGCGGGACTCAACACTGGCACCAGTCAAGGGTCTCCTGTTATTCCTATTATTGTTGGAGATTCTTTAAAGTCAGTACAACTGTCGCGTAACTTATCCCAACGAGGAATTAATGTACCGTTTATGATACATCCCTCGGTACCGCAGAATGGCGCGCGATTGCGCTTTTTTGTAACTTGTCAGCATACTGAGGAACAAATTCGTTACACTGTGGAGACGTTAGCTGAAGAAGTGGCAAAACTTTAGCAATCAATGATTCATCGTTGGTTACTTGTCATTGGTTATTTGTCAACTATAGTATCTCAAAATTTTTGAATCGTTTCTAGAGATTTATCGACAACGAATGACCAGTGACAAAAAATAAGGAACGAATTGCAAAAATATACAATATTCAATTCAAAATCTATGCGAGCTTTATTAATTTATCCAGTTTTTCCACAAAGCTTTTGGTCTTTTGAAAAAGTGATTGCTTTAGTGGGTCGTAAGGCTTTAATGCCGCCTTTAGGGTTAATTACAGTTGCAGCAATTTTGCCTCAAACATGGGAATTTAAGCTCGTAGATCGCAATGTCTGTGATGTAACCGAAGCAGAATGGGATTGGGCAGAATTGGTGATTATCTCCGCCATGATTGTTCAGAAACCTGATTTTATGGCTCAAGTTCAAGAGGCTAAAAAACGCGGAAAAAAAGTAGCTGTAGGTGGCCCTTATCCGACTACATCACCAGAAGAAGTTGAAGCGATGGGGGTAGATTATTTAGTTTTAGATGAGGGCGAAATTACTTTACCTCTGTTTGTTTCAGCCCTAGAAAAAGGAGAAGAATCTGGAATTTTTCGCTCAGATGGGGTAAAGCCGGATGTAACCACAACGCCTATTCCTCGCTATGATTTACTACAATTGTATGCTTATGATAGTATGTCAATTCAGTTTTCTAGAGGATGCCCTTTTCAATGTGAATTTTGCGATATTATTGTACTTTATGGTCGTAAACCTCGGACGAAAACACCTCAACAATTAATACAAGAATTAGAGTGTCTTTATGAACTGGGTTGGCGAGATCCTTTATTCTTAGTTGATGACAACTTTATTGGCAATAAACGCAATGTTAAGTTATTGCTGAGAGAATTAAAGGAATGGATGGCTGAAAAGGATTATCCATTTAATTTTTCCACAGAAGCTTCGGTTGATTTAGCACAAGATCCAGAGTTAATGGATCTGATGGTAGACTGTAATTTTACAGTGGTCTTTTTAGGATTAGAAACGCCCGATCAGGATAGTTTAATTAAGACTAAAAAATTCCAAAATACCCGAGATTCTCTGACTGATTTAGTGGATAAAATCACTGAAAAAGGGCTTCGGGTGATGGCAGGTTTTATTATGGGATTTGATGATGAAAAGCCTGGTGCTGGCGGTCGTATTGTTGAGTTTGTCGAACAGACAGCCATTCCCACAGCCCTATTCAGTATGTTGCAAGCTTTGCCGAATACAGCCCTTTGGCATCGTTTAGAGAAGGAAAATCGCCTGCTGAATAGCGATGCTAATATCAATCAAACCACTTTAATGAATTTCATCCCCACTCGGCCTTTGGAACAAATTACGAAGGAGTATATTGATGGATTTTGGAAACTTTATGATCCTAATACTTATTTAGACCGGACTTTCCGCTATTTCAAGAAATTAGGTGTACCCAAGCATACTGGAAAATCACAATTTCAATGGGTCAGGGTTCGGGCATTATTCATCGTCTTATGGCGACAGGGTGTGCTGCGTGAGACACGCTGGAAGTTTTGGGTTTATTTATTTTATATTATTCGCAATAAACCCCTACTGTTTTCATCTTTTCTGACAGTTTGTGCTCACTTTGAGCATTTCGTAGAATATCGTCAAATTGTTCACGATCAAATTAGCGAGCAGTTAGCGACTTATTTAGAAGTCTCAGAACCTAAGATTTATGCTTCTGTACAATAATCTGATATTGGGTTATTAGAATATGATAGAGGCGTTCTAATAGATCGTCTCTTTCTATCAAAAATAAAACCGTTGTATAGGGAGAAAATTAGAGTAAGATTCAATCAAGTTTTAAATTTATTATTACTCACCCGACCTTAATATTTTCCCTTCCCCACTTCCTGTTTTTTTATTTTTGTATGACATTGAATTTAACCATTCAAGACATCGGAGAACAAGGATTACTTAAAATTGTGCAGCGTTTTTGTCCAAGAGAAGTTGTGGGGGATGATGCTGCTTTATTGACTCGAGATCCGAATCAATCTCTAGTGGTTACAACAGATATGTTAGTTGATGGGGTACATTTTAGCGATCGCACAACTTCGGCTTATGATGCGGGTTGGCGAGGGGTAGCGGCAAATTTATCTGATTTAGCGGCAATGGGGGCTTCTGGGTGCGGAATTACAGTCGCATTAGGGATTAATGGTGAAACCCCTGTCAGTTGGGTAGAACAGCTTTATCAAGGTATGAGCGGTTGTTTACAGCCCTTTGATATTCCTATTATTGGGGGGGATATTTGTCGCGCCCCATTGCGATCGCTGAGCATCACCGCATTTGGCCAAGTTAATCCTCAGTTTGCCATCCGACGTTCTGTGGCTCAACCGGGATACGATATTATTGTAACGGGGGTTCATGGAGATTCTAGAGGCGGATTAGAATTATTGTTACATCCCTCACAGGGCCAATCACTTGATCCGGCGGAACGATCTGCTCTCATTTCTGCTCATCAACGTCCTCAACCGCGTTTAGATGTTGCCATCGCATTACAAGAATTATTGGCGACTGAACATAACGTTGCGATCGCGGGGATGGATAGTAGTGATGGACTGGCAGATGCTATTTTACAAATTTGTCGTGCCAGTCAAGTAGGAGCAAGAATTACACAGCAGCATATTCCCATCTCCAAAGCATTGCGAAATTTTGTTTCACCCCAACAAGCTTTAAATTGGGCGTTGTACGGCGGGGAAGACTTTGAATTAGTCTTGTGTGCGCCGCCTCACCTGAGACAGCCCATTTTAAGCCAATTCAGTCAGGCTACGGTTGTCGGACAGATAACAACTGAAGCAGTGGTGTTGTTGGTGGATGAATTTGATCCTCAAGTCCAACAATCTTTAATTTTAGAACAGGGATTTCAGCACTTTTGAAATAGACCAGAGAGGGGGTTCGTCATTCGTTTTTTATTCTTTGTCATTGATTCCGAAGGATCTTTAAAATCCTTTTTAGGAATTTACTAACAATTAATGACCAATGACGAATCACTCCCTATTTCTTGTTGCTGATTCTAAATTATTGCCACTTCTGAGCAACTAATTCCGCTAAGTCAACCACCCGTTGACTGTAGCCCCACTCGTTGTCATACCAAGCCACCACTTTGATTAAGTCACCATCCATGACCATGGTTAAGCTGGCATCAACGATCGAAGAAGCATCATTTCCTCGGTAGTCACAGGAGACCAAGGGTAAATCGCTGTATTCCAGAATTCCTTTCAAAGGACCTTCAGCCGCTTCTTGTAAAACTTGGTTCACTTCTTCAACGAAGGTCTTTTTCTCAACTTGAGCCACTAAGTCCACAACAGAGACATTCGGGGTCGGTACCCGCATGGCAATACCGTTGAGTTTTCCTTTGAGCTCGGGAATAACAAGAGCAACTGCTTTAGCCGCCCCTGTAGAAGTGGGTACAATATTCATCGCAGCAGCCCTTGCCCGCCTTACATCTCGGTGACTCGCATCCAGCAGACGCTGATCTCCGGTGTAACTGTGAGTGGTGGTCATTGCCCCTTTAATGATGCCGAATTTATCATTCAATACTTTGGCAAAAGGTGCGAGACAGTTGGTGGTACAACTGGCATTACTGACGACGTTGAAATCCTCGTGTTTGTAGTCACTATCATTGACACCCATGACAAAAGTGCCAATATTACCACCTTTTCCTGGGGCTGTAATCACTACTTTTTGAGCACCAGCAGTGATATGCTTAGATGCCCCCTCTTCGGTGACAAACACACCTGTTGATTCAATAATCAGATCAATTCCCCATTCTTTCCAAGGTAAATTCAGGGGATTGCGATCTGAAACACATTTAATGGTTTTGCCATTGACGGTTAGAGAATTTTCATCAGCACTGATGTCTACCCCTTTTAGGGTTCCGAGCATGGTGTCATACTTCAGTAAATGAGCATTGGTTCTCGGGTCTGAAGTATCATTGATCGCAATCACATCAAGATTGCTATTTTCCCGGGTCAGCCAACAGCGCATAAAGTTGCGCCCAATTCGTCCAAAACCGTTGATTGCGACTTTAACCACTTTGTTCCTCCTAACAATAATATCGCCCAACTGAGGCGCAAGCCTTCTTAAGCATAAGTTTCTATTGACCCCAATCATACAGCAAAGGAGGCGCAAGTTCTTACGCGATCGCTAACTAAACTTGTAGTTTTCTGCGATCCCTAGCTGTTGTATGGGCTGCGCGATCGCTCTTGAGAGCAGAGGATTGTGGATTTATTTTCTTGAAGAGTTATTCCGGTCATTTCCCTGTAGCGCCGGGATATAGTATACAACTACTAAAGATCGGAATGTTCTATTAGGGGAAAAATCCTTTAGAATGCATTTTGAGAAATGTTGACCAAAGCCTATCCGTAAACGGCAATTCTTGATATGATATCGCCTGTTATTGGCTTTGTGTGGTGTGATAAGGAGCGATTCGATGCCAAACTTGATCGATCTCAGCGGCAGACCCTTCCACTTCATTGGTATAGGTGGGATTGGAATGTCAGCCCTTGCTTACATTCTAGCGAAGCGAAATCTGCCCGTGTATGGCTCAGATGCAAAATCAAGTCATATTACTCAGCGTCTACAAAATTTAGGTGCCCATATCTTTTTGGGTCAAGCAGCCAGTAATTTAGAGATTTTTAACTCTCAAACTCAGGAACAGACTCAGCACTCTGGCGACAGGCCCCAATTGCCTCAAGTGATCTGTTCGACTGCAATTCATCCTAACAATCCTGAGTATCGTTCAGCCCTAGAAATGGGTTGTCCTATTTTTCATCGCTCAGACTTGCTAGCGGCTTTAATTCGAGAATATACCAGTGTTGCAGTGGCTGGAACTCATGGTAAAACCACAACCAGTAGCTTAATTTCTTATGTTCTTCTAGAAGGGGGCTTAGACCCAACCGTTCTAGTTGGGGGGGAAGTGAAGGCTTGGGAGGGAAATGCCAGAGTGGGACAAAGTTCTTACTTAGTCGCCGAAGCCGATGAGTCTGATGGGTCGCTCGTCAAACTAGCAGCACAAATTGGAGTCATTACCAATATTGAACTGGATCACCCAGACCATTATGAGAGTCTGCAGCAGGTGATCAAAACGTTTCAGGTGTTTCGCAATTCCTGTAACACCATTGTGGGCTGTATTGATTGCCAAACGGTACGAGAACAGATTCAACCGCAGGTCAGTTATAGCCTACATCGAGAAACAGGTGCAGACTACAGTGTGGATCAAATTACTTATGACAGTAATGGAAGTTCTGCTCAAGTTTGGGAAAAAGATCAACCCCTTGGTGAATTGCGACTACAACTGCTGGGTTCTCATAATCTTAGCAATGCCTTAGCGGCTGTTGCAGTGGGTCGTTTACTCGGATTGGAGTTTGGCATCATTGCTAGGGCTTTAGCGGGGTTTGAAGGGGCAAAACGACGGTTTGAGCATCGGGGAAATTATAACGGAATTTACTTTGTAGATGACTATGCTCATCATCCCAGTGAAATTCGGGCAACCCTTGCTGCGGCTCGTTTGCATCTTCAGTCTGCTCATTTTACCCAGACTCAGTCTGAGGGGTCGCGAATGATTGCGGTGTTTCAACCCCATCGCTACAGCCGCACCCAGACCTTTTTGTCCGATTTTGCTCAATGTTTTGACCAGGCAGACTGTGTCATCGTTACGGATATTTATGCAGCGGGGGAAGCAAATACCTCTGGAATTACTGCACAACAGCTTGTTGAGGCAATTGCTCGCTATCATCCCCATGTTTCCCATCAGCCCAGTCTAGCTGATGTTCAACAGCAATTAATCGAGTGCTTACGACCAGGAGACTTGGCACTTTTCCTTGGGGCAGGCAATCTCAATCAAATTATTCCAGAAATCATCACATCACTCCAACAGCTACAAAACCCTACCACAAAGGCTAATCAGCCTGTTGGAACTCACTAAATAGAAACTATCTATCCGGACAGAAAAATAGGGGTATCTATTTTTTTGAGGAAAGTTGAGCTAAATATTCTACTCCTGAGGAACCCTAGTTCTCTCACGCCAGCTTAATTTACTGTTGACTTCATCAGATTATTACAGAACTTATTATGGTTATGACTGTGTCCTATGGCTCTCCTAGTCAAGCAAACTGGCAGCCGGAAGGGAGTATTACACTACTGGGTACTGACTGTGTTATTCGTTCACAGGTTCCCCTGGCTCCATTTACGTCTTATCGCGTTGGGGGAGCAGCCGAATGGTTTGTTGCGCCTCGTAGCTCAGAACAGCTCCTTGCTGCTTTAGAATGGGCAGCGGCCGAGTCAATGCCTGTGACTTTGATTGGTGGGGGTTCTAATCTATTGATTAGTGATTGTGGTTTATCTGGGCTGGTAATTGGTACGCGATATTTGCGACAGACTCATTTTGATCCTGAAACGGGACAACTGACTGCGGCGGCGGGAGTTGCCCTACCCCGTTTAGCCTGGAAGGCTGCTCGCTTGGGTTGGCAAGGTCTCGAATGGTCTGTGGGTATTCCCGGTACAGTGGGGGGCGCGGTGGTGATGAATGCAGGAGCCCATGGTTGTGCGATCGCAGATTTGTTGGTTGAAGCTGATGTACTCTCTAAAGCCGGTCAAATGAAGGTCTTAACGCCTTCAGACTTAGGCTACAGTTATCGTAGTTCAAATTTACAAGGCAGCAATCATTTAGTCACTCAAGCCACTTTTCAACTTAAACCTGGCGCAGATCCTGCTAAGGTATTAGCTGAGACCACCCAACAGCTTCATCGTCGTCGCAATTCTCAACCTTATCATTTACCCAGTTGTGGGAGTGTGTTCCGAAATCCTACTCCTCAAGCTGCGGGTTGGCTAATTGAACAAATTGGGTTGAAGGGTTACCAAATTGGTGGTGCTCAGGTGGCAGAACGCCATGCTAACTTTATTGTTAATAGTGGCGGCGCAACAGCGACTGATGTGTTTGAGTTAATTAGTTATGTTCAGGAACAAGTTAAAACCCATTGGTCTATTTTGCTCAAACCTGAGGTTAAACTTTTGGGAGAGTTTTAATCGGCTTTGCCTCAGGAGACTGGCTTAGAGTTCATTAGATTCTCGGAAAATTAAGATCATGAGACATCCCTAGTGAATGACTCATGATTAGTGTTGGAGTCAATACAATCTAAGCTGATCTACTTGATGGCTCACTCTTGGCTAAAGTAAACCATTGGTTTTAAGTCGTTATAATGTATCTCTGAAATCTCCTGTATCCATCAAAGCTTCATAGATAATCTAAGCGAAGATTATCTATGAAGCTGAATCTGATAGGATGAAGTGGATTTGGAAAGATATTGTGTAAAACTCTTGAAAATGGGATGAAGTCGAAATTATGACAGGTAAAGGACAAGGATTTGGATTTGGCTTGGGCAAAATGAAGGAATTGGCAGATGCCTTCAAGAAAGCTCAAGAAGTTCAGGAAGGCGCGAAGAAATTGCAAGAGGAACTTGATGAATTGGAAGTTCCGGGTGAAGCAGGAGGGGGTTTAGTAAAAGTTTATCTGAGCGGCAACCAAGAACCTCGCCGTGTTGAAATCTCTCCTGATGTTTTAGGAGAAGGAGCAGATGTTGTCTCTGAATTAATGCTAACGGCGATGCAAGCAGCTTATAGTAATTCTACTGCAATGATGAGACAGCGTATGGAAGAGCTAACTGGGGGATTAAATTTACCGGGAATGTAGCGCGTAGTAGAGTTAAAGTTATCCCCAGTATGTCATTTTCAGGGAGTAAAGAGATTTTATGTTAGAGATGTCTCTTTACTCCATATTCTGTTGGGTCGTTATTTTTTTAGATCGTTAGTTGGAATTGAATATGTCTCAAAACAATCCTAAGCGGCTGCTATTTGTATGCTTGGGAAATATTTGTCGTTCCCCCTCAGCAGAGAATATCATGAATCATTTGATTGCTGGATCAGGTTTAGAAGATCAGATTCAATGTGATTCTGCTGGAACATCAAGTTATCACATTGGCTCCTCACCCGATCACCGAATGACTCAAGCTGCAAAAGCGCAAGGGATTTCGATGGTAGGGAAGGCTCGCCAGTTTGTCCGGGAGGACTTTGAAAAGTTTGATCTCATTTTAGCAATGGATCGAGATAACTATGAACAAATTTGCAACTTAGACCCCACTCATCAATATCACAACAAAGTCAAACTGATGTGTGATTTCTGCCGCCATCATACAGTCAAAGAAGTCCCAGACCCCTATTATGGTGGCTCAGAAGGATTTAATTATGTCATTGACCTTCTCATGGATGCTTGCGCTGGGTTGCTTGAGGATGTGATTAACTCTCGCCAGAATATGTAGAGTAGAAAATTTAGAGCATTGTTGTCATAGACAGAAAAGTCCGAAACCCTTACCCACATAGGGAGATAGGAAATCCGAAAAAAAACTTTGCTCAAAGGGTTGACAATCCAAGTGAAAGCATATACATTGGTAAATGCGCTCGAGGAAAGCACAACGCCAACCCAAGCGCTAGAACCTAGATAAATTAATAGTTTGAAAGCCAA
>JBARXJ010000059.1:0-48581 GCA_049647265.1 Microcoleaceae cyanobacterium
AAGCTCAGCTCTATTTGATGGCAACAGGAGGATCATTTTTT
The DNA here is from genome assembly GCA_049647265.1 of Microcoleaceae cyanobacterium. Classification (GTDB taxonomy): domain Bacteria; phylum Cyanobacteriota; class Cyanobacteriia; order Cyanobacteriales; family Microcoleaceae; genus JAAURB01. The sequence goes on from JBARXJ010000059.1 coordinate 42, forward strand.
ACTCCAGTTTTCCATTTTTATGCAGGATTAACTTACTTAGTACAGTATTCCACACAGTCAGAAACTGAACAAGCAAACACTCTCGCTCTAGTGGAAACTCAGCAAACCATTCTGGCTCAATGGGCGCACCATGCACCGATGAATTACCAACATAAAGTAGATTTATTAGAAGCAGAAAAATGTCGGGTTTTGGGACAAAAATCAGAAGCGATTGAATATTATGATCGCGCTATTGCCGGAGCTAAAGAACATCAATATATCCATGAAGAAGCCCTAGCAAACGAACTGGCAGCTAAATTCTATCTAGATTGGAATAAACAGAAAATAGCGGCTGGTTATATGACGGATGCCTACTATTGTTATGCCCGTTGGGGAGCAAAAGCTAAAACTGACCGACTAGAAAAACAATATTCATTACTGTTATCTCCGATTCTTCAGCAACAGCAAAAAACCCGTCTTGATGCCTTACACACTTTTACTAAAACCAGCAGTCAAAGCTATCAATCTAGCAGTAGCACCAGCACCCATTTACTTGATTTAAGTAGTGTAATGAAAGCATCCCAGGTTTTATCGGGTGAGATAGAACTTGACAAACTGATGACGAAATTAATGCAAGTTATTCTAGAAAATGCGGGTGCAACTAAAGGTGTATTAATCTTTAATAGAAATAAACAACTCACTGTTGAAGCGGTTGCTACTCAATCTTCACAATTCGATAAAAATGTCAGCATTAATCAGAATACAATAGCCGTTGAGAATAGTTTAGAGGTTCCACTTAAGCTGCTCAACTCTGTTAAACGTCAATTACAACTATTAGTAATAGATGATATTTCTAAACAACCACAATGGACAAATGATGAGTATTTAATTCAGCAACAACCGAAGAGTTTACTCTGTCTACCTATTTTGAATCAGGGTAAATTACTAGCAATTCTCTATCTGGAAAATCGCTTAACCCAAAATGCATTTACCTCAGACAGAGTTGAAGTTTTAAAATTGCTCTGTTCTCAGGCTGCGATTTCATTAGAAAATGCCGAACTTTATCGTAAATCAAAAGATTATGCTCATCAATTAGAACAATCTTTAACTCAACTCCAAGAAGCACAAGTGCAACTGGTACAAAGTGAAAAAATGTCTGCTTTAGGAGAAATGATGTCCGGTATTACCCATGAGATTAATAATCCTTTGGGCTTTATTTCAGGTAATGTTAATCAAGTCGAAGAAACTACACAAGACTTACTCAGTTATCTAAAACTCTATCAACAATATCATCCCCCCGGAGAAGAAGTAATGGCTTATGCAGAAGAAATTGAATTAGAATATTTACTGGAAGATTTACCGGAAATGGTAACTTCTATGAAAACGGGTGTTGATCGAATTCAAGACATTAGTAAATCGATGCGTATTTTCTCCCGCGCCGATCAGAATAACAAGGTTGAATTTGATTTACATGAAGGGTTAGATAGTACTTTATTAATTCTCAAACATCGTTTAAAAGCGAATGAAAAACGCCCAGAAATTACTATTATTCAAGACTATGGAAACTTACCCAAAATTAACGGTTTTCCCGGACAATTAAACCAGGTATTTATGAATATCTTAGCGAATGCTATCGATGTTTTTGATGAGATGAGTCAGAAGCAATCTATGGCTGAAATCAAACAAAATCCCTATCAAATTACTTTAAAAACTGAGTTAGATTCCACTCAACAATCTGTCAATATACAGATTAAAGATAATGGCTGTGGTATGTCTGAGGATGTCAAAAACAAGATCTTTGAGCATTTATATACGACAAAAGCAGTTGGGAAAGGCACAGGTTTAGGACTGTCTATTGCTCGTCAAATTGTGGTGGATAAACATCAAGGGAAACTAGAATGTTATTCAACCGTTGGAGTGGGCACAGAATTTATCATTCAACTTCCAATTAATCATTAATAGACTAACAAAAAATAGCAAATCACCATTCCTTTACTTACAAATCGTGCAAACATTGTATATAATATCTCCATCCAAAATTGCTAATAGCCCTATGTTATAAGCCTTTTCTTACCTATTGCCTATTGCCTGTTCCCTATTGCCTTCTTTAACAAATATCCCCCGTAAGAAACAGGGGATAAAGTTCGTAAAGTTGCAATTTATTCGCCAACTATCTAACTTTTTTTCGCTGAACCGGGGTTACGCCAAGACACTTTTGGTAAGATTTGATTTTTATCAACCCGATGCTTATACTTTTGAGCAAAGTTGAGCAAAGAATCGAGTAAAGAATCAGATAATTTGTGGGGTTGTAAACCTAAATCTAACAAGTTAGTATTTTTGGCATTGAAATAATGTTCTTCTAGTTCAACCCGAGGATTTTCTAAGTTATCAATTTTAACCTTTAATCCTAAATCTGCTCCCGCTTTTTGCACCATATTCGCTAAATCACTAACGCTGAATAATTCAGTGAATTGGTTAAATACGCGGAATTCACCTCGGTCGGCTGGGTTGGCGATCGCTAACTCCATACAACGTACGGTATCACGAATATCTAATAATCCGCGAGTTTGTCCGCCTTTACCGTATACCGTTAACGGGTGACCAATGGCTGCTTGAATACAGAAACGGTTCAATGCTGTCCCAAAGATACCATCGTAGTCGAGACGGTTAATCAGGAGTTCATCCATGCCTGTTTCTTCGGTCAGAACACCATAAACAATCCCTTGGTTCAAATCCGTTGCCCGCAGACCCCAGATTTTACACGCAAAATGGATATTGTGGCTATCGTGAACCTTAGATAAGTGATAGAAGCTTCCGGGTTGTTTGGGATAGGGTAGGGTGTCCTTACGGCCGTTATGTTCGATGGTAATATAACCTTCTTCAATATCGATATTCGGGGTACCATACTCACCCATCGTTCCCAATTTCACTAGGTGACAATCTGGGAAATGTTCCCGTATCGCATACAGGATATTTAAGTTCCCAATCACATTATTGGTTTGGGTTAAAACAGCGTGTTCTCGGTCAATCATCGAAAACGGCGCAGAACGCTGCTCACCAAAGTGAACAATCGTATCCGGTTCAAATTCCAATAAACTGTTAACCAGGAAGCTGTAATCGTTAATATCGCCGATATAAAGGCCAATGGATTTTCCGGTTAAATCCTTCCAACGTTGCAGGCGAGTTTGAATCGGAGCAATCGGAGTTAAGGTTTCAATACAAAGCTGTTGATCCCAGTGTCGCCGCACTAAGTTATCGAGAATGGCAACTTCATACCCTCTGTTGGAAAGATACAAGGCGGTTGCCCACCCACAGTAGCCATCACCACCAATTACTAAAACTTTCATATACGTATATGGACTCTCGTTTTGCTGATACTCGGTAAATGTATCAGGAATTGGTACACTTTGACATCCTCACCGCCGTGAAACGGACGGTGATTCCTAAATCTCACGATTTAGGTTTCTGTTTCCCCGCAACTGCCTCCACCCGATTCGGAGTTTTATGGTCTTACGCTCGCTCCACAGACTATCCCCGCAAGCCCTGCGGTTTTTATGTGTTGAAATCTCATGCATGGAGAAATCTTTATGTACTTTGTTGATTCCGGGGTTGAACAACGCAATTGCCCCATCCTCTTTTCCCGGTCTACCGATTTGTCTGCGCCGCCAGTTCTAACCGGACTTCGCTCGTATAGGCTGTCTGAATCCATCGTCTCGGGTGGGTCAGTGACCGGGATTATTTTACCATGTAAAGCCGTCCTTTTAGAACGGGGTTAATGATAATTTTTTGGATGAAGTTAATTTTCACCGCCATTTAAAAATGGCTCCCGCTGCAGAAATCCCCGATTAAAATACGGGGGCTAAAAGCATCGCCTCCGTAAAACAGAACATCGTCGAGCGCTGCGGAAAAGCTGATAAATCAACGGAGGCTAACATCAGGTAGGACGAGAAGTTAACAACTCTGCTATATGGCGATCGCAGTGAGGGAAATCAAACGGCACAACCGACTCCCACTTCTCAATTGTTATGGTGTCGTCCAATTTAAGAGTTGTTGAAGCTGTTCAATTAAACGGGTTGCTTCAAAGGGTTTAGTAATCACACCCACCGCACCTAAGTGAGTATACTGTTGTTGTTCACTCATACGGGCTTTAGCAGTCAGAAAAATAGTGGGAATGTGTTGAGTTTGGGGGTCAGCTTGTAAGTGTTGAAATGTGGTTAAGCCATCCATTTCCGGCATCATTACATCTAATAAGATAGCATCAGGCTGTTGTGTTTGAGCGATCGCAATTCCTTCTTTACCACCCGTTGCAGTGAATACATCCCATCCGGCAACCACTTCTAGGGTAATGTGAATAATATCTCGGACACCATCTTCATCATCAATCACTAAAACTCGTTTAGAATTCATTTTTGCTCCTTTAATTTTGCCGGAATACTAAAATAAAAACAACTTCCTTGATTCACCTGACTTTCTACCCAAATTGTACCGCCGTGTTGTTCGACAATAGAGCGACAAATGGCTAAGCCGAGGCCAGTGCCGCCTTTTTGCCGAGAGTCTGAGGCATCAACTTGATGGAAACGCTCAAAAATACTATTAATTTTATCAGTAGGAATACCCCGTCCTCGATCTTGAACTTTAAAAATAATCCAACCATCATCTATTTGAGTTGAGTTTGGCAATTGTGAAATAATATTTTCTGGGTTTAATTCTAAACTCATCGTAATGGTAGAGCCACGAGGAGAAAACTTAATGGCGTTACTGATTAAATTGATTAAAACTTGTAATAATCGATGACTATCTGCTTCAAATTCTAGAGAGTTTTCAATCACTTCTAGTTTAATTCCGGCTCGATTTGCCATCACTTGCAATTGAGTTTGTGCTTGTAATAATAAATCTGTTGCCTCTACCCATTGTTTAATTAAGGTAATTTTCCCTGATTCTAACCGTTCTAACTCCAGAATATCATTCACTAACCGCACTAAACGATTTGTACTTTCGGACGCAATTTTTAAGACTTGTTTTCCTCGATCTGTTGCCGGATCAACTAACCCGGAATAGAGTAAATCAATCGCACCATGAATAGCAGTTAATGGGGTGCGTAATTCATGACTCACCACAGAAATAAACTCATTTTTCATCCGTTCAATTGCGTAGCGTTCGGTAATATCTTCCCCAATATTCATGGTTCCAATTGTGATCCCGTCCGTACTTTGTAGCCGGGTATTGTTCCAAGCAATAATTTTTTCTTGTCCTTGTTTAGTGAGAATAATATTTTGACAATAATTGTGGATATCTTGTTGCAAAAGCTGTTGAAAGTTTTGATAAATGGATTGTTGTTCTGCCGGTCGTAAAAACATCTTAAACCAGTTTTTTCCTAACACTTCCATTCGAGAATAACCGGTTAATTCTAAGAAAAATGAATTGACATATTCGACAGTACCTTGAGCGTTGAGTCCCACCACACTCAGTCGTACATTTTCCAATAGCGATCGCCACCGTCGTTCTGCTTCGCGGATAATGGCCTCTGCTTGCTTGCGAGCATGAATATCGGTGATCGAACCCACAAACCCTTGAATATTCCCCGCTTCATCCCGCTCAGCCACCGCCTGACCCATTACCCAAGTGATTTTACCATCTGGGCGTTGAAAACGATATTCAAGCTGAAATAAACGGCTTTGTTGGACAGCCTCTTGCCATGCTTTAAAGACGACTGGCCGATCTTGTGGATGAATGGCACTGACCCAACCCTGTCCGGCGGCTTGTAAGGCTGACATTCCGGCAATATCACACCAGCGCTCATTGACATAAGAACAGTTCCCCTCAGCACTCGTATGAAAGATACCCACTGGCGCAACTTGGGTAATGGTAGCATAGCGTCGTTGACTATCCCAGAGTGCCATTTCCGCCTGTTCTCGTTGGTGCTGAGCCGCAACGCGATCGCTAATATCCCGTAAAATAGCAGTATATACGGTTTGACTGCCCAGATGAAGCTGAGAGATAGAGGCTTCTGCGGGAAACGTTGTCCCATCGCAACGCCGACCCCAAATTTCACGCCGTCCATTCATCCGACAAGAACTCTCAAGACTATTACCAAAATGACGGATATGTTGACGATGAATTGCAACAGTTGCGGATGGTAATAAAATATCTAAGGGTTGATGTAAAACATCTTGGTTAGTATAGCCAAAAATTCGTTCTGCACCTTGATTAAATAGAATAATCTGCTGATTTTCATCGACTGAAATAATAGCATCATGAGCATTATCTAAAATGCCAGACAGACGCGCTTCAGAAGCCAGTAAAGCCTCTGCTAAAATAGATCGAGCCTCAATTTCTTGTTGGAGTTGCTTGTTCGTTTGAGTCAATTCAAGGGTTCGTTCTGTAACTAATTGTTCGAGTTGAGTTTGGTATTGTTGTAACTCTGTGGTGACTTGTTTCCAAGCACTAATATCTGTAATTGAACCCACAATACGAATGGGAATATTATTGCCATCCCAAACCGCTTGACCTCGAGATAAAATCCATTTATAGTCTCCTGTTTGACAGCGCATCCGATATTCAGCCACATAATAAGATGTTTGATGGTTTAGATGAGCTGAAAAGGCTTGACTCATACTATCTTGATCGTCAGGATGAATTAATGCAAACCACTTGTCAAAAGTATTAATCTCTTCACAACGATATCCGAGTAGTTGATAACATCGTTCTGACAGAAAATGCTGGTTATTTTTCAGATCGTGATCCCAAATTCCATCATTAGTCCCTCGCAAAACTAATTGCCATCGTTCCTCGCTTTTGCGTAATGCGGCTTCTGTCTGTTTACGTTGAGTAATATCATGATTAATCCCCACTGTTGCAATTAATTCTTGCCGATTATTCAACAGAGGAACAACAATTGTTTCACAGATTCCTTCTGTTTTATCTTTCCGAATAAAATGAATTTCCCCTAACCAGCGTCCTTTCTGGCTGATTTCTTTGATTACAGTTTTTGTTAAATAATTTACATCTTCAGGTCGATGCAACATTGCCGGGGTTTTTCCTAAAACCTCATTTTTACTATAACCAAACATTCGTTCTGCGCCAGAATTCCAGTCAATAATATTACCCGATAAATTAGTAACAATAATCCCATCATAAATCGTTTCAAGAATTAAAGCTTGACGATGTAAAAAAACATCTAATTGCCTACGCTCAGTAACATCATTAGCAATAAGTATGGCTCTATCTATTTTACTGCTAATATTAATCGGAGCAATCTGAGTCCGGTAAAATCGATTTTCTCCTTGAGGATTTAATAAAGAATATTCTAACGATTGTGTCTGCTTTGTGGTGAAAGCTTGTTCAATTGCCGCTTGAATCATATTTTGCTGCTCAACAGGAAACCAATTCAGCAAAGACGTACCAATCACCTGTTCTGGAGTGACTCCTTCATAGGTTTGATTGACAGATAAAATGTTTCCCTGACAATCTAATTCATAAATATAAATAGGAGTATGAGTGGTAATAGATTCTAGCTTCGTTGCTAAGACTTGATAACGCTCTGTATGAGTTTTAAAAGCTTCCTCTATTTGCACCCGTTCTTTGAGGTGAAAATTTAAATCTAAATTAACATGATTGAGTAATTTATGATAAACCTTGATTCGTTTTTCCAGGTCTACCTGACTGTCTGTTTGTATCTGTAACTTAGCCCGATATTGATTATTTTTTTGACCTAATACTAGCGCAATTAAAATAATACTCGCAATACATAAAATAGCGAGATTTATATTATCAAACAGAGGAATAAAATTGTAAGCTTGATAAATAATACAAATGGAGGTTAAACCCGCGATTAATAGTCCTGTTTTCAAACCAGCATAACTTGCAGTGAATGCTGTCACACCCATGAAGATGAACCATAAAATAGGGATCTGAATTTCACCCATCTGATCTCACGCACCACAACACAGTATAATTATTATCTTAGCTCAGAGTTTTCTTCAAGATAATTAAGCGTAAGTTTTTATATAGATTAACCCAAAACACAAAATATTGATATATTTATTAAGACTGAGAGAGTGATTGATGGTAACGTCGTTCAATACAATGAAGCAAACGAGCAATTAATTCAGGCTCAACAATTGGTTTTTGAATATAATCATCCGCACCGGCAATAAAGACTTGAGCAATATCTTGTTCTTCTCGCTCGCTCAGTGTGATTAAGATCGGCAATTGTTGCCAGTTGGGATCATTACGCATGACTTGACATAAATCTAAACCACTCAAATTTGGCATTTTAAAATCCAGCAACACCACATCCGGTTGGCATTGTTCTAGAGTTTGCCAAAATAGCAGCGGATCATCAAGTAATATTAAATTAAATCCCCAAGGTTCTAAAATCTTCCTAAACTGATCGAGAACTTGTGCTTGCTCATCGACTAATAACAATTTTGCTTGAGGTGCAACAGGCGGTTGTAAAGTTTGCTTGATCATATCAATTACCGCTGTAGGATCAATTGGCTTATGTAAAAATCCGCGTCCTCCTAAACGTGCGACTTTCAGCCGTGCTGCAAAACTTTGTTTAGCGGTAAACACAACCACTGGTGGTGCAGAAACATCAGTATTGAGTTTTTGGAGAAATTCTAACCCCGCTTCAGTAGACTCTGGAAAACTTAAATCGAGTAATATAATATCGGGTTGAAACGCTTGTATCTGTTGGCGGGCTTGTGCTGGAGAGTCAGCAATTCGAGGTTGCAAGTGATGGTATGATGCCTGTGTGGCGATCGCAGTGGCTAAAGCAATATCATCATCAACAATTAAAAGATGAGGATCACAATGGGTTGCAGGCTGTCTAACAGCAGCTTCTGAGGGTTGAACAGTAGCCGGAGGAACCACACTCAGATCTTGATAGAGATTAACAATTAGTTCAGATAACTGATACTGTTTAACTGGGTTAAATTGAGCAGCAGACTGTAAAATCTGTTCAATCTGACGACAGCGTTGAGAGGCTTGTTTAAATCCAAAACTCCCCAACGAACCTGCGAGGGTATGGACTTCTGATAAAGCAAGTTGTCCTAAACTCAGATCTAGATTGCCTTGTTGTAGCGCTTTAATGGCTTGTTCGACAGTGGCAATGCGTTGTAAATATCGTTCCCGATGCTTGCGCCAAATACTACTAAGATTAAGCTGAAGTGTAGAATTAGAGGACTGTTCAGCAATCGGAGCGCTTTGAGGGAGAGACTGAAGACGATATCCCAGTCCATAAACGGTTTCAATTAAATCTGAGGTTAAACCCGCTTTCTTGAGCTTTTGCCGTAGCCCTTTAATTTGCGTCCTAACGGCGGTTTCACAGGGCGGATGTTCAAAAGACCATAAATGATCCAGTAACGCCCCTTGGCTGAAGATACGGCTGGGATAACGCAATAATAATTCGAGCAGACTATATTCTTTTGCCGTTAACTTAACCAGTTTTTGTTGATAAGTGACTTGGCAGTTGCTGGGGTCAAGTTGTAAATCTCCCCACTTTAAAATCGGAGTTGGGATATCCTGACCCCGTCGTAATAGCGCTCGGACACGGGCTAACAATTCTGAAGTTTCAAAGGGTTTAACCACATAGTCATCAGCCCCAGCATCGAGTCCTTCGACCTTTTGGGTGCTGCTGTTTTGAGCCGTCATCAATAGGACGGGGGTGCTTTTGCCTTGTTGGCGCAGTTTTTGACAAAACGCAATCCCATTCAGCTTAGGCAGGAGCAAGTCGAGCAAGATTAAATCATAACCAAAAGCCTCAGCCAGCTCCCAACCCTGCTGACCATCGACCGCCATATCCACTAAATACTGTTGATCTCTTAGGGCTGTTTGTAGCCCTTCAGCCAGTCCTTGATCGTCTTCTACCAACAAAATTCTCACGGTTACTTTTTCTCCCTAACTCTTCGTTTGGAGTAACTGACAACTTGATTAAATTTTAGGTAGATCTAACAGAATTGCGATCAATGACTGTTAAATTATCACGATAAAAGAATGGTAGCAGAGAAGCCCCGCGTTTTTAAACCGGGGAGGAACTGCGCCACAAGCGGATTTATCCGCAGAGAACTATTTTCTTCATCTAGGTGATATAATTGGACTATGGAACAGTTATTGACTATAGTTTGTAAAATTCAACCTACCCCTGAGCAAGTCCAAAAGCTTGAGTTAACTTTAGGGGCTTTTGCTGATGCTTGCAACTATATCAATACAACCGTCAACCCTAAAATTAAGAACAAGAATCGGATTCAGGCTGAAGTTTACAAAACGGTTAGGGAGCAATTTAACCTCTCAGCCAATTTGGCTATCAGGGCTTGTGCTAGAGTGGCTTCTAACCGTAAAACAGCAGCCTTAAAGCAACGTCGGGTTCAAACTTTTAAGCCGACCTCAGCCGATTACGATGCTACGCCTAACGGCACGCTCCGCGAACGGATTTTCTCTTATCGAGAAAAAGACCAAACCGTTAGTTTGACGACAGTTGGTGGTCGTGAACGAGTTAAATTGATTTTAGGAAATTATCAGATAGGAAAGCTGAAGGGGAAAATACCAACATCAGCTACCTTGTCTAAACATAGAGACGGTAAACTGTACATCCATATTCAAATCAAAGATGAAGCTCCACCCCCTCAGAAAGCCGAGCAAGTTATCGGTGTAGACTTAGGTCGCCGTGATATTGCAGTCACATCAATGGGGCAAAGTTGGAGCGGCGAGAATATTACCAAGGTGAGAGACAGGTTTTCTAGAGTTAGAGCTTCTTACGAACTTCGACGGGACGGAAACCGACACCGCCGAGTTCGCGCTTCTGCTCAAAAGAAAGGCACAAAGGGGTCTAAACGCCTCTTGAAACGGCTATCTGGAAGAGAGAAGCGATACCAAACTTGGGTTAACCACAATATCAGCAAACAAATCATTTTTCGTGCCATTGAAACAGAGTCTATTGTTGCTGTTGAAGACTTGACAGGGATTAGAGACAGAACTAATAATCAGCCAAGAAACAACAATGAGCGTAGACGGTCTAATTCTTGGGCATTCTATCAACTCCGACAATTCTTAGAGTACAAGGGAATTAAAGAAGGGGTTGAAGTATTAGCTGTTTCTCCTAGATACAGCAGTCAGACCTGTCATCGATGTTTGCATATCCACCCCGTTAAAGGAAAGTCCTACCGCAGCGCAAAGAACTTTAAATGTGGTCATTGTGGTTGGACATGTGATGCAGACTTCAATGGTGCAAAAATGATTCAAATTTTGGGGGAGTCTGTAAGCCTTCCCATAACGCGCAATCCAATGCCCTTGTTCTCTACTCGACAGTATACAGGGTTAGTGCGAATGCCCCCGCGCTTCAGCCGGGGGTAAGCTTACAGTTTCAGTGCCTTGCTCATGATTCAATTTTGTTCTTGTTTAGAGTGTAGCCCTACTTGAACGAGCATAACTGACCCAAGCCCTATGATCAATAAAACTTGGGACTCAATATACTGTCAGCGGATACTCTAAAGTAATAAAACTATTCTTCTTCAAAAATAGTTAAGATTTGAGGTTGAGTTTGTTCAATATCTATCAAAATGCCCTCGGCTTGTTCTAAGGTTAAGTCTTCCAAATAACCCGCCTGATAGATTTGGGCTTCTTCATCGCTAGCAAACGGGCCAAAATAATAGGTACACGCTGGAACAGTCGTTTGAATCTTAATCCACCACGGCAAATGATTAACCACAGCTTGAGACAACATCGAATCACTCATAGACTATAAATGCTTTATCTTTAAGGATCTGACTAAGTTAAAATACCGGATTAAACCCGAAATTTAGATTTACTATAGCAATCCTCAAGGATTTGTAAATACCCAGCAGAATATATTAATAATTGGGTCAGTAGGTCTCGACAGAGAAAGACAGATTCCTGAACAAAGGGTTGAGGAAACTGTCTTTGCCGAACCCGTCTATAAATGATCTGACAGGATCTATGAGCTAATCGTATTATCGATTGGGGGTGACTAGCAGCATTGAAATTGTCATTGATTCATTAAATGAGACTTTAACGAAAGATTGTGAGGATTTTGTGAGGAAATCGGAGAAAGGGTTGTGAGGGGGACTGTAGAGACATAGAGACGAGGTGCAAGGACAGGGGCTAGGAGATAAACTGTTCCTCATTTCCCGTTTTATCACTGCACCGGAGGCAAAGTCGCTGAGATGCGGGACGCACGCGGTAACGCGGTCAAAAAAACCTGACTTGTGGTTTAAACAAAGCCAGGCTGAATGAGATTAAGATTTAATGTTTGATTTTAAAAGCGGAACTGAGTTCTGACTACACCAACAAACACAGTATCATTCTCTTCGTTATGCTCGGGATTGGTCACGACAAATAACCCAGGAGTAATGGCAATATATTCATTCAATTTGAAGCGATAGAACCCTTCAATATGAAGACTGGTGTCATTATCTTCCAATTCATCAATATCATGACTGGTGACTTTAGGCGGCATCCCGACCACAATTCCCCCTAAGCTTCCTTCTTTGAGTAAATCAGGGAATGCTAAAGTTACAGCCCAGTTAAGAATGGTTGCATTGTCGTTACCGCCATTCTTTTGATCGGCCCAAGTCGCACCAAACCAACCCCCCAGTTCAAAAGAGTTGGTAATTGCCCAGTTTAACTCCACCCCCAGGTTATCGCTTGTTGTGGCATTCTCACCAAACGGACGGTTGGCAATGAAACTACCAGTGCTACCGCTAACAGAAACATCCCCTTCAGTGAAATAACGACGGTTGTAAGCAATAGAAAAATCAATCGTATCGGTCGGAGAAATCAAAAACTGAATGGCTGCACTGTATGCGCCATTAAATAAACCCGCCCCATCATTGGCATCAGCCGCATTATCCGCTAAATATCCTAGATTAACTTGAAAGGCATCGCTAAAAGCATATTTAAAACCCACTCCTGTTCCTTCAGGACCACGGTAGCTAGTCGGGGTGTATCTCCCAAAGCGAGAAACGGCACCTGAGCCTGTACTGTCAAACGGAGAAATCGGATCGAGTATGTCATCTAGGTCTAAATCATTAGCACCAATATAAATTTGACCACTACCGTTGGCAACCGGGAAGCGATAATACAGTTCATTTAACTCAAAAGCATTAGTACTACCGTCTGTAATTAGACGACTCATCAAGGTATTGGTTAAATCGGTATTGCTAAATCTGGGAACATTCTTAAATTCAAGCCGAACCCGTAGCCGATCTTGACCGGTAAAACTAGTATTAAAGTTGAGACGTGCCCGAGCACTTGCAGTAGTTTGGGTGGGATCGTCATTTTCACCCACTAAACCCGTACCGTCTGGCCCTTGATCGCCGTTAACATTAAATAAAGCACGCTCACCAAAAGTATCGGCGGCAAAGATCAACACTTCCCCAGTCAGTTTTGTAGTGGTTGAGAATTGATTGGCTTCTAATTCAGCGGCGCGGGCTTCAAGTGCAGTCACTCGTCCTCGCAGGGCTGCTAACTCAGCGGCAAATTCTTCCATTAAGCGCTGTAAAATTGCCAAATCTTCGCGGGTTACCAATTCAGCAGTCGCAGCACCAATTAATTCATTCACCCGTTCTAAACAGGCATTCACCCCAGCGGCAAATTCATATCGGGTTAAGGCTCGGTTACCTTTGAAGGTGCCATCGGGATAACCGGCGATACAACCATAGCGTTCCACTAAAGATTGTAAGGCTTGAAACGCCCAATCTGTCGGTTGAACATCTGAAAACTGAGACACAGAAGTAACTTGAGATTGTTTGTTTTTCCCTTGTCCTTCTCGACTATATTGATTCAGTTGCTCTAAAGTATTGACATCGACAGAGTTTGATAAATCCATTGCCTCCAAATCCGTTACAGGAACTTGAGGGCTACTTTCAAAGTTTTGACTAACAGATGGATGAACTGTATCTGTACTGGGACTGACTTGAGCTTGAAAAGATGTTTCAGGTGGGGTTACCTCTGCGGCAACAGTAGATGATGCGATTAAACTAGCACCTAAAATTACCGGGCTAAATAGCCAGTAAGCCATCGATAAGCGATCTGACACGGCGTTCCTCCTCACGCGGTTCTGAATTCGAGCGACTCTGATGATAGACAGAGCCAGATTCTTCAAACATATTCTACACTGAAATAATGTTACTTTAGATACAGCCGTAGACTTAAGAGTAAGTCACTGTATTATTCGGGTAAATTGAGGATTTGCTGCTTAATCTCAACTTAGGTAGATGCAATGAGCCACTCATACTTTTACTTTAATATTTCGGGTTTTGATTCAAGCAATAAATAGGCTTGTTTGGCAGCGGCTTGTTCGGCTCGTTTAATGGAGCGTCCTTTGCCGAATCCTAATTGATGTCCTTTAAACCAAACTTCGGCATAAAATCGCTCATCAGGATTAGCCAACCCAATTTCTTTAACTTGATATTCCGGCAATGCTTTATAATAATTTTGCGTCCATTCTTGCAATGCCGCCTTGTAATTTTGACGAGCGGGATCGCTGATAATTTCTACGGCGCGTTGTTGGAAATGCGGATCAAGCCAAGGCCGAATGAAGCTGAGGGTATGAGTGCCTAAATACAGGGCAGCAAGGATCGCTTCAAAACTATCGGCTACAGTAGATTCTAAAGCAATTGTATCGCGGCGTAAACTTTCAGCAATCAGTAAGTAACGATCAAAGCCATAAGAATTGGCGATTTCTGCTAAAGTGCGATCGCTAACCAACACGGATCGAACCGCAGCAAAATCTCCCACAGGCAATTCGGGATAAATCTCATACAACAACTCAGAAGCCGTTAACCGCACGACCGCATCTCCAATAAATTCTAATTGTTCATAGTTGGCTTTGCTATCAATCGTCGGATGCGTTAAAGCTAAATCAAGTAAATGCCACTGAATGGATTTTGTATCAATGATACCTAACCGTTCAACCAGTTGCTCTAATTGTTGCTGCCGTCTGGGATAGCCAATAGACATCTTCGCCTTAAAAATCTAAACAAGCGGATTTGTGTGGAAGAGAGAGTCAGACATAAGCCGGATTCTGTTATCCTCCGATGAAGAGGACGGCCATTATCTATCTGGGATATTTGTTACCAAATACCTCATGCGGTACCTCCATTAACGGAACGGGTAAAAGACCAACCGTAGTTCCTCCGACCTTGCTCCCAACCGGGGTTTACCGAGCCAGTACCTCACGATACTGCTGGTGCGCTCTTACCGCACCTTTGCACCCTTACCTGTGAAGGAGGGATAGATACTATCCTCCATTCCATCGGCGGTATGTTTCTGTGGCACTCTCCTCACGATCGCTCGCACTGGGCGTTATCCAGCAAGTTTGGTCTTTCGGGAGTCCGGACTTTCCTCAGACTTGTTTAAAGTCCGCAATAGCCTGCGCTAACTCTCTCTACACTTTATATAGCGCTTCACGGAGGCAATCGGCAAGCGGAGAATGGGTAATAAGGGGTGGAAATACTAACTGTTACAGGATCTCACCGATTTAAATAAAATTATGTCCAGGCTCGGAAAAAAGTATTTTCTTGCCAAGCTTGGGCGGTGCGTGCCTCAATGGCCGCCATTTGGTCAGTGTTGAGCGGTTGAAACTGTTGAGCGACTCTAAAGTTAGACGTTAACTGTTCGACCGATTCTGCGGCAATAATACAGCAATGGACACCTGCTAAGGATAATACATAACCCATGGCTTGTTCCATGTTATCGAGTACACCATTACGAAATAGTCGGCCATAAGCCGGGATTTTCATCGCAATAACCCCGACCTGACGCTGTTGTGCCACAGGTAACACGGTTGAAGCAAACGGACGCGGATGATGGGGGTCGGCTGCATTTAAGGCAATTAACGTCGTATCAAACGGATAACGTTGTAAGCCTGCTGCAATGACATCGGGTTCATGGTGTCCGGTAATGCCAGAATATTTAATAATACCTTGTTCTTTGGCTTCTTCAACGGCTTTAATCGCTCCAGTATTACTCAAAATTTGGTCTAATTCTTCATGAAAAGAAACATGATGTAATTGCCATAAATCCAGGTAATCTGTATTTAAACGCAAGAGCGATCGCTCTAATTCTCGCCAGGCTCCATCTCGATCTCGTCGGGCGGTTTTTGTGTTTAAAATAACTTGAGACCGATACGGCGGTAAAACCTTACCTAAATTCTCCTCACTCGGGCCATAACTAGCGGCGGTATCATAATAGCGAATACCTAAGTTTAACGCGGCTTCAATTTGTGCGATCGCCTCAGTTTCTTGTCCGCGTTTCGATAACGGGGTTTGTCCGGCTCCCCCTAAGCCAAAAATGGGTACATTTAGACCTGTTTTCCCTAAGACTCGTTGGGGTAAAGTCGATGTTGTAGGCAGTTGAATATTAGAAGTTGCAGCAATTTCTGAACCTTGTTGTTTTAATGCCGCATGACCGACAATACCGCCAGCTACAGCCGCACCTGTGAGCAGAAATTTTCGTCGAGTGGTTGGATTACTCATCGTTGTAGAATCACGGATGAAGACTTGCTCATATTTTAGCGAAAGTCTTATTTGAATAGGCTTGACTACTTTAAGATTAATAAAATTATAATTATTTATTTAATACAAATAGAGAGAAATTGTTGTTATTGTTATTCACTAAAACACTACTCTTTAATTGTTGCCCCAGAAAGTTGCATAGGCAGACTTCAGATTCATCCCTCATCCACCTTCGCCGCTGGCGCATTAAAGAAAATTTTCTACGATTGTTGCGTTTATTAGGTTTGATTTATTTGTGGAGGCGTTCAATTAATGGCATCAAATTGACTTAATATCCGATTGATTTAGCCGATTGATTTGTCACTCTTTCCAAGCTCTTGACACTTTTCCCTCTTGCTTAACTTGTCACCATTGGCGATCGCAAAATTGCCAGGGCGCGTAGCGCTATAACTACTGAGATAAAAATCAGCACTCACTCAGCGCTGATGAATAGTTTTTCTGGATCTAAAACAAGTCAAGAACAATTGATCAAACAATCTGAGTTTAGAGCTTTAGAAGAATCATTAGAAAAATTCAAAATCAGTTGGAGTAAAGAATTCTTCAAAGTATCCTTCCGGTAGGGTTAAAACTTCGCTGCCGATGCCCATGCCCATTATCTTTGGCTGAAATTCAGCCGGAATGAACGTTCCTTCCTCAATAAGGATAACCTGTTCTGGTAATAATGAAAAATCTGCTTCTACTGTTCTTGCTGCTATTTTTTCGTCTATTCGGGCTAATTCAGCTTCAACACGCTGTGTTTCTAACAAAGTATCTCTGACATATTCTATTTGTTCTTGATCGGCTCCTGAGGTTTCTAATTCCTCAAGGTATTGAGTTAGACTTTCTACATCCGCTGGCCGACCTCCTAAAGGATCTATAAAAGGAGCAGAACTGATAGATTGCTCGTTATTAGGAGGAGCCTCAGCTTCACCAGACTCTGAAATATTCAACAGATAAGAGAGATCTTCATCATTGAGAAATTTTATTGAACCTAGGACTGCGTATGGATCGCCAATGTCTATAGCTGCATTTGTACGACGGCTGGAAAACTCTTGCTCTCCTGAAATATTAATCAGCAGATCGTATCCTTCTCGTCTCAACTCTGCAAAAGCTGGAGATTCTTCAGCAGTATCAAAAAGACTCGTCTCAGAATTAAGAGAATTTCCTCCCGAAAATGCTGCCATACCAGGGATTTCTACATCGCCCTCCCCCGCATCCAAATCAGTCTGATCTCCAGCGATACCAAAAAACGTATCTGCACCTTGGCCACCAATGAGTGAATCTATTCCGTTATCCCCTGACAGAAAGTCATCAGCGGTATCTCCGAACAGAGTATCATTTCCACTACCGCCAAAAACTCCACCACCACCAGAAGGATTGTCTGGACCTCGACCACCATACAGCCTATCATTGCCGGGACCTCCCAATAGCCGATCAATACCTTGATTACCTACAAGCGTATCGTTACCTCCAAAGCCAAATACAGTATCATTGCCTTCTAGTGCATCGATTCTGTTATCAAAAGCGTCTCCTTGTAAAAAGTCGTTTGCCCTAGTTGGAGTATTTGCCATATCTA
The DNA here is from genome assembly GCA_049647265.1 of Microcoleaceae cyanobacterium. GTDB lineage: Bacteria > Cyanobacteriota > Cyanobacteriia > Cyanobacteriales > Microcoleaceae > JAAURB01. The sequence continues at coordinate 18,111 of JBARXJ010000059.1, forward strand.
ATCTCCCTGAGATTATGAATTAATCTCCTATTTTTTTTAGCAAATAAATAGATTTGCTTATTTATTAGAATAACAAATAGTAGATCAATCCGGAGCAAAAATAAGAAAGGCTAATACCCTCCCCCCCCCGAAAAGGAGTTTTCACTTATCATTTATTATTCAAAAAATAGGCGATTTACTGCATATAAACTATGTTAGATAAATGATTTTATTTATATTAATTCTTTTTATTATTAGTGTTATTCATGATTTGAGTGATATTCCTTATCAAATTGACTTGATGAAAGCTCAGATTACTGCAAGAAAAATAGTAATTTCATTTCAAAAAATAGGAATGACCCATCCTTAGCTCTAAATAAGTTTTCAGGCGTTGCGATACGTGAGTCACGCGCCAACGCGATCGCCAATCTTTGAAGTGTATCTCCGACAGATATTCCGTCCCACGTGAAAAAACCCCACTATCTTCATAAACAAGATCCCAAAGCCCCAAATCTTCCTCTATTCCACTCTATGTCCAACTCCCCACTGCCTCTAACGCTCTAACGACTAACAACGGTGGCGTAGCGCGATCGCCACTGCAACGTAATAACAAATAACTAAATCTGTTAGACTATAAAATCTATCTGGTTATATTGAGCTGTAGTCAATAACTCACCGTTATAATGCGATAGCGTTTAACGGGAGCTTGTAAAAAGCTCATAGTTGACCAGGCTAAGACTTTAGAGGTCTACGTTATCAGAGTCATGACACCTACAGATGCGTGCCAGTTTGTAGCTCTGTCGTACAGCTTTAAACAGGTGTAGTTGAGTTAAGCCAGTGAGTTGTACCCAACAAGCTCTAATAACATTGCCGAGGCAAACTTTACCCGTTTACGGAGTGTTCATGCGTAATGCGCGTTTTCGTACTAGATAAAAACAAGCAACCTTTAGATCCATGTCATCCGGCACGGGCTAGAGAACTGCTCAAAAAGGGGAAGGGTAAGACTTTTAAATGCTATCCATTCACGATAATTATGCAGGATAGAACTATTCAAAGTTCTGTTACTCATCGACACAGAATCAAGATAGACCCCGGTTCAAAAGCAACAGGTGTTGTAATTGTTCAAGAGAAAACTGGACGGGTTACCAACGCGCTAGAAATTCAGCACAGAGGTCAACAAATCAAGAATGCTTTTTTATCTCGCAGAGCATTAAGACGGAGTAGACGAAACCGTAAAACTCGTTATCGTCAACCTCGCTTTTTGAATAGAAAACGTCCTGTAGGCTGGCTTCCACCATCGCTAATGAGCCGAGTATTCAATATTGAAACCTGGGTCAGAAGACTTAGAAAACTATGCCCCGTGACCGCAATCTCTCAAGAATTAGTTCGGTTTAATACTCAAGAAATTCAGAACCCTGAAATTTCAGGCGTTGAGTATCAACACGGTGAATTATTTGGATTTGAGGTCAAAGAATATCTACTAGCTAAGTGGGGTCGAAACTGTGTTTACTGTGGGGTTGAAAACGTCCCCCTTGAGGTAGAACACATCATGCCTAAGTCTAAAGGTGGCAGCAACCGTGTTAGCAATCTAACCATAGCTTGTCGGTGTTGTAATCTGAAGAAAGGTGATGACCCCATAGAGAAGTTTTTAAAGAAAAGGCCTGACCTTCGAGAGCGAATATTAGCTCAAACCAAAACTCCTTTAAAAGATGCTACGGCAGTCAATACAACTCGCTGGGAATTATACAGGAGGTTGCAGTTGACTGGACTACCTATTGAGATAGGTTCCGGTGGTTTAACTAAGTTCAACCGGAGAACTAAAGCTATTGAAAAAACGCACTGGACTGATGCCGCTTGTGTCGGTAAATCGACTCCTGGAAAACTCCTCCTTAACGGAGTCAAGCCACTGAGAGTCACGGCTAAAGGTCATGGAGTTCGTCAACGATGCCGTCCGGATAAGTACGGGTTCCCTAAAGCTACTGCCCCGTCAGAAAAGTTTTTCAGGGGCTTTCAAACAGGCGACATTGTCAAGGCTAACATCCTCAAGGGTAAATATGCTGGACTTTACACAGGACGTATTGCTATCCGATATCGTCAAGGCTTTGTACTTCAGACTTCTAATCATAAATTTGATGTACACCCTAAATATTTGCAAAAAATCTTTAGAGCAGACGGCTATGAGTATTAAGTTAATTAATACGGTTGGGCTGTCGGCTCTAAGCTCACGGGCGAGAATTCCTCTCTCGCTAAACCTGATGTTTATAACGGGAGTCCCCTTCCCGCATTTTTAGATGGGAAATACGTTTGGGCATTTATTTCGGATTACAACATTTGGAGAATCCCACGGGGGTGGGGTGGGTGTTGTGATTGATGGTTGTCCACCGAACCTTGAAATTGATGTATCTGAAATTCAAGCCGAATTGGATAGACGACGACCCGGACAAAGCAAGATTACTACCCCTCGCAAAGAAACGGATACCTGTGAGATTTTAAGCGGTATGTTTCAGGGGAAAACCCTCGGGACTCCGATTCAAATCTTAGTCCGCAACAAAGATACGCGCCCGCAAGATTATCAAGAGATGGCATCAACGTATCGACCCTCCCATGCCGATGCCACCTATGACGCAAAATATGGCATTCGCAATTGGCAAGGGGGCGGACGCTCTTCTGCTCGCGAAACCATCGGTCGGGTAGCTGCGGGGGCAATTGCTAAAAAAATTCTAAAGACTGTCGCCAATGTTGAAATTGTTGGTTATGTTAAACGGATTCAAGCTTTAGAAGGAATTGTCGATCCCAAGACAGTGACTTTAGCTGAAGTAGAAAGCAATATTGTCCGCTGTCCAGATGCAGAATGCGCTGCCACAATGATTGAATTGATCGAAAAGGTACGAGATCAAGGAGATTCTATTGGGGGAGTGGTTGAATGTGTCGCCCGGAATTTACCGAAAGGACTCGGTAGCCCTGTATTTGATAAACTAGAAGCAGATTTGGCAAAAGGTGTCATGTCTTTACCCGCTAGTAAAGGATTTGAAATTGGTTCTGGTTTTGCCGGTACAATGCTTACAGGCAGCCAACACAATGACGAATTCTATACTGATGATATTGGTGTTATTCGGACAGCGACTAACCGCTCTGGCGGTGTTCAGGGTGGCATTTCAAACGGTGAAAATATTATTTTACGAGCAGCATTTAAACCAACTGCTACAATTCGGAAAGAGCAGCGCACAGTTACCCAGCAGGGAGAGGCAAAACTGCTAGCAGCAAAAGGTAGACATGATCCTTGTGTTTTGCCTAGAGCTGTTCCAATGGTAGAAGCAATGGTTGCTTTGGTGTTGTGTGACCACTTGTTACGTCATCACGCTCAGTGTGGAACCTTGAAATCTGCAAATGAATATGCACACTAGCTCATCAACGGGGGCTATTCCCCAAACCCAATCTAACCCTCAATTTTCGACCCATAACCCGGAAGAGTTTGTGGTTCAATTCTGGGGTGTTCGAGGCAGTATCCCCACTCCGGGCGAAGAAACCATTCGCTATGGGGGTAATACCTCCTGTCTGGAAATGCGAATTGCCGGAAAACGCTTAATTTTTGACGGGGGTACCGGTTTACGGGTATTAGGTGAATCTTTGATGCAGGAAGCGCCTGTTGAAGGATATATTTTCTTCACCCATTATCACTGGGATCATATTCAGGGTTTTCCTTTATTTACCCCAGCCTTTACCTCCGGTAACCATTTTAAGATTTACGGAACGATTCCACCGGATGGGGAATCAATGAAGCAACACTTTATTGAACGAGTCCTACACCCCAATTCTCCTGTACCGATGCAAGGGATTAAAGCTGACTTAAAGTTCCACGAACTCAAAGCCGGGGATAAAGTCCAGTTAGACGATATTATCATTGAGACAGGCTCACTAAATCATCCCAATACAGCCATTGGGTATCGAGTCAATTGGCAGGGGCGCAGCGTGGTTTATTGTTCGGATACAGAACATTTTCCCGAAGGATTAGATCAGAATGTTCTTAACCTGGCTCGTGATGCGGATGTTCTGATTTATGATGCGATGTACACTGATGAGGAATACCACAATCCTAAATCTCCTAAGGTCGGTTGGGGACATTCAACCTGGCAAGAAGCCATTAAAATGGCAGAAGCCGCCGGAGTCAAACGAGTTGTTATTTTTCATCACGACCCCACTCATAGTGATGAGATTTTGGATAAAATTGCTCAAGAAGTTCAAGCCAAATTTCCTAAGGCAATTATGGCACGGGAAGGTCTAATTTTACCTGTGGGTGTATAGGTAATGAGTGATTGGTAATGAGTGATTGGTTACTTTTTGCCAATGAAGTACTAAAAACGTGCCAACTCACAACTGTACAGACGTAATATATTACGTCTCTACCAATTAACAACTCATACTACTCTGAATTTGCGCGATCGCACCCACCATAATTAAATGTTCTTGTACCTGAATGCGCTGGTGCAAGCTTTCTGGGGTGTCTTCTGGGAAAACGGGTACGGCGGCTTGCATGATAATGGGGCCGCTATCAACAGTCAATTCAACGAAGTGAACGGTACAGCCAGTAATTTTAACCCCTGCATTTAAGGCTTGTTCGATAGCATGAATTCCGGGAAAACTGGGCAGTAGACTGGGATGAAGATTAATAATTTTTTGCGGGAAAGCATCAATTAACACCGGGGTAACAATTCTCATCCAACCTGCCATCACCACTAATTGAATCTGATGTTGTTTTAAGATTTCAACAATATGTTGATCTAAATCTTCTCGCTTTTTATAATGGCGATGATTGAGTAAAACAGTCGGAACATTATATTTTTCAGCCCGTTCTACTACTTTGGCATTAGGATTATTATAAATTAAAATTTCAGCTTTAGCGTTCAATTTTTGTTGTTGAATGGCGATCGCAATGGCTTCAAAGTTACTGCCACTTCCGGAGGCTAAAATTCCCAGCTTTAAGGGTTCTCCCGGTATCAATAAATCTGGTATTTCAGGAGAGACTAGAGCCTGATTTGATTCAGTAGCAGCGTTCATAGGTGATTTAAGAGCGTTGATAACTAGGTCTGTCTTATTTTACTGTAACTAGTTCTCAATGAAGCAATTCATTTATTATGGATAAAGCTGATGTGGATAAATTAATCGTATTTGCTACTTTGATTTTAACCGAACAACATATTAATAATTTGTAAAAAATTACCAGATTGGAAAAAAACATAACCTGAGAATAAAAGTAATTTTTTGTTGACCGATATCAAGTCATTCTTAGCAGATTATTTAATATTTTCGGGTCGAGATATTAAGAAAATTCTTAAAATAAATATAGATCGCTCACTTGAAAATGCTCCTGATCTTAAGCTAAAAGGGGGAGTCTAACCTGTAAAACTATAAAATGAGACGACAAACTCCGTGAGGTGGAATATTGAGAAGTGATGTTTTATTTTTCCAAAGCGAGCAAATAGGGATATGGCTCAAAATAGTACTGATAAAAGCCTGGCTGAATCAAATAATGTATATCCTGTCGATCAACCCTTGTTAAAATTTTATCAATTTAATTCTGGGGTAGTACTACTTTATTCAAGAAAAAGTGTATGATAAGAGTGATGGGTAGACTGAGTAGTCTTGTTAATAGCTGTTAATCTCTCTTAAAAAGTGATTCGATCAATTATCAACTCATTTTTAAGCGATTAAAGTTACAGAAATCTGCAAGGACTATTTAGGGGATATAACAGTTGAAAAACTGTCCAACCCCTCCTGAACCCATCTTTTTAGAGCTGTAAATTGAGCAGAGAGACCCGGTTGAAATGATTTTCATCCTTCGTAAACAGGAGCATCAGTTTCTTCTATTGTTCGTCACGCATGAGGAGAAGAACGCTTAAGTGATGAGATTAATTATTTAGTGTCCTCAGCCTTAACTTAATATTAGATTGTGAGCTGCAAACAATGACGCAAGAGTTTGATATATCTGTAACCCCAGTAGGAGATGGTGAATATTTAGTGCGAACTGAGAAAGTCGCATCAGGTGTTCCTTTGGCTGAAGAGCAGGTGAGATGGCCAATTCAAGAGTGGCTGAGTGCCACCCGCGAGTTGATGAATGATCCCTTAATGGGAGTTTTGGAGGGAAAAAGATCGTTATCTCATCGTCACTCTAGCACCTCTACCCAGAATTTAAGTTTGGTAGAACTCGGTCAACAACTCTATCAAGGGTTATTTCAAGGAACGTTACGAGAAAGCTGGACTTGCGCCCAGGCGATCGCTCAAAATCGTAGTGAGTTACTGCAATTAAGATTAGGGGTTAAAAGCAGAGAACTGTCCAGTTTACCTTGGGAAGTCCTCCACGCTGGCGATCGCCCCGTTGCTACCGGAACTGAAGTGGTATTTTCTCGCTATCAACCCAATACCAGCGCGGTCGTTCATATTCACCCCCTGCAAGCCAACCAACCTTTAAAAATCTTGATGGCGATCGCTGCCCCCAACGATCAAGACAGTCTGCAACTGAAAAGAGAAGTCAATCATCTCAAGGAAGAATTGCAGAGAGATACTCAGCGGATGATGGTGAATAGCTATGAACGGACTCGCCATACCCCGGAAATTCAATTAACCTTGTTAGAACAGCCCGATCGCGAACAATTAACTCAGGCATTGGAACAAGGACAATATCAGGTGTTTCATTACGCTGGCCATAGTAATTTAGCCACAGCCGGAGGAGAATTATATTTAGTTAACCGTAAAACCGGATTAACAGAAATTCTCGGTGGCGAAGATTTAGCCGGGTTGTTGGTGAATAATGGGGTACAGGTAGCGGTTCTCAACTCTTGCCGGGGGGCGTATCGTCATGCCGTTAAGTCAAATTCAGAAACCAGCGAAATCAATTTAACTGAAATGTTGGTGAAGCGGGGAATTCCTGGGGTGTTGGCGATGGCTGAACGCATCCCGGATGAAGTGGCCCTGACGTTGACTCGATTATTGTATCGTAACCTCAATCAAGGGTATCCGGTCGATCTGAGTTTGAGTCGCGCCAGACAGGGGCTAATTTCTGCTTATGGTTCCCGTCAACTGTATTGGGCGTTACCTGTTTTATACTTACATCGAGAGTTTGATGCCCGTTTAACTGGGACTCAGCCTTGTTTACCGGAAAGTCAGTTACTGTTGTCAAACGCTTTATTTCCAGGAAAGAGTGTCACCTTAGACAACCGTGAAGAGTCCGAATTTCTGGCAGCATTTAATAGCTTTGAAGAGGAAGAACCCCTATTTCCGGATGATGTTCTCAATGATATTGGTTATCTGGCTGATGAACCTGTGACCCAGGAGGCAGGAAATACAGAATTTATTGGGGATATTTTAAACCAAATTAAACAGAATTCTGTTAAACAAAGTCCGGTTGAACCTGCAACTTCGGATCGAATTGGCACATTTGAAGATCTCTTACCCTTGATCCAGCGAAATTTTGCGGCTCAAATCCCACCTTTACCGGAATCTTTGTCTAAATTAAAACCCTTGTGGGAAAAAGTCAAATCAAAAGCACGAAAACCACCCATTAAGTGTTTATTAATTAGCAGTTTAGTGTTGTTACCTTTCGGGATTTGGCATTCAACTCAAGGTCAAAGTGCACCTGCGACTTCGGTTTATGCGTCACTGACTCAAACTAAAAAATTCGCGGTTGATTTAGAAAGTGTGGTGACTGAACAAGTTGCAGATATTGCCCTAGAACAGTTTCGTCAAGGGAATATAGAAGCAGGCATTGAAGCCACAATTGAACTCCTCAATCGCGGGGCTTGGATGGAGGCACGGACGGCGCTAAAGGCAGTTCCTTTACGAGATCGCAATCAGCCTGAGATTAACTTTTTGCGAGGGCGATTTATGTGGCAATCCATCGAGTATGGAAACACAGAATATAAAATTAGTCAAGTCCGAAATAATTGGGAAAAAGCGGCTCAGCAACGTCCTGAATTTTTGGAATATCAAAATGCACTGGGATTTGCTTATTACTTGGAAGGTGATATTAAAAAAGCATACCAAACTTGGTCAACTATCGCATTTAATCAGTTTAATCCGCTTCAGGCAGAACCCGCTAATCCTTCAGAACAGGAAGCGCTAAATACTTACGCGGGTTTGGGATTAGTATTAATGAAATCTGCTCAGAATTTATCGGCTGAAGAGCAAATTTCACGTTTAAGTAAAGCGATTAAACTTAGAGAAAAAGTGATGACAGAAGGAGCAGATTTGTTTAGACCTAGAACGCTTGCACAAAATTGGTTATGGTCTAATCAACTGGTTCGGGATTGGCAAATGTTATTAAAAACGGAGGATCGTCAAGGATAAATATTTAAGAAAAAAGAATGAATAGCATCATATCAACATAAGGGTAGGTGTGTCATGGATGCACCTCCTTTTTTAATCAATTGAAATAGTAAATGATTGATCGTTACAGTATTATAATTAACCCATTTTCTATTCTAGACCTGATTCAAGCTAATGTTCTATCCGATTCAAGTATTAGTCATTTAAAATCATACAACTAACTGTATTTATCAAAAGAATAGAGTAATAAATTATATTCGATTATTGCCAATGATAAATATCAAAAAGGTATAGTTAAGAAGCCAATAATCCGCAGCCATCTACACCCGATTCTATAGGACTATGAGCTGTTGATGTATTTAGTAAAGCCATAATATATTTGTCAGTTCACTTGATTGTGTTATCAAAATATTTAGTAATTTGTCTTTATGTTTCAGAGATTTTATCAGATAAGATGCCCATTATTTTTTTGTTAAATGTATCTGTATAACAGATTTTTAAAAATTCCAAAAATATTTGAAATATGCCAATTCGGCAACATTTTTTTTCTTTCCAAGCTGAGAATTAAACCAGATTAACAATAATATTCTGGAGAAAAAGAATGGAATTTAATCAACTAGAAATTGCAGAACTTGATATTGTTACAGGCTCAGAAGAAGCAACGGCTGTGGCTGAAATTGCCGAAATTCCATCAGAATTTAGTTTAGAAGCAGTTAATTTACTGAGTGTTGCGGATGCGGATAATACAACATCAAAGATAGCAGATAGTGAAGCCGAATTAAAATCCTTAACATCGGATGCCGTTTTAAAAGCATCAGATTCCATTATTTCTCCGATCTCTGTCAAAATTGGAACGCCGAAACCGGATATTTTAATAGGTACAAAGGGAGCCGATTTTATTTTTGGTTTAGAATCAGGTGACTTTATTTTAGCTCAGGAAGGAGATGATAAAATTTACGGTGGTAGTGGTGATGATTTTGCGTTTGGGGATGGTGGAAATGATGAATTCCGTCAATGGAGTGGAAACCGATTTGTTGATGGCAGCGGTAATGATATTTTAATTGGGGGAGATGGAAAAGATACGGCTGATTATCGTTATTTTAATCAAGCGATTACTTTAGAAGCAGGCGGTAGAATTAATAAAGGAAAATCTGGAACCGATCAATTTTTTGATGTTGAAGTTGTTAAAGGTACTTTAAATAAATCGAATAGTATTGATGCTTCTACAACAGGCGGAAATAATGCCTCAATTGAAGCTAATCTATTTTCTGAGAACTTACTCGTTAAAAACGTTCCGACTTTAGGAAATTTAAGCTTTACGGTTGAGAACTTTGTCAATGTGACGGGAACCAATAACGACGATAAAATCACAGGAGATAACAAAAATAACCGTCTGTCTGGTTTAGGTGGCAATGACAATATCTTTGGTTTTGGCGGAAATGATACGGTAGATGGTGGTAATGGTAATGATTTCATTCGAGGCGATGCTGGCAACGATACAGTCAAAGGTGGCGCAGGTGATGATACGGTTCAAGGGGGTTGGGGAGATGATCATATTGTCGGAGTCGGCGACGGTAGCCAACCCGGTGCGGGTGAAGTCGATGTATTAACGGGTGGGTTTCCTTGGATATTCCCCAGTCCATTAGAAGTTGAAGCAGCGGTTGCTGAGAGTAGTGTATCTGGGTTCAAAGATCTCAGTGAAATTGAAACTTTAGCAGAAAGCAGCGTCAGTACTGCTAAACTTGATACTCAAGTGGATAGTTTAACTCGGGAGTCTCTCTCTGTAGAAGGAGGAACATCTTTAGTCGCAGAAGATCGTATTCTGTTCCCAACCTTCTTAGATCGAGATAAATTTGTATTAGGTAATAGTAAAACCTCTTTCTATCTAGATGAGTCTCCCTTCGGTTTAGATGGCTACGCTTATATTACAGACTTCCAAAGTGGTTTTGATAAAATTCAACTTGAAGGTAGCGCCAGTGACTATCTGTTTACGGGTTCGTCTCTGATTTTCCGCAACAATGGTTTTGCTGGTTTAGATCCCAAAGATGACTTAGTTGGTTTTGTTGGCGGTTCAGGTTTCAACGCCAAAACAGATTTATCTTTTGTTGGTTAACAGCTTGTTGTTTTATTGCTGTTTAAAGTCGCGATAAATATCATCCACTAGGACAGATAGCTGAATGCTAAGTTTAATAAAGCGTTCAACGGGTTATCTGTCCTTTTCGTCGTTTCAAACTCTGGTAAATTAAAATATAGATCGTCGTAAATTAAAGAATTTTTCTAATAGGTTTTGTTGCCATTTGTTTTCAGCAAACTTTCGTTTTTTCAATAATAATCCGGCTTTACTATTGACTTCCGATAATGTCGGATAAATATGAATTCCGGTTAATGCTGAAACCTTTAATTTATTCGACATCGCCAGTACAACTTCATGGATTAATTCCCCAGCAGACGGCCCGACTAAATGCGCCCCTAAAATCTCACCATTTCCCCGCGTAATAATCTTCCCAAATCCTTGGGTTGCCGCCTCTGCTTGCGCCCGATCTACCCCGGAAAAATCCTGTTTTAAAACATACACATCTTTACCATATCTTTCTCTAGCTTGATCTTCTGTTAACCCGACTCTAGCTAATTCTGGGTCGGTAAACGTTGCCCAAGGAATCACTCGATAATTGGCTTTACTAATAGGTAAAAATAACGCATTAGTTAACACCACAACGGCTTCATATCCAGCAACATGAGTAAATTGATAACCGCCAATTACATCCCCACAAGCATATATTTTAGAATTCGTTGTTTGTAGTTTTTCATTGACTTGAATTCCTTTTTTACCCACAGCAACCCCAGCCGCTTCTAAATTTAAAGATTCTACATTTGGCTGTCGTCCGGCTGACACTAAAATTTCATCAACAATAACCTGTTTTCTACCACAAAATAGATGTTTTTTACCGTCTATGACTTCAACTCGTTCGGCGCGAGATTGAGATAAAATATTAATTCCTTCGGCAATAAACTGATTTTCAACCACTTTTGCTGCTTCTGGATCTTCTTTCGGTAAAATCAGATCTCGACTATTAATAATAGTCACTTCCGATCCTAACCGAGAAAACGCTTGTCCTAACTCACAACCAATTGGCCCCGCCCCAATAATGGCTAAAGAATTAGGACGTTCTGTTAAAGAAAAGACCTTTTCATTTGTTAGAAAACCTGCTTCTTTTAAACCTTCAATGGGTGGAATAGCCGGACGAGATCCAGTGGAAACCACAAACGCCCTGGCTTTCAATTGTCGGCCATTAACTTCAAATGTATCGCCATCTATAAACTTACCATCCCCGAAAATAACCTCAACCCCTAACCCGCGAAATCGTTCCGGGGAGTCGTGGGGTTCAATTGCTTTGATCACCTTCTGAACATGACCTGTAGCCTTGGCAAACTCAATATCTGGGGGGTTGGTATGGATACCGAAGCGACTGGCATTTTTGACCTCATAGGCGACGCGAGAGGCATGAATGAGAGACTTACTGGGAACACAACCATACCATAAACAGTCGCCACCGAGGCGATCGCGTTCGACTAAGGCGACTTTGGCTTTCAATTGGGCTGCGGCACTAGCAACCACCAAACCACCCGATCCACCGCCGATAATTACAATATCGTATTCTGCTGCCATAATTCTACTTATAGTTAATCGATATATCAATTATTCCAGCTTAGTTACCTGAATAATAGCTGAGAATATCCTGGGGAGTGGATAAACTATAGAATTTAAATATAAATTAGGTTGAGAGTCTGTCGTTGATTATAAAACAAGTTTTTCTGGGTAATGGTTTTGATGAAATCCTATCACATATCTTCCAGGGACTCTTAAAACACGAACATCCTATCCTAAATTGCTCATGTCGGTAAGTTTTTGCAGTTGAGGTTAACTAACAGCATAGAAATAGAGATTTTATGAGTCAATAAAGTAGTATGATGAGACAGTAACTAAAAGATATAGTTTGGCTTGAGTCGTATTTTCAATGTCTAAGTATCAAGATATATATCCATCCTCGCCACTGATTAACAGTGTTAACTTAGTACGTCCACGGGCAGCAGACTTACTGACTTTAGAGTATTTTGAGGCTGAACCCGCTTCAATGCCAACGAATAGATACTCTCAGCATCATATTATTATTAATTTAAAAGATGAACCTCATCGTTTAGAGAATTGGCGTGATGGCGAACATCGAGATTTTATATATCATAAAAATGAAATTATTCTGACTCCGGCAGGTGTAGAAAGCGGTTGGAGATGGCACGCCAAAAGCAAATGTATTATCATCACATTCAACCCGACTAAATTTGAACAATTTGCTCAAACTGAATTAGGAATCTTGCTTTCAACTCAGCAATTAAAAGATTTATCCCAGTTTATGGATGAAGACATTACTCAAGCAGGAATTCAGCTTTTAGAGTCTCTGCAATGTGAGTTGGGTTCGCAGGTGATGTTTGAATCTTTTGCTCGTATTTTTCTGACTAAACTGATTCTTAAATATGGCTTACACTCAGAAGAATATGAATTTTCTAAGAGTTTTACCGCTAAACACTACAAGCAAGTATTAGATTATATTGCAGCTCATTATGGTAAAAATATTTTACTAGAAGATTTAGCCGCACAAGCCGATCTCAGTCCTTCTCATTTTTCTCGATTATTTAAACAAGCGATTGGTCAAAGTCCCTATCAATTCTTGATGGCGTATCGAGTCGAACAAGCTAAAAGAATGCTCGATAACAATGATATATTAATGATAGATATTGCTTTTTCTTGTGGATTTTCTGACCAAGCCCATTTCTCTCGGACGTTCAAAAAGATTGAAGGAATTACTCCTAAGCAATACCGAAACCAATCATAAATCTTGATCTGATTCAGTGGGTCAATAGCAAGAATCTTCAAAAAATTAAGCAAGAGCCTTCAAGCAATGTGTTTCCGGCTTAATATAACTTAAACATATAAAGTTCAAGTTTAATCACCAAACAAGGAAGCACCTATTATGAAAAGTTTATTCTTAGCTGCTGCCATGGCTGCTGCGCTGCAATTACCTTTCGCAACTGATGCTGAAGCCGCACAAGTGAAAGATGTTACTTTTAAAAGCAACAACCAAACTTTAGCGGGCGATCTCTATCTTCCCGATGATTATCAACAGGGGGATAAATTACCAGGAGTTGTGGTAACGGGCGCTTGGACGACTGTAAAAGAACAAATGCCTGCGACTTATGCTGAAGAAATGGCCGATCGCGGTTATGCAGTTTTGGCTTTTGACTTTCGTAATTGGGGAGAGTCGGCCGGAAGTCAACGTCAGTTAGAAAACCCCACTAAGAAAACTGAGGATATTGTTGCCGCTGCTAATTATTTAACCACACGTCCTGAAGTCGATGCGAATCGAATTGCGGGTTTGGGTATTTGTGCGAGTGCTGGGTATATGGCGGATGCCGCCGTCCAAAGTGACAGTATTAAGGCGATTGCTTTGGTGGCACCTTGGTTACACGACCCGGAAATTGTTAACCAAGTCTATGGTGGATCTGAGTCGGTGCAAAATTTAATTGCCACCAGTCAAAAAGCACAAGCGCAATATGAAGCCACAGGGGAGTTATCTTTAATTCCGGCTGCCAGTATGACAGATGAAAATGCTGTAATGTATCAAGCGCCTTACTACACTGAAACAGATCGCGGCATGATTCCTGAATACGTGAATGAATTTAATCTGGCTTCTTGGGAGGGTTGGTTAACTTACGACCCAATTGACACGGCAGATGATTTAGATAAACCCACGATGATTATTCATTCCCAACAGGCTGCAATTCCCCAAGGCGCGGAGGAATTTTATAACCGTTTATCAGGTGAGAAAAAGCAACTCTGGTTAGAGGATGTTTCTCAGTTTGACTTTTATGATTCCCCTGATGCAGTTAGCGTTGCCAGCGATGCGATCGCGGAATACTTCGATCAAACACTTTAAATAGTAGTTGGTTATGCTAGGTATACCACTTAAATAGTAATACACTGGAGAAACAATCATGCAATACAAATTACTCGGAAAAAGCGGACTCAGAGTATCAGAACTTTGTTTAGGTACAATGACGTTTGGTGAAGATTGGGGTTGGGGTGCATCTCAAGAAGAAAGTCAAAAAATTTATGACACTTTTCGCGAAGCAGGCGGTAATTTTATCGATACTGCTAATGTTTATACCAACGGCACGAGTGAAAAGTTTCTGAGTGAATTTATCGCTAGTGAAAGAGATGCTATCGTTTTAGCGACTAAATATACTAATGGACTAGGAGATGGTAACCCGAATGGAAGTGGTAATCAACGTAAAAATATGGTGCAGTCTGTTGAAGCAAGTTTGAAGCGACTGAATACCGATTATATTGATGTTTTGTGGTTACATACTTGGGATTTTATGACCCCCACAGAAGAAGTCATGCGAGCCTTTGATGATTTAGTGCGTCAGGGAAAAGTACTTTATATTGGTATTTCTGATGCTCCGGCTTGGGTGGTTTCTCAGTGCAATACTTTAGCTGAATTAAGAGGCTGGACGCAGTTTATCGGTTTACAAATTGAATATAGCCTAATTCAACGTACCCCAGAACGAGAATTATTACCGATGGCGCATAGTTTGGATATTGGTGTCACGGCTTGGTCGCCTTTAGCCAGTGGTTGGTTAACCGGAAAGTATACCAATGGCAAAGAAGACGGGGAAGACAAACGACTCAATAACGAAATGATGTCAGGTTTTGTTAATAGGAGTAACCGCAATATGATGATTGCTCAAGAAGTTGATAAAGTTGCGGCGCAAGTGGGTAAAAGTTCGTCACAAGTTGCATTGAGTTGGTTATTAAATAAAGGTGTTATTCCGATTATTGGTGCAAGAAAAGTATCCCATGTCGCAGATAATTTGCAATGTGTCGATCTAAAATTATCAGCCGAACAGATCGAACAACTTGACGGCATTAGTGAGATTGAATTAGGTTTTCCCCACGATTTCTTTAAGGCTGATATGGTGAGAAACTTTGTTTACAACGGTATATTTGAAAAAATCGATAATCATCGCTATTCCCAATTAAATCGTTAAATTTTCTTCAGATGACCATTGTCTTCAGCGTGCTGAGTTAGGTTTGAGTGCTTTAGCACGCTGTTTTTATTAGTGTTCGTCATATAGAAAGTAGTAAAGCGTTAAGAATAACAATAATCTTCAAACTGTTTAGTCAAAGTTTCCAAGAGATTAATTCAATATTATTTTCAATTGAATCTATAGAGTTTAAAAATAAATGAAATATATTGCAGCAACTTTAACCGGAGTATTAGTCATGACTGTTATCGCGACATCTTCTAATTCTTTCAATGTCAAAACACAAGATGAAGCGGCTATTGAAACTATTGTAGAAAGTGTTGCCACCTTAGCCGACCAGGGTAATTTTGAGAGTCTAGAAAAGCTTTATGCACCAGAAGTTGAAGTCGATTATACCTCAGCATTTGGTGGAGAAACTGAGTTAAAAAGTCCTCAAGCATTAATGACTCAATGGGCGAGTAGCTTACCTGGATTTGATCGGACTCGACACGAAATCTCTAATATTAAAACAGAAGTTGAAGGCAATACTGCGACGGCTACAGCAGATGTTATTGCTAATCATTATCTCAATGAAATGTTTTGGCAGATTGAAGGTCGTTATGAATATAGTTTGATTAAAGAAGATCAACAGTGGATTATTGATAAAATGACTTTTATTGCTGAAGATGAACAAGGGAATCGTGATATTATAAATAAAGCTATTAAACAAGCAAGTATTAATCCTTCAACTTATTTACAACGCCAGCAAACACAGCAAGCTGTCGTTACTTTTCTAACCGCTTTAGAAGAGAAAGATATGGATAAATTTGCATCAGTTTGGACGGAAGATGCGGTGCAGGATATGCCTTTTTCTCCGTCTGGGTTTCCTAAACGGGTAGAGGGAAAAACTAACTTAATACAACATTATTCTGCTTGGCCAGAAATCAGCGGTGAAGCTAATTTTACTGATAAATTGGTATTTTACCCAATGCAAGATGCCACAATGGTTTATGCGGAATGGCAAGGTGATGTTGAGATTATTCCGACAGGACGCAATTATAAGCAGCGATATGGCGGATTGTTTCATGTTGTTGATGGCAAAATTGAGTTATTTCGAGAATATTACGATCCAATTGTTTTTAAATATGCTTTTGGTTTAGATGAAGATTAAACATCTAATGCTTTAGGAGAATAGTAGAAGTTAAACAACCCATAGTAACTCAAAAAACTTATTCTTTTTACTAACTTTATAGGTAAGCTTCTCTGTTTAGTTTGATCCAAATGAACGTATAATTAAAGAAATAATCTTAGTATAAAAAATATGAGAATCGGTATGATTATATTCTCAGAGTGAGGAAACTGTTTATTTTGATCAATATCTTTTAAACTAATAGAGAGGAATCAGTTAATTAAAACTTCAGCTTGAGGAGAAAGGGGTGAGGCTCGCGCGTTCGACTAAGGCGACTTTGGCTTTCAATTGGGCTGCGGCACTAGCAACCACCAAACCACCCGATCCACCGCCGATAATTACAATATCGTATTCTATTGCCATCATTCTACTTATAGTTAATCGATATATCAATTATTCCAGCTTAGTGACCTGAATAATAGCTGAGAATATCCTGGGGAGTGGATAAACTGTGAAATTTCAATAGAAATTAAACTAAGGTTTACAGTTTATTGTTCGACTCAGCCTATACTTATATAGCGTTCCTCAGTCTGACGATAATCTTTTTGCTTATTGCTCACTTGATGATGGTGTCACATATATTGTGGCAATGAGCTAAGGAATTGATTAGAGAAACTACGAAAGATTCCCAGTTAATTGTGATAGAGCTTGACTATGATGTATTAATATGATTAATTCAAATAAAACAAGATAAAATTCATCCTACTAAAATGAAAAAATTAAGACAACCTAAAAATAGTCAGTATATTCTTTTCTGGGTCTCTACAATACTATGCATATTGAGTGGGAAATCCATTGCTTTTGAGGCAGTTTCCCAAGAATCTTACACTGTTAATCAAGCGACTCAAGAACTTGCTCAGTCTATTCGCCCATCAGCCACTCAAATCGTTCTTAATGGCAATAATCTAACGCCTTCTGATGTTACAAAAGTAGCGAGAAACCGTACCCAAGTGAGGATTAGTGATGCGGCTCTACAACAGCTTGAAACCGCTCATGAATTGCTATTGCTTGCTGCTAAACAAGGTCAAGCCATTTATGGTCTGACTCAGGGGGTAGGCTTAAATAAAGATCAGACACTGGTTGATACCAGCGGAAACTTGAGTCAAGAGGTAATTCAGCGCTCTCAAGAATTCAACCAAGGCTTAATTTATGCTCACAGTGCAGGTGCAGGTCCTGAACTCAGTAAAGATGTGGTGCGAGCCATTATGCTCACACGGCTTAACTCAATTTTGTTTGGTTCAACAGGGGTTCAACCGGAAGTAGCCCTACTGTATCGTGATTTTTTAAACAACGATATTGTCCCAATCATGCCCTCTAGAGGCTCTGTGGGACAAGCTGATATCACCCTAATCACTCATATTGGTTTAGCAATGATTGGTGAGGGAGAGGTGTACTACCAAGATCAAAAGATGCCTGCCAGTCAAGCATTGCAGCAGGCAGGACTTGAGCCTTTAGTGCCCTTTGGTAAAGATTCACTGTCTATTCTCAGTTCTAATGCCTACTCAGAAGCCTTGGGTGCCTTAGCAGTCGCCGAGTTTGAACACCTCTTGAAGATATCAAAGCTGGTCTTTGCTTTGAGTCTTGAAGCTTTAAACGGTAATATTGAACCGTTCTTAGAAGATGCTAACGAGATTCGACCTTTCCCAAATGCCAATCAGGTATCGAGAGAGATTAGAGATATACTGAGTGGAAGTTATCTCTGGGAAAAGTCGGAAGACAGGGCACTTCAAGACCCTTTATCGTATCGCACAGGTGCTTATATACTAGGCGCAGGTGAGCATTCTTTAAAACAATTACAGGAACAACTCAAAATTCAACTTAATTCTTCCGATGATAATCCAGCAGTTGTCCTTAATGTGGTGTCACCATCCAATCGATATGAAGAAGCATCTCACTATGTGAGTGAGGGGGAAATTCAAGGTGCAGTTATACCAACAGCTAACTTCTCGCCTCTACCTTGGGTCATTTCATTTCAAGAAGCCGCGATTACTTTGAGCTACCTTTCAAACGCATCAGCCCACCGAACCATTAAGCTGGGCGATCCGCATTTTACCCACTTAACTCGATTTTTAGGAACGGAAAATACCGTTCATGCCTATGGTGCAATTCAGAAAACTTTCGTCGCTTTAGCGATAGAAAATCAGGAACTAGCAGCACCAATAATTGATGATTTCGCGATTGCTGGCAACATTGAAGATGTGTCAACTAACGCTCCAAGAACTGTGCAACGTGTTAGAACACAGATTGATACTCTTTATTACATTTTAGGCATCGAAATGATGCACGCCGCCCAAGCTATTGACTTAAGATTGCAAAAAGATCCTAATTTGAAATTATCAAGATCAACTCAGGATTTATTTGAACAGTACAGACGGGTTGTTCCGTTTATGGAAAGCGATCGGGTGTTAACCTATGATATTGAAAAGTCATATTCTTTTTTAAAAACCTACTAAAAATAATGTCAAATTGAGGAGAAAACGGTGAGATTATTCTGTTTAAGTAATAGTCATGGAGAAGATGGGTGATTCTGTAGCGTAGCTTCAGCCCTATTGCGTTCGACTAAAGCGACTAAGATATCGAACTCTATAACTTTATAGAGTAAAATATTTTGATCCTTTGTAGAAGCTTCCGATTGCGATCGCAAGTTGCTCAGTTTAATCTCTGACTGGGAATGCTATATCTATATCTATATCAAAATGTCTTTCAGAGCGATAGTCGATGACTCTACTCAATCATGATATCAGAAAGCATTATCGGCGAAGTCTTCAGAAATCTCGAAATATTCCTTTACGTTTACTATTAGTTGTACCGTTTGTTATACAAATTATTGCAGCCGTTGGGTTAACGGGATTTTTATCTTTTCGCAATGGACAAAGAGCCGTCAATGATTTAGCAAACCAACTCCAAAACGAAGTCAGTCAGCGAGTTGAACTTCATTTAGACCCATTATTTTGGTAATCGCACTGAGGAAGTGGCTTATGTTTATTCACCAGAAGAGTGGAACCCCCAAACAGATCCCTGGTATGTGAATGCTTTAGAAACAAAACAAGCCCAGTTTCTGCCGCCTCTGATTTGGCCGAGTCCTCCAGGTATTATTTCAATCATGATGAGCGGCCCGATTTATAACCCGGAAAGAGAAATTATCGGCGTTGCTTATGCAGATATTTTCCTCTCAGCCATTACCGACTTTCTGCGTCAAATCAAGCTGACTCCATCGGCTAGAGTATTCATTATTGAACGCAATGGAGAATTAATTGCCAATTCAGGCCAACATCATCCTTATATCATTACAGACGACGAGCAAACCCAAAGACTCAATGCCCTCGAGAGTCCAGACCCTTTAATTCGGCAAGCCGCAGAATTTTTACAGCAAGAATTTGGTCAGTTTCAAGCGATTGATACCCAGCATTCAACCCTGTTTCAGTTTCAGAAGAACTCTGATAGACGAAATCGGCAGGAACGGAGTTATATCCGGGTCACACCCTGGCAAACTCGAGATGGCTTAGACTGGCTGGTGGTGGTGGCAGTGCCAGAATCTGACTTTATGGCACAAATTAACGCCAATAGTCGCATGACTATTTTACTGTGTTTATTGGCTTTAGCCACTGCGGTGTGCTTAGGGATTTATACCTCCCGCTGGATTAGTCAACCCATCTATCGAATTAGTCAAGCTTCTGAAGCCATTTCAAGTGGTAACCTCCAGCAACGAGTCATTCCACCCAAAGTGAATGAACTGGGGAGTTTAGCGATGGCTTTCAACCACATGGCACAGCAATTACAAGCCTCATTTACTGCTTTAGAACAAACCAACGCATCCTTAGAATTACGAGTTCAACAGAGAACAACTGAACTTCAACAAGCCAAAGAAACCGCAGATACAGCCAACAATGCCAAAAGTGAATTCTTGGCAAATATGAGTCACGAATTACGCACCCCACTTAACGCTATTTTAGGGTTTACTCAGGTGATGCAACGGGATGCTTCTCTCAAACCCAAACAACAAGAAAATTTAGGAATTATTAGTCGTAGCGGTGAACATTTACTCTCTTTAATTAGTGATGTCTTGGATATGTCTAAAATTGAGGCGGGTCGAATCACCCTCAATAAAAATAGCTTTGACTTGTATCGTTTATTGCAAACTCAGAAAGAGATGTTAGCGCTCAAGGCTGAAACGAAGAACTTATATTTACAGCTAGAACAGGATGAAACGATTCCTCAATTTATTACAACCGACGAAAGTAAGTTACGCCAGGTTTTGATCAATTTACTCTCAAATGCAATTAAATTTACTCAGCAAGGTGGAGTTACCCTCAGGGTAAAATTAGTTGAAAAATCTTTAAGCCAACAACCCGAGTTAACTCTATTATTTGAAGTTGAAGATACAGGAGAAGGAATTGCCCCGGAGGAAATCGATACATTATTTGAAGCCTTTGTGCAAACAGAAACCGGACGTAAATCTCAACAGGGAACGGGTTTAGGATTACCCATTAGTCGTAAGTTTGTTCAGTTGATGGGGGGAGATATTACAGTTAAAAGTGTGGTTAATCAAGGGAGTGTTTTTGCCTTCACGATTCAATGTTATTCTGCTGCTCAAACTGAAATAGCAGAAAAAGAATTAAATAAAATAGTAGTGAGTTTGGCAGAAAATCAACCAGTTTACCGAATTTTGATTGCTGATGATCGATGGGAAAACTGTCACTTGTTAGTTCAATTTCTCACACCGTTAGGATTTGAAGTAAAAACAGTAGAGAATGGTCAAGCAGCAATTGAAGTTTGGTCAAGTTGGCAGCCGCATCTAATTTTAATGGATATGCGAATGCCTGTTTTAGATGGTTATGAAGCCACTCGTCAGATTAAAGCCACTACAAAAGGTCAAGCCACAGTCATTATTGCTTTGACAGCAATTGCCTTTGAAGAAGAACGTTCAATTGTGCTTTCAACAGGTTGTGATGATTTTATTCGCAAGCCTTTTCAAGAACAAGTTTTACTGAAAAAAATAGGTCAACATTTGGGTTTAGATTATGTTTATGCAGATCGTTCTCAGTCCTCACAGCGAGTCTCTTCTCAAAAGTCTGCTGATGAATTAAATGCTGATAGCTTAACAGTCATGCCTATTGAATGGCGGCAACAGCTTAAACAAGCGGCATTAGAAACAGATGAAGAAGTGATTGTTCAACTACTGCAAAAGGTTCCTCCTCAATATTCAGAAATGGCAAATACCTTAACTGCTTTAGCAGAAAAATTTCGGTTTGAAAAAATTATTGCTTTAGTTAAATTGGATTAAATATTATTATGAATAACTGTCAATCCTCTCAACCTAAAATTCAAATTTTAATCGTAGATGATGTATTAGAAAACTTACATTTGCTCAATACTATTTTGGCTGAAGAAGGATACAAAGTCCGTAAAGTTCGCAGTGGTAAAATGGCATTAGCTACGATTGCTAATAATCCCCCTGATTTGATTTTGCTGGATATTAATATGCCAGAAATGAATGGTTATGAAGTTTGTCAGACGCTGAAAGCTCAAGAAGAATTCTGTCAAATTCCAATTATTTTTATTAGTGCTTTAGAGGAAGGGATGAATAAAGTTAAAGCTTTTAAAGTGGGAGGGGTAGATTATATTACTAAACCTTTTCAAGTAGAAGAAGTTTTAGCGCGGGTAGAAAATCATTTAGCAATTAATCGACTACAAAAACAGTTAACAGAAAAAAATACATTACTAGAAAAATCTGAAGCTCAAGAAAGAGAAAGATCTCAGCAATTAGAAGAAACTTTGGAACAGTTTAAAAAAGCTCAGATACAACTGATTCAAAGCGAGAAAATGTCCAGTTTAGGTCA
This sequence comes from Microcoleaceae cyanobacterium, assembly GCA_049647265.1. GTDB lineage: Bacteria > Cyanobacteriota > Cyanobacteriia > Cyanobacteriales > Microcoleaceae > JAAURB01. The sequence goes on from JBARXJ010000059.1 coordinate 40,518, forward strand.
AATGATTGCTGGAATTGCTCATGAGGTGAATAATCCGATTAATTTTATTTCGGGTAATCTGCATCCGACTAAAGAATATAGCCAAGATATTTTACATCTTTTACAACTGTATCAAGACGCTTATCCAGAGCCTGTTACTAATATTAAAGAAACATTAGAAGAGCTTGAATTAGAGTTTATTCAATCCGATTTTCCCCAATCTATTGAAGCGATGCAAGTTGGGATCGAACGAATTCAGGATATTGTCACTTCTTTGCTGAATTTTTCCCGCGTCGATCAATTAGGAACTAAGGTAGTCGATATTCATAAAGGTCTTGACAGTAGCTTAAGAATTTTACAACATCGTTTAAAAGCAGATGGCGATCTTTGTCAGATTCAGGTGATTAAAGAATATGAATCATTGCCTGAAGTTACTTGCTATCCCGGACAACTAAATCAGGTGTTTATGAATTTAGTTTCTAATGCAATTGATGCTTTAGAACAACGTAGAATCAGCCAATGCGATCGGCAAAATCCTCCGAGTTTAAAGCTACAAACTAAATTACTTTCTCAAGAAAAGCCTGGAGTTGCTGTTTTAATTTCTGATAATGGGTCGGGTATGAATGAAACAGTTCAGAAACAAATATTTGAGCCTTTCTTTACAACAAAAGAACCCGGCAAAGGGACGGGACTCGGAATGTCAATTAGTCATCAAATCATAGTAGAACAACATCAAGGAGAACTGAAGTGTATTTCTACTCCCAGACAAGGAACTATGTTTGCTATTGAAATTCCGTTAAAGCAGCTTTAATCTTTAATTAGATTTGTTGAAACTATTTATTATTACAATAATAATAAAAACCTGCCAATATTTCTATTAGACCTCCATAATGAGCGGATACTCAAATTGAGAAGGTATATCTTCTAACTGTAAGTCATTATTCATCTCTTTTTCTAACTCCAATAAGTTTCTGGCTACATCTTCAGCAATTTCTATTGCTTATTGCCAAGTTTTACCTTCAGCAACTAATCCTTGTAAATCCTCACTGGTCGCGATAAAATACTCTGTATCTTCTTCAATAAATCGTTCAATTTTCAGTATAATTAATGTTTTCATGACCTCCCATAGGATTGTTAGGCTGTTGTATACTTCTTTATTATATTAATTTAAACGTTAAATTTTTCAGATGAACGCTAACTATTACGATATTAGTAAACAAGCTTGGTAACTAAGGAGAAAACAGTGAGATTATTGTGTTTAAGTAATGGTCATGGAGAAGATGCGATCGCGGTTCAAATTTTAACGCAATTACAACAGCTACCCAATGCCCCTCAAATTGCTGCATTACCGATAGTGGGGACAGGACAAGCGTATAAAAAACTAGGCAATATTCCAATTATTAGTACTGTTAAATCCATGCCATCGGGGGGATTTATTTATATGGATGGCGGGCAATTTATACGAGATATTAATCAAGGGTTAATTGGGTTAACATTCGGACAAATTAAAGCTGTCCGCAATTGGGCAAAACAGGGCGGTATGATTTTAGCGGTGGGGGATATTGTGCCGCTGTTGATGGCTTGGGTGAGTGGTGCGCCTTATGCTTTCGTGGGGACAGCGAAGTCAGAATATTACCTCCGAGACGAACAAGGATGGCTCTCTCGCACGTCTTGGCAGGAAAGATGGGAGGGATGGTCTGGCTCGGATTATCTGCCCTGGGAACGGTGGTTAATCAGTCGTCAGCGGTGTAAAGCGGTGTTTCCGAGGGATACTTTAACAGCGGAAATTTTAAGTCAATGGTCTATTCCGGTGGTGGATGCAGGTAACCCGATGATGGATCATTTACAACCGCCTGAAACGGTTTATAAGTGGCGCACATTTCGAGATGATACTAATACTTTAACTTTAACGTTATTACCCGGTTCACGAATTCCAGAAGCGTATCAGAATTGGGATATTATTTTACAAGGAATTACGGCTATAATTAACACGATTAATTCTCAACGTTCAATGTTACCAAAAAAAATAGTATTATTTGCAGCTATTGCCCCGTCGTTAAATTTAGATCCCTTTTGTCATAGTTTAAAAGCTAAAAACTGGCATGAATTAAACGATGTTGCAGCGTTACCCTATCAACTCAATTCAAGCGATATTATATTTCACTATAAAAATGCGACACTAATTCTAACCTCAGAATATAATGCTTGTCTCGATGCAGGAGAAATAGCAATTGCAATGGCAGGGACAGCAACAGAACAATTTGTGGGGTTAGGAAAACCCGCGATAGCTATTCCTGGAAAGGGGCCACAATTTACCCCAAAATTTGCAGAAGCCCAAAGTCGGCTGTTAGGACTATCGTTAAAAGTTGTATCACAACCGAGTCAAGTTCCGGAGGTTTTGTTATCGTTATGGCAAGATTCCCAACAGCTACAAATAATAGCTGAAAATGGACAACGCCGCCTCGGAAAACCCGGTGCAGCGTCTCGCATTGCTCAATCTATCATTAGATTATCCTCAACTCTTGAGATTTGATAGTATTAAGATACACAGGATAAATTTTTTGATTTCATATATTCATTGACTATAGCTTCTATCAGTTCTTTTCCTTTTTCATACCAGTCTGAGTGAGGTTCAAAATTATAGCCATGGGTTTTAATATCGTACGGAGAAATGGGAGACTGCATGACATCAAACTCTGGCATTTCTAGGATTTTATCTACATCAAATTGAATATCAGTTAACTCTTGTATTTGCTTACAAATTTCCTGGTAAACTAAATTGGTGGCGTGGTTATGTGTCCAAAATAACTTTTGATTTCTATAGTTTTTTAAAATAAAGTTAGAAAGCTTAATTGTATTCTTTAATTCCTCTTTCTTCGTTCTTCTTAAACAAAATTCAAAGCGCTCAGCTAACTTAAAATCGATTTCTCCATTTTTGTATTGTTCTAAAATATCATCTAAATTTACGCCTTCATCAAGCAATGACAAAATGATTTCTTCTCCATATATCTTTCCATAACTTTTGCCAGGAGAAGCCGGAGCGTGACAAAAGGAGTAAATACCTGAGTTAAAAATATATCCTTAGGATAATACTTGGCATTGATCATTAACAATATTATTCAATAAATTTTCTTCACTAAACTCTTTATGATCTGGACTTAAAGGTTGATAAATAAATAGATCCGCATTACTAATCGCAGATAAAATTGTTGAGCTTGACTCCATGTTTTCTTGTCGAGAATTATTGCTATATCTTTCAATATTAAATTGAGTTTTTGATAATAAATTATCCATAATCATTTGGATCTGTCCTGACTGACAATTTCCAAACAGAACAATATTTTTTTTTGTAGTCATAATACTCTACCTAAAACGAATAACTTAACTTCGTACAAGACTTGTTAGAGAGGATAAAACCAGTGAAGGAGAATGATATTCAACTGTTGAGATTCTGAAAAAAATGCGCCCTTGTATTTGAAACCACCGAAGCTTAGGTGTTTATCAAGAATATTATATCATGCTTAATATATTATTTGGATAAATAAATAACGCCGCCTCGGAAAACCCGGTGCAGCGTCTCGAATTGCTCAGTATTTGGTTGAAATTTTAGACGGACTGCAATAGTGGCTTAAAGCCATGCTTAACTGAAATTTCACCGATATGCTTCATTTTATCGACTGTAATTTGATTTCGTCCCCAAGAGAAATTGGTATGAATTTTCTCAAATTCCAATAGCATCGACTCTGCGAAACAGGCAAATAATTGACGGGCTGGGGCTTGCATATTAACCAGTTTCATAATCTTCCAGTCAATATCAAGGGAATGTTCCACAATACCTCCTTCTACCACACAAATTCCGGGATGTTGCAGAGCAGAAGACATATTTTTAGGATAACCGCCATCAACTAACAAACAGGGCTGTTTTAAGCTTTGGGGGTCAATTTCAACCCCTTTGGGCATACTGGCGACCCAGACGACAATATCAGCTTCGGGTAGTGCTTCTTGTAATCCTAAGATTTTACCCCGTCCGAGTTCAGTCTGTAAATTCTCTAACCGTTCGCGATCGCGGGCGACTAGCAACAATTCTTTCGCATCTGTGCAACTATTTAACCAGCGACAAACTGCACTACCAATGTCTCCTGTTGCACCACAGACAGCAACAGTGGCTTGAGAGAGGTCTATCCCTAAGCGCGGTGCCATTTGTTCGACCTGGCGGCAAATAATGTAAGCTGTGTGAGTGTTTCCGGTGGTAAAGCGTTCAAATTCTAACTTAATATTACGAACTTGTTTAATATTCTCAAGCTTAAAATTTTCAAAAATAATCGAAGAGAATCCACCTAAAGCGGTAATATTAATCCCATGCTTCTGCACATGAGCCATCGCATTGATCACTTTGCGAGTTGCAGCTTTAACGCGGCGGTTGGCTAACATTTCTGGTAAGAAACAAGATTCGACATAGATCCCCTCGATAACTTGACCTGTAATGCTAGTGACTGTAATTTCATCGACCACTAAAGGAGGGGCGCTACACCAAAAATCTAATCCTTGATCGCCATATCCTGGATAACCTAAATCTCGTGCGACAGCTTGGGCATGATTTAAGCTTGTCAAATGACCAATTAGACCAAACATAATGTGATTGTAATTCCGAAGTTAACTTTCTCCATGAGCAACTTTGCAACCGCTTCGTTAATTTTGGAGATTTTCAAATCTTTACATTGTAAAAGATAAATTGACGGGGAGTCACCGATCATGAGTGATTCGTTCTTTGTGATTTGAGGAAGTAGGGTGTGGGGTATGGGGTGTAAGGTTAGATATTTCCCCTATCCAATGTATGGTGATGTTTCCCCACTCCCTAACAATAACTAATAACCAATGAACAACGAATAACAGATTAAGCCCCAGTTAGCCCGTAGGCTGACATCCGCATAATATCGCGAGTGGTAAACCCAATATTGCTGAGGGCCTCTCCGTAGGCAATCATAAAGTCTTCCACTAAGTCTTCCTTCGGCATCCCTAGAGTGGCGGCATCTGCTTCTACTTTGTTCAGCATTTTCCAAACAATGGGCAGATTTTGACGGTTGGCTGCTTCTAATTCTGCTTTAGAGTCTTCAAAGTGAGCTTTGAGCCATTCTTCACCGAAGTTGAGATGGGTGTACTCATCTTTTACCACACCTTCAGTGATTTTTTTAGCAAATGGATCGGCAACGGGAATGTAAATGTGATAGGCTGCGATCGCGAAGCATTCAATAATCAGCGACTGAATCAACAGGCAGGTGACCACTTTCCCTTCAGCAGCGGCGGCTTGGAAGTTACCATGAAGCTGTTCAAAAAACTCCCGCGCATATTCCATATCCGGAGTGACTTCTAAATTGCGACCACAGGCTTGAAACCCTCTCATGTGGCGCTTTTCCATTTTAGATAAACGGACTAGCTCTTCACGACGATCGCTTATCATCTCCCCTAGTTGAATGTAATTGTCATGGGCTTCTTGCTCCCCTTCAATCACAATTGCATTAATTCGGCTGTAAGCATCTTTGTAAGTATCGGTATGAAAATCAATTTCTGGGGTGGTTTCAAGCTGTTGCATAAGTTTACTAATTTCCTCATCACAAATTTATTGACATTTCCACGGGTTAAAAGTCCGCAGTTTTTGTAGTGACTCTACCGCACATTCAGCCTAGAGTCTCTCGATAATTATCTCTTGTCAGCTTCTGTACGAATTCCCATTCCACCATGATTTAGGTGATTGTAGGCATTTTGCCTGATTTAAATGGTACGTCATATTGCGGTGGAGTCCAAGAGATACACAGGGTTAAAGCCCGATGGATCATTTATCTAACCAGCGATTAAAATAAACTGGTTTCAAATTGTCCCTATCCTCTGGGTGTTTTTCAGGTTTCTACGTCTCAGTTGCCTTAGGGTTAGGTTGAACTTAAACGTTACCTGAGATCAATGTCATTCCCTTCTGACAGGAGGGTCATCTCAAAGATGCTCATCCTCTTGAAGGAAAATAGGATAGGTTAGCATATTGATTACTTTAACTATTTAAGCGAAGAATTGGCTAGGTTTCTCCCTTTATCTTGACAGACTTGCGACTGAACTCACCAAATATTGCTGTTTTCATAAGTTTCGCTTTATCTAACGTTGAGCTTACCCCCTAAATATCTTATGAAAAAAATCTTTAATCCGCTTCTGACTCCTCACCGGTCGATCTCATTATTGCTAATAGTGGGTGCAATACTGGTTTTGTTACCTTTGGGGGTTGTTTTATGGAAATCTCTATCTGGGGTGGGCGACACTGGAATGTCTGCTCTAACATTTGCCTATTATCAACAAGCTTGGCAACGGGGTAACTTTTTACTGGCATTTGCAAACTCCACCTTCGTCGCATTAGCCGTAACGGCTTTGCAAGTGATAACATCTGCTTTAGCAGGTTATGCTTTAGCACGATTACAATTTCGAGGACGGCAGCTTGTATTATTACTCGTCATTGCCACATTAGTGATTCCGTTTCAATTACTCGTGATTCCAATTTTTTTAGTATTGAAATGGGGACATTTATTAAATACTTATGGTGCATTAATTTTACCGACCGCAGTTAATGGTTTTGGTATTTTCCTGATGCGTCAATATTTTATCACAATTCCTAAAGAATTAGAAGAAGCCGCTACCCTTGATGGTGCTAACCGATGGCAAGTTTTATGGAAAGTTCTAATTCCTTGTTCTCGCCCTGCATTAGTTACATTATTTCTATTTACATTTATCGGCGAATGGAATGATTTATTCAAACCGTTAGTATTTACGACTCGTCCAGAATTAAGAACGGTTCAACTGGCTTTAGCTGAATTTCAAGAACAGTTTACCAGTGATTGGTCACTGTTAATGGCGGCTGTTGTCATTGCAACTTTACCCGTATTAATTTTATTTTTAATCGGTCAGCGGCAGTTTATTCAAGGAATAACAACAACAGGAATTAAGAATTAAATTTATTATTGGTTCCCCTGTCATTTCCGCGCAGTGGGTAGGGTGTGTCTCACAGACGCACCCTAAGAAAGGTAATAATTGAACCACACCCAGTGATTAGGACACAGAGGGTAATTTGAGTTTAGTGAGTCGGTATTTGAATGATAAATTCTGTTCCTTTTCCGAGTTGAGAGTGACATTCTAAACTACCACTATGTTTATCTTCGATAATTTGCCGAGAAATTGATAAACCTAAACCTGTACCTTTGCCGACAGGTTTTGTGGTAAATAAATGTTCAAATACTTTTTGTTGAACTTCTTCTGACATTCCCAAACCGTTATCTTTGATTTTGATAATCGCTTGTTTCCCATCTTCTGTTAACTCAGTAGTAATTGTTATTTGAGGATTTTCGATATCTTTAGCTTCATCAAATACATCAATCGCATTAGCAATCAGATTCATAAACACTTGATTGAGTTGTCCGGGAAAACCGAAGATTTGCGGTAAATTACTATATTTTTTAATCACTTTAATTTCTGAACGATTATCAGTTGCTTTTAATCGATGTTTAAGAATCATTAATGTACTATCAATCCCTTCATGTAAATCAAATTCAACTTTATAAGCTGTATCAGAACGAGAGAATGTTCGCATTGATGTACTAATATTCTGAATCCGATTTACTCCTACTTTCATCGAGGTAATTAATTCCGGTAAATCTTCTAGTAAATAGTCTAAATCAATTTCTTCTGCGTGTTCAACAATTTCTAGATGAGATTCTAAACAATAACCTTGATATAGATTTAAATGTTTAATCAAATCACTTAGATATTCTTCTGCATGGGTAATATTCCCCCCAATAAAGCCAACGGGATTATTAATTTCATGGGCAATTCCCGCCATCATTTCACCCAAAGCTGACATTTTTTCACTTTGTACTAATTGTACTTGCGCTTCTTTTAATTCTTTTAAAGACTGTTCTAACTGTTTGGCATATTCTTGAGAGTTTTGATATAACTGTGCATTTTCAATGGAAATTGCGGCTTGAGAACATAACAGTTTTAACACTTCTATTCGTTCTTCGGTAAAGGCTGCAATTGTGAGATTATTTTCTAAAT
>JBARXJ010000060.1:0-24880 GCA_049647265.1 Microcoleaceae cyanobacterium
TTGGAAGTTTTTAAAGATGCATCTAAAACTGGATCGCTTAATCACTAAAAATACCAATGGAATTACTATTCAAATCTATGTCTGTTTAATCGCTTATGTGTTGCTACAATTAGTCACAATTCCGAAAGAATTTGGAGATAAGTTATTAGATAAGCTGCGTTATTTACAGGCTTTTATGTGTTAAAACATCAGCTATGTTCATTGGTTGCCTAAGTTAGTTTTTTGTTGACAAAACTGGCTTATAATAGGTGTAGTGTGTCTAATTTTAGAGAGATTCCTCGACCAATTCAACATTTCTGCGTTACGCGATATTCATGTTGAGTTAAAAGACCTGAATGAAGAAGCTAATATATTAGCAGAGGCGATCGCCAAAAACTTCAAGGAGTTAGGAATATGAAACAATCACCATTCCCTCAACATTCCCTCAACATTCCCCCCTTTCAAAGGGGGGTTAGGGGGGATAAATCCTACTCCAAAAGCCAGGTTAAGAGATATATATCATACTCTCAAAGGAGAAATAATGACCAACTTAAAACAAGGTAAATACTTCCTACCTTACAACCCACAATTAATTGAGAAAGCAAAATAAATGCGAAAAAATCCTACACCCACAGAACGAAAACTCTGGGAATTTTTGCGAACATTCCCTCTAAAAATGTGGCGACAAAAACCCATCGATCATTTTATTGTTGATTTTTATTGTCCTAAATTAAAATTGGTTATTGAAGTTGATGGTGAGAGTCATTTTACATCTGAAGGCATGGCTTATGATGCTGAAAGATCTCGAATTTTAGAAGGTTACGGCTTGCAAGTTGTTCGTTTTACGAATACTCAGGTCTTGCGTGATTTTGAGGCGGTTTGTCAGGAGTTGATGGGGTTTATCCCCCCTAGCCCCCCTTTGGAAGGGGGGAATGAGGATGATGTAGAGGGGTTGGGAGTATGAAAATACAAAAAATACTAAGACTTAATGATGTTTGTGAATTAATTGTTGATTACTTACACAAAACTGCGCCTACTCAAGAAGAAGGTTATCCACTCATTAGAACACCAAATATTAAACGTGGTAGACTTGATTTGAGTAGTGTTTTTAGAGTATCAGAAGAAATTTATGATATTTGGAATCAAAGAGCAGTTCCACAGACCAATGATTTGATTATGGCGCGTGAAGCCCCTGCTGGTAATGTTGCTATTATCAAGGAAGGTCAGATTGTATGTCTAGGTCAAAGAACTGTATTAATAAGACCAAATATAGAATTAGTTGATCCTGATTTTCTTTGCTATTTCCTTCTAGTACCGAAACAACAAGGAAAACTTTTGGCGGGAGAAACAGGAGCAACAGTTAAGCACGTTAATATGAAAGATATCAGGAAATTACCTTTACAACATCTTCCTGATTTACCAATACAGAAAAAAATAGGTAAAATTTTAGCTTCTTATGACGACTTAATCGAAAATAACCGCCGCCGCATTCAACTGCTAGAAGAATCAGCCCGTTTATTGTATCGAGAATGGTTTGTTTATCTGCGCTTTCCTGGTCACGAACACACCCCCATTATTGACGGTATTCCAGAAGATTGGGAGAAAATACACTTGTCAAAAGTAGTTAAAACTCAGTATGGGTTTACAGAAACAGCACAATATGAGCCTATTGGCCCGAAGTTTTTAAGGGGAAAAGATATTAATAAAACATCCTATATTGAATGGAATACAGTACCTTACTGCTCAAAAGAAAATTTAGAATTTAATAAATTTTCTCTTATGGTTGGAGATATTGTTGTGATTAGAATGGCAAATCCAGGAGAAGTTGGCATTATTGAAAAAGAAATAGAATCCGTTTTTGCTTCTTATTTAGTGCGATTCCAGATTAAAATAAGAGTAAATATAACATCGTATTTTCTATTCTATACTCTTTGTTCAGAACAATACCAAGGCTTTATAAAAGCAGCTAGTACAGGTTCAACTCGTAAAAGTGCGAGTGCAAAACTATTAGTTGATTTTAACATCATAATTCCGTCAATACGTCTACTGACTTTATTCGATAAACAAATTATTCCTATTCGTAAACAAATAAATATTTTGCTCGATCAAAATGCTTCTTTGCAGCAAGCCCGTGATATCCTTCTACCTCGTTTAATGAATGGAGAAATAAACCTATGATCTACAGCGAAGACATCCTCGTACAACAAACCACTGCCGACTATTTATGTGATAAATTAGGATGGGAATCTATCTATGCTTACGATCAAGAAGACTACGGTGAAAATAGTTTATTAGGACGCAAAGATAGAACACAAATCGTTCTCACTCGCTACCTAGAAAATAAACTGCAAGAATTCAATCCAAATCATCCTGATGAAGCCTATCAAGATGCAATTCGAGCAATTATTGAATATAGCAGTAGTCAAACCTTATTCAAAATTAATCGTGAGAAAGATAAACTTCTCAGAGATGGTGTACAAGTCAGCTATCGCAATAATAAAGGCGAAACCATTAAACCCATCCTCAAAATATTCGACTTCGACACACCCACAAATAATCATTTTTTAGCTGTTCGAGAACTGTGGGTAAAAGGGGGATTTGGGAGGCAAAAACGAGCCGATTTAATTGGGTTTGTGAATGGTATTCCTCTAATCTTCATGGAACTAAAAAATATTTGGCGATCGCTTCGTGCAGCTTACGAAGAAAACTACAAAGATTATCTCGATACAATTCCCCGACTTTTTCATCACAACGCCCTCGTTATATTCGGAAATGGAGATGATGCCAAACTCGGCAGTCTGAACAGTCCCTTTGAACATTTCCATGAGTGGAAACGGCTTGCAGAAAGTGACCCTGGCGTAGTGGATATGGAAACCCTAATCAAAGGAGTTTGTGAGAAAAATAACCTACTCGATATCTTTGAAAACTTTATTCTTTTTGATGACTCCTCCCAAACATCCACTAAAATCATCGCCCGTAACCATCAATATCTCGGCGTTAACAAAGCAGTAGAAGCCGTGAGAATAACCTATCTATCCCCCCAAATCTCCAACTCACAAAAAGCTCCCAACTCCAACAAAGTCCCCAACTCCAACAAAGTCCCCAACTCTAATAAAGTCCCCAACTCCAAAAAAGTCCCCAACTCCAAAAAAGTCCCCCTTCCCAAGGGGGATTTAGGGGGATTAAACAACACTCCTACAGAGGATTTAGACAGATTAAAAAACACTCTTACAGAGGATTTAGACAGATTAAAAAAACTCGGTGTCTTTTGGCATACCCAAGGCTCGGGAAAAAGTTATTCAATGGTCTTCTTTACCAAAAAAGTTCGCCGTAAACTGGGGGGAAATTACACATTTCTCGTTTGTACCGATCGCGATGACCTCGACAAACAAATATACGATACCTTTGCCGGCTGTGGACTCGCTAATCATGATATAGATCCCTGTCGGGCTAGCAGTGCCGAAAACCTAAAACAACTCCTTGGAGAACATAAAGCCTATGTATTCACCCTGATCCAAAAATTCAATCAAACTATTGACCCCGATCAGCCTTACAATAGGCGAGATGACATCATCGTCATTAGCGACGAAGCCCACCGTAGCCAGTATGGACTGCTGTCACTCAACCTCCGCAACGCCTTACCAAACGCTAGTTTTATCGGCTTTACCGGAACACCTCTATTCCAAAACGATGAAATTACCCGCCGTTACTTTGGGGACTATATCTCAACTTACGATTTCCAACGGGCTGTAGAAGATAACGCCACTGTTCCCCTCTACTACGATGCTAGAGGAGATAAACTCAACATTGCCACCAACAATCTCAACGAACAAATCGCCGCCAAACTCGAAGAATTAGAAGTTGAGGGAGGAGATCAAAATCGCATTGAACAAGCCTTAAAGGGAGATTATGCCGTGATTACAGCCGAAAATCGCCTGGATGCGATCGCGCATGATTTTGTCACCCATTACGCTAACGGTTGGGAAATGGGTAAAGCCATGTTTATTTGTATTGATAAAGTCACCTGTGGGCGGATGTATCAAAAAATTACCCACTACTGGCAACTGAAAATAAAACAGCTTAAGAAACAACTCAAAACCATTAGCGATCAACAAGAAACGATTTACAGAAAGCGTCAAATTGCTTGGATGGAAGCTACCATCGCCGGGGTTTATCCCCCCTAGCCCCCCTTTGGAAGGGGGAATAACCGCATCAACAGGGAGAAGTCGAGAAATTTCGCCAGTGGGATTTAGAAGATGATATCAACTTTCACCGCAATCGCATCAATCACGGGTTTGAACTCGCAGACGGAAAACGGGTTAGCATTGACAAAGCTTTTAAAGATCCAGATCATCCCTTCCGAATTGCTATTGTTTGCGCCATGTGGTTAACAGGGTTTGATGTTCCTTCCCTGTCTCTGCTGTACCTAGACAAACCCCTCAAAGCCCATACTCTCATGCAGGCGATCGCCCGTGCAAACCGAGTCTACGAAGGGAAAAATAATGGTTTAATTGTAGACTATTGCGGTATCCTTAAGAATTTAAGAGCGGCTTTGGCGACGTTTGCCGGAACCTCTGACGAAGGTCGGCAAGAAAGCAACAACACTGTTGATCCAACTCAACCTCAAGAAAATCTGCTCGATCAACTGCAAGAAGCCATCGATCAGGTTAGGGCGTTTTTAAGCGATCAAGGAGCGTCTTTTGATGCCATCCTCCAAAAAACAGGTTTTGCTCTCAACGCCGCTATTCGAGATGCCAAAGAAGCGATCAACGAAAACGATGAAACCCGCAAACGGTTTAAGATCCTCTGTCGAGAAGTCTTCAGAAAATTCACAGCCAGTACTAATGTTCCTGGCATCAACAATTATCGGCAAGCCTACGATGCCATCAAGCTACTTGATAAAGGCTTAGAAAAGGATGAACAGGTTAAAGATATTGCTCAGTTGCTAAGAGAGCTTTACAGTGTTATGGACGACGGAATTGAAGTCACCAACACCAACACCGAAGACGGGGAACTCTACGACATCAGCCAGATTGATTTTGAACGCCTGAAAGTAGAATTCCAGAAAAGCCCTACCCCCCGCACAACGGTTCAAAACCTCAAGCAAGCTGTAGAACAAAAACTCCGGCGAATGCTAAATCAGAATATATCACGCACGGATTATCAAAAATACTACGAAGAAATTGTCAATCGCTACAATCAAGACAAAGATCGGCTTGTGATCGAACAGACTTTTGAACAATTGCTGAAATTTATCCAAAGTTTAGACGAAGAAACCCAGCGTGCCACTCGTGAAGGCTTAAGCGAAGAAGCCCTTGCAATTTTTGATCTCCTGAAGAAACCCGATCTTCCCTCTGCTGATATCAAGCGTATTAAGGAAGCCGCCAGTGGACTTCTGCAAATCCTCAAAGAAGAAATTCGCCAACTCGATCAGTGGTACGATAAAGAATCTACTCGCGATCAAATTAAAACAAGAATTTACGATTTTCTTTACAACGATGAGACAGGATTACCTGTAGAAAGTTACCAGGAGAATGAAGTGCAAGAGAAAACAAATATTATTTTTCTTCACCTCATGCAGGTTTACAAAATAATTCCCTCACCCTACTACGAAGACGTTGCCTAGGGGTTTAATTGTTTAGCTGTCATCTAACGAGTCGGAGAATGCGCCCTGCTGGGATCGAACCAGCCTGAAGGCGAATTATGAGTTCGCTGCCTCCCCAATCGGCCAAGGGCGCTTTTGTGATGCCATCAATAATTTAACAAATATTGTCATATTTTAGGCAATTCTAAAGTCAAATATAGCACAAGTTGAAACCTTCGATCAACTAAATTAGGCAGAAGTTGACGAATTCACTCCATACAACTCCCGATGTGCGATCGCCGATGGATCTGCCGAGCAACTCACAGACGCTATAATAACTAAAAGCCTTTTCTAGTATGCATTTTGTCCGTATCATCCATGGCAGATTATGAGAGCGTCTGTGCTTGATGGCATCAAAACTTGATGAGAATCGATACATTTCCTTCACGAGGCTGCTAATATACTTATGAAAATGGGCAGCTAGAACATTTATGGACACAAGACTCGAGAGGAGGACTGGATTGAACTCTACTGTCATACTTACGGTAGTTCTGCTCGTGCTAATGTTTGGGGCAGGACTATTTAGTTCAAGTTGGGGATACAAGTTAGGACGCGAAGCCCTAAAAGAAATCAGTCAACCGGATATGCGTCCGAGTAACCTGACGGGTAAAAAAAATAATGGTGAACGTAAAGAAAGCGTTCAAATGCTGAATGAAGCCGATATTGTCAAAAGTGTAAAACAACGGATGGCAGGCAAAAGCGACGAAGCCGTTGAGGTGGCTTCAACCTCTGTACCCGCTTCTCAACCGACCCCTAAACCGCAAGCAACAGAAACCCCAACCCCTCAGGCTGTTTTCCCCATTGTCAGCCGAGATGGGGGTGTAACGATGCAAGTCACTTCAGCCAGTCGTAAAGGTAGTTCTTTGCAACTCAAGGTGAGTATGAAAAACGAAGGGGAACAGTCTGTGCGTTTTCTTTACAGTTTTTTAAATGTCACGGATGATAAAGGTCGGGCTTTAAGTGCAAGTGTTGATGAGTTACCCGGACAAGTTCCACCCGACAACAAGGTTTACACCGGTATTGTGAGTATTCCAACTGTACTACTCGACAACGCTTCGGAGCTAGCAATGAGTTTAACGGATTATCCGGATCAGAACTTACAATTGCAAATGTCTGGCATTCCAATTGTCCAATAAAACTCTATGATCAATCCCCCGATACCAAAACAGACCAGATGGTTCAGTATTCTAACTATTATTGCCATTCGATGGAGACTGACACAGGTAACCATAGGGGGAGAATTCATTAAACCATGACCCTCACTCTCAAGGATATGCTAGTGCGACTACTGGCGGTATTTCTGCTGATCGCCATTAATGCGTTTTTTGTAACAGCAGAATTTTCTATGGTCTCTGTACGGCGATCGCGCATTAGTCAGCTTGTCGAAGCCGGAGATGCCCCTGCCCGCAGTGTTCAGAAGTTACAGCGACGGATTGATTTACTGCTATCAACCACTCAATTTGGCATTACTCTGTCTAGTTTGGCGTTGGGATGGATCGCGGAAGGAACGGTTGCGGTTGCCCTCAGAAGCTGGTTATCCTATCTTCCCGTCCCTGCACAAATTCAGACGACTTTATCCCATTCCGTTGCAATTCCTTTACTCACCTTTTTTGCGATCGCTTACCTACAAATTGTCCTGGGTGAACTGTATCCTAAATCGGTCGCCTTACTGTACCCCGAAAAACTGGCCCGTTTACTGGCCCCTCCTAGTTTAGCGATCGCCCGCTTTTTCCGGCCATTTGTCTGGGCATTAAACCAGTCTACCCGTTGGTTACTCAAGTTAGGCGGGATGAACTTCACAGGAGAACCTTACACCCGAGTTACCCCAGAAGAATTACAGTTAATTATCGCCACATCAACCGAGTCTACCGGTTTAGAAGCCGAAGAACGACAACTGCTGAATAATGTCTTTGAATTTGGGGATGTGGCAGCCGAAGAAGTGATGATCCCTCGTACCAGTATTGTCGCCCTTGCCAGAGATGCTAGCTTTCAAACGTTGTTAGATGAAACGGCTGTTTCTGGGCATTCTCGCTATCCGGTGATGGGAGAATCTTTAGATGATATTGTCGGCATTGTAGACTTTAAGGATTTAGCCAAACCCTTAGCAGAAGGTATTTTATCAAAGCAAACCTCGCTTGAACCTTGGGTACGTCCAGCCCGATTTATTTCAGAACAGATTTTACTCAGTGAATTATTACCATTAATGCAGCGGGCTAATACTGAAATGGTGATTATTGTCGATGAATTTGGCGGGACAGCCGGGTTGGTGACAATTCAAGATTTAGTCGCTGAAATTATCGGAGAAAGTGCAGAACCCACTCAAGCAGAAGAAGTCAAATTGCAGTATATTGATGAGCAAACTTTCCTGGTTCAAGCACAGTTAGATATTGAAGAAGTCAATGAGTTATTAAACTTAAGCTTACCTCTAACTGAAGAGTATCAAACTTTAGCCGGATTTATGATCGATCAACTCCAAAAAATCCCCACAGAAGGAGAAGTTTTACACCATAATAACCTTGAATTGACTGTAGCAGCCACCGAAGGGCCTCGATTAGATCAAGTTCAAGTTCGTTTAATTGAACCTGAAGTAGAGACGGAAAGTTTAACAGAGATTATTAATGATTCCGCTGTAGATCAAGCCTCAACTGAATCATTAGAAACTGTCGAATTTCCAGATAATTCGCTCAATAATTCTTCTGAGTTAGACTGGAAAGAAGAGGAAGAAACGGGAAGACAAGGAGATGAGGAGACGAACAGACAAGGAGATGAGGATAACCCATAACTAATAACTAATAACTAATAACTAATAACTAATAACCATGTCACAGAATCGAGTTCGGATTGCAAAAGAGAAGGCAGAATTTGTTAAATCTTTAACCGCAGCGCAAGGAAAAGTCGGGCCGTTTCAAACCTATGCAGATGCCATCGTATTTGCGGCAACGTTAGGGTTAAAACGAAAAAAAAGAGTTCCGGTAGAAACAGTTTCTAAAAGAGAACCAGCACCGATTTCTATGGAAGTTTTCATCTCTAGAGGATATGATGTAGCTATTAAATTAATCTCTTTATCTGAAACCCAAGACACGGCTATATTATCCCAATATCACTCAGACGCTGAAACCCAACGAACTCAGATTTTTGAAGAATATGCTAACGGTGGATTAGAGATTTTACAAGAAGAATTTCGCGGTTCAGTTGATTATACCAGTCAAATTTTATTACTTCTTACAGCAGAACGCAATCAGACTCAATCGACATCTGAAGAATTTGATTTATCTCGATTTCTTTAAGGTTTAATCGTGACCGTGTAAAAATGTTATAATATTTTGTTCCTAATAGTTTCAAAATAACGGTGACTGAGAAACGCATTTTAATTTGGTATCGGAACGATTTACGAGTTCACGATCATGAACCTTTACACCTAGCAAACAAAGCAAAAGCTGAAGTTATTCCGGTGTATTGTTTTGATCCTCGGCAATTTGGAAAAACCGCTTATGGCTTCCCGAAAACGGGATCATTTCGCGCTCAATTTCTACTTGAAAGTGTAGCTAATTTACGTGACTCTCTGCAAAATTTAGGCAGCAATTTAATCATTCGCCAAGGCTTACCAGAAGCAGTGATTCCGGAAATTGTTAAAGCGTTAGAAATTGATAGTGTTTATTATTATCGAGAAGTTACATCCGAAGAATTAGCTGTAGAAACAGCATTAACAAATGCCTTAAAACCGTTAGGAGTTAACTTAAAATCCTGTTGGGGAGCAACACTTTATGATATTAATGATTTACCGTTTGAGATTAAACGCTTACCCGAAATCTTTACACAGTTTCGTAAACAAGTAGAAAAAAATAGTAGCCCTTATCAATCTTTTCCGACTCCCCAAAAACTCTCAAACTTACCAGAAATCGAAATAGGTAAAATTCCAACATTAGCAGATTTTAATTTAGAATATGTTGCTATAGATGAGCGAGGAGTATTACAATTTAAAGGCGGAGAAAGGGCTGGAATTGAACGGCTTAAAGATTATTTTTGGCAACAGAATTGTTTAAAAGAATACAAACAAACTCGCAATGGATTATTAGGCGCAAATTATTCTTCTAAGTTTTCAGCTTGGCTAGCTTTAGGGTGTTTATCTCCTCGTTATATTTATGATCAAGTTGAGGAATATGAAGAACAACGGGTTAAAAATGATTCAACTTATTGGTTAGTGTTTGAATTATTATGGCGGGATTATTTCCGGTTTATTTGCTTAAAACATGGTCATAAAATCTTTCGTCAATCCGGTTTACAAGGTATTGATATTCCCTGGAAAGAGAGTGAGAAACAATTTGAACAATGGCAAACGGGGATGACAGGATTTCCCTTTGTGGATGCCAATATGCGGGAGATAGCCGCAACCGGATTTATGTCCAATAGAGGGCGGCAAAATGTTGCTAGCTTTTTAACTAAAAATTTAGGAATTAATTGGCAAATGGGGGCAGAATGGTTTGAATCTGTTTTAATTGATTATGATGTTTGTAGTAATTGGGGAAATTGGAATTATACGGCAGGCGTAGGAAATGATGCCCGAGGTTTTCGTTATTTTAATATTCCCAAACAAGCCAAAGATTATGATCCTAAAGGAGAATATGTCAGATATTGGTTGCCGGAATTAGCAGATATTCCAGGAGATAAAGTTCATCAGCCTTGGAAACTTTCATCAGATGAACAAAAGCGGTATAATATGCGTTTAGGAGTGGATTATCCCAATCCGATGGTGGATTTAGAAAAGTCGGTGAAAGCGAATCAAAAGGTCTATGAAGCAGCGATAGGGCGAAGTGCAGGGAACGGGAAATTGAGAATTAAGAATTGAGGCGTATACGGGCGCACGCAATGCGCCCCTACTGACGGATGTGAATACTGGTTAAAAAGAGATAGCCTTAATCATCTAACTCCCGCAAGGCTGCTTCTGCTTCCCGTACTTTTTCTGAGTCTCCTTGCTTTTCAAACAAGTCTCGGGCTTTCTCAAAGGCGTTAATGGCTTGTTTTTCACGCCCCCCTCTGGCTTGCAATGCCCGACCTAAATTAAAGTAAGCCAAAGCATCATCGGGAAATTTTTCAACCACTTTACGAAAACTCACAATTGCCCCAATATAATTTTCTTGCTGAAGTTGAAGTTCTCCAATAGCGGCATTAACCTCAATTAAATCGGGTTTAACTGCTAGGGCTTGTTGATAGGCTTTCATCGCGGCTTCTAGATTATTCTCAGCCCGAAAAATTTCACCAATTTGATATTGAATGTCTCCATTCCACGGAGCAAGAGTACCAGCCTGTTTAAACGCCGCCATTCCCGCCGCTTTATCTCCACTTTTGAGTAAAGCTGCTCCCAGTTTAATCTGAACACTGGCTTCATTGGGCGCTATAGCTGCTGCCTGCTGTAAAGAGGCTAAGGCTTGAGGAATACTATTTTGTTGCAGTAATGCCATCCCCATTGCCGCGTGAGTCTGCCAATGGTTGGGATAAGTAGTTAGAATATTTTGATAAATTTGAACCGCCCCAGGATAATCTTGCTGGCGGAATAACGCCGCAGCCAGCCCTAAATGAGCATCTAAATTCGTTTGTTGTAAATTAATCGCTTGACGATAAGCATTGGCCGCCTCAGCGTAGTTTTCCACCATTGCTAAACTATATCCCAACCCATAGTAAAAATCAGGATTTTGTGGATCAAGGGTCAAGGCATCCCGATAAAATTGCACCGCTTGGTCATACTCTCCCCGTAACGCCTGTACATAAGCAATACCTGAGAAAATCATAGCGTTACTCGGATCAATTCCCGCCGCTTCGACGTAAACCTGAACCGCTTGATCTAAACTACCAGACTCGACTAACTTCCGTCCCTGTTCTAACAACTCATCCAACTGAGGGTTAGAAAGATTTGAAGCTTGGGCCAGTAATTTTTCAGCATAAACCACCGTAGGGGTTGTGGTGGCAACAGCAGCAATTAATAAACTACCAATAAAAGTGCGAACCGAGTGAGACACGATTAACTTCAAAATTCAATGTGAGCAATGGTGAGTACATTAACTTATACCACGTTTTTGTAAATTGTTGTTGACTTTTGCTGGTATTTTTCCCAAACTGTTAAGCTGAGATTGAGGTCTGCACACCTGTATTTATGAGTGATTCAAAAATTGTCTTAGCTGCCAATAAAGCGTTCTATCGTGCCTTTGAAAAGAAGGATATCGATGCCATGAGTGCGGTTTGGTCAAAGGGAACCGCTTGTCTTTGTATTCATCCAGGACGAGAAGTGACGCAAGGATGGGAAGCGGTAAAAAAGTCCTGGGAGCAAATTTTTCATGCCACCCAATACTTAGAAATTGATCTAGAGGTGATTTCGGTCGAAGTCAGTGGAGAAATTGCTTACGTCGTGTTGGTTGAAAAGGTGATGCAAGTTGTAGGTCGCAAACGCTTACAAGCAGAGTCTATGGCAACGAATGTTTTTACAAAAATGGCAGATCAATGGTACTTAATTCATCATCATGGTAGTCCGTTAATTCGTTAATTTTACTGGGAAAAACTAATCAAACTAATTATTATTGGTTTCTACAGGTCGGAAAGGATAAAAGAAATTGAGTAAAGATAATAAATTCCGAGTTTGAATCCATAAACGACCTTCTCCCCGAAACCGACAAACCAATCCTTCACCCCCAAACACACCCGTTCTGAGGGTATTAAAAGATAATCCCCCAATGACTTCTACCTGATAATTTAAGCTATCTTCAAATGCGACAATATACCCCGTATCCACGACATAATTCCCAGTCACATTAATTTCCATAATCGCCCCATAAGAACTAAACCAGACATCACCGATACCTGTTGCTTTGAGAAAAAATAAAGATTCCCCACTGAAAAACCCTTTAAACCCTTGAAATTGAGTCTCTAAATCTACATTTTTACCCGAAGCCACAAAACCAGAAGATTGTAAAATTAAGCCGTTTCCATTCAAAAAATAATGTTGAATATCTCCTGGAACTCCGGGCGAAATAAACAATTGTCCCGCTTGATTTTTTGCTGTAAATTCACTTAAAAATAACGATTCCCCACTCACCATTCGTCCTACACCTTTTCCCAAACCGCCCCGCATTTTTGACTTCATTTGGATACAGCTATCCATTGCCGCCATTGCCCCAGCTTCTACAATAACTGTTTGTTGCGGTTGCATATCCAGCCGTAAAGAGGCGTAGGAGGGAGAATGTTCAATTTCGTAAGTAATTTCATTCATGGGTTATTTATTATTGCTTAGTGCCTCAATTAAAGCAATAGTTGTTTTAGAATTAAGACTGTTACTTTCTTAACCTACAATAAAAGTTATGTGAAATACGGAAAGATTTACTTTGAACCTCCCATCGGTAAACCGAGGGATTCCCATATAGACTCTTAGCTAGACTAAAATAGTCCCCGCTCCTACCGCCGTTACTGGGCTGTTTCACCACGGGCGCACCGACCGCGATATTTGTCTCACCTCTTTTTTTTACGACTTCCGAAGCTGCAATATCTCTATCTTGCTCATATCCACACTCAGAACATTTGTGACGACGAACACTGAGGTCTTTTTTTCCCGTATGTGTTCCACAATTAGGACATATTTGTGAAGTGAAATCTTTATCAACCTTGGCAAAATAGGTATCTGTTTGAGAGCAAACATACTCTAGAATTTCAAAGAATTGTCCTAATCCCATATCAAGAGATTGTTTACAAAACAAACCTTTTGACCAAGATTTAAAGTTAATATTTATGTCCTTCGGACAGGCTGCGCCAACAACAAATATCATTCCTGCCCCATTACACAATTGATGAGCCAGTAAAAAATGATAGTTTTTTCTTCTATTTGATACGGCTTCATGCAGCAGAGCAATTCGCTGCTGTAATTTATGCCATTTACCAGAGCCAATAGTTTTCTTTTTAAGCTTTCTTTGTAGCAATTTAATCTGACGCAGTGCTTTATCCAAGAACTTTGGTCTAGCAATGGTTAAACCGTCACTTGTCGCGATCATCGAGCTAATTCCTACATCAATTCCTACGGCGTGACCGTGAGGAACGGGTGTCGGTACATCGACATCGCAGACCATCATTAAATTAGCATAATAACCACTAGCTTTTTTAATAATTTGTACTTGTTTGATTTTAAATTTATCTGGGATATCTCTAGACTTTCTTAGCTTAATATTTTTAAGCAAAGGCATTTTAAGATAGTTACCATTTAATTCAATCTTATTACTAATTAAGTGAAAAGATTTCATCTTCTTCTTATAGCGAGGAAAACCCATACCTTTAGATTTCATATCGTTAAATGCCCTATCCAATTTACGCAATGTTTGTTGCATAGCTTGAGCATTACCTGATTTTAGAAAATGATTAGTTTTCTTGGCTTTGGTTAATTCAGCAGATTGAAAATGGTAAGCGCGGATATTCAAATGGTTCGACAATATACTCCAAACGGAGCGAACACTTGTTAATCTCACAACTACGCGAGTTATACCAAAGCTTTCTTATATATAGAGCATAGTTCCAAACAGACTTACATACATCAAGATTATGCTGGATGATTTCTATCTGTTTAGCTGTTGGTTGTAACTTGTAGGTGTAAGTCAGATTAAGCATTGCGACCCAATCGCGCTTGTTGATTCATTCTATGATACTACAGAATTTACACCCATCACGCTAAAATTGTAAAATGGGCTGATATCCCTTCAATAAATTGAGGGTCTTACGCCTGAAAAGATAAATGAAGATTGTCGATCAATAAGATTGCATGATCTGCACCCGTTTCATATTAAATTTTATGTCAATACAGAACGAAGAAAGACGAGATCTCAGGTCTTTTCCTACTAATCTCGCCTTCTAGCATTACTCATTTGTCGTGATTTAACTTATTTTCCTTCTTTTTTCGGAGAAAGTAACATCATCATGGTGCGTCCCTCTTGTTTGGGAGCTTGCTGAACTTCTGCCATCTCCCCGAGATCATCTGCCATCCGGGTTAACAGTTGCTGAGCCAGGTTTCGGTGTTGAATTTCCCGGCCCCGAAACATGATTGTAGCTTTGACTTTATCGCCGGACTTGAGAAAACGTCTGGCTTGGTTAACACGGACTTGGTAATCACTGTCACCAATTTTATAGCGCATTTTAACTTCTTTCACATCAGCGGTATGCTGCTTTTTCTTTGCTTCTCGCGCTTTTTTCTCTTGCTCGAACTTGTATTTCCCGTAGTCCATAATTCGGCAAACCGGAGGATCGGCCTTATCGCTAACCAGAACCAGATCAAGTTCCCGTTCTTCGGCGATTTCTAAAGCCTCCTTGGGAGTGATAATGCCCAACTGAGCACCATCACTGTCGATTGCTCGAATCTTAGGAAATCGGATGTTGTCGTTGATCTGAGGTAAATTACGTTTTCGTTTATCAGTTACAGGAAATTTAGGCATTCAAATCTTCTAAATATAATATAGGCAATTGACAGTCACAAATGAGGTCAGGTCTGTATGCTTCTTCATATTTTACCCATTCTCATCAGATTTCGGTGCTAGATTTAATCTAAATTCTAGAAACGCTATGATTAAGTACAAGAAATGTTACATTCTACCGACATTTGAATCAGACTAAAGTACCAACAACACATTGGCAACGGCGAGTTGGCCAGCAGCGAGATTGGGTTTGGCGCGGTTGGCGTATTCGTTACACTTATTTACGTTCGCCTCGATCCAATCAATCTAATTCACCCCCAATTATTTTATTACATGGATTTGGGGCTTCTATTGGACATTGGCGACAAAACCTGGAACAATTAAGCCAAAATCATACAGTTTATGCCATTGATTTGTTGGGATTTGGTGGATCTCAAAAAGCGCTGACAACTTATAATGTGTCTCTCTGGGTTGATTTGGTGGATGATTTTTGGCAAACCTTTATTCGTCAACCCGCCATTTTAGTCGGGAATTCTGTCGGTTCGTTGGTGAGTTTAGTCGCAGCAGCAGAACGCCCCAACTTAGCCCGTGGATTGGTTATGATTAGTTTACCCGATCCAGGAGTACAACTCGAAGCAATGCCGCCTTGGTTGGTTCCCATTGTAGAACGGGTACAAGGTGTAGTGGCATCTCCCCCGGTTTTGCAACCCCTGTTTTATCTGATTCGTCGTCCGGCTTTAGTTCGTCGTTGGGCAAAATTGGCTTATCACAACAGTAATGCCATTACCGATGAGCTAGTCGAAATTTTATCACTCCCTGCACGCGATCGCCATGCTGCCCCAGCCTTTGCGCGTTTATTTAATGCCATGGGGAGTCCTCGCTTGGGGCCAGCCGTCAAAACGGTTTTACCCAATATCACTATCCCCATTTTATTAATTTGGGGAAAACAAGATCGTTTGATACCGATACAATTGGCTAACCCCCGGAAATATTTACAATATAATCCCAATATTAAACTTGTAGAATTAGATGAAGCCGGTCATTGTCCCCATGATGAATGTCCAGAAAAAGTTAATCAAGAAATCTTAAATTGGATTGAGACATCGGAGATAGGAGTCAGGAGTCAGGAGTCAGGAGACAGGAGACAGGAGTTTTGATGACTTTGTTGCAGGAGTGCCTACTTCCCTCATAAACAGGTGAAATTACTCTATTTTAATTATCAATAGAATTCAGCGTTAAATTCACTCGTTTTTGAGATTGTCTGAGCGATTGTTTAGGGGATTTTCCCAGAAGTGTTGCTTCAATTGCCCGCCCTAAATTTTCGGAAATCCGGCTATATCCAGCAACAATAGGACGCGATCGCGCCCAAGTCATCTGTTTTAAAAATACATCTAAACTGGGCTGCTGTTGGATAAATTCTTGATACGTTTTAGACTGACGGGCTTTTAAATTTACAGGTAAATAACCAGTTCCTAAACTCCATTGAATTTGAAAGTCTTCACTGAGTACATACTGCAAAAATTCTGCGGCTGCGGCTTGTTGTTTAGGATTATCACTCATTACAAATAAATGTTCTCCACCGGTTACTGCCGCTGGTACATCTGCTACCGGAATTGGCATTACGCCATAATCAATATTTTCTGCTTGTAAATATCCTAATGTCCAAGGGCCCGTAATTTGCATTGCGACTTTACCTTGAATGAATAAATCTTGTTCATAGCCTCTTTCTGGTGCAGATAAAATAGCTGAACCTTCCGCCACTAAATCTGACCAAAATTCCAGTGCGACAACGGCTCCTTTATTAACCAAATTAACTTTATTTTCTTCAATTAATTCTCCATTGGCACTGTACATAAATGGCAGCCATGTAAATACTGTCCATTCTCCTTTTCCGAGAGATAAAATCATCCCATGTTGATCGATATCCCCATCTCCATCGAGATCTTGAGTGAGTGTTTTAGCCGTTTGACGGAACTCTTCCCAGGTTAACGGCAATTGAGTAATACCTGCTTTTTTAAACAAGCTAGGACGATAAAAAATAGCTGCATTATTCACCGCCATTGGTACAGACCAAACCTGATTATTCAATGTCATTGATTCCCATAACCCCGGATCAATTTCTGTCGCAACCGCCGCATCATTTAACCAATTTTCAAGCGGTTGAATTGCATCTAATTCGATTAATTGTCCGGTAATCATTGGACTGTACCACAGAATATCGGGGGGCGCATTTCCGACAACTGCGGTGAGAATTTTGGGTAATTGTTGATCCGGTTGACCAATATAAAGAGGAGTGACATGAATGGTCGGATGAGTTTGATTAAACTGATCCACTAATGATTGAAAAATATCACGGTTTGGCGGTGGATTAATTCCATGCCATAGTGTTAATTCAATTTGATTTGAATCAGATGTATTCGACAGTTGACAGCCACTACAGAAGAGTAGGCAGCCACTGAGAAGTATCGTTATTAATACCCGTAACCCTTTCATTGTTTTTGACTGAAATAGGTTTGAAAGATGTGTTTAGCAACCGGGGCGGCGGCTTTAGAGCCATAACCCCCATTTTCAACCACTACGGCTACCCCAATTTCAGGTTTATCTACTGGCCCAAAGGCAACATACAAAGAGTGCGATCGCTGCCATAATACCTCTGAGGTTCCAGTTTTTCCAGCGGTTAAGGGAATCGTACCATCATTCATGAGCTGAGCGGTTCCATATTGCACCACAGAAATTAATCCATCTTGAATGGTTTCGATCGCTTCTGGAGATAAGTCAGTGGGAATGGGCTGAGTGGCGGCTGTGTTCGTCAGGCTGGCGAGTAAATGGGGTTGAACTCTCGCACCACCATTAGCAATAGTAGACACC
The DNA here is from genome assembly GCA_049647265.1 of Microcoleaceae cyanobacterium. Lineage (GTDB taxonomy): Bacteria > Cyanobacteriota > Cyanobacteriia > Cyanobacteriales > Microcoleaceae > JAAURB01. The sequence continues at coordinate 17,926 of JBARXJ010000060.1, forward strand.
ATCACGGCCAATTCTAGCGGGGTAGCTAACACAGCCCCCTGACCAATTGCCATTGTTACTGTATCCCCTAGATACCAAGGTTCACCATATACTTCTTCTTTGTTGGCTGGAGTCGGAACAAACCCAGTTGAACCCTCTGTTAAACGCAATAAATCTAAATTTGTCGTGCCAATTCCCAGGCGGTTTGCCCATTCTGCCAATGTATCCGCGCCAACTGCCATTCCTAATTTATAGAAGAAAGTGTTACTGCTAAAAGCCAAGGCAGTGCGAAACCCAATTACACCATAACCCCCACTGTGTTCATGAAAGGTCATATTTCCCACTGTAATGGCGGATGCTGTGGCGATCGCATCATAGGGGCTAAATTCACCCGATCCCATACCTGCCGCCGAAGAAACAATTTTAAAGGTACTTCCTGGGGGATATCCTTGCAAAGTTCGATTGAGAAAGGGTTTATCTTCGTTTTGTAAATCTTTCCAGGCTTGAGCGCTAATGGGTTTGGTAAATAGGTTCGGATCAAACCGGGGGCTACTTGCCATGGCTAAGACTTCCCCTGTATTAACGTTCAGTACCACAGCCGCCCCTCTACGGTAACCTAAAGCTTGTTCTGCGGCTTTTTGTAGGGCAATATCTAAGGTCAGACGAGTGGTTTTGCCGGCTTGAGTAAATTTTTCTCCCAGCAGCCGGAGTTCTTTATTTTCGGCATTGACTTCTATTAAACGAGCGCCCCAAACCCCAGCAATGTCGTCATTTGCCCCGGCTTCAATCCCCAATTGTCCGATAATCATACCCATGGGATATTCGGGATTGGCTTCTAAGTCCGCTTGATTGGTTTCTCCAATATATCCAATCACATGAGAGGCTAACGCTCCTTGAGGATAGGTACGACTAAATTCTGTTTGTGCTTCTAAGCCAGGAAACTGGTCTGTATTTTCAGCCAGCCAAACAAAGACTTCTGGGGTAATATTCTGACTTAAGCGCACAGGAATTGCAGTTTGATAACCCCGTTTTTCAATTTTATCGATAATTTCTGATGCCGGAATTCCCAGTAGAGGACTCAATTGACCAGCAGTGACTTGCCATTGGGTGGGGGTTTGTTCTTTTGGCCAGGCGTAAACCGCCCGAGTCATGTGATTGGTTGCCAGAGGCTGGTTGTGGCGATCTAAAATTTCACCTCGTTTAGCCGGAATTGGAACGAAACGAATGCGATTTTCTTCTGCGTATGTACGATTCTGTTGACCATTGAGTAACTGTAAATGAACCAGTCGATAGATATGTAAGCCAATTAATCCTGTCGCGATCAACATTAATAATATCCCCCGACGCAACATGATCCGAGAATCGATTTTTCGAGGGTTGAGGGTGAGGCTGGGAGGGCGTTCTTGAACAGGGGGTTGAGGCGGAGCGGTTAATTGACGAACCATAGATGCGCTTACAAGTTAGAAAGTCAAAGGTGAAGAACTTAACGATTGGATGAGCAGAATCAATCGATGTCTGTTTTGCCAATCGTTGTTCATCATAGATGATAAACAAAAGGGACATGATTTTACTCTTGTCCCCCAAAATTCTTGCCAGAATCGATATTGGCGTGACACTAAATTTAATCTAAATATCCCATTAAGGTATTAGGATCATCAATTTGATTAGAAGCCACTGGACGATTCATCAGCATGGATGTAATTTGTAAGTTTGTTGCCGCAACAGGTCGATTTGCCATGGCTCCGGTCATTTCATTGGAGTGGACTAATGAAACTGACATGACGCTATCGGCTTTGACAATTGGCCGCCGACCCATGATGGTTCCTGTTATTTCGAGATCGCTGTGTTCAATGGGACGATTGGGCATACCGGGTGCCGTGCCAGCGACTTGAATTTGAGTCGGAGCAGTATTTTCGGCTGATTCTCCTTTACCGGACTGTCCTGCTTGTGTGGTTTTACTCATCGCTGTTCCTTTATCTGTTTTTTCTTGAACTTGATTATCAGTACGTTTTGTGCTTGAACTGCGACGGGTTCGTGTACGAGTCGTACGCTTGCCTGTCCCAGAAGAATTAACACTCATATTTAAAATACCTTGCTTCTTGGTTCGTCCAGAAGTGAGTCCAGCAGAGGGTTGCTAGCTATGGGTCGAGCAACTCATAAAATCTTTAAGTTTATTTGGGCATCCACTCGAGACTGACAAGAATAAGGTAGAGCTAGTTTTTCAACTGACTAAATATTAATAGATTTTGACACTCCCATCGCGTATGGGCGATCGCATTCTTGAGCTAATCACTGCCCGTTCGAGTTTCCCCTACTACTGGTCTTACACAATTATGTCTGAACCGAGCATGAAGCGTAGATTACTTATTTAACTAGATGCCCACTTACGGTTCACTCTTCAAGCGTTATCGGATTCTCACCGACCGTTCGGGTATGCCCTACCCTACGGGGATTGCTCCCAAAGGTTTTTATCAATCAGTCACCACTGTTTAATGGTTACTGCGTTATGTTTTACGAGGTTTTCGCTACCCTACTTTTTTGCCACTTCTGCAGGCTTTCCGGTTCTAGGGTTCAACTCATAGAGCCATTCACAACCGCCCACCGTGAGGATTCAAACTACTTTAACTATCTCACGTTTTCTCCATTTTTTGAACCTCTGACTGGCAATTCATCCCGTCACCTATGGTGAGGGTCTTCTTGCCGGAAAAGATAAAGTCATCGGGTACAAGAGTAAATAGCGCTACTCAATTCAGAGCAGACAATGATCTCAAACAGAAGCCAGTGGGAGGATAGGGAAGACTCTTGAGATTGGGAGATGGGGGAGATCAAAGGCATAACTCACCCACTCCCCTCCTCACCTATTCCTCGTTGCCTGTTCCGCTGTTCCCTTCAACAAACAAATAACCCACAAGATTCAATACAGTAAAATCTTTAAAAATTGTGACAATATTGAATATAATGTTAACTTTTCTACTTTAATAAGATAGTCATTTATTCCTAGTCTGTTTTAACTGTATTTACTACTTTTAACTCAAAAGTGATAGGAACCATTGAGACAACTTTTTCAAATTCTAATTAATGATAAAGTAAATAATAAATACATTTGTTAAACTCGTGTAACAACTGCAATAGACTCGCTCTCGAAGCTAGATTTTAATCTCTCATTCATAAAGGCTCTCGGTAAGCGGGTTAACTGGATCAAAAATGTAACTGAATAAGGAGTGTGAAAGCATTTTGGAAAATCATAAAGAAAAGATACTGGTTGTAGATGATGAAGCCAGTATCCGTCGAATTTTAGAAACTCGCCTTTCCATGATTGGCTACGATGTCGTCACCGCAGCCGATGGAGAGGAAGCACTCGATACTTTTCGCACCACAGAACCGGATTTGGTGGTTTTGGATGTCATGATGCCAAAGCTTGACGGTTATGGAGTCTGTCAGGAACTGCGTAAAGAATCTGATATTCCAATTATTATGTTAACGGCTTTGGGAGATGTAGCGGATCGAATTACCGGGTTAGAGTTGGGGGCAGATGACTATGTTGTGAAGCCATTTTCTCCCAAAGAATTAGAAGCTCGTATCCGTTCAGTCTTGCGTCGAATTGATAAAAATGGGGGATCTGGAATTCCCAGCTCTGGAGTAATTCATATTGGTAGTATCAGGATAGATACTAACAAACGACAAGTCTATAAAGGAGATGAACGCATTCGGTTGACCGGAATGGAATTCAGCTTATTAGAATTATTAGTCAGCCGCTCAGGAGAACCCTTTTCCCGCTCTGAAATTTTACAAGAAGTCTGGGGATACACACCAGAACGTCACGTCGATACCCGTGTGGTGGATGTTCATATTTCACGCTTACGGGCCAAATTGGAAGATGACCCCAGTAACCCAGAGTTAATTCTGACCGCTCGTGGAACAGGATATCTCTTTCAGCGCATTATTGAGCCTGGGGAGGTGGGATGAGAGTTAATTAAGTCATTAGTCATGAGTCATTAGTTATTGTCCCATTACCAACGTGCAAGAGTCTATATTCCTAGAACTGCTATTGCCTCAACTTACAAACAAATATTAGCAGCCATGCCGTGGCACGCTATTGCCGCTTCAGGGCTATTGTATTGACCAATGACAAATAACGAATCACGAATCACAAATGACCCGACTATCATCCGATCCCAATCGTGTGTTACGACTCCTCCCCTTAGTGACGGGTTCTCTTGGGGGGGTTCTCTTACTGATTAATCGTGCGCTGACACCCAGTTTGTTAGACTCTCAAGCCCGTTCGGATGCATTGGGAGTGATTTTAAGTGCAATTCTCATTTTAGTGGGGTTACTGTGGCAGCAAGTTCAACCCTTATCTCCTGATAGTGTTGAATTAATCGGAGAAACGGGATTTGAGTTCTCTTCAGAATTATCAGATGAAGTCAAAACAGAACTAGCCTGGGCAACTCATTTATTACTGACCAATACCGTCACCCGCAGCGTTATTATTTATTATCAAGGTCAAGTCCTGCTAAGGCGAGGCATTTTAGGCAAAAATTCTACAGTTAAACCCGGTGCCATTGTTCAGCGGGTGCTAGAAAAACACAAAGCTGTTTATTTAGTCAAATTAGCCCTTTATCCAGGACGATTTGAATTTGATTATTTACCCGAAAATACTCAAGGTGTAATTTGTCAACCCATCGGTCAAGACGGAGTACTGATTTTAGGCGCAAATACTCCCCGGAGTTATACGAAACAAGATGAAAATTGGATCGAAGGCATTGCAGATAAATTAGCTGAGACGTTGAAAAGATGGGGAGAGGCAGGAGTTAGAAAATAAACCAGCAGATGTGATCTCCGACAAGTTAGATCAGCTTTTTTGAGGAACTACTATATTTGTGTCCAACTTTTCGTTAAGATTGGAACACTAACATCTTAAATAAATTATGTCTTGGGGGAAATTTTTACAACCTGATTTAGTGTTAAGGGACTCTGTGATCGCCCTGACCACCGAAATTGTAACGCAGCATCAACTCAAGGGATTAGTGTTAGATGTCGATGAAACCCTTGTTCCGATTACCACACAGCAAATTTCCCAAGATCTGCACCACTGGCTCGAATCATTGCGGCCTTTGGTCTCTTTATGGTTAGTCAGTAATAATATTAGCCAAACTCGCATTAGTGCGATCGGCTCTGCCCTGAATATCCCCTATATTAGTGGTGCGGGTAAGCCATCGAGGCGTAAACTGCGGCGCGCTGTGGAGGCAATGGGACTTCCTGTTGATCGGGTAGGAATGGTTGGCGATCGCCTATTTACCGATGTTTTAGCAGGAAACAGACTGGGAATGTTTACTATTTTAGTTGAACCCATGATTGACCCGTTGCATGGTAATTTGGTTCCGTCTACGCGATCGCTAGAAGTTTGGATCTCGAAAACTTTAGGTGCTTCATTACCCTTTGACTAAACCATGGCAACCCTTGTTGTTAAAATTGGTACTTCGAGTTTAACCCGACCAGAGACAGGCAGTTTAGCCCTCTCAACAATAGCCACATTAGTCGAAACCCTAACCCATTTGCGATCGCAAGGTCATCGGGTGGTGTTAGTCTCTTCCGGCGCAGTCGGTGTGGGTTGCGATCGCCTCGGACTGAGTGAACGCCCCCGCACCATCCCCCTAAAACAGGCTGTAGCAGCCGTGGGTCAAAGTCGGCTCATGGGGGTCTATGACGACCTATTTACCGCCATTAAACAGCCGATGGCGCAGGTCTTATTGACTCGTGGAGACTTAATGCAGCGTAGTGGCTATGTGAACGCTTACAATACTTTTCAACAACTCTTACGCCTCCAAGTCATTCCAATTGTGAATGAAAATGATACCGTTGCCATTGATGAATTAAAGTTTGGAGATAACGATACATTATCCGCTTTAGTTGCCAGTTTAATAGAGGCAGATTGGCTATTTTTATTAACCGATGTCGATAAATTATATTCAGCCGACCCGCGTTACGATCCTAATGCTGAACCGATTAATTTAGTCACAAACCTACAACAATTAACGGAGTTACAAGTGCAAACTGGAGACTCTAAAAGTGGTTGGGGAACAGGTGGAATGGTGACGAAAGTTGAAGCCGCCCGAATTGCCACAGGTTCAGGGGTTCGCACCGTAATTATGGATGGAAAACATCCTGAAAATATTGAGAAAATATTGAAAGGGGAAATGATTGGTACTCATTTTCAAGCCCAATCTTGTCCCGTAAATGCCCGCAAACATTGGATAGCAAATGTTCTAATTCCGGCAGGAAAGTTATATTTAGATGAGGGAGCCATTAAAGCCATTTCTCAAAAAGGGAAATCTCTTTTGGCGGCTGGAATTTTACAAGTAGAAGGAGAATTTCGCCCGCAAGATTCTGTGAAACTCTGTAATCAAGCAGGTCAAGAAATCGCTCGAGGATTAGTGAATTATAGCAGTATTGAGCTACAACAAATTAAAGGATTGCGGTCTGAAAAAATACCAGAAATTTTAGGATATAGCGGTGCAGAAACAATCGTTCATCGCGATAATCTGGTGATGCATTAATAATTTATTTTATGTTTAGAGTGCTATCGCGAGCGCTGTAATTTTATTTATTTTAAAATTTAATATTCTGTAATATTCTTCAGGCTTTATTGATTGTGCAATTTTTGGGAAACCTAGAAAACAGTTCAGAAGTCAGCTATTGGCAGGTTTTTTATAATCCCTGTTAAAGATTAAAGCTGAAGTCATACCTGAATAATAAATCGATCATTAGTAGTACAATATAATGAATATTTCAACTCTTGAAATTAATGGCTATCAAACCTTGAAAACCCTTCACGAAGGACTAAAATCCCTTGTCTTTCAAGCTCAACGTTTATCAGACAATCAATTTGTCATCCTCAAACTTCTAGATAGTGAATATCCCAGCTTCAACGAACTGATTAAATTTCGTCATCAATATATCATTACTCAAAACTTAA
>JBARXJ010000061.1:0-168734 GCA_049647265.1 Microcoleaceae cyanobacterium
AAGCTCAGCTCTATTTGATGGCAACAGGAGGATCATTTTTTACTCCAGTTTTCCATTTTTATGCAGGATTAACTTACTTAGTACAGTATTCCACACAGTCAGAAACTGAACAAGCAAACACTCTCGCCCTAGTGGAAACTCAGCAAACTATTCTGGCTCAATGGGCGCACCATGCACCGATGAATCACCAACATAAAGTAGATTTATTAGAAGCAGAAAAATGTCGGGTTTTGGGACAAAAATCAGAAGCGATTGAATATTATGATCGGGCTATTGCCGGAGCAAAAGAACATCAATATATTCAAGAAGAAGCTCTCGCCAATGAACTTGCGGCTAAATTTTACCTCAATTGGGGTAAAGAAAAAATTGCCCAAGATTATTTAACAAATGCATATTATTGCTACAGTCGTTGGGGTGCAAAAGCTAAAGTTCAAGACTTAGAATCTCGTTATCCTCAACTACTAGCACCGATTTTACAACAGCGACAAACAGTATTATCAGCTACTGAAACAGTATTTGCTACTCCAGGATCAATCTCGCTTCAAGCCTCTGAAACTCAATCTTCTACCTCTGGTAGTACCAGTATTTCTGCTATCCTTGATCTTGAAACAGTTCTCAAAACTTCTCAAGTATTGTCAAGTGAAATGGAACTCGATAAGTTGCTCACAACATTACTGCAAACTGTACTCGAAAATGCTGGGGCAGATAAAGCTGTTTTACTCATGCCACGTAACCAGGAGTGGTTTGTAGAAGCAGTTGCCAAAATTAATCAACCAGTACAGATAAATTCTATTTCTGTTTGTGATAGTCAAGAGATTTCTCCCGCGTTAATTAATCAGGTTAAACGTAATCTTGAAGCTATTATCATTGCTGATGCTGCAACTGAATCTACTCTGTTGACGAATGCTTATTTGAGTAAAAACAAACCCAAAAGTATCCTCTGCACCCCTATTTTGCGACAGGAGAAAGTTGTTGCCATCTTATATTTAGAGAATCATGTGATTACTGAAGCGTTCACTCGTGACAGAGTAGAATTATTAAATCTCATTTGTACTCAGGCGGCAATTTCATTAGAAAATGCTAAGCTTTATTCCGAGCTTCAAGACAGTCAGCATCAAATGTCAAGGCTGTTTAATAATCTTCCCGGCATGGCTTATTCTTGTGCTAATGATGAACATTGGACAATGCACTTTATTAGTGAAGGTTGTTATGAGCTTACAGGCTATCGCCCTGAACAGTTTATTAAAAATCGTGTAATTTCATACGTAGATTTAGTTCATCCCGATGATATAGAAATGATAGACATTGCTGTAAAGAATGCAGTAAATCATCATCAATCTTATGAAATTTCTTATCGGATTCATACAAAAGAGGGTAAAGAAAAATGGGTTTGGGAAAAAGGTCAGGGTGTATTTGATGAAACTGGGAATTTATTAAGATTAGAAGGATTAACACTCGACATTACTGAGCGCAAATTAGCTGAATTTCAGCTACATGAAAAAGAACAGTTTCTCAGGAGTATTTACGAAGGAGTCAGTCAAGGAGTTTGTGTTATTGAGGTGACAGAATTGGGTGATTTTCGATATGCTGGATGGAACCCTACGCTGGAAAAATTAACGAATCTTCAGCTATCAGCAGTCATTGGGAAAACACCCGAAGAATTATACGGTGATACTCAGGGTTCTATGATTAGAAAAGACTTCCAACGTTGTCTAGCAGAAGGAACTGCGATTTCTTATGAGGAAGTTGTTCCTTTTAAAGGTAAAGATATGTGGTGGCTAACCACTCTTAATCCTGTTAAAAATGAAGCCAATCGCATCCACAGAATTATTTTAACAACTGTTGAGATTACGGAGCGTAAAGCCGCTGAATTTCAGCTCTATGAAAAGGAACAGTTTCTCACCAGTATTTATGAAGGAGTTAGCCAAGGAATATGTGTTATTAATGTAACAGAATCGGGTGATTTTAAATATGCTGGATGGAACCCTACGCTGGAGAAATTAACGAATCTTCAGCTATCAGCAGTCATTGGGAAAACACCCGAAGAATTATTTGGTAATACTCAGAGTTCTATTCTTAGAAAAAACTATCAGCGCTGTCTCACGTCTGGATCTACTATTTCCTACGAAGAAATTGTTCCTTTTAAAGGTCAAGAAATGTGGTGGCTAACCACTCTTAATCCTGTTATAAATAAAGCTAATCAAATTAACCGAATTATTATCACTACTGTTGAAATTACGGAGCGAAAAGCGGCTGAAACGGCTTTACAAGCTTCGCAAGCAGAATTACTGGCAATATTTACAGCGATGGAAGATGTACTAATTGTATTAGATGGAACTGGAAAATATATTAAAATTGCACCTTGTTCTAGTCCGCTTTTATATCGACCTTCACCTGATTTGATTGGTAAAACCATTCATGAAGTGTTACCGTTAGAGTTTGCAGATTTTTTCGTCAGTAAAATTCAGCAAGCACTCAATACTCAAAAAACTGTTTCCGTTGAGTACGACTTATTAATTGGCGATAAAATGGTTTGGTTTGATGCTCGAATTATTCCGATGGAAGATAATAAAGTGCTTTGTATGTCGCGAGATATTTCTGACCGTAAAGTGGCTGAGAAATTATTAGAAGAGAAAAACGAAGCGTTAGAAAATGCTTTCCTTCAACTCCAACAAAGCCAGGCACAGGTGATACAATCAGAAAAAATGTCAGCTTTGGGTAACTTAGTTGCCGGAGTTGCTCATGAAATTAATAATCCTCTCGGTTTTCTGAATGGCAGTATTAGTAATGCTAAAGATTATACCCAAGATTTACTCGAACATTTAGAACTTTATCAGCAACATCACCCGAATACAGATCCTTTAGTATTAGAAAATGCGGATGAAATTGACTTAGAATTTATCCGAGAAGATCTACCTTTGTTATTAGAATCGATGCAAGGAGCAACTGAGCGAATTAAAGGCATTAGTACCAGCCTTAGAACTTTTTCTCGTGCCGATACAGATCGCAAAGTCAGTGCAAATATTCATGATGGTATTGATAGTACATTATTGATTTTGAAATATCGTCTGAAAGCTTCGGAATATCGTCCGGCAATTGAAGTGATACAAGATTACGATGAATTACCTTTAATTGACTGTTTCCCCGGACAGTTAAACCAAGTGTTTATGAATATCCTGGCTAATGGGATTGATATGTTTGATGAAATGGCTCAATATACCACCTTTACTGACTCGAAATATCAGCCTCAAGTGATTATCATTCAAACTAAAATGATAGAAAAAAATACTATCACAATCCGAATCACTGATAATGGCAAAGGAATGCCAGAAACAGTCCGATCTCGGATTTTCGATCACTTATTTACAACGAAAGCAGTGGGTAAAGGAACAGGTTTAGGTTTAGCAATTGCTCATCAAATTGTTGTCGAAAAACATGGGGGCCAACTCACTTGTAACTCAGCAGTTGGCAAAGGCACAGAATTTATCATTCAGTTACCCATTCAATCAGCAATATTCAAATCACATCATATCTGTTAAGCTAATGACTGACTCAAGGCGATGGCGAGACGATTAAGTTAAGATTTGCCGATCCAAATCCTTCCATTTTAAAAGGTGCGTGCCAGTATAGTAGAAAGAAGCATGACTTAGAGTTGCAGAGTGACGGCAGTATATCAGTTATTATCCGCCCGCTTCACAGCTCTACAGCACTAGGGAGCATCAGTATAGTTGGTCTGGTGAGGAATTAATAGATATTAAGATGATGAGTCAGTTGTTTCAACGGTTAGTCTCTCCCGTCATTCGGCAAGTGCCCCTACAAACTGCGTTAATTGTACCATTTATCCTGCAAATTTCTGCTGCTGTAGGTTTGACAGGATACTTATCTTGGCAGAATGGACAGAAAGCAGTCAATGACGTGGCTTATCAGCTTCGAGATGAAGTAACAGAACGAGTACAACTACACCTACAAAATTATTTATCTATTCCCCCTCTGATTAATCAGATTAACACACAAGCGCTACAAAATAATTATTTAGATTTTGATCAAATTGAAAAGTCAGAATATTTTTTATGGCAGCAAGTGCAATTATTTCCCTCAGTTTACGCGAATTATATTGCTAATGAAGCGGGACAATTTATTTCTGTTCGACGAGATTTAGATGGTCAACTGATTGCTAAAACCGTAGAATATTCACCCACTCGAGAAAGTTATTTATTAGATAATCAAGGAATTCGTAGTCAATTTCAAGAAGTGGATTTATATGATCCAAGAGTCAGACCCTGGTATCAAGCGACTTTAAAAACTCGTCAACCGAACTGGAGTAAAATCTACACATTTACAGGCGGTGAAATTGGAATTACTGCCTCAGCTATTTTAGAAGGTGATAACGGAGAAATTAGAAGTATTGTTGGAGTTGATATTCTTTTAAGTTTAATTAGTAATTTTTTAAAAACGATTGATATTAGTGAAAATGGTCAAGTTTTTATTATTGAGTCTTCGGGTTTATTAGTCGCCAGTTCAACACCCGAATCTCCTGTTATTGTTGAAAGTAAATTTAATGATGAAAAACGTTTATCTGCAACTAAAAGCCGAAATCTTTTAACCCATACTACAGCCAATTATCTGACTAAAAAATTTGGCGATCTCAATCAAATTCAAACACCATACCAGCTCGATTTTCAGCTTCAAGGTGAGCGGCAATTTGTTCAAGTTGTGCCTTATGGCGATCAAATAGGACTCAATTGGCTAATTGTCGTTGTGGTTCCAGAAAATGATTTTATGGCACAAATTCATGCTAATACTCGTACCACAATATTGTTATGTATATTTGCTTTATTAATTGCTTTAGTTTTAGGATTTGTCACTTCAAAGTGGCTCACTAAACCTGTTTTAAGATTAAACCAAGCAGCTAAAAATCTGACTCTAGGAAATTGGAATCAACAAGTTACGTTATCTCGTTGTAATGAATTAAAAGAGCTGGGTTATTCTTTTAATCTGATGGCAACTCAATTGCAAGATTATTTTCATTCTTTAGAAGATAAAAATATTGCAATGCAACGTTTAAATGAAAGACTCGCTCAAAGTCAGCAGCGGCTGTATCAATTTTTAGAAGGATTACCTGTCGGCGTTCTTGTTGTGAATGCTGAGAAACAAATTGTTTTTTCTAATCAAAAACTTCAACAAATTTTAGGTCAGCCTATCAATACAGAAATAGATATCGATCATTTTCCTCAATTTCATCAGCTTTATTTAGCGGAAACAGATCAATTTTATCCGATTAAAGGCTTTCCATTAAAGCGAGCTTTAAATGGGAAAACAATCAAAATTGATAATTTAGAAATTCGTTACTCCGATCAAATTATTCCATGTGAAGTCCTCGGCACACCGATTTTTAATCATCATAAAAAGGTGATTTATGCAACTGTCGTGTTTCAAGATATTACTCAACGAAAACTGGTAGAAAAGGAACGACAAAACTTTACCGCACAGTTAAAACAAAAAAATAAAGAATTAGAACGATTAGATCAAATTAAAGATGAATTTTTGGCGAATACATCTCATGAACTCCGAACTCCACTGAATGGAATGATTGGTTTAGCTGAATCAATGTTAGAGGGTGCAACGGGTCGTTTAACAGAAGTACAGCGTAAAAACTTATCGATGATTGGTCAAAGTGGACATCGATTGGCAACACTCGTTAATGATATTTTAGACTTTTCTAAACTGCGTCATAATACTATTGAACTACAACTAAAACCGATTGGCTTACGAGAAATTACAGAAGTTGTTTTAGCTGTAGTACAACCTTTAACCAACCATAAACCGATTCAATTAATTAATGCAATTTCTGACGATATTCCGCTAGCGAATGCTGATGAAAATCGCTTACAGCAAATTTTATATAACTTAATTGGAAATGCAATTAAATTTACGCAGAACGGAACTGTAACTGTTTCTGCTTCGATCTCCACGACAAATGATCAATTAATTAATATCAAAGTTTCTGATACTGGAATTGGAATTGCTGAGGATAAATTAAGCCGTATTTTTGAATCTTTTGAACAAGCAGATGGTTCAACCGCGCGGGAATACGGGGGTACAGGTTTAGGTCTGGCTGTGACTCAGCAACTAATCAACCTCCACGGCGGTGATATTTGGGTGGAGTCTACAGTAGGCGTGGGTTCTGACTTTATGTTTACTCTACCGAAAGCAGAAGAAATAGAAGAAATACAAGCAACACAACAACAGAAAATAGAATCAGACTCTCCTTCACTCTTTTCTCAACCTATTTTGCAGCAAAACTTAAAGTTACTCACACCAATTCAAACAGAGTCTAAATCTATTAAAATTACCGCGAATACAGACTCATTATCCTATCAATCCGATCAATTTAAAATTTTAATTGTAGATGATGATCCTGTTAATCTACAGGTTTTGGTCAATTATTTACATTTACATAATTATGCAGTCATGCAGGCGACAGGTGGCTTAGAAGCCATTGGTTTTTTGGAAGCTGGATATATCCCTGATTTAATTTTATTGGATGTGATGATGCCACGCATGACGGGTTATGAAGTCACCCGGAAAATTAGAGAAACCTGGCCACCTCATCAACTCCCGATTATGATGTTAACGGCAAAAAATCAAGTGTCTGATTTAGTTTCAGGTTTTGAAGTCGGGGCAAACGATTATTTATCAAAACCTTTGAATAAAGATGAGTTACTGGCGCGAATCAAAACTCATTTAGGAATTCAGCAACTCCGTACAGAAAAAGCACATATTCGTAAAACTTTTGGACGATATGTAACGGAAGAAATTGTGAATAATTTATTAGAAACTGATGAAGGTTTAAAACTCGGGGGAGAACGAAGAACTATAACCATGTTAACCTCAGATTTAAGAGGATTTACGGCATTTTCAGAACGCCTTCCTCCTGAAGAAGTGGTTAAAATATTGAATTTTTATCTCTCGAAAATGGCAGATATTATTACAGCTTATTATGGCACAATTGATGAGTTTATGGGAGATGGAATTTTAGTGTTATTTGGTGCGCCAACAGTTGGAGAAGATGATGTACAGCGAGCCATTGCTTGTGGGATTTCTATGCAATTAGAGATGGAAACCGTCAATCAACAGATGAAAGCATGGGGATTTTCTGCTTTAGAAATGGGGATTGGAATTAATACAGGGGAAGTGGTTGTGGGAAATATAGGCTCAGAAAAACGCACAAAATACGGTGTTGTTGGTAATCAAGTGAATTTAACTTATCGAATTGAATCTTATACAACAGGCGGTCAAATTTTAATTTCTGAATCAACGTTTAATCAAGCTTATTCTATTCTCAATATTATTGGACAAAATCAAGTTCAACCGAAAGGCGCACGGCAACCCTTGATTATTTATGACGTTGGAGGAATTGCCGGAGAATATAATCTTTTCTTACCCCAACAGCAAGAAAGATTTCTACCTTTATCCCCAGAAATTGCACTGTATTACACCATTTTAGAAGGAAAACACGTGAATGAAAATGTATTTCCTGGAAAGTTAGTAGAGTTATCAGAAAAAGGGGGTAAAATTCAAGCAGAAACTAATTCAGATGACTGTATCCCGCTTTCTTTAACGAATATTAAACTAAATTTTATTTGGAATAATGTATCCTCTCAATGGAGTGAAGATGTGTATGCTAAAGTGACTCAACATTCAGCAGAAATCAATTGTTTTTATATCCGTTTTACGGCTAAACCGCCTCAAGTCGAAGCACAAATAGCAGCGATTTATAATGGGACGCAAGAGGCTATAAAGTAGGATTGTTATTTGTTATTGAGTTGTCATCCATATTTTATCTATATCTAACGTCTCTGATCTATTTAATTAAACGTGAGGCGCTTTAGACCTCTCCCCAGCCCTCTCCTGCAAGGAGAGGGTTAAGCTGTCTTCAAAGGACTCTTGATTGATGGAGAGGGTTAATTAAAGCGAATCTCTGTTAAAGTAGTGCAGAATTCTATCTCCGGTAGACTCAGGCGTGAACGTACTGTTTCATCTGCTTCTCGGTTAACAATCATTGCCTGAATTCCGGCTTGTTTTGCCCCATGATAATCGGCGCTGACACTATCTCCAATATGTAATACTTGTTCTGGAGAACAATGATGTTTTTCTAAAGCCGTATAAAATATCTCTGGGTTGGGTTTAGCGGCCCCCACCAGGGTTGAAATGGTAACCGACTGAAAAAATGGGGCTAAATTTAATACTTCTAATACCGGAATTAGGCGAGAATCAAAGTTAGAAACCACGCCTAATTCAATTCCTTGATTTTGCCATTTTTCGAGTATGGGTGGCACATCTGGATACACAAACCAGGGTTTCTCTGTAGCAAAATGATCGTAAAGTTGAGCAAAGAATTGAGAAAAATCAGCAAACTGTTGATAAATTCCAGCAATTTTAAAAGTTTCAACCGCTAGAGTTTCCCACCATTGATATTCTAATTGAGGAATTTGGTCTACAGAGGCGTTCGGAAATGCCATCGGTGTGGCAGTGGTAAACGCCTGAAAAAATGCTTTGTTGAGGGTATGGGGGTCAGCTTCAATCCCAAACTGGCGAGTGAGTTGGCTATAAACCTGTCCTACACTGCCCTCAACAGTAAATAACGTCCCGACTGCATCGAGAAAAATGACGCTGGGTTGTTGCATCACACCTAAACCATTCCCCTCAAATTATGCAGCAACAGAAGATTCATCCAAACGGGCGAAAATCATCCGTCCCGCAGAGGTTTGCAATGAACTGGTGACGACAACTTTACGTTGATCTCCGACGCAGTCGCTACCCGCCTCAACTACCACCATAGTGCCATCTTCGAGGTAACCAATGCCTTGAGAAGGTTCCTTACCCTGTTTACGAATTTTTAGATCTAATGTATCTCCGGGTAGATACGACGGCCGCACCGCTTGAGTTAAATCATTAATATTGAGAACCGGGATTTGTTGGACTGTTGCAACTTGAGACAAATTGTAATCATTCGTCAGCAACGTACCATTGATTTCTTGGGCTAAACGAACTAATTTAGCATCAACAGTAGGCGGATCGTCATAATCTGCCGGATGAATTTGAATTCGGTTAGGATACTCATCTCGCATCCGGTTGAGAATTTCCAGTCCCCGTCGGCCACGGGCCCGCTTTTGATCGTTAGCCGCATCCGCCACAAGCTGAAGTTCTTGTAAGATAAACTGCGGAATTAGAATTTGTCCTTCGAGAAACCCTGTTTCTAGCAGACTCTCAATCCGACCATCAATGATACAACTGGTATCAACCACTTTGGTTTTGACAGACTGTAGCGTTCCTTCAGCGACTAACATTGAGTCGAGACTGTTAGGGTTAATCAGTCGTAAAAATGCCCGTCCGTGAGTATCGGCAATATTAATTCCGGCAAAGCCAAACATCACACTACACAGCATCGCCAGTAGGGGTTTGAGAAAGCCAAACTCTTTGGGAATGGGTAGGAGAAATAATGGCGCTAACATCAAGTTTGCCACCAATAGCCCCATCACCAAGCCGATAGCGCGGGTAATTAACACATCTAACGGCATTTGACGAACTTTTTGTTCTAAACGACGGTAGGTGGTTTGTACAACCAGACCAAACACGCCGCCAATTAAGGAAGCAAACGCCGCAACAACGGATCGTAATCCCTCGATGTTGCTGACTTGATCGAGAACGGGATGGGGCAGCAGTTCAATACTGTAGAACCCTGTCCCTGCTCCCGCAATAACGAATAATAGGATAATGATTGCGTCTAGCATTGGAATAAATGTAGATAAAATTCGAGCAAAATTCCTAATATGGAATTTAGTCGGTTAATTGTTCCTATTATTATATCTTTTAACTGCTCTTCCAGCGATCGGCTAGAGATGGGGTAAACCGTCTTTATTTAAAAATGATGATCTGATTTCTCATTTTTGACAATTTATCGTGATGAAATAGGATTTTGATTGAACTGAGGCAGTTGGTGTGACTAATCATTGGCGCAATTCTAAAATGTAATCCAGACTCCATCCTTAATCTCATAAAATTTATATTTATTCATTTACTGTTGAAAAAAGTCGTACAATCATCCCGACTGTAAAATTTAAGGAAAAATCAACAATTGAAACCGACGACTAAACAACAAAATGCCAGAACATTTCCCCTTAAAAGATACCATTCCCACATCGGCTTATCTGCATATTCCCTTTTGTCGTCGCCGCTGTTATTACTGTGACTTTGCGGTGTCAGTGGTGGGCGATCGCAAACAGGGTGATAATTTTAGCCCCATTCAACGCTATGTTGATGTACTTTGTGACGAAATTCGCACCTCACCTATCCCCCTAAAGCGGTTAAAAACGGTATTTTTCGGCGGAGGCACTCCTTCCTTATTATCCGTTTCGCAATTGGATCAAATTTTAACCGTTTTAGACCAACATTTAGGCATTGCAAAGGGATCTGAAATATCAATTGAAATGGACCCTGGAACCTTTGATTTAAAAAAACTTAACGGCTTTGTAGCTGCCGGGATCAACCGAGTCAGTTTAGGGGTGCAAGGCTTTCAAGATCAATTATTAACAGCTTGTGGGCGATCGCACAATGTCGCAGAAATTTATCAAGCAGTAGATATCCTCAGACAAGGAGGAATTAAGAATTTTAGTTTAGATCTCATTTCCGGCTTACCTTACCAAACCTTAGAGTTTTGGCAACAATCTTTAGCTGCGGTGTTAAAAATTGCACCGCCTCATGTCTCGATTTACGATTTAATTGTAGAGCCTGTAACTGCCTTTGGGCGGTATTATCAGCCGGGTGTTGAGCCTTTGCCCACAGATGAAACCACAGCCCAAATGTATCGTTTAGCACAACAAACCCTAACTCAAGCCGGATACAATCATTACGAAATTTCTAATTATGCAAAACCCGGATATCAATGTCAACATAACCTCGTCTATTGGCATAATTCTCCCTATTACGGCTTAGGCATGGGGGCTGCCAGTTATATCGGCCAGACTCGTTTGACTCGACCCCGAACTCGGCAAAAATATTATCAATGGGTACAGTCTAACCCCTCTCCGACTGATGCGAGCGATCTGCTGAGTTCAACGGATATTCTATTAGAAACGTTGATGTTAGGGTTACGCTTAGCTGAGGGTATTAACCTGACCCAGCTATCCCAACGGTTTGGCGATTGTATTATTGAACCGATTTTAACCAGTTTAGCACCCTATCAACAGCAAGGTTGGGTTAGAGTGACTTCAAATCGATCTTCAGAGACTGCCGCACCCGACCTCAGAATTGAGCTCAACGATCCTGAAGGTTTTTTGTTCTCAAATACGATTTTGGCTGATCTGTTTGCTCAATTGAGTCCGACAGAAGCTTCTGATAGTATTCTGAGCGAGTAAACCGCCTAACACTCAGTCTATTAAAAATCTAAATTTGACACTAATTTTTTAATAAAAAAAAATAAACAGATTGGATACCTTATCAAAAATCTCTAACTTTAGATATAAAAATCAATTAGAGGACTTGCGTTTCCCGAGAAAAAACCGTTAAAATACAAAGGTGAGAGCAATTCAATCGTAGAATAAGGGAGTTGGGATCAAGGTTATGAACAGATTAATAGAGTGAAAACGATAAACATCACTATAAGCTGAGCCGTTTTAAATTAATCTCTTATTTTCTAATCCTCCTATTCTACGCCTAACTGTGTTAATACTTCGTCTCATTTTAAAACTTTTTTGGTCTCTAAAAGTCTCGCTCAATTTCAATCAAAATTAGCTCGATCTAGAAATAGAAAGTGAATCTAAAACTAACTTTGATCTAAATTATCATTCACTTCTTTAGACATCAAACTAGCTTAATCACATCAATGTAAAACAAGTTTAATATCGGGAATTTTAATCATGAGTTCTACTATAAATCGCTTACCAGTAGAGTGTATTAATAAAACATTATGCTGCTACTATAATGCAACGGATCAAATACAAATCGCACGAATTAGTAACATCCACGATTGGTATTTAGAGCGGGTGGTATTTCCCCACGAATATTTTCTATTTGAAGCCCCTTTAATGGCAGAATTGGAAGTGTATCAGGAAACTAATTCTATCCCTCAGTTGCTGAACAAATTACCTTGCGATAGTTTACAGGTTGAAGAAGAGACAGAACTGCAAATTGTCTGTTAAATTCACCAAGTTAACCACCTATGCGATAATCGAGGATTATTATCGTTTTATTCAGTTAGCCATGGCAATTAAGAAAGGTTCATTTGTCCACGCCATCCGGGAAAAATTAGAGAATAGTGCAGAAGCGACTGCTAGCGATCAACGTTTTCCCCCTTATATATTTGAAACCAAAGGCGAAGTGATGGATACACGAGGAGATTATGCCCTTGTTAAATTTGGACAGGTTCCCACACCTAATATTTGGTTACGGTTGGATCAATTAGAAGCGGCTTAACGTTTGAGTTTAGGCTAATTGAGAGTTGTCCATCTTGCCATTGTGCGGCGGTTGTTCCGGTTTAGAAATGCCGGGAGCTTGATACAACGGAACGGTGAAGGTAACGGTTGAACCCAGTCCTTCACCCAAACTATAAAAGCGAACGCTTCCCCCCATTGCCTGAACGAGTTTTTGAGAAATCACCAGTCCTAACCCTGTACCGCCGTATTGACGGGTATAGCCCGTATCGACTTGAGAAAAGGCTTTAAAGAGTCTATTTTGTTTTTCAATCGGTACACCGATGCCCGTATCCACCACTCGAAATTCTACAAATCCGGGAAATTCTTGATTATTAACCTTCACTTTATCCGGGAGAATCGCTAAACTAATACTCACTCCCCCTTCATGGGTAAATTTGATCGCATTTCCGACTAAATTTAACAAGACTTGTAATAATCTTTGAGCGTTAGCATAGACAATAATCTCGTCTTGAATGGGTGGAGTTCGCACAGTTAAGGTGAGTCCCTTTTGTTGAATTTGAGTCCGGGTAAACTTTTCCACTTCCTCTAACAGCTCACCCACTTTCACCAATGCCAATTGAATCTCCATTTTACCCGCTTCAATTTTGGCAATATCCAAAACATCATTAATTAAGCTCAAGAGATGAATAGCGGCGCGATGAGCTTCTTGAACAAATTCCCGTTCTTCGTCTGGGTCATCGACCATATCATCTAACACCAGCTTCAATGAACCAATAATTCCGTTAAGCGGGGTGCGTAATTCATGAGAGGTGCTGGCGAGAAATTCACTTTTGAGACGAGATAAGGCAACGGCTTCGGCTTGGGCTTCTTTTAACTCTTGATATAATGTAGCGTGGGCAATTGCGGTTCCCACCTGAGTGGCTAACTCCCGGACAAAATCAATTTCTGCAATGGTCCACTGACGCACCTGATCGCATTGATGTAAACAAATTAAAGCATTGGGCTGATCGAGATAGGCTGTGGGAATGACTAAAACAGATTGACGCTCGTAAGGATCATCAATTGTTGAAGTATGTTCAATCACAACAGGTTCTAAGGTAGCTAAAGCTTGAGTCCAGCCTAATTCTGCTTCGACTGATAAATCCAACCCTAACATCATTGCAATTTGCCGCTGACGATACTCAGCCACCACTTGGGTTTTTTGAGACCGACCCAGATGAGCGCTTGACTGTTTGTAAGGAACTAGAATACAGCGACTCACCCGCAACACTTGCCCGAGACTATTAACGGTTTGCTGCCAGATTTGCTTTAGATCCAGGGTGCGGCGAATTTTTTGAGCAATTTGACTGAGAAGAATTTGATAAATTTGAGAACTGGGGGGAACAGTCCGACAGAGTGTCCCGGCAATTTGAACCAGCATTTTTTGCTGAATATCAAAATTCGACGGTAAAGAACGATAAGCGACAATGTCCTCCCAGTCAGCCGTGAGATCTACCTCTTGCTGTTGCAACATTCGACCCATCACCAATACTTGGGCTGCTTCTCCGTCACTTTGAAGAATCGGACTGACGATTAAATCGAGAGGAAAATATTGATTTTGATAACAAAAAGGATAACTGAAACGCTCTGGAATTAAGTTTTTCAGCACTCGCCGAATCCGTTCGAGGTAAGGAGGGATCAGTACCGGCCCAATTGTTTCTCCGATGGTATATCCCACCACCTCAGCTTCTGAGAGGTTATATTGCGCGCCTTGCTGCCAATAAAAGGATTTGTACTCCCCTGATGCATTTTGAGTAAAGACCAGTTCAGCACCTAACGTAGCCCAAGTTTGAGCAGAGATAGAGCTGGATAACCAACTGTTTGTATCAGAGTTCATCTACGTATATAACAGGAAACCATTACCTAAACATTATTAACTTGAGAGCGCTTCAACGACGATTAGATCTGAACTCAAAAATTATCAGCTTTACAACGATGAAACCAAAATTTTTGAATTTTACCAAGCAATACGATATCGAACAGTGTCAAACTAAAGTAGTTACCATTTGCTGCATCAGCTTCTCGCTTTAGTTTGCTACAGAAACTCACCTGAGGTTGGTATGAAAGTTTCTATGACCTCACATCTCTAAAAGATTTGGGCATCATCAATCTGACGAAATCGTGATGACATCTTTCCTATTAGAATACTAACGAGAAGCAACTGTAGTTTTAACTTTTTTTAGATAAATAAAGTTTACCACGACATCAGATTGATAAACAAGTCAATTCGGTGAATAAATCTATAGGGGGCGAATCAATCAGGGGATGAGTATCCATTGATCGACCCAAGGCGATCGATTCAGTTGACGATTATGGATCGATCCTGAGATTATGCTTGAAAGTAGGTCTGTCGTTCTGAGTCGATGGCAGTTTCTCTCTTGACACTTCTTTGCCACTCATCGATGACAAACAAAACTGTTGCCAAGAGGTGGATGACTAGACAGCACCAGCAGTTGTGGGTGATCTGTGAATTTTCCCTCGACCCGGACTCTACCCAGACTGACCCAACCCTATACGATCGATGGGGTTGAGTCCCTCACTGACCTTCGTTCCTTGCTATGGGGTTAAATCACAAAACGGCTATGGCTGCTAAATTACAAGATAGCGTATTACTACAAGCGGTTAAAACAGGTAATCTCATCCATACTCGCGCTCTGTTGGCTAAAGGGGTTAATGTTGATGCCAAAAATCAAGAAGGAATCACAGCTCTGATGCTAGCGGCTCGTGGTGGTCATCTGCAAATTGTTGAACTGTTACTCGACCATGGCGCAGAAATTAATGCCACCAGTAAGCAATATGGCATGAGTGCTTTAATGTTAGCGGCGGCTCATCATCGCTTAGAAGTTGCACAACTGTTGATTGAGCGAGGAGCCCATGTTAACTTAAAAAATCAAGAAAACCGTACTCCCCTGATGGCAGCCTGCATGAAAGGGGATAAAGAAATGGTACAACTCCTGCTGGCTCACAGTGCGACGGTAGAACAGACAGAGCAAGAGTTTAGTGCAATTTTGATTCAAGCGTTAAATGCGGGTCAACTCGATATTGTACAAGCAATTTTAGCCGCCGGAACAACAGAAGCCCCTTTTACCCGGATTTTACTACGTCAACTAATAGAGCAGGGAAATTTACAGTATATTCAAGTCTTAATTCAAGCCGGCGTTAATGTTAACGGCTGTTACGAAGATGGAGAAACGCCTTTAATGTTAGCGGCTGACTTGGGTCAACTTCCCGTTGTACGATCTTTGCTGAGTGCAGGAGCTGATGTTAATGCCTCGAGCCACGAGGGGGGAACGGCTCTGATGGCGGCGGCAGCAGCGGGGAATCATCATGTCGTCTTAAAATTAATCGAAGCTGGGGCTGATGTCAATGCTCGAGATCAAGATCTTGAAACCGCTTTACATTTAGCAGTTGTAGAAGCACACTTAGAGATTGTCGAAGTCTTACTGCAAAAAGGCGCGACTGCTGATGCAGAAAATAGTTTAGGGGATACACCGTTGATGGTGGCGGTCTTACAAGGATATACCTCTATTGTGACTTTATTGTTGCAGCAAGCCACTCCCGAACAAATTCAGCATTTACTCAACTGCGATCTGTTTGGAGAAACAGCCCTAACTTTAGCAATTGTGCGGGGAAAAGCTGAAATCGTTCATGCATTATTGAGTGCAGGAGCAAACGTTAACAAAGCGACTGAACAAGGAAAAACGCCTTTAATTAAGGCAGCCGAACGGGGAAATTTAAATCTTGTCCAGGTATTATTAGCCCATGGCAGCGCGATTGACGGAGCCGATGAGACGGGGGGTACTCCTTTAATGTGGGCAGCCTACAAAGGCCATACAGCGGTGGTTCAGCACCTGATTAAAGCCGGAGCAAACATCAACCTCAAAAATCAAGGGGGTTGTACGGCTTTGATGTTAGCAGAATTCAACCAACACCAGACTATTATTCAGCAGCTTAGACAGGTAAATGCTCAGGAATAGGGAATAGGGAACGGGTAGCGCTTCGCGGGTAACGGGTAACGGGTAACGGGGAACAGTAATGTCGTGCAACGAATAACTAATAACTAATGACTAATTCTATCAGTCTATCCGAGTTAAAACCGGGTCAAACGGCTTTAATTGAGCAAGTTGATCAAACGCCTGAAACCGCAGGATTTGTGCAACGACTGGCTGCTTTAGGAATTGTACCTCAGCGTTCGGTTCAAGTTCTGCGAGTCGCTGGGTTTGGGGGGCCGTTGCATATCCGTGTGGGAACAACAGAGATGGCAATTCGTCCAACAGAAGCTCGTTCGGTTCAAGTTCGCTTAATATAAAGTTACGTTATACCTAAGAAATGATCTCTCTTGGTAACGGAAACGAAGAGAGATTGAACGAAGTCTAATCAATCACAAATTACTCTTAAAAAATCAATAAGTACAATTACCGACGCTAGTTGGTTTACAATAATTCACATTACAAATAACTTAAAAAATACTTCATATTTCCGCCGTCAAAATCAGTTACAATAAAAAAGTAAGACACCCATAAAGTGTTAAGAAATTATACATATCTATCATGACTACATTCTCTCAACAACAAGTTAATCCTTCCCGCTGGATGTCCCTGATTCTGATTGTTTTAGGATTTTGGATGAGTGGCAGCCTATTAATCGATCTCGTGATTATGCCGAGTATGTCAGCAGGTGGCATGATGAATCAAGCTGGGTTTGCAGCGGTGGGTTTTTCGATGTTTTCCATTTTTAATCATCTTGAAATTCTCTGCGCTGCCATTGGATTAACCAGTTTAATTGCATTAGGCAATAGCTTACCCGAAGGCTTTAGTAACCGCATTCGGACATTAATTAGTTTGTCAACAATATTACTCGTTGTTGCTTTAATCTATACTTATGGTTTAACCCCTCAAATGAGTGGATTAAGTCTCAACCTCGACTTATTTAATTCCTCAACTGAATTACCCGCAGGCATGAACCAATTACACTTCAGCTACTTTAGCTTAGAATTACTCAAATTCACTTTAGTCGCAACAATTTTAGGTTGGTGTTTTCGCAATAACAAAGGTGATACTCAATCCGTTTAAAAGCCTGATTCAAGTCGCGCCGACAGTCAATCTGTAATCGGTCTAATTACCAAGTCTTCGTTCTCTCAGGGTTTATCTCTAAGATCAGCGAAGACTTATTTTTTATATCCTTTTATCTCTTTGGGGTAGCTAAACGCAGTAACATCTGCAATCATGGCTGTTGATTCTCAATTTTAGAGGAATGTTGATGATGCGACCCATGCAGCTTAGAAAAATCAGTTGGACGTTTGCTTGTTTATTCTGTAGCAGTTTAATCCTCAGCTTAACAGTAATCGCCTCGGCTGGAGGCCCTCCCCCAGAAAAGAAAGGAAAGCCAGTCCAAGAAGAGTCTACCGGTAAACCCGTTAGAGAAGAACACCCTACAACACCCCCTGCTTCCGACCCTCATCCAATGGAAGAACCGGATCAATTTCCCCTTCCCAGTGCGAGAGTTTCTCCAGTTAATGGTATGGTGACTTTGAGGCTGATTAATCCCAGCAATATATTAATTAATTATCAGATTGTCGGCGGAACACGAGAACTCACTTTAGGAGAAAGATCTCAAGCAGAGTTAGCTGGGTTTCCTGTGCCTTTAACCTTAACTTATCAACGCGAAGATGGTGGTCTGTTACTGGTGTTTCCTCGCGCTGTTGCACCGGGTGTTTTGGAAGTAAAATTTCAACCCACGAGTGATTTTGACAAAGATACAAAATCCTTGAATATTCCAGAAAATGGTTCAGTGTTTTTAAACTAAAAGGTGTTGGATTGAGTGAACCACGAAGACACAAAGGACACAACGTTTAAATGTCTTTGTGGTTTTTTAGATAAAATTTATGTCTAATTCTTTGTTGATTAATTTATCGGTTTTGATTCCAGAACCTACGGGAATCTCAATTTATGCGCGTCAAATTTTGCCTGCTTTTCAATCGCTTAATCCGACGTTATTAATCGCTGAATCTATACCGCATTACAATTGTTATCCAGTTGGGGGAAATATGACTCCTTCTCAGGGAACAAAAGGACATTTTCGGCGGTTAGTCTGGACTCAGTTTCGCTTACCTTCTATTTATCAGCGGTTACAGGGACAGTTATTATTTTCTCCTTTACCGGAAGCGCCGCTATATACAAAATGTCGTTCTATTGTGATGGCGCACGATCTGATTCCGTTAAGGTTTCCTCGTAAAGGATCTCGATTAACGGCTTATTTTAAATATTATATTCCTCAGGTTTTAACGCAAGCTGAACATATTGTTTGTAACTCAAAAGCGACGGCAAATGATTTAATTGATTTCTTTAATTTACCGGCGGCTAAAATTACACCGATTCCACTGGGATATGACCGTCATCAATTTAAGTTTCTCAATTTACCGACACAGAATTATTTTCTGTATTTAGGTCGTCATGATGCTTATAAAAACCTGTCGTATTTAATTGATGCTTTTGCAGGTTTGCCTAACGTTAGAGATTATGAATTGTGGTTTGCAGGGCCGACGGATAACACTTATACACCTGAATTAAAAGCGCAAGCTGAAGAACTTGGATTAACTCAAAATGTTAAATTCTTAGATTATGTTTCAAAAGAAAATTTACCGATTATTATCAATCAAGCTATTGCCTTAGTTTTTCCCAGTTTATGGGAAGGATTTGGCTTTCCGGTTCTCGAAGCGATGGCTTGCGGTACACCGGTAATTACGTCTAACTGTGCTTCAATGCCTGAAGTTGGCGGGGATGCGGTTATTTATATTAATCCTAAAAATATGACTGAAATAACAGTAGCAATGAAGGGGTTAGCTGATGATTCTTTACAACGATCTCAACTGCGAGAAAAAGGGTTAATCAGAGCGGATAATTTTAGCTGGGAATTTACAGGACAGCAAACGGTACAAGTGATTCAAAACTATCTTTAATCTTTAACGAAGGAAGAAGGAAAAGCGAAGTTGGAAGAAGGAGGAAGAAAGAACCCCACTACTATCTTTAATCTGTCATTTAATCTAAAAATAATACAATCTAATATAACTATTTATATGAAATAAATAAGCTATTTTGACGACTGAATTTGATGTGGTTATAATAAGCGAAGGGTTAGAATAACAGGGAGCAAAATGAAATCTGAATTACTCAAATATATCAAAAATGGCTATCGAAAAGTTGAGGGCTGGTTATCTCCAATTGCGATTAATATTATTACAGAACTCGCAGCCGTTCAGCAGGAAATGGAAATCACGGGATCTGTGGGTGAAATTGGAGTACATCACGGGAAGTTATTTATTTTAATTCATTTTTTAACGGGTCAATCTGAGAAAACTGTGGCTTGGGATTTATTCGATCGTCAAGCTGAAAATGTTGACAACTCTGGATGTGGAAATCAATCGATTTTTAAAGCAAATTTACAAAAAAATAAATGTGATTTAAGCCGAATAAAAGTCTTTACTGAAAATTCAATGAATTTAACAGCAGAAATTATTGAACGGGAATGTGAAGGCAAACCTCGCTTGTTTTCGATTGATGGAGGACATACGGCAGAAATTACTTATCATGATTTGTCTCAAGCCAGCAAAGCGTTGAAACAAGGAGGATTGATTATTATTGATGACTTTTTTAATGAAGCTTGGCCAGGGGTTTCTGAAGGGGTATGTCAATATTTAATTGAAGGCAAACAGCAGCTATTTCCGGTCGTTATTGCTGGGAATAAATATATTTTTACGAACGATGAAAAGATGGCAAAAACTTATATTCAACGTTTGAATATTAATCGTCCGGGATATATTACTAAAATGTCTCAAGGTTTTGGTAAAGATGTTTTAGTGATTGTCTCGCCAAATAGTCTGAAAAGCTATATGAAGCAAACGCTGATTTGGAAAAAGTTAAGAAAGATGCCGTTTAAATCTTGGATTAAATCCACTATTAATGCTAATAAAGCGATTGAAATCAATAGCTAAGTTTGGGATTGACGTAAGAATTGATGTAGCCATTGTTTGACACGATAAGTGGCACGGCAATCATCTTCATTGTATTGAGTAATGGCATCAAGTCGAGAGCGATCGCCACTTTTTAGCCATTGTTCATACCAACAAACCGACTGAGCGCCATTGGCTTGGGGATCTCGCCATTGAAAGCCTAACCAACGCGCAATTGATTTTAAGGCATAACTTTCGACAGGTAAAAACACCGTTTGAGTCACCTGATGATGAACATCAACAAATCGTTTGAGTAACGGTTGCCATAAATAAGCGGGAGTTTGATACAGTAAGGCTAAACGCTGAACGGTTTTAGTTTCGTAATCACAAAAATGATAAATCGGCGCAATCGGATAAGACCAAACTAAGTCTAAAAATTGCAACCAAATCTGCTCTTCTTCGGTTTCGTTTTCTGCTAAAAAGGGATAGAATTTTTCCGTCTGGTTACGGTGATCTACCACTAAGACTCCATGCAAATAGTCTAAGTTTAAATCGGGTTGGGCTTCGATATCAAAATAAATCTCAACGGGTGCATTTTCGAGTAAATGAGATACAGAGACAGACGGACGCAACCGAGGCTGATTTTGCCAACTCACTTGCGCTTGCTGAGTTAACTGTTGTGCGATTTCAGGGGTAAATTCAGGATAGGATTCTAACTGATAAGGAGACGTTTGCGCTAAGGTTTCAACGCTGGTGACATCGAGTGTCTTGAGGCGAGTGTAACGGCTGGGTGTGACCCCAGGAAGTAAAGATAAATGATTCTCTCGAGATGCGATCGCATAACAGCTATCATACCAGGTACATAAACTACACTTTTGACGCGCCATGAAAATTTCAGGCTCTTCTTGACGGGCCAACATTTCCACATATTCGAGTAAGATTTGCTGCATTTGCGGAAGACGCTGCTTTAAATTCACCGCATAATTGCCTTTTTGTCGTAAAATCAGTTCAGCCTTTGGTGGAATTTCCCCTTGAATCGCGCCTAAAATATAAGCATGAAAAGCGGCCGCAATCTGATAATCTAATTTAGGGCGTTTACCGAGTTTAATTTCCACCGGAACATACACCCAATTTCCCCACTGAGAAATCCCTGGCTGTTTAACCAATAAATCGGGACAACTCTGAAGGGTAATTTCTCCTAACTGAGCCGTTAAATCAACCTGTTGTAAGTCCTGTGGTTGCCATAACAGTACCCCTCGAGAAATTCGATCAACCCCCTGTTTCATCAGTTCTAGGGTGGCATCCATCCCCGCTTGCCAGTCACGGTATGGATATTCAGGTCGATGATAGCTCAAAGATTCAAGCAAACGCCGTTGATGGATTAAACTGTCCTGAGTTAACTTCCGTAAAAAATCACTCGGGGGTTGCTGTTGGCTCAAATCTCCATAATAATCTAAGAAGGCTTTACGGGGACAACGTTGGTAAAACAGAAGCTGGGTATCAGTAATCAGCATTGAATTTTAGTAAGCTGTAGCGGAGCCGCGAAAATGACGACGAATTTTAAAGTGGATAATCATCGACGACAATTTCCTGCTTTAAATGATAAAGCCTATTTCAATTATGGCGGACAAGGGCCACTTCCGAGACAATCAATTGATGCAATTACTCAATTTTACGAACAAATTCAACAACTGGGCCCTTTTTCTCAAGCCGCTTATGATTTTGTCCAACAACAACAAGATCTAACCCGTAGCGCGATCGCCGTGGAATTGGGGGTAACGCCGCAAACCATTACGATTACCGAAGATGTTACGGTGGGCTGTAATATTGCCTTATGGGGGATAAATTGGCAGCCTGGGGATCATTTATTACTGTCTGATTGCGAACATCCCGGCATTATTGCAGCCACTCAAGAATTACAACGACGGTTTCAGATTGAAGTATCAGTTTGTCCGATTTTAGAGACGTTAAATCAAGGCGATCCGGTGGCTGTGATTGCGGATTATTTACAGCCTAACACTCGCTTGGTGGTGATTAGTCATATTCTGTGGAATACGGGTCAAGTTTTGCCACTTCAACAGATTATGCAGTTGTGTCACACGGCTCAAAATCAACCGATTCGAGTATTAGTAGATGCGGCGCAATCTGTGGGAGTTTTACCTTTAAATTTAGTGGAATCAGATGTTGATTTCTATGCTTTTACCGGCCATAAATGGTTATGTGGCCCAGAAGGAATCGGCGGATTATATGTAAGTCCAGAAGCGTTACCGGAGTTGTCTCCTACGTTTATTGGTTGGCGGGGAGTGACGAAAGATAAAAAAGGACATCCCACAGGGTTTCAACCGGATGGACAGCGCTATGAAATTGCAACTTCTGCTTATCCTTTATATGCCGGATTATGGCAGGCGATTGAGTTACATTTAGAATGGGGAAATGCCGCAGAACGATATCAACGCATTCGTGATTATAGTCAAATGCTGTGGCAAAATTTATCAGAAATTCCTCATATTCAGTGTTTAAAAAGTACGCCGCCAGAAGCTGGACTTGTTTCGTTTACGCTGAAAAATGGTATGTCCCATGCTGCTGTGGTTAATGCCTTACAAAAACAGAATATTTTTCTTAGAACTATTTTAGATCCAGATTGCGTCAGAGCCTGTGTTCATTATTTAACAGAAATTGCCGAAATTGAGCAGTTAGTGACAGCGCTTAAATCCCTCTAATTTGAGGTGGAGCATTATGACTTTTACGACTTCTAAATCGTTCACTTTGAAGGAATTTATAGAGCAATATGGAGATAATCCTTACTATGAATTAATTGACCGCGGAAGGCGGTCATCGCAGGCACCAGATTTTACATCCGGTGTACCGATGACGGGGAATTACGTAACACCGAACCGACTGGCCCCCATGAGTCTGTGGCTGGAACAATTTCTGGTTATATTTTTATGGAAATTCTTCGATCTCAAAAATCCTGGGTGATTCCAAAAAACTGTCTAATTCAACCCCCTGCGGCTGAAGCAACTGCGTTACGTCCGGATGTCATTGTATTGGATAAAAATCAACTGTTAACTGAACCTTTATGGCAGAAAGAACCAATTATTTGTAATGGCAATACTATTAAACTTGTGGTGGAGGTAGTTAGTACCAATTGGCAAGATGATTATGCTCGTAAGCGGTGCGACCCCCTTCGGGTTCGGCAGTTGCTCTACTTGGGGAAACCCCAAGACCGCACTGCACTCACCGCGCCACCTGCGGGCGCTAGGGAACGCGCACCAAGAGAAGTAGAAGAGTATGCCTTCTTAGGTATTCGGTGAATACTGGATTGTAGACTACCGAGGATTAGGAGGAGTTGCCTTTATTAGCAAGCCAAAAAAACCTACCTTTACAGTCTGTCAGCTTATTAACGAAGAGTACACCCAACAACAATACCGTCAAAATCAACTCATTCAATCTAATTTATTTCCGGATATTCAACTCTGTTTAAATGATTTATTGATTTAGATAGATTGTTTAATTCTGTCTAACCAAATCTTTGCATCTTCCTCAAACCAATGTTGCACACCAAAACCAACAGCACGCTCTTTGAAAGTGAGTTCTTCTGCTAATTGTAAAGCGGCTGCTTGACCAATTAACGTTTCAAAAGCAGATGAAAAAACTAGGTCGAGAGAATAATTTCGACAAAATTTTCTGAGTTTTCGAGGTGAGCCAATAATTGCCGGTTTAATCACAAAAATTCCCGGCCATCCTTGTTGACAACAAACTTGTAGTTGCTTAAATGTTGCCACAGATTCATCTAATGCGATTGGTGTAGAATATTCATAACTGAGTTCAAGCATAAGCTGAAATTGAGCAATCGGTAAAGGTTGCTCTATAAATTCAATTTTTACTGAATTAAAATGACTAAATCTAGAGTTAAAATAATCACAGGTTTTTAACCAGCGATGAGCCATTTCATAGGTTAATCCCCCATTTCCATCTAGTCTTAATAAAATCGGATTAATATCTAAATTAACAGTAACAGTTTCATTAATTTGATGCATCAGTTTCTGAAAAATATCTAATTCTTCTTTAATTGATTTGACTCCAATTTTCCATTTTAAAGTTCTATATCCGCGATAGTATAATATTTTCCAGCTTTCCAATGCTTGTTTACCTGTTGGTAAAAGCCCGCTAAAATTTAGATAATTATCTTCATAATCTTGATTATATATTGCGGTCAATGCTGACTCAAAACCAAACTGACAAGCGGGTAATTGATTCGGAATTGTTAAAATTGTTTCTGTTGTAATTTGTAGTGGTAATTGATAACAAAATGTAATTGCCTGTTTGAACGTTTCCGAACCAAACCAACTTAATGGTGCAATTTCTCCCCAGCCAGTTTGTCCAGCTTCATCAGTGAGTTTTAAAATAATTCCTTTACGAACATTCCATGTACCATAATATGTTTTCAGTGGAGGTTTGAATGGACGACTGTAAGGAACAAACTTAAATTGGTAATTCATCCTCACCCTGGCAATGACAGACATGATAACAATTATACAAAAAAATAGACTTTTTTAGAGACAAATTGACTACCATTTAGTTTGTATATTTTTGTAATATTTATATTCTGTTGTTATCGTATAAAATCCAAAACTTTTTTGAGCCATTCATTTGTATTTTCTATATGAATATTATGACCACACTGAGGTATGATGTCTAATTTAGCATTATGAGATAAGCTTAAAATTTCTTGATTAATTTGTACAAATTTTTGATCCCATTCTCCAACAATTAATAATAATGGGATGTTATGACCAGCCAGTTTATCCCAGAGAGAAGGCTGACTGCCTGTACCCATATTGCGTAGAGATTTTGCCAATTCTTTAGGATTATTTTGTAAGCGGCGATTAAAAACTAAGTTAAATTTTGAATGCTGTTTTAATGTATAAAATAAAGGTTGATTGTACCAATTTATTAGAAATTGCTTAAACTCTTGATTTTCTAATTGCTTAGCTCGTTTAAAATCAGTTTGAAGTCGTTTTGATCTTTCTACACTTGTTCGGAGACCAGGAGAAGCAGATTCTATAATAACTTTCTGAAAATATTGAGGGTAATGAAGCATTAAATAAAAAGCTAATCGGCCTCCCATTGAATAGCCAAATAAGTAAACTTTAGATAAGCTTAAAGAGTTCAGCAAGCCGATTAAAAGAGTAGCCATTTTAGAGATTGTATAGTAACTTTCATCCCCTAAAACCTGAGTCTTTCCGTGTCCCGGTAAATCGACGGATAAGCAGCGAAAAGAGTGACAAAGTTGAGGAATACAATCTTGAAAATCATTACCATTCCCCATAAATCCATGCAATAATAATAGCACAGGGGAATTTGATTTTTTTTCAGTCAGTTGGTAGTAAACTTTAACCGATGAATCAAAATAGTAATAACTCACTCTATTTAATTAATCGAATACCCAATGTAGAAAAGGAACGGATGCTGCACAAAATACCATGAATACAAATAAACCCCCTAACAGTCCATAGAGTAAAAATTGATCTCCTTTCTGCTTTGCTAACTTGACAATAAAATAGCTGTAACCATAACAGGCTAAGAAAAATACGACAATAAATCCAGTAAAGTAGTATTCCATAATGGCTCAGTAACGATTAGTTTTTTTCAAAACAACGTAATAGTGTAATATCTTTATTATAACAAGCCGCTCTAAAAGTTTTGATAGAATTAAGTTTAAGTCTGTAAAATTAATTTTATTTTAAAAATCAATATTTATTATTTCTATGTCACGAATTCGCGCTCCGGAGCTTCCTCAATCTTATCCCTGGTTAAATACAGATAATTTTATTTCCTTAGCTCAATTAAGGGGAAGGATTGTATTACTTGATTTTTGGACCTATTGTTGTATTAACTGCTTACATATTCTTCACGATCTAAAGTACTTAGAACAAAAATATTCACAATACTTAACAGTAATTGGTGTTCACTCTGCTAAATTTGACCATGAGCAAGAGATTGAAAATATTCGTCAAGCGATTCTGCGTTATGATGTAGAACATCCTATTATTATCGATCAAAATTATTCTATTTGGCAACAGTATACAGTCAAAGGATGGCCGACGCTAGTCTTAATTGATCCGAAAGGTTATTGCTTTAAAAGCTTTACTGGAGAAGGACATTTAGCAGCTATCGATGAAACAGTTAGTACTCTAATTAAACAACATCAGCAAAGCCAGACTATTAACCGCCAGCTTTTAAAGTTTACCTTAGAAAAAAATAAAAAAACGATTACACAGTCTTTATCTTTTCCTGGAAAAATACTAGCAGATCAACAAAGTAACCGACTCTTTATTGCAGACTCTGGACACCATCGAATTGTAATTACTAATTCACAAGGTGAAATTTTAAAGATTATTGGAACGGGTCAACCGGGACTAACAAATGGTCAATTTAATCAGGCACAGTTTTTTACACCGCAAGGGATGACTTTTGATGAAAAACAGCAGATTTTATATATTGCAGATACAGATAATCATGCTATAAGAGCCGTTAATTTGAATCAGGAAATCGTAACAACAATTGCGGGAACGGGTCAACAAAGCCGCCAGCTTTTATCTCAGCCTCAAAAGGGTATAGAAACTGCATTGAATTCTCCCTGGGATATAGAAAAAGTAAATAATCAATTGTTTATTGCGCTTGCCGGTTGTCATCAAATTGGTGTATTAAATTTAGAGACCAATTTCTTTAAAATTTATGCAGGTCGAGGTGCAGAATCTTGTGTTGATGGAGAGGCAATAGAAGCAGCTTTTGCTCAGCCGAGCGGTATTACAAGCAATGGTATTGAACTGTTTATTACAGATAGTGAAACCAGTTGTATTCGTGGTATTACATTAGGGAAAAATCCTCAAGTTAGAACGATTTGTGGGAGTGGAGAATTATTTAAATTCGGCGATAAAGATGGAGAAGGTTTTGATGTAAGATTACAACATTGTTTAGGAATTGAATATAGTCAGAACTTTCTCTGGATAGCCGATACTTATAATCATAAAATTAAGAAAATCGATATTAATACTGGTATTTGTCAAACTATTATTGGTAATCAAGATATGTTTTCTGAACCGTCTGGACTCAGTATCAAAGGATCAACCTTGTATATTGCTGATACGAATCATCATCAAATTAAACAACTTGATTTAAATCATCTTACCGTTAAAACATTTCCGCTTGATGATACCACTTTCAGGTAAAATAAAATCGTCAAGCCTTATTATATAATGATGAATCAGACTGAAACAATTGAGATGCGGGGATGCTTAGGTCAAGTCACCTGTGAAGATAATGTAGTCCGTTTGAAAGGGTGGGTTGCTTCAATTAACCAAGGTGCAGTAGAAGGATTTAAACTATTTTTTGGAGATCAAGAAATTACAGATTTTCAGATTAATAAACAGCTTCCCAGTGCTGATGTTGCTGAGTTATTTCCTGGATTAAGTCATGCAGATCAATCTCGTTTTTTAATTTATATCCCGTTAAATACTATCCCAGAAAAATATCATACAGATTGTTTAATACGGCTAATTCCTATTTTTAATGGACAATTGGGTGACAGTTTATTTAATTTATTAGACTCTTCATTACCTGTCCCTGAAAAGGAAGATCGAGTGGGAGTGGGGGGAAGCTTTAAGTTTGTCGCTTGCGACTTTTTAAGTCATTTTGTGAATAAAGCCAATTTACAACCCAATGAAACGATTTTAGATGCGGGTTGTGGTGTGGGAAGAATGGCATATTCTCTGGCGTATTATTTAGATAAAACGGCTCGTTACGAAGGGTTTGATGTTGTTAAAAAATGGATTGATTGGAGTCAAGATAATATTCATCGTCGTTATCCAAACTTTAATTTTAAATGGGTCAATCTTTATAGCGAACATTACAACCCTGAAGGCGATTATAAAGCTGAAAATTTAGTTTTTCCTTACGAAGATCAACAGTTTACATTCGTGTTTTTAACGTCTGTATTTACACATATTTATGCCGCCGCTGTCCGTAATTATCTTCAGCAAATTGCTAGAGTTTTACAACCAGGAGGACGATGTTTATGTACATTTTTTCTATTAAATGAAGAAACTCAACAGTTAATGAAATCGAGTAAAAGCAAACTGAATTTTATTTATCAAGCGCAGAATAGTTATTATGCCGAACCAGATGACCCTGAAAATGCCATTGCACATCCTGAAGCTACAGTAATGCAATGGTTAAACGATTTAAATTTAACAGTAGTTAGAAAATATTATGGGATGTGGTGTGGACGAACTCAAGGATATAGTTATCAGGATATATTAGTATTACAGAAAAAAGTTTAAATTTAAAATCGCATAAATTCTGGACTTCCTAACATTAAAGCAGCTTGTAAACGGTCAGGATTTTGATTAATAATATCTAAACTATTTGTCGATAATAAACCTTCTAAAGTTTGAGCTAGTTTCTCTTTATCAATTGGTTTGCTATCCTGTAATAACCCATTGGATAAAGGTACAGATAAGCTACTGCGCCGAATCATTGCATCTGGGTTAAGCCATGCATCTTCTGTATTTTTATAGCCGTCTGGAGTCGGACATTCATAAAGCGGCATTCCGAATTGATTTAAAATGCCATTGATGGGTTTAAAGTTATTTACTGTGCCAATACTTCGCATCACAGACGTAATATAGCGGTAGGGAGTTTTAAATTTATTATTATAATTTTGAGTATCCCAAAACTCATCACTTTTAAACAAAGTTTTAAGAACTGCTGCAATATTACCATCGGTTTCTAAAAACCGCTGAGATAGTTTTTTAACAATTGATTCAGGCGGATAATCTGATACAAATAATTGAGCCAGTTTATAACTAATAAATTTCGCTGTAGAAGGATGACTTGCCAGTAAATCGAGTGCTTCTTCTCCTTCTTCAATTCCCCGCCCTTTTATCGTTTTTCCAAGTAATACTTTATCGGTAAAATCATGGCGCTCTGCATCAAAATTAAATCCATCTTCATCGGTTGAACGTTTCGGATTATTGGGTAATCCCCACCCCGTTAAAATCCGAGCCAATTCCATTACATCTGTTTGAGTATATCCACCATCAACACCTAAAGTATGCAATTCTAATAGTTCTCTAGCATAGTTTTCATTAATTCCTTTAAATCGTCCTTTTGCCTTTTTACTTTTTGGATCAGTATTTTGCCAGTTATCCAGATAATATAACATCGCCGGATGATGAGCCGTTGCCCCTAAAAGCTGGCGAAATTTTCCGAGTACATGGGGTCGAATTGCAAGTTGTTCATAAGAACTAAATAAAAGTTTAGCGGCTTCTCCTTTTGAGGCAAATACATTAAAATGGTTATACCAAAAATCCACCATCACTTCTTCTAATTGACGGGGGCTTTCTAAAGCTAGTAATAATCGACCCTGACGAGCTTGTTGCAGAATTTTTTGCTCTAATTTTCTCCGAATCTTTCTTGTCTCTTGACGATTAAGTTTCAATTCTTTAGCCGTCTTTTCTATCCGCTGTTTTTCCTTATATGCTTTTGCAGGAGTAAATCTTAAAGTATCTAGCGCCTGTAGTTTTTGCTTTAACTCCGCAGAATAGTTACTTTTTTGAGGTTGTAGCTGAGATTGAATATAAGCCTCAATTCCCTGTTGTTCAATCTGTTGAATTTGTTCTAGTTTAGGGCCTAAACTAATGCGATTAATCAGATGAAAAACTTTTTTATCTGTCATAACAATCCACTCAATAGTATGAATTAAAAGTAAAAGTTGAGCTATTTTATGATAAAATCATTAGTCAATATACAATTAATGATTATTAAAATATATTATAGTTAATTATAGAAGATACTTCTTCATGATATCGAGAAATCTTTGGAACGCCAACTCAGACCTAAAAACTGCTTGTTTGCAACATCCTTTTGTCCAAGGAATTGCCACAGGAACCCTACCCCTAGCTTGTTTCCGCTATTATGTGAGTCAAGATGCCTTTTTTCTGACTGCTTTTGCCCGCGCCTACAGTATTGCTGCGGCGAAAACCCCTGACTGGGAAGGCTTTACTACTTTCCATAGTTTAGGAGATGGAGTCGTAGAAGAATTACGTTTACACCAAAGTTATGCTGCCGAATGGGAAGTGGACTTACAGCAAATACAACCTGGCATTGCCACCCGCCGCTATACAGACTTTCTGTTAGCAACTGCCTGGGGTAAAGATGTCGGTTTAACTACAGCCGCGATGACACCCTGTTTGCGACTCTATGCCTTTCTCGGTCAAAGTTTAGCACAGTCTCAAACTTCAGCCCATCAATATAGTGACTGGATAAAGACTTATAATGATGCTGCCTTTGAAACATTAGCGCAACAATTAGAAGATTTAATGAACCGTTATATTACCTATCAAGAAACAGAAGCAAGTTCAATTTACCGCTATGCAATGGAATGTGAACTAGAGTTTTTTGAAGCGGCTTGGTGTAGTCAATCATCGAATTTTTAAGAATAACGACTCACACTAAAAATAATATAATTGTAAGGGATTAATTCAG
This sequence comes from Microcoleaceae cyanobacterium, assembly GCA_049647265.1. GTDB lineage: Bacteria > Cyanobacteriota > Cyanobacteriia > Cyanobacteriales > Microcoleaceae > JAAURB01. The sequence continues at coordinate 30,973 of JBARXJ010000061.1, forward strand.
TTCGATCATAATCATTCACAATTTGACCTGTTTTGGGATCGTATAACCACTCCTCCCAGTCCCATAACCGAGACTTATTTTCAGGAATTTGAACCGCAATATAAGATCCTTCTGCTAAACGGGCGCGAGTCGCAATATGACTAAAATCAAGACCCATATAAAAATCTTGAACAGGTTCGTTTTTATGACGGTTTGCCATTGCTTTTGTTAAGCCTAATGCCATATTTGATAACGGTGCAATTGCAGGTTGAACGGTTTCAGCTAATTGAAGTCCTGCTTTAAATACATCGGATTCTAAAAAACTGAGGGCATCTTCGTCTTCTTGATTTTTAATATTAACCGTAAAACATTTAAACGCTACCCCTTCTGTTCCTACGTTCAAGCCAATAAAAATAGGATAACCAACAATAGCAGCTTGCTGACCTTCTCGGACTCGATAAGTACTATTAAAATGGAGATGTTCAATCTGACCCGCTACTTGATTTTGAGCATAGAAATCAAATAAGATATGATGGGTTCCACTCCCTGGATAATCTGCAACTCGCAGCCGATCTAAAGTAATTTTAATCCGAGAATTTTTTAGGCTATTGTCAGGTGTAATATTACTCGCCGATTGAATTGGAATAGCTTGCGAACTTTCAGGAGTGGGAGGAATATAACCAAAACTATGGGCAGTGCTTTGCCAAATTTTAGACTGAAATAATCCGATATTATAAGTTTTTGCTTGGCTTTCTAAGCTGTTAGTATTTTCAATTTCTCTGGCGGTTTCTTCGTCTCCCATTTCCCTTAATTTAGCCGCTATTTCTTCAGGGGGTAAGCTGCCAATTACAGATATATGATCAAACCAATTTTCTGTCATTTTAAACTTTCGTGTTTTATACTTTACTTATTTTATCTTAATCCAGTAAACTAAAATAAAGTAGAGCTTTATCATAAGTTTTGGTGTAATAAAATGAAGCAAATCCCACGCATTACTATGGACTCAGAGGTTATGGGAGGGAAACCCTGTATTAGAGGAATGAGAGTAACAGTCGGTATGATTTTAGGTTTAATGGCTTCTGGATATTCTCACGACGATATTTTACGAACTTATCCTTATTTAGAACCGGAAGATTTAACAGCATCTTTAGCCTATGCAGCATGGCGGGTAGAAGAAGTTGAAATCCCTTTAAAAGTGCGATGAAAATTTTGATTGATATGAATCTTTCACCGGATTGGATCAATGTTTTCGCCCAGCATGATATTGAAGCAGTTCATTGGTCATTTGTAGGCAATCCTTCCGCAACCGATCAAACTATAATGCAGTGGGCTAGTATAAATGGCTATATTGTTTTTACCCATGATTTGGACTTTGGGACTTTACTGGCAGCGACTAAAGTAAGTAGTCCTAGCGTCATCCAAGTTCGTACTCAAAATGTTTTACCAGATTACTTAGGAAATACTGTTATAACTGCTATTAATCAAACTCGTAATTTTCTAGAAAATGGTGCTTTAGTTACAGTAAATGAAACCCAGTCCAGGGTTCGCATTCTACCTTTTTCCTAAGCTATTCCTCGGAATCAACAGATTCGATATGGAATAAAATAAAATAAGATAGGCAGTAACCGGGACGTTATGACTGTTATTAATATTCGCGAACTCAATACCACCGAAACAGGATTTGCAGCCGAACTCTCTTTTGATGGACATACTCGTATTCCTATTAAAATTGACGACCCTTTTAACGCCAAAGAAGAACGTCGGTTAGAGTGGTATTTTGAAGGATGGTTACAACATCCCATGCTGGAAACTCACAAGGCAGAAGCTGCTGCAAATAGCGTTAAAACCTATGGTGAAAAACTATTTGAACAAGTCTTTAATAATCGCCAAGCTATACGAGAATATGAGAAAATAAAGTCTAAACTGAGTCAGGTTCAGATCGAAATTGAGAACCGTAACCCTGAGTTTCAAGCGTTGCATTGGGAAGCGATCAAAGATCCAGAACTGCCGAGACCATTAGCGGTAGACTGTATAATGTTGCGGAAATATTGCGAACTTGCCCCGATATCTGCGGCGGTTGAATCTTTTCCCTATATTAATGTATTGGTGGTGGTTGCCCGTCCGGATGAAGACAAAGATGTCAGTTATCGAACCATTTCTCGACCCTTAATTGAAGTAATTGAAACCAGTCATTTACCCGTTAATGTCGAGTTATTGCGTCCGGGAACTTATCAAGCCCTGTCGAAACATTTGGAAGAAAAAGGGGCAGGATATTATCACATTCTTCATTTTGACGGACACGGGGCGTTAATGGACTATCAACAGGTTCAACAACCCAATAAACCCCAACGATATTATTATAAAGGACGCTACGGACGCAGCGATATTGAGGAATTTGAGGGGGTAAAAGCGTTTCTCTGTTTTGAACAAGAAGAAGCAGGCAAAGTAGACTTAGTGGAAGCCACGGAATTTGCTAACTTACTCACTGGAAAAAGTATTCCGGTTTGTTTACTCAATGCTTGTCAGTCGGGGAAACAAATAGACAACGTAGAAGACTACCGCGAAACCAGTTTAGGCAGTCGGTTGATGGCGGCAGGAATGCAGATGGTGGTGGCAATGGGATATAGTGTGACGGTGTCGGCAGCCCAGAAAATGATGCAACAATTGTATCAGCATTTATTAACCGGAAAAGAAATTACAGAAGCCATTCGTTTAGGACGACTCGAACTCTACAATGATAAGGAACGTCAGGCTTATTTTAATCAAACCATTGAATTAGAAGACTGGCTATTGCCTGTTGTTTATTTCAACCAAACTGTTAATTTTAACTTACGACCATTTACCCCAGAAGAAGAAGAAAAATATTGGGAAAAACAGGGCAGTCAATACCATTTTTCGTTGCCAGAATATGGTTTTGTCGGTCGAGATTTGGAAATTCTTAAAATTGAAAAAGCTTTACTACGCCACAATATTTTATTATTACGGGGGATGGGTGGAACCGGGAAAACCACCTTATTAAATTATTTACGGGAATGGTGGCAAACTACCCATTTTGCCGAAAACGTGTTTTATTTTGGCTATGACATCAAAGCCTATACAGTTAATCAGATTTTACATGAAATCGGTCAACAGGTTTATGACAGATTTGAACAGGCAAAATTTCAAGCCATGAACCCTAACGCCCAGATGCCGAAATTAGTTCAGAAGCTAAAAACAGAATCCCATATTTTAATATTAGATAACTTAGAATCTGTTACCGGGCAAGAATTGGCAATTCAGAATACCTTATCCGCCGACGAACAACAAAAACTGAAAGACTTTCTTAACCGCTTAGTTGGGGGAAAAACCAGAATTGTATTAGGATCTCGCAGTGGGGAAGACTGGCTACGAAATGACACCTTTAGAACCAATCTTTATCCCCTGCAAGGGTTAGACACACAAGCCCGTTCTCTGCTGGCTGAACGCATTCTTAACCGTCATGCTGCGGGGAAAGTTGAAGTTATTAAAGCAGACGATAACTTTAAACGGTTAATCAAACTATTGGCGGGGTATCCGTTAGCAATGGAAGTGGTACTCGCCAACCTGAAAAGACAATCTCCATCAGAGATTTTAACCGCATTGCAAGCCGCCGATATTAATTTAGATGAGGACAGTGAAGACAAGACAAAAAGTATTCTAAAATGTGTAGAATATTCCCATAGTAATCTCTCGCCCACAGCCCAGAAATTGTTATTATGTTTAGCCCCATTTAGTGGGTTCATAGTTCGTTCTGCAATTCCAGAGTATGTCAAACAACTCAAAGAATTAGAACCATTTCAGGATTATGAATTTGATCAGTTTGATGATGCCATTCAAGAAGCGATAAACTGGGGATTACTATCTGTCCGGTTTGAAGAGAATCCTCATCTACTTAACATTCAACCAGTATTTCCTTACTTCCTCAAAACAAAATTAAACGCATTAAATGCAGCCACCTATAAGGTATTACAAAAAGGCTTTAAACGTCACTATCAAGGGTTAGCAGGTGATTATCAACAATTAATGAAATCAAAAGAAGCGGACAAACGACAGATCGGCATCTTCTTGTGTCGTTTAGAATACGAAAACCTCTACAATGCCCTAGAAATTAGTTTACAGCAACAAGATTCCGTTTCGATTGTCTATTGCTTGAGTATCTATCTTGATTTAACTGAAGATGTTCAAACCCATCTAAAGTTATTAGAATGGGTAATTGAAGCCCAAACTGCCTATCCAGATGAGATGCGTACAGGTGAAATAGGCTTAGATCTTATCCAGATCCTTGGGTTATTGGCAACCTGTTATTTAAAAAATCAAAATTACCGAAAAGCTAAGCAATTTTACAATAAGGTAATTGATCTAACCCAACTACTTGAGGGTGTATCTGAAGAACAAAAACAGTTTACAATTGCCTGCACTTACCATTATTTGGGAAGAATTGCTTTTGAACAACGACAATGGCAGCACAGCCAACGCTACTGCAAAGACGCTCTCAATATCTTTATTAAATACGATAATCAATCTCAACAAGCTTCTATTCACCATACTTTAGGAAGAGTTGCTGAAGAACAACGACAGTGGCAGACAGCTCAAACATACTACCAAAAAGCCCTTGATATATACATCAAATACAGTGATCGCTTATCACAAGCCTTTAACTATTATCACCTGGGAAGGGTAGCAGAAGAACAACGACACTGGCAAGCGGCTCAAACATACTACCAAAAATCTCTTGATATTAAGATCGAATACGGCGATCGCCACTCTCAAGCCTCTAGCTACCACCAATTAGGAATGCTTGCCCAACAACAACGGCAATGGCAAGATGCTAAAACCTACTACCAACAAGCCCTTGATATCAAAATTGAATACGGCGATCGCCCCTCTCAAGCTTTAACTTACAATAATTTGGGAATGCTTGCCCAACAACAACAACAATGGCAAATTGCTAAAACTTACTACCAACAAGCAATTGATATCTACATTGAATATGGCGATCGCTACTCTCAAGCTTTAACTTGCCACAACTTGGGGATGGTTGCCCAAGCACAACGACAGTGGCAAGATGCTAAAACCTACTACCAACAAGCTCTCAATATCAAAATTGAATACGGCGATCGCTACTCTCAAGCCTATACCTACCATCAATTAGGAAGGGTTGCCGAGGAACAACGACAATGGCAAATTGCCCAAACTTACTACCAACAAGCCCTTGATATCTATATTGAATATAGCGATCGCCACTCTCAAGCTTTCACCTATGGGCAATTGGGTTTATTGGCAGAAGCACAGGAAGACTGGGAAACAGCAAAAACCAATTCGTTGCAAGCGTTAGAGATTTTTGCTGAGTTTGAGGATCAGCATTATCTAGATATGACTCTCAGAAACTTGGCTCGACTTTATCACACCACTGAGGATGAGAGTCTGTTAACCTCGGTTGCCTCTATATTTGGTGTTGAGGTTGAGGAGGTGCAGCGTAGGTTTGAGGAGTTACGGGAGTGAAGCGCTGCACGCAAGTCAGCAAGTCAAAAGTCAGAAAGTCAGAAGTTAGATCTTTAAACTAACAATATTAAGGACTTTGAGTTATTTACTCCCTCCTGTTCCCCGTTCCCTCTCTTACAAAGTTGCTCTACGCAGGCGAACCCCCTAGCGTAAGCCTGATTCGTAGCCATGGGCTTTAGCCCTATTGCCCGTAGGGCTATAGACCGCACTTTGCGCCGTTCCCCGTTCCCTCTTCCCTGGCGCTAGGCGCTATAACATTTGACTAAAAAATGCGATAGTTTCCTTTAATACCTTGACAAATTGATCGACTTCATCACGGGTATTATAGAAGTAGAAACTTGCCCTTGCTGTCGAACTAACACCGAGATATTGATGTAAAGGTTGGGTACAATGATGCCCGGTACGAATAGCAATTCCGGAGTCATTTAATAGCGTTGCTAAGTCATTGGCGTGAATTTCGCCCGCAGTAAAGGTGGCTAATGCTGCCCGTCCTTCTCCCTCTGAATTGGGTTGGGGGCCATATAGGGTAATTTCTGGAACTTCTTTTAATTTTTCGTATAAATAAGCCGTGAGTTCCTGTTCGTAAGTATGGATATTCTCCATCCCAATTGCCATTAAATAATCGACTGCTGCACCGAGGGCAATAGCTTCACCAATGGCAGGGGTTCCGGCTTCAAATTTATGAGGAAGTTCACCCGTTGTAAACCCTTCTAGAGAAACCGTTTCTATCATTTCTCCACCGCCTAAAAAAGGAGGCATTTCTAATAGTAAATCTTTCTTACCATAGAGAAAACCAATCCCAGTCGGCCCACACATTTTATGTCCGGAACCCACTAACCAATCACAGTCCATTTTCTGTACATCGATGGGTAAATGAGGTAAACTTTGACAAGCATCAATTAATACTTTTGCGCCACAATTGTGGGAAATATTAATAATTTCTTCAACTGGATTAATGCAGCCTAACGTATTAGAAATATGAAGTACTGATACCAGTTTAGTTTTGTCTGAAATTAATTTTTTGAATTGTTCTAAATCAAATTCTTGAGTATCAGTTAATTCAACAAACTTTAAAACCGCCCCTGTTTTTTGGGCTATCATTTGCCAAGGAACAAAGTTACTATGATGTTCCATTACGGTTAAAATGATTTCATCTCCGGGTTTGAGATTATCTAAACCCCAAGAATAAGCGACTAAATTAATTGCTTCGCTGGCATTACGAGTAAAGACAATTTCTTGATAGGAATTAGCGTTAATAAATTTAGTTACTTTTTGACGGGCAGCTTCGTATTCATCCGTTGCTTTGGCGCTTAATGCATGAATACCGCGATGCACATTAGAATTATATTGTTGATAATAATCCTGAATTGCATCTAATACCGCTAATGGTTTTTGAGAGGTTGCCGCATTATCGAGGTAAACAAGAGGATGGTCATTGACTTTTTGATGCAGAATTGGGAAATCTTGACGAACTTTATCAGCTAATGTTTTTTCTTGAATTAATGTCATTTTTATCAATCCTTTTGTTTGGGCTAGGAACAATTTAGTAGTAAGTATACGAATGAAATTTAGGAGAATAGAGACATTGATTAAAACGCCTCTATTGAAGTTAAAAACTCCGGCAGGCTACACAACGAGATAGCATTTGTCGTAAAGATTTTAAGGGCAACTGATTGATAATTTCCCCAGCAAACGCATCAATTAACAGTTGACGACTGCTGGTATCATCTAAGCCTCGACTGCGTAAATAGAAGAGTTCATCTTCTTCTAACTGGCTGATGGTTGCGCCGTGAGAACATTTAACGTCATCGGCGGTAATTTCTAGTTGCGGCTTGGTATTAACTCTGGCTTTCGGTGATAATAATAAGTTACGGCTGAGTTGATTTGCATTGGTTAATTGGGCGGCTTGCGGCACAACAACTCGACCATTAAATACCCCGTGGGCGCTATCATCTAAAATAATTTTATGGATTTGATTCAAAGTACCATGAGGATGATTTAACAGTAAGTTACTATGGGTATCAGCTAACTGTCTTTGTTCAATTGCCGTTAAACTATTGAGAGTAGTTTCGGTTGCTTCTCCCGTTTGATTAATATCAACTTCATGGCGGGATAATTTTGCGCCTAAACTAATGGCATGACCAATATAACGGCTATTTCTAGCTTGAGAAACCGCTGTTTTACCAATATGAAAGGCACTGCCACCATCGCGTTGTAAACGAATATGCTTTAATTCGGCATTCTCTTCTAGCCATATTTCACTCACAGTATTAGTTAAATAGGGAGAAGTCTTTACCTTGTCAGAACAGCCCATTGTTAGGGTAGCATAGTGTTCTACAATTGTGGCAGCGCTGCCCGGTTCTGCGACGACTAAAACACGAGGATGAGAAATGGTTGAGGTTTCTCCACTGCTGGAAATAAATAACAGATGAATTGGGATTTCTGCGACTTTATTTTTTCTCACCCATACCACAGCAACATCATTTAAAGCAGCAGTGTTAAGGGCGCTAAATGTGGCTTTTCCACCGGGTTGACAGGCGAGATAATCACCTAAATGACTTTCTAAGTCGGCTGGAATTTGTTCTAAATTTCCAACAAAAACATCTTCAGTAATATCGGCAACAGCGGATAAATTGGGCGCATATTGTCCGTCTACAAATACCAGGCGTGTTTTATCACATTCGGGTAAAATTAAAGGCGCAATAGCTTCAGCATCGAGTTGAACTTTTCCAGCAGATTGGAATTTAATCTCTAATAAAGAGGATATATCTGTAAACTGCCAATCTTCATCTTTTTTCGTGGGAATGGCTAATTCTTTCGCCCAAGTTGCAGCATTGTCTCGCAACGGTTGCAATATATTAGCAATTTTACGATTAGAAATTGATGTTTCTGAAGCTAAACTAAGCAATTGCTTGAGATATAGAACTTCCGGTTTATCTTGAACTGTTGTTACCATCAATTACACTCCTGCTGTTGCCGCTTCAATTACATCGTCATAGCCTTTTTCTTCTAATTCTAAGGCAAGTTCTTTTGTACCCGTTTTAATAATCCGTCCATCGGCGACAACATGAACATAATCCGGCACAATATAATCTAATAAACGCTGATAATGAGTAATCACTAACATTGAATTGGTTTCATTTGCCAGTTGATTAACGCCATTGGCAACAATTCTTAAAGCATCAATATCTAAGCCAGAATCTGTTTCATCTAGAATCGCTAAACGCGGTTCGAGTAAAGCCATTTGTAAGATTTCATTGCGTTTCTTTTCCCCGCCAGAAAAGCCTTCATTTAAACTTCTTTCAAGAAATTCTGGCTTCATTTTAACAACATCTAACTTTTCCTGAATTAAATCATCAAAGTCAAATGCATCTAATTCTTCTAACCCTTTACTTTTTTGTTTAGCATTATAAGCCGCCCGCATAAAGTCAAGATTACTCACCCCCGGAATTTCTAAAGGATATTGAAACGCTAAAAAGATTCCCGCTAACGCCCGTTCATTCGGTTCAAGTTCTAATAAATTTTGTCCTAAAAAGCTAATTTCTCCCCCGGTAACTTCATAAGCCGGATGACCCGCTAATACTTTAGAAAAAGTACTTTTCCCCGAACCATTCTGACCCATAATGGCGTGAATTTCCCCGGCTTTTATTTCCAGGTTAAAGCCTTTGAGAATCGGAGTGTCGTCAATATTGGCGGTTAAATTATTAACCGATAAAATTACTTCGCTATTTTCTTGAATCATTGGTTTGTATCTTTTCAGCTATTGATTGAGGTAGTTCATTTATACTGAACTGAGGTTGTGAGGTTGAAGAACTGATTATCCCACACTTCCTTCTAACTTCAGACTCAATAATTGGTCGGCTTCAGCGGCAAATTCCATGGGTAACTTATTGAATACATCTTTACAGAAACCACTGACAATCATGGAAACTGCATCTTCTTCAGAAATTCCCCGTTGAGTTAGATAAAATAATTGGTCTTCCCCAATTTTAGAAGTAGAGGCTTCATGTTCAACTTTCGCCGTATTATTATCGACTTGAATATAGGGGAAAGTATTGGCTTGAGATGTATTCCCAATCAACATTGAATCACATTGAGAATAATTTCTTGCGCCTTTTGCTTTCGGCCCCATTTTGACTAAGCCGCGATAACTATTAGAAGATTTTCCGGCAGAAATCCCTTTAGAAATAATTGTACTGCGGGTGTTTTTGCCAATATGAACCATTTTAGTTCCCGTATCGGCTTGTTGCATATTATTCGTCAAGGCAACAGAATAGAATTCCCCAACGGAATTATCTCCGACTAATACACAGCTAGGATATTTCCAAGTAATCGCAGAACCTGTTTCTACTTGTGTCCAAGAAATCTTAGAATTAACGCCTTTACACAATCCTCGTTTTGTCACGAAGTTGTAAATTCCGCCTTTACCGTTTTTATCCCCGGCAAACCAATTTTGCACTGTAGAATACTTAATTTCAGCATTATCTAATGTTACCAATTCTACAACGGCTGCGTGCAATTGATTGGTATCAAACATGGGCGCAGTACAACCTTCGAGATAAGTAACAGAAGCACCTTCTTCTGCTACAATTAACGTCCGTTCAAACTGTCCAGAATCTCCGTTATTAATCCGGAAATAAGTAGACAAATCCATCGGGCATTTTACCCCTTTAGGAATATAGACAAAAGACCCATCACTAAATACAGCAGAGTTCAAGGCTGCAAAGAAATTATCTCCAACCGGAACAACACTACCGAGGTATTTTTCTATCAATTCTGGATGGTCTTTGACTGCCTCAGAAATCGAACAGAAAATGACTCCATCTTCTGCTAATTTTTCTTTAAAAGTTGTGGCAACTGAAACACTATCAAATACCGCATCAACCGCAACATTGGCTAAGCGCTTTTGTTCTGATAAAGGAATTCCCAACTTTTCAAATGTATCTAATAGCGTCGGGTCAACTTCATCTAAACTGCCCTTTTTCTCTTGCAGTTTGGGGGCAGAATAATAGATAATTTTTTCGTAGTCAATTGCCGGATAATGAACATGGGGCCAGGTGGGTTCCTCCATCTTCAACCATTGGCGATAGGCTTTGAGTCGAAAGTTCAGCAAGAATTCTGGTTCATTTTTCTTAGCCGAAATCAGACGAACCACATCTTCGTTGAGTCCGGCAGCAATAGTATCTGACTCAATATCGGTAACAAAACCGTATTTATAAGGTTGGTTAACTAATGTTTTAACAGACGCGCTCATAAGCTTTATAGTGTTAGTGTTCGATTCAGGGATGTTCTCAAAGGAAATAGGGTTTATTGTTGGTTGGCGCGTTATTCGTCATTTGTGACTCGTTGGCGCAGAACAGAGAAGACAAAACGCTGTAACTGCCGTCCCAAAAGCTGGAAACCAACCGATGACAAAGAACTAATGACAAAGGACTAAAACAACACATTTGTTTCTTATGTCTATTTTAAGCTACATTAACAACAAGTGAATTGTCAAAGTCCAAACCTGTAAACTTTTGTTAAGATGATGGCCACCTCCCAGCAGCATTCCACAAAACAAGACATCCTACAACAGTTGTTAAAACAAGGTTCTGTCACATCCATCGTGTTGGCAGAGTCCCTCGAGATTACACCCCAGGGTATTCGTCGCCATCTCAAAGACTTAGAAGCAGAAGGGTTGATTGAGTATGAGTCTGTTCAAGTGGGGATGGGACGACCTCAACATCTTTACCGCCTCACTCCCCAGGGACATAACCAATTTCCCAACCGTTATGATGAGTTTGCCATTTCTTTTCTCGATACCCTCAGCGAAACGATGGGACGAGAACAGGTTAGTCAAATTCTGCAAAAACAATGGCAACGTAAAGCAATAGAATATCGTCATCAAGTCGGAAATGGTTCGGTTAAACAACGGGTAATTAATTTAGTAGAATTGCGAAAAGCAGAAGGATACATGGCAGAATGGTATGCGGTTGAACCTCAAACTTCAGATGCAGGCCTGCAACAGTATATTTTAACTGAACATCATTGCGCGATTTCTAACGTCGCTGAGTCATTTCCTAGCGTTTGTGGTCATGAACTCGAAATGTTTAGTGCTGTACTGTCTGATTGTACTGTAGAACGAACTCACTGGATTGTTAATGGTGAACATCGCTGTGGTTATTTAATTACGCCAAAAAGTTAAGTATTTTTGCTTAAATTAAATTGATATTTGCTTTTATTTTAATTCAATTAATATGGAATTTTTAACACAAGAAGAAGTGATTCAAGTCGATGCTGCGTTATTGTCATCTAAAGAAAAGTTTTCAACTCGGCTAGCACTTTACGCCAAAAGATGTTTACAGCAAATTTCTAAAGAAAAACAAATTGATATTGAATCGATTCAATCCGAACAAATTCAAGCTTGGATTCGACAAGATGAAGTGATTCAAAAACAAATAGAACTCGATAATAGTTTTGAAGCCTTTTTTACCAAGTTAGTGATATCTTCATTAAAGCCGTTGAGGCAAATTGCCAGCGAAGAAAATCAACCGGTTGAAAGTTTAACTGTTAAACAAGTTATCGCCTGGTTTGAACAGCAAAGCAAAAAGAATTTAGCAATTGAATAAATGTTTCCTTTTTTTCTTCCCCCAGAGGTAAACAGTTTAACAGAATATACCTCGATTAATTTAGCAAAAAATATTAAAAGGTCTCTGATTTCAACCCCCTTTTATCCACCCGGTATTCAAACGGCTTATACTTGTCAGGGCAACGATTCACCCCCGATTCTCTTCTTACATGGATTTGATAGTTCTCTGTTAGAATTTAGTCGAATTATTCCCTTTATTTCCCCTCAATATCAAACTTGGGCAATTGATTTACTGGGGTTTGGTTTTACTCAAAGAATTCCTGAAATTAATTATAATCCCGAAACCTTAAAATCCCATCTTTATTACACTTGGAAAACCTTAATTAATCGCCCAATCATTTTAGTCGGTACATCAATGGGAGGCGCGGCTGCAATTGATTTTGCTTTAACCTATCCTGAAGTCGTTCAAAAGTTAGTTTTAATTGATAGTGTGGGATACTCTGGTAGCTTTCCCATTGGTATGTTATTAATTCCGCCCATAGATTCTATCTCGATAGAATTCTGGCGACAACGCAAACAACAAGCCTTAAACTTTGCACCTTTTTTATGGATTAATGCCAGTCAAATAGAAGCGATTAAATTTACCTCACTTCACTTAAAAATGCCTTATTGGCAAGACGCGATGATATCGTTTATGAAAAGTGGAGGATATGGGGATATAGCTGCCAGAATCTCTCAAATTAAACATCCAACCCTAATTTTATGGGGTGATAAAGATGAAACCTTAGGCACAAAAGATGCAATATTATTCCATCAAAATATAGCGAATTCTCAACTGATTTGGATGAAAGATTGTGGTCATGTTCCCCATTTAGAACAGCCTGAGCGAACAGCAAAAGCTATTTTAGAATTTTTATCGTCTTAAAATATCGATCTTGATGTCTTGATAATTTATTCACAGGAAGAGGGCGAGTCCAGAGTCGTATATTTTTTGCCGAGATGCAGCGCTATCACTCTATTTTCGGTATAATCATCAAGAGATTAAATCTTAATCGACTTCGTATTTTTCACACATCAAGAGTATTATCTCTATTAGTATATGAATTATCTAGTTGCTGTGCTGAGCGATCGCATCTTGGCTGAAGGTGCTTCAGTTGCTTTAGAAAAAGAAGGGTTACCGAGTCAACAAGTTTCTATCCTCGGGAAAGGGTATCAAAGTGCAGATGAGTTTGGCTTAATTGACCCGAACGAAACGGCTATAAAACAAGTGAAGTTGATGGCTTCGTGGCTGATTCCGTTTGGGTTTGCCGCCGGTTTTACATTCAGTTTAATTACAGGACTCAATACCTTTGCCTGGGCAGGAGAATTTGGGAATCATGTAATTGGGGGATTATTGGGTGCAATGTCTGGTGGCATGGGAAGTGTGGTTGTCGGCGGGGGTGTCGGCTTAATTATCGGTGGTGGAGATGCTTTACCCTACCGCAACCGACTCAAAGCTGGGAAATATTTAGTGGTGGTAACGGGTTCAGAAAGTTCGACTCGCCAAGCCACTCGCATTCTCCGGCAGTTTGAACCAGAGACTCTTCAAGGGTATCAAAGTCCTTAAGCAGAGATTTAATAGGGGGTGTCAGAGTGTTTAAGCTTGCCAAGCCGGAAGCAATGGTCAACTATCAAAAGTATAATCTTTGATTATTTTTGTTGCTCATGACCTGCTTCTAGTATTCCATTTTTTATGGAGTGAGATTGAGTTAAATACTTTCTGGTAACATCATAAAAAATACAGGAATTCTTAAGAAAATTCTTCCCAGTTGAGAGATTCCAAACTTAATCTTTAATTCAGGGGGTAATGCTGTCCAAGAAATGGGTAAAAATCCAAAATAATGGTAATATTGTTTTAGTTTTTTTCCTAAGCATTCTAAATACAGCGGTCGAGTCGATTGCTGGATTAAATGCTGTACTAAATAACTTACCTTACCCTGATGACGTTGGTGTGGTGCAACCACTAAACTCCCTAATTCTTGCACCGTTCCATGACAGCGTAACTGTCCGCAAGCAATCAAAAATCCCTCTCGTTCAATGATCCAAAATTGTTGCCAGCGTAACTGAGTTGGATCGAGTTTTGCTTGCCACACTAAGCCACGAATGGCTTTAAGATCCTGTGGCGTAGCTTGACGAAGTGTACATCAATAACGGTAAATCCTGTCTCATGATCAATTTCAATACAAAATGGATTGCGCGTTCGCTTTTTACTCATTTAATCGTACTCAGTGGATTATGCGTCTTTCAAAATGCTTCTCACGCTGAAAATTTATCTGACTCTCATCAATATCCAGAAGCTGAACAACAAGCCTATTTGAGTGCCTGTCAACAAGTCACAGTAGAGCAAGGCTTTTCGCAACAGCAAGCTCAAAACTTATGTGTCTGTACTTTAGACCAATTTAAAACAAAGTATAGTTTAGAACAATTTAGAGAACTGTACAAAGCCGCTAATCAAAATAATGAAGTGCCATCAGAATTTATTAAAGCTGGTATTTTTTGTGCCGCTCGATTAAGCTTGAAGTAATGCTTCAGACGAGATTGGGTTGAAGATTTATATATTGTTTGAAAGTAGGGTATGGGTTGTCAGCAATTGGCAAAGTTATAGCTAATTCGCTCAAGCCTGCCTCCGTAAAAATGGGTGTTAAAAGCATAAAGGTTAAGGTTTAAACCCATCACTTTTAACTGAAATACCCTACTTCTATTCTCCAATATTTCCTCATCCATTAAACAACATCTCAAAACGTGACAAAAAACCGACCGCTAATGTCCCAGCGCCTGAACTAATCGGTTACGGTGAGCGATCGCATCAGAATGATTCGGTTGCAATTCTAAGGCAACACCATAAGAACGAAAGGCTTCTTCATACTGATAGATTTGTTCAAACGTCAAACCTCGACGCACCCAGGCTTCACTAAAATCGGGTTTACGGTGAATCAGACGATCATAGACTTTCAAAGCATCCTGATACCAGCGAGCAGCTTCTAAGGCTTGGCCGTATTTTAAACTGACAGCTTCGTTATCTGGCCAAATTCCTAAAGCCTGTTCATAGGCTTCGACTGCTTTAGTGGGTTGTTGAGTTTTCTCAAATACTGCTGCCAGTTGTAGCCAGGCTTCAAAGTGATTGGGTTGGGATTGAACCACTGTTTCATAAGCCGCGATCGCTTCTTCGTATCGTTGTAAGCGTTCCAGGGCCTCTCCCCGTTGTAATCCGGCTTGAGTGGCGAGGGCATGATCTCCAGACGTGTACAGCAGCACTTTATCATAAGCCACTAACGCTTCTTCATAGCGGCCTAATTGGTCTAAAGTTCGTCCTCGATAGTTCCAGGCTTCTAAAAAGTCGGGCTGAATTTGCAAAGCATTATCAAAGGCAATAATCGCTTCTGGATAATGTTCAATTCCAGATAAGGCAATCCCTCGCCCCAGCCATGCTTCCGGGTAGTTGGGATTAACTTGAGTAGCCCTGTCAAAAGCTGCGATCGCCGATTCATGCTGTTTCAAATCCAGTAAAATTTGACCCCGACTGATCCAAATGGCTGCCGAGTCTGATTTAATTTGTAGGGCAGAATCAACCGCAGCCAACGCCGCTTCTGGCCATTTAGGTTTCAGGGCCATTGCTTTGTACAGCCACGCTTCATGATCTTCGGGTTGCAGTTGAATCACTCGATCGTAAGAAGCCACTGCTTCGGGGTAACGGTGTAATTTTTGTAGGGCAATTCCCCGGTTAAACCAAGCTGCATAGCTTTCCGGTTGGAGGCGAATGGCTTGATCGTAAGAATTGATCGCATCTCCATAGCGATATTGATTCATCAACATCTCTGCCCGGTTAAACCAAGCTTCGTAGTTACCCGGTTGCAGTTGTAAAGAGCGATCGTAGGCTTCCACTGCATCAGCATACCGTTCTTCGTTCATCAAGGCATTACCCTGGTGATACCAAACCGCTGAGAGATCGGGTTGAATTTCAATCGCCCGTTTATAGGAAGCCGCAGCCGCTTTGAACTGAAACGTTCCTTCAAAGGCTAAACCCCGTTCGTACCAGGCTTCAAAGTTCTCTGGATCGATTTTTATTGCTTTGTCAAAGGAGGCGATCGCTTCTTCGTATCGTTCTAATTGAGACAGGGCAATGCCTCGAAATGTCCAACCCCAGTAATCATTCGGCTTAATTTTAATCGCATGATTATAGGAAGTCAGGGCATCTTTATACCGTTGAAGCTGTTTGAGGCTATTTCCCCGCCGCAGCCATGCATTGTACCAGTCTGGTTTTTTTTGAGTGGCGATATCGTAGTAACTGTATGCGCCTTCGTAGCGTTCTACTTGATAAAGTCGATTGCCTTTCTGATAGGCTGGATATGCCCACAAAATACCAAGTAACCTAAACGGGGCGAATGAAATTGTATTTTGTGCATTCGGGGGAGCAAAGGTCATAGAGGTTACTTCTTCAGCCATAATTAGATCTGACTCCTGAGAATTAAATTTAAGTCGTTTCCTATAATTTTTTTATTTTAATCGGATTGAGTCTGATTTTAAACTCATTTCTGTTTTAGAGCTGTTCTTCTACATTTTGTCAATCCCTTAAATATAATTTTTTCTTATGTAATACATAGGTTTCATTTATAGTTTCGATTAAGATTTTGTTACAATCTATCTTTGTTTGAGGCACAATCATTGATGGCGGGATAAAACAGTCCGATCATTCTTGAGGAATTTAAGCTCACGATTTATCTGCGCTGTTGTGTCTCTACTGAACTGAAATTGAGAAGTTATTCTGATCGCCCTTAGGAGAGACTGTACACCAATCATAAGAGTTTCCATTAGCTGAGTATCCATCCATCATGTGTAGGCTATAGATTTATCAAGCTAATCGCCCGACTGCATCAGTTATGAATGACCTACTTTAGCGAATGGTGTTACTGCAATGCATAACCACTATTGTCAAGAGTTTCAACACCTGAGCGCCTGATCTGAGGAATTAGATAATGAATATCGCACACCATACCATATCTCGTTTAACTATCGCGAATTGGGTTCGGTCTCATACGCCAATTCGTTCCATTCGCACTCGTCTTACTCGTCTTTCTCACAGATTACAAGGCTTGCACTTCAAGTCTCAGCTTACCCCCTTCAAACCCCTACGACAGTGGCTGAATCAGATAGAAGTGAAAAATCCTCAACTCGCTGAGTTATTTTGTCACCTGATTCCTGCTCAATGTCCATTCGCACGCGAAATTCGCTTTCATGGCAAGCTCTTATTTGAGATTCCGCCGATGTGTAAAATCAATCCTTTGTATGAAGAACTGATGTATCTGCGGTTCCGAGCGATGTGTTATCTCGCGGATGAATGCGGTGGTTAAAGCAATCTAAGATTTTATCACTGATTGTTATAGCGCGATCGCGCCTGGGAACAATGCAAGCTGTCTTGTGCTGCGAAGACAACGTTGCTAGGGGAGACTGAGTAAGAGAGGGGTTCGCCTGCGCCCTCGCAACTGCCGTGGTTCCCACGGGGTATATAAAGGTCGCGGGTTCAAGAGCGCTCCCCAGCCCCTCCCCATTCCCTGTTGCCTGAAAGCCCCATATCATCGTTTGGGGGCATTCAAGACAATACACATTCAAGCGGACATCATTGACGGTTTGGGATTAGGCGTTATCGTTTCCGTCTGAATGATATCCTGATGTTGCTTTCCCTGCAAACACCCCCTCGCTTCAGCCATATCTCTTTTTGTGGCTTCCCTAAGCTGTTCTCGCAGTGCAGGCATTGCGGCTAATGCTCTGGTCCAATCCGGAATTTGAGCACCCGCAGGATTTTCAAAAAACAGTTGTCCCGCTTCTGCAATCACTTGTTCAAATACTTCCACAATCACTTCTTCCTGATGACGGTCATAGCTTAAATTATTAAAACGAGCATCAACAAAATATTGTCGGCTAAAATCTTGAGCTTCTCGACGAAATTTAATTCGTAGTGCATGAATATGTTCTATGCCAATGACGACTCTTTCCGTCTCAGTCAGGGTGCGTAGAATTGAGCGAAAAATATCTCGGCACATTTTTCGTAACCCTTCGTTACTCGATTCACCAATGGGTTGATGTTTGTGATCAAATATTCCTAAATCAATTTGAGCAATTCGTTTTTCAGCCACGTTACGATAGACTTCACCCAGTAGACCTATTTCTAGACCCCAGTTTCCTGGAATGCGAGTATTCAATGCGAGATCATTGGTTAAAGCAAACTCTCCAGAAAGGGGATAACGGTAAGCACTGAGATAACGTAGATAATTTTGGTATCCGAATAAATCCGTCAAAGCACAGAGTAAAGGAATAACAAATAAACGCATCACTCGCCCATGGAAACATAACGGTTCACCGCCAATACGAGCGTAATAGGCTTTATTAAATGCAATGCCTAAATCTTTTTCGATTAATGGAAACAGTAGCTTCAGTGGGTAAGATTTATCGTATGTGATGATATCGGCATCATGCAATGCAATTGCCTCAGCTTGTAAAGAAGCAATACCGAGGCCAATCCAAACAGCTTGACCTTTCCCTTTAAACCGCAGTAAATCTAAACCTTTGGTTCTGAGTTTTTCTAAAAGCTGAGTCACTCGAGAACCATTTTCCCAAATTACAAAAGTAGTTTGAGGCAAAGCACTGAAAAATTCTACCGCGTGAGCATATTGTTCTTGAGTTTGAGCATTCACTGCCACCACAACCGTATTGACAAACTGACATAAAGCCAGTTCATTCCGAATTTTAGTTAAGGCAGGACGTTCTAATTCTTCGTATAAAGCGGGAATCAGAACTGCGGTTGGGGCTGTTTCAGTCAGTTGGGTGAGTCGAGCTTCCAATAGCTCTAAATCACAGCCAAAATCGTGAATTGTTGTAATTAATTCTTGTTTGTAGTCCATAAAAAAACACCCAACTTCCTTAATTTCAACGATATAGTATTGATTATAAAGGGTTTGGAGTAATAGAAATGCATAAAGTTATACCACTGTTGTTGTAATGCATTCTCAATTCTCCTGCTTCAATCTGATAAGCTATAACCAGAGGCTTATTACAAATCGATTGATCGCGGAACTCAAATGATGATCTGTATGTTTTTATTATAAAAGATAAAAAATTACTCCTATCTTCTCAATAAAATAGAACATTTATACTCAAAAGTTTTTAATTGATATAAAAGTGTCTATTATACTCCCTCACTTCAGCTCAAATGTGCTATTCTCTCAAAGGCGATGATGCTATTAAACCGATTCAGAATTTAACTGAAAATCCGGTCATTGATAATCGCTATATTGATGAGTGCTTAGAATTTTGCAGTTAGACTATTGGTATTTTACTTAATCAATTCAAACAAAATTTATCCTCAATAAACCACCGATCATGAAAGCAGTCATTTTTAATCAGTATGGTGAAGCTGATGTCCTCCAATATCAAGATGTAGCCGAGCCTCAAATTCAACCCGATCAATTATTATTAAAAGCTTACGGCACAAGCGTCAACCCAGTAGACTGGAAAATTCGCTCCAGACAGCTTCAACTCTTATCCGGGTTTAACTTTCCAAAATCCATAGGATCTGATGTTTCCGGCGTTGTTGTTGCAATTGGGGAAAAAGTCACGGAATTTAAAGTAGGTGATTTAGTGTATACCTTTCTAAATCCTTTAGTTGGGGGAGCTTGCGCCGAATATGTTGCTGTCCCTGCCGCCACCACCGCCTTAAAACCTGATAATCTTTCTCACACCCAAGCTGCCGCCGTCCCTTTAGCCGGACTCACCGCATTACAAGCATTACTCGATATTGGTAAAATTCGAGCAGGACAAACCGTCTTGATTAACGGCGCGTCTGGGGGTGTGGGGAGTTTTGCGGTACAAATTGCCAAAGTGTTGCAAACCACTGTAACAGGAGTTTGTAGCAGGGCGAATTTAGAGCTTGTCAAACAACTCGGGGCTGATGTGGCAATTGATTATACCCAAACCGATTTTACCCAGCAGCCAATCCAATATGATGTGATTTTTGATGCAGTCGGCAAACAATCTTTTTATCGCTGTCAAAATATCCTCAAACCAGACGGGATTTATATCTCAACCCTGCCTACCCCGGAAAATTTAGCCGCAGTCGCTCAAACAGCACTATTTCCGGGTCAAAAAGCCAAATTGATTCTAGTACAGCCCAATCGTCGAGATTTAGAGGCGCTACGAGCATGGATTGAAGCCGATCAAATCCAAGTTATTATTGACAAAACTTATCCCTTATCTGAAATGATTCAAGCCCACCGTCAAAGTCAAACCGGACGAACGGTTGGTAAAATTGCGATCGCTATAGCGCCAGAGTAAACAGTTCACTTAACCACCCAGAAAATTAAAGTCCGTCTCAATTTCCTATTTGCCTTTTGCCCTCTGCCTTCAAAGGCTATAGCTAAATTGATCGAGTTTCAACAATTGCAGAATCAGGGAACTCTACGGGAGTTAATCTCGTCTACAACAGTATTAGATATGGCCCGCCCGATTCTATCCATGAGTCAATCTGCATTTCTGTCTTGGTCTACAGTAAAAACCGTTAACCCACCGTCTCAGCTCCCACCCGAGAAGTTATCCAATGATGAACTGATCTTGCGATGTCAAGCTGGACTCCATCCTGACAAAGCCGCCTTTAGTGAGTTGTTACGCCGATATCAGTCTCACGTTGAGAAGGTTTTATATCACCTTGCCCCAGATTGGCAAGATCGAGCTGATTTAGCTCAAGAGATTTGGATTCGAGTCTATCGCAATATCAAGCGATTACAAGAACCGAAGAAATTTCGGGGATGGCTGAGCCGAATTGCCACCAATTTATTTTATGACGAATTACGCAAGCGCAAGCGGGTACGACCCCCGTTGTCTCTAGATGCTCCTCGCAGCTACGATGATAGCGACATGGATTGGGAAATTCCGGCCGATGTTCCAGGGCCAGATGAGAATCTGAGTACTCGGGAATTTTACGATCAACTCCAAGATGCGATCGCGGATTTACCCGAAGCATTTCGCGTTACCATTGTATTGCGAGAAATTGAAGGTTTAGCCTATGAAGAAATAGCAGAAATTACTGGAGTTTCTCTAGGAACCGTTAAATCAAGAATTGCCAGAGCCCGTCAAAGATTGCAATCTCAGCTCAAAAATTATATCCGTGACTGAGAAAGCCGTCACTTTTTAATTTTAATCAAAAACAGTTAAGCATCCCTCAGATTTGAAGTAATTAGGGGGTAAGACTATGAGCAACTCAGATCAATTTCCAGATAATATAGCAGCCGATAGTAACAGAGAAGCATCCGTGGATCGCGATCAGTCCGAGAAGTACGAATTATTAAGCGCTTATTTAGATGGGGAAGTCACCCCAGAAGAACGCCATCAAGTCGAACAATGGATGGCAAACGATCCACAGTTTAAAGCAATGTACTTTGAGTGGTTACAGGTACGCTCTCAGTGGCGTTCTATGCCGATTCCACAGTCTACCATTGCCCCTGACGAACTGGCTGAACAGGTGGTAAAACAATTCCACCGCAGAACCCGTAAAACCTTAGTTTGGAAAGGGGCGGCGGTTGCGTCGGTGTTGATGGCAGCGATCTCAGGGTGGATGTATGGAGGATTGCCTTGGGGTTTAAGGCAACAACTCAGTCAGTCTTCTGAAATAGAACCCCTCAGAATTGCGCTTCATGAACCCGTTGTTCCGATTGTCGATCCAGAAGCAGTCAGTATTAGCGTAGATCAACCGTTAATTCAAATTCCTAAAGCCACCCATTCTCGAAACTTACCACAACAGCCTTAAGCTGAACTCCAACAGCCTGTTGGAATTAAAACAACTCCCTTGAACCGTTGAAGTGACTTAAGTGTCATGGTATAAGCCCAAACTCGGCTGAGGGGTTGACGCTCGACGTTGTAAGTTTGAATCTGTTGTCGTTGGTATTCGTTCTGTTCGGGAGGGCGTTGGGGATCGTAATCTTCCAATCGATCTAAAGCTTGTAAAATGGAAGCATCAGCAAAAGATAAAATCACTCCTTGAACGACTCCCTCTCCCGGAACCATTGCTGGATAACCCATGGGTAACTGGAATAATTGACCCGAAGCGATCGCGGCTTGAGTGTGAACAACGTACGGTTGACAATAGTGTTGGTAGTTGCGTTCTCCAGGTTTGAGGGTTCCGTAAACAAATACTCTTGTCCAATTCATCTTGAATGCCAGCGGTTGAAAGCCTATATTTTTGTTAACATTAAAGTATTAAGATAGAATCTATTCATTTCAGTTGTTCACCTTCAAATGAGTTCATGGTTGTCATCAGCAGTTTAGATTTATCGCTGTATTTTCTGCCTTTGAGTGCGTTGATACCTGCCCTGGATAGTTTATTTTCCACTCAAGGGGTCATGGTGATGTTATTGGCTGCCTACGCCGTCGCCATGTGGATGTTCCTCACCAGCGCCCCGAAAGTATACACGGTTATGGTTAGCGATATGGGTCAAGCCAGACAATTCTATGAAGGAATCTTGGATTTACCTGTCGCCGATGTTCCGCTTCACTATTATTACAACTATGAACAAACCTTAGGGGCGACAGGGATCGATCCGTTATATATGTCTACAACCACTGTACCTGCCTCTGCTGGACAAGATCCGAGTGGTGCAGATGGGTTATGGTATCAACTGATGAAAAATACTCAGTTGCATATTATTAGTGGTGCCAGCTACGGTTCAAAAAATCGACAGCGCCATGTTTGTTTTGATCATGACTGCCTCGAACAAATTTTAATGCGGGTTCAACTTCGAGGGATTAAATTTAAAATTCGCAGTGAAAAACCTTTAAACTTTTTAGTAAAAGATTTTGACGGTAAAGTAATTGAAATGGTAGAAGTTAAAAATTAAATCAATTGTTAGAGCGTTATTTGTTCTTTGTTTTTGTTGCTAGAACAATATAATAACTATTGAATAATGATGAAACACTGTATCATTGACCGACTACGTCGTACGGAAGAGGGTGATAGGGAAGAGGGAGGAAGTGTAGTGAATATAACCATTCATGGATACAAGCCCCAAAATTAATTAATGAGGTTCCCTTCTTCGGTCTTCCAACTTCGGTCTTCCTTCGTTAATCTTCTTTTTACAAATAACTCGGTGAATATTGACTAACTGCCGCTTTCCTTTCAACGGAAGTGGCCCCCAAGATTCTGTTTCAAATTCTCCTTCAATATATTGTAACGTTTGCTGAGCAATTAAAACCCGACATAGACTGGATTGTCGATCTTTATAACAGCTTTCTAAGCGAGACGCAATATTTACACTATCGCCGAGTAATCCATATTCTAAGCGCTCTTTTCCGCCTAAACTCCCCGCAACAATAGGGCCTGTAAAAATCCCCACGCGCATTTGAATTATGGGCAAACCTCGCTTTTTCCAGTCTTTATTGAGGCGTTTCAACTGTTCGCCAAACTCCAAACCACAATTAACAGCATCTCGGGCATTAGTGGCAATATCATCTTCTGATTTTTGAGGAATTGGCACACCAAATGCTGCCATAATTCCATCTCCTGTAAACTTATTAATAATACCATCATGACTCTGAACACAATGGGTTAAAATCCCTAAATATTCATTCAGCCATTCCATCAATTTTTCGGGGGGCATCTGTTCAGAAACAGTACTAAAATTTTTAATATCTGTAAACAGCATCGTCGCAATTAATCGTTGTCCGGGTAAAATACCATCTGATAGTAAGTGATCCCGATTATCCCACAACGCTTTAGCAACCTGAGGAGAAGCATTTTGTCCCAGTAAGCGCATCATCATTTGTTGCTGTCGCTGGGCTCGAAATGCCCGGTAGGCAATGACTAAACCCATTGTAAACAAGAGAGCTAAACTCGGACTAACAATAGGAATCCATTGATGACGTAAAAAGCAAAGATAACAAAACGATAATAATAAACCGAGTAATACTGGAATTCCTAAGCCTAAAGCAATCGGATTGCGGCTCCATATCCCTAAACTTGCCCCCAACATTACCCAAGCAACCATCCAACAGATTTCAATCCATTCGGGCCAGAACTTAAACAACGGACGTGTGCCTTTAACCGCATCTAAGATGTGACTCACCATATGAGCATGAATCATAACCCCCGGCATTCTAGGGCTTTCTGTCTCTGTAGGACTATAAGGCGTGAGAAACAGATCTTTACCACTAGGGGCAGTAGTTCCAATTAAGACAATTTTATCTTCAATCCAACTCGATTCAATGCGCCCATATAAAACCTGAGTAATAGTAATAGTACGGGCTACATTTTTAGGCGAACGATAATTTAATAACTGTTGATATCCTCGCTCATCAATGGTTTGAAATCCGCCATCTGTTTTATTGAGGGGTGAAAATGCGGCTTTTCCCCATAAAATAACATCAGGATCGGTTGAACTATTTTCTGGATAAATCTCTCGATCAGTTAAATATTTTAAAGCGAGTTGTAAAGCAAATGAATAAAAGTTTCCCGCTTCTGTTTGAGCAAATAATAAACTCCGACGAACAACACCATCTGGATCGGTAACTAAACTATCATTAAAGCCAATTCGTTCGGCTGGCATCCCTCGTGGTGCAGCAATTTGGCTGGTTTCTCCATTCCCCAAAGTTTGAATCGCGATGATATTATTATTCTTTTCAAACTGTTCCTGTAACAGTTCAGCTCCCGGCTCATACTGAATATCTCGATAGATATCTAACCCTATCACAGCCGGCTCATATTGGGATAATTTCTCAATCAATCGAGCAATGATTTCATCGGACAAAGGCCAGTCATTGAAGGCACGAATATCTTCTTCTGTTACTTCCACAATTAACAGTCGAGAGTCTGCACCCAAATCAGGCTGCCATCGAACCATTTGATCGTAAAATAGCAGCTCTAACGGTTGTAATAAACCCAATTGAGTCACAAGCAGCAGAAAAATACTACAAAAAATTGTCGCGGTTGCAACAACTTGCTTGCCGTTTAAATCAGGCCATTTTTTGATCCATTGTCTTAAGGTTGAAATCCCCACAGGCATCCTTAATCCTTTGCCAACCCAACACAATTGTGACATCGTTTCCGACTTAATTCCAATACCTTATTAATCCGGTGGCTAAACACCTCAATCTGGGTAAAATTGAAATTTAGTAGCGATCGCGCTTGTTTAACATTTAAAGTAGCCTATGAGAGTTAAACTTCGGATCAGTCGCTATCATGAAGGATGGTTGTTTGCATCCCAACTGGCAAGCATTGAACTGGTTAAGTGCAGCGAGAGTTATATTTTATGAATGCAGTTGAAATCGAAGAAGCCGTTTCCCAACTAGCGCAATCCCCTTTTGACCCAGAAGAATTTCCCTTTGCCTTCCTCGAAGCCTTCGGCAATAAGTCAACCACCATTAAACGGCTTAAAAGTAAACGCAGTAACTCAACAAATAAATCAGACCTCGGTGGTGTACTCCAGCGTCATAATATCCATATCAAGGTTTGCCCGGAAGGCGAAGTAACGGCTACTCTCACAGCATTACGAGAAAGCCCTGCTACGACGAAACATAAAGCTAAGTTTATCCTCGCGACTGATGGCAAAACCTTAGAAGCAGAAAATATTACTGACGGGGAGACCATTGCCTGCGACTATCCCAACGTTGCTGACCACTTCGGATTTTTCCTAATGCTGGCGGGCATTACAACCGTTAAACAGATTCGGGAAAATGCTTTTGATATTAAAGCCACGGGTCGCCTCAACCGCCTCTACATCGAACTACTCAAGGAAAATCCTGACTGGGACACAGCAGCACGTCGGGAGGAAATGAACCACTTTATGGCGCGGTTAATCTTCTGTTTCTTTGCTGAAGATACAAATATTTTCCATAGTAATAACCTCTTCACAGACACTATTGCACAGATGAGTGCGAAGGATTCCTCGAATACCCACGAGGTGCTGTCAGAGCTGTTTAGAGCCATGTGTACGCCGCAAAAAGAGCGCGTAGGGTGGGGGATTCGTAATTGGGCTAATTGCTTTCCTTATGTGAATGGGGGGCTGTTTAACCCTCATCCTCTAACTCCTTCTCCCAAGCCAGAAGAAGAGCTATTTCACCCTCATCCCCTAACCCCTTCTCCCAAGCCAGGAAAAGGAGGACAAAGTTCGGCTCCCCTCTCCTCTTCTGGGAGAGCGGGTGGGGGTGAGGGCACATACTGGGAAATCTCTCCTGCCCTTAAAAAGAAAATGACTGAGGTTGCCCGTCAATTTCGTAAAGAACCAACTCCTAGTGAAAAAATCCTCTGGCAAGCCTTGCGCGGACGCAAACTAGAAGGACGAAAGTTCAGACGACAACAGCCGATAGGTGTTTTCATTGTTGACTTCTTTTGTGCAGCCGAGCGGGTGATTGTGGAAGTAGATGGAGGCGTACATAACTCACAGCAACAAGCAGACCAACAACGGCAGGAGTTGCTGGAGTCCTTGGGCCTGAGAGTGGTTCGTGTCAGCAGTGAGTTGGTCGAAAGAAATTTAGATGAAGCATTGGCTATCGTGCAACAAGCGTTTAGCCCTCATCCCCTAACCCCTTCTTCCAAGCCAGGAGAAGGGGAACAAGATCTGGTTTTTCCTAATTCTCTAACTTCTTCTCCCAAGCCAGGAGAAGGAGGACAAAGTTCGGCTCCCCTCTCTTCCTCTGGGAGAGGGGCTGGGGGTGAGGGTTTTCAATCTGGAAAAGGGGAACAAGATCCGGCTCCCCTGTCCTCTTCTGAGAGAGAAGCGGGAGATGAGGGCATAGCAGTACCCCGTTTTAGTAAAATTGCCCGCTCTTATTTGCTGCACGTTGGCAGTCTTGACTGGAAGCAGATCAATCCCGATATCTTTGGCTCGATGATTCAGGCAGTGGCGGATGAGGAGGAACGAGGGGCGCTGGGAATGCACTATACCAGTGTACCGAATATCCTCAAAGTATTAAATCCGCTATTTTTGGATGATTTGCGTTGGCGAAGCCTCTCACGAGTGAGAATCGCAACTGAAAACCGCAGAAAATAATAGCCGCAAGTTATTGAATTTACGGTCTCGAATTGCGCGAATTCGGGTGTTTGACCCCGCTTGTGGATCGGGTAATTTCCTGGTCATTGCTTACAAAGAAATGCGCTCAATAGAGGCAGAAATTAATCGTCGTCGAGGAGAAGAAAATCGGAAGTCAGAGATTCCTTTAACCAATTTTCGCGGGATTGAAATTCGCCATTTTGCCGCAGAGATTGCCCGGTTAGCGTTGATTATTGCGGAGTATCAATGTGATGTATTGTATCTGGGACAACTTACAGCTTGCGAACTGTTTCTGCCACTGAAGCAGGATAACTGGATTACCTGTGGCAATGCCTTACGGTTAGATTGGTTAAGTCTTTGTCCGCCAACGGGAACCGATGTAAAGGTGCAAGGTGAGGATTTATTAAGTTTGTTGCATGATGAAGCGGAGATTGAGTTTGAGAATGAAGGAGGGGAAACTTATATTTGTGGAAATCCGCCCTATTTGGGTTCTACTTGGCAATCGAAAGAACAAAAAGACGATCTCAAACAAATCTTTAGTGGACGAACTAAAACCTGGAAATCCCTCGATTATGTGGCAGGTTGGTTTATGAAAGCGGCAGACTACGGAACACAGACAAAATCTGCGGCGGCGTTTGTATCTACTAATTCAATCTGTCAGGGGCAACAAGTGCCAATTTTATGGCCGTTAATTTTTAAGACAAAACACGAAATTGCTTTTGCTCACACTTCTTTTAAATGGGCAAATTTAGCCAGTCATAATGCAGGGGTAACGGTAGTTATTGTCGGAATTTCTAATCATGCTGAAAAAATTCGACAGTTATTTTCTATTGATGAAAACGGTGAGACAGTTGTAAAAGAAGCTGAGAATATCAATGCTTATTTGGTGGCTGGGTCTAACGTTATTGTTGAAAAAGCGATGAAGCCGTTAGATGGCTTCTTTGAAATGAGTTTTGGTAACAAACCTGTTGATGGTGGAGGTCTTCTGCTCACATCAGATGAAACAAGGCTACTTCGCAAACAAAATGAGACCGCTTATCAAGACTTCGTTCGACCTTACCTGGGATCGGAAGAGTTGATTAATGGAAAATTACGTTTTTCCCTTTGGATTTCTGACGATGAAGCTAAAGAAGCGATAAAGTATTCTTTTATTACCGAGCGACTAGAAAAAGTGCGAAAGATGCGAGATTCCAGTAATAAAAAACAAACGAGAGAGGCTGCATCTTGGCCACATCGCTTTGGTGAAATTCGGCATCAACCCAGTAAATATTCAATTGTTGTTCCTCGTGTTAGCTCTGAAAACCGAGAATTTCTTCCTGTAGGTCTTGTTCAAGCTGGGACAATTATCGGCGATCGCAACTTCGCCCTCTACGATGCCCCTCTGTGGAATATGGCACTCATTGCCTCCCGCCTCCATTGGGTCTGGATCGGCACTGTTTGCGTCCGGCTTGAAATGCGTTTCTCCTACTCCAATACCCTTGGCTGGAACACTTTCCCCGTCCCCACCCTCACCGAGCAAAACAAAACAGACCTTACCCGTTGTGCTGAGGATATTCTGCTAGCAAGAGAGCATTATTTCCCTGCCACTATTGCCGATATGTACGATCCAAAACGTATGGATAACGAGTTTCCTTTAGTTCGAGAAGCACACGATCGCAACGACGAAATCTTAGAGCGAATTTATATCGGTCGCCGCTTCAAAAACGATACGGAGCGATTGGAGAAACTGTTTGAATTGTATACTAAAATGACCAGACAAATAGCGTCATCGAAAAAGTCTGCAAAAAGGAAAACTCAAGGAGGCAAATAATGAATATCGCAATCGAGCTTCCGATGAATAAAATTACTGAATTTTGTCAAAAATGGCAAGTAATAGAATTTGCCCTATTTGGCTCAGTTTTGCGCGATGACTTCTGCCCTGACAGCGATATTGATGTGATGGTGCAATTTCATCGAGATGCTCACCCCAGATTTAGTACTCTAGATCGGATGGAAACAGAACTCAAAATCATATTTGATCGCGATGTTGACCTAATTACCCGTCAGGGTATTGAGACCAGCCGCAATTACCTACGCCGTCACGAAATTTTATCTTCTGCCCAGGTAATTTATGCAACGAGATCTACAATTTCTGCTTGATATGCTGCAATCGGCAGAACTAATTATCACCTACACAAATCAGTGCGAAAAAGATGAGTTTATTAACAATATTCAGCTTCAAGATGCAGTTATTCGGAGACTTTTGGTAATTGCTGAAGCCGCTAGACGAGTTTCAGAAACGACTCAACAAACTTTACCAAATATTTCTTGGCAAGAAATCAACGGCATGAGAAATCGATTAGTTCACGAATATGATGATGTTAATCTTAATATCGTTTGGGATGTGGTTCAGTTCGAGATACCGCAGTTGATTGAAACTTTAAAGGTTAAGATTCCACCTGAACCTTAACGATTGGGTGGTTAATGCCTCAGCAAGTTAAAATCGAAATCAGATCCTCGCAGGATAGAATAATGATTTCAGTTCCGAGTGATTCACCACGGAATATACAGACGTGGCTACAATGCTAGAAGCGTGGCGGGTGGAGAAATATATGTGAATAAAATGTTCAATTCTCGTATCCATCAATGACTACGCTCATTATAGAAATACGCCGCAAATTTACTCTTGAGCAATTTGAATTTTCAAAGCACGCTGTTGATCAATCTATCATACGGCAAGTTCGAGTTCAAGAAATTAGGGAAGCCATTGCCAATGGTCAAGTCATTGAGGATTACCCCCAAGATAAATATGGCCCGAGCTGCCTGATTTGTGGCATCACGGAAATACAACGCCCGATTCATGTCCAGTGTAGTTATCCGGGTCGTACACTTATCAAAATTATCACAGTATATGAACCTGACCCCCAACGCTGGAATGCTAACTTTACCCAAAGGAGACAGACTCAAAATGACAACTGATTCGCAAGAGACCCTGGTTGAAAAAACCGTAACCTACATCCTAAACCTGGATGGTAAACTTGTCCTGATTGAGAATGTGCCAGCCCGTGTTAACGAAGAAACCGGCGAGCAATTTTTCTCACCCTCAACCGTAGAGCGTTTGCAGCAGACTATTCTAGACTCCCCAAACCCCGATCATTTTATTAATGTTCCTGTATACAACTATTGCTGAAGATGCGGCATAACCTCAAACACAGTACCCTAACTGTTGCGGCACTTTTCTATGAAATCTCAATCTAGCCGATGAATCATCCTGTTTCAATCCCTGCTGTTTCCATCACCTACGCCAAAGATGGCACTTCCACAAAATCAAACGCCTTCGGAATGCGCCCGATGCAGGAACGTGCTTATCAAAAACGCGGTGAACAATATCTCCTAATTAAATCGCCCCCTGCTTCCGGTAAAAGTCGGGCGCTGATGTTTATCGCCTTGGATAAGTTAGAGAATCAGAATCTCAAACAAGCCATTATCGTTGTCCCTGAGAAATCTATTGGTTCGAGTTTCCATGATGAACCCTTGAGTCAGTTTGGCTTTTGGGCGGATTGGCACGTTGAACCGAAGTGGAACCTCTGCGATGCGCCGGGCGGTGATAATGGCGGTAAAGTCGATGGGGTGAAGAAGTTTCTCGCTAGCAATTCTAAAGTATTAGTCTGTACTCACGCTACCTTCCGTTTTGCTGTAGAGAAATTTGGTATCGAAGTTTTAGATAATTGCCTCATTGCTGTGGATGAATTCCACCATGTTTCGGCTAACCCAGACAACAAACTCGGCGATCGCATCCGCCAACTGATGACCCGCGATCAAACTCATATTGTAGCAATGACGGGTTCTTACTTTCGCGGCGATGCGGTTGCTGTGTTGTACCCCGAAGACGAAGCCCGCTTTGATACGGTTACCTACACTTATTACGAACAACTCAACGGCTACCAATACTTGAAGCAACTCGATATCGGTTACTATTTCTATGCGGGTCGCTACACCAATGAAATTATGCAGGTGTTGAACTCAGAAGAGAAGACAATTATACATATTCCTAACGTCAACTCCCGCGAAAGCAGCAAAGATAAAATTCGTGAAGTTGAACATATTATTGATGAATTGGGAGAATGGCTTGGAAGCGATCCTCAGACTGGATTTCAACAGGTCAAAACTGTCGATGGCAGGATGCTTAAAATCGCCGATCTTGTAGATGATGACTCCAGTAAGCGGGATAAGGTGATTGCCGCCCTCAAAGATCCTGCCCAAAAGAATAACCGCGATTATGTTGATATTATAATTGCCCTGGGTATGGCGAAAGAAGGCTTTGACTGGATTTGGTGCGAACACGCCCTAACGATTGGCTACCGTTCCAGTCTAACGGAGATTGTACAGATTATCGGTCGTGCCACCCGCGATGCACCAGGGAAAACCCACGCCCGCTTCACGAACCTGATCGCCGAACCCGATGCTACTGAAGTCGCTGTTACCGAAGCCGTTAATGATACCCTCAAAGCCATTGCTGCCAGTCTGTTGATGGAACAGGTACTTGCGCCCCGTTTCGAGTTCAAACCCAAGCACTCTACGAACCAAGCGACACCGGGCTTTGATTACGGGGAAGATGGCTATAATCCGAGTCAATGCAACGTTGGTATCAACCCAGAAAGCGGTCTAATTCAAATGGAAATTAAGGGGTTAGCCGAACCCAAAAGCCAGGAAGCCGTCCGTATCTGCCGCGAAGACTTAACCGAACTGCTAACTACCTTTGTCCAAGATAAGCCTACCGTTGAGCGGGGTCTATTTGATGAAGAATTAGTGCCGGAAGAACTGACTCAGCTACGCATGGGCAAAATCATCAAAGAGAAGTTTCCGAGTTTAGAGGATGAAGATCAAGAAGCTGTCCGTCAACACGCGATCGCAGCCCTCAACCTTGTGCAACAAGGTAAAAAAACCCTGAACGAAAAGGGTGGGGATTATGCTATAAATTCTGGTGAGAGTCTGATCGCAAAAAATACGGCTCTGATTGATGGGGTGCGGCAGTTTGCCCTTTCTGTTACAGAACTTGATATGGATCTGATTGATCGGATCAATCCTTTTGGCGAAGCCTATGCTATTCTGGCTAAGTCCATGAGCGAAGAACGACTGAAACAGGTGGCGGCGGTAATTGCGGCTAAGCGGGTCAACCTCACCGTAGAAGAAGCGCGAGAATTGGCAAAACGGGCATTAAGGTTTAAACAGGAAAAAGCTAGGTTACCCAGCATCACCGCAGCAGATCCGTGGGAAAAACGAATGGCAGAAGGGATTGCTTTCCTGCAACGAAAAGTCAAGGAGGAGAACGATGCCTAAGCATACGACTGATGATGATTTAGAGTTGCTTGCTGAACTAGGTATAGACACCGCAACCCAACCTGTAGCTAAACGTTCCCCAAAAGAAGAACGAATTATCGCTGGCTTTGAGGAAATTGAGCGGTTTGTGGAAGAATACGGCAGACTGCCCCAGCATGGAGAGGATGGGGATATTTTTGAGCGGTTATATGCAGTGCGGTTGGAGCGCTTACGGGAATCTGAGGAATATTGCGAAGTCTTGAAACCCCTAGACTCACACGGACTATTAGACGCGGGCAACGATGTTCAACTCGCAACTGAAGACATCCCAGATGAAGAGTTACTTGCTGTTTTTCAAGTCGAGATAAATCAAGATAATGATGTGACTCAACTTACTCATGTGCGTTCGCGCCAGGAAATTAAAGCAGCCGAAGATATCGCCCAGCGTACTCCCTGCAAGGACTTTGATGAATTTCAACCGATCTTTAAACAAGTGCAGCAGGATCTGGAGACGGGGGTGCGGCAAACGGTAAAATACCAAGACAATGCAGCAGTTAATCAAGAGGATCTGTTTATCCTGGATGGGCAAAAAGTTCTGGTTGCTGACATGGGTGAGCCATTTATCAGTAACTATGGGCGGCAAGATCGCAGGCTACGGGTCATTTACGATAATGGTACCGAAAGTGATTTGCTGTTGCGATCGCTCCAAAGAGCATTAAATAAAGACAAAGTTAGCCGCCGTATCACTGTTACAGATTTTGGCCCCTTGTTTGCCCAGACAGAAGCTGAAGACGACCTCACAACGGGATATATCTATGTGCTGAGAAGTCAATCAGATCATCCGTTTATTATGGAGCATCGATCAATGATTCACAAAATTGGCGTAACCGGAGGTGACGTGAAAAAACGGGTTGCAAATGCCAAAAAAGACCCAACCTACCTACTGGCTGATGTAGATATCGTGGCTAACTTCAAACTGGCAAATATTAACCCTAAGAAACTGGAGTCACTACTTCATAAGTTTTTTAGCAATACTCGTTTAGATATGGAATTGCGCGACCGCTTCAATACACCAGTGCAGCCAAGAGAATGGTTTCTGGTTCCGTTAGAAGTGATTGAAGAGGTGATTGAGAAAATTAAAGCAGGAACTCTCGATCAATTTCGCTATGGTCCAGAGAAAGCAAGCCTTATCAGAGTATAATACAATCCGAGGAAAATCTCTGCCACGAAGAGGGTGATTAGGGAGTGATTTCTGCCCCTCCACTATCTGCCCAAACTGGGAAAAAGTATTATGCCTGTTTCTTATTTATTGCCTGTTCTTTATTCTCCAGTCTCGACGAATCAGCAATAACTAACAACTAATGCGAGTCAAGAGTGTAAACAGGGAACAAATAATACATAAAATAACCCATGACGAATCTATCCAATCTGTACTACTCTTAATGCGTACTGCGTTATGCAATGTATCGCGTCCATTTAACATCTAAAATCTATACTAAGTTTAAAGTATGCGTATCTCTCTCAATTGGTTGCGAGAACTGGTTGATCTCAACCTCACTCCAGAACAACTAGCCGAAACCCTAACTATGGCAGGGTTTGAAGTCGAAGAAATCGAAGATCGTAGCACCTGGGCAGATGGGGTAGTTTTGGGTAAAATTTTAGAAGCCCAGCAACATCCCAATGCCGACCGTCTCAAAGTCTGTCAAGTTGATATTGGACAAGAAAACCCGCTGAATATTGTCTGTGGTGCGCCCAATGCTGCTACAGGTTTAATGGTTGCTGTGGGAACGATTGGTACTTATTTACCTAAGGTGGATCTTAAACTGAAAAAAAGCAAGCTACGGGGTGTACCCTCCGAAGGCATGATCTGTTCTTTAGCAGAATTAGGCTTAGAAAAAGATTCTAGCGGGATTCATATTTTTAATTTGGATAACCCCCAACTGGGGAGTGATGTTAGACCGTTGTTAGGTTTGGATGATGTAGTTTTGGATGTCACCGCAACAGCTAACCGGGCTGATGGGTTAAGTATGGTGGGTATTGCCCGTGAAGTGGCAGCCTTAACCGGGGCAAGTTTACGTATCCCAGAAGCTACAGGCAGCCTGTTAAACACTGAAGCCGCAGAGAATAATCTCAAAATTGAAATTAGCGAGTCTTCTGCTTGTCCGATTTATACTGGAACCGTAATAGAAGGGGTGAAAATTGCTCCCTCCCCAGACTGGCTACAACAACGTCTGCAAGCGGCAGGAGTCCGACCCATTAGTAATGTGGTGGATATTACCAACTATATTTTACTGGAATGGGGACAACCTTTACACGCTTTTGATCGCGATCGCCTACAACAAGTTACAGCAACAAAAGATTTAACGATTGGGGTACGGTTTGCCCAGTCTGGGGAGTCTCTCAAAACTCTAGATGGTCAAGCCCGTAAGTTAGAAGAGGAAACTTTACTGATTACCGCTAATGATACACCTGTGGCGTTAGCCGGGGTGATGGGAGGGGAAGAGACAGAAGTCCATGACAAAACTGAAAATGTGATGTTAGAAGCGGCTGTCTTTAGTCCTGTTGCTATTCGACGATCTGCCCGCACCCAAGGAATGCGGACGGAAGCCTCAACCCGTTATGAACGAGGGGTAAACTCTGCTGAGTTAGTGTTGGCTTGTCGGCGGGCAATTTTATTAATGACAGAATTAGCCCAAGGAACGGCGGTGACTCAAGAGAGCGCTAGCAGCCTGACAGACAGTTTGACTGCCCCAGAGGTTAAATTACGTCTCAGTCGGATTAATCAACTGTTAGGGCCGCTTAAACGGGGGGAAAACACATTAGTTGAATCCGATCTACAGCCTCAAGACGTTGAAAGTATTCTGACAGCCCTCGGTTGTGGTTTAATTCAGGAAAAACAAGAATCGGATACGGTATGGACTGTAACGGTTCCGGCTTATCGGGCGCGAGATTTAGAGCGGGAAGTAGACTTAATTGAAGAAGTCGCCCGTTTGTATGGTTATGACAACTTTTGCGACACTTTACCCAGTAAAAGTGTACCGGGAACTCTCTCTGCTGAACAGTCAGTATTACGGCAAATTCGGGCTGCATTTCGCGCCGCTGGGTTAACGGAATTAATGCATTATTCGTTGGTAAAGGCGGAAACTGATAATCAAGTGGCGTTATTTAATCCTTTGTTTGCTGAATATTCGGCGTTGCGAACCGAAATGTTAACGGGATTAATTGATGCGTTTGTTTACAATTTAGAAAATGGTAACGGCGCGTTAAATGGGTTTGAAATGGGTCGGATTTTTTGGAAAGAACAAGACACGTTTCACGAACAACAAGCCATTGCTGGAATTCTTGGGGGTGACCCGTCTCAAGGTCGTTGGGTTCGCGGTGGTCGAGAACAACCGATGAGTTGGTTTGAAGCCAAAGGGGTGTTAGAGTCTGCTTTACAACGATTATATTTATCTGTTGAATACAAATCAGAATCTAATATTAATCAATTACATCCTGGACGTACTGCTTCTCTATGGTTAGGGGAAAAACAGTTGGGAGTATTTGGTCAGCTTCATCCTCAGTTGCGTCAACAACGAGAACTTCCCGATGAGGTTTATGCATTTGAATTTAACCTGGAAGTTTTACTCGAAGCACTGTTACAAACTGATAATTTAAAGCGGTTATTTAGTGCCTACTCAACTTTACCGCCTTCTGACCGAGATCTTGCTTTCTTTGTTGCCGTAGATGTGCCAGTGGCAGAGTTACAAACTACGATGACAAAAGCAGGCGGCAAGTTACTGGAGTCTGTGGAATTATTTGATGAATATCGCGGTGAAAATGTACCAGAAGGTCAACGTAGTTTAGCCTTTCGTTTAGTTTACCGTGCCGGCGATCGCACTTTAACCGATGAAGACATCGAACCTTTGCAGCAAAAAGTGCGGGATGCATTAGTCAAGCAATTTAACGTCACCCTGCGAAGTTAAACAGCACAATAACAGGTCTGAGGATAGAACTTAGACCCGTTATTTGTTGTAAGAGATGCACGGTGATGCTGCCTTATTGTGATAAAATGGGTGCGTCTTGAGACAATGTCAAGTTTACGATGTTTACGATAGAGTTTAAGCGACACTCCGTAAACGCACCCTAGCCTACTTCAAGAGAATCAAGGTTTAGGCTTGGACGGTGACAAGACGACTATGCTTTACGACGACGAGAGGTCGCCAACCCTAAACCTAACATCAGCAGTCCACCAATTACAGTTGGTTCAGGAACTTCTTGGGGGTCGGATGAATTGTTAGAAGAAATGGCATTATCTGA
The DNA here is from genome assembly GCA_049647265.1 of Microcoleaceae cyanobacterium. GTDB lineage: Bacteria > Cyanobacteriota > Cyanobacteriia > Cyanobacteriales > Microcoleaceae > JAAURB01. Next base: position 67,702 of record JBARXJ010000061.1, read on the forward strand.
GATAAACATAGAAGCGTGGGATAAACCTGCTGCTTTGCCATTTTTATTCTGTGCCACCCCAGCAGTCGTGTAGGTAACTGTCTCACCGGCTTTAGCGCCATCGAAGAAGTAAGCACTCCAGAAGTTAGCCGCTTTTAAGTTAATCGCAAAGGTATAGTCAATATCTTGCAAGAAGGTAATGGTTCCAGTGTCACTGCCGTTAGCAGTGGAGAAAAACACATCTGTACCATCATCAGATTTATCGACTAAGTTCCAATTATATACGCCACCAATATCATTAGTGATTTCGGTTTGGTTCTTGAATAAGTTAACGACATCTGCTTCTTTATCATTACCATCAACAGAACCATAACAGTCAATTGCACCGGTGACATCAAGAACATTACAAGTCGTACCACTCTGGCCACGCGCAAATGCCGGTGCAGCCATTCCGCTAGCAATTACACCTGTGGCAAGTAATGCAGTTGTAATGGTTTTAGAAGATAAGAATTTCATCTTAATATTTACTCCTTTCTAAAGTTTTACTGATTAATTTTGGCAGCCTCGTAAGATTGTTTTAGAATTAGATATTACACTGCCACCTGTTATCTATGATACTTAATAAAACTAGAAAGTCTATAAACTTTGTTCTATTTAAACTAGATTTACTGATTCTTTACAAAATTTTATATCTTTAGATAGAGAGGCTGAGAATATATCTGTAAAAGAGTCTCAGAGAATTTACTTATAAAAAATAAATTAAGTAATTTACTTAGAATCAATGATTTAGTATGAATGAATTGTTAATAAACCGTATAATTTTGTCTGTATTATTATTGACTTAACCAATAAACACGTACGTATAAACACGGATAAAATAAGCCTATTTTTGAAGCGACTCTTAACCTAGATGAGTTGATTCCCCTAAGTTTGAGAATATTTCTCAATTGTATTGACAATATCTCGCAATAAAGCTAAAGTAGGTTTCAGTGTTCTCCTCTCAAAGGATTTGGCAGACGGGGGCGGTGGTTCAGACCAAACCGTTCCCGAATTTTTTTATTTGTAGCGCCATACAGATAACGAAAGGGAATAGACGATTACCGCTTGAAGATTAACCCCCCCCATTGATAAAGTTATGGTTTAAGATGAGAACGAGTGAGCCTGGGTCAAAATGGCAGACCTCAGATTGCATCACGAATCGATTTTAATAAACGTTTATGTTCTTCCTACGGTTCTTGTCTTCTTGTCGATTGATTGCTAAACCTTTTCATCGTCTGGTCTCAGGGCTAGTTCTCACGCTTTACATATTTATATGTTGGAGTCTAACCCCTCAAAGAACGCTAGCCGACGATGCCCCTGTTCGGTCTAACTCGATTCAGCCTTACTTGCAGCGAGTCATTAAAGAAGTGACTGAGTTTCGGCTGGATAATGGCATGAAATTTATCGTCTTAGAACGTGATAAAGCCCCTGTGGTTTCCTTTTTGATCTATGCAGATGTGGGAGGGGCTGACGAACCCACCGGTCAAACGGGAGTGGCGCATTACTTAGAACATTTGGCATTCAAAGGAACAAAACGAATTGGCACAGACAATTATCAAGCAGAAAAACCGTTACTCGAAGAGTTAGATCAAATATTTGATCAAATTCAAAAGGCACAAGCGGAAGGCAAAACAGAAGAATTTGAACAACTCACCACTCAATTTGAACAAGTTCAAGAACAAGCCGCCCAATACGTTAACCAAAATGAGTTTGGTCGCATTGTCGAACAGTCTGGAGGGGTGGGAATGAATGCCTCCACGTCTGCCGATGCCACCATGTACTTTTATAGTTTGCCCGCCAATAAACTCGAACTGTGGATGTCACTCGAGTCCGAACGATTTTTAGATCCAGTCTTTCGGGAATTTTATAAAGAAAAGCAAGTTATTTTAGAAGAACGGCGACTGCGGAGCGAAAATTCTCCGGTGGGTCGGATGTTGGAAGGCTTACTGGATACGGCGTTTGAAGTCCATCCTTACCGTCGTCCCGTCATTGGCTATCGAGAAGACTTAGCTAGTTTGACCCGACAAAATGTACAAGACTTTTTTGAGACGTATTACGTTCCGAATAACTTAACTGTGGCAGTTGTAGGGGATGTCGATCCAACAGAAGTTAAACAACTGGCCCAAACCTATTTTGGACGTTATCCGGCTAAAGCTGAACCGCCTCAAGTTGAAGCTGTCGAACCGCCTCAAACCGCATTAAGAACATTAACCAAAGAATTACCTTCTCAACCGTGGTATCTCGAAGGCTATCATCGTCCGGCATTTAATCATCCCGACAATGTCGTCTATGAAGCGATTACTACAATTTTAGGGGATGGTCGTACTTCGCGCTTATATAAGTCTCTAGTCGAACAACAACAGGTTGCTTTAGCCGCACAAGGGTTAAATGGTTATCCAGGCGATAAACATCCGAATTTGATGTTATTTTATGCTTTGACTGCGCCCGGACATACGGTAGACGAAGTGGCTGAGGCTTTGCGAACCGAAATTGAACGCCTCAAAACTGAACCGGTATCGATGGAAGAATTAGAACGGGTAAAAAATCAAGCCAAAGCCAGTTTATTGCGATCGCTTGATTCTAATATGGGAATGGCATTTGCATTAGTTGAATATCAAGTGAAAACCGGTTCATGGAAGAATTTATTTCAGCAGTTAGAAGCCATTGAACAAATTACACCTGCTGATATTCAACGAGTGGCACAAGCAACATTCCGTCCCGAAAATCGGACTGAGGGTCGATTGTTATCCGCAGAACGTTAAATAATACTGTGGAAATGTAGGATGGAATTTCTATTTAAAATTATTGAAAATATGACCATGACTGTTAGATTGAGATTGAAAAAATCAAAGCTTTTTTTATTCGGTTTAGTGTTCGTCAGTTGCTTAACCGTATTATTATCCCGTCCTCCTGCGGTAGTGGCAGCGGCTAGACATTATGATGAACTAACATTTCCGCCATTACCAGAGATTAATTTACCGGAATATAACCGTTATCAACTCGATAATGGCATGACCATTTATTTAATGGAAGACCACGAATTACCCTTAGTGGGGGGAAGTGCTTATATTAAGACAGGGAGTCGATTTGAACCAGCAGATCATGTCGGACTGGCAGCTTTAACAGGGGAAGTGATGCGAACTGGAGGGACTCAAAGCCATTCTGCTGACGCACTGAATCAAATCTTAGAACAAATTGCTGCATCTGTTGAAACCAGTATTGGCGAAACGTCTGGGGGTGCGAGTTTTAATGCGTTAAGTGAAGATTTAGATCAAGTATTTGGACTGTTTGCCGAAGTCATTCAAGAACCGATTTTTGCACCGGAAAAGTTAGCGGTTGCTAAGACTCAAACGCGCGGTTCAATTAGTCGTAGAAATGATGATCCGAGTGATATTGCAAGTCGGGAATTTCAAAAGTTAATTTATGGTGAAGACAGTCCTTATGCCCGGACAATTGAGTATGAAACCCTGGAGAATATATCACGAGAAGATCTGATAGAATTTCATCAAAACTATGTTCATCCTCAGGATATGATTTTGGGGATTTATGGGGATTTTGATTCAGAACAAATGCAGTTATTAATTGCCGATCAATTTGGCAGTTGGAACCCTAACGCTTCAGCCATAGAGCCGAGTTTACCTACTGTTTCTCCGGCTAAAAAAGGAGGTATCTATTTTGTAGAACAACCTCAACTGAATCAAAGTTATATTCAAATGGGTCACTTGGGAGGAGAGTTAGATAATCCTGATTATCCTGAATTAAGTGTAATGAATGGGGTGTTAAATGGCTTCGGGGGTCGTTTATTTAATAATGTGCGATCGCGCCAAGGTTTAGCTTATTCTGTCTATGGATATTGGGGCGTAAATTATGATTATCCCGGTGTATTTCAAGCCGGAGGACAAACCCGTTCTAATGCAACAGTCCCTTTAATTCAGTCTGTTTTAACCGAACTGAAACAGATTCAAACAGAACCGATTACACCGGAAGAATTAAGCTATGCTAAAGAGTCTACTTTAAACTCTTTTATCTTTAATTTTGCTTCTCCAGAACAAACTTTGTCTCGGTTAATGCGATATGAATATTTTGATTATCCCGCCGATTTTATCTTTCAATATCGTAACGAAGTGGAAGCGACAACCATTGCAGATGTTCAACGAGTCGCACAAAAATACCTTAATCCTGAGAATTTAGTGACTATAATTGTGGGAAATCAAGGAAATATTCAACCCCCCTTAACCAGTCTCGGAAACAATCCTCAAATTACTGCGATTGATATTACTATTCCTGAACCGAGTTAATTAAGATGTTTGTGCGTTATCGATAATGATAAAGAACTTCCTTTCGCTTTAGGTATCAGGTGCGTCAGTGACGCACCCTACTGTGTTCTATGTTTATTTCCTTCTCCCCTCCTGGGAAGGGCTAGGGAGAGGTTGAGAGGGTTAGGGAGAGGTCATGGAACTCACCTTACACTATGGTCTAGGACAAACTGGGATTAAATTAGTGTTAAACACAATTGTACCCGCAGGCTGTTGATTGAGTAAGATCGCGTTACCTGTATCTCTCTTCACCAACAGGGGATTTAAAGTTAAACATTCTCCCACCAATTCACCCCATTCTTCAACCTTACGGGTATATTCAGCCCGTAAACGAGGAGTATCATTCAGTGTGACTCCGTTTGGAATGGGAGGAAGTGTGGCGATAAAAATTTCGTCAGTGATCACAGCATCGCTGGTAATGCTTTGATCGATTGCCATTTCATAAATAATCGGATACTGAAATGCCATGGGTAACGTCCGGTTCGGGAACTCACCTGGTAAAGTGAAATAAATCGCCGGATCAATGCGACCTGTTTCTGCATCCATTGGCATATATCTAATATCAAAATCAGACGGCGTGGCGAGCACACCGATTTGTGCTTGTGCAGATAGGGGTAAAGATGCGGCGAGTATTGCGCACAGTCCCCCTAAGAGGGTTGTTTTTTTCATGTTCATCTCCTCAACAATACCAACTTTTATAGACTCCAATTAGCCTGTAAAGTTTCGTTAGCTTCTGGGGTTTGACCCCGAGTTATCCTTCAGCCGATAAACCAGCAGATTGCAGATTGATCGCTGAACTTTACCAAATTCTATCAGATATCTCAAAGGCTCAGTATGAATTGCCTATACTCGAAATCTCTTTTCTCCTTTATCATGGATGACACAGAAGTGGTTGAAGTTTTTTTCTACAGGGAGTTAAACAGTCTATGGTGAGTGATTGGTCTGAGGTAACCGCTATTCCCGTTGCACCCGACGGATATCGATCCGGATTTATCGGTATTATTGGCCGTCCTAACGTGGGTAAATCAACCTTGATGAATCAAATGATCGGACAGAAAATTGCGATTACTTCTCCGGTGGCCCAAACAACTCGTAACCGACTCCGAGGCATTTTAACCCTAGATACAGCCCAAATTATTTTTGTCGATACCCCAGGCATTCATAAACCCCACCATCAACTGGGACAGGTTTTGGTTAAAAATGCCCGCATTGCCATAGAATCTGTCGATGTTTTATTATTTGTCGTAGACGGATCGGTTAAAGCCGGTGGTGGCGATCGCTTTATTGTGGAGTTATTAAACTCTGTTAAAATTCCTGTTATTTTAGGGGTTAATAAAATTGATCAGCAGCCGAGTGATGCGGACAGTATTAATCGAAGTTATCAAGAACTTGCGGCCCCCCATGCCTGGCCGATTGTTCAATTTTCTGCCCTCAACGGTACAGGAGTCGATCAGCTTCAACAGCTTTTCATTGAGAATTTAGAACCAGGGCCATATTATTATCCCCCAGATTTAGTTACCGATCAACCGGAACGATTTATTATGGCGGAATTAATTCGAGAACAGATTTTATATCATACTCGTCAAGAAGTTCCCCATTCTGTCGCTATTGTGATTGATAAGGTAGATGAAGCCCCAGACATTACCCGAATTTTAGCAACGATTCATGTTGAACGTCCCTCCCAAAAAGGAATACTGATTGGTAAAGGAGGGCAAATGTTAAAAACCATTGGTACGGCTGCCCGCCAACAAATTCAAAAGTTAATTGCCGGAAAAGTTTATCTGGAATTATTTGTAAAAGTTCAACCGAAATGGCGACAATCTCGGACACAATTAGCGGAATTAGGATATAAAGTAGAAGAGTAATAGTTATCAATTTATGAGCGGGCAAACCGGAATTTTGATAGTAAAATTTATTCCTGATTTTTCTGTAATTCTCGAATTACTAATGAGCCGATCTATTCCTGTGCGCGATCGCGGTCGCGCAGCGTGTCGTTAGACGTATCGCCTCTCACGAGTGAGAATCGCCTAATTCTTTCGCTATATTTCTGTACATACATCAAATAACTCTGAATCAAATTCACAGAACGATTAATCTGATCGGCAATTCTAGCCGCTATTTTTATGGAGGCTGATATTTTTTGATTTCGTACTCATGCTGTTTATTTCTAAACACTTTAAGCGGAAATCTGATCTTTTAAGAAATAGAGCGCTCTATAATAAAGATGGGTTACATCCTCACATAACCCATCCGATATCATTAAAAGATTAAGCCGTTACAGGACGAGAAAAAGTGGTTTTACCCGCATATTTTGCTTTGCCACCTAACTGTTCTTCTATTCGTAATAACTGATTATATTTAGATAACCGTTCACCCCGACAAGGCGCACCTGTTTTGATTTGTCCGGCAGATGTAGCAACGGCTAAATCAGCAATAAAATCATCCGGTGTTTCACCTGAACGATGGCTAATCATATAAGTATATCCAGCAGCACGAGAATCAGCGATCGCAGCTAAAGTTTCGGTAATGGAACCAATTTGATTCACTTTAACTAAGGTACTATTTCCTACTCCATCCGCAATGGCTTTTTTAATAATGGCAGGATTCGTAACAAAAGCATCATCTCCTACGAGTTGAACCTTTTCTCCTATTTTTTGGGTCATTTGTTGCCAACCCGACCAGTCTTGTTCACCTAAACCATCTTCAATTGAAATAATCGGAAATTGATTCACCCAATCTTCCCAAATGGCGATCATTTCTTCCGAACTTTTCTTGCTGTTATCCGATTTATAAAATAGATAACTGCCATCTTCACGGTATAATTCACTGGTTGCTGGATCAAGCGCGATCGCCACATCATCCCCAGGTTTTAATCCCGCTTTTTCAATCCCTGCTAAAATTACTTCTATCGCTTCGACATTTGCCTTTAAATTCGGCGCAAAACCCCCTTCATCCCCAACGTTGCTGTTGTATCCTTTTTGCTTCAAAATGGATTTGAGGGCATGATAGACCTCTGCTCCCATGCGTAATGATTCCCGGAATGTCGGCGCACCCACAGGCACAATCATAAATTCTTGGAAGTCTACGCTATTGTCGGCATGAGCGCCCCCGTTAATAATATTGAAGCAAGGGGCTGGCAGTAAGTGAGCATCTTCGCCCCCGAGATATTGGTATAGGGGTATATCTTTTGCTTCAGCAGCGGCTCGTGCCACCGCCATAGACACCCCTAAAATTGCATTTGCACCAAATTTGCCCTTATTATCTGTACCATCGAGTTCAAGCATTTTATTGTCGATAGCGGCTTGGTCGGTGGCATCCATCCCGGTGAGGTTTTCGGCAATGGTGGTGTTGACATTTTCAACGGCTTTGAGAACCCCTTTACCGTTGTAGCGGCTTTTATCTCCGTCTCGTAATTCTAAGGCTTCCCGAATTCCAGTGGATGCACCCGAAGGAACACCCGCCCGGCCTTTGCTACCATCGGCGAGAATAACATCGACTTCAACTGTGGGGTTGCCACGAGAGTCTAGAATTTCTCGGCCGTGAATGGTTTGTATTGTTGCATCCATAATTAGCGTGTTCCTTTATATCCAAAAACTTAGAATGTTTAATTTTACGGTGTTGAACCCTTGCGGTAAAGTATGATTTCTGACGTTTTGGGTTCAAAGGGTTTATTGTAAGGGGCAAAATTGTAATTGGGTTAGCATGACAATGCAATTTTAAGATTTTCATTGTTATCGACCCTCTCAAGCTGACACTTTGTCCAAAACGTCAGATTGACAGTGAAGTTAAAATAGTTGATTGATCTCGCGGATAGATATAGAAAAATATTAAAATAAATCGATAATTTTACTTAATTATTCCAATCGTAATCTGATGAGTTTAAAGACTTCTATTCCTTCCTATGATGATTTGTTCCAAGCCACACTTCAAGCCCTTAAAAATTTAGGCGGTTCAGGAACAGTACAGGAAATTTATCAACAGGTTTGTGAATTAGAGAATTTATCGAATGAACAGCAAGCACTCACCTATAAAGATAAACCGCAAACTTTACTTAGTGATCGATTAAGTTGGGCAAGAACTTATCTAAAAAAATACGGCGCGATTGATAATATCGGTCGAGGAGTTTGGGTTTTAACGCCGAAAGGAAAGGAATTAAAAGAAGTTGATCAAATAGCGGTTAAACGTTTTGTTCAGCAAAATAGTCAATTAAAATCTTCAGTGAATGATTCTTCTAAAAATACCGATATAGATCATAGTTAAAATTTAGATAATAATTTTAATTTTTCTCAAATTCCTATAGATTCTGAGCGCTGGATCGATCAATTACTCTCAACTTTACAAAATATTCCACCGGATGCTTTTGAACGGTTATGTCAACGTATTTTAAGGGAATCTGGATTTATTAAAGTTGAAGTCACAGGACGAAAAGGAGATGGGGGAATTGATGGAATTGGGGTATTAAAAATTGCGCTATTGAGCTTCAGAGTCTTTTTTCAATGTAAGCGTTATGTTGGATCTGTAAGCGCTTGTTGAAATTAGAGATTTTCGCGGAGCAATGGTGGGGAGAACAGATAAAGGATTATTCATGACAACAGGAACCTTTACCAGTGGGGCAAAACAAGAAGCAACCCGAGATGGCGCGCCAGTAATGGACTTAGGATGGGGTGCGTTGTTAACACACCCTACAATTGAATTTAACTAAATTCATTATCTTCTTCCCTCTTCCCTATCACCCTCTTCCTTCAACATCCGTATTGATGGGGAACAGTTGTGTTATCTTCTGAAAGATTTACAACTCGGAATTGAGACAAAAATGATAGAAGTCGTTGAAATTAAAAAATCCTGGTTTGAGCAATTTTAGACTTAATTTGAAAGGTGAATCATTTAAGTTGTAAACAGTGGATGGGGTGCGTTGTTAACACTACAATTGAATTTAACTACGAATAATCTCAATATATGGGGTGCGTTGTTAACACACCCTACAATTTAATTTAACTCTCTTGCCTATCGCCTTCTTCCCTCTTCCTTCTTCCCTCTTCCTTCTTTTTAATATCCATGTTCAGCTAAAAAATCTGGGGTAATTTGTTCTAAGCTAGAAAGAGAAGGCGCTTGATCTAACCCTGGAATGGAGCCAACGGTTTGATGGAATTGCGATCGCAAAAATTTAGCTACATATTTTCCTAAAATATCCGCTTCAAGATTGACCCAACTTCCGGGTTTAAGATACTTAAGGTTTGTTTCATCATAAGTATGGGGAATCACTGCTACCATAAATTCATTCCCTTCTGAATCACAATCAGCGATTGTCAAACTAATTCCATTAATGGCAATACTGCCTTTTGGTACGATATAAGGGGCAATTTGTCGTTGCCAAGCCGAGTTGGCTGTGGAAGGTGCGCTAAAATGCATTTCCCAAGAACTTGCCGTTTGAACCGCTGAAGTGAGGCAGCCCACACCATCGACGTGGCCTGTGACAAAGTGTCCTCCGAGTTTACTCCCGGCTCGCAAAGAGGATTCTAAATTAAAACATCCAGTTGACAAACTGCCTAAAGTCGTACGCGATAGGGTCTCAGGAGAAGCGGTTGCGATAAATCCAGATTGGACAATTTCTACAACCGTTAAGCAGACTCCATCGACTGCAACACTATCACCCAGCGCGAGATCCCGTAAAATAGAATCAGTTTGACCCGATTGACAAGAAATTTGGAACTGATCCTGTCCCAAGGGCTGTATTGTTCCTAAAGCTTGAATTAATCCTGTGAACATAGCATTTTTTCAGTATGGAATTCAAGATAAATTAGAAGGGTTGGTGATTCACAAGTTTCCGTATTTGAGTCTAAACACTCAATTGCCGAAAGTATTTTATAGAGGCTGAGTCGATGATTGAAATGAAAGTCGCCGGAATTGCACTCGATGCTGCTACACGTAATCCCATTGTTTTACTCAGAGATGCGTCAGAGCGGCGTGCCTTACCGATTTTTATTGGTCAGGATCAAGCAAAATCCATTATTGGCGCTCTCGAAAACCATAAGCCCCCCAGGCCTTTAACTCACGATTTAATCGTTAATTTTCTAGAAACTTGGGAAATGACATTAGAGCGAGTGATCATTCACTCTTTGCAGGATAACACCTTCTATGCCGTTCTGCAGGTACGTCAGGGGGAACTGAAAAAAGAAATTGATGCCCGTCCTAGTGATGCGATCGCCATTGCCTTACGGACAGATAGTCCGATTTGGGTGATGGAAGAAGTGGTGGCGGATGCTTCTATTCCGGTGGATCGGGAAGCCGACGAAGAAGAACGTAAAGCATTTCGGGAATTTATTTCTAATCTGAGCCCGGATGAACTGATCCGTCAGGCTGATGTTCGTAAGGATGAAGCCCAATAATGCTATGACTTTGAGGTACACTGCTTAATCATTAAGATGCGTTATCGACGATTTGGTCAAACAAATCTCAAGCTTTCTGTGTTTTCCCTGGGAACGATGCGTTATCTGGCTTCCCCAGAAAATGCTCAACAAACGGTGCAGCAAGCTATTTTACGAGGGATTAATCATATCGAAACCGCACAAGGCTATGGCAACAGTGAACAGTATCTGGGGGCTGCCTTAAGGGGTTTGTCTGTCGGGCGAACGCATCTTTACATCACGACCAAAATTTCCCCAACTTCTGATCCGGGTGAATTAGAACGGCTCATCGATCGCTCTCTGACTCGCTTACAGTTAGATTATCTTGATGGTTTAGCCATTCATGGGATTAATACTGATCAACATCTACAACAGACCATTCAAGGTATTTCTGGCGCGCAGCGGGCGATCGCAGATGGTCGGGTTCGACATTTAGGGTTTTCGACTCATGCTTCACTCGATGTGATTGAATCAGCAATCAATACACAATTGTTTGAATTTGTCAATCTGCATTATTACTATTTTTTTCAACGGAATCTACCTGCCATTACCCTAGCTGATCAACATGATTTAGGGATATTTATTATTTCGCCCGCCGATAAAGGGGGTCAACTCTACACACCCCCTCAACGGTTAAAAGAGTTGTGTCAGCCGTTTTCCCCGTTAGAATTAAATTATCGATTTTTACTCAGCGATCCGAGAATTACTACTTTAAGTTTAGGGGCAGCCACCCCAGAGGAGTTAGACTGGCCGCTACAAGTGGCGGATCGAGATCAGCCATTAACCCCAGAAGAACAGACAGTATTAACCCGCATAGAAACCGTAAAAACCGAAGTTTTAGATAGCGATCGCTGTAGTCAATGTTACCAGTGTTTACCCTGTCCCGAACAAATTAATATTCCAGAAGTACTGCGGTTAAGGAATTTGGCTGTTGCTTATGAGATGACTCCGTTTAGTCAATATCGTTACCAAATGTTTGAAAATGCCGGACATTGGTTTGCGGGGCGTAAAGGCAACCGTTGTACAGACTGTGGAGACTGTTTACCGCGCTGCCCAGAAGCGTTAGACATTCCAAAACTGTTACGCGATAGCCATCAACGCTTGAATGGAAAACCCAGACGGCGACTGTGGGAGTAATTTGAAGCAAGAAGGAAGGGCCGAAGTTGGAAGTATGACGGTGGGGAATAAAACCCATATGTTTAACTTAATAATTGATCTCAAATAACCAACAACCAACAAAGTTCGGCTATTTCTCTTAGAATTATCGTTAAAACCGAAATCAGATTACATCCGTAAATTTGTATCTTATAAACATAAGGCAATCAAAAAGCCGACAACACAATTTAAATTCTGATTAAGTCTGTTTAAGGAGATTATACACATGGTTAACTCATTAATGCGTTGGGAACCTTTCCGAGAAATTGATAGTTTACAACGGGAAATGAACCGTTTATTTGACCACTTTGGAAATCCAGGTGGAGAAATGAGAAGCACTGCTTTTGTTCCCGCTGCCGAACTTCATGAAACCGAAGATGCAGTTCATATTAAGTTAGAATTGCCCGGTATGGAAGCAAAAGATTTAGACGTTCAAGTTACCGCTGAAGCCGTTGCAATTAGTGGAGAACGGAAGTCTGAAACCAAAACAGAAGACAATGGTGTTTCGAGAAGTGAATTTCGTTACGGTAAATTCCGCCGTGTTATTCCCCTTCCTACTCGGATTCAAAATACAAATGTTGGGGCAGAATACAAAGATGGTATTCTCAACCTAACCCTACCCAAAGCTGAAGAAGAAAAAAATAAAGTGGTTAAAGTTGAACTGGGATAATTGAGCCGATCAAAACAGAAAGGATAGTACGGCTATCAATCAAAGAATGACTCTAAAAATTTAACCTGTTTAAGTTGGGAATGGGATAAAATAAGTTATGATAGACTTATATTCCGCTTCCCAAATTTTGCATGGTTGTTAGTAGGAATAGCAGGAGGAACCAGGAATGCCCAAAACCGATTACAAAGATTATTATAAAATTTTAGGAGTGAGTAAAACGGCAAGCGCGGATGAGATTAAAAAAGCTTATCGAAAACTAGCCCGCAAATACCATCCTGATTTAAATCAAAATAATCAAGAAGCTGAAAAAAAATTTAAAGATGTTAACGAAGCCCACGAAGTTCTATCTGATGTAGATAAGCGCAGAACATACGATCAGTTTGGTCAATATCGGCAACAAGGGGGAAATTATTCCGGGTTTAGTGATTTTGATTTCAGTCAATATGGTAATTTTGATGATTTTATCGATGAATTATTAGGTCGTTTCGGTGGATTTAATAATCGAACTCGCCGGACTTATAGTTATGGTACTAATCCATCGGCGGGTAGTGATTTTTTTGGCAGTCCATTTCAATCTTCTAAACCTCAACAACGAGATTTTGAAGCCAGTCTTCCCCTGACTTTTTCTGAAGCATTTCGAGGGGTGAATAAACAGTTTAAGCTAGACGGCGAAACTACAAAAATACGCATACCTCCGGGGGCAAAACCCGGTGTAAAAATTAGGGTGAAAGGGAAAGGTGGAGTGAATCAAATTACTCAGAAACGAGGAGATTTATATCTAATCGTTGAATTAGAACCTCACCCCTTTTTTAAATTTGAAGGAGATAATTTAGTCTGTGAAGTTCCCATTACTCCAGTCGAAGCAACCCTCGGTGGCAAAATTAAAGTTCCGACTCCAGATGGGTCTGTGATGATGAAAGTTCCACCGGGTGTAAATTCGGGGCAATCTTTAAGATTACGAGGAAAAGGATGGTCTTCTACTGATGGAAAACGGGGCGATCAAATTGTTAAATTAAAAATTATTACTCCGACTCAATTAGATCGCCCCGAACGAGAGTTGTATGAGAAAATTCAACAATATAGTCAGTTTAATCCTCGCCGAGACTTAGAAAATATTAAACTCTAAGTTTTTATACTATCGATCCGGAAAATTACTGAACTAAAATGAAGAACACACTATAGCTTAAAATTTAAAATTAGCTATATTTTTACCCTGTTTGAATTGTTATCTATTTAATTAAGGAGTTAAAAAATATTCCTATGTCGTCTTCAAATCGAAAGATATTTTCTCTACGTCAACTCAGTCGTTATTTTGTAGTCGCTATTCTTAGCGTCGGCTTTACTTTAACAGGCATACAAATATTTCCCAGCCAATTTTTATCTGCGGCTGAAGCCAGTACACCCGTTGCAATTCCCGCATTTCAACAAGCAGCAGTTCCAACCGCGAGGGCTGGTAACTTTGTCGCGAATGCCGTTAATGCCGTGGGGCCTGCGGTAGTGAGGATTGATACAGAACGGACGGTGACGACTAATTTTCCTAATAGTCCATTTTTTGACGATCCCTTTTTTAATCGCTTTTTTGGGGAAGATACCTTTCCTCAAGGCCCCCAAGAATTTCAAGAACGGGGACAAGGATCTGGATTTATTATTGATAGTAATGGGATGATTTTAACCAATGCCCACGTGGTTAAAGGGGCGGATAAAGTCACCGTTGTATTAAGAGATGGTCGGGAATTTCAAGGAGAAGTTCGCGGAACAGATGAACCTTCGGATTTAGCGGTGATTAAGATTAATGGCAATAACTTACCTGTTGCCGCCTTAGCTGATTCTGAAACCGTACAAGTGGGAGATTGGGCGATCGCGGTGGGTAATCCATTAGGATTAGATAATACAGTTACTTTAGGTATTGTCAGTACTTTAAATCGTTCTAGTTCTCAGGCTGGAATTCCCGATAAACGCCTTGATTTTATTCAAACGGATGCAGCAATTAATCCGGGGAATTCAGGGGGGCCATTACTCAATGATCGGGGTGAAGTAATCGGAATTAATACTGCAATTCGGGCAGATGGACAAGGAATTGGATTTGCGATTCCGATTAATAAAGCAAAAGAAATTAAGGATCAATTGGCCCGAGGCGAAAATATTTCTCATCCTTATATTGGGATTCGGATGATTAGTTTAAATCCAGAACAAGCCAGACGTTTAAACACCGATCCAAATTCTACTATTACAATTCCTGAAGTAAACGGGGTATTAATCATGCAGGTGATTCCCAATAGTCCAGCAGCAGCGGCTGGTTTACGGCGGGCAGATGTGATTACAGAAATTAATGGGGAAGTGATTAATACAGCCGAACAATTACAACGGACTGTTGAAAAAAGTCTAGTCAGTCAACCGCTAAAAGTTGTTGTTTTACGAGGTAATCAAACTCAACAATTATCGATTCGCCCCGGTGAATTACGAGATGCTAATCTTAGATAATTTAGCCTAAAAAATATAAAGACGCTTTCCGATTTGGGGTGGATTACAGTTATTCAGAATAATGATTACTTTCTCATCATTAATTTTGTACTGTTCCACCCTAAAAAATTTATAAAGTTTTTCAGTATCGTTATATAAGCTGATAAACAGCTAAACTCAACACAAATTAAGTTATAAAAAAATATAAACTCGTTCCCTCGTCCCAGGTATATATCCAAATAAGTAATATAAAAGCTAATTTTGGGAATTCTAGGATCAATCCCATTACTAGAAGCTCTCCACTTAGCCATGACAGCTCAACCCAGCACTAACTTACCCCAAATCCAGGGTTACTCTATTGTTGAACAACTCTATAATGGTTCAAGAACAGCAGTTTACCGCGCATTACAAGATCATCAACAACAGCCAGTCGTCATCAAAATCCTACAACGTGAGTATCCTAACTTCAGTGAGTTAGTACAATTTCGCAATCAATATACTATTACCAAGAACATAAACACTCCTGGTATTGTTAAACCTTTAAAGCTTGAACCTTGGCGCAATAGCTTGGCTCTGGTAATGGAAGATATAGGGGGTCTATCTCTTCAACAATATACCCAACATCAGCCTTTAAATTGGCTAGAAGTATTAGGAATTGCCCGACAAATAGCAGCTATTTTACACGATTTAACACAGCATCGCGTCGTTCACAAAGATATTAAACCCGCTAATATTTTAATTTGTCCTCAATCTAAACAGATTAAATTAATTGACTTTAGTATCGCTTCACTACTTCCAAAAGAAACTCAGGAACTTAAAAATCCGAATGTATTAGAAGGAACTTTAGCTTATATCGCCCCTGAACAAACGGGTAGAATGAACCGAGGAATTGATTATCGCACAGATTTCTACAGCTTAGGAGTAACCCTATACGAACTCCTAACCGGACAATTACCATTCTCCTATGATGATCCTTTAGAATTAGTTCATTGCCACATTGCTAAATATCCCGTACCACCCCATCAAATTAATCCAAATATTCCTCAAATGCTATCAGCAATTGTGCTAAAACTGATGGCAAAAAATGCTGAAGATCGCTATCAAAGTGCTTTGGGACTTAAGTATGATCTGGATAAATGTTTAGCTCAAGCCAAAGAAACAGGTACAATTACACCTTTTAAATTAGCACAAAAAGATATTAGCGATCGCTTCCTCATCCCAGAAAAATTATACGGCAGAGAGACAGAAGTACAAACCTTACTTAATGCTTTTGAGAGGGTTGCTATCCCCCCTCAGTCCCCCATCCCCCCTCAGTCCCCCCTTAGTAAGGGGGGTAAGGGAGGAAGATCAGAGATGATGTTAGTGGCGGGATTTTCTGGAATTGGAAAAACTGCTGTTGTAAACGAAGTTCATAAACCTATTGTTCGGCAAAAAGGTTATTTTATTAAAGGAAAATTCGATCAATTTAATCGTAATATTCCGTTTTCTGCTTTTGTACAAGCCTTGCGAGATTTAATGGGGCAATTACTGAGTGAAAGTGACACTCAACTGCAACAATGGAAAAGTAAAATATTGGATGCAGTGGGGGAGAATGGACAAGTTATTATTGAGGTAATTCCGGAACTTGAAAAAATTATTGGTCAGCAACCTCCTGTAACCGAACTATCTGGAAGTGCCGCCCAAAATCGGTTTAATTTACTATTTAATAAGTTTATTCAAGTTTTTACAACGCGAGAGCATCCTTTAGTTATTTTCCTCGATGATTTACAGTGGGCAGATTCGGCTTCTTTAAGCTTGATAAAGTTATTAATGAGTGAAGCATCTAGTTCTTATTTATTAATGATTGGAGCCTATCGAGATAATGAGGTATTTCCGGCTCATCCGTTGATGCTAACCCTAAATGAAATCAGTAAAGCAGAGGCTACAATTAACACCATTACTCTTTCACCTTTATCTCAGAATAATATTAATTTTTTAGTTGCAGATACTCTCAGTTGCGGTGAGGTATTTTCTCAACCTTTAACAGACCTAATTTATCAAAAAACAAAAGGAAATCCCTTTTTTACCACTCAGTTTTTATTAGGTTTATACGAAGAAAAATTGATTCAGTTTAATTGTGAAGCAGGATACTGGGAATGTAATATTACTCAAGTTAGACAATGGGCGCTGACCGATGATGTCGTCAAATTTATGGCTGCTCGGTTACAGAAGTTACCCGTAGAAACAAGAGCGGTTTTGAAGCTAGCGGCTTGTATTGGTAATCAGTTTGATTTACAAACTTTAGCAATTATTTCTGAACAATCAAAAGAAGATACAGCCGATAGTTTATGGAGAGCTTTACAGGACGGTTTTATCTTACCCCAAAGCGAAGTTTATAAGTTTTACATCTCTCAAGAGCAACAATTGAATCAAGGTCAAATTCCGGAAGTCGTGAATTATAAATTTTTGCATGATCGAGTTCAACAAGCCGCTTATTTTTTAATTCCTGATGAGCAAAAGCAAATAACTCATTACCGAATTGGACAACTACTACTAAAAAAAATTCCCCCAGAAACCAGAGAAAAAAAGATTTTTGAAATTGTCAATCAATTAAACTATGGTACTGATTTAATTAATGAGCAAACACAAAGAGATGAACTGGCTCAGCTCAATTTAATGGCTTGTCGCAAAGCCAGAAGTGGAACAGCCTATCAAGCTGGGCGTAAATATGCTGCAATGAGTCTATTGTTACTGGGTCAAATTCCTTGGCAGCGGCAGTACGAAATTTGTCTTGAGTTACATGAATTATCGGCTGAAATGGCATTATTCTGTGGTGATTTTCAGGAAATGGAAAATCTGATTGATATTGTTATCAAAAAAGCTCAGTGCTTACTAGATAAAATTAATGTTTACCGCATGAGGATTCAGTCTAATGCTTCCCAAAATAAACTCGCTAAAGCAGTTGAGATCGCCCAAAATCTGTTAGAAGAAATGGGAGTGAGTTTTCCCAATAAACTGACTAAGGACGATATTCAACAAGCGATCGCTAATATTAATCAACTGATTGAAAATAGAGAAATTAAAGACTTAGTTGATCTGCCACTCGCGAAAAATCAAGAAAAAATTGCAATTATACAAATTGCTACTAGTGTAATGGCAGCGGCTGATATATCGGGTTCGCCTTTATATCCATTTTTAGTTTCCTTACCTGTTCAACTCTCGATTCAATATGGCAATACATTCGCTTCAGCCTCGGCTTATTCTTCCTATAGTATTGTTGTTAATCGCTTAAAAAATATCCAAACCGGAAAACAATTTGGAGAGTTGGCATTACAATTAATCTCCAAACTTAATGCAAAAACCTTCAAACCTGATGTCGTTGCTGTACTGGTCAAATTCGTTTTACATCGTACATCCCATCTAAAACAAACTTTACCCCTCTCACAAGAAGGATATATCTGTGGATTAGATGTCGGAAACTTAGAATGTGCTGGATATATTGCCAGTATGTTTTGTTTCAATTCTTTTTGGTGCGGTCAGACTCTAAATCATTTGGAACAGGAAACTCATACATACTGTGATGGACTGGCACAATTAAATCTATTAACAGCAGCAAATTGGTGTCGAATTTATTGGCAAGGAACTTTAAACTTACTAGGATTAACAAAAAATTCATATATTTTGTCTGGAGATGCTTTAGAAGAAACAGAGTTTTTATCTCAGCTTTATTCCGATCATAATGTGATGGGAGTCTATTTTTTATATTTATATAAACTAATGCTTTGTTACCTATTTGGAGAGATTGAATCTGCTAAAGAGTATCTGCTAAAAATTGAATCTTATTTAGAAGTAGGTGCTGGTACAATTGGTGAGCCGATTGTTTATTTTTATGATTCTTTAATTATACTAAATTCTTTAAAATCATACTCACAGAATAATTTAGATCAATTAGATAGAGTTGAACTAAACCAAGAAAAGCTACAACATTACTGGGCTAATTATGCACCTATGAATCATCAACATAAAGTTGATTTGGTAGAGGCAGAAAAATATCGTGTATTAGGAAAGAAACTAGAAGCAATAGAACAATACGACAAAGCGATTTCTGGTGCTAAAGCCAATAAATATATTCAAGAAGAAGCCCTCGCTAATGAACTGGCTGCTAAATTTTACCTCAACTGGGAGAAAGAAAAAGTAGCAGCAGGATATCTGCAAGAAGCGTATTATTGTTATGCTAAATGGGGAGCTAAAGCTAAAACTAATGAGCTGGAAAAACGCTATCCTCATTTACTCCAACCCATTCTACAACAGCCCGTACAAACTTTAGATCCACTTCAAACTTTATGCTCTTTAACTCAATCTCATCTTTCCATCCATAATTCTACTGTCAATAGTCATACTTCCAGTACTAATATTAATAGTACCTTTGATTTTGCTGCGGTGTTGAGAGCGTCTCAAGCCCTCTCTGGTACGATTCAACTCGATGAATTACTCTGTCAACTGACTCAAATTATCTTACAAAATTCGGGTGGCAACTGCTGTGGTTTAATCTTACCTGATAGCAACGGAGAATGGTTTGTCAAAGCTATCGCCACATTAGAAAAAATAGAATTGTGTTCTCAGCCTTTAGAAAATAATCCCAATTTACCCATTAAGTTAATCCAATATGTCAAAAACACTCAAGAAGTTGTCGTCATTGATAACTTAAAAACGGATTTACCTGTAATTGATGACTATTTACTCACAAAGCAACCTAAGAGTTTACTCTGTTTGCCGATTCTTAATCAAAGCAATTTAATTGGTATTTTGTATCTGAAAAATATATCTACTAGTGGTGTATTTACAACAGAACGAATTCTTGTGCTGAATTTCCTTTGTACTCAAGCGGCAATTTCTTTGGAAAATGCCCGTCTTTATCGACAAGCTCAAGATTATGCTCAACAATTAGAAGAATCTCAACTGCAAATTGTGCAAAGTGAAAAAATGGCTTCTTTGGGTAATTTAATGGCGGGGGTTGCCCATGAAATTAATAATCCTCTGGGTTTTCTCAATGGCAGTATTACCAATATTAAAGACTATTTTCAAGATATTCTCGAACACCTTGAATTGTATAAGCAATATTATCCTGATGTAGCTGAACCCATACAAGAAAATGCTGAAGAGATTGATTTAGAATTCTTGTGTGAAGATATACCGGAATTACTACAGTCAATGGTGACGGCGACACAGCGGATTAAAAATATTAGTACCAGTTTGCGTAGCTTTTCTCGGGCTGATATGGAACATAAAGTCAGTGCCGATATTCATGAAGGGTTAGATAGTACTTTAATGATTCTGAAATATCGCCTCAAACCCAACGAAAATCGCCCAGAAATTGCAGTGGTTAAACATTATGATGCGTTACCGACTATTCTGTGTTTTCCCGGACAACTGAATCAGGTGTTTATGAATATTATTGCGAATGCGATTGATGTTTTTGATGAAGCCGCTCTTGATTTATCTTTTACAGATTTAGAAGAAAAACCTCAGAAAATTACAATACAAACCGCACAAATAACAGAACAAAATATTGTCGAAATTACAATCGGTGATAATGGGAAAGGGATGCCACCCGAAGTAAAAGCAAGAATTTTTGACCATTTATTTACCACCAAAGGTGTGGGTAAAGGCACTGGCTTAGGTTTGGCTATTGCCCGACAAATCATCGTGGACAAGCATGGTGGTAATTTGCAGGTAGAATCTTCTATCGGGCAAGGTACACAGTTTCGGATTCAATTACCCACTGTGTCTTGAGCTAAATCAGTTGATCTGTGGCGCGATCGCAAATATCTCTCGCCCAGCCGCTAGTCTACCACCGTCAAGCCAGATAGAAAACCCCATCCTCTCTTAATTGTGATTGATTATCGCTAGATTTCACTGAAATTCTCAATACTTTGGTAGTATTTGATAAGATATACACAAGATGCAAATTAGCAGCATTAAAGCCCAGATCCTTGAAATTGCTCTTACGACTACATTAAACGCTAGCTCAAACCAATAAGCAGTTATTTTCAAGTCTAAGAGAGAATCCCTTAGCTGGATCAGTTTTCAAATTGAATATCCTGTTTTGACCTATTCTCTTTTCAGCTTGAGTTGCTAGTCGATCTCTCAATAATGATTGATGTAGTCGATGCATATTTGATGAGTTTATTGAAACTCGCGCGAGGGTGTGAAAAGGATCTTTGTCCGGTTGACGGCGAGGAAAATGTTCAATCTAAATGGGAGGAGACAACATTGGCTATGCAATATAGCTACAGTAACGGTGGAGATCAATCCCCACGGCGGTTACTGATAACAGGGGGAGCCGGGTTTATTGGTTCAAACTTTGTCCATCATTGGTGTCAGGCAAATCCCCAAGATCGAGTTGTGGTTTTGGATGCTCTCACCTATGCGGGTAATCGGCAAACCCTTGCCAGTTTAGACGACAATCAACAATTTCGCTTCGTTAAGGGTGATATTTGCGATCGCGCTTTAATTGATTCATTATTACAAGAAGAACAAATTGATACCATTGCCCATTTTGCCGCCGAATCTCATGTAGATCGTTCGATTTTAGGGCCAGGGGCATTTGTCCAAACCAATGTTGTCGGAACATTTACCTTACTCGAATCATTTCGTCAGTATTGGAATCAAAATGATCAGCCTTCACAATTCCGGTTTTTACACGTTTCAACTGATGAGGTCTATGGTAGCTTAGAGCCAGATGATCCGGCTTTTACCGAAACCACACCTTATACCCCCAATAGTCCTTATTCTGCCTCAAAAGCAGGTAGCGATCACTTGGCGCGGGCTTATTTCCACACCTATGGAATGCCGACTCTCATTACAAATTGTTCTAATAATTACGGCCCCTATCATTTCCCAGAAAAATTGATTCCGTTGATGTGTATCAATATTTTATTGGGCAAGCCTTTACCCGTATATGGAGATGGGCAAAATGTCCGAGATTGGTTGTATGTCCAGGATCATTGTCGGGCATTAGACACTGTCATTCATCAAGGTAAGCCGGGTGAAACCTATAACGTCGGCGGTAATAACGAAGTCAAGAATATTGATTTAGTTAAGATGTTATGTCGCATCGTCGATGAACTTGCCCCCAGTTTACCCGTCAAACCCTCTGAAGAGTTAATTACTTTTGTTCAAGATCGCGCCGGACACGATCGCCGTTACGCCATTGATGCCAGTAAAATCAAAACTCAACTCGGCTGGGCCCCCTTAGTGACAGTCGAAGAAGGACTGCGACAAACCGTCAGTTGGTATCTCAGCCATCGCAGTTGGTGGGAACCGTTACTCTCAGAGGAATACCAAGCCTATTAT
The DNA here is from genome assembly GCA_049647265.1 of Microcoleaceae cyanobacterium. Lineage (GTDB taxonomy): Bacteria > Cyanobacteriota > Cyanobacteriia > Cyanobacteriales > Microcoleaceae > JAAURB01. The sequence continues at coordinate 90,060 of JBARXJ010000061.1, forward strand.
AAACAGGTGTACGCCTCTTAAATTTCCCTTGTACACCCCTCTCTTAATTTTGGGAGAGGGGAAGGGGGTGAGGGTTGTTATACGGTTTCTGCCTTTAATTCAACAGAAGCAGCAGGATGAAAATAATCATAAATTTGCTGGGCTAATTTCGGCCCTATTCCTGACACCTCTGCAATTTGTTCAGGAGTGGCAATACGAAGATAATCAATAGAGCGAAAATGAGCCAGGAGTTGCTTTTGACGATGATGTCCTAAGCCTGGGATTTCATCTAAACGCGATCGCTTCATCCGTTGACTGCGTTTATCGCGATGAAAGGTAATGGCAAAGCGGTGGGCTTCATCTCTGAGTCTTCTTAATAATTGTACACCAGGTTGTTCGGCATTTGTTGCTAACGGCAAAGATTCTCCGGGTTGGAATATTTCTTCTCGTTGTTTGGCTAAACTAATAACAGATAAATCTTCTAAAATCTCTTTTTCTCGCAATATTTCCACCACAGAAGAAAGCTGACCTTTACCGCCATCAATCATAATTAAATCCGGTTTATCGCTTTGATCGTTAATATTATCGGGGGTATATTCTCGAAACCGACGACCAATAACTTCGGCTAGACTAGCAAAATCATCAGACCGTCCGATATGAACATCCGGGTTTCTAATTTTATAATGACGATAATGTTGTTTGGCGGGTAAACCATCAATAAATACCACCCGAGAAGCCACTGCATCTGACCCTTGAACATGGGAAATATCATAACCTTCAATACGGTGAGGCTGATCGGCTAAATCTAATATATCAGCTAAATCTTGCATCGCTGCGGTATTGCGATCGCTAAATTTCTGAACTCGTTCTAATTCATAATTTGCATTGCGTTCAACCATCTCAATTAACTCCGCTTTGGTTTGTCTTTGCGGGTTAATAATGGTGACTTTTCGACCTTTATATTCGCTCAACCAATCCGTTAAAATAGTTTCATCGGGTAACTCATATTGCACTAAAATTTCTGTTGGAATTTCTACCGCATCTACTGTTTGATAATGTTGTTCTAAAACTCGTTGTAAAATTGCACCTAATTCTACTTGTGAAATATCTTGATTTTCCTCTTTCTTTAAATTAGCGACTTCCGCAAAAAATCCCAGCCGTCCTACTAACTGTCCGGCGCGAATTTGGAAGAGTTGGATACAAGCCTGTTTATCATTAGCAGCCAATGCAATCGCATCCCGAGAGACTCTATCATCCGGTAAAGAGACTTTTTGATCGGCGTTTAAAGACCGTAATCCCAGTAATTGATCTCGCAATTGTGCGGCTAATTCAAAATTTAAATTTTCCGAGGCTTTCTCCATCTTTTCAGTGAGAATATCAATCAATTCTCCCGTTCTTCCCTGGAAAATCATTGCAATCTTTTGTACCGTTTTACGATAATCTTCTGAGGTAATTAACCCTTGACAAACGCCTGGACAGCGACCTAAATCATAATTTAAGCAAGGTCTATCTTTAAACAAGGGTTTGGGACGTTGTCGTAGCGGAAAAATTCGTTTAACAATATGCAAAGTACTGCGTAACAAACGAGTATCCACATAAGGCCCGTAATAGCGATCTTTTTTATTACCTGAACGGCGTTTCCGAGTTATAAAAAACCTCGGATAATCTTCTGACCAGGTAATACAAACGTAAGGATATTTTTTATCGTCTTTTAATAGAACATTAAAATAAGGCTGATGCTTTTTAATTAAATTGGCTTCTAATGCTAAGGCTTCGGCTTCGGTATCGGTGGCGATAAATTCAATCTCAGCCACCTGTTGAACCATCATATCAATGCGGGGAGAATGATTGTTAGACTCCCGGAAATAGGAACGAACCCGTGAGCGTAATTTTTTCGATTTACCAATATAGAGAATATTATCGGTGCGATCGCGCATAAAGTAAACACCCGGAGACGTGGGAATTTCTTTCAACCGCGCTTCTAGACGTTCGGGGTCTTTGACAAGTAATGGAGTGGGGAGAGTTGACATCAGCAATTGAGATAACAGTCTACAGTCAATTTTAGCGACTGTATTACATTCTGTGTTCTACCCAAATATTGATCTGATTTGCCTGTTCAGAATGACTAGAATCATTCATGAGATTGCTACAATAATAAGTAACAGCTTTAAATCAATCTCATCAGAGATTTACTGTCTTTTTGAGTGGATGAGACAGTAAGGCATTCATGAAAATTTTAGACGATGAAGTCAGACAAAAATGATTACAGAATATCAACAAATCAGATTTAGTAATGTTAGAAATCGCTCCAGCTTATTATTGACGATTTTGAGTTTATTTGCTGCCGGATGTACAGCAACGGCTGAATCAACCCGTGTTAATCCTCCGAATTCTACCCTATCGCCTCATACAATTCAACTGGATTTACCCCAAGAAATAGAGGGTGAAGGGGGTTTAATTACAGCCGACGTTGATAATGATGGTCGTCGAGATTTTATCGTGACAAAACCGGGTTATATTGCCGTTACAAATTATCAGGGTCAATCTCTGTGGACTAAACAAATTAATCTTCAAGTGACTCAAAAAGCAGAGAATAATGGTTTACCTGGATTACATGGGCCAGGTATACAAGCGGGTGATGTCAATGGGGATGGTCAAACAGAAGTCTTATTTCTGACTCAAGAGGGTACATTAGAAATTCTCAACGGTGTAAAGGGTGAATCTATTGCTAGTATTAATCTATCTTCTCCCGAGAATACCCAACGTTGGGAACATCTTGTTATTGCCAATTTTAGAGGTGAAGGTGACCGCGATATCTTATTACAAGCAACCAACGCCAATGGCTATCGTATGGGGCGTTATTTAGCCGCTTATTCAGTTTCAGAATTACTCAATTCTCAAACGCCACAACCGTTATGGACTCAAAATGATTTTATTGCAAATGCCCATAATGGCGCAAGAGTCGCAGATTTAAATGGAGATGGCAAAGAAGAAGTATTAGGCGGAAACCTAATTTCTTCAGAAGGTAAAATTTTACATCAATTACCCCTAAAAGGTCATGTAGACTCTTTGTTTATTGCAGATGTTCGCCCTGATTTACCCGGCTTAGAAGTGGTGATTTTAGAAGAAGGGGGTGAAAATGGTATTTTACCGCTGAGTAACCGTTTATTCCGTTTAGGTAATCGGGTTTTAAATAAATTTGCCCGCCAAAGTAATCGGGTTTTTCTATATAATTACGATGGGTTAGTTTGGGAAACGGACTATAAACGGAAAGAACCTCAAAATGCAGCTATTGGTGATTTTGATCCTCAGCGTCCAGGCTTAGAAATTTGGTGTCGGAGTCGAAATCGGGAATATCAAAAACCCTTCATTTTCGATGCAAATGGTGAATTGATTAATACTTATAAATTAGATGATGTTGCGCCTGAAGACTGGACAAAAAAAGGCGTTGAGGTAATTTTTACGATTGATTGGACGGGAGATCAAGAACAATTCATTGCAGCCAAAGAACGGCATACATCAGGAGATATTGCGATTTTTGATGGACTCAGTGGTGAGTTTTTATATCGTTTTCCTCAGGAATCAGATCGACTTTATGTCGCAGATGTTTCGGGAGATTGGCGCGAAGAAGTTATGGTTTTAAATGGGAATCAACTGCAAATTTATACCAATCCTAAACCTAATCTAAATCAAGATCAACCTCGGTTATGGACAGAAGATCATTATCGCCGTTCTAAAATGACTTGGAATTATTATAGTCCATAATTTTATCAAATTGAAATCAGTCAAAGCAATCTTGAGAATCAATCTTATTTCTATGTTTTAGAGATGATCTCTCAAGGCTGCTTCACAAATTCGCATTTATATTATTACGTTTCGATCTGATTTTTATCTTATCAATTATATTGTATTTGATAAATTGCTCAATTATTATCTTTAAATTATCTTCGCCAGAATGGCTCTACTGGAAGCCAATTGAGGGTTTGCAGAGCAAGTGACAGTGATTCAATTTCAAAAAAATCTGATTTTATGCAAATTTGGTATAGTATTTTGCTAGATTTTATTGTATTTTATTTTAAAATTTAATATCATCTTTTAATTCTCAACTATCAGGGATCTCATCTATGTTTGTGATTAATGTGATTGTCGTGACAACACTACTTTGTGTTGGGGTTGCCACCTTTTCTGAACTGGAACTATTTATCTCATCTATTACATCTGCTTTATTAAATGCGATGTTAGCTGCACTTTTCGGGTTATTAACTTGGGGAATATTGGGATGTGGACTACTGGGTTATGTTTTATCGCCCCTCATCAATACTTCTGCTGTTGCCAGTCAAAGTTATTGTAGTCAAGATATGTTTACCTATGTGGGTATTTTGTTTGGACTTTTAGCATTCATCGCTTCCTTGTTAAGTCCTAATTGGTTTTCAAAGTAATCTGATGTCCCAGTATTTGTTGTAATCTGTTCATACAGACAAACCAATAGTAACGATTAATGAAAAATGAATTGTTCTTAATTGATTTTCCTTATGTCTCTTCAATGGACGAGTGGTTGATGTTAATCTCCTCACCGAGAGGATGTCCACAAAGGGTGTGAATGACTCCGCTTTTGATTCGATTTTTAATTCTGTAGTGACTTTATCAAGTTTTATGATATTGAATATATTAAGATAGACAAGGCAACTCTCTCCACCAGAATTCATCACAACTTTCACATGATGATCTGTAGGATGAGATCGATCCAAGTTTAACCATACTCTAGTTGCACTCTAACGTTGGCTCATGTTTTGTCCTTTGCAGCCAACTCAGGTGAACAGGGTAAATCCTGCTTCTATGGTATGCGATCATCACATCGGTAATATTGATTTATAGTTACTCAGTTGAAGGAGAACTTATGACTCAAGTCATTTTAGGAGAAAATGAACAGTTAGAATCAGCGTTGCGGCGCTTTAAACGCGAAGTCTCGAAAGCCGGGATATTAGCAGATGTTAGAAAAAAGCGTCACTTTGAAACGCCCCCTGAAAAGCGTAAGCGTAAAGCCATTGCCAACCAACGTCAACGACGAGCTTATCGTAAAAAGAAAATGTTTTCATCTTAATACTATCCTGCAACAACTCCGATGAGATTCAACACTTCAACTATTTTGAACTCAACCCGAGTTATTATTTTTGCCAAGGCGGTACAAACCGCCTCAATCCTATTTTTAGCTGACTCGGTCTAATATTGCATCCATGCTGCAACCATTTGAGGCATGGGCAAAATAATAAATAATAACAATGTTAATGTCATTAAACCGATAAAGTCTCGAGCATTATCTAATTCCGTCACATCATTTAGCGCGGGTTCATCATTTAAAGGCAGGAAAAATAGTAAAATTGCCAGGACTAAAAATTCTCCCTGAATTAAAGATAAAGCCAATACCAGAAACCGAGTAATCTGGCCAATCACTATTGCAGTGCGGCGGCCAAACATGGCATGAACAATATGTCCGCCATTGAGTTGTCCAATGGGTAAAAGGTTAAACGCCGTTACAATTAACCCTAAGTATCCGGCGATCGCAACAGGATGTAAATCAATCACTGTAGCGGCGGTTAACGCCTCTCCTAAGGCAAGTTTACTCAAAACCGTGAGGAAAAACGAAAAACTCGGATCGAGGGCATCAAAGTTGAATACACCCGCGCCTTCTGTGGGAATTGAAATCACCTCAGAGTTGGATAAACCCCACCATAAACACCCCAGGGTCAACACAAATCCCACCCAAGGACTGACGGTATTAATATCAAATAACGCCTTACGATGGGGAACAGGCGATCGCATTTGCGTCATTGCGCCAAAGGTTCCCAAGAAAAAAGGCATCGGAATAAAAAAGGGTAAAGTGGTGCGAATTTGATAACGCCTGGCTATTAAATAATGAATCAGTTCATGAGTTCCGAGAATACCCAATAGAGGAATGGCGTAAGGCAACCCTTGTAACAATAAACTGGGGTTCGATAACCAATCTTGGGTCGAAATATCCACCATTCCCACACCCGCGACGGTGGTTGTAAACACAGTAATCAACAATAACGCCATCGCCAGTAGGGGACGGTTGAGGGGATCAGAATTACTGTCAATGGAACGGTTACGGCGATAAGGATTAAGAACAACCGCAAAAAACGGTCGATTGTTAAAATCATTTTGCAACACAATCACAAAGCGATCGCCAAATTGATCTTCTACCTTTTCTCGAATGGTTTTGTAAGCAATTTCTGGCTGAGAACGGAGTTGTCCTCGACAAATCACTGCTTGGGGTCGATATTCTAAATTTTGTAGCGGAAATACCGTCCAAGGAAAACAAGTCCGCAGCGTTGTTTCTTCATCCTCGGTGATGGGACGCGGAGGCTGACGGCGTTCAACCGGTTCGCTGGCTTTAGACTCAGCCGAGTCAGAATCAGAATCTTCTGGCGTTGAGTCTGTTGAGGCAGGGGTTTGACGGCCCAGTTGAACTAGCAGGCCATACATCATCAAACACAGCACAAACAACATTACCAGAAAAAATGTAGGCATGGGTGCGCGATCGCCATGAACCGCAACCCAGGTTACCCAGCTTAACGCTGGAGTCATTATTACCAACCATAATAACCAGATTGACGTTGTGGTGATTTTAGCCACCCCTCGTCGTAGTAGTAGATATGTCATAAACCCCAACAGGAGTAACCAAAGAAGCTGGAAAAGCATAATATGAGTTTTACTCAGGTCAATAACCTAGATTAAGATTGAAAGTCGCACAGTTGAAATCCTAATTCAACGATCCATATGACACAATCTCATTCGGCCCCAAAGGCACCCCGACAAATTCTAGATAATCTCTATCGTTTTTCTCCCAACCGGGATACTTTAGGGGGAACCGCTTACCTTATTGTAGAAAACCAAGGGAACATTTTGATCGATTCTCCCGCTTGGACGGCAGAAAATCAACAATTCATTCAAGATCGCGGTGGAATTAGTGGGTTAGTCATTACCCATCGCGGCAATATTGGCAAAGCTTTAGCCATTCAAAATGCAACTCACTGCCCTATTTTAATCCAAGAACAGATTGCCTATCTCTTACCCGAGGCAAAACTGACTCCATTTGAACAAGCATTTAACCTCACTCCCGAGATTGAGATCCTTTGGACACCTGGACATTCTCCCGGATCTAGCTGTGTCTATTGGTCGAGTCATGGAGGGGTTTTGTTCACCGGACGGCATCTCCTGCCGAATACTCAAGCCAAGCCGATAGCATTACGAACCGCTAAAACATTTCACTGGCCGCGACAACTTAAAAGCATTGAAAAATTGATTCAACAGTTTAACTCCGATACCCTTCATTATATTTGTCCTGGCGCTAATACAGGCTTTTTGCGAGGAAAGGGAGTGATTGATAATGCTTATCAGCAGTTAAGTGAAATTGATTTAGTCGCCTGTTCAACTGATAAAGGAATCTAAAAATAGACGAATAGAAAACAAAGATGATTATTAAATTTATTGCGTCAACAGAAAAGAAATATCAACCGAAATATCTGGAAATGCAATCGGAGAAATTTGACCCGAATTAACAATTTCACTGTATTGATAATCTCCTTCTGTTGGCTGGCGATAAATATGAACTTGAGAATCTTTTAAATTCACAACCCAATATTCTTGAATTTCAGCCAAGGCATAAATTAGACGTTTTTGACCCAGGTCTTGTTCTAAACTCGAATAAGCAAATTCAATGATTAAAAATATATTACTCGGATAGGGATGATGAGTATCATATTCTCTGCCTAAATCCTCTACAATTGCAATATCGGGTTCCGGTTCAGATGTGGGGGATAATGTGACGGGATGACCATCTCGAACATCCGCTTTATTGCCTAACTGTCGAATTAAGTATCGAACTGACTGACTAATGCGGTTAGCATGGGGTTCGCCTTCTGGAGACATCTGAATTAACTCTCCTTCCAATAACTCAATATTTTGTTCATCAAATATTCCTGTCTTGACTGCCTGATGATAAAGCTCAGTGTACCAGATTAGTTTATTTGCTGTTGTCATAATTTTTGGGTGTATCTGATATTTATAATTTTATAGGTTATCGCGCAGCATGGTGTCAGCCGTATCAAAAGCCTCAGCGCAGCCTGTAGGGTGGGTTGTGGGACGCACCTTACTATTAATCTAGGATAATAAACTGATGCTTATAATTTTATAGGCGATCGCGATCGCCATCTCACTTTACTCTTGATCGTCCTCCTCATCATCCTCTAATAAATCTGTTGCTTTACTCCCTAATAATCCAAAAATTGCCCCTATTCCCATATTCCAAGTCGTATTACTGGTTTCAAATACACGATTTTGTTCAGGCGTAAGATTTCCTTGACTGGCTAACCAAAACGAAGCACCACCAGAAAGTAAAGTTAAAGAGACAACAGTAAAAAAGACGTATTGGAATGCGGATGTAATTTTGAATTTATTCATGGTTTTATTCGTTTTAAACTCAACTGAATACACTATTACATGGTTATTCCTGAGTTATTTCCCTGACTTGAAACTGAACTAAGCTGACTTTCCTGACTTAGCCTGACATCGGTTAAAAATCAGAGTATACTGAGACTTGGGGGATTGATTTGATCAAAAAATGGATTTTCAAAAGGATTTTTTAAATGAGTTAGCGAATGAGAAAGAACTCACAGAAGCTGAGAAAGAGGTTTTTATTCCTATCTTTGGAGATGATAAAAACAGAGAACAAGTTAAAGATGAACTTTTTATCAGTCAAACTGCAATCAATACTCGTTTAACTGGAATTTACAGCAAGTTTCAAATTAGCGGTAGTGGCCCTGTTAAGGAAAAAAAGTTAAAAGATTATCTCTACAAGCGATATAAAAGCTGGCAATCTAAAAATCTGCAACCTCAAACTTCTCCAACAATTACACCCTCTAGTATTCCAATTCATCCCTTTAGTCCTTTGAGTGGAAGTATTGAAAATTCTCTACAGTTGTTTGGTCGAAAACGTGAAATTCGTCGAATATTTGAATTATTAAATAGTGGTAGTAGTGTTGCCTTAATTGGAGAAGAAGCGATTGGAAAATCCTCTATTCTGCAAACTATTCGTCACCATACTAAAACACAGTCAAGTTCTCCTTTAAATTATTATCGTAAACCGATATATCTAGATTTAGGTCATGTTGCAGATGAAGAAGATTTCTATTTTGCTTTCTGCGAGACAATCGGTATTGAAGAACAAAAAGGTTTTCGTTTATTTCGGGCATTAAAAGATTACCGACTTTTACTCATATTAGATAATGTAGAAAAGATGGCATGGGATGGATTTACTAACCAAGTTCGATCACAAATAAGGGCATTAGCAGAAGGTTCTAATTCGCCTTTACGTTTAGTCGTTGCAGCTAGAACGCCTTTAAATCAACTATTTCCTGATAGTGGGATGGTGTCGCCGTTTGAAAATATCTGCCAGGAAGAAATAATTAACCGATGGGATAAAACAATCTGTCGTAATTTTATTATATCTCGTTTAAAACAGACTTCTATTCAATTTAGTCAGGCTGAAATTATAGAATTAATTGAGAAGAGTAAAGGTCATCCCCAACAACTGATGAAATTATGTTATGAACTTTATAATCGCTATCAGCAACAGTGAACGTATATCCCCCCCAGCCCCCCTTAGAAAGAGGGGAGAATTTAGTCAAAGCTATCTTCACAAAAAACTGAATCAAAGCCCTGATTTTTAAACACTCAAAGTCCCCCTTGAGAAGGGGGATTTAGGGGGATATAAACCTAGTAGAGTAACTCAACTATTAACTCTCAACTGCCATGACTTCATCTAAACCTGTCCCAAAATTAGATTTAGCCCCCAAACTTAATCGACCCTTATCATTATGGAATCCCCTCGATTATTTACGCTTGCTGTATTGGTGCTTTTATTTTCCCCAAGCGTTGCGATGGTATGAGGAAAACTACGGGAAAGAGAAAGGTTCAGCTAAACAAATTAAATTATGGATTCAAGGATTATTATTAACCGTTATTGTAATCTTTTTACTTTGTAAAATATTAGAACAAATAGGCTTTTCTATTGGCTGGTCAGGCATGACGGAGGATAGTCCGAGGGGAGTGGTGTTTATGGGGGCGTTAGGCATGATGTTAGGCGGGTCGTTAGGTACAGTGTCAAGTAAGATTGCATCATTAGGCATAGGGTCAAGTATGGGATTCGGTATAGCGTTTGGCGTGGGGGAGGGCATGATATTTGGCGGGGCAGAGGGTATAGTGTTTAGCGTGATATTGGGCGTGGTGTCTGGCATGGCGTTTAGTATGATGCCGGGTATAATCGTGGTGTCTGGCATGGTGTTTGGCATGGTGTTTGGCGTGGTGTCTGGCATGGGGTTAGGTATAGAGAAAGGTGTAGCGGAGGGTGCGGCATATATCGTGGTGTTTAGTGTAGTAATTTTTCGTCCTGAGAATTGGTTAATTGCTTTACTGCCCAATTTGCGATCGCTTCAAAATGGGAGTTGGCTATTTCCCCGTATTACTTTCATTCCGTTGCCTTTGCTAGAATCTCGTTTGAAAAGCTGGTTAAAACAAGATTGGTTAGTTGGACTTAAAAATGCTGAAGAGTTGTTAAAATACAGTTATCAGTCGATTCCTGTTAGTAATGCTGTTGATCTGGTTTTGGCTGAAACTCCTTTAGATCATCTAATTTATCGAGTCTCTCAACTAGCAGAAGATCCCGATAACTCGGAGCTGGTAAAATTAGTGTCAGTGTCAGGTGGAGAAGATCCTAGCTTAGACACATTTCCTCAAGCAACTGCGGCGGGTTTTTGGTATCTTCATGAAAAAGAACCTCAAAGAGCAATAGAAGCGTTTACTGTTGTTCGTGAGCTGCTGTATGGAGAAGAAATGTATATTTTGGCTCATATTTTAACTCAGTTTAAAGCTGTGAGAAACCACAATGATATTGCAAATATTGAACTGTTTAACTTTCCCTCACACCAAAAATTACGTTTAAAAACTTGGCAGGTTATTAATAATTTATATCAGGTTGTGAAAGATATAAAACTTATCCAAAATGATACCTCTAAGGCTGTTCGTTCTCTTGCCCTTAACCGTGCTATTGGGCAATTAAATACTATTTCAAATCAGAGTAATATAATTCCCAAAGCCGAACAAGGCTTAATTGTAGAAATCGCAGAAAATTGGATAAAAATATTAGAAAGTATTGCCCTGTTTATAGGTGAAAATTCGATTACTAAACCCATTCAGAACCCTTATGTTATCGGAGATCCAGTTGAGGGCAGCTTGTTTGTGGGGCGAGAAGAGATTATGCGGCGGCTAGAGGAATTGTGGGTGATGAGTCCACAGTTACAGTCTGTGGTTATCTTTGGACACCGACGCATGGGGAAAACCTCAATTTTACGCAATCTTGGTCATCATTTGGGTGCAGATGTCACAGTAGTTTATATTAATCTGCAACGGTTGGGAAGTGTTTCTGAGGGCATGGGTGAAGTGTTGATGGCTATTACCGATGGTATTTCTGATGCAGTACAAATTCCACCACCAGCGGATGAGACATTATTAAAGCTTCCTCAACGTACCTTTGAACGTTATCTTAAAAAAGTTGTAGAAAAGATGCCGCAAAAGGGGTTAATTATTGCCCTGGATGAATTTGAAATGATTGAGGAATTAATCGAAGCAAAACAAATTCCTACTAATTTTATTGGGGTATTACGAAGTTGGGTACAACTATATTCAAATGTTGCTTTTGTGTTTGCGGGGTTACATACATTGGAGGAAATGACGGCAGATTATTTTAATCCTTTGTTTGGTAGCGTTATTAACATCCGTGTTGGTTTTATAGAAGCCGCTGCTACTCGTCACCTTTTAACAAATCCGAATAATGATTTTCTATTAAATTATACGGGCGAAGCATTAGATTTAATCTATCAGTTAACATCCGGACAACCCTATTTAGTCCAACTCATCGGATTTTTATTAGTTCGTCGTTATAACGATCAAGTTTTTGAATTGGGGCGTTCTCGTGATTCAACATTAACAAGAGAAGATGTAGAAGCTGTGATTAATCATTCCGAAGTCTTTAGCCAAGGACGGTATTATTTTACGGGTGTTTGGCAACAAGCCGCTGAGGGTTGTATTGGACAGCAGGAAATATTAAAAGCGTTAGCAACAAATTATCAAGGATTAACAATTAATCATCTTTGTGAGATTACAGGTTTAGATGAAACAATTATAAAGGAAGCATTAGAAACATTAAAACGTCATGATGTTGTAAAAGAAACTAAAGAAGGTTGGCAAATTGTTGTAGAACTATTTCGGCGGTGGGTTAATGAGATCGGGAAAAAGTGATAGTTATTCTCTGAATTAAAGTAATTGCTCTCAATATAGTATACTGTATTCAATAGGTGTTTAATACAGAATCGGATTGAATTCGAGTGGGATCAAGAGAAAAATATATCAAATCAAAAAAAACACAAAATTAGCTTTGAAGAAGCTGCCGAAATTTTTCGCTATCCGATATATGAAATTGTTGACACTCGTTTTCAGTATGGAGAAGAAAGATACATTGCGATTGGATGTAATAGTCAAGTTATAATTGTAACTGTCGTCTATACTGAAAGAGAAAATCGAATCAGAATCATCTCAGCCAGACGAGCAAGCAAGCAAGAAAAGGAACTTTACTATGAGTACTGTACGTAAAAATCTAGACGAAATCTTACCCATGAATGAGAAAAGAGCAAAGGAAATTGCATCATTACCGGATGAAGAAATTGATTATTCCGATATTCCCCCCTTAGATGAAAGTTTTTTCAAAAGAACAAAGCGAGTTATTAAGGGCTTTACAAAGAAAAAATTACCCTCATCTAATTAATCCCATAATTGAACCCCCCTTATGTCTTTGTAGTTCATTTCTCTTAACCTACCGTTTCATTAATCGGGAAACGATCAATTAATTGCCTTGCCGCTTTGGCGTTTTGTTGCAATTGAACACTAATATAAGGAACATGAGGAATTTGAGATAAAAAGTCTAATGTCCGACGAAATATCCGCACTAGATCCCCTTCATCTAAACTGGTATTATTGAGTAACTCTGACCAACTCATCTGTTCAGCCCACTGTTCTACCAAGGCACTAATTTGCTGATGTTCCCAACGTTCCGGTAAAACCATGAACTCGACCCCCCGTTCACTTTGGGCTTTAATCAGGGCTTTACGGGTCTCCCAGAGGTGGCTAAGGGCATCTTCTATCTCTTCGGAGAGTTGATAGTTTGTCCAGCTATCGGAACGCGAAACTTCTGTGACTAACACGGCGCAAGCGGCGGCTAACTGAGAGGGGGCTAAATGATCCAATTCCTTAGACATTAACGCCATACCTAACCACAATTCATTATCGCCTCGAACTGCTGCGGTTGCCTGTCCTAAAGGAGTGGGTTCTAATCCATTTAACGCTTCAAATTCCTGTAAGATATTAATTAAATCCAGAAAATCCTGCCAGTGACGACCGAGATATTTTTGTAGTTCGCTACGACGGTGATGAATTTCCTGTTGTAACCCTTGCCAACGTCGCCACCGTTTAATTAACTTTTGCGGTTTTCCCCATTGATGAACTTGATGACTTTCTAACTGTTCTTCTAGAGTTTGAACCTGTTGTAATTGGGTTGCAACTTCTGGGGGTAAAGGAGGACTAGGAACATTTGGAATTTGTTCAGCTACCGCCTGTGAGACTTCTTCCCCGCGACGACGTTGACCCAACTTAAACGGGATATCGGGAATTTCAACATAATCTACACCCGTTACACGGGTCAAGTCTCCATGCAACGCCACCACATCTTGGGCAGAGACAACATACCAACGGTTATCTTGGCTTAAACAGAGTAAATAGGGTAATTGTCCTGGACTGGGAGTCCTTGCCACCAATACAGCCGCGACAGGGGCATCGGCACTTTTACCTTTAGAAACGTGTTTTCCTTGTAAACTTAATACCGTTCCCAATACCGCATATTCTAACGCTTCTGCCATATAATTTGTACGGTTTTCTTCGGCTTGTTGTTCGAGTGTCTTTAATAACCGTTTTTCTTCCCGCAAACGTTCTTGTAATTTCTCGTAACTGGCAATATTTTGTTCTAATTCTGTAAAAGATTGTTCGGCTTGTAAGTTAAACTGAGATTCAATCTCTTTAACTTCAGTTTCTAACTTCTCAATGGCTTCTTCTTCAGGAACTAAAGTACTGGTAGAAAGATATTGACCAAAACTCCGTTCTACTAAATCTTTAGCTTGTGCTAAATTATGAGTCTGCAATAGGTTTAAAACCATGCCATAACTGGGGGTAAATTGACTCACTAATGGATCAGCCCCAACAGTTGCTAAATATGCCGCTTCTTCTGCCCCTTCAAATGGCGTTTGTATGGTCACGACATGACCAATTCGATCCATTCCTCGTCGTCCGGCGCGTCCTGACATTTGCAGAAATTCCGACGGTTTTAATAAGCGAATGCCTTCATCGGTTCGTTTCGATAAACTAGAAATTAAGGTAGTCCGGGCTGGCATATTAATTCCGGCGGCTAAAGTTTCGGTGGCAAACACTACTTTAATTAACCCTTGGGTAAATAATTCCTCGACTAATACTTTCCAAACCGGTAAAATACCCGCATGGTGGGCAGCAATACCTGCATATAACGGTTCGAGATGTTGAGGACGACCCGCTTCTGGGTTACGGGCGAGAAAGTCTTCAATACGGCGATGTAATTCTTCGGCTTCTTCTGGAGTCACTAAAGAAAATGTTTGTAATTCATGGACGGCAGCGTAACATTCATCCATGGCTAAGTCACAACCCCGGCGACTAAAGATAAAGTAAATAGCCGGTAACATCTGGCGGCGTTGCAACTGATGCATAGCGTAAAGGGTTTCTGGGACAAACAGAACTTTTATTAAACCCTGTTGATACAGATAAGCAATAAATTGTCGCCATATTGGGGCAAGATCGCCGTGATAAGTGGCAATACCGCGATACAGTGATTTTATCGATTTTTGTTGACGAAAGCGAGGATATTCTCGTAAGAAAGCATCGATCTCTTCTGTGACGGCAGTGGCTTCTTTACGACTGAGAAGATTAACTGATTCTAACTTTAAGTCTGTGACAGCGCGATCGCAACCTCGACGACCGGAGATCAGATAAAT
Organism: Microcoleaceae cyanobacterium; assembly: GCA_049647265.1. GTDB lineage: Bacteria > Cyanobacteriota > Cyanobacteriia > Cyanobacteriales > Microcoleaceae > JAAURB01. Next base: position 105,242 of record JBARXJ010000061.1, read on the forward strand.
ACTCGGTAATAAGTCTTGTTTTTCTAAGCTTTTCAACGCGCCTGCTAAACTGCGACCTTGTTGACCTTCGGTATAACGACGACGGGGGTTATATTTACCGTGATGGGTCTTTTTCGGTTTGAGTAAGCGGTTAATAGCTTTGCGGTCATCATCTAAGAGGGGAAACATTCCCTTTGTATTGCAAAAATGAAATAATAACGGTACAGGACGATGATCGGAGTCAATTAACTCAGTGGGGCCGTGAACATTCGATAACCAGTCGGTGAGTTGATCGCTATTGGCAACCGTTGCAGAGAGGGCGACCAATTGAATAGAGGGAGGACAATAGATAATTGACTCTTCCCATACTGTACCCCGTTGGCGATCGTTCATGTAATGGCATTCATCTAAGACCACCACTTCTACCCCTTCTAAGGAGGTTCCCACTTCTCCAATAGGCGTGCCGTATAACATATTACGGAAAATTTCCGTCGTCATGATCAAAATAGGCGCATCCCGGTTGATCGAAGAGTCTCCCGTCAGTAACCCCACTAATTCTGCCCCAAATTGGTCTCTGAAGTCCCGTAATTTTTGGTTTGACAGGGCTTTTAGCGGCGTGGTATAAAACACTCGTTTCCCTTGACTCAATGCCCGATGGATGGCATATTCACCAATTAAGGTCTTACCTGACCCTGTGGGGGCGCAGACAACTACCGACTTTCCGGCATCCAACGCAGCGATCGCATTGAGTTGAAACCGATCTAGTTTAAAAGGGAAAATTGTGCTGAGATCCAGTGTGGGAGTAGGTTCAATTGAGTTGGACACAAGTGTTATGGCCGTGAAGAATGGGTGAATATGCCACCTGAATCATTTTCAGGCGATACAATATTTTAACGAATCTTAGATGATAATTTTTGAGTATAGCAATTTCCAATCGTAAAATTTCTTTAATTTCTCGTTGTAAATTATACTTTTATGATACCTAAAATTTCTTCTATTCCCCTGATACAGTTAGCTTCAGGCGATCATCTTGTTCTGCAAATCTATCAATTTATTGGCTTACAGCCGGGAAAAAAGGCTTATCTTCAATCTAATTTACACGGCGCTGAGATTAGTGGCAATGCCGTTATTCAGCAATTGATCGAATTTCTAGTCAGTTTAGATCCGTCTCAACTTACTGGAGAAATTTGCCTCGTCCCTGTTTGTAACCCCTTAAGTACTTCGATGCGATCGCATCATTTTTCTTCGGGTCGTTATAATATTTATGATGGCAAAGATTGGAATCGAATTTTTTGGGATTATGAAAAAACAGATGCTGATATTACGAGTTTTGCTCAATCTCATCTGCATTTAAACCCGATAGAAATTCAACAAAAGTATCGTCAAAATATTATAGATAAATTTCATACTATTTTATCTGATATTCAATCTTCAAAAGGATTACCCTATTCGGAAGTGTATCGTTATCAATTACAATCTTTGTGTTTAGATGCGGACTATATTTTAGATTTACATAGTTCTACTAATCAAGCGATTGATTATTTATATTGTTTTAAAGCTCGTCAAGAGAGTGCAAAAGCCTTTCTCTTAGAACGTGGAATTTTGATGAATGATTATGATGGCGATGCGTTTGACGAAGCCTTTCTCAAGCCCTGGCTTGCCTTAGAAGATGCTTTAGCAGATGCCGGAAAACCCATACAATTTGATATTGAATCCTGGACATTAGAACTCGGTTCTGGGATGATCATGAATCCGAATTCTGTTAAAAATGGCGTTCGCGGCATTAAAAACTATCTCTGCACAAAAGGAATGTTAAACCTGCCCAATTATCCCCTACCAGAAACAGAAGATTACGAGGTATTATTCACTCCCAAAAATCAACTAAAACGATATTATGCTCCCGTTGGCGGTATGATTCAATCCCGCGTGGAATTAGGAAGCACTATTAAAAAAGGAGATAAAATTTATCAAATTCTCAGCTTTAATAAATTAGGAGAACTGCCCAAAATCATAGATGTTTACGCAGAATCAGACGGATTTATTTTTGATATGTCCACTAATCATTCTGTGAATCAATATGATTATGTCCTAGGGGTGATGTTACAGTAAAACTCTTCGTTAAAATCTTACTATCCTCTGACTCCTAACTCCTGACGGGCGTGACTCCTGGATACTGACTCGGTGACTCGGTGACTCCTGGATACTGACTCCTAACTCCCCACTCCTGACTCGGTGACTCGGTGACTCCGGTATAAATGTTAAAGTAAATTTCGTATATATTTTAGCAGAGGTCTAGTCATGGCATTAGATGAACAAGCCAAAAAAACAATTTTAAGAAAAATTCCCCATGCCCTCTATGTTTGCGGGGTTAAAGACGGAGAAGATGTCAACGGCTTTACTGCCAGTTGGGTGATGCAAGCCTCCTTTCAACCCCCGTTAGTGGTAAATTGTGTTAAAAATGATTCTAAATCCCATGAGATGATTGCCACCAGTGGCGTATTCTCTTTAAGTTTCCTAGAACAGGGTCAAAAAGAGATGGCGCAAAAGTTCTTTAAACCACAACGTCGCGTCGGTAATAAGTTTGAAGATGTCGAATTTTACGAAGGAGAAACAGGTTGCCCGATTATCTCAGATTCCCTGGGTTATGTCGAGTGTAAAGTCGTCGGTAGTGTTGAACAAGGAGACCATACCGTCTACGTCGGAGAAGTGATAGCCGCAGGTGTCCATCGAGAAGGAGAAATTCTTGATTTAGCCAGTACGGGTTGGAATTACGGCGGATAATTTAACCTGGGATGGGGCAGAAGTTACCACTCTGGCATCCCCATCTGTTATCCTACTCAAAATAGTCACTTCTGTTACCCATTGAGACAATGCCGTTAATTAAGGTTCAAACCTCTGTTTCTCAACCCGAACAATCTATGGCAGAAGCCTTACTCAAAGATTTATCTGCGGCTTTAGCCCAACAGTTAGGCAAGCCAGAATCCTACGTTATGACTGCATTAGAGGCAAATGTACCGATGACATTCGCAGGCACTACTGACCCAGTCTGTTATATGGAAATCAAAAGTATTGGCTTACCCAGCAGCAAAACACAAACCTTGAGTCAAGAATTTTGTCAAAAAATTAACCAATCATTGAATATTCCCACTGACCGTATTTACATTGAATTTGCTGATGCCCCCCGAAATATGTGGGGTTGGAATGGAAAAACATTTTAGTTAATGTTCCTTAAGGTTACCTGATGGCGTTTCCTGATGCCTTTGTCACCTCTCCAACTTCCACAAACAACCGGAAAAGATGAGAAAATGGGGATGCCAGAGTATTTATATCGATTCAGTTAATATCCCGTGTTTATCCGTTTGAAAACCATCCCAACTTGGGCAGCACTTTCCCTCATGGGTAATGGACTGTTACTCTTGTGGGTTGTTCTGCTGAACATACAGGGACAAACTTTATCTCATTATCCTCAAACTAATCCCGCTGCGGTATTAGCGTCAGAATCTCGTGAACTAATTCCGCCAGACTATCAGCCAAGTCATCGCTTAGGGCCAAAGCATCGCTGGACTTATCGACAGTGGGTGATTCAGTTACAACGGGAAGCCCAAGCCGCCGCAGAACAACGTCCCCAGCATTTAACTGTCTTGGCGGGGGATTCTCTCAGTTTATGGTTTCCGCCGCAACTCTTGCCCGGTGGCCGAACATGGCTAAATCAAGGGATTTCTGGGGAAACATCATCCGGTTTACTGAAGCGTTTAAACCTACTGGATGTGACTCAACCCGAAACGGTTTTTGTCATGATTGGGATTAATGACCTATTGCGAGGAATTGATAACGAAACGTTACTCGAGAATTCGCGGGCAATTATTCAAGATTTACGCTGGGCCCATCCCAACGCCCAAATTGTCCTCCAGTCGATTTTACCCCATAGTGATGAGAAAGCCACCTGGGAAGGACGCGATCGCTTAACGAATATTCCTAATCGCCGCATTCGTTATCTTAACCGAGAGTTACAAACTATTGCCGCAGCAGAAGGGGCATTTTTCCTTGATTTACATCCTTTATTTACAGATGAAAAAGGCCAGCTACGACCGGAACTTAGTACAGATGGTTTACATCTCAATCAAAATGGTTATTTAGTTTGGAGTTCAGGCTTACAATTATTTAGTCAAATGCAACTTTAAGGATTAGTTATTTGTTCTTTGTTGTTAGTGATAATCTCTATTGCCTATTTCCTATTCTCTTATAATTCAAGAAAACATCAGATTTTTTGAACCAAAAATGTCAGAATAAAGAGCAATATCCTGTTGATAACAGTCTTGAACAATTTCAATTAATTCTTCATTATAAAGTAATTTTGGAGCCGGACATTTACCTGAACGTTTCAGCAGAAATAGATTATCCGGAGATAGATTAGCATAAGATTTTCCTTCAGATAAAGTATCCTCAACAAATTTTAATTGACTAGAACCATGTTTTGTTAAATCTCGGGCATCTACTACAGACAATTCTATTTTTTCTTGTAACGTCTTAACAGCTTTGCCAAACTCTTCTAAACAAAAATAGTCATCGTATTCTTCATAGACTAAAAAATCGATTTGCGGTTGCCAATGAATATTACCTTTTTTAATAGCTGCTTTTTTCATTAACTTGATAAACACTTCAAACGAAACTTTACTTAAGTCTAAACTATGATTCGTTAAGTTTTGAAGTATCCAAGAATCCAAAGAACGATCTACAATTTTATCTAAATAACAACTCGCTAAACGGCTGTAAGGACAACGTAAAATAACAAAGGTATAATCTGCTGTAATTAAACTGGCTAAATCGGCACTAAAAGTATCGTTGTTTTGATGAATCCAATTAAAATCTGCTTTATCTTTTATACATTGATTTTCTAATGCTAAAGATAACCGCATCGTAGAACAAGCATTTTTAGGAATAAAACTATAAATCGCATTGGAACGATAAATCCGTAATGCGTGCTTCATCGCCAACTGATGTTTGGAATTCTTTTTTAGTAAATTACCATAGGTTTCTGCACCATAACGTAGAAGTCTATTCATAATACAAGGAAGAGAGTGAAGTTTGAAGATGCAACTTATCAAAATTAAAGATGTTAAAGAATAACGCCTCTACTTTGATCAATCTTTATTAAACCATTTGTTGTGATGGGCTGAAAGATTGCTTCAAACAGATTATATTGTCATCAGTCTTTATCAACTGGCGATATGTCTGACGACAAACTTATTGAGCGCTGACCTTTTCGCTGACTATTTTTAACTCTATAATCATAAACAGTATTGATCGCCGCCTCAATCAATCTTTGCTCCCTGACTATCAATAGCTAAAGGCTGAACATTGGCTTCAACCCCAAGTTGTTTCCAGGCTGTTGTCATGGCAGCGGCAACTGTTGTAGCATTTTCTGTATCCGTCAACGCCAGTAATGTTGGCCCCGCACCACTAATCACCAGTCCCATCGCCCCGGCTGCAATAGCGGCCGTTTGAACGGCTTCATAGCCCCGAATGAGACCATAGCGGTAAGGTTGATGAATACGGTCTGCTAAAGCCACCTGTAGCCACTGAGGCTGTGCTGTTGCTAAACCCCGCACCAATAAGCCAAAATGAGCTGTATTGAAAATTGCATCCGCTTTGCTGTATTCTGTGGGTAAGACTCGGCGGGCTTCTGCGGTCGATAGTTCAAAGTTGGGAATGGCTACGACTGGGATAATATCCGGATGCCAGGGAATATCACAAATTTCCCAGCGGTTATCCTCAGCAACCGAAAGTTGACAATTTCCCAACAAAGCTGGCACTACATTATCTGGATGTCCTTCAATGGCGATCGCCAGTTCTGTGACTTCTGCTAAACTAAGCGAATTACCCGAGAGTGCATTTGCCCCCAGTAAACCGCCCACAATGGCAGTAGCTGAACTTCCCAAACCTCTGGCTAAGGGAACACCTAACTCAATCTGCATTTTAACCGGTGGCGGCGTTTGATCTAAATGTTGATACAGTTTAGTGAAAGCTTGATAGGCTAAATTATCTGAATTAGTGCTAACTCGATCTGCTTCTACTCCAGTTACGCTAATCTCAACGGTTGAAGAATTCGGTTGAGAAGACGTAGGCAGCAGAGAAAAAGTAATACGATTATACAACGTTAAGGCAGCACCGATACAATCAAATCCTGGCCCTATATTTGCTGTCGTTGCGGGTACAGTTACTGTTACAGAATTAGACATCTTTTGCGTATTTGCGATCGCCACTAACTGCTGCATCATACCAGATTCAAACAGAATTTAAAGTATACCTCACCCCAACCCCTCTCACCTCTCCCTGCCCTCTCGACCTCACCCCAACCCCTCTCCTAGTAGGAGAGGGGCAAAAAAATCCCTAATTTATAGCAATATTCAATCGTATCCGAAATTGAATTCATATAATGGGAAGTACAAATTATTATCCTTAATAGCCACCTGAATTAATGGAACCCATAACTGCTACTGCTATTATTACCCTTCTCTCTAGTAAATTTATTGAAAAAGCCACTGATAAGCTGTCAGAAGGGGGAGTACAAAAACTCAACGATCTGCGTCAACTGATATGGCAGAAAGTACGAGGACAAGCAAAAGTCGAAAACGCCCTGAAACAAGTTGAACAAGGTTCAGAGTCAGAGTCAGATGTTCAGCCTGTAGCTGCATTTCTCGAAACCGCAATGACGCGAGATCCCCAATTTGCCCAACAGGTTCAAACCCTTGCCCAGGAAATTAACCAAGAAATTAATATTGATATGCCTAATGCTAAAGGTGTTCAGAATGTCTTCGGTGGTGAAGCTTATCAGTCTATTGATAATAAAGGGGTAAATGTTCAAGGTGGGAGTGGTAATACCTTTAATATTAATTATTGACTCAACTCGTCCGAAGAGGATCGGATAAAGTTAACTCCCCCTTATGAAAACTTAGGGATACGCGGTATTGCTGAACGCGATAAATTTGTCGGACGCGATCGCACACTCATAGATCTTCATCAATTATTGCAACAAAATAACCAAGTTGCGATCGCCGCAGCGGTTATTGGTATGGGCGGAGTCGGTAAAACAGAACTTGCTATTCAATACGCCCGTCAACACCTGGAAACCACCTATACAGGCGGCGTATGTTTCCTAACTGGCAATAGTTTTATCTTGGAGTTAATTCAATTTGCCCGTCCTCGCTTCTTCCCTAAAATGGATTTTAGCGGCTTTTCAGAAGCCGAACAATTAACCTATTGCTGGCAACATTGGGCGGAAGGGGAAGTCTTGTTAATTGTAGATGATGTCACAAACTACAAACAACAGGTTAAACCCTATTTACCCAGTTCTCCTCGGTTTAAAATATTAGTGACCACGCGAGAACAAATATCTAACGTTACGCCCCTCAACTTAGAAGTTCTGCATCCTGATGATGCCTTAAAATTACTTGAGTTTATCATAGGAAAAAATCGCCTCAACGCAGAAGCCGAAACCGCAAAAGAACTGTGTAAATGGTTAGGTTATTTACCGTTGGGGTTAGAATTAGTCGGGCAATATTTAGCAGAAGATGAAGATCTGTCCTTGGCAAAGATGCTGCAACGCCTGCAACGTAAACGCCTACAACATTCTTCACTAAAAGATGCAGATACAGCAGAAACCGCAAAATTAGGAGTCGCCGCAGCCTTTGAATTAAGCTGGGAACGGTTGCAACAACAGCCAGAAACGCAACAATTAGGCTGTTTGTTATCGCTGTTTTATCCCGATGCAATTTTATGGGAATTAGTAGAAGCGGTGTATCAATATTGGCAAGGGGAAGATATTGATCTCGAAGATCTAGAAGACAACAGACGTAAGTTAGTTAAACTCAGCCTATTTCAACGAACTAAAGAGAGAACCTATCGCCTACATCAACTTTTACGAGAATTTTTCCGCGACAAACTGGAGAAACAGGAAGACGCAACGGCAATGAAACAAGCCTTTATTAACACGATGGTCATTATTGCCCGTCAAATTCATCCAGCTATGATAACGAAACATATCAAACAGGTTGAACCCGCTATTACACACATTGAGGAAGTGCCTAATTCTTTGCCTGAATTCTTATCAGATGAAGCTTTAGCTCTGTTTGATCGCTTAGGTTGGTTCTATCAAGCTCAGAACTTGTATTCTGAAGCTGAATTGTGGCTAGAGAAAAGTGTCGAGATTGCAAAAAGCCGTTTCGGAGAGGAACATGAGGATGTTGCTACTAGCCTAAGTAATTTAGGTTCACTTTATCACATCCAAGGACGCTACAGTGAGGCTGAATCTCTTGGTGAGCAAGTTTTAAAGATCAGACGACAGCTATCTGCCGCAGATGACCCCAGTCTTACTACTGACTTGAATAATTTAGCCGTTGCTTACCATTACCAGGGACGCTACAGTAAGGCTGAACAGTTGTTTAAAGAAGCTTTAGAAATAGAAAAAGAATTGTGCGAAAAGAGAGAAAAGGTTTTAGAACAAGATCTAAAAAAAATGCAAGAAATAGCAATAAAAAGACTGATTAAAAAAAATATAAAAAAGCATATTTACAAGCATGAACTAGAGTCAGAGATAGACAAAATATTGTCCGAAAAGTATTTGGATATAAAACAAATATATAATGATTATATTAGTATTGCATTGAGCCTGAATAACTTAGCTGAGTGTTGTGCTTACCAGGGACGTTATAGCGAAGCTGAACAGCTATATTACGAGGCTATAGAAAGATATAAAAAGATATTTGATACCGACGAACTTTCAAAAGTTGACAATTCAGATGTTGCTGTTGTTCTAAATAACTTAGGCATACTTTACTTTTTGCAAGGATACTATAATGAAGCTGAACATCTTAATCAGCAAGCTTTAGCCATAAGAAAACGCTTATTTCAGGGCGACCATCTTAGTATTGCACAAAGCTTTAATAGTTTAGCTGAACTTTACCTTGACCAATTCCAAGGACGCTATGACGAAGCCGAACCCTTATGTCGTGAAGCTTTAGCTATGAGAAAACGTTTATTTAGAAATGGTCACCCAAGTATAGCAGAAAGTTTAGATAATTTAGCTACATTCTATCAGTCGCAAGAAGACTATGACGAAGCTGAACGCTTATTTAAACAAGCCTTAGACATGAAAAAATACTTCTTTAAAGGTGACCATCCTAACATTGCAAAAACCTGTAATAGTATAGCTGAACTTTATTTATTACAAGAACGCTATGACGAGGCTACAACCTGGTATTACAAAGCTTTAGAAATCAGAGGACGTTTATTGGGTGAAGAACATCCTGACACTGTGCAAAGCTTTATTAGTATTGCTAAACTTTGTCAATGCCAAGGAGACTATGAGCAAGCTGAAGGTTTATATTTGTTTGCTTATGCTACTTTTAGAAAGAATTTAGGCGAGGATCATCCTAAGACAGAAAATATTCGGCTGCAACTAATCATGTTCTGCCAACAAGCGATCTATGAGAATCAAACCGATCAATTGAGTAATAAATTCACTAAGTTTTTAATTTCTCAACTTCAGTAATAGAAAAATTTATCTAAATAATATTCTTGATTGTATTATCTCAGATTAAAATACAAGTCTAAATCATGGGATTATATCCTTATTTTAGAGTGTTTTTGCAGGAAATCAGTTGATTAGAATCTGGATAATTGTGGATTCCCGCCTACACGGGAATGACAGTTTATAGTTTGTTCTTTGTGTTCTCTATGTCTTTGTGGTTCGTTTCCTCAACAAAAATTACCTAAAAATTTAAGCTAGCGATCGCTTCAATCGATTAAAATTTTCATATAATTAGAAATGTATCACTCACAATGAAGCTACCCAATGGCGATAAAGCTGAAATTCCCTTGCAAAAGTTAATGAGTTATTGTCTTAATTCAGAACATCCTAGCGGTAAACACAAAGCCCGAGTTTTTGCATCAGTTCTCGGAATTACCGCAGAGAATGTTGAACAGTTACAAGAACTCATTAAAGTTGCTGCGGTTGAGGGTGAAGTCGTACAACAAAATACAACTGCTTTTGGTCAGCAGTTTAAAGTAGACTGGAATATTCCTAAAATTGAAACATGGAAACTGCGAACTATCTGGGAAATCAAACACAATTCACTAAATCCTCGTTTAATTTCTGCATTTTTAACCTAAAATGAAAACAATACAATTATTTGATACGGTTACTAATATTAAATCTATTACTCAAGAACGATTGACTTTAGTTGAACCGAATTATCAATCTATTCAATCTTTACCCAGTGGACAAGTTGGGACTATTGTTGAAATTTATAATGAAGTTAATCCCTGTCAATATTTAGTTGAATTTGCTGATACTCAAGGACGTGAATATGCAATGGCAATTTTAAAAGCCGATGAAATTTTAGTTCTGCACTATGAACTGACAATGGCTTAAAATTTAAATAAGAATATGTTGTAAATATAATGATACACGATGTGTGGCTTCGCGATACTGCTATAGCGGACGTAAAGCGTTTGCAAACGTATTCTAATGAGCTATACTACAATTAATCTAAAATATAATATCCTCAAAATCAGATTATGCTAAATGGTATTAAACAACGAGGAATCGTTACTAAAGATGGGAAAATTGAAATACAAGCGCCTGAACTCCCAGAAGGAACAATTGTTGAAGTTATTATTTTAGTTGAGAAAGAAGCAATAGAATCAGAGACTCCCTCACAAATTCCACAAGATACAACAGAATATTTACTCTCAAATGAATCTAATCGTCGTCATTTGATGACTGGAATTAAAGATGTAGAAAATAATACTAATCTTGTTAGTTTTACTCAAGAGGAATGGAATGAGGAACATAACATTCACTCCTAACGCTTTCAACGATTTTAATAATTGGGCAAAACAAGATAAGAAAATTTATCGTAAGATTATTACTCTGATTAATGATATACTTCGTCAACCTTTTACTGGGTTGGGTAAACCTGAACCTTTGAAACATGAGCTGAAAGGATATTGGTCACGGCGCATTACTGATGAGCATCGTTTAGTCTATAAGGTTAGTGAGAATGCAATTATTATTCTAAGTTGTCGATTTCATTATGATAATTAAAATCATTATAATCTCTATTGATAAAGTATATCTTAATCTTTATAAGGTTCTAAAATTAAGCTACCATCCCCTTGATTTAAATTTGAATTGGAAGAGAAACGCCAATATTGTTGATAAAATTCTAAGAAGTTTTGACCGATAATTCCATCTATTTCTAAAACATCTAAAACAGAGGGAGAGTTTAAAATCACAACGCCTAAATTATTTTGTTCAAATTGACCGATTTTAACTTGTTCTAAAACAGAATAACCTGCGTCTTCTAATCCACAAAATCCTTGAACTTGAATCGGTTGTATTTCTGTATCACTTAGATTTAATTGCTGAGCTAGTTTTTGAGAAATAAAGATTAAGTCGGCTCCTGTATCGAGCATAAACGTTAAGTTTGTTTGGTGATTTACTGTAACAGAAGCTAACATGACCCCTAATTTATTGGTTAATACAATTGCGTCTTGTTGTTGCTCTTTTGGTAGAACAGAAGGCTTCGATAAATCTAATTGTTTGGTTTGAGGATTTATTTTAAGATCGAAGAACTTTAACACATCCATTCCTAATACGCCGGATAAGTTTTGAGGAATGATTGTATTTGTAAATTCTAAGGCTTGTAGTTGATTAACTGTCACTTGATTAATATTAATTTTGGGTAATTGATGTAAATTGGCGCTCATATCTTGACAGTCATCTCCGGCGACGGCTGAGGTTAATTCTTCACTCTGAATGGGTTTACCAATTAATCCTAACTGTTGAACGAATGCAGAAGAAACCATTGTGGTTGATGCGCCCGTATCCAATAAAAAATTGCCTGAAAGATTACCGACTTTTAACGCAATTGTAAAGACTCTACTATTTCCTAAAGATTGTAAGTTAATCGTAGTTTCTCCGGTAACTTTGGCGGCAGGAATATTAAGCTCTTTTAGGGGAACAATTGCATCTAAAATAGGATAATTTTTAAGAGAGAGATTTTGAGCCAGCGCTAAATGATTAAACGGCTGAACTTTTAATACTGAAAAAGTTGATAAAAATCCTAAACTCAGAATTGAGATGAAATGAATCAGTTTCATTGGGATATACAGAAATTAATCAAATCTTATGGCTTTAATGAATAACACTACCCATCATTAATCAGTCAGTAAATCTACTCATGAATTAGATTGAGCAATTAAGCAGGTGAAATGATGTCAATTATTAACAATATCTTAAAAAAAAATATTATCTTCAATTTATACAAAAAAGTGTGATACCATCTTTACCTTATAAGCTAGGGGTGCCTGCCGTTAAGTCCAGGCTGAGAGACACCCTTGGAACCTGAGTCCGGCTAGTACCGGCGTAGGGAAGCGAACATTTAGAGGAATACTAAAATGCGAACAGAATGGGTTGCCAAACGCCAGGGTCAGAAAAATGTATCTCAGATGCATTATGCTCGTCAGGGTGTAATCACGGAAGAAATGCATTATGTGGCAAAACGGGAAAACCTTCCGGCTGAGTTAATTCGGGATGAAGTGGCACGGGGACGGATGATTATCCCAGCTAATATTAATCATACGAATTTAGAGCCGATGTGTATCGGTATTGCCTCTAAATGTAAGGTAAATGCTAATCTCGGTGCTTCTCCTAATTCTTCTAATTTAGATGAAGAGGTTGATAAGCTCAAATTAGCGGTAAAATACGGCGCAGATACAGTGATGGATCTGTCTACCGGGGGTGGTAATTTAGATCAAATTCGGACTGCTATCATTAACGCTTCTCCGGTGCCTATTGGTACAGTTCCCATCTATCAAGCCTTGGAAAGCGTCCATGGTAATATCGAAAAGCTAACGCCGGATGATTTTCTACACATTATTGAAAAGCACGCTCAACAGGGTGTAGATTATATGACGATCCATGCGGGTATTTTAATCGAACATTTGCCTCTAGTTCGTAACCGCATTACCGGAATTGTATCTCGTGGCGGCGGTATTATTGCCCGGTGGATGCTGCATCACCATAAACAAAATCCCCTTTATACTCATTTTGACGAGATTATTGAGATCTTCAAGAAATACGATGTTTCCTTTAGTTTAGGCGATTCTCTGCGTCCGGGTTGTACCCATGATGCCTCCGATGAAGCGCAACTGGCTGAACTTAAAACTCTTGGACAACTGACCCGCCGCGCTTGGGAACATGATGTGCAGGTGATGGTAGAAGGCCCTGGACACGTCCCCATGGATCAAATTGAGTTCAATGTCAAAAAACAGATGGAAGAGTGTTCTGAAGCGCCTTTCTATGTGCTGGGGCCGTTGGTGACGGATATTGCACCGGGTTACGATCATATCACATCTGCGATAGGTGCGGCGATGGCAGGCTGGTACGGAACCGCAATGTTATGTTATGTCACGCCGAAAGAACACCTTGGACTACCGGATGCAGAGGATGTCAGAAATGGTCTGATTGCCTATAAAATTGCTGCTCACGCCGCTGATATAGCCCGTCGTCGTCCGGGAGCACGCGATCGCGACGATCAACTGTCTGAAGCCCGTTATAACTTTGACTGGAACCGTCAGTTTGACTTATCTTTAGATCCAGAACGGGCGCGGGAATATCACGACGAAACCTTACCGGCTGATATCTATAAAACGGCTGAATTCTGTTCGATGTGTGGGCCGAAATTCTGCCCGATGCAAACAAAAGTCGATGCCGATGCGTTAACCGAGTTGGAAAAATTCTTAGCCAAAGAAGACGAGAAAAAAGCCCTCAGTCCTTCTTTATAACTAGATGAGTCGGTACTGTTGTAATCTGCCAGTTTTGGTGTAGGTTATTGTTGATATGAGGTGCGTCGGTGACGCACCCTACCTACTTTTCCTAAGTTTAAGAAATGTCTACCTGTAAAGTAGAACAATAAGGTGTCAGTTGGTTTTCCCTAAGATTCCAGACTTTACCATCTAATGCCATCTGTTCAATTAAACTCGCAAGTCGTAATGCTTTTAAGGCTTGTTCTCCACCAACAGACGGTTGATTTCCCCCATAAATACATTGAACAAAATGTTCGAGTTCTGCGTGTAACGGTTCAATATTACTGGTATGAACTCGCTCAATTAATCCATCCTGACGATACAAAACTTGCCCATAATCTGTAATACAATCTGCTGTCGTTTGACGATGAATTAAGATTTGATTATTGAGAAAATCGGCTTCAGTCAGAGAATTTTGACAGTGAGCGACAATTGAACGACGCTTGCGATGACTGACTTTACTCGCGGTTAAAGTGGCAACAACACCGTTAGCAAATCCTAATGTTGCAGTGACATAAGCATCACTGGCTTGACTGCCACTGGCGTTTAATTGTATTACAGGTGCAGCCACTAATTCGAGTAGTAAATCGATATCATGGATCATTAAATCCAACACAACAGAAACATCATTAGCCCGATCTGAGTAAGGACTCATACGGTGGGCTTCTAATGCTAAGATTTCTTCTGTTTTTAAGACTTTACTTAATTCCTGGAACGCTGGATTAAACCGTTCAATATGCCCCACTTGTAAGATCCGATTAGATTGGGCTGCCATATTCACTAAAGATTCAGCTTCGCTAATATTGGCAGCGATGGGCTTTTCTATTAATACGTGAACCCCAGCTTGCAAACAAGTCATTCCCACAGAATGATGCAAACGTGTGGGTACGGCGATACAAACCGCCTCAACATATTCGAGTAAATTATGGTAGTCCTCAAAAAAACGCACCCGGTACTTACTGGCAATATCCAGTCCTCGTTCGATATTAATATCAGAAATACCGACCAGTTGAACATCTTTGAGTAAACCTAAAACTCGGGTGTGATGTTGTCCCATGTGACCCACACCAATTACCCCAACCTTTAGGGGTTCAGAGGGGTTTCGTCTCGCAAAACTCGTTGAATCTCCCAATACCATTGGATTGAGCACTCCCGGATTTCTCCACCACCACATAGACTAAGGTTATCCATTAATTGGGATTGTGTTAGCCCATCTGTGATACTATCACAGCCTCTGATTTTGTAAAGAAGCGTTAACCAATTCTGCGAGCAATTTCGTCAGTCAAACCGTACAATCAATTGAGGTGTTTTCATGCATTGTGGGGGTTAGGTGAATTCTTTTATAAATATCCGCCGATCTTCGCTGGGACTGGTTGGGATGATGATTTTAGGGACAGTGAGTCCTGTTCAAGCTGAGACAAACTGGAGTATTCTCGATCCAGTTAAAGTAACACAACAGCCCCCTAACCTCCCACCTCAGTTAAATCTGCCAACACCGATCCCTGTAACACCCCCTCAGTCTCAAATTACCGTTGCTGAAATTGTGGTGGCAGGCACTCATAACCCTCAACTCCAAGCTGCAATTTATACAGCGATGGCTTTACAACCGGGACAAACCATTACCCGTCCTCAACTCCGGCAAGCCACAGAAGCTATTTTAGCCACAGGTTGGTTTGAGGATGTTCAGCCATTACTCGAAAATACTCCCGTGGGTGTCCGCTTAAGTTGGAGGGTTCGACAATATCCGATTCTAAATTCGGTCAGTTTTGCAGGTCATCAGATCTTACCTTCAGAAGTGATTGAACAGAGTTTTGCAGGTCAACAAGGTCAACCCATTAACCTCAATTATCTGGCGCAAAGTGTCGAACAAATCAGAACTTGGTATCAACAAAATGGCTATATTTTAGCCCAAATTCAGGCTCCAGAAATCCAAGCAGATGGAAGGGTAATATTCCCAGTGACGGAAGGTAAAATTGAGGAGATTCAAATTCGCTTCTTAGATGCAGATCGACAAGCCGTTGATGTTGACGGTAACCCCATTCAAGGTAAAACTCAAGATTATATTATCCGCCGCGAGATTGAATCAGAACCAGGGGAGATTTATAATCAGCAAACGATACAACAGGATCTGATTTGGGTTTCGGGGTTAGGTTTATTTCAGGATGTGTGGCTCGATCTCGAACCCAGTCAAACCGATCCCAATCAAGTGGTGGTGGTGGTGAATGTGATTGAAGATAGTACGGCTTCTTTTGTTGTCGGCGGGGGAGTGAGTTCAGAAACCGGATTATTTGGATCGGCGAGTTATCGAGATTTTAATGTAGGGGGAAATAATCAAAAGTTTGTGGCCGAATTTCAGTTAGGAGAACGGTTACTATTATTTGATGTTAGTTTTACCGATCCTTGGATCGGGGGAGATTCTCATCGTACTAGTTATACCGTAAATGCCTTTCGCGGAGAAGGGGTTTCTTTGGTGTTTGAGGAGGGGGATGATGATATCCGCTTACCCAATGGCGATCGCCCTCGCTTGGTTCGGACTGGGGGAAATATCCGCTTTACTCGTCCTTTAGCAGCTAATCCCCATACTACCCCGGATTGGGTAATTTTTGCCGGGGCAGGGTATCAACGGGTTCAAGTGACTGATGCTGATGGGGATATTACTCGGCGAGATGATGCCGGACAGCGCTTAAGTGCCAGTCACTCGGGTCAGGATGATTTATTTACGGTTGAGTTGGGATTAAGTCGCGATCGCCGCAATCACCCCATTTTCACCACCGAGGGTTCATTTTTTCAAATTGCCACGCAACAAGCCCTTCCCTTTGGTTCTGATGGCCTCTCGTTTAATCGATTATGGGGGAGTTATACCCAATATTTTCCTTTAAGCTTATTTGAGTTTGTGCCGGAATTACCAGAAACTTTAGTATTGACTTTGCAAGCCGGAACTATTTTTGGCGATTTTCCTCCTTATGAAGCATTTGCCTTGGGTGGGGCAGAGTCTGTCCGAGGTTGGAAAGCGGGGGCAATGGCAGCAGGTCGAAGTTTTGTTTTTGGTTCAGCAGAATATCGTTTTCCTATCTTGTCAACGAGTAATTTTTCTGTCGGTGGGGCGGTGTTTCTGGATGCTGCCACGACGTTTAGGACTCAATCTACGGTAATAGGAAATCCTGGGGGATCTCGAGGCAAACCGGGGCAAGGTTTAGGATATGGGGCCGGGTTGAGAATTCAGTCTCCTTTAGGGCCAATTCGGATTGATTATGGTATTAATAATCGTGGCAGAAGTCGGCTTCATTTTGGCTTTGGAGAACGGTTTTAGATTAGTTATTAGTTGTTAGTTATTAGTTATTAGTTATTAGTTATTAGTTGGCACGTTGTTAGTGATGATCTCCCTATTGCGCGCGATCGCCTGTTCCCCGTTCCAACCGCGCTACGCACCATAGATGTTTTGGGCAGATTGGCAGTTCTCACAGGACTAACCATATTAATTTGTAATTTGAGAGAGTTACTGCTCAAGGAAATTAGATAAATATGAGTTCAATACCACAACCCAGTAATACAATTCAAGGAACGGAAGGGAATGATTTACTCAAAGGTACCCCAGAGTCCGATATAATCTTTGGTGGATCGGGTGATGATAGGCTTCAAGGTAAGCAGGGTAACGACGAACTGTCTGGCGGTAATGGTAATGATCTGCTTCGGGGAGGGGCAGATAATGACTTGCTAATTGGTGGAGAGGGTCATGATATCCTTTTGGGTGGAAAGGGTAGCGATCGCCTTTTAGGGGGTGAATTTACCGCTTTCAGTCCGACTTTCCCACCTGAGCCGACTCCCGGATCGGATCAAATCGATATTCTGACTGGGGGGGCTGATGCAGATACATTTGTGTTAAGTACCTTTGGTGCTGCGGATGAACCGATTACACCCTACACTGGGGAAGGTTTTGCAATTATTACCGATTTTAATGGTTCTGAAGGCGATCAAATTGAACTACTCGGTTCTGCGAGCAATAATGATTATATCTTCGACCAAACCTTTATCGGTACAAAAATATCGCTCGGTCAAGATCTCATTGCAGTTGCGGTTAATGCAGAAATTGATCCGAGTACAGATGTTTCCTTTGTGGGTCGGTTTGTTGGCTAATTCTAATTGATTAAATATCGCTACAACAAAACTGTTTTGGGTGTTACTGCAATAAAACTGTTTTTTCTCTTCATACAGCAGTACAATTTTCAAACAAGTTATCCCAGAAGCCTGCCTAAAACAAGGGAGGACGGGGCTAAAAACCCCAATCCTTTTTTCTTTACTATTAAGGGATGATCGTTGAAACTTGCATTCCTGCCTCAGCTTCTAAACTGTCTCCAATTTTGTCGCCATCATGATACGCAGCAGTCAGCAGATCGCAGGCTTTTCCCCAGCCAATGGTTCCGGTATGGTCAATCGAAATAGCAGCAAAATCTCGTTGACGTTTTGTGGCTTCTTTAAAAGAACGATCCAAAGCTTGCTCTAAAGATAAACCATCTGTTACCCGGATTACAACCCGTGCGGCGAAACATTCATCAATAATATCTTCCCCAATACCGGTACAACTCATCCCGGCATAGTCATTGGCATAATTTCCCGCTGGCATAGGGGAGTCACTCACCCGGCCAATTTTCTCAAAGCCCTTGCCTCCGGTAGAGGTTCCGGCTGCTATTTTACCATGGCTATCTAAAGCGACAACGCCAATTGTACCGCGTCTGGCGCTTCCTCCCGCTAAAACATTTGCAGACTTGCGCTGAAAGTCATTTTTACGTTCTTCTGCCCATTCTTGTAATCGTCTATCTGTCATAGGATTATAGATGGGGATTTGGAATTCTCGCATGAATTCAGCACAACCATATTCTGATAAAATTCGATCTTTCGAGCTTTGTAAAGCCAGCGCTAGATCAATCGGATTTTTCACTCGTGAGACATTAATTACACCACTAAATGACTGAGTTGAACCATCCATTAACCCGGCACTCATGCGAATTTGGCCGTCAGACTGTAAGACTGAACCGGTTCCAGCATTAAACCGAGGTTCATTTTCTAATAATTCACATCCCTTTACGACTGCCTCTTTTGCGGTTCCTCCCTGCTGTAGTAGCGGATAGACTGCATCTAAAATACTGTAGAGACATTTACGAACGTCGAGTATTGTTTCTTTGGCGGCTAGAGAGTTACCTGCACCACCGTGAATAATAAGTTTAGGTTTTACCATGTTTTCAATCCGATCAACTTAGCCGAATCCATTGTAAGGGTTTTTGAGATCTTTCCTCATTTGAGATGCAAAAGCTTCTAGATGTTAGCAAAAGTTGTCTGTATTTTCTGTATAATATTATCTAATTTGAGCCGTAAATCTTTATAATGATTTATCAGTTTAATTATTATTTGATACAAATAGTCATCGGTACACCGGCTTTTAAAGCCGATGCCTGCGATGACCACCTTCCGTGGTCAATAAATTATTTTGATTAAAATCTTAAAAGGGCTGATGATTATCGTTGAGATTTCCATCAAGCCCTTTACTGAACTCTAACTAAATTGTGCTAAAGTTATCGTTATTCTTTTATTCAACTCGAGTCACATCTGCGACAACTACAATTTTTCCTTCGTACTCTGCTTCAATTTTTTGCTTCAGTTCTAAATCCCAAGTAATATCGTAATCTCTTTCAAATTCTGCGACAACTAACTGCACCACTTCTCCTGTAATTTCTGCATCTTCTCCTTCACTAAGAACAAACTCATTCTGTAAGTTATCAACAGATAAAACTAGAACTTCATCCTCTGTAAACAAGTCATCGTCGTCTGCTAAAATTAATGCATCTGTACCTAATATTTCCTCAACTTTACCAGAAATTGTTACAGTTTGACCTATCAGTTCATCACCGTCTTCTGCAACATCATCTAATTCTGTCACGGTTTCTACTTCTGCTGTATCGGTCGGAGCAGTAGCATTTTCGCCGACAGAGTCACAAGCTACGATTAAACTAGAGACTAAAGCTGTTAAACCTAATGTGACAGGTTTTTTAAATATTTCAAATAAAGAGTTGATTTTTAAAAGACGCTTATTTAATTCCATTTATTCCTCCAATTTATAAAGTTTAATAATGTAAAGATAAGCTGATATTGAGAGTATCCATATATCCTTCATATCTTAAAGTAATTTATCGTTTACTGTTATCTATCTAAAGAATTAACTCTCTCTATCTTAAGAATGAAACAGCGATAATCACCTCGGTTCTATTGTAGAATTTAAAAAGATTAACCCAGCCTTCATCGTCATTCAAAGACTGGATTAATCACAAAGCCAACTATATATTTAATAGAATGGAAATCTAGGACTCTGCCTTTTCAAACTTTAGCGCCGCAGAATTCATGCAATAACGTTGACCGGTTGGCGCGGGGCCATCATTAAATACATGACCCAAATGAGCATCACAAGCCGCACATAAAACTTCTGTCCGGCGCATGAATAAGCTATTATCTTCTTTTAATTGAACATTATTTTCATCCGCTGCTTCCCAGAAACTGGGCCAGCCTGTGCCGGAGTCAAATTTTGTATCAGAGTCAAATAGCTTTGTGCCACAACAAACACATTTGTAAATACCGTTTGCTTTATTATCGTGGTATTCACCTGTAAAGGGTCTTTCTGTACCGTGTTTACGAGTGACTTTGAACTGTTCAGGTGTAAGCTGCTGCTTCCATTCTTCGTCTGTTTTTTTAATTTTCTCAACCATAGCTCACGAATTTATTGTTGTTCAATATATGTATGACCTATAGATTATAAACAATCTCTCTTTTTTTTGCATCTAGCTTCAGAGAGAATTAACAAAATCTGACGACTTGAGTCTTTTAATGTTTGATTGTAGTTGAGTGAATGGTTAGTATAAAGTATTAGCAAAAAAGATAATAATGTAATTAGCTCATGATTATAATTTTAGACATAATTGTAAACTGTCTGCTGGTATAGAATGACAAGGTAAGTTTGTTTTTTGTATGAGATTTAACGATGAGTTGAGTTGTCCTGGATGTTGTCCTTCATCAGATAACCATTGCTGAAAAACTCTCTCTCGTCCGTCTTGCGGTTGAACTAAATTATAAACCCGAATTCGTTTTCTATTTTTTGATTCTGATCGAATACATTTCAGTTTATAACCAATTAAATCAATTAAACGACGTAAAACCATAATTGGGGTAGAATTTTTAGCCAGTCCAATTCCTAAAATAGATTTAATGGCATCTCGATCTTGTAAAGCGATTTTTGCCATATTTTGCAAGTCTATATCTGTATTTTTTAGTTCACGTTTTGAATTGTTTAATAATGCCGAAATTCCTAATAGTTCTAATGTGCCAATGACAGCACCCAGTTGAGAACGATTAAAATCAGGTACAAAAATACTGCCCTGTCCTTGTTTAATTAATCGTTGTGCTATTTCTAAATCCCGTCCGGCTAAATACGTTCGACCCTCTGTTAGAAAATAGTGAATTCTTAATTGTTGATACCAGCCTTGATCGTCTTTTTCAACGAGTTCTGGAGTCACAGAAATACCGTAGCGTGATTTTAATTCGTAGTGCCGTTGAGAACGTCGTTCTGATGGTGTTTTAACCATGTTTTTAGTTAAGTTTTGGTATTGATAATAATCTAATATTTCGGCAGATGCGATCGCCTGACATTCCGATTGATAATTTTGATCTCGAACAGCGCTAATTAACTCTGATAATGTTGGTTTTTCTGATAAGCTTTTATTACTATTTTTTATTGTTATATCTTGATTATTTTCATTAATACTTTTATCAATAATTTGATGACCTTCTGCGGCTAAGGCTGATAATATAGAAGTGCGATATTGACTCATTCCACTGTTAAATCTCACTGCCATTTTTGCCCAACACAGCAAAGATTCTGCCTGAAAACCAATTTCAATATCATCAATAGCATCCCAGTCAGATTGTTGTAACAAAGAGATATTTAACTGTGTTAACTTATGACCCGAAGAAAGTAACTTTTTCAGAGAAACAGAACCATTTCCAATCTGATTAAATCCATAAGTTGCTATCCATAAATATCGCGGTACATTCTCTCTGACTCTGCCTAACGCTTGCCGCACCGAATTCTCTGCTTGAATTCCTTGAGCAATTCCCCAAACTGAGGTAAAATGCTCTTGAACATCTATACTGATTCCGGTTTCAATCACCGGAGAAGCTAACACAATATCATAGTTTTTTAGAACATGATTAAGATGCTTCATACAGCCATAAGCAGCATGAGTGGGATCGGCTAAAGATTCTGAATCTATTCTGAGAATTGTCTTCTGAGGAAATTGTGTTTTCAAATAGCTTTCTAATGTACAAGTTCCCCATTGACTCGCTGTTTTTTGCGCGGATAAACAAACAAAAGGTTTCCCCCCTTCAGCAATATGTTGTTCTAAATCTTTAACCAGTTGTTTGGGTGTATTTTCTGAATAACTATAAACGTTCCAGGCTTCTTTTACACCCGGTTGCCAATCATTTTTAATAATAAATGGATTTTGTTCATTATTGGCTAAATTCCGTAAATAATCTATCGAAATATCGCTTAAATCTGCATCGGCGACAATTACTCTACCATTTCCGCCTAAAATATTTTGTATTAATTTTTTAAAGGATTTGAGAATAGCAACTCGATGGTGACGACAAGTTTCTGAATTCAAACCATGCCATAAAACCTGTTCAACTTCATCAATAATCACAACCCCGTCTTGCCAATTTTCCGCTTGAAATTTTGCTAAAGAATTAGGATGCAAAGAATCAATACATAATCCATAACCTGGCTGTTCTAAATTCGGGGAAGTAATTACCTGAGTTTGGTTCCCTGATTTAATCGATTGTAAACCAAACCGTTGACATAATACCTCAACTAATCGAGTCCGATGACTAATCACCAATACCCATTGTTGCTGTTGAATTGCGGTTTTGACTAACTTTTCTAACAGTTGCGTTTTACCTGTCCCCTTAGGTGATTTTATCCCGATTAATTTAGCGTTTTTAGGAATATCAATATTAGGAAGATAACGACTTTCAACTTGACAATTGGCTGCATAAGTTAGACGATTATAAGATAATGCTTTCCAACTCTCAAACGCCAAAGCAGAAGTATAAGCCCGGTCAAATTCAGCCTGATTTTGATTGGTAATTAAATCATCAACGCCTTTACCCAATTGAGGATTCCAAGTAATCACTTTAACAACACAATTAGCCTGAGTCAATAAATAACCGAATTGTTGAATTGCATTTTGAACCGATTTAATGCTATTCTGTTTTGTATCTTGATCGAAAGTAATATAAACCTCTCGTTGCGGTGTAGCGAACTTTTGTAATTGCGGAATTAAACGAGATGAACCGATGCGGTTTCCCCACTCATCTTTCGGGACGCGATAGCCGCTATGAATGCCGGGTAAAGCAATAGCAACATATCCAGCAGTGAGTAACGCCCCGGCTTTTTTCGCCCCTTCTGTAATGCAGAGAGGAACTTCAGGATGATGGATGACCCAGTCCCAAAACCCTAAGTCGGGTTGATGAGGTTGTATGGCTGTGGGTGGAATGTCTAACTGATAACGTTCAGCGATGCGTTGCCAAATCTCTCGAGACACCCGTAATGCAAAAATACCGGTTGGCGTTTGAGGAGGATGTTCATATTTAATCAGTTTCTTTTGGTCACGACTGTGTCGAGGTTGCAGCGGTTTAAAACACCCCCAAGCATCCGTTTTCCCCGTTAAAATATCAATTCCCGAACACCACCAACCCCCAGCATAGACATGATTATAACGATGCAGTAGAGTACTAGACAGCCTGCCATCATTGCGGCGAGAGAGAGTATTGGCAGACAAGAGATAATTCAGCGGATGATAACCCGCTAACGGAGTCACATTCAGTTGGGTTAATTGCGGGTCAACACCGCTTGCTTTCCATTCATCAAGATAATTTACAGCCATTGGACAGATTCAACTCACAAGGGGGAATCTTAGGATAACTCTATATCTGGTATTTTGGCTAGTGATTTTGGATAAATTATCTAGATATTGTGTTTTATATGATTGATGTCTGAAGACTCCGGTCTGCGATCGCATTATATACCAACCATGGGTATGGTGATGAAAAAGTAGACTAAAATATCACGATATGAGTTGATAGAGAGATCAATGGTTAATCGTATTATAAATTAGACCATTAAAATGAGTTAATCATTCCTATTACTGAGAGGATCAATATGTTTAGCCAAGAAACAGCAAAGACTAATTTTACAGAAGAAAATAACGTTTCATTAATGACTTTAGAGGACTTCCTAGACTGGTATCCTGATGGTTATTCTGGTCGATTTGAATTGCGTAATGGAGAAATTATTAAAGTGCAACCCACTGGGACTCATGAACAAGTTGCTGGTTTTCTTGCTTTAGAACTCGGCGTGGAAATTAAACGTCTGAATTTACCCTATTTTATTCCTCGGCAAGGGCTAGTCAAAGCAATCAATTCAGAAAAATCGGCTTATATTCCGGATGTGATGGTATTAGATTCTAATGCTTTAGAAAATGAGCCTTTGTGGAAAAAGCGATCAACAATTACTCAAGGTACAAGTATTAAATTAGCCATAGAAGTTGTTAGTACCAATTGGCAAGATGATTATTTGATGAAGCTTGGAGAATATGAGAAGTTAGGAATATGTGAATATTGGATAGTTGATTATTTAGGGCTAGGTGGTCGGCGTTATATTGGAAATCCTAAAAGACCAACTATTTCGGTTTATCATTTAGTTGAGGGAGAATATATGGTAAATTTATTTAGAGATAAAGATAGAGTGAATTCGCCAACTTTTCCTAATCTTAATTTGACGGCAGAACAAGTCTTTACTGTTGGGCAGTAATTACAATACTAATATATCCATTGATGGAGCGATCATTATGGCTAAACTTGCAACTACACTGCCAACTGAAACTTGGATAACTCTTCCTTGGGAAAAGTACCTTGAGGCAATAGAAAATCCAATTTTTCAGAATTCAAAAAGTTATTACTATCGAGGAAGTATCAGAATTGAAATGCTGCCTGTAAGTTTTGATCATGGAAAATCTCATGTCATTATTGCTGCCGCTATCGCTATTTTTACTGCATTTAAAAGGATTCCAGGTAATGGGCTGGATACAACTTCTTTCCGAAAAATAGGTATAGGAGAATGTCAACCGGATCTGGCTTATTATTTAGAAAATCAGGCTCAAGTTATCCCGAATGGTACTGGAGTTGTGAATTTAGATCAGTATCCTGCACCGGATTTAGTGATTGAAATTGCAAAGAGTTCTTTACTCGATGACCTCGGCATTAAGCGGAGTTTATATGAAGAGTTAGGGGTGAAAGAATATTGGATTATTGATGTGAATACAACTGAAATTATTGCTTATACCATATTGAAGGAGGGGTTAGGAAGTCAACAAATTCGACAGTCTCAAGTTCTCACTGGGCTAAATTTAAGTCTGTTGGAAGAGGCATTGCGTCGCAACAGAGAAACTAATCAGTCGGCGGTTTTAGCTTTGTTAATGAATCAGTTTTAGAATTAATTTTATCAGGATTATTATTGGGATTGACTAGATTAGCGGAACTGTCTATTATAAATATATATTCACTCATACTGAGGAGAATAAGAGTAAAATGAAAACTCAAAGACCATCCGTTTCAGCAACTGCTAATTTTTATGAACAGGATTATTATCTCTGGCTACAGCATACGCTAACACTCCTTCGAGAACATCAATTCTCTGAGTTAGACATCCCTCACTTAATTGAAGAAATGGAAGATATGGGACGGAGTGAAAAACGTGCAGTTGAAAGTAACCTGGTTGTTATTTTAATGCATTTACTGAAATATCAATATCAACCCCAAAAACGCAGTAATAGCTGGAAAGCGAGTATCAGAGAACATCGACGGAGATTGAGAAAACTGTTAAAAGACAGTCCCAGCCTAAAGCCATATTTTCAAGACGTATTTCACGAATGTTATCAAGATGCAAGAGAACAAGCCAGTGATGAGACAGGTTTATCCTTAAAGACATTTCCAATAGAATCTCCGTTTACGCCAGAGGAGACGATGAACCGAGACTATTTACCTGATGATAATACAAACTAGAATCGCTAAATAATTCAATTCAATGGCATTTTCGGCTTAATTTAGGAAAAAGTTTGCCAATGATAATCTTTGAAGCCTTAGTGATCGGATTTTTACCTACCTATGCATATCACCCAGAACTTGTCAAGTCTAGCACACCAGGTCTGATAGAACAGCTTCAAAACTCGTGCAATTGCGGGTTCAAATAATTGTCAAGGTTTCTAGATATTTTACGAATTTTGGGGGGTTTGAGGGTCGTTAATTTACATCAAGACACACGACCCCCTCAACGACTAGAATAGCATACAGCTTGAAACAACGCAACCTCGTTTCTTATTGCGAATTATTCTTAGGCAAAAATCATCAAATTTCCGGGTATTGATTAAAATTTTCAAGATAAAACTCAAATAACATGATCTCAACTTATATTTAAGTCTGATGCCATTATGATCGCACCGAGATGATTTGATTTGCGATCGCGCGCGTGTGGCGGTAGCTATATCGCTATCTTCAGTCCCAGAACTTTATACCTGATGAGATACTCCTTTGATTCTTCCATTGTTGACGAACCTTTTTTCAGGCTAATATCATTTTTGTCAAGTATAAATAACCGAATACTTTAGGTACGGTAAGCCGAATAACTAACAGAGATTATCGGGGTGATTGCGATCGCCACTCTCACAAAGGCAATATATAGGATAAAAATAGCAACCACTAAATCATACGGACAGTTTCTATTTGTACAACCCAACAATTCAGGCTTGGACTTGTTTAATGATGACACTGATGGATGCGATACGGCTAACGCCACGCGACCCGATGCCGAATTGCGGCGGCTACGCCATCGCACTTATTGTATATACAGTCAATTTATTTATTGTCAAGTAGAAATAACCGAATAGTATTGCTACGGTAAACCGAACTAACCATAGCCCTCAGACGTTAATTCTGGATTATTCTCTTTTAGTCATATTGAATTTTATTTTGATTGAATTATCGGTATTTCTAATAACTCTTTTAATGATAAAGTAGAGGGACGATGAGCATCAAGAGTTTGTTGAAGTTCTTCGTAGGAATATCCCATTTTAGTAATCGTATCTTCCCCCAAAATCGTTAAATAATCATTGACGAGTTGCCAGATTTGAGGGTCTTTAAGAGAGTGTTTCCAATGAGCTGAGTGTTGGGGATTGGGTTTAGTGTTTACGGATATTTCTATTCTTATTAATGTGTCAAGTCCAAATAACCAAATACCTTCGATACTATAAACCAAATATTTTCAAGATTGTATAGTTTTAGATTATTACTTTATATCTATTTTGATAGTGTTCATAAATTGCTTGAGTGCGGTTAATTTAATTTGAAATTGATCGGCAATTTCTTCTAAAGGCTTTTGGCTGAGGTCTTGGTACTTCTGTTTCATACCAGATGCATCAATGAGCCATTGTGCTAGCTTCCCATCTGTGTTGCACCAGAGTAATTCTAAACCGTCACTAAGTTGATGAACCGCAAGAAATCGATAAATCCAGGGAAAGCGATCGCGAGTAACATGACCTTTGTTGTCTTTTAGATACAGAGGCGGTTGACTTTCAAATTCTAGGATATAGCCATATTGACCAGAGATGAGGTTGATATTGGATTTGCAGAGAAGAGACTGATTGGTTTGAGGAAGTTTGCTTAACTTCTCCAGCATTTGGAGTCTACTAAATCGCTTTTGGAAGTGACGAGGATGGTAAATATCGGAGATAAGGGAGAGGGTTTGGTTGTGTTGTTGGAATTGATTGAAGTGGGGATGGCTCGGCTTAACAAACAGGAAGGTATTTTGAGCATACCAAAATTCAACTTTGGGGGAGTTCCAGAATACGGGGCGAAACAGATCAAGGCAGTGGTAGCCATGACTCTCAAATAGTGAAATCCAGTAACTCTGGGGTTGTGTATTGATATGGTTGGTTCCAGCTTGACCCGGAATAGCAGCACCAAAGATAATCAGATCGGAGGCTTGACACATCTCTTGGATGAAAGATTCGCCTCGTTGAGGGGTAAGGTGTTCAGCAACTTCCAGGCTAAGGGCGAGATCGAAGTTTCGATCTAGGGAAATGGGTTGTTCTAAATCTTGTAGGTGGTAGTTGATGACCTCTGGGTTGAATTTTTCTGAGTCGATCCAAAGACCATCAATGCCCAGGAGATCTTGAATGCCGAGGGAGTGAGCGATCGCTAACCAGGTTCCAATGCCACAACCAAAGTCAACCACAGAGTTAGGTTGATAAAGTTTAAAGAAGTAGCCTAATATTTCTTTAGCACTATTTAAGGAGCCGTCTGATTGAGCATTGTAAAAAGCTTTATTGTATTGATTTTCAACGTAAGTCATTCTTTGGAGTTGTTTTCTATCACTTTTATGTAAATTCATTTATATACAAACAGTTAAGCAACCACATATTTTTGACTATTCTTAATCAGTTTTATAGTTAAGCTATAGGATCATTTAAGCTCAATTAATCAAACTCCCACTCTTTTAAATCTCTACCTATTAAGGTTCTTAGGATTTCATTATATGGCTTGTAGAAATCAATTAAGCGGTCAACAGTTTTATCTTCAATATGTATATCGCTCCATGCTTTTCTGGAAAGTTTTCCATCTAACCTAACATTCCAACCATCATTAGTAATAAAGCTTGTATCATTTGAAACTTCAATAAAATCAAATATAGATGAGTATATGTAGTGAGAATCGTATAATAAATCTTCAAATATAATAATTTTGAGGTTATTTTTATTAAATAAATTAATAACGTTCTTTATCTGACAAGAATATATACCTCGCTGTAACACACCATCACTTCTTTCCATCAAGCCATTTTCAACATCCTTAATATCTCTGTCTATTATACTATCTAAACTTCTCTTAGAATTTGGAGTTGAAGTTTTGATAGCTTTCACGTATTGAGATATTGCTCTTGTTACAGGCTCCCGTAAGATAGCTATTAGTTTGATATCAGGTAAAGTTGCATGTATATTTTTCAAAGCTTGACTCTTGTACATATACATAGGACATTTTTCACCTATTACTTCTTTATGTGATTTAAAATGAGATAAGTACCAATCAAGGCCCTTATCATAATTCTTGGGTTGAAAGAAACAGATTTCCCCATCATAAATTTCTATGGATGGATGAAGGTTTAAGTTCTTTCTAAGAGCTGTTGTTCCTGATCTTTGAGCACCAATGATTAGAAAAGTCGGTAATTTCATAATAATGTCCTCTTACAAAAAAACTGAATAATACTATTGATTAGTAGCCTTTAGGTCATCAGACTCGATCAGAACTAACTAAGCTATCTACTTTTGTTTAACATTTCCAATGCCCTCTTAAAATCAAGATGCACTTGCGGGTGTAAGTTATCTTTAAGCTGAGTTGCCTTTTCATAGCAAGCTACAGCTTCCTCAAACTTTGCCTGTTTACTCAAAGCATTCGCCAACTTAACGTATAGTCCAGCTCGACTTGGATCGCATGTAATTGCTTGTTGATAGAGTTTAATCGCTTCATCAACTTTTCCTTGACGTTCATAAAGTGAACCGAGTTCTCTCAAAGCAGGAATTGACTTTGGATCTTCAGCCAGTATAGTTTGATATAGTGCCACTGCTTCCTTTAAATTTCCCTGTTTCTTAAGTTCATCAGCTCTTTCTATGAGATTTTGAATACTTTCCTGATTCTGATGAACACCCTGTACTAAATTAGGATCTACTTCTTCAAAAGAAATTTTGTAGTTTGGGAATTCTTGCTGTACCCTCAATATATTCGGAATCTGACTATATACTTTTGAACTATTTTGTTTCTGATTCACCAGTTCATTGTACAAAACATCGTGGTTCTCATCAATTTTACTCTGAGAAATATCTAAGAATTGACACATACGATTAAAGTGACTAAATCTACTTTCTTCACTGCCCTTATAGAGTTGCTCATGAGATATCTCCATCCATTTAAGTTGCTTCTGCACTAAAAGTTCTCTATTTTTGACAAGAGATGCCTCATACTTGTCACAGTTTTTTCTCATCCTCTGCAAATTAAGTGGAGAGAATTCCCGCTTCTCATAGTTGGAAATATTACCTATCTGACCTCTACCCCATACCTTCGTTTGATAGGCTAACTCAAGGGATATGAGCATTTCGAGAACGTTCTCTCTCGTCAGCAGAATAAATCTGTAACCCTCTTGCTTAGCAAAGTTTAGAATCATATTATTGAACTTAGGCTTATGCAATTCCCAACAATGCTTAATACAGTAATGCTTTCCTCTAATTTTCTCAAAACGTTGTAAAAGCTTTTCTTCTTCGTTATCATAACCCAGTATTCTATCAGCATTAAAAGCTTCTGCTTGTATAACTGGATGGTCAGAGATATGCTCTAATGATCTTTTTAAGGAGCTTCCTCCTGTTCTTCTGACTGTCCACATAAAAAAGTGATGACTCATAACTTAATACTCCTTAGTAAAAATTTAGGTTGAGTAGTTGATTTTGATTACGGCTAATTTTCAAAAGAATAATCAGAGAATGAGGATTTAATCTCTGATAGGTTTGGAATTTTATCATATATATCAAAGTCACTTTGCTTATTTTTCATCAATAGATAGCTATAGTCCATTTCCTTATATTTAATAAGATTAGAATCAATGCCAATATGCTGACATAAATTGCTCAAAATCTCTTTTCGTTGATCTAATGATTTCGCATCTGTAAATAAATCTTCGTAAGAAACTTCATAGACATTTACTCCATAGTCAATTAGCTTTTGCCTAACTTTATCCGTAGCTTGATTACAATGATTAGCATGATATTGCATATCAGCTATGTCATAATTAGGAAGCTGAGCTATGCCAGATTTGTATTTTTTATAAATTTCCTCTGAACCATGTTTTCCCCATGCTTCAGTATATTTAGCGGTATAAAGAGACAAAAGCCTAAGTAACTCATTTTGACGAGTTAGCATAATGTGCTTGTAACAACTTTTAGAAAAGATATCAATAATAGCATCGTTAAAAACTTGACCAGCTATCTCATAGCAATGCTTTACATTAATTTGGGCTGAGAAGCAGCGTGCTTCAAGAGATTGCTCTAGTAGATTAAAATTTTTATAATCATTTTGAAAAGTTTTTGTAATATCTCCAAAACTTCGATCCCAATTAAAAGGTTCATGCTCTACTTTTTTGTTAGCTAAGATACCCAAAATATTCGCTAGTGAAGTTCCTCCAGTTCGTCTCATTGTCCATATAATAAATGGTTGATTCATCTTCTTCCCTACCTATAGTTAATTATTCAATAAATCTAAAAATTTATAATCATCCTCGAAATAATTTTTAAGCTTTGCAACTGTTTTTGTAGATAAATCTTTCTTTTCTATTCTAATATTATCAGATTTATTTTGATGAGGCAGTTTTAATTCATCTGGAAAATTCAACATTTCAATAACATTAGCTAAGTCTTCCTCAAGATATTCATATCGAATTATGAAATCCATTGCATTCTTACTATTTTCATCAACAAATTTTTTACTTTGACAAGTAATAACTTTTCCTTGCACAACTTCATCAACAAATTTATCAAAAGAAATATCACCAGTATATTTTTTAGACTTATCTGTTTTTTTAGATTCCGACAGCTCTTCACGTGACCTATAATTAAACCAGGAAATTGTCCAATCAACTGGGTCACGAAATACACCAAACTTATAAAAACGATCAATACTGAATTTATTATTTCTGAATATAAATTTAAAATTCTTCTTAACCCCACTGTAAGACATATGCTTCAAACCCGCTGAACCACAACGGCTGATTTTAATATGGCAGTACTTTCCTAGCATATCTTCTATACTGGTAGAAGCTGTCTTTGTATTTGCGATGAAAATAAATGGTTTGGGGTTTTTTGCGCTTAAGTTAATTAACATATATTAACCTGTTACTAATTTAACAATTAATTTTTAATAAGACCTAACTGAGCTAGCTGATAGCTACTTTCAAGTTTGACAGAGTACTGTTTATCCCAAAAACTAAGATTAGGATTTTCTTCCAATTTCCGAAAATACTTCATGTACTCACTTGCTCCATTCCAGTGCTCACCACGCTTTACTTCCTCTTCAGCATATTTATGAAAAGTAGAGAAATATTTAAAGTGGAGTAAACACCCAGTCTGAGCAGCCATATTAACACCTCCTATCCAATGAAATCCTTCATAGAGTCTGACGGGAAAGTCATACTTTACTAGAGGAGCTTTATTTAAACAGAAAGAATTCGGATCTCCTCCAAATATTCTTTGTCTTAGCCCTCCAAAATAGGCAGTTGTATTTTTTTCAGGCCCCCCTTGCAAAGCTTTAGCAGTATAGAAAATTTTATCAAAATAAGAGCAGACCTCTAAGAAATCTTGACCGACTGAATAGTTAGCATCTTTGAGTGGATCTTTGGAATACATATCAACTAAAGTGGTCATCATCGCTTGCTTATTCTGTTGGTCTAGCTCCTCACAGAGTTGATGTAAATTCTTAGTTTCGCAGTCAGGATAATACAAAAGCTCATCTGCATCCACTAGAACACACCAATGATTAACGCCATAGTTCTGCAAGAGAACTTCTATCCAATGAACACCCCATTTTGCTTGAGCATAGGAACGAGAGGTATGCCAGACATGAACATCTGGCTGCTGTAGGAGATAAGATAATGTACCGTCCGTTGAATGATTATCAACTACAAAAAATCGATTAACTCCTTTCTTGCGATAATAGGTTAAAAGGTGGGGAAGCCTTAAGCTTTCATTCCGTACAACGAGAAAACAGAGGATATCAGTCATTTCTAAATTGACTTCCCGAGTATCCATTTTTTCTAAACAAATATGTTCATGACGAATACTCTTTAGAAACTTTTTACTAACATTTTCTTCATTATAAAATGCTTGATGTATTTTGTAAAGAATATCTGGAGAATCATCTGAATGAAATAGAACCACATCATTACTGTAATGAGGGTAAGGTGTTTCCTGTCCAGGAATAAACCCAAGTTTATGATTTGTATAAGCATCACAGCGTTCTACACCCACTTTGTAATGATAAGCATGAGCTGGCTCAATTTTTGACTTCCTGAGCAGATCCCCAACTAGTTTGTCCTCGTAAAGTTCAGATGCAACTTCCTGCTCATTAGCCGATTCTAAAAACTGCCCCATGGCATATCGGTTCAGGAAATAGCCACAAGCACCATTCGCCCAATTGCCTTTAAACTCCCCTTGATATTCTCCAATGGTTGAATCATTTGTTTTTCCCAGATGCCAATGCTTATCAAGCTGTGTTGTGATTCCCCCCATGTAGTTATATTGTTCAAACCCGCAGTCTAATACATTGTCAATATTGACATAGCAATCATCATCTACTTTCATCAGATGGGAATAAAATGTGCAACCATGAATATATTGAATTAACTTATAGGTCTTCCGGGGAAGATGCTCATAACTATCAGGAGCATCAACGTAAAGAATATCACCTTCTAAGTGGGTTTTAGATGATGGTTTTCCAATCACAAAATAGTAGGGTATTTTTCGTTTAATTAATTCCTTTAGCCAAGTGGCACGGATTGCTTGCTGTTTTTTAATATTTTTCGCACAGGTATAGATACAAACCACCAGACCACATCCGGACATCTGTTGTAAAACATCGTCTGGGTTTTGCTGAAACCAAACTGAACCTCGACTCAGTGTCGATGCTTGGCTGTAGGCTACCATGGCTTCTTGCCATCGACTTTGCTTTTCTAAAGCCTGAGCCATTCCTTGATAATGCCAGGGCAAATTAGAATTCAACTCAATTGCCTGGCGATAGGCAACTTCTGCGTCCTGCCATTGCTGCTCTTGCATTAAGAGCTTAGCCTTTTCATGATAAGACCAACCGACAAAACTCAACTTGTGTGACCAAGAAAGATGGGGGTGATGCTGGTCAAAGGCTCTGCGATAAGCATCAATAGCTTCATCCCATTTTCCTTGCTGGAATAATACATCTCCCAAAGCATCATAATCTGAACAGTAATTCTGTTCTATAGCTTGTTGATAAAAATGGGCTGCTTCATCCCAGTTTTGGATTTTAGAGAATGCTTTGCCATAAGAAGAATATGCCCAATAGCTATCTGGGTCTAAGGCTTGAGCCTGACGATATTTAGCCACCGCATCATCCCATTTTCCCTGCTTCGATAAAGCCTGCCCTAAGTTAAAATAAAACCACCAATTTTGAGGAGAAAGCTGAATAGCATTTTGATAAATTTCTGCCATTTCCTGCCACTTTCCTATTTTGAATAGTGCCTCACCGAGAACATTATGATAGGAAGGGTTATCCGGGTTGAGTTGAACAGCGTCGCGATAGGCAACCACTGCCTCATCCCATTTTCCTTGCTGAGCCAATGTTTTCCCATAGTCTATAAAAAGTTGAACATGATTAGAATCAAGTTGAATTGCTTTACCATAGGCAACAGCTGCTTGATCCCATTTTTTCAGAGTTGCTAATGCTGCGCCTAAGTCACTCTGAGCTTGAAAGTTAGATGGGTTAGTATAAATTAATTGACGAAGTTGAGAAATCTCTTGATAAAGTTTCCACTTCTTCTCATAAGCTGTAGCTTCATCTGCTTTTTCTTGTTGAATTAAAGTTTTGACTAAAAGCTCATATAAATCTACATTTTCTGGCAACACTTCAATCCCATATCGACAATTCGACTCAGCTTCCTCCCATTTTTCTTGCTTAAATAAGCATTGAATTCTCCTGATGTGTAGCTCAGAATCGTAGCGATGAATTTCAATTGCTCTATAGTACGCTTGTACCGCTTCCTCCCATTTTCCTAGATAAAACAATGCATGTCCTAAATTATCACAATACCAAAAATCATTAGAGTTAATATTCAGAGCATGCTCATAAGCATTAACTGCTTCTTCATACTTTTGTTGCTGAAATAAAGCTTCTGCTAAGCATTTATATACCCATGCATTATGTATATCTAATTCAAGAGCTTGATGATAAACAGTAACTGCTTCAGTGAATTTATTCTGTTGAGTTAATGAAATTCCTAAACAACAACGATACCAAGAATTATATGGCTCTAGTTGAATTGCATTACTGTAATGAACTGCTGCTTTATCCCATTCTGCTCGGTTGGAATAAATTTCACCTTGCTCAAATTTAACTTGAGGAGATATAGAATCTATGGTTAATTGATGACCTGAAGTAGATTTTTTATGATTTGCAAGCTTAACAACTAGTAAATTATTCAGTCTCTCTATAATAAAGTCTATACGATGAATTAATAGATGATTCTCCAGGGCAAACTGATGCCGTTTTTTAACTCCTTTTATTCCTTCTGAATCAAATAATTTTATAGCTTCATGATAAGTTTTTTTAATGCCATTTAAATCATTACTTTTTATTTTCAAAATTGGTAATTTAGCCTGGGTATAAGCCGGGATAACACTATCCAAATCTAAAGTATCTTCAGGAATAATTGGAATTTGTCCACAGAGCAATGCATCAAAAAAACGTTGGGATAAATCTTTATCTAAAGGTAAACACAGGGATACTTTATAATTACACCATTGAGCAAACCGTTCTTCTAGAGTTAAACCAAAGTAAACCGCTTCATGTTCCTGATCAAACAAAATTACTCGGTTTTCTGGAATTTCTTTCTGAACTTGCTCAATTAAATGGTTCCGTTGAGCTGCAAAATCATAACGAGTAAACCCACCATACAGGGAATTTGATCGTTCTTTATACCCATATTTTTCAAACAGCTTTTGCGCCTGTTCGCGAGTCCATTGAG
The DNA here is from genome assembly GCA_049647265.1 of Microcoleaceae cyanobacterium. Taxonomy (GTDB): domain Bacteria; phylum Cyanobacteriota; class Cyanobacteriia; order Cyanobacteriales; family Microcoleaceae; genus JAAURB01. The sequence continues at coordinate 141,054 of JBARXJ010000061.1, forward strand.
TTGTACAAACTGGAACAGAAACTTCATCAAGAATACTTTCTCCACTCTGTAATAAATCTGTTGAAAAACCATGAGCTGGAATACAAATATCAACCCAGTTTATCACTTCAATATTTTCATAATAGTGATGATGGTTATCCCAAAACCAACCTATAATTAATCCCGAAAAACCTTTTCCTTGTAATTGTTTGATCATTTTAATTTCATCATGAAGATGAACCAAAATTAAGACAGCATCAAACCGGGAAGCGTCAATCGCTGTGATATCACTACAAAATTCTACATGATCGTTTTCCTTGGAAAAAGACTGTTGAAGTTCTGTATTCGTTTGAGGAGAAAAAATACGTTCTGCACGTCGGCTAATGACTAAAATGCGCTTCTGTGTTAACTGTAAAAACTTCTGTAACTTATCTATAGGTTTCTGAGACTCAGCAGTGGAAACAGACTGAGGACGTAACTCAATAGCGCGGCGGTATTCTGTAATGCCTTCTTCTGCATTGCCTAACTTAACTTGAGCATGACCTAAACCGTAATGAAAATCTGAATTCTCTGGCCATAATCCAACAGCTTTGTGAAAAACCGCGATCGCCTCTTCCCATCTTCTTAGCTCCGATAATGCCCTCCCTAAGTTATGATAAGACCAGGCATACTCGGAATTCAACTCAATTGCCTTACGATAGGGACTGACGGCTTCTGCGTACTTCTTCTGAAGAAAGAAAGCATCTCCCAGTTGATGATGATAGATAAATTGATTCGGTTCTAATTCAATCGCTTTACGATAGGCATTCACTGCTTCGTCAAATCGCTTTTGCTTTGTGAAAGCATTGCCTAAACTGTAATAAGCTTCTGCTATATTACTATCCAATTCAATTGCTTTTTGCAGATAGGGAATCGCTATTTCAACTTTACCCTGATTTAACAGCGATCGCCCTAAATTACAATTAATCCAAGGATGATCGGGTTTAAGTTCTATTGCTTGCCGATATACTTTTTCTGCTTCCTCATATTTTTTCTCAAGGAAAAGCTTTGTACCCTCTTCCATGTATTTTATTACAGAATTTGTTGTCTGAGCCATAGTGAGTAGAGTTGAAATAGTTTATAAAATTAATAAGCTTATCGTTAATTTATCAATCTCCTTCTAATCATAAATCATCATTATATAACTTATCCCTACCATTGCTATGTAAAACAGTTCTATTTTTATCAGAGAGGTCAATCCTATTAAAGATAAAAAGCATTTTATCATTCCTCGAATTTTAATTCAACCCTCAAAACTGAACTCTACTTTGACTCAATGTATCAATTCACCGAAATATAATCGATGCAATTAAAAAACTAACTCCTCGTTTATCTTCAATAGACAGTTGTTGTACCTCCGCTGCTTTAATGGTTAATAAAAACGGTGTATTCTCGGGTAAAACTCCCATCGGAATATCTCCTACAAATTGCCATTCTCCATCGGGTTGATATTGAACTATTCCCTCAACTTCACTGCCATTCACCTGTACCCGTAAACTTTCGGGTAACTCCGGTTGGACTGCCGTAATACCTCGTATCTGAAGCTGTAAGGCTTGACTGGTATTGACTCGGTCTACCAACACACTCCCCACCTGTTGCATCCAACGAACTGTTATGGCGTGCTGTTCTTCTGGAGGATACCAACCCGTTCCTATGAGTGTATTATCCATTAAGATAACTGTTTCTTGAAGGGGTTCGGGTTCAACAGCCTGGATGAAAATTTCTTCAACTAATACACTGGCGCGGCGACTATCTTGGGGAGAGAGTTGATTAACAGTTTCTGAATGTAACGACAATACGAATGGCGCTTCAGGGGTAAGTATGCCGGGTGGTATTCGTCCCCGCATTCGCCAACGGCTATCGGCTTGGGGTTCGACTTCTCCTGGAATATCATTACCATTGACTTTCAAACTCAGAGTTTCTAACACTTGAGGGACAACGGCTTTTCTTCCTTGTATTTGCACTTCTAAGGGTTGAGTAACATCCATATTTTCAATCAAGACACTTCCCACTTTTTCCATCCATCGCAACGCCACCCCATCTACGTTTTCCCAAGGAAACCATCCTGTACCTTTAAGGCTGCTATCCATGGAAATCAGTTTCTCACTCACTCCCTGAGGTTTCGTTTCTGCAATTTCCCGCCAATTTAAATCAGGGAGAAACGTAATATTTTCAACTAATACCCCTAACTTACGCTCTTGACGATCTTCGGTAAAATAATGGGTTTTCAGGGTAAAAAAGTTGAGTCCGGCTTGTAACTGAACTGGACAAGTGAGTAAATTTTCCTGTTGAATTTTTGAGGCTTTCCCTAAGGTTTGCATGATTAATTGATCCTCATTCCAAACTTCAACGATTTGCCCGGAATAGATACTGCGATAAGCCAGCATTAAATGTCCCGGTTGTGGCTGTTTAGTCTCTATGACAAACTGGCTTTCCGGCCAAAATGCCCATCGACTGCTACCCTTTATATTCAAATCAGGATAAGGCGGTTCTAACGAGCCAAATCCCCTAAAAGTACAGCCTTCAACTTCCTTGTTTTTAATAATATCATATCTGTGATTATTTTTTGTTAAATATTTAACAGATAAGGAAGAATTTAACTGAGGAAGCGTTACCGCAAATTTACTAATGGGATTAATTTTAAGTTTGTCCAACCCATTAACTCGATCTAAAGCCACAATTAGACTTTGATAAGTAGAACGAATTGAATAGTGACTGGCAATATGAATTGGGGCAGATTGACTTAAGCGAATACGCTGTGGATGATCCTGATACAGTTCCGTGAGTATTCTTGCCAATGCTGCGGGAGTTTTCTCTCGAACTAACCGCCCAGTTACCCCGTCTAAAATAGCCTCCTGTACTCCACCCGATGCATATCCCACCGCAGGCGTACCACAAGCAGCCGCTTCGATAAAGGTTAAGCCAAATGTTTCCTCTAAACTGGCTCCGACAAACAGATCGGCAGCGCTATAGTAGGTTGCTAATAAGCTACGGTTTTGAATAAATCCAGTCTGATCAATCTCACAGTTCACCCCTTCTATTGCCGGATAACCGTGACCAAATCCCACTAATAAAATATTATCTAAATTTGCTATTTTTAAGGCTTCGATGAGATATCTACCACCTTTACGTTCATCTGTAATAGAGGTAGAACCCGTTAGGATAATAAACTTTTCTTGGGGTAAACCGAGCCGTTGACGACAGTATTTTTTGTCTCGCGGTTTAAATATATCTGTGTCAATTCCGAGGGTTATTTTTTGTATTTTATTTTTCGGTAAATGCTGCTGTTGCTGAGATAAACTAGACCGTAAAGCCTGCCTAGCCCAATCGGTTGTCCATTGACTATTTCCTAACACTAACAAGTTATCATTGTTAACCAGAAGTTGTCGTTTACGTTCAAATGTGGGTTGAATTTTTTCCGGGGCTAAAGCTGGATATTGATCGAACGTGGGGCAACTGCGATCGCACGATGATGTATACTTATCACAATGACCCGTATAAGCACACCGTCCTGTGAATAACCACTGATCGTGCATAATAAAAATAGTCGGATATTTAGCTGAAATTGCTTCCAACAATTCCACACTGTCTTGAATATTATGTAGATTTCCCAGAACCACTAAATCCGGTTCTAAACAGTTAATTAATTGCATCGCCTTTGAGGCGGAAAATTCTATCGGTTGCGGTTGCCAACTCGATGCCCCCATAATGGGAATCACTTGATGTCCGGCTGCGGCAAATGCCCGTCCTATCTGTTCATGGGCAATACCTGCCCCCCCAGAAAAGCCAAGATCACTAAATAATACCACCCGCAGTTGATGACGTTTGGCTGATATCTCTGTTTTTAGTGTGGGTTGTCCTGTGGCAACCATTTGATGCTGAAACCGACTGCGAAGCCGATCTCTTGTTGCCAGCAATTCTGGTTTATACTTTTCTGTAGCACTGGTTTTCTGGGCTTCATGCATCCGAAACTGGGCAATAGGATAAGTGATCGGGCAAATTTTCGCCCCCACTGCTGCAAACCTGGCCCACATCTCATAATCCATGCTATAGTAAAGCGCCTCATTGACAGCCCCTCCGGCTTTTTCCCAGATGGCGCGAGTAAACAATACTTCCGGTTGATGGAAGAATTTCCCACTCAGCCAACAGTGTTCCACATCCAAGATATCTGCTAAAAACATTGCCCCTGGCGCACAGGAGGTGACATGATGCAACACTTGCTGTTGTCCCTGAAACACCTGACAAACCCCCGCCACCACATCCGCCCCACTGGTATAAAATGCTAATGCCGCTGCATACAACGCCCCAGGCGCAAACCGGTCATCGCTATTTAACCAAGTGACAATTTCTCCAGTTGCTTGTTGAAAGCCTTTATTGATGGCGTTACTCTGACCCTTATCGGGTTCACTCACAACATAGCTAAAGTATTTTTGATATCGCTTGACTACCGCCATGGTTTCATCGCTAGAACCGCCGTCAATTAGGATATATTCTAAATTCGGATAGTTTTGATGAATCACGGATAAAATGGTTTCTTCGATAAATTCCCCTTGGTTATAGGAAGGGGTAATGACCGAAATTTTTGGCCAAGGCTGACCATTGGGTAAGGTTTTAGGCGGAATAAAGGGTTGTTTTTGAAGATAAGGCCATTGGTTATTTTGATTAACTTTTAATTGAGGTGTCGCCTGATTTGGATTAATTTGGGCTTTTGCCAGTTCTAAATTACGATAAAATGAAACATTTAAAACCGGGTCTATTTCTATCGCTTTTTGATAGCAAGTTATCGCTTCTGACCCATGTTGCTGCTGAAGCAGTGCATCTCCTAAACCTCCATAAGCTAAAGCAAAATCCGATTTAACTTGAATCGCTTGACGATAAGCCACAATAGCCTTTTGCCATTGTTTTAAGTTAAACCAAGATCCGGCTAAATAATAATATGACCATTCAAAATTCGGTTCTAATTCTACTGCTTTTTGTAAGGGAATAACGGCCTGCTGCCAACGCTGTTGTTGACAAAGAAGCTGACCCAGGTGAAACTGAGACCAAATAAAGTTAGGATTTAAATAAACGGCTTGTTGATAGGCAGTAATCGCTTTGTCCCATTGTTCTAACTGGGTATAAGTTTCACCTAAGTTATGATGAGATAAAGCAAAATCCGGATGAAGCTGAATCGCTTTTTGATACGCAGTTGCTGCTTCTGTCCATTGTCCTAACTTTAGGAAAATATCCGCTAAATTATTGTAAGACCAGGAAAAATTCGGTTGGAGTTGAATCGCTTTTTGATACGCGGCAATTGCCTGTTGCCATTGTTCGAGTTGAGCAGAAGCGTCTGCCAAATTATGATAGACTTGAGGCAAATTCGGCTGAATCTGTAAGGCTTTTCGATAGCAAGCGATCGCCTGTTTGAAATCTTGTCGCTTTAGCAATACATTCCCCAACTCCTGGTAAGCCACCAAATGCTGAGGATCAGATTTAATGGTTTGTTGGTAGTGAGTTATGGCCTGTTTAAGGTTGCCTTGCTGCACTGAAGCACGAGCCAACTTATAATAGGATTGAGCTGAACTTAAAGCAGGTTTCACAGGTACTATAGCATTCCTAAAAGTTATCAAATCAGTATTACTTTACTTAGTATTGACTGTCTTTCAAGATTGAGTCGGAAAAAGTATCAGATTTAACCAATTATTACTTTCTTTGTTTCTCTTAACCAATATTTCAAGTACTAAAATGAACGGCTGAATAGTAAAAATTGAATAATTTAGACTAAGCCCTGTTGAATCTCGTTTCATTGAACTTCTACAACAGCAGCCCGTCAGTATTCTGGACAATTCCTGCTTTCCAAAAGACAAAATTTACCTGTTTCCCTATCCATAGAATTAAAAACGAAATACACACGCTTCTAACTCCTAACAGAGAAACTCTCTAGGCTACTAATAATATGGAGATACACAAACTAGCTATTGCCGATTTAAAACGATTAATGTCAGGTTTTTCCCGATCATTGATCTTTATCTTGCTCTGTGTATAAATCAAGTTCAATTGATTTACTATCGGCAGAAATTGATAAACTGTACAATTTCTACATCTGAGTATATAGCAAATCAGGCAAAACTTCAACTTTTTAGTAAAAAATAATTTTTCAGAAATAATTCATCAATTCCCAATTGAAATCTCCGTCACCTACTACCCATCAGTGGCCGTGTTAGTATCCCCAGAAAATGGGTATTTTCGTTCGTAAACAGTGTAATCCCAGGAGAAAAAATCTGTCAATACTCTCTCCTGGGACACTTTTAAATGATTGGCTATTAGTCGCAATAGCGTCTATACTTAGCCATAATCTGTCCAAATTTTCTCTTCAAATAAATAACGCATAGCCACTAACCCACAATCAGTTAAAGGGTTTCTTCTCCGAGTTTGCGCCAGGTATTACGACCCACAATACCGTCAACTTCTAAACCTGCGTGATCTTGAAATTGTTTAACCGCAGCTTGAGTATTGTGACCAAATATACCATCAGCAACAACTGAATAACCGAAGTATTGTAAACGTAGTTGTAAGCATTCTACGGCTTCTCCCTCATCCCCTTTTAGCAGTATCGGCATATGAATATCATAAGCATAACGAGTAGGGATGTGAGGCGCATAGAAAAAGCGTCCAATGGGGAAAGCATAATCACAAAGCGCGCGCCAAGTTTTTGCACCCACTACACCATCAATTAACAGTCCGCCGTAACGATATTGAAAGTCTTTGACTGCTTCATCCATTTGGGGGCCGAATTGTCCGGTAAATTGAATATAATAACCATAAGCCATTAACCGTTGTTGTAAAAAACGAACCGCTTCACCTGCCACGCCTATTTTTAAAACGGGGAGTTCAATTTTACTCAATTTAGCTTTAGCTTGAACTGCTTTTGAGGCTTCTGTGGATGCAGCAACAGTGGTTTCTACGATTTCTGAAGTATTATTGGTTTTGGCATTTGCAAGGCTTGTCATGGTTTTTCTCCTTTTTAAATAAACATTTGAATCCGGTTGACTTACAACCCTTGATTCGTTCATATTCCCAATGTATTTGCTATTCGTATGAACTGTACAGTCGCATATTTAGAGGTCGTTTGTTCGAGTCACCACATAAAGAGTTAAAAATATCCGGATTTATATTAAAAAGTATTGAATAGATTTCCCTTTGAGCGCTAAACTGGATCACTCAAGCTTTTAGATGATATAAATGTCTTTTTCTCAACTTTCCCCCTTTCAATGGAAATCATCCCTGAAACAAGCCACATTATTACCCCTTTTCATCAGTTGTTTAGTGGGGTTAAATAGTTGTCAATCTCAATCACCTGTTCAGACAGAAGCCATTAACTCAGAACGTCCCGGTGAAGGGATAACAGTTCAAGGCGCTTATATTGGTCAAGAGGGTAAATTTGTTGAAGAAATTGTGAGTTTAGCTTTGTCTGAACTCGGTTATCAAACAGCCGAATTAAAACAGTTAGAACCGCCACTCATTCATACAGCAATTAGTCAAGGAGATTTAGACTATTTTTCAGGTTATTGGCAGATTTTATTTGAAGACTTTTTTCAACGTAGCGGTGGTGAAGAGCAATTAGAACGAATCGGGACGCTTGTGCCGAATGTTTTACAAGGTTATCAAATTGATAAAACAACAGCAGAAAAATATAATATTACCAATTTAGAACAATTAAAAAATCCAGAAATTGCCCAGTTATTTGATACCGATAATGATGGCAAAGCTAATTTAACTGGATGTAATCCTGGTTGGGGATGTGAAGCGGTGATTGAACATCATTTAAACGTGTATGAATTAGAAGAAACAGTTGAACACGATCAAGGCAGTTATGAAGCGTTAATTGCCAATACTGTGGCGCGTTATCGTCAAGGAAAACCTGTTTTATATTATACTTGGACACCCTATTGGTTAGGAGTAGAATTAAAGCCGGGTGAAGATGTCATTTGGTTAGAAGTACCGTTTACCGATTTACCCGGAGAACAAAGTAAAATCACGGCTGAGGAAACTTCAGCGAATGGTAAAAATTTAGGATTTGCTGTTGATACAATTCAAATTTTAGCCAATCAACAGTTTATTGAAGCCAACCCGACTGCTAAACGTTTATTTGAAGTGATTGAGATTCCGCTGACAGATATTAATACTCAAAATCAACGGATTAAAAATGGTGAAGATACCCCGGAAGACATTCGTCGTCATGCAGAAGAATGGGTAGAAAATAATCAACAACAATTTGACAGTTGGATCGAAACAGCGCGAAACAAGTAGGGTGTGTCACAGACGCACCTTCTCTTATTATCTGTAATATCACACGATGCAAAAAGCAAAAGTAGGGTGTGTCATCGACGCACCTTTTCTACAGTTCAAAATTCAAACAAAAGTAGGGTGTGTCACAGACGAACCTTCTCTTATTACTTGTAAAATTCATTTGACATCCTCCTCGTTAGTTTCTTGATTATTGTTTGCAAATTAAGTACTAAAAACTAACAACTAACAACTAACAACTACGAGCAAAGTCGCCCTAAACGGCAGATATTTAAACCTATAGCGACGATAAAACCCGATAATGTAAAAATATTTCTTGTTGAATTTGCTGCACTTCTAATAACTGCAAACGCGGCGCTACAGCAGCGAGAAACCCAACTCCTGCAACAGGTGTGGGTGCATCACTTCCCCCTAAAATTAACGGACAAATCGTTAACCAAAATTCATCGATCAAATTTTCTTGTATGAGTGAACCGACTAATTCACCACCCCCTAATACTGCTATCCGCTGAATTCCTAACTGAGTCAACTGTAGAAAAGCATTATTCCAATCAAAAATACCATTAAGGGTTGGTACAATAATAATGTGTTCAAACGCTGCTATATTTTGCTGTTGTCCTGAGATGGTTGTCAGCAAGCCATGGGGAACAGGTTGCTGAAAAAACTTTAACTTAGGGGAAATATGACCCGAAGCCGAACATACAATTTGTAGGGGTTGAGGCGGTTTTCCTTGTAATTGCCGTTGCTGTAATAACTCCGCAGACGTAATGGGTAACGTTGTGCCATAAGCCTCTAACGTTGCCTTACCAAACAAAACTGCATCAGCCGAAGCCACAATACGTTCTAGATGAATTTTATCAGCCGCCGAACCAAACCGAGCAGGCGATCGCGTTTTATCTGCAATTTTACCATCTGCACTCATAGCTAAAACCACAGTCGTATAAGGTCGTTGAGTCAACATCAGAGAAATATATTTAACAATATTAAAGTGCTTGAGCTGAAAATGCATGATACCATCCTCTTCAAGCCAGAATTCAATATCTCTCTGCAAGAGTTTTTCCAGACCCTGTCATTGAAATCAAAAAGACTGGGTACTCTACAAATATTGAACCTTAGTTCTACGTGCATCTCTACTAGCCATAACAGTAATTCCCAATATCGAAGGATTAAAATACCATCGATCAATCAGTGCTTAACCCCCAATTGTAAAATTGAGTCTGTGATGCTGCAACTGTATCAAAGATCCGTTAAGTTATCCGGATAATACTGATGTAGACGCTACTGTAGGCTGAGGTTAAGATTATAGAGAGTTCAGGAGTCTTAGCTGTGTCCGAACCTGTTATTTCTGTTATTATTTGTACTCATAATCGCGATCGCTATCTCGGCACTGCTTTAGACAGTGTCCTGGCGCAAGATTTTGAGGATTATGAAATTGTTGTGGTGGATAATGCTTCCACCGATAACACCCGTCAAGTGGTCGAACAACGCTTACCTCATCCGCGTTTGCGATATGTTCATGAACCCAAGTTAGGTTTAAACGTTGCCCGTAACCGAGGTGCAGCCGAAACCACAGCCCCGATCATTGCCTATTTTGATGATGATGCCATTGCGCCCACCACTTGGCTGCAAGCGCTGCATAAAGCGTTTACCAGTAACGAAAAGTTAGGGGTTGCGGGTGGAAAAGTGACCTTAGTTTGGCCTGAAGGATACACTCAACCCCGATGGTTATCTCCTTCTCTTGCCGGGAATTTAGGGGCTTACGATCTGGGAGACAGTGTCGTCAATATTACCAATCCTGGAGATACCCCCAGAGGCTTAAACTATGCCATGCGGCGCAGTGTCTTAGAAGCAGTCGGTGGCTTTCAGCTTAATTTAGATCGAGTCGGTAAGAACTTGTTATCTCACGGAGAACTATATATGACAGAAGTAGTTCTCAAAAAAGGCTGGCAAGTCGCCTATCTGCCAGAGGCAGAAGTGGGGCATCAAGTCTCTTCCGAACGACTCAAACAACGCTGGTATTTCCGCCGGGGGTGGTGGCAAGGGATCAGCGAATGCTATCGGGAACAAATTGCTGGATCTGCGGGTTTACAACAGTTTCCCCGTGGCGGCGAACGATTGATTCGGGGTTTATACAATGCCGTAAAATATGTCGGCGATCCTGCTCGTAGCTTTGATAATCTGATCTACGCTTATGGTCAACTGGGCTATCTTAGTGCCGCGATTAAAGGGATGCTATCCAAACCAAACTCGACTCAACAGCCCCATACGAGTTAGTCACATCTGCTGTTGATTACTATTTCCCTGTATACCGTCTTAATTGTTTAAAATTTTACCATGACATCTAACTCAATTCGGCAAAGTTCAGTCTCTACTCGTAAAATCCCCGTTTCAGTTTTAATTCCGGCGAAAAACGAAGAACAGAATTTACCCGCTTGCCTAGAAAGTGTGGCGCGCGCGGATGAAGTCTTTGTAGTTGATTCTCAAAGTAGCGATCGCACGGTTGAAATTGCCGAACAACATGGGGCGCAAGTTGTACAATTTCAGTTTAATGGTCACTGGCCGAAAAAGAAAAATTGGTCAATTCAAAACTTACCGTTTCGTAATGAATGGGTACTGATTGTAGACTGCGACGAACGCATTACTTCTGAACTTTGGGATGAAATTGCGATCGCGATTGAACAGCAAGATTATTCCGGTTATTATCTCAATCGCCGTGTCTTTTTCCTCGGAACTTGGGTTCGTCATGGCGGTAAATACCCCGATTGGAACTTACGCTTATTTAAACATCAAGAAGGCTATTATGAAAACCTAAATACTGAAGGGGTTCGTAATACAGGCGACAATGAAGTTCACGAACACGTTGTGATTTCTTCAGGCGGTCAAGTGGGGTATCTTAAGAATGATATGATCCATGAAGATTTCCGCGATATGTTCCACTGGATCGAACGTCACAACCGTTATTCTAACTGGGAAGCCAAAGTTTATTTTAATCTTCTCACCGGACAAAATGACAATCAAACCATTGGTGCAAACTTCTTTGGTGATGCCGTTCAACGCAAACGATTTCTGAAAAAAATCTGGGTACGATTACCCTTTAAACCGCTCTTACGATTTATTTTATTCTATTTCATTCGTTTAGGGTTTTTAGATGGACGGGCTGGCTATATTTATGGTCGTTTACTCAGTCAATATGAATATCAAATTGGGATAAAATTATACGAATTAAAACAGTTTGGGGGGCATTTAAATGTTTCTCAACCCTCACCCTCACCCTCACCCTCACCTAAACCAACTGTCACTCCTACTGTTGCCCCAGCAGTGGGACGGGAATAACACCCAACTATAAGCAACATTCAATATTGCCAACTTGCGTAGAGACGTTACCTGTAGCGTCTCTATCATTATTCAATTCCCCAGAGACAATATTTATAACAACCAAAAACTAACAACTGTACAGATGTAACAGATTACGTCTCTACTAACTAACAACCAAAAACTAACAACTAACAACTAACAACTCATGACTGATCATACAACCCCTTGGATAGACTTACGTCAATACGATCAATCTTGGTTCGATCGCGGTAAGCCCGGTTGGTTTATTCTATTGTGGTGGTTAGTGCAAGCCGTGACATTTCCTCTGACACTTCATCCCCTGAATGGCATACGCTGCGGCATTTTAAGATTATTTGGCGCTAAAATTGGGGCGGGAGTTGTGATCCGTCCAACGGCACGCTTTACTTATCCTTGGAAAGTTACAATCGGAGATTATAGCTGGATTGGGGATGATGTGGTTTTATATAGTTTAGACCACATTACCATTGGTCAACATTGTGTGATTTCCCAAAAAAGCTATCTCTGCACCGGAAGCCACGATCTCAACGATCCCGCATTCGGCCTCAAAACCGCTCCCATCCAGGTTGAAAATGGCGCTTGGATTGCCACAGATTGTTTTATTGCCCCCGGTATTAATATCGGTGCAAACACTGTTGTCGGCGCTCGTAGCAGCGTCTTCAGCAACTTACCCAGCGGTTATATCTGTGTAGGTACACCTTGCCGTCCTAAATCTCCCAGACAGATGAGAGGAGGAGTCAGTAGTCACCGAGTCACCGAGTCAGTAGAGACGTAATATATTACGTCTGTACAGAATTCAGGAGTGGGGAGTCAGGACAAACAACTAACAACTAACAACTAACAACTAACAACTAACAACTAACAACTAACAACTATGAACAATCAGGATGTCTTCCCCCTTGATTACAAATATAATTAATTTGATTACTATCAAGATTTTCTACCTGAGAAAAGTTCACTCCTTTAAATCGATTAGAACCACTCAATTCAGGATTTGTGATAAATTGATCGTCAGGATCAACAGGTTCTGAAGCAAATATAACCCCGCTAAAGTTTGCGCCGCGTAAATTCGCACCCGTTAAATTGACTAAACTTAAATCTGCATTTTGTAAATTAGCATTTTGTAGCCTTGCTTTGGCTAAATTTGCGCCGATTAATTGAGCAGACGTTAAGTTACTATTGCGTAAATCTGCACCTTGAAAATTAGAGCCCGCAAAATCAGCTTGGGTTAAATCGGCTTGTTTCAAATTACTCGAAATAAATATAGCGCCTTGAGCATTTACTTCTTTCATTCTGGCTAATTCTAAATTAGCACCTGCTAAATTGGCATTGGCTAAATCGGCTCCGGCAAACTTTGCTTCTGTTAAATCGGCTGATTCTAAGTTTGTTCCTAACAGTTTTGCACTACTAAAATTCGCCCCCATTAAATCTCCTTCAGATAAATTAGCCTGATTGAGTGTAGCTTTAAAGAAGTTAGTATACTGCATAAAAACCTGAGCAAGAAAAGCATCACTTAAATCAGCACCCGTTAAATCTGCTCCGCTCAAATCAGCAATCAAATCATCATAGGTTTGATAACGACCATCTTCTCCAGGACTATAAAAACTACTCTTTTTGAAGCTAGCCTGATTCAGTAAACTACTTCTAAAATTAATACCCGATAAATCCGTTTGCTCTAAAACTAAGGTAAATTGAGTTGCATCAGAAGTATCTTGAGACAGATCAATTTGGCTTAAATCGGCTTGATCAATACTACCGCCGTAAACTTTCAAAATTTTAGAAATCGCCCGTTGTGTCGCCTGTAAGCGTTGACTCATGAGCAGTTTTTCGTCTGGGTTTGCCCCAAATTCCATTGAGTCTAAATCATTCTTTAACGCTTGATTCAATCGGGCTAAATAAGGCAATGCCTCCGGGCCTGTACTCACTAACGCTTGTTGAGTTACATCCAATAACATCTCGTTACTTTCTTGACCCAACAAATCTGTTAATAATGGAATTGCCCGAGGATCTTGTAACGTTCCTAACGCTAAAATTGCCCCTCGTCGTTGGGCTGGATCTGTCGGGGCAGTGGGAGATAACTTACTAATTAAAGCCAGGAAAACTTCGTTATCTTGATGTTGGAATTCGCGGCGGTTGGCTTGATTTTGAATATAAACTTGTGTGCCAAAAAATGTGACTAATACTGCGGCTAAACTGGCTCCCCCAACTATCATTAAAGTGGTACCCGGACGTTGTTGCATCCAAGCCCATAAGTTGGTTTGAAAGGCTTTCAATCGGGGTTTATGAATAATGGCATGAACCGCATCTTGATCGTCCATTAAATCATAACTGGTGAAGGGATTCGTATGAAAGGGTAAGCCCGCTTGACGCACACTTGTACCCGCCAGTAAATCATGTCCGGTGCGACCTTTAAACCGTGTACCCATTAACCCATCAATTAACACCATTGCCCCGGATAACCCGACAAATAATAGCAGGTTAGGAAATGCCCCGGTAAACTGCCAAAGCGTGTAAGCAATACCCAAAGGAATTCCCCACCGTCCCACACTTTCGCGGTAAAATATTCTCAGTAGACTGGGGGGAGCCTGGCTTTTATCATTGACAACCATAACCCCAAACCAACGTTTTGGAATCGTTTGTCCACTACGGGCGAGTAAATAAAGCTGCCATCCACCCACTAACATCGGGGTCAAGAGTGCGGCTGACCAGAACAAATTGGTTAAAGTAGTAACTTGAGGGTTGCGATCGCGGACTGGAATCGCTAAAGTAGCAGCAACGGTTTCGGAAGTGGCTTTTAGGACTGGGTTAAGGGGAACATTTTGGGGACTGTTGTTACACAATGCCCCAATGGTTAATGGTACTAACCCACTGGTGACGACTAAGGAAACTTCTACAGTCCACGCCCCACACCGACGAACCCACAGAGGAGAGGAGCGAATTCGGGTGATCCAGGATGTATCTGTTGAATGAGGGGTTTGATCGACAGTTGGGCTAGCCATAGTGGACTTAGTCTTTAAAGAACTTAGATGATTTGAAAAGCTGATACCCTATGTACACGATTATTCCAATAACTGCAAGGGTAATTGCTAAAGAAATTAATCGAACAATGGTTTGTAACAGCATTAGTCCGGCGGCTACACCTAAGACAGCTACCACAATTTGCCCCGTTTTGGGGAGATCCTTAAACCAGACTAAAAATTGTTGATATCCCTTTTTTATCGGCTCAGAGAATTTGTCAGAATTAATCAGAGGTTGAGTATCGTGAAGTTCAGCTTCTAAGTCTTCGAGTTTGCGTTTGACATCTTTGTCATTTTGATAACTCATGAGAATTGTCCTTTTGCCTGAATGCCTCAATGACAGTTTTACACAACTACAAGTAAACTCGCCTGTTTTTTCTGCTTCTGTTTGTATTGTACTGATATCAGCCTAGTTAAAATAAACATGAAATTATTTCATCTCTTCACTACATTTTCTTGCTTGACTCTACTTTCCTTCACCTCTGCCGCTTTAGCCCAGCAAGTCATCCCCGGACAACCCGTCTCGGCATCTGGCACATCTGGCGGAACGGTTAATAGTGGAGATTGTGGGTATATTGCCAATGCACCTAATCATACCATTGAGGTGACTGAAGATTTACCTTACTGGCGAATTGCGGTACAAACCACCGGAAAACCGACGCTATTGATACAAGGGCCAGGCGGGCGCTATTGTGTCTTACCCAGCGCTTCAGGGGGGAGATTACAATTTTCCGGTTATGGCACAAAAGGGACTTATCAGATCTTTGTTGGCGATCGCGCGTCAGGTCAACATCCCTATCAATTATCTATTTCTGACAAGCGATAATTGGTATTGACAGAGAACGTTACAATTTTTGGGTTATGGCACAAAAGGCATTTATCAAATCTTTGTTGGCGGTGGCGTAGCCTGTGCGATCGCACGTATCGCGAGCAAGGTCAGCATCGGTATCAGTTATCGATTTCTGACCAACGAAATTAGTTAATGAGTTATCTGTCACTCATATTACCTCTAAAATTGTAATAATTTATTCTTGTTGGTTTCTACAAGGCATATGAAAATTGTTTCTATAAAAATTAAAAATTATCGGGTTTTTGAATCTTTAGAAATTAAAGATATCCCTGCCTTTTGCGTGATTATTGGAGCAAATGGTACAGGAAAATCAACTTTATTCGATATATTCGGTTTTCTACGAGATGCCTTAAAAAATAATATTCGTCAAGCCCTTCAAATTCGAGGTGGATTTAATGAAGTTATTACCCGAGGTAAAAATGAAGAAGATATCGAAATAGAACTCAAGTTTCGTATTAATCTTTTAGAAACAGAGCGTCTTGTTACCTACATTTTGATTGTTAGTCAAGAAAAAAAACGTCCTTTTATCAAAAGAGAGATCCTACGTTACAAGCGTGGTGAGCATGGTAAACCCTTCCATTTTATTGATTTTCATAACGGTAAAGGATATGCCATTATCAACGAAGAAGATTTTAGTCAACCTGATGAAGAACTAGAGCGCGTTGAACAACAACTTGAATCTAGTGATATCTTGGCGATTAAAGGTTTAGGACAATTCCAACGTTTTAAGGCTGCTAGTGCCTTTCGTTCCTTGATTGAAAATTGGCACGTTTCTGATTTTCATATTAGTGATGCGAGAGGGAGTAAAGATGCACTCTATGCCGAACATCTCTCTCCTACAGGCGATAATATGGCAGTTGTCGCCCAATATATTTATCAAAATCATCCTGATATTTTTAAAGAGATTCTCAATAAAATGCGAGAAAGAGTTCCTGGTATTTCTCAGGTAGAAGCCAAGGAAACCGAAGATGGTAGATTAATCTTGAAATTTCAAGATCAAGCCTTTAAAGATCCATTCATTGATCGCTATGTTTCAGATGGCACAATGAAGATGTTTGCTTATTTAATTCTACTTTTTGATCCTCAACCTCATCCCTTACTTTGTGTTGAAGAACCTGAAAACCAGCTTTATCCTAGCTTTCTCCATGAACTGGCTGAAGAATTTGCTAGCTATGCTCATAGAGGTGGGCAAGTCTTTGTCTCTACACATTCGCCCGATTTTCTGAATGCTGTTCCCCTAGATAGCATTTTTTGGTTAACAAAAGAACAAGGTATTACTAAAATTTTTCGAGCCAGCGATAATGAAGTCCTTAAGAACTTAGTTAAAGCCGGTGACTTGCCCGGATATCTTTGGAATCAAGGCTGGTTTGAAGGAGTCGCACCCTAATGAATTATGATCTTATTTTTTTATTAGAAGAACCTTCTATGAAAAATGTTTTAGAGATTATCCTTCCTAAACTTATTCCTGAAGATATAAACTATATTTGTATTAAGCACCAAGGTAAACAAGATCTGGCTAAATCGATTCCTAAAAAAATTAAAGCTTTTAAGTTTAACCCTCGTACAAAATTTGTAATCGTTCACGATCAAGACTCCAACGACTGTAAAAAGCTGAAAGCTGAGTTATTACAGCTTTGCACAAGCTCAGAGAAATCAAAGATTATAATCCGTATTATTTGCCATGAATTAGAATCTTGGTTTCTTGGAGATCTGACTGCTATCGAAAAAGCTTATAATTTGAAACCAAAAAGCCTAAGTAAACGACAAAATCACAGTAAGTTTCGCAACCCCGATCAACTCAATTCCGCCAAGGAAGAACTTAGAAAGCTGGTTTCAGAATATTATCCTGGTACTCACTCTAAGAAAATTGCTCCATATTTATCTTTAACTGAAAACCAATCTCATAGCTTTCAAGTCTTTCTCGATGGCATCAGAAAAATTTTAAGTTAGAGTGCTACGAATTTAACTTTAGGCGATAAAGTATACCTTTTAACCGTGAATGAACATGAATCGCTTCTCCTTGATATTCCATTCCTAATTTTTCTGCTAACTTCAAACTAGCTAGATTTTCAGGATGAGAATATGCTCGTATTTCCGTGATTTTATCACTCGATTGTAGAGTGGTTAATAAAGCCTTCATTGCTTCAAAAGCATAGCCTAGACGACGAAAGTTAGAATTGATTGAATAAAACAATTCAAAAATAGTATCTTCATCAGGCGAATAACCACAAGAACCAATATATTGATTAGAATCTTTCATAGCAATTGCATAAGCATGAATCACAGAATCTGTATGATATGAAGATAATACAAAATTAAATAACTCTGTTGCACCTGCTTGCGTTTTTTGATCGGGTTCTAAGGCTAAATATTGTGTTGATTCTGCATCTAACATAAATTCTAAATAAGCAGATAAATCTTCTGGGATAAATGGCCGAATGATTAAACGTTTAGTCAAGATTGGCAATACAATCATCTTCTGTACCCATTTAAGAATTAGCTTCAATTATTACTCGCCACAGTAGATTAAATACTCTGAGGTGACCGGGAAATTGTAAGATTAACCTTAAGTTGCAAGAATAGTAAAAATATAAAAGGTATAAGATATGACAGCAGCAATCTCCAAACCTGCCTCAGCCGTCCCTGAGTTTTGTCAAGGAATTCAGTATTTTAGCGAGACGTTTCCCGAATTTGACACCTACGGAAAAACACCTGTAATTACAGAAGGCAATGTAGCCATTAGTGACCCGACAGATAACACGGCTGTTTATCAAACCCTGTTAATGGCCGATGCTTTGCGTTATCTCATCCTGCAAGTGACCAGTAGTAAAGCGTCTGGACACCCCGGTGGGTTTGCCAGTCAGGTAGAAGCGTATGCCTCTTTGGTGATGTTGGGCTATAAAAATATCATGACAGAAGTGGGCCACCATGCCCCCGGATTTTATAGCGCCATGTTTATTGACCGTTCCTTAGAGGATATGGAAATTTCCACGGTTCAGCAACTGCGCGATCGCTTCCGAGAAATGCATGGACTGTTAGGACACCTTTCTGGTTATATTCCGGGTCTCCTCAACCCAGCGGGGCCGTTAGGACAAGGGCAACATTTCGCTATGTCAGCGGCATTATTACACCGCGATACCCTATTTCCCTTCACGTTAGGAGATGGCGGCATCGGGGAACCTTATCCCATGAGTAGTATGGCGCACTTTAATACTGCTTATCCGGATGTGACTAATTTCTTACCGATATTAGTCTGGAATGGTTATAGTCAAGAACATCACAGTATGGTTTCGACGAAAACTAATGAAGAAATGATTGCTTTTTGGAAAGGCAACGGTTTCGCCGAAGTGGTGTTAGTGGATGCCAAAGACTTTGACGATCAAAACCAACCGGAAGCTTATGTTGATAGTACGGCTTTTTCCTTTGAAAAACGGATGGAATTTACCCAAGCGGTATTACAAGGGGTTGATAAGGCAGCAAAATCAGCATTAGGCGGCACATTAACCGTTTTTATTATCAAACAACTCAAAGGGGCTGGGGTTCACGCGCTGGGTTCAAAATCCCATAACCTCTATCCTAAAGATACGTTAGAAAGTCCCCACATGATGGAGACGTTGAAAAAACGGGCTTTACCCACCGAAGTGTGGCAACTTGTCCGCAAAAATGCCGAACGTTCAAATGGTGGCCCAGCAGCGAAAACAGTTGTGACGGAGTTTGAATATCCTTTAGCCGAAATTGGTCAATTACCCTTAGATGAATTTCCTGTTGGCGGTGATAAAAAAGTCGCCACTACTGCAATGGGGGCGTTAGTTGCCCATGTCGGACAAAAAGATCCGAAGTTTATTGTCACCAATGCTGACGGTAACGCAGCTTCCGGGATTAATAATATTAACCAAGCCCTGAAAATTATTCACCCCACCACCGATGACCTGTATTTCCAAGGGCCACAAGGTCAGGTTTATGAACCTTTGAGTGAAGATGCTTGCGCCGGAATGGCGGCGGGTTTAGCATTAATGGGGGCGCGAACCTTATGGTGTTCTTATGAGTCGTTTGCAGTGAATGGTTTACCGATATGGCAAACGGTGACTCAGGCAATGGCAGAATTACGCCGTCAGACACCTTCTACTGTTACACTGTTTACCGCTGGGGCATTAGAACAAGGTCGTAACGGTTGGACACACCAACGACCGGAAATTGAAGCTTATTTTGCGGCAATGATGCGAAATGGGAATATATTTCCGCTATTTCCGACAGATGCCAATAGTATTCAAGCCTGTTATGAATGGGCAATTACCACTAAAAATAAAGGAATTACTATCACGGCGAGTAAGTCTCCTTTACCCATTCGGACAACCTTTGAACAAACCCGTCAAGCCTTAGAGAAAGGGGCGGTAACATTGCAGGAAACGGATGGGGATAAAAAAGTTGTGTTTGCCGTTATTGGCGACATGACTTTAATTCCCGTATTTGAAGCGGCTGCATCCCTGGAAAAAGAAGGGTTCGGGGTTCGTATTGTGTCTGTGGTTAACCCTCGGCGGTTGTATCGTCCCACAGATGTGGCATGGGATACTTGTAGTCAGCCTGACGGTGAGTTTCTCTCAGATGCCGAATTCGATCAAATGTTTGGTGGCGATGCCTTAATTGGGGTGATAGGGGGCGCTAGTTTAATGTTAGAACCTGTGATGTTACGCAGTAGCGCCAAGCGAGATACGTTTGCCTGGAGACGAGGCGAAACCACTTCTAGCGCCGGACAATTAATGGAATTTAATGGCATAACGGCAGATGCATTAACAAAACGAGCGATAGAATTAGTTCATTAATTCATCCATTGGTAACAAGGAATACTACAACTGTCCCTAGAGATCTGAGCAGTTCAAAATCATTGGTTGTCAGTGATGGGCTAGTTTGAATTGTTTGATCATCAGTACTAAAGAGGGATGACATCAATCACTCCTCAATGCTTATCAACAAGATATAACAAACAATAACTGTCTCCGGTCTCCGTTCCTTGTTGCCAAAAAAATTAATTTGATTTGTGCAAAGTTTAACCCTTTTTTAGAGGGGTTGCTTTATAATTTATGGTGATAGATACTTAAACATTAACATGAAGCAAATCACAACTTTAATGGGACCTACTCTGGTATTTTTCACAGCACTCAGTACCGCAGCTCCTGCTGTTGCTCAAGTGTTTTTCGGAGAAACTTTACCCGGTGATACTGTAGACGAAGCGGCTCAAGTCGAGGCGGATTTTCTATCTAACTTTGACGACGCTTTTGTCGTAGATTTTGAAGATTTTCCTGTCGGAGAACAAGCCTCTGAAGAGAATCCGATTATCCTCGACTTTGGCTATAGTACAGCCACTTTAACCGGGGGTGGTGCTGTCAGGGATGCTGAGTTTAATGGACTTCGCCCCATATCGGGTGACAAATACTGGAGCTTAACTTTTGCTGAAGAAGTTCAAGATACTTACCAGATTGATTTTAGTGAGGCTCAAGCCGCATTTGGTTTTTATGCCACAGATATGGGGGATGCCGGAAATAATGATTTCGGGTTAAGGGTTACATTTACAGATGGAACCGACGAAATTCTTAATATTCCTCACGGTGGTACCAATGCCGCAGCACTTTACTTCGGCTATCTCAATACAGATAAGCTGTTCACCAGTGTTGAATTCCTTGCTGATGGCCCCATCGAACGCGATGGTTTTGGATTAGATGATGTGACAATTGTGACATCAGACCGAGTGATTGCTTCTACTCCTGAACCTGCTACTGTTCTCGGTTTACTGGCTGTCGGAGCCATGGGAATGGGTATTAAGCGTCAACGTAAAGTTTAAATCTGATCTCTCTTGAAGCTAAAGCGCGAATTTCACTGGCTGAGTCAAGATCTTCTTTTTAAGGAAGATTCGATCTATTAGTCCCTCAGCCATTCTCTACCCACCTCACCTCTATCCCCTCAACCCATAGCCTACCGTGAAAAGTCAAAATGATGTGTAATTGCTCAAGCCCTCTGTAAAGTGTTCCTTGAATTCACCCCCTCTACATCAGCAACGCCCTCAATTTGGGTAAGAAGTATTGTTATGTTTGTGCGATCGCACTATAGCAATTCATTTATGATTCGTGAAAAGCCGAAAAACCTATAATTTGCCTGGAATGACTTCCAAGATTGCCGTAGGCGTAGCCCAACTGTAGTTGTAAGCCATGAATCAATAATATTTTTTACACAACCTAAATCGGATTGCTATATAGCTAAACTTCACTTTTATAAAGTCTGCCATCAGGTTAAATCACTAGCTGATAAAGAGTTTAACACAGCGACGCGATCGCTTAACTTGTCAGCATTAACCTACAACAAATTACAAATAACTCTGTCTAAGGTGTTACTATAAAAAGACTCAATGTAAATCCGTTATCCCATCAATTTCGATTGAATGTGGCACCAGAGTCATCACGCGATTAATTGAATTGCTTACAGTCTTTAAGAACACCAGATGGATATTGTAATTGGACGGGGCAAAACAGCCCGTAGAGCGTATGGTATCGATGAAATTGCCCTAGTTCCTGGCTTAAGAACATTAGACCCCAGCTTAGCTGATGCCAGTTGGACGATTGGTGGTATCAAACGGGATATTCCAATTATTGCTAGTGCAATGGATGGAGTCGTCGATGTTGAGATGGCTGTCCGTTTAACTGAGCAGGGTGCAATGGGAGTGCTAAATTTAGAAGGCATTCAAACCCGTTACGATGATCCTGAACCCATTTTGGATCAAATTGCTTCCGTGGGCAAAGAAGAATTTGTCTCCTTGATGCAAAAACTTTATGCAGAACCTGTTAAACCTGAATTAATTACTCAACGTATTCAGGAGATTAAAAATCGGGGGGGTATTGCAGCGGTGAGTGCAACGCCAGCGGGGGCAATGAAATATGGTGCAACCGTCGCAGAAGCGAAAGCAGATATGTTTTTTGTCCAGGCAACAGTTGTTTCGACCGCCTTTTTATCACCCGAATCGATTAATCCCTTAGATTTACATCAATTTTGCCAGGAAATGCCCATTCCTGTGATTTTGGGGAACTGCGTCACTTATGAAGTGGCTCTCAACTTAATGAAAGCAGGCGCGTCAGGCGTTTTAGTGGGAATTGGCCCCGGTGCTGCTTGTACCTCTCGTGGTGTATTAGGTGTTGGGCTTCCCCAGGCTACAGCCGTTGCAGATTGTGCAGCAGCCCGAGATCAGTATCAACAAGAAACCGGTCGCTATGTTCCAGTCATTGCAGATGGCGGATTAATTACCGGTGGTGATATCTGTAAATGTATTGCCTGTGGTGCAGATGGAGTGATGATTGGTTCTCCCTTTGCCCGCGCTCAAGAAGCCCCTGGCCGGGGTTATCATTGGGGGATGGCAACACCCAGCCCAGTTTTACCCCGAGGCACTCGGATTCGAGTCGGAACCACGGGAACAGTTGAACAAATTCTACGCGGACCCGCCCTGCTTGATGATGGTACTCATAACCTCTTAGGCGCGTTACAAACCAGTATGGGAACTTTGGGTGCAAAAACCTTAAAAGAAATGCAACAGGTAGAAGTAGTGATTGCTCCTTCTCTATTGACTGAAGGTAAGGTTTATCAAAAAGCACAACAACTCGGCATGGGTAAATAACATCCAAGCCATTAACTGTATTCGTTTATTAGCAAAGGATTAGAGAGTTGTCGATGCAATGTTTCTCACCCTTTGCTTTTTTTATTGCAAGGCTTCGGTATTCCCCCCTTTAACCCACCCGGTGCGGTCTGGGTCTTCTTCGACTTGTACTTTTTGCCAAAGTTGATCTTCTGTTTCCTCTAAAACCAGCACCGTTTCCTCATAACCAATCCCACCAATCCGGTTTGCATCTAAACTAGCAGTATCTCGTAAAATCAATCCGATTGGCTGAACGACAATTGCCCGATAAGCGCCTTCGGGTACAGTTTCTTCCGGTTCGGGCGTAGGCGTTGGGGTTGGAGTGGCAGCCTCGGTAGCAGAGACAGGGACATTAGTTTGAGCAACAGGTGCATCATTGGCAAATGAGGGTTTTTCTGGTAATTCGGCTAATCGAGCCGCAAAATAGAGCGCAGCAGCGACACTGGCTCCCGCTAAAATTAACATCGCTAAAATGACACCAACGATGAATTTAAAGATCCCGTATATACTCATCGGATTGTGTTGAACCCTTAATCTTTGAGAGTTTGTCAAAAGAGAAAACCTAAAACGTTAAATTTTATAGAAAATTGTAAAGATGTTGGGTGATTCTGTCTATGGTTTTGACCCCCTAAATCGATCTGATGCTAAAGTTTCGTTAAAATATCCACCCCAACTTGAGTCACCGCCACGGTATGTTCAAACTGAGCAGACAGTTTACCGTCTTTGGTAATAGCTGTCCAACCATCGTCTAAAACTTGCGCTTCCCAGGTTCCTTCATTGATCATCGGTTCAATGGTAAACACCATACCGGGACGAAGTTTTTTACCTTTTCCGCGAGTCCCATAATGGGGAATTTGAGGCGCGGTGTGAAAGGTGGTATTGACTCCATGGCCGACAAAATCCCGCACTACAGAAAATCCTTCGGCTTCGGCATATTCCTGAATAGCTGCACCAATATCTCCCACTCTCGCACCCGGTTTAACCGCCGCAATACCCTGCATCATTGACTCATAGGTGACATCAACCAACTTTTTGGCTACAGGAGACGGGGTACCCACAAAGAATGTTTTTGAGGTATCTCCATGATAGCCATCAACAATGGGAGTCACATCAACATTAATAATATCTCCTTCTTTTAGAATCTGTTTGGCATTGGGAATACCATGACAGATCACATGATTAATACTGGTACAAATGGATTTAGGGAAGCCATGATAACCCAGAGGCGCACTTTTTGCACCATGGGCTTGTGTCCAGCGTTCGGCTTCGTCGTTGAGTTCTAAGGTACTGACTCCTGGTTTGACCATCGGTTCAAGATGTGCTAACAGTTTCGCGGCTAAATTTCCCGCCTGACGCATTTTTTCAATTTCACGATGTGACAATAAAACGATTGTTTCGGTTCCCATTGGTCGTTTATCTCAATAACAATTGGCTTCAAGCTGATCGCGTTTCTCTTTAGCGAAGGAAAAGCGTCAGCCCATGCCCCTTTCTCACTTTAGCTTAGTTTGTTGCTTTGATTGCTGATCTACAGGTGATTCTATAACTTTGTCGCGGCAAATGCCAAACATCCCCAACCGAGGATAAACGCCACACCGCCTAAAGGAGTAATTGCACCCAGCCATTTAATTCCAGTTAAGCTGAGGGCATACAAACTACCAGAAAATATTAGAATACCAGCTATCCATGCCCAGCCTGCGACTTTCACGACTAGCTGAGAAGTTTCTGTTTGATTGATCCTCAACCCGACAAATAATAAGGCTAAAGCGTGATACATTTGATATTGAGCACCCGTTTTAAATATCTCTAAAGCAGATGGGCTGATTTGAGTCTTCAAGGCATGAGCGCCAAATGCACCTGCCATCACTGACAGTCCGGCAAAGATTGATCCTAGACAAATAAATAATTGAGCCATTTTATTTCTAATTCTCTATTTTCTGTTGATCAAAATAATAGTAAATCTTTCCATTTTTACAGCGCTTATAGCTACCGGGATACAAAGTGACTTGTCGATCTAAAAATCGTTGAGCAGCCTGTGAAGACAAGTGAACCTTTTGCATCAATAAAGTTACGCTGATTGTACCATCATTGTGGGCTAAAAGATATTTAAAAATGGCATCGATTCGTCGTTGTTTCGCCGCTAACTTCCGAGAAAATTGAGTATATTCTTGCCAAATTAATCCTGTACCCACGATAAAAGCAGGCAATCCGATGAAAACACTTGCACTGACTGCACTTGCTTTGTCTTCATCCGTCCCATGAGGATTAATATATTCTGTGGCGAGGGCTAATCCGAACAAAAATCCAATGGGAATCAATAAACTAGCTACTACCAGTTTGACCATGATGATTGGTGTTCTCTAGCTGTTTAAATCAGGTGACTTCATTTTATCTTATCTTTTCTTTCATGGATTTGATCGATGGAGATCTTCAGCAGTTCTCGAGATGTTAAGAAAGATGGATAAATTTTAATCTTAGTTTCAATTCAGTTCAATTCAGTGCCGTGAATCTAATTCAGATGATAGGGTGATGGACAACCTCAAGATTTTATTTCATCACTTTGGATTTAACAGAT
This sequence comes from Microcoleaceae cyanobacterium, assembly GCA_049647265.1. Lineage (GTDB taxonomy): Bacteria > Cyanobacteriota > Cyanobacteriia > Cyanobacteriales > Microcoleaceae > JAAURB01. The sequence continues at coordinate 166,823 of JBARXJ010000061.1, forward strand.
GTATAAGAAAGACTCTAAAGGCGACCTTATTAATTCGGTTGTTATAGCCGCTTTGGGCGCAGGCGTTGCTACATCTTTTGCGGTTGCTCGAGGACAAAGTCCCTGGATCGCAATTGGAATTACCCTATTTGCCGCCGTTGCAGCAGTCATTTGCGATCGCGTAGCGTGGCGGTAGCCGTATCGCACTGGAATAATCTAAGAAAATCAATAGAGTTTGGTAGAGTTAGAGAACAACTCAGTCGTGATTTTTCTCTAACTCCTCCAAACCTAAAAGAGAATTAGACTAACTCCTAACTCCACATCCCAACACAACGGCTTTTGCGCTGCAAAGGTGGAGGAACATTATCAGGATTACCACTATTATTATCGCCATTATCCGGTATGGGAAGATCTGAATCTGGCGGCATAGAAAAATCCTCATCTGTTGCAGAAATCGGAACAAACTGTAGAGAAATTCTCACATGACCTTGTCGCCACGGTTGCTCAGGTTGCAGAACATGACAATTCATTCCCTCAGCAAATAGATATTCTTCCTCAAGTTTAGATTGCATCATTGCCAGAAATTCACTGACTTTAAACGTGCATTGAAACATTAACGCACTTGCCCCTGTATGAATTACATCATCAGGACAGAGGATTTCAACAAAATCATTCATAAGAACCACCCATAAGAATGTAAACCTTTCCCTAAAAGATTAACCCCTAAGTAGCAAATCCAGACAACAAACAATCCGGTTGCCGCGAGAATTGCGGGTTTACGTCCTTGCCAACCCCTCGTAATGCGGGCATGAAGATAAGCAGCAAACACCAGCCAAGTAATTAATGCCCAAGTTTCTTTCGGGTCCCAACTCCAATATGATCCCCAAGCTTCATTTGCCCAAACCGCCCCAGCAATAATACCAATGGTTAGCAGAGGAAACCCTAAACCAATAATGCGATAGCTAATATTATCAATCGTTTCAGCTAAACTGAGTCGTTGAGGCGATAGACGTTCAGTGGTTTGAGATAAAGCTAGATCGGGTTCAACTCGTTCTAATACAACAGTACTTCGAGGAGAAAGGTTATTTGCCGCTACCCCATGATCTGTCACACTCACATCTGTTGACAATTGATTTTCTTTCTGGTTGAAGCGATGACGAGAAATCCGGGTTCCAAATGAACTGCCACTGAGTTCAACCGCTTGCCCACGGGTAATTACGAGAAATGCGATCGCCAACAATGAACCCACCATCAGAGTTGCGTAACTCAGCATCATCACACTGACGTGCATCATTAGCCAGTTGGACTTGAGCGCCGGAACCAACGGTTCAGAGACTTGCATACTTTGCGGTAAGGTTAAAGCTGCAAAGGCTGTGATACCCATGGCAACAGGAGCCGTCACCACACCCACCAACCGACTCTGACTCATTTGTTCGGCTATCAAGTGAATCGTCGTTAAGCCCCAAGTCAGAAAAAATAAAGATTCGTATAAATTACTGATAGGGAAGTATCCCGCCTCGATCCATCTAGCAGCCAATAATGCAGCGATACAAAGGTTAGCGATCGCCATTCCTGTGGTTCCTAAAGTTTGAAGATAGGGGAGTTTCGGGAAGGCTGCGCCGATCCAGTAGATCAGCATTGTCACCAACAGAATCGCAAATGAGACATTATCTAGAGTATTCTCTAATGCAATGAAGTCCATATCAAACGTTTCCTTTCTAATAGATATATAGTATCAACCCACACCGTTTTTATCGTAGCGATTTTCATCCCTGCTGAGGGGCAATCAATCCAAACAATCACTACACATAAGCTCCACTTATATTTACAATAAGTAACAATATTGTGAAAACCCTTTACAAAGCGTAACGTTATCCCCTATATTATTAATAACGGAAAGCCAAACGGCTAACCGCAGTACCTAGAAAATTAC
>JBARXJ010000062.1:0-22408 GCA_049647265.1 Microcoleaceae cyanobacterium
ATTTAGAAAATAATCTCACAATTGCAGCCTTTACCGAAGAACGAATAGAAGTGTTAAAACTGTTATGTTCTCAAGCCGCAATTTCCATTGAAAATGCACAGTTATATCAAAACTCTCAAGAATATGCAAAACAGTTAGAACAGTCTTTAAAAGAATTGAAAGAGGCGCAAGTACAATTAGTGCAAAGTGAAAAAATGTCAGCATTAGGTGAAATGATGGCAGGAATTGCCCATGAAATTAATAATCCCGTTGGCTTTATTGGAGGAAATATTACTCATGCAGAAGAATACTTACAAGATTTGATGGAACATTTAAGTCTATATCAAGATTATTGTTTAGAATCTCATCTAGAAATTGTTGAACACGCAGAAGAAATTGATTTAGACTATTTACTAGAAGATTTACCTGAATTAATTACCTCGATGAAAACGGGAGTAAATCGGATTCAGAATATTAGTACATCAATGCGAACATTTTCTCGTTCTGATACAGCCTATAAGGTGGAATTTGATTTACATGAAGGGATTGATAGTACATTAATGATTCTCAAGCATCGATTAAAAGCAACTAATAATCGTTCCGAAATTAAGGTAATTAAAAAATATAGTGATTTACCGCAACTCTTCGGGTTTCCCGGACAACTCAATCAAGTGTTTATGAATCTGATTGCTAATGCCATTGATGTATTTGATGAAGGTAAAGATATCGAAAATCCTCAAATAATAATTACTACTGAATTAACCGAAGATGGGAAACAAGTGATTATCAAAATTAAAGATAATGGTTTAGGAATGTCTGAAGAAGTTCAACAAAAAGTATTTGAACATTTATTTACCACAAAACCTGTCGGCAAAGGAACGGGTTTGGGATTATCAATTTCTCGACAAATTGTTGAAGATAAACACAACGGTGTATTAACCTGTTATTCTAAACTTGGAGAAGGAACAGAATTTATCATTACTTTGCCACATGAATTGTAATCCGTTATAAATGAGGACGAATACCAAAATGACGATAACGCAGATAATCTTTTAAGATATGATCGTGGTCGAAACATAAATCTTTCGGCAGTTGCCAAGGTGCAAATATTGCAATATTTTTAGCATCATCTGCGGCAAGTGGTTCCCCTGTTGCTGTGGCAATAAACACTACGCTTAAAGTATGTTGACGGGGATCTCGATTCGGGTCAGAATAAACATAAAATTGTTCGATTAATTCAACTTCTAAACAGGTTTCTTCTAAAGCTTCCCGTTTGGCTGCGACTTCTACAGGTTCGCCATAATCGACAAATCCTCCAGGAATTGCCCATCCGAAAGGCGGATTTTGCCGTTCAATTAAAACAATAGGACGTTCTGGACGATCAATTAATTCAATAATAATATCAACAGTTGGGGTGGGATTACGATAAGCCATTCTAATTTAATTAATCTGCTAAAAACGGTTTAATTTTGATCGATATTAGGGGGTTCGGTTAATGTTTTTGTCGGAGATTGATCGGGAGATTTCAACACACTTGGAATGGCTGTTACAATCTTCTGCATCGTCTGTTGGGGCGAATCTGCCGGATTGACTCTAATCCTCAAATCGGCTGCCTTATAGAGGGATTTTCGTTGGTCTAACAGATGTTGCAGCGTTCCTAGCGGATCGGGTTTTTGTAACAAGGGCCGCGTTTTATCTCCTTTTAAACGTTTGTAAAGCTGTTCTACAGGCACATCTAGCCATACAATTAAACCATGACGTAAATAACTCCAGTTGATTTTTTTTAAGACAATACCGCCTCCTGTTGCAACAATAAGGCGTTGATAAGCACATAATTGGGAGAGGACTTGAGATTCAATGGTACGAAATTCAGCTTCTCCAGATTGTGCAAAAATCTGATTAATAGACTGATTTGTGGCTTGAGTAATCAGTTTATCAGTATCCATAAACCGATAACCTAACTCTTTTGCTAACGCTTGACCAACTGTTGTTTTTCCACACCCCATCATCCCAATTAAATAGATATTAATTCCCTGTAATTGTTTGTCAAGCTGGTTCATTTTTGGATGGTTTCCATTGCTGCAACTGTTGACTTAAAATTTGTTGAATCTGTTGAGTCACTTCATCGATATTTAAACTGGCATCAATTGGAATAATTCTATTCGGATTCGATGCGGCTAACTGAGTAAAACCTAATCTAACCTGTTGATGAAATTCCAAGGTAGCTTGTTCGATGCGGTCGTTTGCGCCTCGTTTCTGGGTTCGTGCCAGCCCAGCGACTACATCAATATCAAACCATAAAGTTAGATCACTTTGCAAACCCTGAGTCGCAATCTGATTGAGTTGATTAATCAAATTTAGATCCAAACCTCGACCATATCCCTGATAAGCAATGGTAGAATCAGTAAAGCGATCGCATAAAATCAGCGATCCGTTTTGCAAATGAGGTTTAATAAACTGGTTAACGTGTTGTGCGCGATCGGCGGCATATAAAAGTAATTCCGCTTGATTACTGATGGCTTCTGTTGAATTGACATCTAATAGTAAACGCCGCAAACTTTGACCTAAAACCGTTCCCCCAGGTTCCTTGGTCATCACAACAGAATTATAAGGTAGATCAGTTTGATGCTGTAGCCAATGATAAATTCGCTGAAGTTGTGTTGTTTTTCCTCCACCTTCCCCCCCTTCAAAAACAATCAATTTTCCCTGCATTTCTATTAATTTTGCCAATTTTTACTGATTGGTGGAGTCTTTCTGAGAATGACTCTATATTGAGCTTTTATAAGTTTACCGTAACGGGGTAAAACTGTTCAACTTGTTAGTTCATCTTGAGTTTACCCCAGAACATGAGTGAACCTTATTTTGATATAATCCAAAGCAAGTATATTGATCTTTAAAGATTCTGGAGTTTTTGTATGGCACGCTACACTGGTTTTTTTGCCATTGCTCTTCCCCTTGAAGAATTACGGCAATTATTATTAGATTTATTAGAATCTGGTAACTTAGAAATTATGTATGAAACCCCGAGTTCTATTTTTGCCCGTGAATTTGTGGGTTCAGTTTCAAAATCTAAGTTAGTTACAGTCGAGTTAATTTTTGAAACGGCAACTTCTACACCGGATAAAACTCGTGTAAGGTTAGAAGCAACCAACGCAGAATTACCCTTGCAAGAAAACAATCATTGTCGTCAATTGTTTGATGCTTTGACACAGGTTATTATTGAAAACTATAACTGGGATACAATAGAAAGTATCGCGTTGTAATCCTTTCAATCAAGCCATTATTCCCAGTCGTCAAACTCGGTGAATCGATCCTGAAATAAAGACACCACTTGTTCTCGCCGAGTTTCAAAATTAGCCGCTATCCAAATAAACAATAAACCCACCATAAAGCCAATAATCCATTTTAAAAAGGAGTAGGTGGAATTTAAAATAATCAATTGATTACAAGCATTAATTAAAAAAGTAGCCGTTCCTACATACAGAAAAGCTCTAATTTTTAATCCTAAACCGGCGAAGATAGCAATCAGGCTAAAAATACCGGGAATTATTCCTGTCCATTGATGCGTAAATAAAGCAGTAACACATATTAATCCTGTTGCAATACATCGAATCAAGTGGCGATTTTGTCGTTGTTGGGGATGTTTCAAGCTAAAATCAACCTGTGCAATATAAAGACAAGATAACCCAACCGGAGTCACCCACCATAATAAATCTGGATCAATTGTTGCTGAAACCAGTTCTCTCAGAATGATTAAATTAGCCAGAACTAAGGCAAAGTATGTGAGACGAATTTGCTGATTTGATCGGGCTAAAATTAGATAATAAATTATTGTTATACTGGTAAAAATATATCCTAAAAACTCATTAGTATTGAGTAAGACAATTAAACTCACTGTCGCGAAAACTAAAGGAATCACATACCAAGGAGTGGGTAAACTCGTATTAATTTCCCGTCGCTTTAAGTAATATCCTAATCCTTGAGTTATCAGTCCAACAAATAAGCTAATACTTGCCAGATAGATGGTAGACAGTGAGGCTAAATCAACAATTTGAACGATTAATAATTCTAATACTAAAGCATAAGAATAAATTAAAAGAGGCGGTAACCTAAATATTTTATTTCCGACTGTATTACTCTCTCGCTGAATTAGTGTCCAAGCGCGATAAATAAGAGCAAAAAGGGTAATAACTGTTGCGATTAAGATAGTGATTGATTGGGGTAACAGTTGATTATAAACACTAGCAGAATATATCGTTAAAGCGATTAGTTCAAGTCCACAAATTCCATTTGCCCAATAGTAAGTGGCAGTAGAATAAGAAGGAGTTAATCGGCTAGGATGAGTCATCCAATAATAATGTATAATCCATAAGCTGAGTAAAATAATCGCTAAAACTAACCAGATATTTGTTAGGGATAAAGCAAAGAAATTAGGAATTCCTTCCCAAAGAGAAATCAGAATACTGGCGATAACAAAACCAATGGTTAAAGTCGCTTTAGTAATATTGGGCTTAATTCGGCTATTGAGAAAGAGAAGAATACTACATATTCCTAAACTTATTAATCTAAGACGAGGTAATCCTATGGTTAAACATTGTAGTAAAATACAGCTAAGAATACTCCACTCACTCGCTGGAAATAGCGGTGTAATAGACGTGGTATAACTAAAGTTGTGAGAGTCCGGATTTTGTCGATAATAAGAGTAGGCTAACAGCGTTAACGTTAGGGGTGTGACTAACCAGAATAAAGCCCAATTATTAAACCCAGAACACACAGTTGTACGACAATTGACTAAGTTTAGAAAATCAAAATTATCAAGTAAGAGGATATAACTAATTCCTGCAAAGCCAAAACCGAAGTAGGCCGAACTTTTAAGTAAAGCGTTATTATGAATATTTTGAGATGATTCGCTGAGTTTCCATCGATATAAACCCCATTCTCCTATCATTAATGTGAGGAATATAATCGCCCAGTATTGAATCGTAAGAGTCGGAATGAGCCAATTTATCCAACTAATAATTGTTAAGAGTAAAGTAAAGTGAGTAACATATATTCGAGCCAAACCAGGACGACGTGAGTTAACAATAAATAGTGTAATTGTAGAGAGGAGTAAATTTAGCGATCGCGTTACTGGATTATACATTCCAAAAGCAGCAAGAAAACACCCTAAACCAAAGTTCATTTGCTCGCTAAATTGAGCTAATTTAGGTTTGGATTTTCGGTATAACCATTCTGTAAGCAAAACCCAAGCAATAATATAAGGAAACCAAGTTAAACTGATTAAAACATTGGGTTGATTTTGAGTTTGTGTGACTTGAGTGACTGTATTTAATAGAACTTCTCTTGCTGTTACTGGAATTAATCGCCAGATCAGTATATAGGTTTGTAAGCCGATAATAAATAAAGCTAAAATATCAACTTTTCGCCATAATTGTTGTAAGCTTTGAATAAAAATATAAAGGCTAATTAAGCTAATTCCAAAGGCTTGCAAGGGTTGAGAGTCGATAGCAAGCACCCAACTAATTGCTAAAATAACATAAGCAATAATTCGCCAAAATTGAAACGAACGACTATAAAGTAATCCTCCAGCAATACCGATAGCTAATGCAATCAATTCTAACGGAACTTGACTGGCTGAAGTGGCACGAGTCAGGAGAAAAACAAACGGTAAAATATAAGCAATAAAAGTAGGACTTGCATGGCGTGAAGGAGATCGCCAACTCACAATTGCACTACTTAAAACACTAATATAAATAGCAATAATCGGAAAATTGGGTAAACTCCAGCCTAAATGTAAATAACTAAAAAGTAGTTGATTAAAAGTCGGCAACAGATTATAATTGTCACGGGAAGAATTAAATAAAATAACAATTCCGGTTAAAATAATAGCCGCGATCGCAACCAGCCAAACTGTGGTAAAATTTTGCCATAATCCTAATCCATGCATTGCCCAAAAATTCAGGGGAATTAATAGCAATGTCACCCAACGAAGGGTTTGACTGGTTAAGGGTAATTGATTAAAACGATTTGCCCAGAAACTCGCAGCAAAAAAGCTTATAGTATAAGCAAATAATACTCCATATTGTCCTAAGGCTGGGACTCTTTCCCACTGACTGGCAGCCAGTACTCCAGAGGAAACCACCACCATAAATAACCCTAAAAAGAGTAACCAGCGCACACTTAATTCCGCTTTAAAAGACTGCCATAGTTGCGTAATTAAGTTCAGTTGAGGCGGTAGAGAAATAGCAGGAGATGACGGTTGAATGGTAGAATAACTTGTTACGGGTTGTTGTGATAAAGGTTGACTTAAATATTCTTGGCAGAGATATTTAACTTCGGCATTCGAGAGTAAACCGAGTTGTAACCAAGTTTCTAACCCATCTAAGACAACAGGGTTATCTGCTTGAACTCGGATTTTGAGAACAATAAATTGAGGAATTGATGAAGACACAATAGTTATTCGTTATTTGTCGTTTATCATTGGTTGTTGAAAAAAGTAAAGAATAGTTACTGAGTTATTTCGATATTAGTTTCAAAGCTTATATAAACAAGAAACAACAAACAACTAATAACAAATAATCCAATTTATAATTTCCCTTTGAGCTGTTCCATTTTTTCAGAATTTAACGTGACTTTCACCTCAATTAATTGTTTTTTATCTCGCAATAAAATCACACCACTTTGACTGACAGCAATCTCAGGATGATTGATTGTAATCGTTTGATATTGAACTTTAGGTGATTCAACTTTGATCACAATTCCCGGTTGAGATTGGGGAAAAATATAAAGTTGTTGCTGTAGCCGATCCAACTCTAATTTACTGGGTGTAAAGCTACGTTCTTGTGGATGACTGGGTTTAAAATAATATAAAGTAATTCCCCTAATTTCAGGATCAGTAATCACAAAAGTTTCATCAAATTTTTGTGCCTCCCAGTTGATACTCTCCAACTCTCCATTTTCCGGAATTAGCCGCTGTTGTAAATTGATTTCTTCCCCCAATAAATTTCCCCACCATTGACGAATTGTCTCGAGGTTGGTTGCATTATCCGGGTTATTGCTGCCATACTGCCAAACAGTAGTTGTATCCATCACGACGCTTTACCATTACTTCGCTTCTAATGTAACTCCAATTCTGCCATTTTTATGGATTTGCCTGTTGTTTATCATCCTGATTATGTTGCCGCCTTACCCGATACCCATCGGTTTCCCATGCCGAAATTTCGCTTACTCTGTGAAATGCTATTATCCGATGGCGTAATTGAAGCCCATCAAGTCCATACCCCCGAACTTCCCCCCCGTGAATGGATAGAGTCAGTTCATGATGCCGCTTACGTTCAAGCCTACTGTGAGGGAACCCTCGATCCTAAAGCCCAACGCCGCATCGGTTTACCCTGGAGTTCCGCCTTAGCCAACCGGACTTGTATTGCTGTTGGAGGCGCTGTTTTAACCGCTAAATTAGCCCTTTCCCACGGCTTAGCTTGCAATACCGCTGGAGGGACTCATCACGCCTTTCCTCAGTTTGGATCGGGATTTTGTATCTTTAATGATTTAGCGATCGCCGCCCGTACCATTCGCCAATTAGGACTGGCTAAAACCATATTAATTGTAGACTTAGATGTGCATCAAGGAGATGCCACCGCCGTTATTTTTCAAGATGACAAAGATGTCTTCACGTTTTCGATGCATTGTGAAGCGAATTTTCCTGCCCGTAAACAAACCAGTGATTTAGATGTTCCTTTAGAAGTAGGAATTGAAGATGAAGAATATCTGCAAATATTAGCCAATCATTTACCGGATTTACTCTCACAATTTAAACCCGATTTAGTCATTTATGATGCGGGTGTCGATCCTCATATTAATGATCGTTTAGGGAAACTGGCGTTAAGTGACACTGGGTTATGGCGACGAGAAATGCAAGTTTTAACCACTTGTATCAGTCAAGGATATCCCGTAGCAGGAATTATTGGCGGGGGTTATTCTGAGGATATTAATAGTTTAGTCTATCGTCATTCTCTGTTACATCGGGCGGCGGCTGAGGTGTATCGGCAATATCGATTGTAGATTATCGTACTATTTTTTAACTTTTACTCATTTGTACCCCACATCAAGTCATAGAACTCTTCAGCCAACAAGTTTGTTCTATATTTAATTTCTTTCTCTCCCCATTTTTCTGAAGCCTTTTTTACAAACTCTTGAGTTAATGCATAGTTAGATTTCTTATAAATTTCTATTTTATCCTTGAACTTCTTATTTTTAGCTGCTTCATTTAGTTCTGCACTCAATGGTAATAAGTTACCTATCGAACCTATACAATTACTTGAACGAGATGACTGAGATAATATATGTTCTAATGTAATATTATCAGGTTTAAACTCGTTAGTCGTTTGTTTAAAAACTTCAAAGCGATTAAAGATATATTGAATCAATTTTTTGTGTGTAGTTTTACCTTTAAGAAATACAAGTTTAGAGAAACCTTCTTTAAATCTTTCTTTTCTAGGTATTCTTGTCTCTAATTTTTGCATTAGTTCCTTTGTAGCCTTTCTCGCTAAATGTTTATCTGTTGCTTCAAGTAACTGTTTAGCCGCCGCAAAATAGGTTTTTTCAATACCTGAAGGTCTCATAGAGCATATCGTATTAAAAGAGAAGTGAAATTTTTCAAGAAAATTCAGAACTTCTTTTACCTCATCCAACTTTAATTTTTTATTCTGTTTAGCCTTAAATAAATTTAGTAAAAATGGTCGGTGCTGACTAACATTAAAAATTTTTAGTGCTGTTAAAGATCTATATAGTTCTTTTTCTTCTTGCTGCTTAAAATCTTCGACAACAGGAGAACATATCTTAACATATAGATGAGCATCCTCTACCAACTCCTCTAAAAATCCTTTAGCATCTATTTCATCACTATTCCATAACTTTTTAAAATGTTTATAAACATTATCTGCACTTGTATAATTATATTGAGCTATCCACCAGTGCCTGACAAAGGTCTCTAAACTTCCCACACCCTCTCTTGAGACTATAGTATTTCGCAGCTCTTTCCACTTAGTTTTAGCAAAATCATCAGGGTGAGTTGCATTAAAGCTTCTAAAAACTTTATTTTTTATTAAATCAACAAAGCTTAAATCCATTCCTCTTGCGTTGAGAGTTTCAAAGATTGTATAAGCTTCGTCTTCTTCTGCAACAGTAATAAAAATAACTTTCAGGTAGTGAACAACCTGCTCTCTAATTGCTTTTAGAAGCTTAACATATAGATCATCATCTGCATAATTTTGTTCAAATACTTGTGTTAGGTTTTCTTTAGAAGTGTAGGATTCAAACTCTTTGTATGAGCTTAAAAGAGTTTTTTCTTCTTCAGAAGAGGGCTTTTTTTGTTTTTTATCAAAGTCTTGAATTACAACTTGAAAAAAAGGTTTAGGATTTTCATTCTCTAGTTTAAAGTAATAATTACCATCATCATCTTTCCCAGCAATATAGTTTTCATAAATAGATTCAGCTAGATTCTTTTTTTCAATCTCTATAAATCTCTGGCACAGAGCAGAAAGAAGTATCGTAAGTGTTGTAAGGCGTTGTTGTCCATCAACAATTTGCATTGATGTAGAATTATCATTTCCTACAAGAACAAGCGAACCAATGAAGTACTCTTCATGATTAAAGCTACCATCTTCATTAATAGAAATATTTGAAACGATATCATCCCATAACTCATTTACTTTCTCTTTTGTCCATGAGTATTCTCTCTGAAATCTAGGAACAACGTACTTCTTCTTTACAGAAAAAAGATCAGAAATCGTTCTAGTGTATGCGTGTAGTTCCATCTTTATACAAATAATTAAAAATACTTTTAGTCTTCTAGCTAAACCTTAGCTTATTTTTTTACTAGAGTTGCTACATAATACTTATATTATTTTGTTATATTAAATAGTATAAGCTTTTATAAAAACATACGTCAAGGTTGTTATCTTCGCATTTGCCATGACTTCGGATCTCGCCGACCATGAAAAACTGCTATCACAATAATTCGACTTGACACAATTCGATAGTACACAGCGTAGGGAAAACGTCGCACTATTCACGCCGCAGATCACGATGTACAATTGCATAGGACTCTGGCATTAAGCGAATTCGGTCTACTATTTCATCAACACAGTCCAGAAACTGATCGCCAAGTCCTAGTTACTGGCTTTCATACCAATTGTACGCCTCTTTTAGCTCGTCGCGAACTTCTGGACGAAATACTAATACATAGTCCATTACTTCCCTTCAATTGATGCTTTAATTGCTTCCCATGTCAATGTATTGTCTGGATTTTTCTCATACTTCTCCATCCGACGATCAAGTTCTTGCTTCTGTGTGGCTGTTATATCTGGGTAAGCTTGTTCTGCTGCAACACTATCCCAAATTGCCTGTACCAGCATAATTCTATCCTCAATACTCAGAGAAGCAATTTCATTTAGTGTAGCTGTGATATCCATAATAATAAATGAAACTGAAGAAGCCGATAACTAATATATTTTAAATATATCAAAGAAATTAGATAGCGAGCATTTTGATACTATCAAGTTATGTCTTGAAAGAGTGCTTTTAAAATTAAATAAGTTGAGACCGCACCGGGATCGAGATGATCTTTACTACGTTCCCCTAAGTAACTGGCGCGACCTTTTTTTGCCACCAGAGAATAAGTTTGATTCATCCCTTCCTCAGCGGCGATTATTGCTTGTTGTAAAATCTCAGATAAACTATTTCCGGATATCATTGCTGCTTCAACAGCATCAGCGGCAGGTTGGAGAGTATCGAGCATTGTCTTATCGCCAACGGTTGCTTTGCCACGGGTGACAATACCCTCTACAAACGCTTGAAATACTTTAACTAAATCGGATTGATTTAATTCTGACTTTCCAGTAGTTGCCATACTGGCTCGTAGAAACATTGTACCATAAAGCGGCCCGCTTGCTCCTCCGACGCTGGAAATTAAGGTCATACTAACGGCTTTAAAAATACTACCAATATCTTGATTGGTTAAAGTGGGTAATTGAGTTTGAACTTTTTGCCATCCGCGATTAAGATTAATTCCATGATCGCCGTCGCCAATAGCCGCATCAAGTTCTGTGAGATAGTCTTTATTCTCAGCAATAACGGTAATAATATTTTGAAATCCTTGTAAAATTTGAGCTTTATCGATCATAGCTTTTATTGTAATTCGGGATGGTTTTTAATTACAAATTGAGTGATTGCATTTAACAGTGCTTTGGGTTGATCGACACGAATTAAATGACCGCAATTTTCAAATACTGTTAATTCGGCTTGAGGGATAGCCTTGGCAATTTCTTCAGAACATTCTGGCGGACAGATCCAATCTTGTTTTCCGGCTATTATTAACGTCGGTGCTGTAATTTGATGCAGTTGCGGCAAGAGATTATAAGTTTTTAAAAACCCACCAAACGCTACATTAATTGCATCAACAGATAAAATTGTTCGTTGCCAAGCTTTTGCAGTTGCAGCGGGATTATAATTGAGGGCATATAGCGGCCCTAACACCTGGAAATACTCTTGTAATTGCGCTTCAGTTTCAAAGTTTCCTTGCCATAGATATTCAGCTATCTTCTGTTGTTCGGGAGTGCCGCGCTGGGCTAAATTCTGTTTGGCTTTAGATAAAAATTCTGAGTTAGCCGCCGTGGCAACAACAATTAAATCGGAGACATTTTCAGGATAACGAATGGCATAACTGAGGGCTACCATTCCGCCATAAGATGTACCAATCACCACTATTTTTTCTAAGCCTAAATGTTGACGTAAGGCTTCCATATCTTCAACATTATTGTCTAGGGTATAAGTGGCTTTATCTCCTCTGGCAGACCGTCCTTGTCCACGATGATCAAAATAAACCAATTGCACAGCAGAAGTAAGATGAGAAAACGTGGGTTTATAAGAAGTATGATCTGCGCCGGGGCCGCCATGAATCACAAAAGCAACGGGTTTTTCTAATAGGCGATCGCCTTTAACCACTAACCCAGATCCTTCGACATCAAAATAGAGTTCTGTATCCCGTATTTTAGCTTTCATTCTTTTTATTTAAATCCCCCATTGTATAGCAGCCGTTTTCACAGGTGCATCCCAAAGCTTTATCATTTCCTCATCGAGTTTGAGTAAAGTAATTGAACAGCCTTGCATTTCTAACGAGGTAATATAAGCACCGATTAAATTACGAACGATATTCAATCCTTTCTGTTGACAAATTTCCGCTAATTTTCGATAAATAATATATAACTCTGATAACGGTGTACCGCCCATACTATTGACAAAGGCTAAAATATTATCGCCTGCTTTAAAAGGAATATCCATTAATTCTATCTCGATCCATTCTGATTTTTGACTATTCCATTCTCGAATAGTGCGAGTATAACCTTGATCTTCTAAAATCGATAACGTCAATATTTCCGTTAATTCATCAGCCGATTTTAAATCAATTCGTTCTCGTCCCGGTTCTCCATGAATCCCAATGCCAAATTCTATTTGATTTTCTTCTAATTTAAATGTTGGACTCCCTTGAGTGGGAACTATACAAGACGTTAACGCTAAACCTAAACTCCGCCCATTTAAATTAATTCGACGACATAAATCAGCCACTGCCTTTAAATCATATCCCGTCTCTGCTGCTGCCCCACAAATTTTTTCCGCTAAAATTGTGGTTCCAACTCCTCTTCTGCCTTGGGTAAAAAGACTATCCTTAACGGCTATATCATCATCAATTAAAATATTAGCAACGGGAATATTTTCTGCTTGGATTAATTCAGTCGCCATCTCAAAGTTCATCACATCCCCAGAATAGTTTTTAACGATATTCAAAATACCTTTATTTCCATTCACTTTCTGAGCCGCTGCTAACATTTGATCGGGAGTGGGAGAAGTGAAGATTTCCCCAGGACAAGCTGCATCTAACATTCCTAAACCCACAAACCCACCATGCATTGGTTCATGTCCGCTACCGCCACCAGAAATAATCGCCACTTTGTTTTGTATAGGCGCATCACAACGATAGATAAAATTAGGGTCAAAATTCACTTTGATCAAGTCAGGGTGGGCGATCGCCATTCCTGCTAAACTTTCCCGAACCACATGATCGGGGTGATTGATCAGCTTTTTCATCACTTATTGATTTATGAGGAAATTAATAGTGTTGTACCGCAAAACATTATTTTAAATGGCGGGTTGAATTAAAGCTAAAATTATTTACAAGACTTTATCCCTATTCGGATAATGCATATTTTTGTGATTTTGTCAAATGGCGGTTTTAGAAGATTGTGAGAGCAAGTGATTTGCTCTGTGTGTCTAATTCCGCTGAAATTGCGATATTTTCTAAATTGACTGACGTGCTTTCAAGGTTTTAGCTTCTCTTTTCTTGAAGGTGTAGCGCGATAGATACAAGAAAAGTAGCCTATAACATAAATATGATTATTGAAAATCTTACTATGTACCAATTGGGCTTGTCAACCCCTATTTTCTCGTTGCTTTTTTTAGCTTTACATTCAGTTACATTGTCAAGGTTTACTGATGTGCATAATTTTTTGCAATATTATCGCTGATTATAATAACTGAAAATTATGATATATCTAGATGGAGGAGAGTCAGCCAATAGAGACGAAGTCATACAGTAGAAATACTCATCCGTAACCATAGAAAAAAATTAAATCAGATTACGAGACAATTGTAGAAGTAGAACAAGATGCAGCTCAACTGCATATCAGTATAGGATAAAGATTATTATGAAGAAGTCACACTGATTTTTAGTGTAATATTTTCACCCTGACTATAATCCCCCAAAGGACGAACCTTTGATGAATAACTCCTCCACATACCATTCAACCTATCAATCTGTACGGTCGCTAGCCGAAATCTGGCCAATATTAGTGAATACCGCAGGAGAAGCGATCGCCTTACACGATCCTCATGCTACGCCCGAACTTCTATTGACTTATCGAGATTTAGGGATACAAATTCAACAGTTTGCAGCCGGTTTACAAGCTTTGGGAATTGAACCGACAACTGATTTAATTCCCACAAGAATTGCCTTGTTTGCTGATGATAGTCCGAGATGGTTAATTGCCGATCAAGGAATTATGACAGCCGGGGCGGCTGATGTAGTGCGAGGCGCAACTGCTGACCCCAATGAACTGGGTTTTATCCTGAAAAATAGTGGGAGTACAGGCTTAATTGTTGAGAACTTTGCGTTATTAAATAAATTACGATCTAGTATTGAAGATTTACCGATTCAATTTATTATTTTACTTTCAGATGAAGAACCTAATTTAGAACAAACCCCCACTGTTCCTGTGTTAAATTTCTCTCAACTGTTAACTCGAGGAGAAGATATTACCCTGAAAAATCCTGTTAATGTTAAACCCGATACTCTCGCTACATTACTCTATACTTCAGGTACCACCGGTAAACCGAAAGGCGTAATGCTCACCCATGGTAATTTACTCCATCAAATTAATGCGATCATAGACATTATTCAACCCGAAATAGGGGATTGTTTCCTGAGTATTTTACCCACTTGGCATTCTTTCGGTAGAATCGGACAATATTATGTTTTGTCTCGTGGCTGTAAAGTGGTTTACACCAATATTCGTTACTTTAAACAAGATTTAAAAGAATTTAAGCCCCGTTATATGACGAGCGTCCCGCGACTTTGGGAATCAATTTATGAAGCGGCACAAAAACAATTTCGCGAACAATCTTCAACCCGGCAAAAATTAATTAAATTCTTCTTTAATCTCAGTGAACGTTATATTTTAGCCCGTCGTCAAGTGAATGATTTAACCCTCAATTCGGCGGCAACCGGTGGGGAAAAAATTATGGCTCAGTTAACGGTAAGCTTACTTGCGCCATTGCACAAATTAGGCAATAAATTAGTTTATCAGAAAGTGCGTCAAGCCACAGGCGGAGAACTCAAAGCAGCCATTAGCGGCGGCGGTTCATTGGGAATGCATCTCGAAAACTTCTTTGAAATAGTCGGAGTTGAACTACTCGTGGGATATGGCTTAACTGAAACTGCCCCTGTTTTAACCGCACGACGATTTAACTATAATCTCAGAGGGTCTGCTGGAAAACCCATTCGAGAAACCGAATTATTGATTGTTGACCCTCAAACCCGTCAATCTTTACCCCCCAAACAAACAGGTTTAGTGATGGCACGCGGCCCGCAAGTGATGCAAGGCTATTTTGAAAATCCCACCGCCACAGCGAAAGTATTGGATCAACAAGGTTGGTTTGATACGGGAGATTTAGGCTGGATTACGGCGGGTAATGACCTGGTATTGACGGGACGGGCAAAAGATACGATTGTATTAACCAATGGCGAGAATATTGAACCCCAACCCATCGAAGATGCTTGCGCCCGTAGTGCATATATTGACCAAATTATGTTAGTTGGTCAAGATCAAAAAGCATTGGGAGCGTTAATTGTGCCGAATTTGGATGCATTAAAGCAATGGGCAGAGGGTCAAAATCTGAGTCGAGATATTTCAGAGATTGATTTAGAGAGTAAACCCATCTCTGATTTATTTCGCCAAGAACTGAATCGAGAAGTGAAAAACCGTCCCAGTTATCGCCCCGACGATCGGATTGTATCGTTTCGCTTGATTTTAGAACCGTTCTCGATTGAGAATGGAATGATGACTCAAACCTTAAAACTTAAGCGTTCTGTAGTCCAGCAACGGTATGGGAGTCTGATTACTCAGATGTATCCCCAATAATTCCCGTTCTGCACAATCTGTGTGATTCTAACACTAGCAACAATACCGTTTATTTCTATGGATAATCCCAATCTTCAGCTTTTACTCAAGCGCGCCATCAATATTAAAGCGATTGTTACCCCTCGCTGGAAAGAAGAAGCCCAACAACAACTCCAAGCCCAGATTAATCAAGTCGATAGTCAATTGCAACAATTAGAAATGCAAGGCCAACGTATGATTGCTGAAGTCAGAAAGCAAACCGTACAACCCCCAGGCCCGGAAGCATTGCAACAAATGGAAAATATTCAACTGCAAGTCAATGAACAAAAAAGTAAGCTATTAGATCAAAAAAATCAAAGCTTACAACAACTGCAACAAGTCCAAACCTTGGAATTAGAACAAGAAGTCAGTCAAGGACAAATTGAAAGTATTTTTACCATTGAACCGGGTGAGAATTTAATTCAAAAAATGCAAGTAGAAGTTTTATTGCGCGATGGCGTGATTGAAGAAATTCGCGGCGATGTTTAAATTCCATTAAACAGGCGAGTTCAGACTCCCGCATGGGGGTCAATTTCTCCGCCCGATCCTGGTATGATATGTTCTGCTCATTCTCACTCTCATCATCAAGAAGTCACATGATACACGAAGTCTTTATGCCTGCCCTGAGTTCAACCATGACCGAGGGTAAAATCGTTTCTTGGCAAAAATCTGCCGGAGATAAAGTTGAAAAAGGAGAAACCGTCCTCGTCGTCGAGTCGGATAAAGCCGACATGGATGTTGAAGCATTTTATGAAGGGTATCTCGCCACCATTATTGTCCCCGAAGGAGAAGCCGCAGAAGTCGGGAAAACCATTGCCCTCATTGCCGAAACCGAAGCAGAAATAGAAACGGCAAAACAACAAGCCGCCAGCCTTAGCGGAGAATCAAAAACCGCTTCAGCTCCTTCTAAAACCCCTGCCGCATCTACTCAACCCCCCTCTACATCCCCCTCTACATCAGAGACTCCCAGTCGCCGTAACGGTCGTACAGTTGCCTCTCCTCGCGCCCGCAAACTCGCCAAAGAATTAAAAGTTGATTTAAGCCAACTCAAAGGCACTGGCCCCCATGGTCGAATTATTGCCGAAGATGTGGAAGCCGCTGGCGGAAAAACCATCACAGCCCCTCAACCGACTGCTCAACCCACTCAACCCCAGCCTCAACCCATTGTTACTGCTGCCCCCGTTGCCCCACCGCCAACCTTAGCCCCGGTTACTGCCGCTGCCTCTCCTGGACAAGTCGTGGCGATGAATACCCTGCAAAATGCAGTCGTACGCAACATGAACGCCAGTTTAGCCGTACCCTGTTTCCGCGTGGGTTATACCATTACAACCGATGCTTTAGATCAGTTGTATAAACAAATTAAGCCGAAAGGCGTAACCATGACCGCCCTGTTGGCAAAAGCAGTCGCTAATACATTGCAAAAACACCCCCTACTCAATGCCAGTTATGTAGACTCGGGTATTCAATACGCCAGCAGTATTAATGTTTCCGTTGCCGTTGCTATGCCGGATGGTGGTTTAATTACGCCAGTATTGCAAAATGCAGATCGCTTAGATATTTATTCTCTATCGCGCACATGGAAAGATTTAGTCAACCGTTCCCGAGCTAAACAACTGCAACCCGAAGAATATAACAGCGGTAACTTTACCCTTTCCAACCTCGGAATGTTTGGTGTAGACCGTTTTGATGCCATTTTACCCCCCGGACAAGGATCAATTTTAGCCATTGGTGCATCTCGTCCTCAAATGGTAGCAACTCCCGACGGCCTGTTTGGCGTGAAGCGACAAATGCAAGTTAATATTACTTGCGATCATCGGATCATTTATGGGGCAGATGCAGCCTCATTCCTGCAAGACTTAGCCAATTTGATTGAAACCAACCCACAGTCATTGACCTTATAGGGTTGATTATTCGTCATTTGTTGTTCGTTATTTGTTGTTGTGTCAACATCACAGAGGACTTGATACTTTACCGCTTGACAAATGACCAGTGACTAACAACAAATGACATTTTCTTCCCCAAGAATGACTACAAATTAAGATACACTTTGATCCAAAAGGGGGTCGCGATCGCGTTACAGTTTTAATAGGTAATCAACTTTCGTCAATCTAACATTACTCCATGAAAGCTGTTTTAATGACTGAACCCGGAACTCCAGAAGTCTTGCAACTGCAGGAAGTTTCCAAACCTAAAATCAAAACCGATACAGAAATTTTAGTCAAACTCAAAGCAGCCGGAGTCAACCCCATTGATACCAAACTCCGTAGCCGAGGCAGCTTTTACCCCGAAAAAATGCCTGCAATTTTAGGATGTGATGGGGCTGGGATGATTGAAGCAGTGGGGGCTGGAGTGACTCGATTTAAAGTCGGGGATGCTGTCTACTTCTGCGACGGCGGCTTAGGGGACGAAACGGGTAACTATGCTGAATATACCGTCGTTGAAGAACAGTTTGTCAGCCTTAAACCTGAATCAATCAGTTTTGCCGAAGCGGCTGCGGCTCCCTTGGTTTTGATTACCGCCTGGGAATCGTTATACGATCGGGGCAGATTGCAACCCGGACAACGAGTGCTGATTCATGCCGGGGCTGGGGGTGTCGGTCATATTGCCATCCAACTGGCGAAATTACAAGGGGCTGAAGTGGCAACGACCGTGAGTTCAGCAGAAAGTGCCGCTTTTGTCAAGCAACTTGGGGTGGATTTAGCAATTAACTACAAAGAAACAGACTTTGTACAACAAATTTTGGAGTGGACAGACGGGGAAGGGGTCGATTTAGCGTTTGATACCGTGGGTAAAGATACTTTTTATAAAACCATTCCGGCGGTTAAATTGTACGGGGATTTAGTTACTATTTTAGAACCCGATACTCGCATTGGAAATTTAAAAGAAGCACGGTTAAGAAATTTACGCATTGGTTTAGAATTAATGCTTACCCCGATGTTACAACGATTAGTAGAAGAACAGAAAGATCAAGCTAAAATTTTACAACAATCTGCCCGTTTAATTAAAGAAGGAAAGCTCAAAATTCATCTCCATCAAACGTTTCCTTTAGAAAAAGCAGCAGAAGCCCATCGCTTCTTAGAAGCAGGGGGAATGATGGGGAAAATTGCGTTAACAATATCGTAAGCTATTAATCGCGTTAATTTGACGATGTCAAGATGATTGCGGACAGAATTTAGTAATATAGCAGTACAAAGTTTAGTTAGGACGTTTCCAAATCCTGTAACTTTCTCACACTTTACTGTTGCCTATTGCCTATTGCCTATTGCCTACTTGCCTGCGCGTAGCGCTATAGTTCTGTGAGTTAATAAACTCAGTAATTTTATGAAGATGACTCGCTTCATCTCAATTTTTGCTGTGAATATTTATCCTAATATTACAGACTAATTTGTTATAGCTTCACATAATAAACCTCAGTATACTTAAGTATGCTGAAATTTTAAACATATAATTCGATAGTATATTTTTTATGACTGTTTGGGAAACCTGATTGATAAAGGTAGTAAAAGTCATAATAAAAATGTTGAAACAAGAACAATTATTAAATTTACCGAACTATCAAATCTTAGACTGTCTACATAGAGGCTCTAAAACTATCGTTTATCGAGCTACCCGCATATCAGATAATCAGTCAATTATCCTTAAGATTCTGCAAAATGAGTATCCCAGCTTTGATGAATTATTACAGTTCCGTAATCAATACACGATTACTAAACATTTAAAGATTCCAGGTATTGTTCCTCCCGATAGCTTAGAACCCTACAAAAATAGCTATATTTTAACGATGGCAGACTGCGGGGGTATGTCTCTACAAGAATATGTTCAAAAATACTCCCTCACCTTCGTAGAAATACTGAATATTGCCATACAATTAGCCGAAATTTTACACCATTTACATCACGCTCGTGTCATTCATAAAGATATTAAACCTGCTAATATCCTAATTCATCCCCAATCTAAACAGATTTGGTTAATTGACTTTAGTATAGCTTCTTTATTACCAAGAGAAACCCAACAAATCCAAAATCCCAATGTATTAGAAGGAACACTCGCTTATATTGCACCCGAACAAACCGGACGAATGAATCGGGGAATTGATTATCGGACAGACTTTTATTCTTTAGGAGTCACCTTATATGAATTATTTACGGGACAGTTACCTTTTCAAATAGATGAACCTATGAAATTAGTTCATTGTCACTTAGCGAAATCTGCACCATTAATTAATCAAATTAAAAGTGATGTGCCTATAATTTTATCTCAGATTGTTGCTAAATTAATGGCAAAAAATGCAGAAGATCGTTATCAAAGTGCAATGGGATTAAAACATGATTTAGAACAGTGTTTAATTCAGTGGAAAGATTCCGGAAAAATTGTAGAATTTCAACTCGGACAACGTGACCTTAGCGACCGTTTTAATATTCCGGAAAAGCTTTATGGACGTGACTCAGAAGTTCAGATATTACTCGATGCCTTTGAGAGGACAGCAGAAGGAAATTCAGAAATGATGCTAGTTGCGGGATTTTCTGGGATTGGAAAAACAGCAGTAGTCAATGTTGTTCATAAACCCATTACTCGTCAAAAAGGCTATTTCATAAAAGGAAAATTTGACCAATTTAATCGTAACGTTCCCTTATCTGCATTTGTTCAAGCTTTCAGAGATTTAGTCGGGCAACTGTTGTGTGAATCTGATGCACAATTAGCACAATGGCAAGCTAATATTATTGAGGCATTAGGTGAAAATGGGCAAGTTTTAATTGAAGTCATTCCCGAATTAGAATTGATTATTGGTCAACAGCCGAGTGTAACTGAACTCTCAGGGACTGCTGCCCAAAATCGGTTTAATCGACTATTGCAAAAGTTCGTTGAAGTCTTCACCACCAAAGACCATCCCCTAGTCATTTTCCTAGATGATTTGCAGTGGGCAGATTTAGCATCACTTCAGTTGATTAAACTATTGATGAAGAATAGTCACTATTTGCTGATGTTGGGTGCTTATCGCGATAATGAAGTGTCAGCCACTCATCCATTTATTTTAACTGTTGAAGAACTAGAGAAAGCCGAGGCAGTTGTTAATACGATTACTCTTAAACCTTTGACGTTTGAAGATACTAATCATTTAATTGCCGATACGTTGAATTGTTCAATACAATTGGCACAACCGCTAACTGAATTAATTAATCACAAAACGAAAGGAAATCCTTTTTTCACAACCCAGTTTCTCAAGGCTTTATATGAAGATGGACACATCACCTTCAACCGTGACCACCGTTATTGGGAATGTGATATTGTTCAAGTCAAAACCTTGGCACTGACTGATGATGTGGTGGAATTTATGGCAGTGCAGTTACAGAAATTGCCCGCCGAGACACAACAGATATTAAAGTTAGCCGCTTGTGTTGGTAACCAGTTTGATTTAAATACCTTAGCAATTGTCAGTGAGCAATTACCCACTGATGCAGCAACGGCACTGTGGAAAGCATTGCAGGACGGTTTAATTTTACCAACGACTAAAGTTTATAAGTTTTTCCAAGATGTAGAACAATCTAATACAGAAGATACAGTTAATCCTAAGTATCGTTTCTTGCATGACCGGGTGCAACAAGCAGCTTATTCTTTAATACCTGAAGACCAAAAACAAGCCAGTCATCTGCAAATTGGTCAACTCCTCCAACACAACTTATCAGAGATAGAAAAGGAAGAACAACTGTTTGATATTGTCGGACATTTAAATTTAGCGACTGAGTTAATCACTCAAGCCCAAGAGCGAGAAGCCTTAGCCCGACTGAACTTAGCCGCCGGACAGAAAGCCAGAAATGCTACAGCATATCTAGCCGCCATACGTTTTGTGCAAACCGGACTTGAGTTACTGAGTACAAATTGCTGGCAAACTCAGTATGAATTAACCCTCAATCTTCATGTAGCTGCGGCAGAAACGGCTTACTTGAATGGTGACTTTGAGGGCATGGAAGCTTTGGCGGTTAGGGTGTTACAAGAAGCTCAAACCATTTTAGATAAAGTTAAAATTTATCAGATTCAAATCAACGCCCTCACCAGCCAGAGTCAGGTATCCGAAGCGATCGCGCTGGGTGAGAATGTTTTAACACAACTCGGGGTTGAATTCTCCTCTGAAGCCGATGATGCCTTTACAGGTAAAGCATTACAAACTCTTGCCTCACAACTTCAAGGTAAACAGATAGAAGAATTAATTGATCTGCCGGTGATGAGCGATCCACATACCATTGCAGCGATGCAAGTGTCAGCAATGTTGTTTTCCCCGATTTTTATGGCCAAGCCGACCTTGCTACCCCTACTTTGCTCGACAATGGTGAGTTTATCACTACAATTTGGTAATGCACCCGCATCAACAATCGGTTATGTCAGTTATGGCATGGTGCTATCTGCTTTTCTCGGAGAAGTAGAAACAGGCTATCGCTTTGGACAAGTCGCGCTGAATTTAATTGATCGCTTCAATGCGCGAGAATTTAAGTCTATTACTTTACTTCTATTTAGTACTTTTATTCATCATCGTCACAAAGCATTGAGGACGACAATTCCAACTATAAAAGAAGCCTATCTAGCGGGAATGGAAACCGGTAATTTCCTTTATGCTGGCTGCTGTCTTTCTGAATATTTATACGATCATTTTTTCGCTGGAGTCT
>JBARXJ010000063.1:0-237304 GCA_049647265.1 Microcoleaceae cyanobacterium
TTGGCTTTCAAACTATTAATTTATCTAGGTTCTAGCGCTTGGGTTGGCGTTGTGCTTTCCTCGAGCGCATTTACCAATGTATATGCTTTCACTTGGATTGTCAACCCTTTGAGCAAAGTTTTTTTTCTGGTTTTCTCTATTCCTATGTGGGTAAGGGTTTCGGACTTATTTATTTTAAAACTCATCATCTATGTCAGCGATGGGACAACGTACATATAATCAAGGGACACAATTAAGAATTGATTGATGTATTTATGGTAGCTTGACAAACGTAAGGGAGACGGATTTAAAACAGACTACGTTGTCGCTCAGGGACACACCGTACTTCCTGCGGAATGCCGAGGTTATAGAACCCATTCGATATCTTTGAGAGCTTGAATTAAACTAGCGACCATTGTTAACCTCAGTCAGTGATTGTCTATTCAAGTAGTCTGAGCCATGGTGAATAGGAAATACTTGAACCCCTATTGTCAGAAATCCTGACCCAGAAAAGGCGCACACCTCCACTCAAATCGAACCAACGAGAAATATTCGATGGCATTCTATACCCGCCCGCTCAACAATGGCTGTCATTAGCAAGATTTGCCCAAAGACTTAGCGCCTGACTCAATTCAAAAAAAGCACTTTGGGACAACGCTCATTATTATGGACTCGCTTTTGGCTAAAAAATACCCGCAATGCAGCATTAGACTTCAACAGCCCCATCGCGCCTCACGTTGATTAAGATAGAAAGAACCCGTCAAAGCCAGGAGTATCCAGGAGTTAAGATCAGTTAGTTCTGCCTTGCGACTTTAGTTCCGTCTACTTCTTAGTGAAGATTTGTGCCACTTAATTAGATCGAGCGTGACATCATGTGTAAGCTTATTGCTTTACTGCCTTCATACCGGGTTGTGGAGGACATTAATCAAGCTTTGCCTGTATTTTTACTCAAACAAGTAGCACTGCATCTAAAGATATAGCCCTTAACTTGACAATGATATTAAGCAGCAAAATTTTTCAAGTTGAACTAGCCTAGCTGATGTAGTAAACAAAGCTAGGTAGATGACGACTTGAGAAACTGATCTAATTAGTTTAGGATTGGATATTGTTGGGCTCTCAACCCAACCATCTGGTCACATCACAGGCTGATGGTGTTTAGCTAGCACGGACATTTCCTTCTAAAGCTTCTTCTTCCGTCTCAAAAATTTCAAAGACAGAATCCATCATCGTGACTTCAAATACTAATTTAGCTTCTGGATGAACATTACAAATCCGAAAGCTCCCTTTCACTTTGTCTGCATCTCGCATTCCAGCAACCAATGAAGTCAAGCCTGAGCTGTCGATAAAGTTAACTTGGCCCAGATTCACGACAACATGGCGGCTCAGTTTAGAAATGCATTCTTGCAACTTAAGACGAAATTGCCAAGCTGTTGTAATGTCTAAGCGTCCTGCTGGTGCCAAAACGATGACTTTGGTGCCATCTTGAGTGGTATGTTCTTTTTGATCGATATGAATCACTGACCGTCCCCTCGGAATTTTTGAGATTTCAATGGAAGATTTTCTGACAGTAGTTTAACTCAGAGCTTATGAGTTGGGAGCAGTCCAGTTCGCCCAATCCTGGGGTTTCAAGAAAGTTTCGTAAAGTTCGGCTTCTGGAGTGCCGGGTTCAGGCTGATACCCATATTCCCATCTTACCAAAGGCGGTAAGGACATTAAAATAGATTCGGTACGACCATTAGTTTGCAACCCAAAAATTGTACCGCGATCATAGACTAAATTAAATTCTACATATCGTCCACGTCGATAGAGTTGAAAGTTGCGATGATGCTCATTGTATTCGGTTGCACGTCGCCGTTCTACAATTGGAAGATAAGCGGGTAAAAATGCTTCTCCGCAGCTTTGAACAAAACTAAACAAAGTTTCCCAATCTCGCGATCGCGGTGTCTCAATTTGGTTACTGTAGGTTGCCGCTTCTCCTTGGGGATTTGGCCCTCGATACAGGCTGCCGTTACCATCTTGGTAGTCAAAGAAAATACCTCCTACACCTCGAGTTTCTTGGCGGTGTTTGAGATAAAAATATTCATCACACCAACGCTTGAATACAGCATAGTACTCAGGATGGTGTTGATCGCAGGCTGCTTTTAACGTTTGGTGAAAATGAGCCGCATCTTCAGCAAAAGGATAGTAGGGTGTTAAATCAATTCCGCCTCCAAACCACCAAACAGGTCCTGCTTCAAAGTAGCGATAGTTCAAATGAACTGTTGGAATAAAGGGATTACGCGGATGTAAAACCATAGAAGTTCCTGTTGCGTAGAATCCATGTCCTTTCGCCTCAGGCCGTTGAGCCAAGATAGAAGGCGGTAACTGCTCACCCCATACCTCTGAAAAGTTTACCCCACCCTGTTCTAACACATCACCCTCTTTCATCACCCGAGAACGTCCCCCACCGCCTTCTGGACGTTGCCAACTCTCTTCGATAAATTGACCTGTGCCATCCGTTTCTTCTAATCCCTGACAAATCTCATCTTGAATCTGCTTCATAAACTGACTGACTCGGGATTGAGAATCAGTTGGAGGGACAAATTGAGAGTCTGCTGTTTCAGAAGCTTGGGATGCTACCATAATCTCTATCTATTACTTTGACTGATGCAGCTCATTATTTTACTGCAAAACAATTAATTTTATCATCAACGCAATCAACTGAGATAGTCAAGGGGCAGTTACAAAACTCTTTCTTTATCAGCCACAGGCTCAATATAACTTTCAGTCTCTGTTTCTGGCTCAACCGAATCATTCGTTTCTCTTCAGATTTAGTCAACTGATTGGGATCAGAGGAAATCTTTGTTAAGAATTGTTTTGAGCTGAATCATCCTTAAGTGACTCCCCAACTTCCTAATATAAAGCCATGAGCAAGGCATGATACATAAAGCCCACAAGCTATGCTGATTATAATTCCTAGAATGTTAAACTAATATGACAATTAACCGATTCAGCTTCTCTTTAATGATTATCACTAGATTAAAGCTTGAGGTGTGAATTGTCATTATTTTAAATAAAGAATAGAATTAACTTTGCACGACTTAAGTTTCAGTATATTTTAACTCTAAATGCCGATACTACAGATGGGTGAGTTTAATCTCATGACTTGTCCAGAGCTGAAATAGCAGATATCCTAAATTAATCGTAAAACATTTTAAATTTTGCGCTCCGATAGCATCAATCATACTGCTTGGATTAAAAAACCTATGTCAAACGCCTTAGATATCAATTCAGTTTTGGAGATTTTGCGGCCTGTACAAGATCCTGAACTTCAAAAGAGTTTAGTTGAATTAAATATGATCCGCAATGTCAAAGTTGATGGAGGGGAAGTCAGCTTTACACTCGTCTTGACGACTCCAGCTTGCCCTTTACGAGAATTTATTGTAGAAGATTGTCAAAAAGCTGTGAAGCAGTTACCCGGTGTCGAAACGGTTACCGTAGACGTAACGGCTGAAACGCCTCAGCAAAAATCCCTCCCCGACCGACAAGGCATTAAAGGCGTTAAAAATATATTGGCAGTTTCTAGTGGCAAAGGGGGAGTGGGTAAAAGTACCGTGGCGGTCAATGTTGCTGTTGCTTTAGCTGAAACTGGGGCGAAGGTGGGTTTAATTGATGCCGATATTTATGGCCCCAATGATCCTACAATGCTTGGACTTTCGGATGCTCAGGTGGTCGTGCAGCAAACCCCTGAAGGCGAAGTATTAGAACCGGCTTTTAATTATGGCGTAAAGCTTGTTTCTATGGCATTTCTGATTGATAAAGATCAGCCTGTAATATGGCGCGGCCCGATGCTAAATGGTATTATTCGACAATTTCTTTACCAGGTCAATTGGGGTGAATTAGACTACTTAATTGTGGATATGCCACCGGGGACAGGAGATGCTCAACTGACGCTTGCCCAAGCGGTGCCAATGTCAGGTGTTGTGATTGTGACTACACCTCAAACAGTTTCTTTACTTGACTCGCGCAAAGGGTTACGAATGTTTCAACAATTAGGGGTTTCTATCCTGGGTATTGTGGAAAATATGAGTTATTTTATTCCGCCAGATCTTCCAGATAAACGGTATGATATTTTTGGTTCTGGTGGGGGGCAAAAGACGGCTGAGGATTTAGGCGTGCCTTTAATTGGCAGTATTCCTTTAGAAATGCCAGTACGTCAGGGAAGCGATAATGGTGTTCCAATTGTTGTTTCTGACCCTGAGTCAATGGCAGCACGAGAACTTAAACAGATTGCGACTCGCATTGCAGGTAAGGTTTCTGTTGCAGCATTAACTTAAAGTGGTTGAAAAAAACAGGATAAAACTGCTAGGTTAATCATATTAGTCAAATTTCACATTATTAAACGATGATATTACCGGGTTCAGCCGTTCGAGTGATCAATCCAGTCGATACCTATTACGAATTTCAAGGACAAGTGCAGCGGATTAGTGATGGCAAAGCCGCCGTTTTATTTGAAGGTGGAAATTGGGATAAATTAGTCACTTTTCGCCTTTCAGAATTAGAATCAATTGATACCACTGCTGGACGTAAAGGCAAATAAATCAAGTAGCAATGGACTCTCGTCAATGCGCCAACTTTTCCCTCAATTTACCACTGTTAACCGTTCGCCGAATCATTTTGCTGAGGTCATTGAAACCTCAACGATAGAGTTTCTCGCCCAATGTTTAGAACCGGAAGACTTAAGTTTTCCTGTTATGCCTCCCTTTGGGAGTTGGGTCAAAGCATTGGATGAGGAGTCGGGTAATAAAATCTATGGGGTCGTTTATCATGCCACAACGAGTCCCATTGACTCAGTTCACCGGGCGCGAGCATTAGGGTTATCTTTGGAAGAATTGAGGGAACAACAACCTCAGATTTTTTCGATGTTAAAAACGGAATTTCGAGTCGCCATTTTAGGGTTTGAAACCTCTCCGGTTGGGCAGAATGGCTTTCAGGCTCCTAATGGCACGTTTTATCAATATATTCCGCCTCGTCCCCCACAAATTCATCAAGGGGTGTATCAATGTAGCCCAGATGAAGTAATTAATTTTAGCGGTCAGTTTGATTTCCTGCGAACATTATTACAGGTGAGTCAAGCGCCTGTGGATGCTTTGATTGCCGCTTCAATTCGAGAGGTTTATCAACTCCGAAATGCAGACCGAAGTTGGTTAGTTGAAGCCGGAAGAATGTTGAGTATTTTACTCAAGGATGATTATGACCGTCTACGATTAGTTTTAGGACAAATTCATCCTTAGAATTCAATTGATTCTGTTAATTTTAGACTAATCAGATACCACTAAAATGGCAGAAGTCGTGCGTCCAAACTCTTCTGGTGCATATTGCAAGCTCATTTTTGTACCCGGCCAGAGAAACTCACCGGGAGTAATAGAACGAACTAAATAATGCAGTTGGTAAACGCCGGGTTCTAAAGTATCGGCATAGGCAAAGATTCGATCTTTATAAATCGTTTGATAATCAATTTCCCAACTATCCGCCTGTGCTTGTAGTGCTTGATTACTATTCTTAAAACTACTATCAATTGCTTCCATACCAGCGGGTAATGGATCGGTAATCATGACATGATTCACACGATGATCCACAATTAATTCTAAACCGATATCAAACACTTGTCCAGGTAAGACTTGAAACGGGGTTTCTGTTGGAGAAAGTCCCATACTTTCCAAGACTTGATTATCATTAGCCAGCCGAACATTTCGATCAACCCGTAACCCATTAAATCGTCCCGGTTGATTACCTTGTAAACGATAGTTGAAAGCAATTAAGTAGTTGAATTTACTATTTTCAGCCGGAGTAATCATTAAATTATTCTTTCCAGGCGGTAATTCTTTCAAGGGTAAAGTTAAATTCCAGTTGGTATTGTCTGTTTTGTTTAACTGAACTGAACCTAACTTTTTACTCCCTAATTTAACATCAACAGATACAGTTTCAGGAATTGATTCTGTTTCAGCATAAGCCACTAATGCCGTTAAAGCGGTAGCATTTTCATAGCCATTTCCCCATATACCATCTCGGCGTAAATCAAGTAAACTTTGCAGTAATTTATCTAACAATTCTGGAGAACGATTTTGGCTAATCATTAACTGTAACGCTTCTGCTTGTGCCACGGTTGCTGAACTCATCCATTGTTCTTCTGGCGGTATATTGAGAGTGGCTGTGCGTCCTGTTTGATAAATAACTTCGTTTAATTCTGTTAGTAAAGTCTCTAATTCGGATTGCCACTGCGGGAAATTTGTCAAGTATCTCGCCAGTTTAATTTGAGTCACAAGATCATATTCTTTGCGTAGCCCATAAATATCAGCAATAAATTCATTTCGAGGTGCTTCCCAATTCGCCAACGCCATCAAAATATTTAATCGCAGACGATTTTTACAGACTAAACTGGAACATAAATTATCTTTTCCAGGATTAGCCAAAACCTGTTGTAAATACGCTTGTAAAGAATTAATCAATTCTGATGGAATTTCTATGGCTGCTTCAGAGGCTTTTGCTAAAGCAACGGCTGTATAAACCGAGAGAAAAGGATTAGAAATGGTTTGCTGAGGATAAGCTATCATGCCGCCATCTTCTGCTTGCAGTGCAGTGATTTTTTCGATTGCAGTCGATGCTTTTTCGCTTAAGTTTAATTCCGAGAACGTTTGATTATACTTTTGACCCAGTTGTTGTAAATTGGCGGCAATTAACAGTTGATTAATCTGAGGTTGTAGAAAAGGTGTTTCTATTTGATTAAATATCGCTTTTGCCGGCGCAGTAATTTGGGGAATTAAAGTATTGGAAACAGATATTTCTAATTCACCCACATCCCGTATCATATTGCGACTAACATTAATCGGAACAATCAGCGTTTCGGTTGTACTTCCAGTTTGTATGACTTGTTCTGTTACCGTGTAAGGCTTCACCGCTAACGGCACTTCAAAGGCATCAGATTGATTGTTAAATTCAGTCGTAAAACGAACCTGAGTTGTTCCCGCATCTTGTACAACCATCGGAAATTGATAAGCTTGAGTTCCGGGCTGTAATCTTCTTTGAATCGTTTGATTATCTTTGTTAGTCGCAGAAAACTTAATACCCTGATTTAAGTTCCCCGTAATATCAACAAGTCCCGAATTTGAAGTTGTATTTGTAATCGAAACACCGCCTAAAATTTTATCTCCAGGACGGGCAAATTGAGGTAAAACTGGGTTAGAAAGGAGTGGCTGAGTCGTAATAAATGTCGCTTCAGTTGAACCAAAACGTAAGTTATCATCCATTGCCAACACCATGACTCGCCATGTGGTTAAATCATCCGGTAAATTAAATTTAATGGTTGCTAACCCTTGATTATCGGTAATCACTGAACCGTTATAATACGCCAAAGGTTGAAAGTCTTTCCGCAGCCGAGGACTGGCAATACTCGAAGATAATCCACCGCCATAACCCCAACCTTTTGCTGATTCTGCCATTGCTACTTGTGCAACAATAACATCAGGACGATTATCACTAAAACGAGTTGAAATGGGTTGCGGTGCATACACCGTTTCTAATACATTTGGCGGACGATAATCTGTCAGTTGTAAAATAGCATCATTTACCACCATCACAGTTAATTGTCCGCGAATCGGTTGATTGTTAACATCTTTCAATTCGAGTTCTAAGGTTTGTTCTGCACCGGGTTTTAATTCTGTTTGTGTCGGCTGAATATCAACTTGTAAAGATTGATTGGATAAGTCTGTTTCAAAAGGAACAAAGCCAATTTTTGTTAACTGGTCAATACTCCCCGGTTCAACTTCAGATAATGGAGTTCCTTGACGCACTAATACCGCTTCTACGGCTGCATTCGGTAACATTTCTGGCGTAACTGTAAACTGAATTTGTGGCGCACCGCCTGTCACTGTTTTTTGTATTTCATATAATGGTTTGTCACGAATGACGGCAAAATAAAGTTCTCCACTTTCAAAGGGAGATTGAATTAATGCGGTTGCTGTTTCTCCGGGTTGATATTTATCTTTATCTAACTTAATTTCTAAGATATTTTCATCTTGACTTCCCCAACTCACAGCACTATTTCCAGTCACCCAAATTTGGATATCTGTTGCAGTTGTCCCATTTATGCTATTGTCAAAATTTGCTCGAATTCGATAAGAACCCGACTCAGGCGGGGTTAAATTAACCGTTTTTGCTGTTTCTCCAGATCTGACTTTAACTTGTTCTACTGTTTCATATTCAATCTGATTTTTTGCCGTTTGTCCCCCTTCAATTACCCGAGTCACACTGCTGTAATTCATCTTTTGTAACTCTAGACGAACGCCAACATTATTCAGCACCTTTCCTTGAGGATCTGTAACAATCACTTCTACAGGAAAGTCTTGATTAGATTCGGCAACAAATGGTGTTTTTAAACCAATTAAACGCTTACTCGGTAAAGCAGTTAGGGTCTGAGAATTAGAAACGGCTAAATTAGAAACATCAGATACTTCTACATCAACCCGATATTCCATTGGATAGGGTAACTCTTTGGCTATCTTAATTGTTTGATTATCTTTTCCTTGCTCATTTAAAACTTGATTTCTTTGCCAAACATCACTCGACAGACTCGGCTGTTCTTCCGGCCAATACCACTGCTGACCAAAGGAATATTCTTCCCAACCTTGAGGGATAAAAGTGGTAGGAGTTCGAGTCACATAATACTGCGCTTTCCCGCCTGCTACAGGCGCACCAAATAAATAATCACTCTTGGTATTAACCGTTAACGTTTCTCCTGCTATTGCAATCTTTTTCTCTACATTTACATCGGCTTTAAAGTTCGGTGGTTTAAATTCCGCCACTCTGAAATAACCATAAATTTCTCTTTCTGTATTTGCTTTTGCTTCGACAGTATAATCTCCTAATGCTGTATTCGGATCGAGAGAAGATTCAATTGAAAAAGTACCAAATTCATTCGTTGTATAAGTACCTAAATTCTGTTCTTCTCCATCTGGCTGAATTAACGTCACCTGATAATCAGTTTGAGACTCTTTATTTAATTCTCCATTTTCTAAAGCATAAGCCACACCTGTAATGGCTATTTTTTCTCCGGGTTGATAAAGCTGACGATCTGAAAAAATAACGCCTCGAGATTGAGGTTTGTTAGATTCCCATTCCGGATAAATCCCATATCCATAAGCGCCACTGTAAGCATAAGTGCGAGTAAATGCCCAATCTTGATCTTCTTTTGCAATCACTAATAATTCTGGCGGTTCCGTGAAGCGTTCGCCATTCATACATTGTTGTAAATCTG
The DNA here is from genome assembly GCA_049647265.1 of Microcoleaceae cyanobacterium. Lineage (GTDB taxonomy): Bacteria > Cyanobacteriota > Cyanobacteriia > Cyanobacteriales > Microcoleaceae > JAAURB01. The sequence continues at coordinate 9,272 of JBARXJ010000063.1, forward strand.
CCTGATTTAACTGCAAAATACCCGCTGCATTTGTCGTTCCAGTTGCACAAGCTTTTGGAGTTGGAAAAGTTTCCGCATCTAATTGTGATTGATAAATTTCTATCGACGCTTCAGTCGCAGGCGTTCCATCTTCTAAATGATGAACTCGTACTATTCCTGATTCTGGAAACCATTGGGAAAATACTCCCAAATTAGTTAATTGAACTAATCCATAAAATTCGGGATTATTCCATCTTTTTTGTCCTTCTTCGGTATAAGAATTTGTTCTCGCTTGTACACCATATGCTAATAATCCAGTCTCTTGATTTAATCTTCTTTGTAAATCGATAGCAGTCGTGACAACTTCATTTTCTGGCTGTTTAATCCGATAAGAACGCCAAGCATTTTGAGAGGGTAATAATCGTTTGCGGCTAGGTCGAGGATAAGCGGTATCCGTATAAACTAAATCGGTCGGCTTAACAGTTCTATAAATGGCTTTATAGCGATTTCGAGGTAAATTAACCGTTGAAATATTCAGTTCTAAAGGCTGATTTGCTGGGAAAATATTTAATCCATCCGGAACTTTAATATCCGCCGCTAAATCTCCAGTTTGATAAGAAACTGTCACAGGATTTTCTAAGGTTTGACCAAATTGATCTTCTAATCCTTCATCAATTGTAATAGTGTACTCGGTTTGTGGTGATAATGCCCAGGGATTAATCGTGACAACATTCGCACCATCATAGGTTTGTAATAATCGAGGAACATCTTCGGGTGGCGGATTAATTGTAATATGATTAATCGCTGATTCAGCAATGATTCCATGATTAAATTTAAGCTGAGGACTCCCCTGTTCAAACCGTCCATAGGTTCCCCCTAAGTTCGGTTGACCATAAGATTCTACTCCTTCAAACTCTAAGGGTTTATAAGTATGAACTTGCGTAGAAACGACAAATTGACTGTCTAAATTCCCTTTAATTGGACGCACTCCCGGCGTAATTTCTAAGGTATAAATTGCCGATTTTACTAGATTTTCGGTCGGAGATACTGTATAATGCCAATTATGATAGGCTGGATTGAACTGTGCCTGAGGTGATAACTCTTCGGGGTCAAACTCATTTTTACTCAACGCCACTTTCACGGGGACAGCCTCATTACTCCCTTCTAGAGCCAGTTTGACGTGTTCCTTTAATGATTTAAGATCTAACTGAACATTAGAACGAAACGATAATTGCGGCATCAATCCCACTGGATTTTCAACACTGCCTGAACGTTTTTCTGTTCCGGGTAAATCGGAAAATTGTATCGAGTCTGTGCGGAATGTCCAAGCTAAATCCTGTTCCAGGCGATGATTCTCTAAATCGCTTAATCCCTGCTTCAATCTCACTTGGACGCGAGTGGATAACGGTAAGGCTCGATCTGCTTGAAACCCGACCATTCGAGGTGTTAGAAAGCGAAAATGCCCTGGTAGATTCGGTGTCATTTCAAACCGACTCAACAATTGACGTTGCCGAGGAGAGTCTAGCTGTTCAACGGGAATAAGTGGATACTTAAATCGAACCCGTACTTGACTGGCACTCGCAGCCTCTCCTGTAGGGCTAATTTCCTCTATCCAGTCGGGTAACTGTGGCAAAGGCAATGATGAGACTGACGTTAAAGGTTGTGATTCGGGGGTTAAACTCCAAATCCGACACCCGACTAATGTCAGCACAAACAGAATGATCGGTAGAAATCGCTTCCAGAAGGGGCGGCGCAGCATTCGATTTCTCATCTTGCTATCTTCATCACAGTTCTTCCATATTAACTTGCCCTCCTTGACGTTAAAACATTAATAATGGGTTCCCGTTTTACGATAATGAACCGCAGTTACCCCTTCAGAACTGAGAACCTTACCATTTTTTACCACCGCATAAACGATCCAATGATCGCCGCATTCCATCCGCTGCTGCACTTCACATTCAAGGTAAGCTAAACCATCTTTTAAGATTAAGCAGCCATTTTCTGCTTCCTCTGTCGCGACATCAGCAAAGCGATCTTCTCCTGGTGCATACCGCTTCATAAAATGCTTTCGCAGTTGCTGCCCTTCTTCTAATATATTCAGAACAAATTGATCCCCTTGGTAAGTTAAAGATTCTAATGCCCGATCTTTTGCCACGGCAATAGTTAAACCTGGGGGGTTAAATGTGGCTTGAGACACCCAAGAAGCCAACATGGCGCTATTAACCTCTCCTCGCCGACAAGACATTACACATAACGATCCCACCAAACGTCCCACCGCTTGGGCAGTCCGATCAGCACCAGCCGCAGTCACTGAAGATCGGGCTGTTCTGAGTTTTTGAGATCGTTTCAATGATTGAGCAAAATCAATTGCGGCTTCTTTACAGGTTTGAATCGTCACATCGGTGGGTTTAAATTTAACCCGAATGGGTTCAAATCCCATCTTAAACCCGGCATCTTTTAACTTACTTTCTAAATAATCAATCGCTTCTCCACTCCAGCCAAAAGAACCAAATACCCCTGCTAATTTATTCGCAGAAGCTGTGTTTAAAACTATTCCTAATGCCGTTTGAATTTGTGTGGGCGCATGACCTCCCAAAGTGGGAGAACCAATAATAAAGCCATCACATTTCTCAATCGCCGCTTGAATTTCAGTCGATTGAACATACTCACAATTAATCGATTCTACCGCTACTCCAGACTTGGTTAAACCATTGGCGATCGCGCTGGCTATTGTGGCAGTATTACCATAAGCAGAGGCATATAATAAGACCACTTGTAAGTCTTGAGATTTTTGTTTTTCACTCCATTGACGATATAATTGAGTCAGTTCAGTTTTGCCATATCGCACCAATGGCCCGTGACCGGTTGCATAATATTGAATCTTTGGAAGATTGGCAATTTTATCTAAAACACTTAGTACTTGTTTCGGTTGTGCCGCGTATAAACTGTCGTAATAAAACCGCCGATCTTCACTATAAATTGTCCAGCCTTCATCAAACACTTGATCGCCACAAACGTGCGCCCCAAATAACTTATCACTGAACAAAATTTGAGTGGCTGGATCATAAGTTAATAATCCATCCGGCCAGCGAGGAGTGGGGGCTAAAACAAATTGTAATTCATGCCCAGCACCTAAATCTAGAGTATCTTCACCTTTAATAACTTTTAGATTAATACTTTCTTGTAGTTCACTAAAATAGGATTTTAATGCTAATGCCGCTGGATTAGAACAAACAAAGGTAACTTGAGGGGCTAAGGCTAATAATGCTTTTAACGTTGTACCCCGATTGGCGTTAAAATGCCCTAAAATAATGTAGTCTAATTCAGTCCAATTCAGCCGCATTTTTACAGATTCTATATAGTTGGCGGTGAATGATTCTCCAGGGGGATCAATTAACGCTGTTTTTTCTGCTTGAATTAAATAACTATTCGCGCTCGTCCCCCGTTGTAAAGAATATTCTACTTCAAACTTCAGACGATCCCAAGTCCGCGATCGCAATACCTTTGTATCTGTTGCAATTAATAAAGTTTGAACATCACGGGGCTTTGAATTTAACATGATTTTAAACAATTAAAAATTAATAGTTTTTATGGGTCATTATTTATTAGTAATTCGTCGCGATCTATTGCTATAAAATTAACAACCCATGATCCATAACGAATAACCCTTAATCGGGTTGTTTGTCATTAGTTCTTCGTTATTAACGATTTACACTCAAATTCTCCTTAACTATTGTGTATAGTAATGAGGCTTTCAATGCTGAGTTAAATTTAATCTCATCCAGAAGGATCAATATTAATAACCCGTAACTAATGACTCACAACCCACAACGAATTACCCTTAGTAATGATTTCCCACTTTACGATGGTGGACAGCGGGTAAAGCATTCGGATCGCTAACTCGTCCATTTTGAACAGTTGCGTAAATAACCCAATGATCGCTCAATTCCATCCGACTGGCAACGGTACATTCCAGATAAGCCACTGCTTCAGCCAAAATTGGGCTGCCATTTTTAGCCGTTTGTGTGTCCACCCCCGCAAAACGATCCGCCCCAGGGGCAAACCGTTTTAAGAAGTGTTTCATCAACTTTTGATAGTTGTCTTCTGCTAAAACATTCAAAACAAACCGATCGTCAACCTGCATTAACGCTTCAATTGCCCGATCCTTAGCCACCGCAATACTGAGTCCCAAGGGTTCAAAACTGGCTTGAGAAATCCAAGAAGCAAGCATTGCACTGTTAACTTCTCCTTTGGCTGCCGAAATAATATACAGTCCACCGCTAAGCCGTCCCAAAGCTTTGTCTAAGTCATTATCAAGAGACTTCATCTGCTTAACATTTTTGGCTACGGTTAAGCGCTGTCCTAAATCTGTTCCGGCTTCCTCGCACAGTTTGTAAGTGGTATCGTGAGGTGTTTCTTTAATTAAAATAGACGGGAAAATCTGTTTTAATCCGGCATCATTTAATTTGGTTTGTAATGGATAAACGGATAAATCATTACCGCCGCCCGATTCATATAAACCAAACACTTGTTTTTTATTAGCGGATGCCAAAATAGTACTAATGGCTTCTTCTGCGGTTTGAGACCCTTCATCAGAAATCGGAGGGGCACCAATCACAATTCCTTTTGCCATCTCTACCAATTCTCGCACTTCTTGAGAATCAGCCGATCGTAAATCCATCATTTCTACCGCCACACCTGTTTTGGTGATCCCGTGGGCGATGGCTTGAGACAGGCGATCGCTATAACCGTAATCAGAATAGTAAAATACAGCAACAGTGGTTTCAGCTTTAGTCTGGGCTTCACTCCAGTCCTGATAGCGCCCGACCAATTCCACCACGTTGTGGCGTAAGATTGGCCCGTGTCCGGTGGCAATCGTGTTCACTTCTCCCAGTTTATCCATCCGTTTGATCGCATTGATCACAGAACGGGCATTGGGAGCCATTAAACATTCATAATAGAAACGATAATCAGCCTCAATCTCGGCTAAATTCTGATCGTAGGTATAATCTGAACAGTAATGCATTCCAAAGGCATCACAGGTAAACAGGGTTTGGGTGGCGCGGTCATAAGTAAAAATGGTATCAGGCCAGTGTAAATTGGGGGCGCTGACAAAGTCTAATACATGACCATTGCCTAAATCTAAGCTTTCCCCACTTTTTACCATCAGACGTTCATAGGGGGTATGCACTAAGTTATCGAGGAATTGTAGTGCGACTTTTGCCCCAACCACTGTAATATGAGGAGCTAGTTCAAGTACATCTTTGACTAATCCACTGTGATCGGGTTCTGTGTGGCTGATAATTAAATAATCTAGATCTTTAAGATCTATTTGCTGTTGCAGGGTATCGAGATACTGTTGGCGGAATTTAGCATGGGAGGTATCAACCAAGGCTGTTTTTTCGCCTCGGATAATAAAAGAGTTGTAAGTTGTACCGTTTTGTAAACCAAATTCGATATCAAAGCGACTCCGATCCCAATCTAAAGATCGAATTGTAGTTGTTTGGGGTGCAATCTCTTCAACGGCAATGGTTAAGCGATTAGATGTAATATTATCTTTTAGGGCTACCACGTTAAATATCCTTTTAGTAACTCATTATGACTTTATGTTAGTTCTATTGTGACATGAATTTTTTGTAACGCTCTATTAAAAAACCTATATCCCCGTTAAGATTCTCAAAAGTTTCGCTTGTTTGCTGGAGTCGGGCATAATCACGAGATGCAATCATGGGATAAAGGTTACGGATTTTGGGTGAGGTCTACAGTAAGGTAAAGCGGATAAAACTATTAAAATTTTAGTTATTACTGAGATGCACGTATAGGAGACTAATTTTTTGTTGCGTTACGGCACTGCGCTTAATCCATCGTGGAAACCATTCAGCTATTCAAGCTAGAATTAATGATTATCAGGGTCAACGGTACACCGGACGTAAAGTCCGGTGCCTGCGTTGACCGCCTTCCGCGGTCACATTCTCATCCATCACCCGATTACGCAGAATAACCACTGTCACATTCTCACAATCGCTGAGAATCGGATGAGGAGACAAATCCCGTTGGGTTAATGGGTGCATGCAGATCGACGCAAATTGCTAGGTAGCACCATCAATGAGTAGATTTAGGATGAAATTACGTCAAAAGACATTGCTGATTATCAGTGTAGCACTCGTCAGTTTAATCGGGGTTTTGTATGCTACGGCTACTTTAATTTTGTACCACGACTTTCATAAACTAGAAGTTCAAGATGTTCAGCAAGATGTTGTCCGGGCTATAAATGCCCTTGATGCGAACCTAGCAAGCTTAGATACTGTCGCTCAAGATTATGCAAAATGGGACGATACTTATAAATTTATAGATAGAAAGCATCAAAACTATGTCTCATCCAATTTAGTTGATGAAACCTTTGCCGATTTGCGAATTAATTTTTTTATTTTAATCGATCAAAATCATCAAATTATTTATCAAAAAGGCTTTGATCTAAAGCAGCATATTGAAATCCCTGTTTCAGAAAACCTACAAAAACAATTAACAAAATATCCTTTTTCTCAGTCTACAGCGGGTCTTTTAATGTTACCCGAAAACCTAGCTCTGTTAGCGGCTCGCCCAGTATTGACCAGTACGGCTATCGGCCCGAGTCGAGGTTTATTAGTGTTAGGACGCTATTTAGAAACCGCAGAAATTCAATCCTTAGCCAATACCACTCAATTAGTCATTAAAATTCGGAGAAGTCCGAAAGAAATGAACTCTAAAAACATCACAGAATCCTTTATAAAACTTACTCAATATTTAGGCAATACTGTGATTGAGATTACTCCTGTTAATCCCTCTCTGATTATCGGAACAGCCACCCTAAATGACTTTTTTAATCAACCCGGATTACAACTGGTTGTAGATAGCGATCGCCAAATTTATCAACGTTGGACAGCTAGCCAACGCTATCTCACCCTAGCGGCTTTAATTGTTGGTTTAATTATTGGGGGGATCACGTTACTCGTCCTGGAAAAACAGGTGTTATCTCGTCTCTATAGTCTCGACAAACAAGTCAGTCAAATTAGCCAAACGGGTGATTTATCCCTGAGAGTTTCTATGTCAGGAGACGATGAACTATCTAGTTTAGGAGTGACCCTCAATGGGATGTTACAAGCCTTAGAACAAGCTTTATCTCAAGGTAAAGAAAGCGAACAACGATATCGCTTGATGGCAGAAAACGCCACAGACTTAATTACTCGCCATTCTCCCACGGGTTTAATTCTCTATGCTTCTCCGGCTTGTCGTCTATTGCTAGGATACGAACCTGAAGAAATGATTGGAACTCGTCCAAATCGTTATCTTCACCCAGATGATATTGATGCCTTGACAAAAGCCCATTCCTTTGTACTCACACAAAACGTTGTTTACACCGTCACCTATCGCATTCGTCATCGTAACGGAGACTATTTATGGTTTGAAACCACCAGCAGTGGAATATGCGATCAACACAGTGGCATCACTCAAGAAATATTAGGGGTTTCGCGAGATATCACCGACCGTAAACAACGGGAACAAGACTTGCAAAATAGCGAAGCGTCTATTAGAGAATTGTATCAAGTCACCTCTTCGCGTTCATTGAGTTTCTCTCAACAAATCCAGCAAATTATACACATGGGATGCCGTCAATTCGGCTTAGAAAAAGCACTATTTTGTCAAATTAAACCCGAAGAAAAAATAGACTCAAACCCAACTTTAGCAGAAGTGATTGCAGCCGTTGCTGGCGATCCATTGTTTCAAGCCGGCAAATTAATTGATGTGAGCCAGACATTTTGTGGGGCGATCGCTAAAACCAATAAACTGCTTTATTTTGAATCGATACAGTTTTCTAGCTTTTCTTTTTGCCCGATCGATCCACGGTTTAAAACAGAAGCTTTTATGGGAACACCCGTTTGGGTTGCGGGCCAATTATATGGCACACTGTGTTTTTGGAGCGATCGAGCCAAACATGACCCGTTTAAAGCCGTCGATCAAGAATTATTAAAATTAATGGCTCAATGGATCGGGGGAGAAATGGAACGTCAGCAAACCGCCGCTGATTTAGCCCGTGCCAGAGATGAAGCCTTAGCCGCAACTCGGGCTAAAAGTGAATTCCTCGCCACCATGAGTCATGAAATTCGCACTCCGATGAATGCCGTGATTGGTATGACGGGATTATTACTCGAAACACCACTTGAAATCATTCAACAAGACTATGTTGAAACCATTCGTAGTAGTAGCGATGCATTACTCTCCTTAATTAACGATATTCTGGATTTCTCTAAAATTGAATCCGGCAAACTCGAGTTAGAAAAACATCCCTTCCAAATTCGCACCAGTATTGAAGAATCCTTAGATTTACTCGCGGCTAAAGCTGCCAGCAAAAACTTAGAAATTGCTTATCTCATTGATCCCTTTACTCCGACTCAAGTGGTGGGCGATATGGCGCGGTTGCGACAAATTTTAGTCAATCTTCTCAGTAATGCGGTGAAATTTACCGAAACTGGGGAAGTTGTAGTCTCAGTCGAAGCCACCCCCATTAAAGCCGAAACTGACTCAGACGGTTTCAATGGTAACCGTTATGAGATTCGATTTGCCGTCAAAGATACCGGAATTGGTATTCCTCCAGAACGGATGGACAGGCTATTTAAGTCTTTTAGTCAGGTAGACTCTTCCACAAATCGTCAATATGGAGGCACTGGACTCGGGTTAGTGATCTCTCAACGCTTAGCAGAGATGATGGGGGGGCAAATGTGGGTTGTGAGTCATCAAACCGTTGCCGGATCTGCGCCGGAAGATTTTCAGCCCTCTCAGGGGGATATGGAGTCTCGGGGGGCAACATTTTACTTTACGATGATTGCAGAATCGAGAACCAGCTTGTTGTCAGATTGGAATCAAAACCCACAATTACAACAGAAACGCTTACTGATTGTCGATGAGAAAGGAACCCATCAACAAATGTTACTCCAACAAGCCCAATCTTGGGGCATGGAGACTCAAACCGTAACCACTGGACTTGGAGCTTTAGAACAGCTCTCTAATGACGATCGCTTTGATGTTGCCATTTTAGAGATGCAAATGCAAGAGATGACGGGGTTAGATTTAGCCCATCAAATTCGGCAGCTACCGACTCGCGAAAAGCTACCCTTGGTGATTTTAACCTCAATGGGGCGGCAAAACCGAAGTGAGCATGGTTTAGGCAAATTTACCGCTTTCTTGAATAAGCCGATTAAGCAATCTCAACTTTACAACGTATTGGTGAATTTGTTAGGGGGACAACCGTTGGAGGTGCGTTTACAAGGCCAAACTCAACTGCGCCAAGATATCCCGATGTTGGCGCAACAAATCCCCTTAAGAATTTTATTGGCTGAAGATCATTTGGTAAACCAGAAAGTCGCACTGCAAATTTTACAACGGATGGGATATCGTGCCGATGTTGCGGGTAATGGTTTAGAAGTTTTACAGGCACTCCGACGACAATCTTATGATGTGATTTTGATGGATATGCAAATGCCGGAGATGGACGGCTTAGAAGCAGCGCGGCAAATTCAGAAGTTGTACGGTAATGGTCTGCGTGGCGATCGCCCCCGAATTATTGCAGTAACCGCTAATGCCATGGAAAGCGATCGCGCCGAATGTATGGCGGCGGGGATGGATGATTATATTAGCAAACCGATTCGCATGGAACAACTGGTGGAAGTGTTAAGGCAGTGTCAGTCTTTAACTTCAGACAATGGCAATGGGGTCCAGCCTCAGGAGAGTCAGTTTATCATTACAGATGAAACAGCCCCGCAAAACGGTCATGCCAAAGTGTTAAATATAGAGGTGATTCAGTCTCTCGAAGAAGTAGATGCACTCGAAGAGGTGGTAGAAATATACTTTGAAACGGCTCCCCAACTCTTAGAAACCCTAAAAACAGCGATTGTCAGCGATGACCCAGGCGATCTTAAAGATGCAGCTCATTCTCTCAAGTCAATCAGTGGGACTTTAGGCGCTTTCATCTTATCAGATCGTTGCCAACAGTTAGAACTTATGGGTCGTCAGAGTGTAGATAGGGGAACCGGATTTTCTCAGTCGCAAGCACAAGTCATTTTAGATCAGATACAAGTTGAATTAGACCGCGCGATCGCAGCCTTAAAAGAGATTGGAGAAGGGGAGAGGGTGTAGACTTGGGAGCAGAAAGACTTCGTCTGATGATTGGTAATAAAAAACAAATGACTCACGACTCATGACTCATGACTCATGACTGTAACTGAATCACACCACACCCTAAACGACCGCCACCCGCGCCGCCATCAACGCCAGTGGTTCCTTGATCCTCATCGACATGAACAATAATAGCGCTACCGTCTGTATCAAATAGATTTAGTGGCCCATCCAATAGAGTAACGCGACTGGTGCGATGGGTTAATGTGGCGTTTCCTTCCTCATTTGCCACTAAATTGGGTAAATCTCCCATATGAAACGGATGATTGGCATCTGGATTGGTTTCACCAAAGGGGCCTGGATCAAAATGTCCTCCTGCGGCTTTAAAGTCCGGTTCACATTTACCTGTTTGGTGGATATGTAACCCATGTTTAGTATTGGGTGGTAAACCCGCAATATCAGCTTGTACTTCTACGGTCGGGAGAATACCATCGGCTGAGGATTGAATCAACGTTACAGTCCCAGACAGATTAGAATCAGCCGATCCTTGGATCTCGGCAACCGCAACGACTTGATTTTCGGGCTGTGATAAACCGATCTGTTCTCCACAACCGATGGCAAACAGAGTCAGCAGTAAACAAAGACAGGGGAATACAACGAATTTTTTGATCATTCTACTCATAATATTTACTGATAGAAGCTGGATAAATTTTAGAGAGTTTCGGGTCACAATGACAAAAGATCCTGAGAAAATTTAATAATCCACCTCACCCTTCCTCATGGGCTGATTCAGGATGATAAACTGTCACATTGACCCCTTAAATGAGATCATCTCCATGTCATACTCAGTAACGAGCGGTTCAAATAGTCGTTACGTTAAAAATGATAATGGGTGATCTACTGACTCTTACTCCGTTATCAGGTGTGATTGAATGAGCCGGATTTTAATTGCTGAAGACGAACCCCGAATTGCGGCATTTCTCGAAAAAGGATTGCGTGCGAATGGCTTTACAATAACGGTTACGACCAATGGTGCTGATGCAGTCGATCAAGCATTAAGCTGTCAGTTTGACCTACTCATTTTAGATTTAAATTTACCGCAACAGGACGGTTTTGAAGTTCTGCAACAGCTCCGGGGCCAAGGAGAATATCTCCCTGTGATTATTCTCAGCGCCCGAGATCAAGTCGAAGATAAAGTGACAGGTTTTGAGGTCGGCGCAGATGATTATGTCACTAAACCCTTTCGTTTTGCCGAATTACTCGCTCGCATTCGCGCCCGTTTAAGACAACCTGCTATTACAAAAACTCAAGAAGAGCGTTTGTTGGTCATTGGTAAAGTTCGTTTGGACTTATATACTCGTCAAGTGTCTGTTGGCGATACGTTGCAAAACAACACGCTACGCGATCGCCCCATCAAGTTATCTGCTAAAGAATTTCAGCTATTAGAAACCTTAATGCGTCATCCAGGCCAAGTCTTAAGTCGAGAACAACTTTTAGATCAAGTTTGGGGTTATGATTACGATCCTGGATCTAATATTGTCGATGTTTATGTGGGCTATCTGCGTAAAAAGTTAGGGACGGGTCATATTGAAACGTTGCGAGGAATGGGATATCGACTGTCTGTTTAATTTAACAATTTGGGAACCTTAATCTGTAGGGGTTCGTCTATAAAAATAAATAAAGCGGTAGCCGCCTCAATTAAGTTGGCACAATACTCTTATTTGTACGCTAATGACATCAATTAAATGATCAGGAATTAGTGCATACTTTAGTTAGCATAAATATCAATAAAAGCGAGATTAAGATTAAATAATATTACTTTTTGATTAAAATTGATCGGTCGATTATTCTTTATGTCTATCTAATTAAATTAAATTTACATTATTAAAATCTAATCTAAAATATTTCGATTCAATGGCTTAGTTTCTACCCGAGACTAAGCTTATTTCTTATTATAACTTGTTCTCAGTAATTTTACTGATACTTAACAGACAATACTGATAAAAATCCGTAATTTATCGGATGATAATTTAGACAAAATTATCTAAAATTTAAAGTAGTAAGTTGATAGAATTAAAATTTTCTCATCAATTACTCACGATACTTTTACTTGTAAATACTAAACTAAAAGTATCAATTCAATAAGACTAAACAGCTTCAAACCTCTCTAAAACCTACCTAAACAAAATTGTCTGAATCGAGCATTATTATTATTGGGTGCAATATACAAAATTCAGCCTCGATTAAGCTTGTAGTCTGATTTATCACTGTAACGAACACGGAGAAATAACTCAATTATGGAATCCACTTTACTCATTGAAACCCCTCAAATCGATACTATTCTAGATCTTTTATTTGATGAAGAAGCCTATCTAGAAAATAATCCAGATGTCAAAGCTGCTATTGAAAATGGCAGTCTCAGTATAACGGCACAAGAACATTTTCTAGCTTTTGGTCAATACGAAGGCCGTGTTTGTAGTGATGTATTTGAAATGTCAGATTATCTGGAATTAAACCCAGATTTAGCTGAAGTATTTGCCAGTGATTTTGATAACGAATTTCCGGACGAAACTAACCCAGAAGCCAAAGGATTATATATCCGAAGTCGCGCTTTAAACCACTTTGTTAATTTTGGTCAATTTGAATCTAGAGAGTTTAGTTATACCTTTAGTACAAAAGCATATCTAGAACTAAACGTTGATGTTAGTTTAGCCGTTCAGAATAGCGAAACCACTGCTGTTTCTCACTTCTTAAAAGTAGGACAGTTTGAACAGCGAGAGTTTAACTATTTCTTTAAAACTCAACAATATTTAGCCTTAAATGCAGGTATTGAAGAAGAGTTACAAGGCAATCAAATGAGTGTTTTCCAACACTTTATAAAAATTGGACAATCACAAAATCTAAAGTTTAACGATCTATTCGATCCAGATGAATATCTCTCCTTAAATCCTGATGTAGCAACGGCAGTCTCTAGCGGTATTATCACCGCCGTTGAACACTTCTTAGAATACGGTATTTTTGAGAATCGTCTGTTTAACTTATCCATTCAGACTTCTACAGTTCTCGAAGTTCTTGAAATTACAAGTTTAGCTGAACTGAGTATTTCTGAATTGTTCAAGCTAATTGCTGATAACCTAGAAGTGATTGTTACTACTCCTGAAGAAAATCCACCCACAGAAGATCAGGGAACTGGTGTAGATACAGGTAATGATCAAGATGACACCGGGATGGGTACAGGAGAAGATAACAATGACACCGGCATGGGTACAGGTACAGGCATGGGTACAGGTACAGGCATGGGTACAGGTACAGGGACGGGAGAGGATGACACTGGGACGGGTACAGGGACGGCAGACGAGGAAGAACTGGGTGACCCTGACTTTGGTTTTGACCCCAGCTTAGGACTTCCAGATTTAAGTAATCCTGGTTCTACAAATAATAGCGGTGAGTCCGGAGAAGAACAAGAAGACGGTTCTGATGTCGTCAATGAACAGGATAGTAACGAACCTGAGGAAGAGGAAGTTCCAGAAGACAATAGTAATGAGAATTCTGATGATGCCGATGATGGTATTGAAGCGTTACCGGATAGCATCTTCACATTAGAATTTGTTAAAGCAACCTACGAAGATCTGTTAAAAGCTGAGTTAAACGTTGAAGATCTGAGTGAAGTGAGTGACGAAGAGATTGTAGAATTTATTAATGAAAATGCAGTTGATTTAGAACTGAGTCCATCTGCTTTTGTTGATGTAAAATCTTATCTGGCGACTTACAGCGAACAACTGACAGAATTTTACGGTGTAGAGGCGGTCGAAGAACTTAGCTATCAGCAAATTCTGGGTTACATTAACGAAGCAGGTCTAGAAGCGGGTCAAAGTCCTTCACCTTTTATTAGCCTCAAACACGTTAAAGACAAGTCTTCAAAGGAACTTGAAAAATACTTTGATAAAGCTGTTGAAAATATTACTACGGCTGAAGTATTTGAGTATATTACAACCGTGGGAATTGAAGAAGGAGAAAGTCCTTCTATTCTGATTGACTTTAAATATCTCAAAGCAAACTTTTCCGAAAAAATAGAAGCTAAGTTCGGTAAAGCCATTAAAGAGATTAGCAATAAGGAACTGTTCCAATTTATCACAGAAGACGGTTTAGAAGAAGGTGTTAATCCTTCTATGCTGGTTAAACTGAACTACATCAAAGCAGTCTACAGCGAAGAACTGTTACAACACTTTGAAGTTAACTCTCTCGATCAGGTTAGCGAAGTTGATATTTTTGCCTTTGTTAACACGGTTGGAATTGAAATTGGACTCAATCTTTCTGCTGCGGTGGGATTAAACTATCTTAAAGCCGTATATAGTGAAGAGTTGGTGGTTGAATTAGGAGAAAATCCTAGCTTTGAGGCGATTTTAGACTTCATTGATGAAAAGGGTATCAAACAAGGTTTAAATCCTTCGGTTTTTGTTAACCTAAATTATACTGAAAAACTGCATCGTGAAGCGATTCAAGAAGTTTATGATGTGGAAACAGTCGAAGAAATTAGTGACGTTGATGTGATTGATGGCTTGATGCCAGATTTTATGGTCAATGTTGAGTATGTTCGGGTACAATATGCGGCTGAACTAACAGAATTCTACGGCATTGAAGTCGAAGAAATTAGTAACGAACAGGTTAAATCCTTTATTTTAGGAGTCGGTAAAGAGGAAGGATTACAAGCCAGTCCGATTGACTTTAAAAAAGCACGCAAAGAGTTTGATAAACAACTCAAAGATTTCTTTAAAGTTGATGATGTTAAAGACTTAAATGATGGTCAAATTAAAGCGTTCTTATCCGGTGAAGGATTAAAGCTGGGACTGTTGCAGCAAGTGACGGATCTTGACTACTTCAAGATGATGTATCAAGAGGCATTAGAAGCTACATTTGGCGCAGATGTAACCGATGATGCTGTGATTGATTATGTCTTCGGCGATGCTATGCCTTTTGTGGATATTCAGTATGTTTCTGTGAAATATGAAGCAGAACTAACTGAGTTTGCTACTTCGATTGAGAAAGAACTTGCGGAGTTAACACCAGAAGAAATCAAAACCTATCTCTTAACAGAAGGGTTTGATGTTGAGAATCAGTTATCCGCGTTTAATATTGAAGCCTACCGCACCGAATATAGCGCACAACTGATTGAATTCTTCTCGGTTGAAACGATTGCAGAAGTCAGTCAATCACAAGTCTTTAACTTCGCGATTAAAGAAAGCTTTAAGCTCGGTATTAACTTGACTGAATTTATCAGTGAGGAAGATATCAGTTTCTATCGTGAAATGAACGCTGAGAAAATTACTGATCTCTATGAAGTTGAGGCGGCTGAAGTCAGTGATGCTGTGGTTCTAGACTTACAATTTGGTGGACTCTCAAAAGTTGTTAACTACGATTATATTCGGACAACATTAGAAGTTGAAGGGATTGCAGAATTCAGTAAATTAGAGATTTTAGAATATCTCTACGAACAAACCGAAGTTGACTTAAGTAGTCTCAATTGGTTCAGTGTTGAAGCGTATCTCGAAGCCAATGGTGAAGAACTGAAGATGTCATTGAAGGAACACTTTGAAGTTGAAGATATCAAAGAATTATCCTTCCATGATATTTACTCTTTTGCCTTCGGTAAAATGGGTGATGAATTCAGTATTGAAACCGCTGTAACTGATGTTGAATATGTTCAGTCTACTTACGGTATCGCGATTGCAAATAGTAAACTTGCTGTCAATAAATGGGTCAGTCAAAATACTAGCGTTGATACAGGATATGTTAGTTATCAACTCGAAGGATTAATTGAAGCAGAAACCGTTACTATTGCACAAATTAATACGATTCTGGAAGCGGAAATTGAAACAGTTGAAACCTTAACGCCGAAGCAACTGATTGATTTAGTCAATAATCCAGATTTCCAAGCATCGTTAGGCGAAGAAGTAACAATTGAACTATCTCAAACAGAAGTCAATGTAGAATATCTCAAGTCTACTTTAGCCACTGCAATCGCCAATGTTCTAGAAGTCGAAAATCTAGAATCTCTCACCGATGCAGAAATTGTTACTGCCTTTGAAGAAAATCTTTCTACCCTTGATGTCGGTTTCCTCGGTTATCAAATCAAAGAATTGATTGAAAGTGGCGATTTGACACTGGCAGAAGTTACCACATCACTATCTCTTGAAACGGAAATTAGCGACATTGAACAACTGACAACCAGTCAAATTGTTGAGTTGGCTTACAGTTTAGAAGAGACAGAAATTAAACTCTCAGCCATTGATTATCCTCAATATATCGAAGAACACGCAGAAGCTTTGAAAATGGCTTACGCAGTTGAGGATGTTGCTGAATTGAGTTTAGATCAAGTCAGTCAATTCATGTTCGGTGAAGGACTGCAACAAGGTTTATCCCTCGAAACGGTGGTTGACTTTGAATATCTGCGTCATACTTACATGAACGCTATCGTTCTCGATCCTGAAGCCATTACTCCTGAAGATGTTATTAATTGGCTAGATAACGAATTCGCCAAACTAGATGTCAAGTTCCTACATTATCAGTTTGAACAACTCAGTGTTGAACAGCAAACCCAGTTATTAACCGATCTAGAAATTGGAGTGGATAATGTAGCTGAACTTAGCATTGAACAACTTCTGCAAGTTTCTTACAGCAGCGAATTTCAAGCCATTCTGGAAGTTGAAACAGTCAAATTGAATGCCATCAATATCGAGGGTTATCGTCAACAACACGCTGAGGCATTGAAGGAATATTATCTCAGTAAGCATGAGGACGATATGACTGGGATGACTGGTGGGACTGGTATGACTGGTGGGACTGGCATGACTGGCGGGACTGGTATGACTGGTGGGACTGGCATGACTGGTGATACCGGGATGACTGGCGGGACTGGCATGACTGGTGATACCGGGATGACTGGGATGACTGGTGGGACTGGTATGACTGGTGGGACTGGCATGACTGGTGGGACTGGTATGACAGGCGGGACTGGTATGACGGGTGATACCGGGATGACTGGGATGACTGGTGGGACTGGTATGACAGGCGGGACTGGTATGACTGGTGGGACTGGTATGACAGGCGGGACTGGTGGGACTGGTATGACTGGTATGACTGGGATGACGGGTATGGATGATGAGGACATGGAAGACGGTGATATGAGTCATGACTTCGATGTCTCTGAACTTAGCCACCACCAAGTGATGGAATTTATGTTCCAACATGGCTGGAAACTCGGAATTGATCCCAGTGAGTTCGTTGAAACAGAGTATCTGAAAGAAGCATTCAAAGCTGAACTTGCCGCAGAATACGAGATTGATATTGAGGCGGTTGCAACACTCAGCGATATCTTAGTCATTGGTGGGTTGTATAGCGAAGTTTCCGAAACAGTCGATATTGAATACTACCGCCAGACACACTTAGCCGCAGAAGAAGTCACCGACTTAGAAGTTCTCGAACACGTCTATACTGTTGGCTTAGCGGATGAATTACCTCTGTCTCCGGTTGATGTTCATGGGTTTGTCGAAGAATACACACAAGCAGTTGCTGAATTCTTTAACGTTACCCCCGAAGAACTTGCCAACCTTGATGCAAAAGAGATCAAACACTTCATCCTCAACGATGCGGTTAACCTCGGACTTGATCCCACAGAATTCGTGGATGTCAACTACTTCCGCAGTGAATTTGCAACAGAAATTGTGGAAAACTATCGGGTTGAAAATGTCTTCCACCTCAGCCACGAACAAGTGTTTGAATTCAGCGTTAATGCTGGTGTTTCCACTTCACCTGTTATTGATGTTGACTGGTCTACCACCGAGTATGCTGATATCTTAAGTGATAATCAAGACAGTTACGATCTCAATGCTGATGGTCAACTCGACAAAGCTGAAACATACGATGCCTTAACCGGTGATATTTTAGAACAAGGAAACGAACTCTCACCGCTGTATAACTTTGAACAATATCTCGGTAATGAAGCGGCAGTGGCTGATCTGTTAACGCATTACGAAGTCGAAGCGGTCGAAGATCTTAACTATACTCAAATTGTAGAGTATATGTTTGGTCAAGGTTTAACAGCCGGTCACGATCCGTTTAGCAGCGAATTCTTAGCAGAAAATCCCGATCTGCAACTTGACACCTTCCTGCAAGCAGAAGTCAATGCAGAAGCTTTGGTTCAATTCTCTCAAACCACCACTATTGAACAAGTTACCAAAATTGATGTCTACAACTATCAAGCAAGTCAAGGTTTATTAAACCCTGAAACCGAAACGATGGTCTAATTGAATAATCTAGAAATATTCTAGACTATATCTCAGCTAACACTTAATTTTGTAGAGGCATTCCCCGGTGAACGCCTCTATTTTTTTATGTAAAAGACTCAAAAATATCTTCTTTGTGTCTTTGTGGTTATTATCCTCTGTTATTGAATCTTAAATTGTGTACCTCGATAACAGCCTTGAAATGAAGTTAACGGCGTTCCGGTTAATTGATTGAGTTGATTAACCAATCCTGGAGAACTAGAAGAATTAGATATATTCTCCCAACGATAAGGAAAATTGCCTAAATAATTCCCCGTATCTTGATAACTATATTCCTCAACCGGAACCCCTGAAATCCCAGAAATTTGTTGATCGTGATACCCATTTAAAATAATCTTCTCAATTTGAACACCCGGCGCAATTTTTAGCTGCCATTTTACAGGTTCATAAGAAGATAATGCTAAAACAATCGGCTTATCTTGACGAGTAATTTTAACTTCAGCCATTCCCGTCGGATGATTGCCGTGACTATGATTAGAATTGGCTTCATAAACACTAATCAAATGCAATTCTTGATCGGAATTTGAAGTGTTATAAAAAGTAGAAATAGTCCCCGAACCATTCACGCCACAGCTTCCCCCAGAAACAATCGTTCCGGTCTCAATCACGGGTTCAACAGGACTAACAGCCACTTGATTTTGAGATTTAAATAATGACAAACCAAAACTTGTAATTAAAGCCGCAGCAATTCCAACGGGAACTAACTTTAACCACTGCTGTTGTTTAGTCCAGCGGCTTAATTTATTAAATTGAGTTTTCGCCGCATATCGACTATCTTGAATCGGATTACTCTCTTGATCTAAAGTAGCAAGCAATCCTAAACTTTCTGGGTTTTCTAATAACCCTTGAACAAACTTTCCTTCTCCTACATAAACTGCTCGTGTTTTACGATCTAATAGTAACCAGTAGTTATCATTCTTAGCCAGGGGATATTGATTTAAATCAGTATTAATTTGGGGATGATCTAAAAAGACTTGCCAAGCCAATTCATTAGAAGTGCCAATCTGTTCACCATCTGTATATAAAGCTTGATTCAATTCAGGTTCCCAATGCCATGCAACCCATCGTTGGTTGGCGGGATATCCTAAGGATTTTTCTAAGTTAGAATGTGCTTTCCAGTTTAAGCGATGAATGAGTCTAGACATGATTTTTAGTGAAAAATGTGTGAGTTTTCAGGATTAAATCTAAGCCAGTGATAATCAGCCCACATACCTGACAAAGGGTTAGTCTTTATATTGTAACTATTTTATAGAATTGGCTGTGATATTCTTGCTCTTGCCATGGTTTTACTAAAGTGAATCATATCCGGTTGGTTAACCCTTCTATGCGGATAAGGGTAAGGTAATAATAAATTCTGTTCCCGCACCCACTTCTGAACAAACGGCTAAACTACCTTGATGTTTCTGCTCAATAATTTGTCGAGAAATCGATAAGCCCAAACCCGTTCCAGTACCAACAGGTTTTGTAGTAAATAAGTAGTCAAAAATCTTTTGCTTGATCTCTTCTGACATTCCAGGGCCGTTATCTTGAATCCGAATTAAAACAGCTTTTTCTGTGTTAATCAGTTCAGTTTGAATATAAATTTGACAATAATCTTGAGAATAATGCTGAGATAACTTGGGGGATTCATCAAAGGCATCAATCGCATTAGCCAGGATATTCATAAAAACTTGATTGAGTTGTCCTGGATAACAAGCAATCGCAGGACTTTTTTGATAATCTTGTATTACGTGAATTTCCGGGCGACTCTCAGTTGCTTTTAGCCGATGCTTTAAAATCATTAAGGTACTTTCAATCCCTTCTTGAATATTAAATAAAACCTTTTGTTCTTGATCGGCTCTTGAAAAAACTCGCAAAGATGTACTAATGCCCCGAATCCGTTCTACACCGACTTTCATTGAAGAAATTAAGCTATAAAAATCGGTTAATAAATAGTCTAACTCAATCTCTTGTTGATGTTCTTTAATCATTTCACCCGGATCGGGAAACTGTTGTTGATACAATCGTAAATGCTCTGTTAAGTCATTTAAATAAGCCTCAGCCGGCGCTAAATTTCCCCCAATAAAACTGACTGGATTATTAATTTCATGAGCAATACCCGCCATCATTTGACCTAAAGCTGACATTTTCTCACTTTGAATCAGTTGGGTTTGGGTTTGTTCCAACTGCTGCAAGGTTTGTTGTAACTCAGCCGCACGAGATCGCAGTTGGGCTTCAGACTGCTGCAATGCTATTTCTGCCTGTTTTCGACTAATTCCGAGGGCAATCTCATCAGCAGCCAATGACAGCGCGTCTAGAGTCTTTTCGGGCAATTGATATCGAGCAAATAATGCAATCACCCCAAACAGACGATCTTTTACAATTAACGGATAACCCGCAAAGGCAACCATTCCCTCACGCTGTGCCCATTGGGGATCAGTAATTTGAGGATCGCTCAAGACATGATTAACTAAATGAGGCTGACGGGTTTGAGCAATACGACCAATTTTACATTCTCCTAGTTTAATTTGACTATGTTCTCCATTCAGATGGGTGTACATTCCAGAACTTGCTTGCAGTTCTAATACATTTTCAGTCGGGTTGAAAATCCAAATTCGAGCAAATGCCGCATTGAGATGTTTAACAATGGCATCTGTACAATGTTTCAAAATCTCAAATAAGGTTTCTTCCCGCGTCAGTGCCATATCAATTTCTGCCCGAAAAGCCGCTAACTGTAATTGATGCTTGAGGGCTATTTCTGTCTGTTTACGGATTGTAATATCTCGAACATTCGCTAACAGAACGTCTTGATTATTCAGTCTGACTTTTCGTAAGAATACCTCAACATCAAATAAAGAGCCATCAGATACTTTTCTAGCTTTCCATTCAAATAAAATTTGTTTACCTGAGATAGCCCGTTGCCAAAATTTTTGGAGCTGATGCGAAGCGTTTTGAGAAGCAGACAAATCTTTTTCAATTGAGAGTTGAAGCGCTTGTTCTTTAGTAACACCAAACATCGTTAGCATTGTTTGATTCACATCTATAATTTTTCCTGGCAGATTATGAATGAAAATCGCCTCATAAACATTATCAAAAATAGTCTGTAAATCTTGTTGAGAAGATCGTAATGCTTCATCCACTATTCGACGTGCTGTAATATCTTCGTAAGTTCCTAACACTCCAATTACATTTCCTTCGTGGTTATGCAATGGGATTTTACTATTTTCTACCCAAATTAATGAAGCATTTGCTGAAGAACGTTGTTCTATACGATGCAAATCAGGCTGATTTTTTTCTATGACTTCTCTGTCTCGCTGGCGATAGAGTTGAGCTTCTGTTTTTGTCCAATTTAAGTCATTATCTGTTTTACCTACTAATTGCTGTGGGTCAGAAAACCCGACCAACTCAGCAAACTTTTGATTACATCCTAAATAGACTAAATCTATATCTTTCCAAAAAATATACTGAGGAATATTATCAATTACACGACGGAGTAGTTTTTGTGACTTTTTTAGTTCGGCTTCAGCAACACGGCGATCGCTAATATCTTCATAGCTGCCAAATACGCCAAAAATCTCTCCGTCTGAATTTCGCAAAGGAATTTTACTGGTTTTTAGCCAAAGGATTTTTCCATCTTCAACATAGAGAGGTTCTTCATAATTTATTTTGGGTAAGCCTGTTTCTATGACTTCTTTGTCATCATTTCGATAGACATAAGCCATTTCTTCACACATGATATCAAAATCATTTTTCCCAACAATTTCATCTATAGATTGTACTCCTACATCTTCAGCAAATTTTTGATTACATCCTAAATAATTTAAGTTTATATCTTTCCAAAAGACTCGTTGAGGTAAGGTATCAAATATTAGCTTTAAAAGCTGTTTAGATTCTCTCAGTTTCGTTTCAATTTGTTGACGGTCTTTAATTTCTTGCTGTAAAGATTGATTGGCTTGACGCAGCATTTGTGGACTGGGAATCGTCAGTAACTGAGGCATTAAATGATATAATTCTATTGCACTTACAAGAGAAATTAAGCCACTGGCTGCTTTGATCACTCCGGAAACCCAATACAGGGGATACCACAACGTAATCACAGACATCAAATGGGTGAGGCCACAGGAAAAAATAAAAGCACTAAATAGGATAAAAATCCGATTGAACGGTACATCTTGACGTTGACGAATAAAATAAAACAGCAGCAAGGGAATCGAAAAATAGGCTAAGACAATGACAAGATCCGAGATCAGATGTAGTCCCACTAATGGAGTTTGCCATAGATAGCAATGGCCATGGGGAATAAACTGAGTTGAAAAAAATCGATTAAGGAGTTCCCACATTGTTGCTGTTTTATAGTTCGAGGGTTGAGCAATAGGTTGTCAAGAAATTCTAATTTCTCTACAACAATGATGATGCGAATATTAAGTTTCTTTCGATAATAACTATCAGTTGTAGCTTAACCTAATCTCATCATAATCTTCAACGCTGCTCGAAGCTGATCAAAGCCAGATCAAGCCGGTGAGACTGTTTTGACCGATCATTGATGACAAATTTGCTGTAACGTTGCAGTAAATTCTGGATAAGAAATTCCTGCGGCTTCAGCACGATGAATCATGGTTTTTCCTTTCGCATTTAGGGCGGCAATTGCCAAACTCATGGCAATGCGATGGTCTGTATAGCTATCAACTTCAGCTCCATTGAAGGGTGCACCACCAGTAATTTCTAAACCATCGGGTAATTCTGTAATTCTAGCACCCAAACGGCCCAATTCTGTTGCCATCGCCGCAATCCGATCGCTTTCTTTAACTCTCAGTTCTTCGGCATCCCGAATAATTGTGGTACCCGTCGCAAAAGCAGCAGCAACCGCTAAAATCGGTATTTCATCAATTAACCGGGGAATTAATTCGCCTTTGATTTCACAAGCGGTTAATGTACTATAGCGTACTTTTAAATCTGCAACGGGTTCTCCGGCAACGGTTCGTTGTTGTTGGAGTTGAATATCTGCCCCCATTAATTCTAAAGCCTCTAAAATTCCAGTCCGAGTGGGATTTACCCCTACATTTTCAATCACTAATTCTGAACCGGGTACAATCAAAGCAGCGACTAACCAGAAGGCAGCAGAACTAATATCCCCAGGGACAATGACGGTTTGACCCGTGAGTTGGGCAGGACCTGTGACAGTCACACTCAAGGTCTCTGGGTCAACGCTGAGATCGGCTCCAAATGCCCGTAACATTCGTTCGCTATGGTCGCGGGATAAGGCAGGTTCGGTGACTGTGGTTTGTCCTTCTGTGATTAAACCCGCCAATAAAATACAGGATTTCACCTGGGCTGAAGCAATGGGCGACTGATAATGAATCGGTTTGAGGCGTTGTCCCTGCACGGCTAATGGCGCGAGAGATGCCCCTTGGCGACCCCAAATGCTGGCCCCCATTTGTTGCAGAGGTTTTACAACTCGTCCCATGGGTCGCCGTCGAATCGACTCATCCCCCGTCACGGTGAAGAATTTATCCGGGTGGGAAGCTAATATCCCGAGCATCAGTCGTAATGTAGTGCCAGAGTTGCCCACATCGAGTACGGTATCGGGTTCGTTTAACTGCCCCAGTCCGATGCCTTGGACTTGAATTTGTTGAGAATTTAAATCTGAAATTTCAGCCCCCATCGCGGTAAAACAGCGGGCTGTACTGCGAGGATCTGCCCCTAGCAATAAACCTTGAATGGTGGTAGTTCCGCTTGCCAGCGAGCCTAACATTAAAGCGCGGTGAGAAATTGATTTATCCCCTGGGATTTTAATTCGACCTTGTAACGATAAACCCGTTGTTGGAGGATTAATTGTCAGAATTTGCTCTTGTTCTGTGTGTTTTGTTGCAACAATTGCGGATAGCATAGAGAGTAGTGGGAACGATTGCCCTAATTATCCTACCGCTTTGTCGGCTGTGTGTATTCACTCAAGCTTGGCAATACCCTTTTACTGATATCGCCGTATGCTAACTCATTATCGTAAACCGGTTAGTTTGTCTGTCGTCTCACTTGACTTACCCATTCGTTCTTTAACTGAAACGGCTGCAACGGTTTACCAAAAGGATCGAGAACGGTTTCACTTGTTATTACATGAGCCGGATATTCTGGATGTAGAGACGCTCGAACTGGCCCCAGGGATCAATCCATCCCCTTTGGCAACGAAACCCCGCCTGTTGTGGCTGGAAGTCTCTCCCAACCGGGCCGTGATGACCATGCAAGGAAACGGACAGTTTAGCTATCGCCATTTGTGGCAAAAGGGAGTTTATGGTTTAAGTCGTTACTATCTGCAAATGGAGTCAGGTCATTTACCCAATCAACTGCGACTACGGAATTTTACTCGAACATTTGAATTAACCGGACATCCTTTACCCGAACAATTACGCTTAGAATACGAACTCTGGTCACAAAAGCTATGTTTGGGTCGATATGTTCTCAGTCTAGAAGTTCATCATTGAGGACAGTAAAGGTTGATTTCATCAATTAATTCATCGACTGCTTTTCCGGTTTGATTGGCTGTTTCTCCCACCGTGAGCAGTTGTTTTTTGGCATCTTCGAGTTGTTGACGACCTTGTAGGGTAATGGGGGCTTGTTCACCCGTTCTAAGAGTCGTACTGATGGTGTTTAAGCTTTGGGAGAGTTCACCATAGACGGTGGCAAAACGAGTTTGCATTGACTGTAGTTTGCGATCGCGAACTTTTACAGCTTCAATTTCTGTTGCCACACTGTCAAGTTCTGTTGCCAGTTGTTGAGTCGTTGCCACATCATACTGATTTTGTGTAGTCTGAATCAGGGCTTGACCTCGATTAACTATCTCGAGCATTTTCTGACATTGCACCCGGCTACCACTACAGCGTGCCAGGATAAACACCGTCATGGCAATTAGAATAAATAGGGTTCTGGGTTTTGTGATTTGAGATTGAACTGAGGGTTTAAACAGAGTATCCATTAGCTTAACATTTGTTGGAATCTGGAAAAATGTTATCCTAAGATTTAAGATTTTGCCTGCTGAGTTGGCTGAGTCTACTCGTCTACGACTGAGACAATACGGTGGGCTTCGGAATATCAGCGATATAATTAGCCTCAAAACCCAACCTCACATCAACCGCCATGGCTGAATCTCCGTCTAATTCTTCTAAAAATCTCAGTCCTGCTTTGACGCTGATTTTACCGTTAGCGCTATTATTACTATTTTTACAAAAGATATTACCGCTGTTAATTGCGATCGCCACAGTTTCGGGAGGTTGGCATCTATTACGACGTTATCGGCAAAAAAGTTACAAGCATCAAGGAAATTTAGATGATATTTTTTATCGCTTCATTCAAGAACATCAAGGGCGGGTAACGGTGTTAGATTTAGCCATGCACAGTAAATTTCCTCCCCAACAGGTACAGCAATATCTCGATCAACGGGCGGCAGAATTTTCGGCTCAATATGAAGTCACAGAACAAGGCGGAATGATCTACTATTTTGAGACGGTTCAGTCTTTATTCTCTCCGCCTACAGCTAACCCATCTCAGACTATTTCATCTCCAGAAACACAACAGAAGCAAGTGGCTTTGTTTCCTGTTGCTGATGAATCTTCTGTTGAGACAAATTCTTCTTGTCCGAGGGAATTAAACCAGTCTGAACTGGCTCAGCGCCTGGACGTTCATCCTAGCACGATTCGTAATTGGAAGCATAAATCTGAGTTTCAACAATGGAGTGAAAAAAAAGATCCTGATGCGATCGCTTGGTACTATTCTACAGAAACGAAGCGATTTTATCCAATAAGAGGGCGATAGGGCGATAGGGAAGATGTTTTTATGAGATGGAAGAGGGAAGATGTTTTTATATTTGTATGTAAATTAATCCTTCTTCCTTGAAGAACAAAGACCTTCCGGTTATTACTCAACACTCACCTGAGGTTTTAACCAGAGGGCGATAATAAAAATAGGCGTTCCCCCAATTAATCCTAAGGCTAACCATCGATTGTAGCGATATCCTTTTTGTCTGGCAATTAAAGCCGCAATACTACCGATTAAGCAGTGAAAAAATAATAAAATCAGACCTAAACCCCAATCCACAGAACTATTCCAAATCATTTTACTTTAGAGTTTAATTGTTAATATTTTTCAAATCAACTGAGTAAAATCGAATATAAAAATTTAATATTTTTAACCGAACTTTACCCACTCTCAGACTCATTAATTAGTTTAACTGATATAATTTAGCAAAAGCAATACTAGATTTAGTTATAATCGGATTGTAGCGCGAGGGCGCTGAAAAAGATAATCAGGGACATCTTTCTTCCCGGTATCCCCTACTTATCCAGAAGTAACAACCCATGGTCAAAGATCAACGTTTCTTAACCTCTTTAATTCCCGTTCATTCTCAACCCATTGTTCCGAATCACTTTATCTCTGACTCTCGACTACAACGCTTAGTCGATCAATCTTTCGAGACTTTAGAATCTTTACTACAAGATCAAACCCTACCCCCGCAAGAACGGGCTGCAATTGCCTTAAAAGTACTCGAACAAACGGGCGGTTCATCATCCCTACCCCTTCAGCCTGCAAAACCGGCTGTATCTCCTACTCTTCAAGCCCCTGTTTCTCAGCAATCTATTATTCAAAAAGAATCGGTTTCTTTACCCGCAGACTGTGTTTTTATCGAACAGTTTTTAACGCCAGAAGAAAATCAGAAAGCCTTAGATATTGCTTTAAACCAAGCCGATGATTTTGTCGGTTCTAAAACAACCACTCAAGCTTCTAACTATCGCAGATCCTCAATTTTGTATGCCACTTTATTTGCAGAATATTATGAATTTATGCGGCAAAAGTTATTGAATACCTTGCCTGATGTTTTACAAAAGTTAAATCATCCTACGTTTGAGGTTTCTCAGGTAGAAATGCAACTCACTGCCCATAATGATGGTTGTTTTTATAAAATTCATAATGATTCGGGGAGTGAGAAAACAGCAACTCGAACCCTAACTTATGTTTACTATTTTCATCAAGAACCGAAGAACTTTTCAGGTGGTGAATTACGACTATATGAAACAGAATTAAAAGCCGGAGTTGCTACAACCAATGGTCAATATAAAACCATTCAACCTAAAAATAATAGTATTGTGTTTTTCGATAGTCGTTGTAAACATGAAGTAATGCCAGTGAAATGTCCGTCTCAGAAGTTTGAGGATGGACGCTTTACCTTGAATGGTTGGTTACGTCGTGTTGAAGAGAATTAGGCATTGAATTTATGTATTATGGGGTGCGTCTGTCGGACACACCCTACGTGACTATCTCGTTATAGACTGGAATTGTTCTTGCTGAACAGGTGTTTCTCGATAAGTTATATTTGAAATAATCAGAAATAAAGCTAAACCAATTAAGGGGCTAATTAACGTCGGAAAGCCATCAAAATCAGGGGTGAAAATCGGATTATTAATGTACAACAAAGTATTGTCTATTCCAAAGGTTGTTGGCATTAATACAAAGAAAATTAACCGAGTAATAGTACCGCCAATAATACAAGCTAGCGCCCCTTGCCAAGTTGATTTCCGCCAATACAATCCCCCAGCCAAAGGAATTAATAATCCGGCAAATCCTAGATCAAATGCCAGTAATAATAAAATACCTGTTTGGGGAACTTTTAAGGCAAACAATACACCGAAAGCGGTAATAATAACTGCCATAATTCGGGTGATTTTAAGGAGTTTATCCCCGGCGACATTATGGTCAGTATGACGAATTCCAAGAATATTATGCGCCATCACAGAAGAAGTTCCTAAAATCGCGCCATCAGCCGTTGATAAAGAAGCAGAAAGAATCGCAACAATCACGAGTAAACTTAAAGCCGGGGGAACGACTCCTTTGAGTAAGGCAAACAATAAAGGGCCTTCAGGGGTAATACCTGCTTGCGTTAAAATATCGTTAGCAGAGAGAGCAATTAAAGCAAAAGGAACCCCGATTATTACTGTTCCAGCCGAACCGATTAAACAGGCTTTTTGGGCGGTTTCAGGACTATCAGACGCAAAGACTCGCGCCATAAAATCAATCGCAACAATATCCCCTAATCCTAATGCAAGTAATGTTGCCCAATTAATCGCTGCCCCAGCAGCGGGGTCAGTCAATTGACCTAAAGCAAAAGGGCCCGTTCCCGCCGGAATATTTAAGCCAAAATTAAAGGCAATAAATCCAATTAAAAAGATAGATCCTAATGCGGCAATAGTAATTTGAATGGCATCGGTATAAGCAACCGCAAATAACCCTCCAGTTGCCGTGTAGATTAACACAATTGTTGCCAGTAACATCACACCAGCGGTATAACTGGTTCCGAGAAATCCTTCAAATAAAAAGCCTCCTGCTACTAAGTTTCCTGCTAGAAGAAAAGCGAAGCTTAAGACCATAATAATAGAAGCAATAACTTCTGTTTTGCGGTTATATTTAACCCGATAAAAATCAGGTAATGTAATTAACCCCATTTGGTTCATGGGTTTCGCGAAAAACAGCCCCGTTAGAAATAAACATAATGCTAAACCCAAAGGTAAAGAAGCCCCCGCCCAAAAGCCAAATTCAGCCGCTAAATCAGTATTTCCTAATGTGGCATTAGAATCAACAGATTGAGCCATTAAAGTAGCAGCAGCCAGGGGTAAAGCGAGTCCTCGTCCAGCGACTAAATAGTTGATACTATCCCCTTTAATTTGTTTAGCCGCCCATACTCCAATACCTAGGGTGGCAAATAGAAAGACTAGAATTCCCCAAAATAAAATCTTCTCTGTCATCATAGATACTCCGAGTCGATGTTAATCAATTCAATTACAATATCTGGCGTGCTTAAGTTACATTTCTGCAAGACAAAAATATATATTCATCAAGTACATAAATTTTGACCCCCGTCTACACGAGGGCAGGCTTCTGTACAAACGTAATATATTACATCTCTACTGACTTTTGACTTCTAACGTAGTTTTTCACCCATTCAAACCAAGTTTCTAAACCTTCTCCGGTTTGGGCAGAAACGGGAATAATTGTCACATTAGGATTGATTTGCCGTACGTTTGATTCAATCTTTTTGAGGTCAATATTCAGGTAAGGGGCTAAATCCATTTTTGTAATCAATAGGCAGTCAGCCGCTTGAAACATAATCGGATATTTCAAGGGTTTATCTTCTCCTTCCGTCACACTTAATAAAGCAACTTTAGCGTGTTCTCCCACTTCAAATTCTGCCGGACAGACTAAATTACCGACATTTTCAACCCAAACAATATTAAATTCTGCTGGGTTATATTGATCGGACAATTGATGAATTCCCCCTGCTACCATTTTAGAATCCAAGTGACAGGAACGTCCGGTATTAATCGCAATCACAGGGATATCGAATTGACGCAATCTTTCAGCATCTAATTCAGTGGTCATATCTCCTTCTATTACCGCCATTTTAAACTGCGTTTTTAACCCCCCTAAGGTTCGTTCTAATAAGACCGTTTTTCCCGCGCCTGGACTACTCATCACGTTAAAACAAGTAATCCCCCATTCATCAAAATGAGAACGATTATGATTGGCTCCCGTTTGATTAGCATGAAGCAGATTAACCTCTAAGGCAGCATCAAAAGTTTGGTGCATTTCACTCACTCTTTCCTAACAGCATAATCAGAAGTATATTCAATTCGGTCAATTTTTAATTCTCGCCCAGACCGAATCTCTTCCATCGGTAATTGACAGTTTGGACAAGCATAATGTAGCCCTATTTTGGGGTGATATTCCTGTTGACAGGAATGACAAAAAGCAATGAGTGGTGTTTCATGAATCACCAATTTAACCCCTTCTAAAAAACCCTTTTGAGTTTGGGCATCAAAAGCAAACTGTAAACTCGCCGGTTCGACACAAGTAAACTGTCCAACAATTAAATGAACATGAGTAATTTGTGGCTGTTCGGGTTGAGAGTTCCACCAATCTTTTATGGTTAAAATCAGTGCTTTTGTCATATCCGTTTCATGCAAAATAAACCTCCTTTAACTCCACTCTACTAACTCCGGCTGTGCTTCTGGATGAATATAATCTGGCTTTTGTTGACGGGGAAGTTGCCCTGAAATCACTAAATGTGCCATTGTGTCACAAATCACCCGAGTTGCCATTAAAGAAGTCATGTCACTCACATCATAAGGCGGTGAAACTTCAACCACTTCCATGCCACAAACGGGAACATTTTGAACAATTTTTTTGAGTAAATAGAGGGCTTCACGAGGTAGTAATCCACCGGGTTCTGGCCAGCCTGTACCGGGAACAAAACCGGCATCAATACAATCAATATCAAAGCTAATCCAAACACAATCTGTTCCATCTGTTGCCCGTTCTATGGCAAAGTTTGCCGCAGCATCTAACCCCATTTCTGTAATGTCAGTTACCGTTAGAATATTAGTAGCGCGTTCTCGACAAACCTTAACGCCTTGACGGGGGACTTGCCAGCCACCAATGCCCAATTGAACTAAATTTTTAGCCGGGGCATTCTTGATGTTTGTAGCATGAAACCAAGGGCAAGTATGCATCCGTTCATCTAGGTCTGTTTCTTGGGTATCCACATGACGGTCAAAGTGAATAATCCCTATTTTTTTATCGCCTAAATGACGACAAATTCCGCGAACCGTGGGAAATCCAATCGAATGATCTCCGCCTAAAATAATTGGAAATGCGCCGGAATGAAATACATGGGCAACACCTTTTGAAATTTGATCAAAAGACTTTTCATTATTAGCTGGAATGGTAAAAATATCCCCGACATCACAGAGGGTAATTTGTTCCCGTAAATCAACCCCTAATTCAAAATTATAAGGGGTGTAAAGGGCGCTAATACGGCGAATTCCCTGGGGGCCAAACCGAGTCCCGGGACGATAGGTCGTACCGCAGTCATGGGGAACGCCGACAATGGCAATATCATATTCTCCAACTCTTCGGACATCTTCGAGATAGGGGGCTTTTAGAAAGGTATTAATTCCGGCATAATGGGGTAATTCTCCCCGAGAAAACGTCGGAATGGTTCGATCTTTAATACTCTCAGCGGCTTCTAAACCGTATTCTAAGCCCTGGTCTACTTCTTGTTGCCACCCGGTCAAAGGCAGGTGTTGTTCCCGTTCTAGGGCCCGTTGAGCCTCGCTAGAATAACCATTCGGATTGGCGTTGGGGGGTTGAAAGGGGGACTGTTCGCTCATCATAATCTCTCCAAATTTTCATCAACGCAAAATGCCCAAGAGACAGATAAAGAAGTTATCCTTATCTAAATCTCCCGGGCTTTTTTCCCGCCGTGGGGCTACTAATAGAGTGCCTATTAAGTTGAACTAATGCAATATAGGAAAATTGCTGTAGTAGCTTGCTTCTCTTGGACCTGTCACCCAAAGTACAACGCTTTGAGTCGGAACCCTAGAAGCTCTTTTAGTTTTGTCTGCAACAGCTTAACAACCCAGAAGAGATAAAACAGTATTAAATTTTACAAAATTGAGTGGATTCTCGCCGGGTTTCTCTCGGGTGTGGACGAATGCAATAAAATCTCTATCTGATTCATCCATTCAGGTGATTACATCAAGGCAAAACCTATGATAAGATTTAAATCTTTTGGATTAATTTATTTAACCGGATCAATCATTCCTTTTCTGAACAACAATTTCATCCTATATTGTAGTTGCGTCAATGACGACCTGTTTTTCGGATCAATTTATTTAACCCGATGAATCATTCCTTTTCTGAACAACAATTTAATCAGCTATTAGCGCAATCTTATCAATTAGTAGAATCTATTTTAAATGATTCCAATATTTCTAAATTAGAGAAAGTAGAAGTGGCGCTCAAAATATTAGAAATTGCTCGGGATAAACCGATAGCAGAAACAAATGATATCGCCACCACTCATAGTGATTTGGAAGAGGGTGTAGAACTTCCGGCTAATTATACTCAAATTGACAACTTTTTATCTTCAGAAGAACATCAAGCAGCTTTAGAATTAGCATTTGCCAATCAAGAGCATTTCTTTAGTTCCCAAGTTTTAAATAATGCGCCGGAACATCGTAAATCATCTGTATTTGTGATGAAAAATATTCCTGATTTTTATGAAATGATGCGCCATAAAGTCTTAGAAGTTCGACCGCAAGTTCTAGAACAGCTTGATCTCGATCCCTTTTTAGTTTCTTGGTTAGAAATGCAATTGACTGCACATAATCATGGAGATTTTTATAAAATTCATAATGATGCCGCACCGGGAGAACATAGCTGGAATCGGGTTTTGACTTATGTTTATTATTTTTGTCAGGAACCTCAATCTTTTTATGGGGGAAATCTACGAATCTACGATACAGTTATTCAAGGAGAAAGTGTGACGATAAAAGATCAATTTAAAGAGGTTGAACCTCAAAATAATAGTATCGTATTTTTTGATAGTCGTGCCAAACATGAAGTCATGCCTGTTATCTGTCCGTCTGGAAAGTTTGAGGATAGCCGATTTACCATTAATGGTTGGATTCATCGTTAATACTCATTTCAACAAATGTATGTTAAACTACTGCAATTGTAGATCGGAATTTTTCATATAAAATGTGTCGTCTTTTAGGCTATTTAGGTTCACCCATCCAACTCGATAAAATATTATCTCAACCGGAACATTCTTTGATTGTTCAAAGTTATAAACCCCAGGAAATGAATGAGGCGACTCTTAACGGGGATGGGTTTGGAGTGGGTTGGTATCATTCCCAGCAAAAAACAGAACCCTATCTGTATAAAAACACTCAGCCTATTTGGAATGACAGCAATTTATCCTCTTTGAGTCGATATATTGAGTCGGGACAAATTTTAGGGTATGTTCGCAGCGCCACATCTGGGCAAGCAGTGACTTTATCCAACTGTCAACCGTTTCAGGATAAACAACTTCTTTTTACCCATAACGGCTATATTGATAATTTTCGTCAGAGTTTGTATCGTCCTATTCGCGAACGCCTCAGCGATGAAATTTACACTAAAATAGAAGGAACCACAGACTCAGAACATCTGTTTGCATTATTTCTCCAGGAACTGACAACAGCCGAAACTCCCGATCTTGTGGATGCATTACGACAAACTTTAGAGACTGTTGAAACTTTAGCTAAAAAATATCAGGTAAAAGCCCTGGTTAATATTATTGTAAGTGATGGGAATCAAATGGTTGCGTCGCGGTTTGTAGTGGATGGGCAAGCCCCAAGCCTCTATTGGCTAAAGGATGATCCTCGCTTCCCCGAGTCGGTTATTATTGCCTCTGAACCGTTATTTAACGCAGACTGGCAACCTTGTCCTGAACACACTATTATTCATGTCGGAGAAGATCGTGATCTTCATCTCAAAAAACTCACTTAGAGACTATTTTTACAATCATTTTACTCAATGCCGTCAGGGAACCCTCAACCTGTTTAACGGGGTGGATGATACAGCGTTTCGTAGCCAACCCCATCCTGATTTTAGTCCCATCGGTTGGCATTTAGGACATATCGCTTATACCGAGGCGTTGTGGTTAATTCAACAAAGCGATGGTGATGCCTCTAACTTACCCAATTACGATGTTCTGTTTCGCGCTGATGGTTTACCGAAACATCAACGGGTCGAGTTACCGCAACTTGATGAAATTGTAGACTATTTAACCACAGTGCGATCGCAAATTTGGCAGCGTTTAGAACAGCATCCCATCGAACAACAGCATCCTCTGTGGCGGTTTATCCTGCAACATGAGAGTCAGCATGGAGAAACTATTGCGTTTGTCCGCCAGTTACAACAGTTTCAACAGCAACAGAATACTACTCAACCGTTCATTTCTTCTAAACTGCCTGTTTCTCCCAATGCTTATCAAGTCGAAATTCCTGGTTGTTTGTTTTGGATGGGAAATGATACGGCAGAGGCGATGGATAATGAACGTCCGTTGCATCAACGTCATGTAGAGACTTACTATATGGATCGTTATCCGGTAACCTGTGGCCAATATCGGATTTTTATGCAAGCAGGCGGTTATCAAAACCCCCAGTGGTGGTCAACTCAGGGGTGGCAATGGTTACAACAAA
Source organism: Microcoleaceae cyanobacterium (assembly GCA_049647265.1). Classification (GTDB taxonomy): domain Bacteria; phylum Cyanobacteriota; class Cyanobacteriia; order Cyanobacteriales; family Microcoleaceae; genus JAAURB01. The sequence goes on from JBARXJ010000063.1 coordinate 43,788, forward strand.
ACCCGGTTACCCAGCCGCTATATTGGACAAATAACCCCCAATTTGACGACCATCCGGTGTGTGGGGTGAGTTATTTTGAAGCCGAAGCCTATTGTAATTTTGTTGGCAAACGCTTACCGACAGAAACCGAATGGGAAAAAGCCGCTAGTTGGAACCCTCAAACCCAAGAAAAATATACTTATCCTTGGGGAGAAACCTTACCCAACCCTAACTTCTGTAATTGTAATTTCGGACAACAAGATTTAACCAATACAGTTCTCAAACCGCAAACGACACCCGTGGCTGCTTATCCTCAAGGCAGCAGTTATTATGGCGTTTATGATTTATTGGGAAATGTCTGGGAATGGACATCGAGTGTATTTGAACCCTATTCTGGATTTAAATATTATCCCTACAAAGGCTATTCTCAAACCTATTTCGATGGAGAACATTATGTATTGAGGGGGGGAAGTTGGGCGACTCGTCCCTGGGCATTACGCAGTAGTTTCCGTAATTGGTATCACAGGGATGTACGGCAAATTTTAGCAGGGTTTCGCTGTGTTCAAGCGTGATGGGCAATAGAGCAAACTTTACTCATACAGGAAACTTCGTGTTACCCTAAATAATATACAGATAGATCTCAGTTGCCTGCCTAGGGCCATGCCCAATCACCTCAGCCAGCTTGCGACCCACAATACAACCATTATTCATACGGTTAGTGAATATCTTTATCAAACCCTGGTCTTTTTGCAACAACAACATCCACAGGGGTTGAAAATACGGTATCGGGAAATGCCCTGGCATCAATCCCGTTATCGAACTACATTATTGCATAAATTAGCTCAAGGCTTAAATTTAGCCGAAAATCGACAGGAACTTTTTACTAAAGTTAAAGGGTATTTAAAAACGTTATTAACTCCTGAGTTTTTGGCTTCTTCAGAATATCCTTTATTATGTCATAAATTTGAACAATTAATTTTTGCTGAACCTAATTTTACCGCTTCTTCTGGAAATATTGAACCCGTCCAAACACCACAACTCTATTTGAATAATGGATTATATTCTCCTGCTGGAATTGGGATTATATTATTAGATGTTGAAAATATTCAGTTAGATCAAAAAGCAGAGAAGTTTTTAGGTAAAATTTGTAGCTATCCGATTCAAATTCGGGTTGCATTTGCCAACTGGCGCAGTATGGGAAAAAGAGATATTGAGTTTCATACTAGAGGATATCAACTGATTCATGTTCCGCCTGGAAAAGATAGTGCTGACCTCAAAATGGCAACAGTTGGATCTTCAATTTTTGTCTATTATCCCACTGCAAAAGAAGTATTTGTTTGTTCGTCGGATAAAGCTTTAATCCATCTTTGTAATACACTTCAATCTCACGGTTTAACTGTTTATCAGGTCACCAAAAAGCAATCAGATATGTGTGTATTTAATAGCAAAACTGGAGAAATGAAGCAGTTTTCATTATTAGAACCACCAACTATCCCCCCAGTAGATGAATTAATTAAACAGCTTCAAAGCTTAATTGCGGCTGAACAAAAAAGAATTAAAAATCCCTGGATAAAAATATCTCGTGTTGCCGTTTTATATAAAGAAAAATATCGATTAACTTTAACTACTGTTGTCTTAACGCATTTTTCTGATTATAAAGCCAGTGATATTTTTTATAAAAATCCTAAATATTTTGCGGTTCATCAACCCTCGGAAAAATCAAGTACTTATGTTACTTTATTTTCAGCCGCAGCTAACCCATCCGATCAACCGTCAACAATTATACCCTCCACTGTAAATTTACCCACTATTCAATCTTTAGAAGATTTAGAAAAAGCACTTGTAAAAATATTACAAGATTTACTCGCTGAGTCTGCTGAAAATTGTGTATCTTTATCAGTTTTAGGGAGTTATTTTAATCGTCAATATGGTCAGGCTATTACAAGCGTGATTAAGCAGTTTTTGCCCGGCGGAAAATTAACAAAATTTATTGAGGTTTCTAACTCTTTTCAGTTAGAAAAAAATGGATCGGGATGGAATGTCTGTTTAAGTGATTCTAGTTAAGTTTACTACTAAAATACAGGTATGGTACTACATTAGGAAAACATTTTTTATCTGTATTTCTCTGTGCCTCTGTGGTAACTTTTCTCAATATCTTAATTAAAACGATATAGATGAAATAAAAATTTATCATAACCGACGACGCAACACATTTAACAGCGTATTCATGGTTTCTGGTAATGGCGCAACCGCTTCAATCATTTTACCTGAAATAGGATGTTCTAAGGTTAATTTCCAAGCGTGTAAAGCTTGCCCTGGTAAATTAACTTTAACCGAACGTCCTTTACTATAGTCTAAATCACCCACCAGCGGATGTCCGATAAACGCACTATGCACCCGAATTTGATGAGTCCGCCCCGTTTCAAGGATAAATTGCATTAACGTATAGTTGCCTAAACGTTCTTCAACTTGCCAATGCGTAATTGCATTTTTCCCGGCTTTTTCTATTGGAATAACCGCCATTTTTTTACGATCTGTTAAATGACGACCCATCGGTTGATTAATTGTACCAGAATTGTTTTCAGGCGCACCATAAACCACGCCTAAATATTGCCGACGAGCCGTTTTAGCTTGGATTTGGGCTTGTAGATGTTGCAGGGTAAAATCAGTCTTAGCCACCACAATTGCCCCGGTTGTATCCTTATCTAAACGATGCACAATTCCCGGTCTTTCTACCCCACCAATTCCTGCTAAATTATCACAATGAGCCAGCAGTCCATGCACTAAACTATAATCTTCGTGTCCGGCTGAAGGATGCACGACTAAACCCGCCGGTTTATTAATAATAATTAAATGCTCATCTTCATATAAAATATCTAACTCCATCTCAACGGGTGTTAGTTCTAAGGGTTGAGTTTCTGGAATAATCACTCTAATGCGATCGCCTAATTTGACTTCTGCTTTTTTAGACTTACAAATTTGAGAATTAATATAAACTTGATCTTGAGCAATCAAGGTTTGAATTCGAGACCGAGATAAATCAGAAAGCTGTTGGGATAACCACAGATCTAAACGCTTCAATCGAGAATTCGGCGCTGCATTAACGACTAAATTAATCTGGTTGTCTTCTGTCATTGTCTCATTCCTTTTTAATCCTCTGATTTAAGTTATGATAAAATCTCATAGTAAAATGAATCAGAGTAAAATGACTCAGATCCGGCGCTACGGCTGATAATTTGGCGATATGAGCCATTCACCCATCAATCATAACCGTTTCGTCGTGACTCCACAGACTGCTTAACACCTCATACTCGTAAAGATATTACATATCAATCTCTACTGACTGCTATATCAGACGTATATCACGGTATTTGAAGAATATCGAACTTCTTGCCAGTCTCTTGTTAAACTCAAAAGGGATAAAAATCTAAGGAGTGGGAATGTCATCCATCAGCGAGTTACATCGACAATTGATTCACAAAGAACGTTCAGCGGTTGAGATTACCCAAACGGCTTTGAATCAGATTGAAACATTAGAACCCAAATTACAGAGCTTTTTACAGGTTACTGCCGATTGTGCACTCGCTCAAGCCCGTCAGGTGGATGATCAAATTGCCGCAGGAGAAGATATTGGCTTACTGGCGGGTATTCCAGTTGCCGTTAAGGATAATCTCTGTACACAAGGCATTCCCACAACTTGTGGTTCTCGTATTTTAGAGAATTTTATTCCTCCTTACGAGTCTACTGTGACTCAAAAATTAGCGGCTGCTGGGGCAGTGATTTTAGGCAAAACCAACCTTGATGAGTTTGCCATGGGAAGTTCGACAGAAAACTCAGGGTTTCAACTCACCGCAAACCCTTGGGATCTGACACGAGTCCCTGGGGGGTCTTCTGGAGGGTCAGCAGCGGCTGTGGCGGGGGAAGAATGTGTCATTGCCTTAGGTTCAGATACCGGGGGTTCAATTCGTCAACCCGCTTCTTTTTGTGGGGTGGTGGGGATGAAACCGACCTATGGTTTAGTTTCTCGCTATGGTTTAGTGGCGTTTGCTTCTTCTTTGGATCAAATTGGCCCGTTTAGCCGTCGAGTGGAAGATAGCGCTATATTATTGAATGCGATCGCCGGTCACGATCCAAAAGATGCCACCAGTTTAAATGTAGAAATACCAGATTATTTAGCAGCGTTAAGACCGAATCTTAAACCCCGTCGAGGACTTAAAATTGGTGTGATTCAAGAAACTTTTGGACAAGGGTTAGATCCAGAAGTTGAACAAGCGGTCACCCAAGCCGTTAGTGTTTTACAAGATTTGGGTGCTGAAATTAGAATCATTTCTTGTCCGCGTTTTCGTTATGGTTTACCCACGTATTATATTATTGCCCCATCAGAAGCCTCTGCAAATTTAGCCCGTTATGATGGGGTGAAATATGGATTTCGTCATCAAAATGCAGATAATTTGATTGAGATGTATGGCAAAACTCGGGCGGAAGGATTTGGTAAAGAAGTCAAACGACGGATTATGATTGGAACTTATGCTTTATCCGCCGGTTATTATGATGCTTATTATTTGAAAGCCCAAAAAGCCCGAACTTTAATTAAACAAGATTTTGAAAGAGCGTTATCTCAAGTTGAAGTTTTGGTGACTCCCACCACTCCTACAACCGCGTTTAAAGCACAGGAAAAAACCGCCGATCCCCTGACGATGTATTTATCTGATTTAATGACAATTCCTGTGAATTTAGCGGGTTTACCTGCTTTGAGTGTACCCTGTGGTTTTGACCAAAATGGCTTACCGATTGGGATGCAGTTGATTGGTCCTGTGCTAGGAGAAACACGGTTATTTGAAGTGGCTTATGCTTATGAACAAGCCACCGCTTGGCATCTTCGACGACCGAATCTTTTATCTTAAAGTCAGTTCTATTAGATCGGTTTTTTGATGATTAACTGACTGTATGCGGATTAAATTCCACCCTATTCCCTTTCTAGTTTTCTCTGTCTTTCTCTAATTTTATATTAGAAGAGATGATAGATTCAATCTATCCGGTATAGGGTGAAGTGGAAACGGTTGTTTGAATGGGGTCAGGTGAAGTGGCGCTCCTCATAACGCGACCGCAATATTATATTTGGATAAAAGACAAGAAGACTGAATTGAATTCATTTCCTTGTTGTCTTTCATCCTAAGCTTGAACGGTTCAAACCGACGATGATCGAAGTTGATCTTGAATCTGTATTAAAATCAAACACTTCACCGATTTATTGATGCATCAATAGATTCACATCAAACCCATCATTCAAGTATCAGTCAGTTGTTTAGATTGATGATAATAATTTGCTAATAAATCTTCCCCTTGATCTTCCATTTGCTTCAACTTTTGTTCAATTGAAAACCAAGCTAAACGAGAGGGTTGAGTATGTCCTCTTTCCCAACGGTTGACGGTGTAAAAAGAAACGCCTAACTCAACCGCCAGTCTTTCTTGAGATAACCCTAAGCGTCTACGCATTTGTAAAATTAGGTCTGAAACATTCTGTGTCATCATAACTGATTTCCTTATTATTCAGGCTTTAGTGGATCAAATTTAATCAATCTGTTGGAACACATCTAGTAATCTGTCAAGCGACAAACTCATGACAAGCTATGCTTAACGAAACTCTTAAGCAATAAGATTGCAACATTTGATTCAGAAACTTGCAAGTCGAACACACAACTGGCTGCATGATTTCTATTAGCTATCATGCAAGCGTCTAACTCTATAGAGATTTGCTCAGAAACTGTCGAAGGACAGACGAAAGCATGCTAAAGGCTGATTTTTTATTATATGAGGTAGTATACCGTTCCTAGAGATAAACGACAACCCTTTATAGCGGATTTTTTACTTTTTTTATTATTTTTGAGTGTCAGACTCTATTTTGTGGCAATTTTCAATAATTTTTAAGTAATCGCTTCAATTGGATTAGGATCTAAAAGCGACTTTCGTGTATAGTTATGTGGGGTTTAACCCCCAATGAGGTATCAATTTTTGATAAAATTTGTATAGAGTTACTCTGTAAAGTTAAGTGAATATATTCTGTAAATTTTAGTTAAAAACTCGTAAAAAAAGGGTGATCCGATTTGATCAAATAAAATATTGTCTGATTGTGATTCAACGGCAATGATCAATCGATTACCCATAAAATCAATCCCTGTAGAGACGGCCACCTTTGAAACCAACAAACGGAAGCGCCATACGGGTATATCCACGCGCAAAGCGATCGCAACCCACAGCGGCAAAAATCAGCCTATTGGTTAAAGGAACATAACAGGGCTGATGCTAAATTAAAGAATCTATCGATTCGATTAACGTAGTAGAGATATGAGTGTCAGAGTTCGCCTAGCGCCGAGTCCCACAGGAAACTTACATATTGGTACGGCCCGTACAGCAGTGTTTAATTGGCTGTATGCTCGCCGCCATGGGGGTAAATTTATTCTCAGGGTAGAAGATACAGATTTGGAGCGATCGCGCCCTGAATATACAGAAAACATCCTCAGTGGTTTAAAGTGGCTGGGTTTAGATTGGGATGAAGGGCCATTTTTCCAGTCCAAACGCCTCGATCAATATCGTCAAGCCATTCAACGGTTATTAGATGAGGGCAAAGCTTACCGTTGTTACTGTACACCCGAAGAACTAGACGAAATGCGCTCGTCCCAAAAAGCCAAAAATCAAGCCCCACGATATGATAACCGCCATCGGAATTTAACCCCAGAACAAATTGCCGCATTTGAGGCAGAGGGACGCAAACCCGTGATTCGCTTTAAAATCGAGGATGATCGTGAGATTGTCTGGACAGATTTAGTTCGAGATCGGGTCAGTTGGCAAGGCAGCGATCTCGGTGGCGATATGGTGGTTGCCCGGGCGGATGAGGGCGATGAGATTGGTCAGCCTTTGTATAATCTGGCGGTAGTCGTCGATGATATCGATATGAAGATTACCCATGTGATTCGCGGAGAAGATCATATTGCCAATACCGCTAAACAAATTTTACTGTATGAAGCACTCGGTGCAACCGTTCCAGAGTTTGCTCATACTCCATTAATTTTGAACTCTGACGGGCGGAAATTATCGAAACGGGATGGGGTAACCTCGATCTCAGACTTTAAACAAATGGGATATACTGCCCCTGGGTTAGCCAATTATATGAGTTTATTGGGATGGACTCCTCCCGATGCGACAAAAGAAATTTATACCTTGACTGAAGCGGCGGCAGAATTTAGTTTTGATCGGGTTAATAAAGCCGGAGCAAAATTTGACTGGGATAAGCTCGATTGGTTGAATAGTCAATATATCCATCAAATGCCAGCGCCAGAATTAACTGAATTGTTGATTCCTTATTGGCAACAGGCAGGATATCAGTTTGATCCCAACTCTGATCGTTCTTGGCTAGAACAATTAACCGCTCTACTGGGCCCAAGTTTAACCCGCTTAAAAGATGCCATCGACATGAGTGAAGTGTTCTTTGTTGAAACAGTACAGCCAGATGTTGAAGCCAAAGCTCAACTCCAAGCCGATGGGGCAATGACTGTGATTGAAGCGATCGCAACTCAACTCAACACTGAAGAGCCTCTCACGCCAGATGATGCCAAAGCACTGATTAAAGCAGTGACGAAAGAGACTAAATTCAAAAAAGGGTTGATTATGCGATCGCTGCGGGCTGCTTTAACTGGAGCAGTTCACGGGCCAGATTTAATTGAAACCTGGGTTCTGTTGCATCAGCGAGGATTGGATCAAACTCGTTTTCAATTCTTTTTGAATAACAACCGATAATGGATGTTTAGCATCAAACCCTTTGACCACTAATACAAACTAAAACGTTATGGCAACTAACAAAAATAAAAAATCAGACAACACCCCAGACAGTTCTGCGAAAACCCCTACCACAGAATCAAACACCACTCCAGCGACTCCTAAAGCTGAATCTGAACCCACAAAAACGGCTTCAACCGCCGAGACATCAAAACCGACTATTGATCCTGTTGAGGCTAAGTCTGCCACAGCTCAGAAAGTGTCCTCAACCGAAGCAGCAAAGGTGAGTCCAGACAAATCATCCGAGCCTGAAGCTAAATCCGCAGCGCCTACTAAACCCACAGAAAAACTATCTGAGCCTATCGTTAAACCCGCAGCCGCTCAAGCATCTCAGCCTCCAGCTCCAGCAGCACAATCTAAGCCACCTGAACCGGAGACAGTAAAGCCCTCTCAACCCGCCTTTACACCCCCTGCAACCCCTGCAAAATCCGTCGTTGCTCCCCCTCCCGACTCACCCGTGAGCGCCACTGTCAGCTCTTCTCAGCCGACTATTGTTGAGCCAGATGTAGAGGTATATTCTACAGATTCGACTGATACGACTTTTGAAGAGATTAAAGCTAAGGTGGTGACTTTCCTGGAAAATCTACCGGAAAACACAGCTAACTTTTTCAAACAAAACCAAAAACCTCTGATTAGCTTAGGTTTAATTTTGGCGGTGTTAATCACAATTAAAATTACGGCAGGTTTACTGGATATTCTCAATGAGATTCCGCTAGTTAAGCCTTTATTTGAAGCCGTGGGTGTGACTTACTCCGGTTGGTTTATTTATCGTTATCTGTTGTGGTCTAATAATCGTCAAGAACTATGGCAGAAGGTTGATACGGCTAAAGAAGATATCTTAGGTGGAAACAAAGAAGTCAACTAGGATAATCTGATTTCCCTCTCCTCACTGGAGAGGGGGCTAGGGGATGTTTTTCAACTCGTTGTATCCGAGAACAATTACGATCTTAGAACCGCAACCATAACCAGACCTACTGAGGCATTGTTTATCTGAGGTGATGAGCAATGTCTTTTCTATGGGTTAAAATACACAAATCATCTTTTGATATCTACTAACATCGCTAGATATTCTCCCTTGTTTTTTATCGCTTTATAGGACTCTTAGCGTCTTAAACATCCGCTCTCAAACCGATGTCTGATTTAACTGAAGTGAAGCCTATGATTGATTAGCACTTGACGCTTCATTCTCTCAAAATTAACCTCATCTTATTTCTCAAACTCTAGTTCTGTTTTGCTCCATTCATTCCATGAACCGTCATAGTTTCGCACATTTTCATAACCCAATAAATATTTTAGAACAAACCAAATAGAGCCAGAACGACCGCCAATTGCACAATAGGTAATTACATTTTGCTTAGCTGTAATTCCGTGACCTTCATAAAGTGCTTGCAGTTCATCCATCGGTTTAAAAGTACCATCGGCTTGAAAAGCAAGTAAAATTTCAATATGCACGGCACTCGGAATATGTCCGGCTCTTTCTGTCGGTTTTGGTGGCTTATCAAAAAACCATTCGCCCTGATATTCTTGAGCGGTACGAACATCTAGTAAAACACAATTTTTTTGATGAATATATGCTTGAACATCCTGTTTAAAGGCTCGTAAACTGTTATCAATAGTTTGTATTTTGTATTGAGTTGGGGTGAAACTAGAGTACTCTGCTGTTAGAGGATAACCATTCGCTTTCCATTTCTGATATCCTCCATTTAAGACTCGTACATTTTGATGTCCGAATACGTTTAATAACCAGAAAATCCAGGCTCCAATTCCCGGATAACTCCCATAAGCTACAATCGTTGTATTTGGAGTAATACCAGAATTTGAAAGTATTTCTTCCATCTTAGCTGGATTAAAATTAATTTGCCGATCAGGTTGTAATAAATCTGTGAATAGGTTCCAAAAAACCGCACCGGGAATATGAGCCTGTTGATAAACTTCTGGACTCATATCAACTTCAACAATACGAATATTAGGATTATTGAGGTGATCTGCAAGCCATTTTGTATCGACAAGGACTTCGGGATCAGCATATTGAGACATTGGTTTTCTCCTGTGATGGCATTAAAGCTAAGATAAAATAAATATCATCGCGATGCCTAGTCCTCAATCGGGTACACTTGATTTATTATGGTAATCTTAAAATCCTTATTTATAAGCATTACTCAAAGTAAAAATGAGCAAGAGCTAAAAGTTAAAATATCAACAAAATTTAGAGACTATTTTTCAGCAACACGAGGCGGAATATTTTTCTTCGATCAAATCACTGAGGTTAATAGTAATCTTCAAAAAGTATTTCAAACGGCTCTGTCTCCTGAACACAATCCGATTGTACGCTATTTAATTGAACGTCATGCTCCTATTCATGACGCTTTAGTGATATCTCCTAAAGCTTGGAAACTCATTTGTCCTCGCGCTGACCACAGACACGTTATGGTCGGCCCTATTGTTAGTAATGGAGAATTAGTCGGTGCAGTTGGCTTTACCCGTACTCAAGGAATGCCTGCTTTTAATCAGCAAAATTTAGTAGATTTGAGCGCACTCTGTTTACATTTATCGACTTGGGTTGTAACAGTCCACTCCCAAAGCGTATCTGACGATATATCCCTTTCTCAACTTCCCGGTATAGACTGTCTAACTCCCCGTGAGATTCAAATCGCTGAATGGGTGGCTTTTGGCAAAACAAATGCAGAAGTCGGGGCTGAACTTTGGATTACTGAAAATTCAGTTAAACAAGCATTAAAACGAATCTTTCGGAAGCTAAAGGTTTCATCTCGTACAGAAATGGTGACTCGTCTTTTTGTTCGCCAAAGTCATTTCCTGGAGGAACATCAACAGCTTTAAGTACTACTGAATTTTATTTTAATGCGTAAGCATAGCCCGAAGCGAGGGAATTATGCCCCGTGTCTATGGCTAACGGCAGACTACGCCAACAGAGCGGTAAGCTGAGTATACTGAATCACAACAATGTCTCAGTATGATGAAGCAAAGACTATTGATTTTGATCTCCACCCCATGTGCCATCGATATCGAATACCATTAACTTTAGGTTATGTGGTTGCAATTGCTTTATTGAGTTCATTGTTTACTCAGCCCACTTATGGTAAGCCTCTGAGTTCTACATCACCTCCAATTTTTGAAAATATTACTTTATCCCCAAATTTTACTCCTGACCCCCTCACGGTGCGTGGATTGAGTGGAGGATCAGTTTTAGCCGAGAAAACCACAGGGCGGGCAAAGACTCCCACTGGCCTCTGTATTGGATTTATTGATGAACAGCCAGACCATACTTTGGTTTTGCGAGATTTTTTTAATTATCTCAGTTTACGAGTTAAAAGTAATGCCGATACTATTCTTGTGATTAAAGGGCCCGGAGGAAGCTGGTGTAGCGATAATAATGAGGGGATTAATCCAGGAATTACAGGTCAATGGCTCTCAGGAACTTATCAGATTTGGGTGGGTTCTTACCAGTCTGATGGCTATCATCCCTACATTATTAATATTACTGACGATCCTTAAACCACTGAAATCAACTTTATAGCACCCGGCAGCGCTCTATTTCTCCACGACTAACATCCACACCCCTTTACAGAAACTATTATCCGCCATCACCCTTAAAGTTTCTTTACAATATAAAGTGATGTCGTCTCATAAAAGACTATGTATCTCACCTGGCTTGATAGCAACTCTTGGCTATTAGAAATTGGCACTCAACGTATTCTACTTGATCCTTGGTTAGTGGGATCGCTCGTTTTCGGCAACTTACCCTGGTTATTTCAAGGAAAACGTCCTCATTCTGTTGATATTCCAGAAAACATCGATTTAATTTTACTGTCTCAAGGACTCGAAGATCATACCCATCCCCCAACATTGAAGCAGCTTGATAAAAGTATTCCGGTTGTCGGGTCTCCCAATGCAACGAAAGTGGTGAAAGAGTTGGGCTACACTCAGGTTACCACTTTAGACCATGGCGAACGTTATACTCTGGCCGATCAGATAGAAATTACTGCTCTTCCTGGCTCTCCCATTGGGCCGACTCTCGTAGAAAATGCTTACTTCCTGAAAGAATTAGCCACTCACCACAAACTATATTATGAACCCCATGGCTATCACGCTCCTGAGCTGAAGGACTTTGCACCCGTTGATGTGGTGATTACGCCCATGACTAACTTAACATTGCCATTGATTGGGCCGATTATTCAAGGGGGAGAAACTGCTTTAAAGTTAGCACAATCGATTCAGCCTCAAGTGATGCTACCGACAGCAGCGGGAGACAAGATTGAGTTTGCAGGTGTGCTGGCTTCATTGATTAAACCACAAGGGAGTATCGAAGAGTTTCGCTCTAGCTTAGCTCGCCATAATCTCTCAACCCAAGTCCTGGAGCCTAAACCGGGTCAACGGCTTGAGCTGATGACAGTTTCTGCTTGACAAAATCAAACTGTACAGTCTATCCTGTTGATTATATACATAAAACTGTACAGTCTAGTTAAGTCTAGATGAAATATAGATGGACATCTTAGGGCTATCAATTTTATTCGGAATGATTATGCTATCGGATGAAGTGCTTAATGGTCAGTTAAAGCTGTCACGGCGGTTACTGGCTCGCCTCGATCAATTAGAAAGCCGTAAAAAACACAAAATTACCCATTCAACTCGCAGTAAATAAAGCCATATCAGCCAGTGAGTGGGAATTGCTCAAAAATGCATAAGTTCCCCAAACTGAGAAATATGTCTTTTATGAACGGAGTTAATCAATCTAACAGGGGTTATTCCTATGAGCTTCTTTTCTACAGCAATTCAACCATGTCAATACTTGAAGCAGAATATAGTGAACATGATCGCGGTTGCTGCTGGGGTTGCCGTCAGTGTTGGCATTTGGAATACACTCCCCACTTCACCCACTCAATATCATTTCCAACAGCAAATTGGCACTGATACCCTCTCCGGCTCATTTGAAGCATCAGACCGCAACTCAGATGGTGTGATTGAGTTGTCAGAGGTTAAGACATTTCAGGCAACTTGGAAGAATCATACCTGGAGTAAAGAGAATTTAGAAGCATTCATCTGGGGACAGAAAACAACTCAGTCTTATCAAGACAAACAACACCAATTTAATGGATTAAATCTATTTGCTCGGACTCGTCACAACCAAACATCACAGATTTTACAAATCCAAAACACAGGTATTTCTACCCCTCAACAGTCCGTTCAGAATGTAGGAGTTTGGGGGTTAGAATACAGTAATAACCAATCAGAAACGGTTTTATTCTCTCAGCCTACCCTGAAGTTAGATGTGATTCAAACTCAAGCAAATCAGTATTTAGAACCGACAAAAGTTTCTGTTTGTTTAGCATTGGTTGGTTTATTGTTGTGGAAACCTTTAGTCCCCAGTCTTGTTCTGAATAAAAAGGCATTTCAAGTATAGTATTGGTAGTGATTCGTTGTTAGTTGTTAGTTGTTAGTACTTAATTGGCAAATAATAACCAATTCCCCAATAACTAATGACCAATGACTAATAACCCATAACAAATAATATTCTTCATCATTGAGGATGAACACTACCATCGGGTAAAATTGCCCCGGCTAAGATAGCTCCGGTTAATTTAACCATAATGCGATCGCCTGTTCCTACATTTGCTCCCGTTAAGTTAGCACCCCGTAGATCTGCTCCGCTTAAATCTGCTCCAATTAAATTCGATTCTTGTAAGTTGGCATACCGTAAATCAGCTTGCAAGAAATTAGCTCGGAATAAATTAGCCCGATATAAACAAGCCCCATTTAAATTAACACCATGCAAGAAAGCATCACTCAAATTTGCGCTTGTTAAATCTGCTCCGCTTAAGTTACGACCGGATAAATCTTTTTCTTTTAAGTTAGCCCCTCGTAAGTTTGCTCCAGTCATATCAGGTTGAGCAGAAGGACGTTGATAGGGTCGTCTTTGAGGATAAGCAGGGGTAGGCTGAACAGACGAAACAGGGGGGCGTTGTGAGTTTTGAGGTGCTGTAGGTGATTGATAGGTGGTTGTCGGGGAAGAAGATTGAGAGGGATATTTAGGTTGAGGGATAGGGGATCTAGATGCAGGAGGTTTAGATGCAGGGGGTTTAGATGCAGGAGGTTTGGATGCAGGAGGTTTGGATGCAGAATGAGGATTTGGAGATCTTGTGGGGCGACTCTGAGAATTTGAGCTGCGCCGCAGTAGCGATCGCAACTGATCTCGAGCATAGTTAATTTCTTTTAACTTTTCCTGTGCTCGTTGCCTGAGTCGTTCGTTCTCTTCTGGAATTCTATCGGGATGCCAAATAAACGCCAAATCTTTATAAGCCTGATCCACCAACTCAAGAGAGGCTCCAGGTTTGAGTTCTAGCACTCGATAACAATAATTCAGTTCACTCGGAGTTATCATGTAGGAAATCAGTTCTCTCAGACGTGACAGGGAGATATTTAATCATTACCAGCACCCTAAAGCTATAGGGTGAATTAGCCCAAACCCTGAACTCTGGATGGCTATCAGCCACAGATCGGGGGCTTATGCAGCCAGGACACTGACTGGATAGATTCTTTATTTTACCGCAGCCCATTAGACACTTGATCGAAAAGTTAACAAACTGCCGAGGAAAATCATGATTTCACTGGGTACTCTCGCTTCATAATGTTGCGATCGTGTCAATACAATAAAATTTTAGACTCATTCCCAGATTCGAGACAGAAGCATTAAAAATTTATTGCCTAAAATAACACGAATAATTGGCATAAGTTATCACTCCATTGCACTATGAATAGATAGAAACCTGCGCTCAATTTTGTCTTAACAAAAGCTTTATTTAAAATGACCAAAATTTAAAATATATAAAGCTTTCCGGTTATTTTCTCTCAGCTTTAGAATCAAGTAAACAGGTGGCGCACCAATAATGTGGAGTAAAAATTCATGCAACCCAAAGATTTTGATGAGATGTTCTGGTATAGCGATCCTGAATCAATGGGGCGAGTGATTTTGGAGAAATACAATCTTCATGATTTTTACCCAAGCGATCTGAGTCAGACTTTATATAAACGAGTATTCTGTACTCAAAAAGCAACAAGAATACCAGAATTTTACCTAAAAAAAAGTCAGCAATTAAAGCATAGCTTTTAGTGAAATTTTGAATGCAGCGGTGAAACGATATCAGAGCCATTTGATCATCTAAAACGGCTTGACACTCCCCGCTTTAAAAAGACGGGGATTCTTGGTTCACAGATCGAACTTTCCAATGCAGGATTGCTCCAACATTAAAAGCGGTTCAAACTCCCCTTAGCGCCAGCCATGCCGTCAGGCTATAGCTTTAAAGATCCGGTCTGCCCGACCGTACTTAGAGCCTTCTTCAAAATGTTTTTGGCTGCGTTAATGTCTCTATCTTCTACATATCTACAATGAGGGCAAATATGAGTTCTAGTTGACAGAGATTTATTAACTTTTTCCCCACAGTTAGAGCAGTTTTGAGACGTATTATGAGGCGCTACGGGTATTGTTAGCTTGCCATACTTGACTCCGAAATACTCTAACCAATGGCGAAAAGTTGACCAGGCAACATCTGAAATTGATTTGGCTAGATGTCGATTCTTGACCATGCCTTTAACATTTAAGTTTTCATAAGCAACCACGTCGTTAGAGTGGATGACGCAGTATGCAACTCGTTTACAATACTCTTTACGCTGCCTACTTACTCTTAAATGCTTCCGGGCATATCGATTTCTAGCTTTATGGTAGTTTTTTGACTGCGGCTTGGCTCTAGAGATGTACTTTTTAGATTTCCTGCGATTGGCACGGTTTAATTGTTTTTCAGTTTTTCGGTAGAATTGAGGATTTTCTACAATGTTGCCGCTGCTATCGGCTAGGAAATATTTGATTCCTACATCTAAGCCAATGGCTTTTCCTGTAGGTTCTGTCTCTATCCGCACATCAACTGAAATGCAAAACTGCACATAGTATCCGTCTGCTCTTCTAACTAACCTGACTCTTTTAATATCTTTGAGTTGATAGAAGTGCAGGTCGTAGGTTCCCTTGAGTTTAAGCTTGCCGATATTATTCTTGTCGGTAAAAGTAATCGCTTTTCTGTCTTCTGAAAGCTTCCATCCGGTCGCCTTATATTCAACAGAACGAGCGCACCTTTTAAACTTAGGGAATCCTTTTTTGCCAGGGATTTTTTTCTTGCAGTTCTCGTAAAAACGACTAATCGCGCTCCAAGTACATTCAGCCGCAGACTGTCTAGCTTGAGAGTTGAGCGAATTGGCCCATGGGAACTGTTTAGCCAGTACCTTGCAATATTTATTGAGGTCATACTTACTCACTTTCTTATTATCCATCCAGTATCTTAAACAAGAATTTCGGATGAACTTGTAGGAGCGTATCGCCTCGCCAATTGCCTGATACTGACTATCTTTTCCTTTTGCCTTAAACTCGTAAACTATCAATGCGTTGACTGACTACCGTTAAGTTTATCCTGTTTATTGTAGCATAATACAATTAGGCTGACGAATAAATTCGTCGCTATCGCAGAGCAATCCCCCGATTAAAATGCGGGGGTTTTACGCATCGCCACGATAAACATCATATGCATTATTGATTTGATGCCAGCATCACGCCTCAATCACTTGTGAAATTCCTCTGTAATCGAATTGTCAAAAAGTGACCCTCGTCAAGGTAGGATGGACGATGAACCATACACCACGCCAACCATCCATGACCTATGACCAATCTGCTGAACAGCTTTTGGATCTGGCTGCAAAAACTGGGGCAGAAGCAGCAGAGGTATTTCAAGCGCATTCGCTCGCACGTCCTGTTTTTTTTGAAGCCAACCGTCTTAAACAACTTGAAAGTATTCAATCAGAAGGTACAGCGTTACGACTGTGGCGTGACGGATGTCCAGGATTAGCGGTTGCTTATGGCCCGGTTGATCCACAAAGATTAGTCGATCGTGCGATCGCTTTAAGTCAACTTAATCCGCCTGAAACTATCGAATTAGCAGAAGATACCTCTAAAATTGAATATCCCGAAGATGGGCATTGGGTCGAAATGGAACAACTTGTCGGTTGGGGACAAGAAGCGATTAGCTTAATGCGAGATAAATATCCCGAAGTGCTGTGTTTGGCGGAATGGGACTGCGAAGTAGAATCAACTCGGTTGGTGAATTCTCGAGGCTTAGAGTATGGTCATGTGGATACAACCTTGAGTGCATTCTTAGAAACAGAGTGGGTGAGGGGAGATGATTTTTTGAACGTTTCTGATGGTCAAACTCAGCGGGGCAGTCTTGAACCTCAAATGATTGTGGATCGGATTTTACAGCGACTCAGTTGGACTCGCAAGAATGTTGCTCCCCCCCAGGGGCGAGTTCCCGTCTTATTTACCGCTAAAGCCGCTGATCTTTTGTGGGGAACGGTTTCAGCCGCGTTAAATGGCAAACAAGTGTTAGAACGGGCTTCACCCTGGAGCGATCGCTTAGGCACTCCTGTATTATCCTCTAACTTGACGATTTCTCAATCTCCGACTCAAGGGCCGTTTAGTTGTCCGTTTGATGATGAAGGGATTGTGACTCGTCCGATTGTATTTATTCAAGATGGAATATTACAGTTATTTTATACCGATTTAACCATCGGCAAAATGTTGGGGAGTGGCACGACTGGAAACGGTTTTCGAGCCGGACTTAATAGTTATCCGACTCCAGGATTATTTAATATCCAGGTTAAACCCGGAAAAAACACATTATCGCAGTTGATTCAACACATGGATCGAGGAATTATTGTCGATCAAGTCTTAGGTGGCGGTGCGGGTATTACAGGAGATTTTTCGATTAATGTTGATTTGGGATATCGAGTTGAGAATGGTGAAATTTTAGGTCGAGTTAAGAATACTATGGTGGCGGGAAATGTCTATACGGCTCTAAAACAGGTGATTGCTTTGGGAGCAGATGGAGATTGGTATGATTCTTGTTATACTCCTTCGATTATTGTCGATGGTTTGTCGATAACCGGATAAATATTAACATTCGGAAATCCCTTCACCCGTTTACAGGCTGGCCATGAGACAATTGACAATAGCAGCGATCAGAGCGATTTGCTCACAACGATTACAATGGCAAAGCCTCGAATTCTCTATGTTTGTCATGAATGCGGCGCAGAATTTTCTCAGTATTTTGGTCGGTGTCCCAGTTGTCATGCTTGGAATTCTTTAGCAGAACAGGTTGAACAGCCGGCTCCGAGTTCATTACAGCGCTTTAGTTGGAGTACGCTACATGGGGATCTTGATCCCATGGGTGAACAAGTTACCAAGACAAGTGGACAGCCTCGTTCTTCGTTTAAGTTATCTCAAATTGCCGATCAAGCCCTCGCAAGAATGCCGTCGGGTTATGGTGAATTAGATCGGGTTTTAGGCGGGGGAATTGTTGCGGGATCGTTGGTGTTAATTGGGGGAGAACCGGGAATTGGTAAATCAACGTTATTATTGCAAGTGGCAAACCGCTTAGCGCGTCGATCTCAGGTATTATATGTCTCAGCCGAAGAGTCCGGACAACAGGTGAAATTGCGATCGCAGCGGTTGATCGAAGAGTATGAAACCGATACAGAAGATCAAACCGAAAATTCAGAACAACAACCGAACGGCAATGGTCATGCAACCGTAATAGAAACTTCCACAAAAAATCCGCCTGAAACTGAAACTGAGTCTGAAACTGAATCTGATCTTTATCTATTGCCAGAAACCGATCTAGAGGTGATTTTAAGAGAATTAGAGTCCCTTAAACCGCCTTTAGCCATTGTTGATAGTATTCAAACCATCTATTTTGCCAGTTTAACTTCTGCACCGGGTTCGGTGGCGCAGGTGAGAGAATGTACCTCAGCCTTGATGCAGGTGGCAAAACGAGAAAATATTACCTTGTTTATTGTCGGTCACGTCACGAAAGATGGTGCATTGGCAGGCCCTCGAGTATTAGAACATTTGGTCGATACCGTTTTGTATTTTGAAGGCGATCGCTTTGCTTCCCATCGCTTGTTACGGTCGATGAAAAACCGTTTTGGTGCCACCCATGAAATTGGAGTATTTGAAATGGTTGCCAATGGTTTAAAGGAGGTTGCCAACCCCTCGGAATTATTCCTGGGAAACCGAGATGAATCTGCACCGGGAACTTCAACGGTGGTGGCGATGGAAGGGACTCGTCCGATTGTAGTGGAGTTACAAGCCTTAGTCAGTCCGGCCAGTCATGGTTCGCCGCGTCGTGCCGCTACAGGGGTTGATAGTAGCCGCTTGGTACAAATTTTAGCTGTATTAGAAAAGCGAGTGGGAATTCCGTTATCAAAGCTAGATGCTTATGTGGCATCGGTTGGCGGGTTAAAGGTGGAAGAACCAGCCGCTGACTTAGGAATTGCGATTGCAATTGTTGCCAGTTTCCGCGATCGCGTGGTTGATCCTAGGATTATTTTAATCGGAGAAGTGGGTTTAGGGGGTCAAGTTCGGCCAGTCTCTCAGTTAGAATTACGATTACGAGAGGCAGCGAAGTTAGGATTTAAACGTGCTATTATTCCAAAGGGTCAAAAACCGCCTGATTTAGGAATGCAAATTTTACCTGTTGCCAAAGTGATTGATGCAATTATTGCGGCCATTCCAGCAACACCCAGTACAATGATGGCTTCTAGTCCTCCATTACCTCACAACCCCTCAGAGTTAGAAGAACCTGATTTTTAAGACGACAAGATATTAAATAAATAATCCGGTTGTAAAAATGAATCAGCCGCGTCTGCTTGTAAGGGTTGGGAGAGAAAGTAACCCTGACCATAATGACAGCCCAGCGCTTGGAGTTGTTCTAATTGGTTTAAGTTTTCTACGCCTTCAGCAATCACGTTCATGTCTAAACTATGAGCTAAGGAAATAATCATTTTAACGGTTTCAAAGACCTCTTGATTTTGATCGATTTGCTGAATAAATTTTCGGTCTAGCTTTAAAGTATCAATTGGAAATTCATTCAAACAGCTTAAGGCTGAATACCCTGTACCAAAGTCATCAATACACAGTTTAATTCCTAACTGTTTCAACTGTTTTAATAATTTGACCTGACCTGTGACATTATTCAATAAATAACTTTCATTCAGTTCAAGCTGTATGGATTGACCGTCAAGCCGTGATTCTTTTAAGATCAGTTCCATTTGCTGCACAAAATTAGCTTGCTTTAGCTGAATTGAAGATAAATTGACATTCAACATTAAATTGGAATGACCCGGAGATTGTTGCCAACGTTGCAATTGATGACAAGCTTGTTGAAATACCCACCATCCTAACGGTGTAATTAATCCGGTTTCTTCTGCTAATGGAATAAATTTTACTGGAGAAATCATTCCTTGAGCAATCGAATCCCAACGAACGAGTACTTCAAAACTATGTAACTGTCCGGTTAGTAAAGCAATTATCGGTTGATAATGTAAACAAAATTCCTGTCTTTCTATCGCATTGCGTAAATCCTCTTCTAGTTTTAAACGTTCCATGGCACTGGCTTGCATTTCTGGATCAAAGATTGCATAGCGACCTCTGCCTAAATGTTTGGCGCGATACATGGCTGCATCTGCATCTCTTAATACTTCTTCTGAGTGTTGATAGCCGATAGTACTTAATGCAATTCCAATACTTGCGCCTGTATAAACTTCATAATTTTCTAGATGAAATGGATGAGATAATTGTTCTTGAATTCGCTGAGCCACTCGTATTACATCATGAATATCTTTAACTTCTTCGAGCAGAATCACAAATTCATCTCCCCCAAACCGAGCCACTGTATCGACTGAGCGAATACAATGACTTAAGCGCTTTGCAACTCCTTTTAATAATAAATCTCCGATAGAATGTCCTAATGTATCGTTAATAATTTTGAATCGATCTAGATCAATAAAAAGAACCGCGTAGATATAATTCTGATTACGAACGGCTAACTTAATATGATGTTCTAACAGGCTAATAAACCAAGAACGATTGGGCAGGTGAGTCAGTAAATCATGTAAAGCATTGTAGACTAAATGGGATTTGATTTCCTGATGATGTTGTTGTTTATGACGATCATTTTCAACAGAAATTAATGTATTTTTTAATGTTGTTTCTAAATCTTCTCCATCGATTGGCTTGGGGATAAAATCAAAAGCGCCATAATTCATCGCTTTTCTAACTTTCGCCAGATCATCATGAGCTGATAAAACAATTGTTTTAATTGAGCTATCAATTTCATGGATTCTGCTGAGTAGCATGAAGCCATCCATTTCAGATTGATCTAGATCGGTTAAAACAACATCAGCTTTACACTCACTTTTTAAAGCTTCTACTGCATTGTCTCCATTCGTTACAAAAATAAACTGAAACTCTTCGGCTTGAATCTTTTTCTCAAATCGTTGTTGAATTAGCTGTTGTAAACCAGCTTCGTGATTGACAATCAGAATTTTATAAGCTTTCTCAGAAATTGTCTCTAATTGTAGGCTAGATTCCACTTGACTACACTGTTGTATTGTTTTCTTGAAATCTGAACTATTATTGAGCATGACTGCGCCCCTTAAAATTAGTTCAAAATCACTTCCCCTGATTGAAGTAATGATGAATCTCTAATCCGTTTTAATTAAATATTATCATCAATTCTTTAAATTGTGAAAAACCTGTGAACAGTATCCCTAGGTACAGCCATATTTGTTAGTCCTAGGATAACTAAAGATTACATAATATATAATATATGGGTGAATCTCTCAATTTTACTACAAACATAGTTAGAGCGACTTCTTTGAACTTACTATCATTATAAAGATAATTGTTTTATTTTTTAATAAAAATTTAATTAACTTAACTCTCAGTCACTAAAATGATTATAGATAGAGAATTAAAAGCCATAATTGCTTACTCCAATCCACATATAATAAGATTGATATTATTATTTTTTATACTCACAACTTTATGGTTAATCTAAGAAAGCATCTCTCAAAAAATCTATCAATATTATCAAGACTTCTAATATTTTTACGAGTCATTATAATTCTAAATTAATATCAATATTTTCCGATGAGTAGCTTGATTGAGAACCTAAAATTATAAAAGCTTACAAGTTGCTAAGGATTTACCAGATGATAGCTGCCGATGATTAAGTAAAATTCGCGCCTGAGATTGAATGGCTTGAGGTATAAATGTTTTAGCTATGCTTCAATAAAAAACTCAAAATAGTCTGTCGATCTTTACTAATGATTTCAGTCTGCTTTGTGTAGTATTCTATTGTTATCAAACTTTTCTTCATAAAATCTGTTATCTAAGTTACATTTAATCAAAATAGAGAATTAAAATCATCAGTCTTATGAGAAATAGTTATATCTTAGACTAATCAATCAGAGTGTAATCAATTCAGCAGATTGACTCCGGTATCACTGAAATCTGATTCAGCGCGATCGCAGTTAATGATTGGAATGGTGTGTTTACAGCAGCAATATACCCTACAAAAGCAGCGCGATCGCAGTTAATGATTGGAATGGTGTGTTTACAGCAGCAATATACCCTACAAAAGCAGCGCGATCGCAATTAATGATTGGAATGGTGTGTTTACAGTGGCAATATACCCTACAAAAGCAGCGCGATCGCAATTAATGATTGGAATGGTGTGTTTACAGTGGCAATATACCCTACAAAAGCAGCGCGATCGCAGTTAATGTGGTTATGCTACAGTTTCAATGGGTTTTCGAGCGGTGACAAAAAACATTGTGATATCATTCCAGTAGCCTTGTTCAGTAGAAGCTTTATTGATTTCTGTTAAGTATTCTTGCTTGCACTGTTCTAACTTTTCCTCTGACCATTTCACATCAGACAAGCCAAATGCACTTTTAGCATTACCTGTCCAGGCAGCGATCGCATCTTGCAAATAAAAGCCGAATGAGTCACTGATGATGTTAATCTCTTCAAATCCAATTTTTTTAAGTATTTGAAAACAGCGCGTTGGAGTGCCCAGCAACTGATTTGGGTTTAAGATAGTCTTGCCATACTTTTGTACAATTGTCCGAAATAACACAGAAGCGCTTGGAGAAGTTTCTGCAAGGCAAGAAAACGCGACTATTCCATTTGGTTTTAAAGCGTTGTACCATTGATAAAGTGATGCTGGAATATCTGTCAAATAAACAATTGCAGATGAACAAAGAATTGCGTCAAATTGACTCTGTTGTAGTTGTTGCTCATCGGCATCGACCTGTTCAAATGTAATATTTGTTAGTCCTAAAGTTTCAACTTTCAGCTTCGCTTGCTGTAACATTCCGAAAGCAAAGTCTGTCCCCAAAACATAACCTGTAGACCCAACAATTTCAGCCGCTGCAATAGCCGCTAAACCTGTGCCAGTAGCAATATCTAAAACAGACTGACCCGGTTGTAATTTGGCTAACTCTACTAACCGAATAGCAGCTCGTTTATGAAACTCATTCTCGTAGTTAGGACGGTTATTAAAGTCGTTGAGAACTTGCTGCTTATAAGCACTTTCAGATGAGTCAGTCATATGAAAAAATTAGTTATTTTTCTTCTAACACCTTCAGCAACAATTCACCCATTTTTTGACATCCTACCTGAGTCATACCGTCTGACATAATATCTCCAGTTCGATATCCTCGATCTAGTAAGGTTAATACTGCTTTTTCAATTTGAGTTGCTGCTGAGGGTTGATTTAACCCATACCGTAACATCATCGCGGCACTTAAAACTTGAGCCAGAGGGTTGGCTTTATCCTCTCCGGCGATATCAGGAGCCGATCCATGTACAGGTTCAAATACTCCTGGCCCAGACGATCCTAAACTGGCTGAGGGTAACATCCCAATACTCCCGGTTAACATCGCTGCTGCATCAGAGAGAATATCCCCGAATAAATTCCCCGTCACAATGGTATCAAACTGTTTCGGCCACCGGACTAATTGCATGGCGGCATTATCCACATACAAATGAGATAACTCGACATCAGAATATTCTGAGGCTAACGCCGTAACGCGATCGCGCCATAACTGAGACACATCCAATACATTCGCCTTATCCACAGAACAAAGTTTACCACCGCGTTTCTGTGCCGTTTCAAACCCAACACGGGCGATGCGATCAATTTCTGAAGCGGTATACGCCATCGTATTCACACCGCGTTTTTCTCCAGTTTCGGTTTCAAAAATACCTTTCGGTTGACCAAAATAAACCCCGCCGGTTAATTCACGCACCACCATAATATCCACCCCTTCTACGACTTCTCGTTTGAGGCTAGAAGCGTCTACAAGGTGAGGTAAAATCGTGGCTGGACGTAAGTTTGCAAACAGTTCTAAACCCGCCCGTAAGCCTAATAAACCCGTTTCTGGACGTTGATGGCGAGGTAAATTATCCCATTTATAACCGCCAATGGCTGCTAACAACACCGCGTCACAATTGCGACATTTTTCTAATGACTCTTCGGGCAAAGGATTTTCTGTAGCATCAATTGCCGCCCCACCGATGAGGGCTTCCTGGAAGTCAAATGTGATATCCTGTTTTTCACCCACTACTTTCAACACATTGACTGCGACAGCCATAATTTCGGGGCCGATACCATCGCCAGGAAGAAGAGTAATACGGTGTTGTTGGCTCATTTTAACGTTCGTTTACAGTTTTCAAATTGTTGTTGTTCCACAGCCTTTGATTTTATCAGAGATTGGTTCACAACAGATTATTCAATCGAAAATATAGTAATTAAAAATGGTTCGTGAGGAACTTGAACATCTGTAAATATTCTAAAAGGCAAAATTGCTGTTCCCCGTTCCCAACCCCCCTTTCCAAGGGGGGACTGAGGGGGGATTCAACCCTGTTCCCTTTTATAGAATGAGATTTAATCATGGCTTTACTATTATTAGGAAAAATTAAACTGCTAGAAACTTGGATTTCACTGTTTAATGAAAAATTACCGAATTTAGAATTACGAATCTGGCCGGCTGTGGGAAATATTGCTGAGATTGACATGATTTTAGCGGGTTTTAATTTACCGAATGCATTACCTCAATTTCCTCATTTAAAATTAGTGATTTCGATTGGTGCGGGAGTCGATCATATTCTTAAAGATACGACTTGGATAGGGGATGCGGTAATTGTTCGGTTAGTTGCGGAGAGTTTAACGGCTCAAATGGTGGAGTATGTCAGTTTAGGAGTGTTAAGTTTTCAACGACGGTTTAGAGATTATTTAGGTTTACAAAAAACCCAACAATGGCAATATTTACCCGCGCCTGATGCTGCCTCTTTTACGGTTGGAATTTTAGGATTAGGAGTTTTGGGTGCAACGGTTGCCGCTAAACTAAAGTTATTCGGATTTAGAATAAGGGGATGGAGTCGAACGTCTAAAAGTTTAGATGGAATTGAATGTTTTTATGGAAAAGATCAATTTCCACTCTTTTTAAGTGAATGTCGGGTTTTAGTTTGTTTATTACCACTAACTCCTTTAACTGAAAATATCTTAAATTTAGAAACGTTTTCAGCTTTACCTCAAGGGGCTTATCTTATTAATGTGGCACGGGGTCAACATTTAGTAGAAACTGATTTAATCACGGCTTTAAATTCGGGTCAAATCGCGGGGGCGTGGTTGGATGTTTTCCGAACTGAACCTTTACCTCAAACTCATCCTTTTTGGTTAGATAATCGTATTTTTATTACCCCTCATATTGCCGCCGTAACGTTACCACAGGAAGTTATTTCTCAAGTAGTTGATGGGATAGAAGCGATACAAACGGGTAAAGATTTAAAGAATATTGTAGATATTAATCGAGGGTATTAATTTTAGTAGGATGCGTTGTTAACATATCCTACTTGTTCAACGTCTTTAAATCTATTTTTTATAGAGATATTAATTTAGGTAATGGGTGCGTTGTTAACACACCCTACTTGTTCAACGTCTTTAAATCTATTTTTTATAGAGATATTAATATTGGGTAAGGTGCGTTGTTAGCGCACCCCACGTTTTAAACTTTTGCGACTTCTGTAAACCGAATTTTGAGATAATCGTCTTCCATTTTTGCACCCGAGGGTTGTAAAGCGGCTAAGGCTTGGGGGAGAACAAAGTTACGGCGATGATTACCAATGCGAATGTTTAATTCATCTCCGCTTTTATTCAGTTGAACTTGTTCTTTGGGAATTCCGGGTAAATAGAGTTCTAAACTATAAGAACCTTTTTCTGTTACCACTTTAACGGTATTTTCTGCATAATAAACTTGAGTCGGATCTTCATCCGCATACAACGTTTCTTTTAACCTTTCTAATGCTTCAAAACCGCACATTTCATTGGTGTATAAAGGCACTTCTTTAACCGGGAGTGGTTTGAAGTTATCATGAATTTCTTGACGATATTGCTGTTGGTTTTCTTTCCATTGTTTAAAGAACGGATCGGTAACGGTTTCAGGAATAATCCGATTCGCAACAACTAAATCAGTGGCTACATTATATAAACTTAAATAAGCATGAGCGCGAAGAGATTCTTTAATCACCATTTTCTCTGGGTTTGTTACCAAACGAACAGAGGTTTTTGTATTATCTGTGAGGACTTTTTCTAAGGCTTCAATTTGCTCATAAAATTCATAAGGCGCATCCATCACTTCTTTATCGGGTAACGAAAATCCGGTAATGGGTTTAAAAATCGGTTCAAACAGAGGACGCAACGCCGCTGACATCCCTTGTAACGGTTTGTAAAACTTTCTCATATACCAGCCTCCCACTTCTGGTAAACTGAGTAACCGTAAGGCAGTTCCAGTAGGAGCTGAATCAATAATTAAAACCTCAAAATCTCCGGCATCATAATGACGCTTCATCCGGACTAAACCGAAAATTTCATCCATTCCCGGCAAAATTGCTAATTCTTCGGCTTGTACCCCATCTAAACCTCTAGCCTGCAACACTTGAGTAATGTAGCGCTTCACCGCCCCCCAGTTGCCCTCTAATTCCATCAATGCATCGAGTTCAGCCCCCCAGAGGTTAGGGCGCACTTGCAGAGGTTCGTGGCCGAGATCGGTATCAAAGCTATCGGCCAGAGAGTGAGCCGGGTCTGTACTCAATACCAGGGTTTTGTAACCTAACTCCGCACAACGTAACCCTGTGGCTGCCGCTACGGAGGTTTTCCCTACCCCTCCTTTGCCCGTCATTAAGATAATACGCATTCGTTGAAGCCCCGCTTAAGAATTATTTACACTATTTTAATTTATTTTAACTGGGGATAGGGCAATGTCTTCCTGACTGTGGATTTTTTTCGATGGAGATTAATTATCAACTCTGTAATCTAAGTCGTTATCATAAAAGTAGATAGAAGACTGGCATTATCATGAGAAACTAGTCATCGGTACAAGCCGAGTTTTAATCGGTGAGGTGCGATTGAATCAGCCATCTGCATCTCTAGCCGGCATCCTCCGTCAGTATCAAAAGTTAGCACTGGATATATTTTATGCGATCGCGATCCACTCGAGAAGGCTCTGTCGGACTACTGGCCCTTGTAGGACTGGGTGTGTTTGCCCTAGTCGTGTTTTGGTTGCGTGGCATTCGCCTGGCTGGTCAAAGCTATCAAATTACGGTGACTTTTCCCAGTGCTGCTGGAATACAGATTGGTACTCCGGTGCGTTATCGTGGCGTTAAAGTAGGTCGTATTATTGACATTGACCCCGGCACAAATCAAGTGGATGTGGTCTTAGAAATTGCACCGCCCGATTTGGTTATTCCGAAAAATGTGATTATTCAAGCCAATCAAGCCGGGTTATTAAGTGAAGGTTTTATTGATATTTATCCTCAGAGTGAATTGCCGTCAAATTTAACTGATATTAATCCCCTCAGTCCAGATTGTCCAGCAACTGTTTTATGTCATAATTCTCGTTTACAAGGAGACCCAGGAATTGGCTTCGAGACGTTAATGGAATCGATGTATGAGTTTAGTGAACTCTATAGTAACCCGGACTTTTTTAATAATGTGAATGGGGCAGCAGCAGAAGTGGCAGTTTTGGCAAAAGAAGCCACAGTTTTGGCGGGAAAAATGTCTAAATTAGTGGATCAAGCTCAAGTTGAACTCAATAGTTTAAGTCAGTCGGTTGATACAGGGATTACGACATTCTCTACTGAACTGAATGCGATGTCAGCCACATTACAACAATCAACGAATGATGTGGTACAAGCGACGATTGTTTCGGCACGTTCTGTTGAAGCAGCAGCCAGTGAAATTATTCAAATTAGCGAACAAGTTAATGAGTTAATTGCTAATAACCGAGGTACATTAGTGACGACGTTAGATAATATTAATCAAACCACAGCAGAACTGAATGATATTGTTAATAATCTTAGTCCGATTGTGAGTCAGGTTGAGCAAGGAAATATTATTGAAAATTTAGAGCAGCTTTCACGAAATGCGGTAGAAGCATCCGCTAATTTAAATGATTTGACTCAAGCGGTGAATGCTCCAGAAAATCTGATTTTACTGCAAGAAACAATTGATGCAGCTCGCTCAACACTGCAAAATTTAGAGAAAATAACATCAGATGTTGATGATTTTACAGGGGATCCGAGGCTACGGGAAAATTTAAAAAATATAATTAATGGGCTGGGTAATATTCTGACTTCCACTCAAGCCCTAGAACAACAAAGGGCGATTGCTGAAGCGACTATACCTTTATCAGAAATTGTTCAATCTTCTGAAACCGTTTATCAGATTCGCTCTTCAACTCAGCTTCAACCGCTGATAGTAGAAACTGGGACTCCAAAGAGAATTGAGTAATAGTTTGACCACAAACACACAAAAAGCACAAAGATTTCTTTTCTCTGTGCCTCATGTGATTAATATTTAATTTTCCGGTTTAAGTTATGCCGGGCGAATTTGAGCTTGACGCTGCAACAAATTACGAATAGATGCTTTTTCTATCAGTCCTAAAATCATGCCTTCTCGAATCACTGGAACCGCGCTAATTTGTTCTTGTTCGAGCAGTGTAATCACATCTAATAATGATTGTTCTGCATCGACTGTCATCAGTTCATGGATAGGTTCAGTCAGTTCTTTCACACTCACTAACGGCCACTGAGAAGTCGGAATTTGTCGCATTTGATTGACGCTAAATTCACCCACCCATTGTCCTTGAGCATCTGTGACAAAAACACGCTGAATATTAGGACGACCAATCAGATATTCATTGGCTAATTCTCGTAAAGATAAGCTTTCAGAAACAATCGGACTATCGTTTGTCATGGCATCTGCGGCTGTCCATTGAGAAAGTTGATTTCGCAGTTTCGCATCAAATGCTAATTTGCCAGCATTTTGTAATAAAAACCAACCTATTAATACAGTCCAAAAATTGGGAAAACTGCCTGTAATGAAAACGGGTAATAAACCAATTGCAATTGCCAACCAACCCAGACCTTGACCGGCACGACTGGCAAATAAGACCCCTTTATGAGGGTTTCCGGTGACTTTCCAAACGGCTGCTTTTAACACGTTTCCGCCGTCTAGGGGTAAGCCGGGGATGAGGTTAAATAGGGCTAAAGCTAGGTTGATATAAGCTAGTAAGCTAATCACGGCTGCTGTTGAACCGCCAATCAGCTCAGTTGCACCTAATGCGCTAAAAATAGCGAATAAGACTAGGCTGACTGCTGGCCCTGCAATGGCAATTGAGAATGCACCTTCAGGGGTTTTGGCTTCTTTGTCAAGACTGGCTAAACCACCAAATAAAAACAAGGTAATGGATTTAACATCGATTCCTTGTCGGATAGCAACAAAACTATGCCCCAATTCGTGGGCGAGAACAGAGGCAAAGAGTAATAACGAGGCAACGAGTCCCAGGCTAAATGCACCAACAATTCCTAACTGCGGAAATTGTGCGCCTAGACTTCCCCCATAGTTTACTGTCATTAAAGTTAGGACAATAAACCAGGATACATTGACAAAAAATGGGATACCGAATAAGTTACCCACACGAATTGAGCCATTCATTTTGGCTACCTCCGACGTTAATTCAATCTCAGCAATATTTATTGATTGCTTTGTCTTAATCGTAACGAAGTGTAAATCATACTGGCAACATTATATTTATCGTGTGTACCGTCTATTATCGTTCGGTTTTCTCAATCTCCCCTGAAAAACATCTGTCACTGGGGAGATATGAGTGTTAATGATAAATTTAATTCTTACAATAGATACGGTTAAGCTGTGCTAAAAAATTAACCTGCCTCATCGTAACAGATGAAACAGGTTTCTCAAATGGGGGAAAAAGAACTACTGATATACTACTGTTTTAGCAGAGTTTATGCATTAGTAGCAAGAGTAGCCACCGTAGTAGGAAGTATTGTAGTAACGAGGGCTGTAGTCGCTGCTACGACCATAACCATATCCGTAATAATTCCGACCATAACCGTAACCGTAGCTAGATTTACGATATCCATAGCCACGAGAATAACCACCATAATAGCCGTGACCACCGTTGACGGTGGAAGACTCTTCAGTTGTCATTTCTGTAAATAGGTTTTGAGTTTTGTCCTGTGCCATTGGAGTAATTCCTTAATTAGAGAAGAGATAAACGTTCAACAGTGATGCATTTGTATGGCTGAGTCCAACTGGATTAAGAGTTTAACTTGCAGTGTTTTTTACTTCAACAAGTTATTACAACTGTACTAGGATATCCCAGCATAAATTATGGATTAGTAGCAGGAGTAGTAGCCACCACCGTAGTAGGAAGTGTTGTAGTAACGAGGACGACTATAGTAACCCCGACTGTAATAACCCCGACCGTAACCATAGCTAGCTTTGCGGTAGCCACCATAACCATAGCCACGAGAATAACCGCCGTAATAGCCGTGGCCACCGTTAACAGTAGAGGATTCTTCAGTGGTGATTTCTGTGAATAAGTTTTGAGTTTTATCTTGTGCCATTGGATTAATTCTCTCAGAATTGAAAAGGTATACAACAATTGCGATGCATCACCCAGTTTATTGGGTTGATTCATCCCTCGCAGTTGATTGCCGCGAGATGTTTCAGAATGAATTCTGATATTTTTAGTTTCTAGGATATGAGTTGGATTTCCGGAAAGTTTATAAACTTAAATAAAAAATATTTCCTAATAATATTTAAGTGTATTTTGCCATGTCTCCAAGTCCCGTATCCCTCGGGTTTCTTCATTAAAAGTTAAGCTCTCGCGCTTAGAGAACGAGAGCAAAACCTAATTTTATAAGGCAATTGTTAGCTCGGGGTCAAGCTGAGTACACTCCTCTAGGTATTGCCTTATTGATTTTTATTTACTACCGAGTTTGGATAAAATCAGGATATTTTTTTCAATTTATTAGCTATATTTAGCCACAAATTTTTGATCTTAACAGACAAAACTATTTTTGAGGTATCACTCATTTGAGTGACATTTATCCAATCTCAAAAATAATTATATTTTAGGATTTTTTCATCTCACCACAATATTTTTCTAAACACATCCGGAGGCTTTTAGCATCAAATATAATCGGTAAGAAATGAATGCTGTTAACCTCTCGAAAATAAAATAGAATCGGAAGCGGAGACCAAAATATTTCCCAGTTTAACCAGTCTTGATAAGGAAAGCGCCGGATGAGTTTTCCGGAACGATAAACATCCAAATCTGTCGGAGTAAACTGCAAACGAATTGTAACTGTTTGTAGGAGGAGAAACACACCAAATAAAGCAATCCCTAAAGCCAGCCAAGGTTGTAATAAAAGCATGGGAATGGCGGCGATTACGAGGATAATGGGAATTGCATAGCTGGGTGAAAGTTCTACCGTTTCTTGAGAAGAAGTCGTTGATGGTGTAGTTGTCATTGGGTTATTAAAGTAACACTAAATAAGGGGTATGACTGGCAAGGATATCAGTCATCTGTTCATTTATGTTACCAAACCCAAAAACGTTCTATCACGTACCGTGGTTTCCCACAAGTGATTGCTTCAATTAGCGTCTTTATAACACCGCACCATCTGTCCCTTGGAACATTAACCAGGATAAAAAGAAATCCAGAATAAAAATAGAAAGTAACGCCGTTACAACCGCAGTGGTGGTGGATTGTCCAACCCCTTTAGCGCCTCCGGTGGTTGTCAGTCCCCAACTGGTCCCAATCACTGCAATTACCCCGCCAAATACAAAGGACTTAATCTCTCCACTACATACATCCCAAACGGTGAGAAAATTCCGGACTGAATCTAAAAAAACTGTGTAAGAGACACCATATAAGTTTTTGGCTATTAACATCCCTCCCGTTAATCCAGTCACCAGACAAATAATCGTTAACAGCGGTAACATCAGACAACAGGCAATCACTCGAGGAATTACGAGATAATCGACAGGGTCTGTTTTCAGCATATACAGCGCATCGATTTGTTCGGTGACTTGCATCGTTCCCAGTTCGGCAGCAAAGGCAGAACAAACCCGGCCGGCAACAATAACCGAAGTTAGCACAGGACTCAGTTCTCGCGCTAATGATAATGCCAATACCCCACCGACGAAATTACCCGCACCTAAACTGAGAAATTCTTGCGCCACTTGAATGGTAAAAACCATCCCCACAAAACTAGCGGTTAACAGCGCAATCAGCAGAGATTCCGGGCCAACTGCAACCATTTGTTCTAGGGTATTACGGCGATGAATTTTACCCTGGGCTAAGTGAAGCAAGACCTGTCCGCCTAACAACATAGCAGCGGTAAATCGGCGGCTCCACTTTTTAAAGCTCGTTTGAGGTAAAGGTTTATTCAAGGGATGATTTAGATGAGACAACAATCATAAAGTACAAGCTTATCTACAAATCTTAAATAACATTTTTGAACATAAATTTAAGATTTCTCACAGATGGGCACAAATTCTGCGATCGCCTCTATCTTAGATGTAAATACATCTAATCAATCGGTCTGTCTTTGGGTAGATCAACCTTATTTTAAACTATTAAACTATTCCGATGAGTATTTTTTCTGATTTCCTACGCTCATTGCTGCTGACGATGATTCTTAGCTTTATGACCCCGATATTTTTATTCGTGGGAGTATTGATTAGTTTTACTGCGGTGGGTTATTTACCCCAGTTAGCGGCATTCGGTCAGTTGTGTAGCGACCAAGTTCTACAGTTTTTGGCTGTTTTCGGTCGAGGGAACCCCTTTGAGGGGGGTTTAATTATTGGAATTACCTGTAGTTTTGTCGGAGCCTTGTTTGATACTTATGCTTCTTATGGCAGCTCCAGATAATTTCGTTATCCTCTAAATATCTGAGAGATCACAATTTGTTATCCTGATTTTCAGAAACTCTGGGGAATTTATGGATGAGGAAGTGATAGATTTTGTTATTCGTTATCGGCTAAATATTCTCACCGTTAGACTCTATCATGAATACAGAGTTGCTTAACCTACATCGTCTTGATTAGAGCAATTCTCTATTCTTGCTTGCTTTGATTGTAGAAAACTTTCGAGCTTGACGATTCTCCTATATTTGAGCTTCTATACAGCGGTCATAACGCCATGCTTCCTCAACTTTCCAATTTCTAGATCATCTGTAAGTTTGAATGATTTCAGTCATTTTATCTTGGGTAAAAACTTAAGCGTGAAATGGTTTTAAATAAGGTTGACCTCATCAAATCATGAATGCTCAAGTAATTTCTTATTTTTTACACTTTTATTCTGTTTCATTTTATCTGTAAAAAATTATAGCATTTTCAGTACAAAAAAAAGCAGATTAAACACTGAGCATTCTGATACTTTTCAAATTGTTAAGCCAACTCTGCCATTTTTGAACTTTTTCTGTATGATAAAGAGAAGTATATTACTACTTGAGAACCAGTTACACTGGTGAGGAGCGCCTATCGAAACGATTCATGGTCAGCTACAGGGTCTCAAACCCAGTCAGCTAAAGCGGTTACAGCGTCTTTATCATCAACGTTTACCGGGAGATCGAATTGTTACTTCTGAGTTTGCTCAACGTTTAGCCGCAATCAGTACAGAAGTCAACCAGCCCATCTGTGTCTATCTGAACCGTCGAGGACAAGTGATTCGGGTCGGGGTAGGAACTCCCCGTCAAACCCAAATTCCTCCCCTAGAATTACCACGATATGGAGAGGGACGTTTAAGCGGGATTCGATGTATCGCCACACAGTTAAAGTCCGAACCGCCGAAAGAGTCAGCTTTAACAACAATGGCAATTCAACGCTTAGATGCCTTAGTGGTGATTACTTTAACAGGAGCGGGGTTTCAGCGACGCGGTGGGGGAGAAACCGGATATGTTAAGGGTACGTTTCTAGCCCATTTACTGCCTCAAACTCAGCAATCAGACAATGAGCAAATTGTAACGCCTCTTGCCCCCATTCCCTATTATTTGTCGCCACCCATGAGTCTAGATATCCTATCGAAACAGGATTTTCTGGATTTAGTTGAAAACCTCGAAGCAGAACTTCAGCGGGATTTTGTTGCGAGAACTGTTGATAGTAAACAAGATCGAGTGTTAATTGTGGGTGTTAAAACAGAAAATATTACCCCACTAGAATTTGAAGATCGCTTAGCAGAAATTGGTCGTTTAGTCAATACGGCTGGCGGTGAAGTTTTAAATGTTTTGCGACAAAAGCGATCGCGTCCTCATCCTCAGACGGTTGTAGGAGAAGGAAAAATTCAAGAGATTTCCTTAACCACTCAAACGTTAGGGGCAAATTTAATTGTCTTTAACCGTGATTTATCTCCCGGACAAGTACGGAACTTAGAAACTCAAATCGGGGTGAGAGTTGTAGATAGAACTGAATTAATCTTAGATATTTTTGCACAACGCGCTCAATCTAGAGCCGGGAAACTCCAGGTAGAACTTGCCCAGCTAGAATACAGCTTACCGCGATTAACTGGACGGGGTCAAGCCATGTCTCGTTTAGGGGGTGGAATTGGAACCCGTGGCCCCGGTGAAACCAAGCTAGAAACCGAAAGACGGGCGATTCAACGGCGAATTTCTCGACTGCAACAGGAAGTTAATCAACTCCAAGCCCATCGATCTCGTTTGCGGCAACGGCGACAACGTCAGGAAATCCCTACTGTTGCCATTGTGGGTTATACCAACGCCGGAAAGTCTACTTTATTAAATACTCTCACGAGTTCAGAAATCTACGCAGCCGATCAATTATTTGCAACTTTAGACCCCACGAGTCGCCGCTTAAGCGTCCCACACGCCATTACTGGAGATGCTTTAGGGATTGTCTTAACCGATACGGTGGGATTTATTCATGAATTACCCCCCGCGTTAATTGATGCTTTTCGCGCCACATTAGAAGAAGTCACAGATGCGGATGCTTTACTTCATCTGGTTGATTTATCTCATCCGGCTTGGCGCAGTCAAATTGATTCAGTCATGCAAATTTTAACTGGACTTCCAGTTACACCCGGCCCTGCATTATTAGCATTTAATAAAATCGATCAAGCTGATGGTGAAACCTTACGATTTGCACAAGAAGAATATCCACAAGCGGTGTTTATTTCTGCCACCAATGCCTTAGGCTTAGAAACCTTACGACAACGCATCGGACAGCTTGTTCACTATGCCATTACAGTAGAATAATTGTTTTTCTTCTTGAGATGAGATTAATGACTATCACTTTTAATATAGCGATTATTTTTCAGGTGACCTATTGCAAAATTAGTGTGTGATCTGGTTTAATATAAATAGTCTAAAATTGCATAGATGAGTCATATTCTCAGGAATAGTAGTTTTTGGGTCTTTGAGACTCGTGGTTTATCTCAAAGCTTGATGACTAAGGCATGGAGATGAAACAACACTTGATTAATTAGGCAATATCCTCAAGAATAAAACGACTTACCCCATTTAATACTGTTTTTGTTTTAACAATTTAGGAGAGCAATATGTCCGTCATCACTGTCACAACGCTGACTGATGAGAATAACGCAACAGGAGATTTATCGCTGCGAGAAGCGATTGTTACTGCCAGTCCTGGAGATACAATTACTTTTGCTAATAGTGGAACAATTGACCTGACGTTAGGGGAATTAGTCGTCGATAAATCTCTGACGATTGATGGGGATTTAGATGACGATGGTATCAGCGATATTACTATTGATGCTGAGGGTAATTCTCGTGTATTTAAGATTGATGATGGTAATCAAACCCCCGATCAAATAATTGCAATTGATGGCTTGACCATTACTGGAGGAGATGCTACAACAAACTTTTTTCCAACTAGTGGTGGTGGCGGTATCGAAAACCGAGAAAATCTAACAATTAGTAATAGTACTGTGACTGGCAATACTGGTGGGGTAGCTATCTTTAACTACCGTAGTATTTTAAACATCAGCAATAGTACCATTAGTGACAATAATGCGGGGGGTGTCTCTAATTTCGAGGGTACAGCAACGATTGACAATAGCACGATTAGTGACAATAGTGGCGGGGGAGTCGATAACGTTTTTAGTCCAGCAACGACTAGCATTAGTAATAGTACCATTAGCAACAATGGTGGTCGAGGTATCACTAATCTCTTTGGTAGAATGACTATTGCCAACAGCACCATTACTGGCAATACAACTAGCGGTAGTGGTGGTGGGATTTATGATTTCATGGGGAGCTTGACGATTAGCGATAGTATCATTAATGGCAATACTGCCAGTAGTGGCGGGGGTTTGTTTAACTTCATCAATTCAATCACCATCACCGACAGTATCATTAGCGATAACACTGCGTCCTATGGCGGCGGAGGTATCTCTAATATCAGAAACGCATCTACTATCACCAACAGCACCATTAGTGGCAATAGTGCAGGTGGTAATGGCGGGGGTATTAATGATGGCCTCTTTGGTAGCAGAATTAGCAACACTACCATTAGTGATAATACTGCTGGCGAAGTGGGCGGGGGTATCTATAATCGTTTTTATGCATCTAGCATTGACAGTACGATTATCGCTGGTAACACTGCGGCTACAAATCCAGATGTTGCGGGAGATTTTTTTGATAGGGGAAATAACTTAATTGGTGATGCAACAGGTGGTTCAGGATTTACGGTTAGTACCCTAGTTGGAGATTCTACCACTCCGATTGACCCATTACTTAGCCCTCTAAGCGATAATGGGGGTTCTACCTTGACTCAAGCATTACTCCCCGGTAGTCCCGCTATCGATGCAGGGAGTAATTCTGGTAACCTCACCACTGACCAAAGGGGAACCGGATTTGAACGTGTGATAGGCTTAAGTACTGATATTGGCGCGTTTGAATTTAATCCGGCTGAAATTATCGATAGTAACGGCGAAGATAGGCTGCGGGGAACAGATAATGATGACCGTATCTTAGGCTTATCTGGAGATGACCGTATCAGGGGTCGCGATGGCGATGATATTCTGATTGGTGGCGTTGGTAATGACCGGATACGCGGCGATGACGGTAATGATATTTTGATTGGGGGTATAGGCAACGATATTTTGTTTGGTAATCAAGGCAGTGATACCTTTGTATTGGCGGCAGGAGAGGGAATAGATACAATTCGCGACTTTGAAAAAGACACTGATTTAATTGGCTTAGCTGGGGGGTTAAGCTTTAGTGATTTAAGTTTAGTCGATAGTCGGATTATTCTAACTGCAACAACAGAAGTGTTAGGGATTTTAGACGGTGTGAATGCCGAAACCTTAACAGAAAGTGACTTTACAACCGTGTAATTCACAATCTGTCGTGGCGTTGTTGAACATCAGTAAGATTCCTATAATTTGCCAATTCCAGAGGAAACAAAAATTTCCTCATCTCACAGTTGGAGGCTTGAGGAGGATAAGGATGGATGAGTCTAGCTATTACCTGTTAATCGGACAGTGTT
Source organism: Microcoleaceae cyanobacterium (assembly GCA_049647265.1). Classification (GTDB taxonomy): domain Bacteria; phylum Cyanobacteriota; class Cyanobacteriia; order Cyanobacteriales; family Microcoleaceae; genus JAAURB01. Next base: position 81,398 of record JBARXJ010000063.1, read on the forward strand.
AGGGTGAAGAGGTTAAGGAATCTTCAGTCACTTTTTGAGGCGGATTAACTTGAGTTTTTTCGGTGCGTAACTCTTGCTGAATTGCAATGGCTTTGCCGAGAGAAGAAATAGCTTCTTGATATTGCTTCAGTTTGGATAACAACGCTCCCCGATAACGCCAAGCTTCCGCATCTTTAGGATTAATTGAAATGGCTTTATCATAAGATGCAACCGCTTCTGCGGAATGTTCTAATTTCTCTAAAGTAATCCCTCGATAACGCCAAGCTTCTCCACAATCTGAGTTGAGGGCGATCGCGCGATCGTAAGCTTCTAAAGCAGCGGTATATTGCTTTAATATCCCTAAAATTCGACCTTTCCCCAGCCATGCTTCATCAAAATCTGTTTTAGTTTGAATCGCCGTTTCATAAGATTCTAAAGCATCAGAATATCGCCCCAGTTTCGCTAAAACTAAGCCGCGATGATTCCATAAGCTCGCTGACTTTCCATTTAAAGCAATCGCTTGGTCGTAAGAATTTAAAGCCTCGTTATACTGTTTTAAATTACATAAAGCTGCCGCTCTATGCGCCCAAGCCTCATGTTTTCCAGCATTAACCATAATCGCTTGATCGTAGGATTTTATCGCTTCTTCATATTGCAGTAACTTCCCCAATAAATTCCCTCGATTTTGCCAAGTTTCATATTTATTCGGGCGTAACAAAAGTGCTTTATCATAAGCCGCTAAAGCTTCTGGGTAACGATTTAACTTTCGCAGTAATGTTCCCCGATTGTGCCAAGCCTCATAATCATCGGGTTGAATTTCTAACGCTTTATCAAAAGATTGTAGCGCTTTTTCATAATCTTTAATTCGGACTAAAACATTACCCCGGTTGTACCAAGTTTCATATTTATTCGGTTGTAATTTAATCGCCCGATTATAAGCCTCTACCGCCTCAGAATAGTGTTGTAACCGTGCAAAAGTATTGCCTTGTTGATACCAAGCTTCGCTGAGTTTTGGATTCAGATGAGTTGCTTTTTTAAAAGCAGATAGCGCTTCTATATGGCGCTTTTGACTGACTAAAGCTTCTCCGCGCTTGAGATAATCATCTGCAATTAATCGAGACTGTTGCGGATCGTGAATCGATTCAGACACAACACATTCTAAGCCTTGAAGGGCATCTTCTGAGAAAATAGACTGAAAAAAGTCTGCATCAGTGGTTTGAGCTGCCTGTGGAACCTTAACAAGGCGCTGCTTACCTGTTTGAGTCGGGGGTGTAGTTTGTTGTTGGGGTTGGGTTGTTTGACTGTCTAATCGCGTTAAAATTGATTGAATTTGTTTACCCAATTGCTGCTGTAACTGTTCAACTTGCTCAATTGCCCCTTTAGAAAAATTTGTTTCTTGCTTGAGAAAGTCAATACTATGATGGAGTTCTTCTATATTCATCCCAACGGTTTCTATCATTTGATAAAAATCGTTACGGGTTGTATTTAATTGTGTTTCTAAATGTTGAATATGACTTAACTTTTGATTCACTTCGCCCATAATTTCTCTAATGACAAATCGACGAATTAACCAAAAGGAAATTAGAGTAGCGGGAGGCACTAAGACAGCAATAATTAACAGTACATTTAACCAAGTGAGAAACGGATCTTCTTCAGCATCTAACAAAACGGAATTAAGCTGAGCCACCTGAGTAGAATTCTCAGTTAAATTAGATTCACTAAAGGTAAATTCAGGTTGATTCAATCGCTCTGGTGAACTAATAGATAATGCGGGTGTAAGGGTAATTGGCTCAATTTCATTCTCAGAAAGTTGAGGACTCGAAGGCGGTTGAGGAAGGTCAGAAAATCCAGTATTGGTAGTAGGAGTGGCTGGGGTATAGGAGTCTGGCGCTAAGGATGCAGCCAGCGTCATAAGTGTGACGGTTGATAACTTCATCGGAGTTGATTTAAGGGGGATGTAGATAGAAATATGCTGTCATGCATTGAAATGTACTGCTGCAAGCGGGAAATATTGATTCATGACCCCAACTCAGCACAACAGAAGGTAAAGGACAGCGGGTCATTAATTGCGACAAGAGGATGGCAGGACTGACTTAAGCACAGTCAGCTATTCTCTACTACAGATATTATCAAGCGTTTCAGGATATTGAGTTTGTTTTTTAGTCAATTTTACAAGTGTCTCAAACCAGCCGTTTTAGTTTGCTGATTTATGTAAGACTTCATGTAGAATTACGGTAAATTAATAAAAAAACCGAGCTTATCAAATAAACTCGGCCGGGATTGCAATTAAGAATGATTAGACTTTTGCAAAAACAGGTGTTTCTAATTGTGACGGAATGGATGCAGATTCAGTATTCGTACAATACACTTCACAAGAGTTATTCGGACTTTCAATTAATTTCACTTTATGGAGTTGTGCGCCCAGTTTTTGAATTGGATCTTTGAGTAAATCTTGAATATGAACTGCAATATTTTCTGCCGTCGGAACCACTTTAGCAAAGTAAGCAATATCTTTATTTAAAAAAGTATGATCAAACGGTTCAACAACATAATCATCAATGGCGGTTTGTAAAGCCACTAAATCAACAATCATACCCGTACGGGGGTCAATTTCTCCTTTAACCGTCACTTCCAAATGATAGTTATGACCATGTCCATTGGGACGGGCGCATTTACCGTAGATTTCGCAGTTTTCTTCAAAACTTAAATCAGGTAACGCTAATCGATGAGCAGCGCTAAAATGAGTACTAACTGTTAGATATGCTTCCATGCCATTTCCTTGATAATCTGCCCAGAGTTGGGGATGTTCAAATAGTTGTATATTCGTAATCGGGAGATGAGGCGCAAGTCGCTGCCAAATCACCCGCGCCATATGTTCAGTCGTGGGTAAAGTTTGTTGAAACTCAATCCAGGTGTCATTGAGATAAGCAAAATCCAGTTGGCTGGTAACTTCAGCTTTGATAACGTGTTTAACATCTGAAAGGTTTAATACCATGCCATATTCGTCTAGTTCCCCCACCATCGAAACATAGAGAATATAGTTATGTCCGTGACCCGGAGCGCGGGCTGTTGGCCCAAACCGCTCAAAATTTTCAGTCGGACTCAATTCCGGTAACCAGTAGCGATGACTGGCGGAAAATTGCGCCCGACGTTTAATGATGCATTGCATAAATGCACGTCCAATAAGGATGTATAAGTTTACTTGATAGTATAAGTTTACAATAATTTACAAAGGTTCTGGAGCTGAATATGGCACGTCAACGTTCAAAATCTGATTTACCCACCAAAGTCTGTCCGGTTTGTGGTCGTCCGTTTACCTGGCGCAAGAAATGGGCCGACTGTTGGGATGAGGTAAAATATTGTTCTGAACGATGCCGGCGACGACGTTCTCAAGCAGAACAGAATGCTTAATATTTTGACTTTAAAACTAACCTCTCCCCAACCCCTCTCCATCATTAAACAGTCCTGAAAGGACACGATTTCCCTCTCCCCTCCTGGGAGGGGCTAGGGGTGGGTAGGAGAGGGCAGGGAGAGGTGAGAGGGGCAAGAAAATTCCCAATATATTCGTTAAGCAGTTAAAGTGTTTTTCACACTTACAATTACGGTAGTAGAGATTAAGGAGGGTTATTGAAGTCACGTTAAGATAGCTTAGAAAAATAATATATAAAAATACAGAAAATAATGATTTTATGAATTAAGTTTTTAGTTGAGTTATCAATTTATTGTATATATTGATTAAAGATACCTCTTGGTAAATAGCCATTGATTGGTAACGTGAAATAGTGTTTTTTGTTTCAGGAAGATACAAGCTTAAACCACAAAATTCTGCTAGGTTAAACTGATTTTCAGGAGGGTTTAATACAAATTGTCCTCCTGTATTATAAGCGGTGATAATAGCTATTGATTTTCCGCTTTATCTTTGTGTAAATCTCCTGGCGTAGCATTATAACCTCTTGGGGTAATCATCCAATCTTTATAATATTGAGTGGTTTGATTCCCAATTAATACTGTGGTTAACATATCCACTGAAACTTGATCTAATTTTTCCAGGGTTGTCAGGGTAATTTGTTCATCTTCACGATAAGCCGAGTGAACTAAGGCAACGGGGGTTTGAGGAGAACGATATTTCAGAAAAATAGCTTGTGCTTGTAGAAAGGGTTCGATGCGAGTGCGCGATCGCGGATTATATAATGCACAAACAAAGTCAGCTTCAGCCGCTGCAATTAACCGCCGTTTTATGACCTCCCAAGGGGTTAATAAGTCGCTTAAACTAATGGTGCAAAAATCATGCATTAATGGCGCACCCACCCGAGAAGCGGCAGCGGCAACCGCACTAATACCGGGAAATACTTCTACTTCGGGGGTTTTGCCATCCCAACCCAGCCCGCGAAGTTGTTCTAACACCAGTCCAGCCATGCCATAAATCCCACAATCTCCAGAGGAGACCACCGCCACAGTTAACCCCCACTGAGCCAGGGAAATTGCCCGCTCACAGCGCTGACGTTCCTGAGTAATGGGGTAGGATTCAATCACCTGTCCCGGACGGCGTAACGGGGCAATTAAGTCGAGATATAGAGAATATCCGATTACGACATCTGCTTTTGTGACAGCAGCTTGAGCCGCAGGAGTCATCTGGGATAATTGACCGGGGCCAGTCCCCACTAACCACAATTGACCCGTTTTACCAATATATTCTTGTTTGGCTTCTGCGATCGCAACAGTTACCGCTTGACCAATATTCGGAGACTCTGAAGTCGCGCGATAAATTTGTTTGGTGACCTGTAATTCTTCTGCTTCGGCGGCTTTCAAGGCGGCGGCTTCGGCTACACTGGGAGTGCCAACGGCTTGTTTGACGATCTCAGACGGATGGGGGACAGCAATTGCAAGTAATTCTTCTGGGGTAAAGGTGCATAACGGCCAGTTATAATCCTGACAGAGTTCGACTAACCCGGCTTCATCCGCTTTGAGATCGAGGGTGGCAATTCCGGCGATCGCAGATACGGCTAAATTTTGAGTGTGTAAGGCTTGTTGAATGGCAGTTTCAATCACGCTTCGGGGAGTATGACGTTCGCAACCGACTCCCACCCACAAGACTCTCGGATGCCATTGAATTTCTGGAATTGCAGCCTGTTGATCCCATGGTCGTTGTTTTGAACTAATCCAAATTCTGGCTTGTACAGCCTCAACGGGTGTAAATTTTAAGGGATGTTCAGACGGTAAAGCAGTTTGCCATAACGTAGATCCTGCTTCTTGTATCACTTGAATAGAGGCATGATGAGCGAACGCAGCGCTAACTTTTGTCCAGTCACCTTGTCCCCGCTGCCAACCCCACGGTACCCCAAGTTGATCGATTCCAATAAATTCTAAAGCATTTGCTGCCCCAGTAAGTATCGGGGTTGCCCCCAGTTGTTGTGCCAGGAGACGAGTCAGTTGATCGGCTTTGCCTTGATGACTACTACAGAGACTAATCACAAATTGACCGCGCCCATCGATCACGACAACCGCAGGATCGACGGATTTATGTTCTAATAGAGGGGCAATCAGTCTTACCACCGCACCGCTGGCTAATCCAAAAATCAGAGCTTGATGCGTTTGCCACAGATCGGCAATATGAGTTTTTAGGGGATCGGTGTATACTTGAGTTCCTTTTAGATGGGCTAAAGCTGGAGGAACATAAAGGATAGCGTTTAGGGATGCACACAATGGATAGAGTTGTTGAGCCGAATGATGTGTAGTTGCGATCGCTGCGATCGGCTCAAAAGATTTAAACTGAGACAAACTCATGAAACTATAAGCTATATTTGAATTTTATTTTCATGTCAATTCTCACCCTTGTCAATTCCGTTACTATCATTCCCCTGAGAACGTTTTTTGTCTACATTATTACTCGCAAGAGAATAAACGTGATTTTTTACACCGTGAGGCAGTTGGAAGAATAAAAAAATTGTATGGATAATATTAGGTTTTTTTTGATATTATCAATGAAAGCTGTTGTTAATAATCCCATCGATATATCAGAGTGTTATTCCTATGTTATTGGAGAAATCTACTATGCCTAGCAAATCAGATATTTTTCTGGAACTAGACGTTCTTAAAGATTTTTATACAGAAGAAGTTGACATTATTAGTGAATATTTTTCAGTTCATAGATTTTTTGATTTACAGGTGATTATGCCGCAGAAATCAAAAGATACTGCTTTTGGTATCATTCTAGACGGTGAAGTCACCATTATGGACGATCACCTGGATAATCCTAGTCGAATTGCGGGCGATTTTTTAGGAGAAATTGCTTTACTGCAATCAACGCCTCGAAAAGCTGATTATGTCGCAGCCAGTGATGGGGCGATCGCCATTATGACATTTGACGATATCGATAAGCTAAAGCAGAAAAATCCTCATCTGGCAGTTAAGTTAATTCATGTTGCGGCTCAGTCTGCTTTACAACAAATCTTTAAAAATGGATTCGCTCGAACTCAAGAGAGTTTAGTTCTGGTTGCCGACCCGAGTCAGAGTTCAAATTTAGTTAATTTAATTCTGAAAAATCAGGAGACTTTTTCCCGTTTTTCTCTATTAACTTCTCCTCGAATTGGCAAAATGATTCAATCAGAAATTTCACAAACGATTCAAATTATTAATCCTTATCTTTTAGTCGGAGGATCTAATACAATTGGTTCACAAATTATCCTCGGAAATGTTAAGGCTTTAATTAATTTAAAAGATCCGTTTGCCGCACCGTCTAATTCTGGCTCATTGGATGCAATTTTAAGACTATGTCATCTTTATCAGGTGTTTGTCTCTTTAAATTTAGCAACCACTCAACTGATTTTAGACTCTTTTGTCAAAACCCCTCAACTGGTGAGTCATCTTTAATGGTAGAGGAGTCAGTATTCAGCGAGTCAGTATCCAGGAGTCAGGAGTCAAGAGTTTTGATGATTCTGTTCCCCGTTCCCCGTTCCCCGTTCCCCGTTCCCCGTTCCCCGTTCCCTGTTACCTCCTACAATTGCCTAATTTCTTCTGAAGTCAAATCTCGCCATTGACCCGGTTCAAGTCCTATGAGTTGAAGATGAGCAATTTTCACTCTGACTAAACGTAAAGTTGGAAATCCTACTGCTGCTGTCATCCGCCTGACCTGACGGTTACGGCCTTCGGTTAAAGTCATTTCTAACCAAGCAGTAGGAACCGTTTTACGGAAGCGAATAGGAGGGTCGCGAGGGGGTAAAACAGGTTCAGCGGGTAATAATTTCACAATCGCGGGTTTAGTACGATAGTCTTTAAGCTGAATACCTTGTTGTAGCTGTTCTAAAGCCTGGGGGTTCGGGATACGTTCGACTTGAACCCAATAGGTACGAGGGTGATGAAACCGAGGATGACTTAAACGATGTTGAACTTTTCCATTATTTGTCAGTAATAATAATCCTTCGCTATCTCGATCTAAACGTCCGACTGCATAAACGGAGGGGATAGGAATATAATCTTTTAAGGTTTTTCTGTTAGATTGGGGGTCAGTAAATTGACAGAGAACATCGTAAGGTTTGTAGAATAAAATGTATTTATTATGGGTCATTGGTGATTGGTTATTTATTTTCAACTAGAGTTTTGTTATATTTTATCCACTCAATCTCTAGAGAAATTACAGACGACAAATAACTCAGAACTAATGACTAAGAATTAATATCCTTCTGGACTAATTGTTGTTTTATCGCAATGAGCATCTGTCAAATTGGCGTGTTTTGCTCGGAATAAATTACACCCGGATAAATTAGCATTCTTAAGATTAGTATTTTCTAGGTTAGTACTACTTAAATCTGCATTTTTGAGATTAGCACCACTCAAATCAGCTTTATACAAATCTGCTCCTTGTAAGTTGACAGAGGCTAGATTAGCATCTTTTAAATTAGCATAGCGAAGATTAGCCCGAGATAAATTACTGTTTTGCAGGTTGGCTTGGGATAGGTTGACTCGAGAAAGCTGCGTATCTCCCAATTCAGCCCCAACCATTGTAGTATTAGAAAGGTTTCCCCCACTAAGATTAGCGTAGGGCATATAGACTTGATTAAGATTGCTATCTTGTAAGTTGATTTCTTCTAGATTGGCTTCAAATAAGTCAACTTCTGTCAAGTTAATCCGGCTAAAATCTCGTTGGCCGTCCATATACAAAGATATCAGCTCCTTTGCACTGAGCCGTTGCAGATTATTCTGATTCTTGCCAACCTCGCTACCCATAGAAACATTCAACCGGCTAATTCGGTATATTTACTTACTGTTATCTAGGTTATGGCATTGTAAAGAAAAGTTAAGCTTTATTAACTATTTTTTTATGCTTCTGTAGGAAATTTAAAGTTGAATTCTTTTGCTTATCTCAGCTATAAACTAAGCAAATAAGCTTAAATTTAATCCCTCAGCGATATCTGTAATTAGAGACAGTCCGCCAATGGAGTTACCTTGAGCATCTAATGGGGGACTATAACAGGCGATCGCACCCTGACGAGGGATAACAGCCAGGACAGCGCCGCTCACGCCGGACTTTGTGGGTAAACCTACTTTAACGGCAAATTCAGCCGAAGCTTGGTATAAACCGCAAGTCATCATTAATGCTTTGACGATTTGGCTGGGTTGCTGTCCGATTAATTCTGGGGGTTGGACGAGTAGCATCCCCAGTTTGGCTAAATCGATGACTGTGCCGGACAAGCAACAAATTAAATTATAAGTTTCTAAGGCAATTTCTGCATCTAAAATTTGACCAGATTGTAACAATTCTTCAGCTAAAGCTTTATTATTTGGATTGGGTAAAGCCGTGACGGATTGATAGAGCGATTCATCTAAAAACAGTTGACAATCTCCCCATTGATTCAGCCAGTTTAGTAACGTTTCACATCGCTCAATTGCCGTTTTTCCGGTGAGTAAATTCGCTAAGGCGATCGCGCCACTATTAATCATCGGATTTCGAGGTTTTCCCCCATCTGCTGTTAACTGCGCCAAGGAATTATAAGGATACTCCGATGGCTCTACACCCACCCATTTAAATACAATCCTTGTTCCAATTTTGGCTAATAAATGGAGTAATAAAAAGGGTTTAATCACGCTCATTAAAGAGAAAGTTAAATTTCGATTTTCTACTACTTGAATGGATTGATCGTGAGAGACAATACAAACGGCAAAAGCTTCAGAGTTGACATGAGCGAGCTGAGGAATATATCGAGGTAGATTTCCCTGTTGACTTCTCTGTTTTGCGTTTTTAATCCATTCATTCAATTGAGATGAGGAAAGATTGAGTTTATTTTGACTATCCAATTTAAAAATATCCTATTTTAATGAAAGATTTGAGAATCTATTATTAATTAGAATACAATGAAATTCAGTATTAATCAATATAAAATTACTTTATAATATATGACAATTCAGTTAGGATCTTTCAAAATCTGAGTTTTGCTGATAAGCTAATTCCCCTAGAATATAAGTAGCATGAACGACTCGATCATCTCCTAACATCATTAATACAAAAGCAATATCGGCAATTTCTTCGAGTGTTTGAGCGGGATAAGTTTGTTGAGTTCGCAGTTGCATTAATGGAGTAGATTGTGGATTGACAACAATAAAATCTGCTTCTTTTCCGATTTCAAAGTTACCTATTTTATCGTCTAAAGATAGTGCTTTTGCTCCCCCTAATGTAGCGAGGAATAACCCTTGTAAACCTGAAAAGACTGTTTCTTGAAGATGGGTCACTTTATAGGCTTCATGAGCCGTTCTTAGAATAGAAAAACTACTGCCTGCACCGACATCTGTTCCTAAACCCACTGCAATAGGAGAACGCTCTGATTTAGCTTGATTGAGTTTAAATAAACCACTGCCAATAAATAGGTTAGAAGTCGGACAAAAAGCGATGGTTGATTTAGCTTGTGAGAGTCGGTTAAATTCAGAATTAGATAAATAAATACCATGAGCAAATATTGATTTTGATGTAACTAAATTAAACTGTTCATAGACATCTAAATAATCTGCACAATCTGGATAGAGTTCGGCGGTAAATTCAATTTCTTGTTGATTTTCAGATAAATGTGTATGTAAATAAACATCTGGATATTCTTTGATTAGTTTTCCGGCTAGTGTTAATTGTTCGGGTGTTGAAGTAATGGCAAATCGAGGCGTAACTGCATAAAGTAAACGATCTTTTTGATGCCATCTTTGAATCAGTTTTTGACTGTCTTCATATGAGGTTTTTGCGGTATCGAGTAAGTTTTCAGGTGCATTTCTATCCATCATCACTTTCCCGGCAATCATTCGTAAATTACGCTGTTTAGCTTCCTCAAAAAAAGCATCAACAGATTCAGGGAAAACGGCTGTTAATACTAATGCAGTTGTTGTGCCATTTCTAAGTAATTCTTCTAGAAAGAAAGCGGCTATTTTTTGAGCATATTCATAGTCTTTAAATTTGGCTTCTGTGGGAAATGTATACTTATTCAGCCACCCTAATAGTTGTTCTCCATAAGCGGCAATCATTTCTGTTTGAGGATAATGAACATGAATATCAATGAGTCCGGGTAAAATTAATAAGTTCTCATAGGAAGTAATGGGAATATCCGAATATTTTTGATGTAAATCTTGATAAGCACCAAAATCTTTAATGATACCGTTTTCAGTTACTAATAAACCATTTGGAATATAGCGAATACTATCTTTTTCTGAATGATAAAAAGGGTCATCGATACAATCTAAAAAAGCGGCTCTAAATCCTCTAATTTGAGTTGTAGATTGAGTAGAAATAGTCATAATATCACCCTATTATTAAAATGAATAAATATAAAACTCTGTCAATCCTGACTAAACTGTTCAAAAGAGACTTGACAAACCATTATTAATCGAGTTTGATTATAGGTTGAAACATCTTAATTTTGATTTAGATGAATTCTAATCCTCAAAACTCCTATTCCGGTTGGCAAAGTAAAATTGCTCGTTACTTTAACTTTAATCATCTTCAGACCAATTTTCGTACAGAAATTTTAGCGGGGATGACGACTTTTATGACAATGGCTTATATTTTAGTCGTTAATCCTTTAATTTTATCAGATGCTATTTTTCTAAATCAATCTGGAGATTTATTTTCTGAATTAGTTGTAGCAACAGGCATCTCTGCGGCTATTGGGACTTTAACCATGGCTTTAATTGCCAAATACCCGTTTGCACAAGCACCTGGCATGGGTTTAAATGCATTTTTTGCTTATACTGTTGTTTTAGGATTGGGAATTAACTGGAGGTTAGCCTTATCTGCTGTATTAATTGAAGGCTTAATTTTTATTATTTTAACCCTGACAGATATCCGTCGTCAAATTATAAAAGCGATTCCTTTAGCCTTAAAAAATGCAACAGCGGCGGGGATTGGTTTATTTATTGCTTATATTGGTTTATCAGGTAATCCGGATACTGGAGGTGCTGGAATTATTATTGCAAATGAAGTAACAAAAACAGCCTTTGGCAGCTTGAAAGAACCGACAACATTAATCGCAATTGTTGGATTATTTATCACTTCAGCATTTGTGGTGAGACAAGTAAAAGGCGCGTTATTATGGGGGATTTTAGCAACAGCATTATTAGGCTGGATTTTAAAGATTACGCCTTGGCCAACGGGACTATTTGAAATTCCTCCCTTTCCTCAACATCTCTTCGGTCAAGCTATTTTTGGCTTTACGAATCTGAATCTAAATAATCTTTTTAACTTAATTGCCATTACATTTGTATTTTTATTTGTCGATTTATTTGATACAATTGGAACCTTAACAGGGTTAGGAACAAAAGTCGGTTATATTGATGAGCAGGGTGAACTTCCTCGCGCGAATAAAGCCTTGATGGCGGATGCGATTGCCACCAGCGCTGGCGCTATTTTAGGGACTTCTAGTGTGACCAGTTATATTGAATCTGCTTCAGGTATTTCTGAAGGGGGAAAAAGTGGATTTACAGCTTTAGTGACGGCGTTTTTTCTGGGTATTTCTATCTTTTTTATCCCGATTATTCAAGCCATCCCAGCTTATGCAACTGCGCCGACTTTAGTCATTGTTGGGGTATTTATGTTATCGAGTATTCGTTATATTCAATGGCAAGATTTAGGGGAAGCGATTCCGGCTTTTCTGACGTTATTTATGATTCCCTTAACTTATTCAATCGCAGAAGGTTTATCGATTGGATTTATTAGTTATCCCATTATCAAAAGCTTTCAAGGCAAAGCTCATGAAGTACCTAAATTAACCTGGATATTAGCCGGAGTATTTATTCTTCGTTTTGTATTTATGACCTTTCAATTTAATAGTTAATCCTTGAGGAAAGTATAGTGATAGAACGGTTAATTTCTTTAATTGGAATTTTAGTATTTATTGGTATCGGTTATTTAATTTCAGCCAATCGTCAAGCCGTTAAATGGCGACCTGTTTTATGGGGAATTGCATTACAACTCATCATTGCTGTGATTATTTTAAGAATCCCTCTGGCTTATAATATGATTAGTTTAATAGGAGAAGCAGTCACAACATTTTTAGCATTTTCGGATGTCGGCGCACAATTTGTATTTGGAGTAGACTACGAACAACATTTATTTGCATTTAAAATTTTACCGATAATTATTTTCTTTTCTGCCTTTGTTTCTATTCTTTATTATCTCGGTTTACTCCAACAAATTGTTAAAGTGGTGGCATGGATAATGCAGAAAACCACTCAAACGTCCGGCGCAGAGTCTCTTTCTAATGCCGCTAATATTTTTGTCGGGATGACGGAAGCGCCATTACTCGTTAAGCCGTTTATTTCTGAGATGACGTTATCAGAATTAAATACCGTGATGACAGGGGGACTGGCAACCATTGCAGGCAGTGTTTTAGCGGCTTATATTTCTTTTGGAATGCCTGCACAAGATTTAATTACCGCTTCGGTGATGGCAGCGCCTTGTGCCTTAGGAATGTCTAAATTACTCTATCCAGAAACGGAAAAACCCGAAACCGCCGGAATCTTACAATTAAATGTAGAAAAAACAGCGATTAATGTTGTGGATGCCGCCGCAGCAGGCGCGATAGAAGGGGCAAAACTAGCGGTTAATATTGCTGCCATTATTATTGCTTTTTTAGGATTAATTGCCTTTTTCAATGGAATTTTATCAACCGTTGGCGGATGGTTTGGCTATTCTGAATTATCCTTAGATTTGATTCTCGGAATATTACTCTATCCGATAGCAATTTTAACAGGAGTTCCGCTCACAGATGCCAGTCCAGTCGCTGCATTAATTGGTAAAAAAATTATTTTAAATGAATTTATTGCTTATATTGATTTAGGAGAATTAATCAGAAATAATGCCTTATCTGAGCGTGGCGTTAAAATCGCAACTTTTGCCCTGTGTAGCTTTGCCAATATTGGTTCTGTTGGGATTCAAATTGGCGGACTGAGTGGAATTGCGCCTCAACGTCGGAGTCAACTGGCTCAACTAGGAATTCGGGCCTTAATGGGAGCCATTTTAACCAATTTAATTGTAGCCGCTACAGCCGGATTATTAATGTAAAGGAGTGCAGAACTTGCACCCCTATCAATCTCTATGCTTTCGGTGTTTTATTGTCAGATTGGTTTTTAAAAATCTCAACTAAATCATCCCAAAGTTCTTTTAATTGACGTTGAATTTTACGTTCTTTCTGAGCAATAATTCTTCCGGCTTCTCCAAACTTACGCTCAAACTCACTCCGTTTTTTCTCAACTTTATCTGTTACGACTTCCGGCTGTTCTTTGGCTTTATCATACCATACTTTAGCATCGTCTAAATAGTGCTGAACTTGGTCAAATTGCTCGCCATACCGTGCCGCTAAGTTCGCCTGAACCACTGCGAGTTGAGATTTTAATTGAGCATAACGTTTTTTCATTAGTGCCACTTCTTCGCTATTTTTAATAGTTTTAACTGTAGATTCAACCGCTTCTTTAACTTGTTCGGATTTATCTTGACTAGATTCAGAAATTTTATCTAAAGTAATTTCTATTTCCTGTTCTAGTTCTGTTTCTTCTGCATCTATTTTTTCTTGTAATAATTTAACTTCATTCTGACTTTCACTAATCGCTTTACGTCGCCCTCTGCTAATTCCTTCAATTACCCCTTCAATTGTGGCTGTAATTTCTTCTTTAATCTCTCCACCTTTATCACTTAATGCATCTGTAACGGCAGAAACAGCATCAGTCGCCGCTTGTTTTAATTCTCCTGAACCTGCTTTTAATTCTAATTTAGCCTGTTCAAATGCTTCTGTAACAATTTCTCGAATACGTTCAGAACGTAACTGACCTTCTGCCTTTGCCTTTTGTAAATTGGTATTGATTTGTTCTTTAATGGAGTCAGACATTTTTAAGCCCTCTTACTAAGATATTCTATGCCTTATGAATTAATTTACCGAAGAAATAGTGATTTGACTTCTATCTAGAGAAAGATTGGTGATGGGATTATATTCTAGAGTCAATTATGCTAGAAAGCAAAGAAAAAGCAGAAAAGGAAGCAGAGAGACTTATAAAGTAGAGAAAATAAGCAGATAAATTGTTACTATTAATCAAAATGATATAATGAGTAATCATCAGTAATAAAATATATCTTTTATGAAAGTTGTCAAAACAACATACAAAGATGTAGATCTCGATAGGTAGGGAATTTATATCATGCACAGCATCAAGCTAAAATCTCATATCGGTAGTGATGGTATGCTTGAAGATTCATTTACCTGATGTACACCGATACAGAGATCGAAGTTGTCATTGTCTATCAAACCTGCCAGCCCAAAGGTACGGAAGCATCGCTGTCACAATTTTATGGATGTATTCAAGATGACACCTTTATTAGATACCCTCAAAACGAACAACCTGAGCGCGAACCCCATATTTTTGTTTTCTGAGATAATGCTACTTCCAATAATTAAAAAGATGAGAGTACAATACAACAGATCGTACCCTCATTTTCTCAGTGTTAAATTAACGAAAGATTATCCATCGCCGCGCAATTTTTCCAATACACTCAAATCTTGCATTGTTGAAATATCGCCGGTAATTTCTTCACCCGCTGCCAGGTTCCGTAAAAAGCGCCGTATAATCTTACCTGAGCGAGTTTTGGGCAGGTCATCGGTAAAGCGAATTTCACCCGGACGGGCAATTGGCCCAATTTCTTGCACGACGTGTTGTTTCAGGGCTTTATTTAATTCCTCACTGGCTGTGTCGTCCCCTTCTAACGTCACAAAAGCAACAATTTCTTCCCCTTTAATTTCATCGGGTCTGCCCACAACAGCCGCTTCTGCAACAGCCGGATGAGAGACTAACGCCGACTCAATTTCCATCGTCCCCAGGCGGTGTCCGGCAACACTAATAACATCATCCACACGACCCATCACCCAGAAATAGCCATCTGGGTCTCTGTGGGCACCATCTCCGGCAAAATAAACATAATTACCATCTTTAGGCGGAATAAACTCCCAATAGCTGCGACGATAGCGTTCAGCATCACCATAAACCGTCCGCATCATACTCGGCCAGGGATGCTTAATCACTAAATAGCCGCCGTCATTGCCTTCAACGGGGTTGCCTTCTGCATCGACAATATCAGCAATAATTCCAGGGAAAGGTAACGTCGCCGAACCGGGTTTTGTGGGGGTTGCACCGGGTAACGGGGTTAACATAAAGCCGCCCGTTTCCGTTTGCCACCAGGTATCGACAATGGGGCAACGTTCGCCACCAATGACGCGATGATACCACATCCAAGCTTCCGGGTTAATCGGTTCTCCGACCGTTCCTAATAGCCGCAGAGAGGATAAATTACGGGCGTTGGGATGCTTGTCTCCCATTTTCATCAATGCCCGAATAGCGGTGGGGGCGGTATAAAATATTGTTACGCCCTGTTTTTCCACCACATCCCATAAACAGCCAGGGTTAGACGGACGCGGCGCACTTTCATACATCACCGTCGTTGCCCCATTCGATAACGGCCCGTAGACAATATAACTATGGCCTGTAATCCAGCCTACATCAGCGGTACACCAAAATACATCCGTATCTTGCAAGTCAAACGTCCATTTATTAGTAACGTGAGTATAGAGGTTATAACCGCCTGTGGTATGAACCACCCCTTTTGGCTTGCCTGTTGTACCACTGGTATAAAGGATAAATAACATATCCTCACTATCCATCGGTTCGGCGGGACAGTCAGCAGAAGCATCGGCTTTCAATTCATGCCACCAATGATCTCGCCCGGTTTCCATGTTAATATCTTGACCCGTGCGTTTAACGGTTAAGACATTCTCCACAGAAGACGCGCCTAATTCTATGGCTTTATCAACTTGATCTTTAAGGGGAACAATAGCATCTTTGCGCCAACCGCCATCGGCTGTAATAACGAGTTTTGCTTCAGCATCAACTAAGCGATCTTTTAACGCTTCGGCACTAAACCCACCAAATACAACAGTATGGGGCGCACCAATTCTGGCACAGGCTAACATCGCGATCGCCGCTTCTGGTATCATCGGCATATAAATTCCGATGCGATCGCCTTTTTGCGCCCCTAACTGCTTCAGAACATTCGCCATTTGACAAACTTCCCGATGCAGTTGAGCATAAGTTAAAGTGCGAGAGTCTCCCGGTTCACCTTCCCAAATTAAAGCGGCTTTATTGCGTCGCCAGGTGGTGAGATGGCGATCTAAACAGTTGTAGGAAATATTAATTTTACCACCGACAAACCACTTTGCATTCGGCGGTTGCCAGTCGAGAATAGTATCCCATTTCTCAAACCAGTCTAATTCTTTCTCTGCTAATTCTGCCCAAAACGCTTCCGGGTCAGCCTTGGCTTTGTCGTAAAGTTGTTGATATTGCTCTAAACTTTGAATATGAGCATTTTGCGAGAACTCTGCCGGCGGATTAAACAGGCGTTTCTCTTGTAAAATCGATTCAATGGTGGGTTGTGACATTGTTGCTAATTGTAACTTTAGACACGATTTCAATTATCTCTACATTTTGTATCGAAAGCGGCTTGTAAAATCTTTAGTTTATTTTAAAAAATGTATCAGTGACCCAGTTCAGCAACGATGTCTAGGAAATGCTATCCGATCTGAGAATAGATGAAAATGATCGCGATCGCTACTTTATACCTTCGACAACAGAACAATAATTTTAAGCATCTTTATTCACTTACCCAATTTCTTGAAGATTTAGAATAAAATCCGGTAAAACATCTTCTCCAGATAACGTTTTCGGATCTTCTAAAATCTCTACCTCTTTTCCAGTCCGATAAATTTCAATACTTTTATTTTGAGGATTTATTAACCATCCCAAACGAGTACCATTTTCAATATATTCTTGCATTTTATCCTGAATAGTTTTTAAACTGTCACTCTTTGAACGCAATTCAATTACAAAATCTGGAGATAACGGAATAAACTTTTGCCGTTGTTCAGTTGTTAAAGCATTCCATCTCTCAATTTTAATCCAAGATGCATCCGGAGAACGATCTGCACCATTTTGCAGTTTAAAACCCGTGGAAGAATCAAAAACTTTACCTAGTTTAGTTTGACTATTCCATAACCAGAGTTGTGCTGTCAAGCCTGCATTATAACTTCCTGTTTCTCCTCCTGTGGGTGACATAATCACTAAATCTCCATTAGCATTGCGTTCAAATTTTAAATCACTATTATTCTGACAAAGCTGAAAAAATTGCTTGTCTGTCAGTGCAATTGATTCTAGATTTAGAGTGTAGTTTGTCATAGTTCTCAGTTCATCTGCTAAAAATTAATAAATTAACTAATTGTTGACTTAACTGATTTGCGTTTGCACCCAGCTTCTAAACTCTCGCATTCTAGCATTTTCACCTTTTTGTGAATCTATATTTATAAATTTTACTAACTCTTTTACTGGAAATGATTCAAAAGCTAAACTAGTTTCTGATTCGATATATTCCTTTGCTTCATTTAATAAATTAATACTCAGTTTACCTTTACGCCAACGCCATACCTCTAGAATACCCAATTCAGCGTAAACTGTCATTTTATCAATTGAGGAACTGCTTAAATCAATTTCAATGACCAGATCAGGTGGTGGATCAATTGTAAGATCCAGATTTAACTTTCCCCGAACTTTTGCTTCGCTTTGAATATAAAAACATTCATCAGCTTCAAAACCTGCTTGTTTCGGTTGCGATCGCCATGTTGTTGATTTTAAACCCCGAATTTCTAATCCTAGTTCTTCAGAAAGAATCACCACTAACCGCCCTAGAGTCCAACTGTAGGTTTCATGTTCGGGTAGGGGTGTCATTAATTCTAAGGTTTCTTGATAATAAGTCAGTCTAGGGGTTGAACGTTCTGCAAAAATCTCTAATAACTTTTCATAAGTTTCCCAACTCACATCATATAAGATAAGCTGAGAACCAATAGAATTTTGTGGAGGAGAAGGGATTGCTTGCAGCATATTTCTGATTAAGGTTATTAACCTATATTGATGTAAGGTAACATAATTGTATCGAATCTGAATAGAGATTAATATTTCTGCGATACTGCGTGCCGCAAGGCGTAGCCAACGACTCACTCAAGTATCAGTAGCTATCACCTCTGTTTTTCCTTAAAAAATGGCTACTGACTACGCTGATATTAAACGTTTTTTAGGTTTAGGAATAGAACGTCCCAACTCTTGCGCTGTTTCTATCCATTCTTGCATAATTATTTCGACATTCTGCAAGGCTTCTTAATAGGTTGAACCATCCGCTATACATCCAGGAAGTTCTGGGAATTCTGCAATGAATGCTTCATCTTCTTGATTCCAAAAAAGGATAATTTTATAGTATAGCTTCATTTTCATTCTCTTTATTTTTATTCCTTATTCAGCTTCGTCATCGTCTTCCTCTATTTCTGAGTCATCTAAATCTTCATTTTCCGAAAGATTCTCTGAATCATTAGAATTGTTATCCAGATTAGATATCCACTCTTTAAAATCTTGTTCGCTAATTTTAAACCACTTTTTGCAAAAGTCTTGAAGAGTATTTTGACTGTTTTCTTCAGCTTTATTCTTACGCTCTTTGGATGAAAGAGATGCTTCTGTCTTTTTAAGCGAATTTAATTGATCTAACTCCAAAAAGTCTAAATACAGTTTTCTTGAAGAACTCAAGAGATTATAAATCACTTTTGTTTCTTCCTTTTTAAAAAAATCTTTCTTCTTTCTTGCTGTGAAATACATCATTTCTAATAAAAGATATCTGAAGTAGACGCTGAAAGAGGGTTTTAGTCTTGACCCCGACAAAAATGATAAACTATTTTGTCCAAAAATCTTTACCTTCTCTCTCTTAGGAGACGAATTTAAGAACTCATTCCATGATTTTATCCAACACGGGAAACGCTCAGAAAATATGGCAGAATCATATTCCAAATTATACTTAAGACTTGCTAGGGTTAGGATGGCTCCTGATAAAAATGCTTGAGTGATTAATCGAGTATATATACTATCTGAAATGTTTACAAGTTCACGATCACTTTCTTGTTCTGTATCAAGTCGCTTTCGATCAAATATTTTTTTTGCTCGTTCTTCTTTAAATTCTTTTTCCTTTTCCTGAATAGCTTCCCATGCTTTAACTGTATCTGTTCTTTCTTGTGAATTTGCACCATCTTTTGATCTATTATTTTCTAACCATTGCTCGTGGTCTGCTTTCAGTGTCCAATAAGTTCCTAAACCTTTGAACATAGCATCATAAGCTAATGCTCCATGATTAACTGTACCTGTCCAATTCTTCTTCAATTCTGTTAAAGCTTCAACATGACACTTAAATGGAATAAACTCTGAGACAATCTTAATAATAACTTCTCCCCACCCTTCCATAAACTTTTGATTTAAATTTTCTACTTTACTCTTAGGAAAATTCTCATTTCCTAGATCTCTTCTATCAAAAGTAATATTTCCAGTCATTCCTTCATCTAGAGTTTCCTGTGTTAACCAGTCATCAACTTCTAATTCTTTCCGAAGCCGTTTATCTTTGTCCTCCTCGGCAGTACGACCTCTGCTAATTTTTCGATCTACATTTTCGATGTATTTTTTATCACCTCGCAATGCCCAATCAATCGCTTTTCTGAGCATAATTACATTGGCAAGAGCTGTAGGACGTACTGGGGAACCTCCACCTGTCTCGTGTGGATAATCATACTCTATAGCGTGAAGTGGAAAAGGACTAGAATCTTCTTCTCGTAAACAGTTTAACAAAGCTCTAGTGAAAATTGATACTAACTCGGTATCTGACAATAAAATTAATCGAGATTGATTGGGTTTTTTCGCATTTTGATTGACATCTACAAAAAGTTTACGAGCTGCCTTATGAGGATCAGGCCATGACGTTTCTGAAGGATTAGTATCAGGGAACCAACAAATACAAACTGGAAACTCGATTTCCTTTAAGTCAAAATATTTATTTTCTTTAATAAGTTCCTTAATTCTTGTTTCATAAAAAAATCGATAAGGATTTCCTTTTGTAGTTTCCCAATTTCTATCAATAGTACGACGAATAGCTAACAAAGCCATGACTCTGTGCTGTCCATCAATAACAGCTAATTTAATCTTATGCTTATTAAATTCCAGTCTTCCTAGCTTTATTTTATGTAGATTATTTTGATTTTCATCTTGTAGCTTTAATACTCGAAAAGCATCACCAAATTGAGTTTGTTCCCATAGAAGATCATCAGAATCTCGATATGTCTTGTCACCAGTTATCTCTGGATATCTATCTACTGGATTTATACCATCAAAAGGTAGTACAGCAGCTAGAACGGGTGTGTAAAATGCTGGTCCTGTAAATTTAGGTTTCAATAGGTAGTCAACTAATTCTGTAGCCACTCGATAATCATCTAGATCTCGCTGGAGTAACTGATTAAAGTTCATCTCCTCTATTGGTAGTACCTCTCGTACAGGTGCAAGGTGTAAGGTCAATTTACTTTCTTTTGTAGTATCTCCACCTAATTTAGCTTTTGTCATTAAATACGATACACGACCTGCTGAAGTATTAAACTCACCGTATGTTCCTTCTGTACTAACTTCCCAGTCTTGAGATGATTTACCTAAGCCCATTGTCCTACTTAACTCCTAACGATGGTCTAACCCAACGGTTCAATAAAAATTCTACCCCTTCAATTACATTACGAACTTCTGTGGGATTGAGATTCTCAATATTTGGAACAGGAAAGATGAATGCCTTGAGATTATCCTCTTTAAATTTTGCATTGACAGCTCTCATAGCAAATTCAGTGCCGGATGCTTCTGTATCTAAATCTGAAGTCAAATACTCATTTTGTGATTTGGATTTTCTAGCAACTAATCTAAATTGACGGACATGATGTTGTAAGCGTTGTTGTAGATTGTCAGATATACCCACATACAGAGGAGATAGGAAAATAGGAATACATTCTTCTAATGTACTAATTAGAGCTTGACGAGTCGCAGATTCAGCAAGTGCATTACAGAGTTTCTGTCCTCTTTGTTTTTCTGGAGAATGAGAACCTTCACTATTAGTATTATCAGAGGTTTGATTTAATAGTGCATTTCCTAAGTCATCTATTGAGCTATCAGAAAGCTTACCTACCCATCGCGATCCAAAATTTCCTTTAATATCTACTTGCAAGGGTACTGGTTTATATTTTTGAGTTTGTTTTTCTAAAGCTCTACGAGTTTGACCTTCATCAGCGAGGTCAGCAGCACCTAATCCTAAATTAGCATACCAAGCATATAAACCAGGTTGTGGTGGTGCATCAGATATTTCATCAAAACCTAAAACCTTACCTTTAACTTTAACTTTTTCCCAATTGACTGACCAATCACCCACAACAACTTTCTCCAAAATATTGTTAGAGACGCGATTTCTCACGCCTCTACTCTTAATATGTTACTCCCAATTACTCAACCCCTTCAATTCGATCTTCAACCTGTTGATATAACTCTCGCAACTTATCTAAATTGCTTTCGCTGGTTTCCCAATATCCGCGCCCATTTACTTCTAATAAAGTGGTGACCATTTTACGGAAAGAATGAGGATTTAAATTCATCAAACGCTGTTGCATGGCTTCATCTTGAATGAAGGTTTCATTGGTTTCTTCATACACCCAATTATCCACCGCGCCTGCTGTGGCACTCCATCCCATTGTGTTTACGAGACGTTTTGATAACTCCCGTACCCCTTCATAACCGTGAGATAACATCCCTTCATACCACTTCGGATTTAACATTTTGGTGCGGGCATCTAAACGAACGGTTTCGGATAAGGTTCGCACTTGTGCATTCGCCGTAGTGGTATCAGCTACATAAGAAGATGGCATTTTTCCATCTTTTCTGAGAGTAGAAATAATCTTCGTGGGGTCGGAATCAAAATAGTGAGAAACGTCCGTTAAACTAATCTCAGAAGAGTCTAAATTCTGGAAGGTTACCTCTGCGGTTTTTAACGCGGACTCAAAGACTTGACGGTTGTCATCCATCATGCCGGGGTTATCAGAATTAAAGGCAAAAGATTTGCGTTTGAGATACATTTCTTGTAACTCAGATTCATCTTCCCAGGTGCTATTTTCCACCGCTAAATTAACGTTAGAGGCATAAGAACCGGACGCATTAGAAAAGACTCGTGTTGCTGCTTGACGGACGTTAACGCCTAATTCTTCCGCCTGTTGTAAAGCGTGTTTCCGCACAAAATTCATCTCAAGCGGTTCATCAGCTTCGGCTGCCATTTTTACTGCTTGATCTAATAGGTTCATTTGGTTAATAAACAAGTCGCGGAATACCCCAGAACAGTTAATAACCACATCAAGACGGGGTCGTCCTAATTCTTCTAACGGGATCAGTTCTAACTTATTCACCCGTCCTAACGCATCCGGTACAGGCTTTGCCCCCACCATCCACATCACCTGGGCGAGGGACTCCCCGTAGGTTTTAATATTATCGGTTCCCCATAAAACAACTGCGATAGTCTCAGGATAATTGCCGCCATTTTCAAGCTTTTGCCGATCAATTAACCGATCTACCACAATTTTGGCTGACTTCACCGCCGCGGCTGTGGGGATAGACTGGGGGTCGAGGGCGTGCATATTCTTGCCTGTGGGCAATACAGCCGGGTTACGAATAGGGTCACCACCGGGGCCAGGAAGGATATATTCCCCTTCTAATGCCCGTAATAGAGAACCGAGTTCGTTATCGGCGCAAACCTGTTGTAAACAGAATTCTAGATACTCAAACAACGGTTTAATAGCTTCGGTATCAACGTTAGGATATCCGGCTTTATCCAACGCTTCAAGCCAAGGTTCCTTTTTACCCATATTGAAGAAGTTGAGTTTAGAAACCTTAGAAACCCGTCCTTCTGCGTCGGTTCGTTCTTGAACTAAAGCGGCAACAGCGCTACGAATAGCTTCTGTCATCTGTTGCAACAGTTCAACATCGGCTAAAATGCCTAAGTCATTATTGCGGTAAATTTCCTCAATATCGCGGTTCAGGCTATTGGCAATAATACGAGGCAAGCTAATAATTTCTTCTTCTTCGCGATCTAAATTAGCAATATTAACTAATGTGGCGATCGCTTCTTCGGCTGTGGGCGGTTTACCAATAACGTGTAAGCCACAGGGTAACAGGCGTGACTCAATTTCCATTAACCGCCGATAAACCTGTCCGACAACATTATCTCGTTCTTCACCAGATAATTCCGCCGCATCACATTCGGGTAAGGTGACATCTTGATCTAAATTCACCATCCGAGACTTTTCGATAATGGTATTAACAATTTGTACACCTCGGCCACTGTCTTTTAAGGTTTGATAAGATCCGATCAATTCATTCAGTTCTTGCAAGCCTTTATAAAGTCCGGCGTTTTCTGCTGCGGGGGTTAGGTAAGAAATGGTTTCAGCATAACTCCGACGTTTGGCAATAGTGGCTTCACTGGGGTTATTGGCAGCGTAATAATAAATATTCGGGGTACTGCCAATGAGGTTATCGGGATAACAGTCCCCAGACATTCCCATCTGTTTTCCGGGCATAAATTCCAGAGATCCATGAGTCCCGAAATGTAAAACTGCGTCGGCTTGCCAAATTTGTTCTAAATAAGTGTAATAGGCAGCAAACCCATGATGCGGACTCGCTGAACGTGAAAAGAGTAACCGCATCGGGTCCCCTTCATAACCAAATGTCGGTTGTACACCGATAAATAGGTTACCAAACGTTTTACCAAAGACAAGTAAGTTCTCGCCATCGGTATTCAGATGTCCTGGAGGTGGCCCCCAATTTTCGTGTAACCGTTCCGAATAAGGGGTTAACCGTTCGTATTGTTCAACCGACATCCGGTGGGCGATATTTAATTCTGGGCTTTGATATTGGGCGGTTGCATCATGAATGACTTCCTGCATCAATTTCTCGGCGGAGTCAGGTAAGTCTTGAATATCGTAGCCATTATTTCTTAAGGCTTTGGTGACTTCATAAATAGAACCAAATACATCTAAATATGCAGCGGTTCCCACATTACCTTTATCCGGGGGGAAGCTGAAAATAGTAATGGCAACTTTTTTGTCTAGTTTGGGCTTTTTGCGGAGGTTTGCCCATTTCATAGCCCGTCCGGCGATCGCTTCTATTCTATCTTGCAAAGCAATGGCTTTTCCGGTTGCCCCATCTCGTCCGGAGACAATTATAGGTTCAATGGCCCCATCCAGTTCAGGGATAGCAATTTGTAAGGCCACTTGGATCGGATGTAAGCCTAAGTCACTGCCTTCCCATTCTTCGGTGGTTTGGAATACCAGCGGCAACGCCACCATATAGGGACGGTTTAACCGTTTTAAGGAGTCTATCGCTTTCGGGTGATCTTGACGCGCTGGGCCGCCTACGAGGGCAAAGCCTGTGAGAGACACAACAGTATCGACAATAGCTTGCGGTTCGATGCCTTTAGGGGGTTTATTCCAGAAATACTCATCAACGGGTTTGGAGAAGTCTAAGCCGCCTGCAAATACCGGAATAACTCTTGCCCCCATGGCTTCTAGTTCCTGTACCATTGCCACATAATGGGCATCATCTCCTGTAACCAAGTGAGTCCGTTGTAAAACGATACCCACGCAAGGGGCTAGGGGATCTTTTTGATCGTCGGGGATATCATCGCGGCTATTGTACCATTGCAGATATTCGTTAACATCCTCAAACATCTGGGGCGCGAGGGGATGCCAAACTCCCATATCGGGATAAACGACTGGATCGGCATAATTTAACTCAGAGTCGGCAAAGACATAGCGATCGGCTAACATTAGCAGGAAGTTCTCTAAGTTCTCCGAAGACCCCCCTAACCAATATTGAAATGACAACATAAAGTTACGGGCATCCTGCGCCTTTTCCATGGGCATATATTTCAGGACTTTGGGCAAGGTTCTTAACAGTTTCAACATCCCATCTTGGAATGAAGCGCCTGATTTTTCCTTGCGTTTTTTCATGAATTGGGCGATCGCACTTTTGCTTTGTCCCAATTGCGCCATGGAGAAACTCCCCATTTTATTCAGGCGCATCACTTCTGGCATGGAGGGGAAAACCACAGCCACATCCAGGTTATCGCGATAAGGTGTGACGGCTTCGACCACTTTGGCGGCTAAATCTTCTATAAAAATTAACGAGGCAATAAATACATTGGCTTCGGCGATATCTTTTTTTAAGTCTTCGTAATTTTCTGGGTTACGGAGTTCTTCAATTAAATAGCCACTGATTTCAATGGCTAAATTCGGGTTATTTTTATTAATAGAATGGACGGCTGCCGATAACGCGCTTTGATATTGAGCCTCTAGGACAACATAAACAATTTTGAGAAGCGATCGCCCGTTGAGGTTGTCGGGTTTAATGTGTCTAACGGTGGGCTTAACGTAAGTAAACATATTAGTGTTCTTCGGTTCCTAATGGGTCAAATCTTAGAATTTTCAGGATTGGCCATTGCGTGCGAGCTGAGTTTAAAAGCCCAAAACAGGTGATATTCGGCAATGGGAGGTGTTGATACGGGTGAGTGATAAGCCGATTGAGAGTTAACTCATCTGGCTTTCCCAGGCTTCTCTTCGCCACGGGTCTGAATGATATCACCATGAGTATTTTTAACAGAAAACGGGGGTTGATGATGCCATAACAACGGATTTGAAATAATTCGACAAGAAACTCCCCGATATCATTAATATTTATTTACAATTTAAAAAGTTCTACTCTTATTTATTTTTAGTAAAAGTTTACTTTACTTTTTATAATATTTGTGATACAGAAAATAAAATAATCCTTCTTCATAGATTCGCTGTAACTAGTGTTAGTATTGGATTGTTTTTCGCAGTTAACAAATAACTGTGAAGAAATTACGCTTAACCCTTTATCATTCACCGCTTATGACTGCTGCGTTCTCCCCCGATCCGACTCCCAAGCGGCGGCCTTCTCAGAACAGTTCAGGTTCGACCACTTCCAGTAAGGTTATCTCTCTTGCTCAGGCCAGACTTCGCAAACAAGGAGAGCCTCGAATCCCACAGTCTGACCCCGAACCCCAAACCGTTGTTAAAATCTTCCCCGCAGAAGGGGTGAAGCCGTGGTGGCTGAAGTCCCTGATGACGGTTCAAACCGTATGTTCAATCGCAACAGTTCTATTCGTCAGTACCGGTTTAGGACTATACGGCGTAACTGTATATAATGATTCGATTTGGAGTAAAGAATATCAAACTTTAGAGCGTCTTCGGCGGCAGGATCATCAATTTCGAGCGGCGAACGAAGTCTTAAAAAATCAAATAGCCAAAGATGCGGAGAACCCGAGAAACCGCTCAAAGGGTGACAAGCCGATGGATAACATGATTTTTATGCAACCGGCTTCCTTGCGCCCAGAATTGCCCTCTGAACCTGCTCCTTATTTAGACCTGGGTGCTCGCTCTGGTTTTGGTGACGATCAGCCCATTGGCTATTAATCATTTGTCGGTGAGTTATGTGTCAATCAAGTACTAATCTTTGATGGTGAGGGTTATATCGAAAACGCGCTATACTTTATTCACTTTAATCAAACCTTATATTCGCTCAATAGGGGAACGGCAATGAAATCTTCAGACTTTCCACCCCGCTTTCGGTTCAAACCTCGTCCCACTCCGACTTCTACTGTTGTTCCCCTCAACAGTAAAACATCTATTCAAGCTCAAACGGCTAAACCTGAAAAAGCTCAACCTAGCCCGCCCGTTATTGTCCCTGTCCCCCCTAAAAAAGTTCGCTCAAAACTGAAGCGTTGTCATCCCAACCGTCTGCAACTGGTATGGTTAGCATTGCTGATGGGAATGGCCGGGTTAGCCGTTAACTTATTTCGCCTACAAATTAGCCAAGGTCAGATCCTCAAACAACGAGCGCAGTATCAACAATCTGTGCATTCTTTACCTTTCGTTCCTCGCCGACCGATTAGTGATGCTGATGGTAATATTTTAGCCATTGATCGGCTGGTATACACGCTTTATGCTCATCCCCATTTGTTTAAGTACTCAGACGCAGACATTGCTGAACAATTGGCTCCGATGTTGTTACGAGAAGATTTAACGACACCGACTGCAACAGAACTGCTTGAACAATTTAATCAAGCAGAAAGTGGGATTAAAGTTGCGGAATTCTTAACTGAAGAAGTAACCAACCGGATTAAAAATTTAAGGATTGATGGTTTAGAATTTACTCCACATCGACAACGTTTATATCCTCAAGAAGAAATTGCAGCCGATATTATCGGATATGTTAATGGAGAAGGCAAAGGACAAGCCGGGGTTGAATTTAGTCAGCAAGAACTATTAGAACGCAGTATGTCTGCTTTACAGCTTAAGCGAGCTGTTGATGGCACTTGGGTTCCCGACCAACTGGCAACAGGATTTGTTCAATTAGATGATTTAGAATTACGCCTAACCATTAACACTCGTCTGCAACGTGTGGTGCGTTCTATCCTGAATAAACACGTCAAACGTCATGGGGCAAAACGGGGAACGGTTATTGTTTTAGATGCAAAAGATGGCTCAATTGTGTCACTGGTTAATTCTCCGTCTTATGATCCCAATGAATATTATAAATTTGATATTGAACGATTTAAAAACTGGGCATTATCTGATTTATATGAACCGGGTTCTACCTTCAAACCGATCAATATTGCCTTAGCTTTAGAAGCGGGTGTGATTAAACCGGATGATTATATTTATGATGAAGGTCGTATTTATATGGGGAAATGGGTATTAGAAAATGCTGATTATTCTTATGCCGGCCCCTATGGCACGATTAGTATGACAGATGTGATTAAATACTCCAGTAATGTCTCGATGATTCGGATTATGCAAAAATTAGAACCCGAGGTCTATTACGAAGGATTAAAACGGCTGGGATTAGATGAAATGATGGAAGTGGATTTACCGTTTGAAGTTTCAAGTAATCTCAAAAGTAGACGACAATTTATCTATGTTCCAGTCGAAGCTGCCACAACTTCATTTGGTCAAGGCTTTTCAATTACCCCTTTAAAACTCGCTCAATTACATGGAATTTTAGCTAATGGTGGGAAGCTCGTCACGCCTCATGTTGTTCAAGGATTATATAATAGTAACGGCCAAAGTTATTGGGAACCTCCCTTACCCGAACCGCGCCAAGTTTTTTCAGAAGAAACCACCCAAGCTGTCTTAGAAATGATGGAAACGGTTGTTGACGATGGCACAGGAACGGCAGCACAAATTCCAGGATATCGTATTGCTGGAAAAACAGGAACGGCTCAAAAAGCAGATGCATACGGAGGATATTCAGATAGTGCTAAAATTACCAGTTTTGTGGGTATTTTATCTGTTAATCAACCGCGATATGTGGTCCTGGCAGCCATTGATGAACCTCGAACTCGCAATGCTTCAGGTGGGAAAGTTGCTGCCCCTATTGTTAAAGAAGTGATGGAAGAATTGATTAGTGCCAAAAGAATTCCGCCTTCCCCTGAATGGTTAGAACAACAAAATAATAATAATGAAGCAGACTATTAATTATCCATATTAAACATGACGATTAATAAGCCGCAATGGCTACGAAATTTTGCTCAATTTAAACCCGCGAATCTCTCTCAGAAAATGATGTTGGTTGGGTTAGGAATGACTTTACTTTTTATTGCAATTGCTTTACTCTCTCCCCTCTTTCAGCAGTGGGGATGGATTAATAATCCGACAGAATTTCTTTCCAATCCGATTCATAACCCTCCTTCTGCTGACTATTGGTTTGGTACAAATCGTCAAGGTTATGATGTGTTTTCTCGGACTTTATTTGGGACACAAGTTGCCTGGAAAGTTCTCCTGCTTGCCACAACTCTCAGCTTAGTTTTCGGTGTCCCTTTAGGATTAATCAGCGGTTATTTAGGGGGAAAAATAGATCGAATTCTGTTATTTCTCATGGATACCATCTATACTTTACCGGGATTATTACTTTCTATCACTTTAGCCTTTGTCGTCGGCCGAGGCATTCTCAACGCCGCCATTGCCCTCAGTATTGCTTATATTCCGCAATATTACCGCGTTGTGCGTAATCATACCACTTCTGTCAAAACAGAACTGTTCATAGAAGCCGCCCAAGCCATGGGGGCAAATACCTGGACAATTTTATCTCGCTACTTATTTCTTAACGTGATTCAAAGTGTGCCTGTATTATTTACTCTCAATGCCGCTGATGCGATTTTAACCTTAGGAAGTCTGGGATTTTTAGGCTTGGGATTGCCGGAAGAAACTCCTGAATGGGGCCATGATTTGCGTCTGGCATTGGAAGCATTACCCACAGGCATTTGGTGGACGGCATTATTTCCGGGTTTAGCCTTAACTTTAATGGTAGTGGGTTTATCTTTACTGGGTGAAGGTATGAATGAATGGATTAATCCGAAGTTACGAAATCAATAATCAATCATAATAATAACTATTTTAATCTGGATTAATATAACTTTTTATCGCTTAAACTCAGCGTAATGGCTGGTGCGTCTAGTGACACACCCTACAATCTTTTACTGTCGGACGCTAAGTTGCGAAATCAATCATCATAAAAATCATTTTATTCCGGATTAGTATCGCTTTTTATTGCTTAAAGTTAAATATTTTACCGATAGCTGAGGTGCATCGTATGTCTGTTGGACGCACCCTATATTCTGTGTCATTTGACTCAGAATCAAACAATCTTACGGATTCTCATACATCCTTCAGGATAGCAATATCTTTGTGTACACTTCAATATTCGTCTATCAAGTTAAAACTGGAGTAATTTTTTATGCCATAAAAGAAATAGCTCACTTATATTATATCCGGAAAATATCAATGATGAAATTTAATCTAAATTTGATTAGAAACACACTTACTGCTGTTGTAGGTAGCTTATTCGTTGCTGTTCCTGCTTTCGCCACAACTTATACAGGAGGAGGGTTTACGGTCTCCATTAATGAGGCGAAGGGTAATCTTTCCTACATGGGTTGTGATGCCAAAGAACGCTGTGTTTATATTCCCTTTGTTTCAAGTTATAATCGCGGCGACTATCTCTGGGAACGGAAAAACTACAGTTATCGTATGATACCAGAAGGAACAAACGGTCAGTATCGCTTAAAAGTGATTAATCCCAAAAATAAAGTGATTCTGAGTCAAGTAATGACTCCCATGGAAAAAGCGAATCCTAACTATGTTAAAGACTTAATTAATAATAGTTATTGTTCTTTCATTGTCACCAACCGAGTTAATAGTAATGTTAATATTCGTGCAGGGGCTGGACTTAAAAATGATGTGATTTTACAACTTAAACGCGGTGATGGTGTTCGGGCTGTTTCTCGTAGAGGAGACTGGGTAAAAATTGTAGCATTATTTGATGGATTTCCTCCCAATGAAACATATACACCATTTGTCGGTTGGGTTAATAATCGCTATATTAATGGATGTTCTGAAGATCAATTTGAAATGTGGCGATAAAGGATTTTGGTTATTAGTGATTAGTGATTAGTTGTTAGTTATTAGTTATTAGTTATTAGTTATATCATGTCCGGATAATTAGTTATGATACAACTTTATTCTCCTGTCCTCTCTTCTTCTCTCCTGACTCGGTGACGGGCGTGACTGCTGACGGGCGTGACTCCTCCCTAGTTTATTTATAAGTATTCAACCGGACATGATATTATTGGTTATTTATTATAAGTGGCAAGTTGATATTCTAACAACTTGTAGGCTAAAAACTGAATACCGAGTACTAACGACTAACAACTTTAAATTAACAACTAACAACTTTAAACTAACGTACAAGGCTGATAAACTGCTTTTTTTAACAACGATAGATACTGATTATTTTTAATCATATAAGCCCCAAACCGTTCTAGATGAGGATTATTCATCTGAGCATCAAATAAAATAAAATCACGTTCCCGTAATCGTTCGACTAACTTGACCATTGCTACTTTTGAACCCTCAGGAATTCGATAAAACATAGACTCGCCAATAAATGCCCCCCCAATGACTAAACCCAAAATTCCCCCGGCTAATTCATCCCCTTGCCAAGTTTCAAAACTATAAGCCCAACCCTTTTGATACAAAATATGATAAATTACTTTGAGTTCTTCTGAAATCCAGGTTGTTTCTCGGTTAGCACAGCCTTCAACCACCGCTGAAAAATCACGATTAATCGCGACTGTAAACCGATTTTGATTTAACACTCGTTTCAGCGATCGCGGATAACGAAACCGTTCATCTAGAGGAATTAAAGCCCGTTTACGGCTTGTATACCAGCCTAAGGCTTCATTATCGTCATTTGCCATCAAAAAGTAGCCCTGAGAATAACCTTCAATAATGGCATCAATATTGTATTGCATCATCCCTATTTTTGATCGATAAACTATGCTAAATTCAAACTTAATTCCAATGATAATGTTAGAAAATACCCTCGATAAATTAATCAATAAAACTGAAAAAGATTGGGGATATTTGCGAGTTTGTAAGCGGGGAGACTTTTATAGCCTGAGCCTTTTAGGAAATAATGATCCTATCCTTAAATTTAAAAGTAATGAGTCTACCAACTCTTATCGCTTATTTTGGTATCGACGTTCGGAACCCTCCGTTTTTGTCCAGTCTAAAACAATAAAAAACTATAATCGAACCACTCGAATGTATGATAAGTATAAAACGTACCAGGTGAGTTGTAAAGTTGAAGCCAACTCAGTTGAAACAGCAATTAATCAACTTTTCGCGGAGCTGGTCAAAACTAAAATCACTCAGCGCCATCCCCATCAGGCTTCCGCAGTAGTTTCGGTGGTACGGCAATAATTTTTCCGCTTGGCGTTGGGGTACAATAAGGATTATGCTAATTTTCAATGTGTAGTCGAGGGTAGAACAATGGCTGAACCCATTCAACCTGTTACTCTGCCACCCGCAACCAACCCTGAAGAAGAAGGAGAATGGTTACGAGCTGCTTTGTTGCAGTGGTTAGATCAAGAATTTATTCCAGAGCCTGTCAATCAAACCATTGCCACACGAGCGGGTCAAATTTTTACCCGTCAGCGCATGGAAGGAGAAAATGATCTCGGCAGTTTGGTGATTGCCATTGTGACTGAAATGCAGGGATTTGATTTTTCTAAAAGCTTTTTTGGAGAGTTTGCTGTGGCGAATGCGGTGAGTGATTTAATCTTAGATAGTCTGGGAATTGAGCGGTGCTGCGGTCAATAATGCTCAACTTTTTAACCCCTTAAAATAACAATAACGGATACAACCATAGTACCCGCATTGTCAGATGATTCGATTGACGAATTGATCGTTTACCAACTGGATTTTACAACACCGGGTAAGAGTCCTTGGTGAGCCATTTCCCGAAGCTGGTTACGACACAATCCAAAGTCACGATAATAACCCCTCGGGCGACCCGTTGCCCAGCAACGATTCCGAACCCGTGTGCGGGAGCTATTACGAGGTAGGCGTTGAATTTGCCGATGAATTTCCATCTTTTCGGCTTGAGTATTAGCCTCAGCAAACTGTTCTTTCAGCGCCTCTCGTTTTTCTTCATACTTTTCTACAATTCTTTTGCGCTTTTTATCGCGCTCAATCATACTTCTCTTTGCCATACTAAAGCTTTAGATCTCCTAAAAATAATTGACTAATCGTTAAATTCAGTACCCACTATAGAAACAGTTTATGTTTTTATTGGCTTACCGTAGAAGATTGCCCAGATTCTGCAATAATGGCAGAGGGGCATAAGTCAGACAATTGACAATCATAACACATTGGCTTGCGTGCTGTACAGACGGCTCGACCATGATACACGAGTCGAATTGACCAATTTTCCCAATCGGGTTGAGGTAATAACTGCATCAAATCCCGTTCAATTTTAACCGGATCGGTGTGTTTTGTTAGTCCTAAGCGTCCAGAGAGGCGCTTAACATGAGTATCTACCGTGACTCCCATATGAATATCATAAGCATGAGCTAAAACGACATTGGCTGTTTTGCGAGCAACTCCGGGAAGTTCTAGCAATTCTTCCATCCGTTTCGGCACTTTCCCATTAAATTTTTCAATTAAGAGTTGACAAGCGCCTTTAATATTGCGGGCTTTATTACGATAAAATCCAGTAGAACGAATCAAGTTTTCCAGTTCTTCTGTATCCGCTTTGGCTAAAGTTGCAGCATCTGGAAACCGCTCAAATAGTGCGGGTGTGACTTTATTAACTCGTTCATCTGTACATTGAGCCGAAAGCATCGTCGCCACCAGCAAATGTACGGGGGTTTGATAATCTAAAGTACAAGTGGCATCTGGATAGAGACGCTTTAAGCGGACTAATATTTCTAAAGCCGTTTGTCGTAGACTAATCCGTTTGCGAGTAACCATCAGTTAGAATGCTTCTTATATAGCAGTACAAGATTTGGTGTAAGACAATCCTAAATTCTAAAACTCTCTGCTGAGTATACTGTTCCCTGCGACGCACTGAGCTTGTCGAAGTGTTCCCAACCCCCCATCAAAGTCAAAGCGAAGCCTCCTTAGGTTTCCCCCTACCCCCCTTACCCCCCGGACTTCGGGGGGACTGAGGGGGGATGGGGGACTGAGGGGGGATTCAACCCTGTTCCAACCGCGCGTAGCGCTATAGACAATAACGTGAGAATCTCAGACGATTAAACCTGAGTGAACTCTTTCGGAAACCGGATACAAAAAATGGTTTGGTTATTTTCACTTTTGACATCAATAGAAGCCTGAATAATTTCTGTGAGTTTCTGAACGAGGGCTAATCCTAAGCCAGTTCCTCCATACTGCCAAGGATCATTATTTGGAATGCGATAAAACTGATTAAAAATTAATTCTTGCTCTTGTGGATGAATTTCAACCCCTGTATTTAATACACAAAATGAGATTTGTAATTCTGTGTTATCAGTATTAATATGAATCACTCCATCGGCAGGAGTATACTTACGGGCATTATTCAACAACTCTTTAAAAATACGTTCTAAAATAGTCGGATCAGTCTGGACATATAAGCTCTCTTCCGGTAAATTGACCACCCATTTCTGTTGTTCTTCTTGAGTTTTTTCTAAGTATTGTTGAAGTATCTCTTGAATCCATTGATGAAGATCAACTTGCTCAGTTTGGATATATTGCGCTTTGGCATCTACATAACACAGGGTTAATAGATCATCAATTAACTGCTGTTGTCGCTCACAAGAGTCATGAAAAATCTGTAGGACTCGTTTAAAGGTGGGAGAATTTAGGGGATTTTTATGAGTACTTAAGACCGTTTCCATCGTTTTAGTGGCAAGCTGAATACTGCTCATGGGAGCTTTTAACTCATGGGAAATTGTTTTAAGAAAATCATCTTTGAGACGATTCAATTTATCCAATGCTTCGACTTGCTGATGAGTCGCTTCATACAGTCGTGCCTGACGAATGGCGATCGCACATTGAGAAGCAACCTGTTGTATTAAGCGGATTTCTAAAGCCGAAAACACCTCTTCTGGGGGTCTCAATGCCCAGAGGTTACCAATCATTCCACTTGTATCAAAAATCGGGCAAGCTAAGCGATTGACTTGAATCCCCACAGGATTAATTTGGGGTATTTTTTCAACTAATTGAATAGGGATTTTTTGCAGGAGTTGTTGATACAGTTCAGGAAAGTCTTCCAGTTGTCGAGTGGCTCCTAGATCTTGAGGTAAAGTCGTACTATATTCGTAAGCAATATGAGCTATTTTCTGAGCCGAATTATACAGTTCAATTTGACAACCACTGAGATTTAATACCTCTGTTAAGGCTTCAGTTGCTGTTTGTAAACTCTGCTGTTCATCCAGATGATCGCGGATTTTATCAGTGATTGAGCGCACTAATGCTTCAAAATTCAAAGCCTGTTGAAGTTCTTGATTTTGTTGCGCTAAGCTTTGACGCATTCTTTGAAGGTTGAGTTGGGTTTGAATGCGGACTAAAACTTCTTCTTGCTCTATCGGTTTTGTAATATAATCAACCCCCCCTAGTTTAAATCCTTGAAGCTTATTAACCGTTTCAGAAAGGGCGGTTAAAAAAATCACAGGAATCTCTCGAGTTGCGGGTTTAGCTTTGAGGCGGCGACAGGTTTCAAACCCATCAATCTCCGGCATTAATATATCGAGTAAGATTAAATCTGGAGCCTGAGAGCGGGCTATTTGCAGGGCACTTTCTCCATCTTCAGCGAGTAAAACTTTGTAGCCTTCTGTCTCTAAATAGGAAAATAAAACCTGTAAATTCTGAGGGGTATCATCGACGATTAAAATTGTGCCAGAGTGAGTTTTTAAAGTGTTTTCTGATGTATGATTATTATCAGATTGAGTCATAACATCATTCGGAGGCTGAAGATACGGCTGTATATCTTGATCTTGACTTTGTGGATTGTTTTGTCTAAAATTCTCCTCAGGCCGATCTCCCATCCATTTAGCCCAGGTCAGTACCTGAGTCTGAGATAACGCTCTTTCTGTTATAAACATGGGCAGTCGTTGTTAAAGTTAGATCAATAATTAAATTTTGATATTTTACAAGGGATTGTAACATATCGTCACAATCCTAGGTGTGATCTCATACTGCTTCTAGGTACTGTCGAATAAACTGTTTAAGCTTCTTAATTTGACAGCTTTCGGCTAACTGACGAACTTGCCGAGCAAAAGCCGCTAAGTTGGGTTGTTCGACTTGCCATTGGTTGACTAGAGACACAGTCCCTCGAATATCTCCTTGCATTGCTAACTCCAATAGTTGGGTTAATTGCGCGGGTGAAGGTGCCGGGAGTAATTGAGTCGTTGACTGCTGAAGGGCTGATGTTGCCTCTGTTGCCGGAGTCAGTCGCGACTGGGTTGAGCTGTTTGAGGTGGTCCATTCTAATTCTAAATACTGCTCAAGCATTGGGAGTAACTGCTCAAAATTTACAGGTTTAGACAAAAACCCATTGGCACCGGCTTTGTAACACAGCTCTTCATCGCTTTGTAAGGTACTGGCTGAGACAATAATAATCGATAGCGTTTGAAACTGAGGTTGTTTTCGCAACTTTCGGGTGATTTGCCAGCCATCCATTTCCGGCATGATTAAATCCAATAGCATCACATCAGGCTGATGTTGTTCAATCTGGGCAATGGCCTCGGCTCCTGAGGTGGCTTCAAAGATCTTAAACCCTAAGGGATTGAGAAAATTAACTAAAATTTCTCGATTACTATCTAAATCATCCACGATTAAAATAGAGCGAATGCGCCCTGTATAACCTGTAATTTCCCGATTAGAATCATCTTTGGTGGCGAAGTCTGTGGTTGTTTTTACAGTGGGAAAATCTGCATCAAACCAAAATCTACTCCCCAAGCCGACAGTACTTTCGATGTGTATTTGAGATCCCATTTGTTCGGCTAGATTTTTACTGATGGTTAAACCTAAGCCTGTGCCTTCTTGCTGAGACAGATGGGGATTGTGTTGATAAAACGGTTCAAAGATGTCTGGAAATTTATCTTGGGGAATACCGATGCCTGTATCTTCAATATAAAAACGAATTTTATCAGATGGCTCGGTTTCTGTCGAAATCGCTTCCGTTGGGGAGGGTGAAAAATCTCGAACGTAACCGACTTTAAAGGTGACTGTGCCTTTTGGGGTAAACTTGACCGCATTACTGAGCAAATTCAGTAAAAGTTGACGCAGACGGGTTTCATCTGCCCGAACAAATGTGGGTAAATTCTGATAACACTGATATTGAAATTCAATCTGTTGCTGTTGACACCGCAGACGAATAATCGCCACCAAATCATCTAAAAATCGAGGTAAGATAAAATCTCGTAAGTCTAAAATCAGTTTACCCGCTTCCATTTTGGCGATGAACAAAATATCATTAATTAACGTCAGCAAATGCTCTCCTGATTGCTGAATCACTTCCACCCCTCGCCGCTGAGTTGCCAAATTGTCTGGCTCTCGTTTCATAATTTGAGCAAATCCTAAAATGGCATTGAGCGGTGTGCGTAATTCATGGCTGGTATGGGCAATAAAAGCACTTTTAGCGTGATTCGCGGCTTCGGCTGCTTCTTTGGCTTCTTGCAGTAATAAAGACTGGTTTTGAATCTGGGTAAATAAATCCACCTGAGCGATAGAGATGCCGAGTTGTATCGCGGTTTGGGTAATTAATCGAATTTCTCCTTCTTTCCAAAACCGAGGCGCTTGATTTTGATAACAGGCTAACAAACCCCAGAGTTGCTCGCCTTGAAAGATCGGAATAATACAAAACGCTTTGGCTTGAATACTTCGATATACCTCTCGATGAGTCTCATTAAAATCTGTTGCTTCTATGTCTTCAACCACTAACACTTCATTCTCGTTTGAATCACCCCAATGAGTATTTTGTAAACAGGTTTCTATCAAAGTATTTTGTAACGGACTGCCTAACAGCGCAATCCAGCCAACGGATACAGATTCAGCTAGAAATTCCCCAATCTCACCTGAATTAAACCGATAAAGTGTGACGCGATCGCATTTTAAAGTCCCTTGTAATTCTTCAGTTGTTGTGTTGAAAATTTCCGTTAAATCTAGGGTTTTGCGAATTTTTTCTACAATATTTAGAATCGTTCTTTCTCGAGCCGCACCGTCTCTGAGTTCTAATTCTGTTGCTTTTTGTTCGCTGATATCGGTTGAAATTCCACAGATGGCATATACTCTCCCTGTTTCATCCATTAGCGGGGCTTTAATTGAAATATAAGTGCGTAAATCATCGTCCGATGTAACCGCCTGTTCTTCAAATTTCAAAACAGACTGAGCTTCAATTACCTGCCGATCGTGACTGGTGAATGTATCCGAAAAATCAGTTGGAAAAATGTCTAAATCACTCTTGCCTATCACCTCTTCTTCTGTTAAATTGAATGCTTTCAAAAGTTGTTGATTCACGATTAAGTAACGTCCCGCTATATCTTTCATATAAATAATTGAGGAGGTAGTTTCTAAAATCGCCCTCAATCTCGCTTCGGATTTGCGTAACGCTTTAGTGCGTTCTTTCACTCTTTCTTCTAACTCTTGATTCAGTTGTTGTAATTGCTCTTGAGATTGCTGTAGTTCTTCATTCACGATGTGAACTTGTTCTTGAATCGTTTTTAACTCGTCAATGTCAATAAACGTTACCACCACGCCATCTAAGCGTCCATCTTCTAATAGATAGGGATTAATTCGCATTAAGAGGTTAAAACTATTTTTAACAATTTTAACTTCTTTATCAATCACTTTCTGGCTGTTAATCACTAACTTCAATAGTTCAATCAGATTCGGACAATCTAGATTGTGGGTAATATGTTCTAAGGGGCGATTAATATCCGCTTCAACTAAATTAATGGCAGCAGTGGCAGCGGGTGTAAATTTACGAATTTTTAAGTTTTGGTCTAAAAACACGACCCCGATATCTGTACTTCGCAACAGATTATCAATATCATTATTTAATTCTGTTAATTCTTCGATTTTGGATTGATACTCTGCATTCACTGTATAGAGTTCTTCATTCACAGAATGCAATTCTTCATTCGTACTTTGTAATTCTTCATTAGAAGCCGTTAATTCTTCATTGGTTGCCTGTTGTTCTTCATTGGTGGTTTCTAATTCCTCAATGACGGCTTGTAAGTTTTCACGAGTTTGCTGTAGTTCATATTCTAATTGTATAATTCGATGAGAGGCTTCGGCATCCGCTTCAAATCGTTCTCCTGACACTTGAGGCGCGGCTGCTTCTTCCTGAATAACAATCATAAAAAAATCATCCGCCTGCTTATTGCCTTGATGATAAGTGACTTCTATTTGGACATAAAGCTCTCTTGATTTTTGCTCTAATTTGATTCCGGTATAAGAGACGGGAGCAGTTTCGCGCTTGGCTCGATGTAAAGCCGTAATTAAAGGCAATTGTAAGCTTGCAACAATCAGCTTTGTAATATCAGTGGTAGTTCGCCCGACAGGAATTTTAATCGCTTCTAATGGATCGTTAAAGGTATGAAATAGCCTGTTTTCACGATCAACCAGAAAGCAAGTGGCATTATATTTCGATAAAAACAGAGTAAAGGCTTGACCAAGCTGAGGCTCTAGCGGTTTTTCTGAGGGGGTTTTAGAGGATGAAAAAGAGAGAAACTTACGAGTATTTTTTTCGAGTTCATTGAGAGGCAAAGTTAATCGAATATCTCTGCTTTTTTGATAGATTTTTCCTTTTCTATTCAGGGGTTTAAATTCAGGCTCAAGTTGACCTAAGGTTTCTGCTTCTCCCAGAAATAAAATTCCTTTTGAGGCGAGGGAAAAGTGGAGACTTCGTAAAACCTGTTGTTGTAACTCTGATTGTAAATAAATCAAGACATTGCGGCAACTAATCAGGTTCATTCGGGTAAAAACAGCATCTTTTGTTAAGTCATGAGGCGCAAATAAAATTTTCTCTCTGAGTTTACGAGCCACCTGTAAACAATTATCTTTTTGCACAAAGTAACGATCTAATCGTTCCGAACTGATATGATTCGTAATAGTTAAAGGATAAATTCCTTGGGTTGCTTTTTCTAAAGCGGCTTGATCAATATCAGTGGCAAAAATTTTAAATCTTACGGGTTTATCGGATTTCGTTACCGCTTCATCTAACAGCATCGCTAAAGAATAAGCTTCTTCTCCGGTGGCACAAGCCGTCACCCAGCACCGTAACTCCTCTTGACCATCAGCTTTGGCAATCAGCTCAGGAATGACTTTTCTTTCCAGGAAATTCCAACAGGAGCGATCGCGAAAAAACTGAGTCACACTAATCAGTAGATCGTGACGGAGAATGG
Source organism: Microcoleaceae cyanobacterium (assembly GCA_049647265.1). GTDB lineage: Bacteria > Cyanobacteriota > Cyanobacteriia > Cyanobacteriales > Microcoleaceae > JAAURB01. The sequence goes on from JBARXJ010000063.1 coordinate 121,620, forward strand.
CTCGTTCTTTGGCAGAATCTTCTAGGAGGCGAATAAAGTGATCGATTTCGTTGCAACCACTAATTAAATAGCGGCGTTGAATGCGGCGTGAGAGGGTCGTGGTTTTATAATGGGAAAAATCAGTCTGTTCATGGGTTGCCAGTATACTTGCAATCCGCTGTAATTGATCGGATGTTAAAAATTCAGTGGGCTGTTGACTGGACCTATCCAGAAGGTGAGGCGAGCGGACTAATTGATAGATCACTTGGGCCAGTTCTGAAGGGGACAAAACCCGATCCACAACACCTGTAGCAATTGCAGTCCGAGGCATACCGTCAAACTCCGCGCTCTCGGGTTGTTGCACCATGGTAAATCCCCCGGCTTCATTAAGGGCTCGTAAACCATTGGTGCCGTCACTGCCTGTCCCCGACAAAATCACGCCAATTGCCCGTTCACCGTAGGTTTTCGCCAAGGATTCTAAAAATAGATCAATTGGAAAGTTGAGGCCTTGGCGGTTTCTTGGCTCTTGTTCTAATAAGTGTAAAGTATTATTTTTTAAGACTAAATTCTTACCGGGGGGAATCAGATAGATCGAATTGGGTTCTAATTCCATCCCTTCGGTTACACGATAAACTGCCATGCGGGTACGCCGTTCTAGCAATTCTTTCATCAAGCTTTTGAAGTCAGGGGAGAGATGCTGAATTACAACAAATGCCGCGCCGCTATCAATTGGCATTTGCTCGAAAAATTCTTCTAAGGCACGGAGTCCTCCCGCCGATGCACCGATACCCACAACAAAACAGTTTTGCTCGGGTTGGGTATCAGAATGCTCAAGAGCTGATGGATGTTCTGACATGAAACTGGTACTGTCGCAGAGTTGAGCTTTTAATTGTAGTATAAATTTATGAGAGATGGTTATGAACAGATGAACGCTATTTCACCTGATCAATAAGATATATAGCAATCCGCGCGTGAGTTGTGTAAAAAATTGTGCTGAAAACGGCATACTTCCTATAGAAGGGCTGGCGCGATAGGCTATCGTCGTCGTCGTCGTCGGGTTCGTCATTCCAGGCTTTTTATAGTAGGGTGCGCCACACAGACGCACCACATCTCCTAGACCTCCCCTAACCCCTCACCTCTCCCTATCCCTCTCCTAAAAGGAGAGGGGACGAATGGTCTCCCCCTAAAAGGGGGAGGTTGCGGTGCGACCCTTCTTACAAAAGTTGTTCATGGGGGAAACCACGGCGCTTTCAAGGTGCGGACGCAGGTTCCGCACACAGCACCTCCCCCTAGCGTAAGCCTTAGCGGTAGCCATGGGCTTTAGCCCTATTGCCCGTAGGGCTATAGACCACACTTTTGCGCTGCGGCAACGCACAGCCGCTTTAGCGCGTAAGCCCTAGCGGAGCCATGCCGTCAGGCTATTGCGCGCCAGCGCTATAGGAACGCGCACGCCTGACAGGGGAGAGGTCGGTTTTAAATTCGTCGAACTCAATTTAGGTGATTACAGTCGGTTCTTCTCGTCCGGTTAAACCCTTAATTTGAGCAATTTCATCAGCAATTTGAATCAATTCGGCTAACGCTTCTTGTGGATCTAAATCATGTTTGCTACTGTCGGGTTCATAACTTTCTAAATAAACCCGTAACGTTGCGCCTTTGGTTCCGGTTCCGGATAAACGAAATACAATCCGAGATCCATCGGTAAATCCAATCCGAACCCCTTGCTTGTCCGCGACACTTTGATCCACCGGATCGGTATAACTAAAATCATCGCTATATTCGACTTCGTACTGACCAAAGGTTTGACCTTTTAGTTCAGCCATTTTTGAGCGCAACTGACTCATTAATTCATTGGCGCGGTCGCTTTCGACTTCTTCATAATCATGACGAGAATAATAATTTCGTCCGTATTCTTGCCAATGGTTTTTAACAATTTGTTCGACGGATTCTCCTCGCGCGGCTAATATATTTAACCAGAATAAAACCGCCCATAAGCCATCTTTTTCCCGGACATGATTTGAACCGGTGCCGAAACTTTCTTCACCACACAAAGTGATTTTTCCAGCATCTAATAAATTGCCGAAAAACTTCCAACCCGTCGGGGTTTCATAACAGTCCATTCCCTGTTTTTCCGCCACCCGATCAACTGCTTGAGAAGTCGGCATGGATCGGGCAACTCCGGCTAAACCGTCTTTGTATCCCGGCACTAAATGGGCATTGGCCGCCATCACCGCCAGACTATCACTGGGGGTAACAAAAAAGTTACGACCTAAAACCATATTGCGATCGCCATCGCCATCGGAAGCGGCCCCAAAGTCCGGTGCATTGTCCCCGAACATAATTTCGACTAAATCATGAGCATACACTAAATTGGGATCGGGATGACCGCCGCCAAAATCTTCTAAAGGTTGACCATTTTGAACGGTTCCTTCTGCTGCGCCCAAGCGTTTCTCAAAAATCGCTTTAGCATAGGGGCCAGTCACAGCATGGAGCGAGTCCATACACATCCCGAAACTGCCGTTGGTTAACATTTGACGAATTTTGTCAAAATCAAATAACGACTCCATCAGCGCCATATAAGGCTGAATAGAATCAATCACTTCAACCGTCAGGGTTCCCAGTTTGAAGGTACCCGGACTATCTAAGTTGATATCACTTCCGTCTAAAATTTTGTAGGAGTCTATGACCTGACTGCGTTGAAAAATCGCTTCTGTGACTTTCTCTGGGGCGGGGCCACCGTTACTGGTGTTGAATTTGACCCCAAAATCTCCTTCAGGCCCACCGGGGTTATGACTGGCGGAGAGAATAATGCCGCCTAAGGCTTGATTTTCCCGGATGATACAGGAGGCTGCGGGGGTGGATAGAATGCCTTGACAGCCGACTAACACCTGTCCGATGCCATTGGCGGCTGCCATTTTGAGAATGGTTTGGATGGCCTCACGGTTGTAGTAACGACCATCGCCACCGACGACTAAGGTTTGACCTTCAAGGGTTTCTTGAGTATCGAAAATAGATTGAATAAAGTTTTCCAGGTAATGGGGTTTTTGAAACGCAGGGACGGCTTTTCGCAGTCCGGAAGTCCCCGGTTTTTGATCGGAAAAAGGTTGAGTTGAAACCGTACGGATATTCATGCCAAGGATATTTATATTGGGTTTACCCATCAATTATCTTCACACGAAAGTTCTCAGAATGATCCTAAATTGCTTTGATTGCTGCTAGTTTTATTCGGGTATACATTATTCTCCCCCGCTTGCCAAATCAATTCCCCAGCAGCGTTACGGCGGATACACTTCCATTCAAAAGTGGAGTTAGGGGGTAAATTATTAATCGCGTCTGTCCAAATGGGTTGATCGGGGCCAGGGGGATTATTGGCCTGAGGAGGATTTTTGATATATTCATAATCAATACTGGGATACAATGGGCGGGCTAAGTTAGTTTCCCAGTTGCCTAATTCGGGTAAGTTGCCCACCACAGACACTTCAGTGGTATCTAAGGGGACGTTATTACATACAAAATTAACGGATATTGTCGCAGAAACGGGCTGTAATTCAAACTGAAATTCTTTTGCCGTCTCAACAGAAATCTCGGGAGATTTAGCGAATATTTTATTATTTCCGGCATTATACCAACCACTATCTGCTAAACGGAACAACAGCAGCGAAGAATATTGAGTTAAGGCTTGATTATTAAAAGTAACAGCCGTGGCTTCGGCATTTTCGACCATTAATTCAACTTCATTACTACGACGGTTTTTAGCCCCTTTAAAGCCATTTGTATTGTTAACGTTAACAACCGGCTCAATCCTAACGGTAACGATATTGCCTTGCTGATGTTGATGTATTTTAGTAGTACGATAATCATAAATTGGTCTGCCATTATCTTGATAGTTTAAGGTTTCTCCGTCATCTTCATATAACGTAAATTGAGATGGGTTTTCATCACTATAAATTCGCAGCAATAATTGATCTCGTTTGGGGTGTCCATCGCGACGATGTCCAAACGCATCTAAAGTATCATCATTGACTTCCATTAACGGTAAAATTGACCCGGCTTTCACGAAGGTGGGTAAGCGTAAAATTCCATTACGATAAACCGGGATATTTTTAATCCATTCTCCCTCACTATTATAGGTTTCGTTAGAATGATAATTCATCCATTTTCCAGCCGGAAGATAGATATCTCGTTGATACTCGCCGTGTTGGGCAACCACACCCACTAAGATATTTTTACCGATCAGTTTTTGATGACCCATCTGCCGCAGATTCGGATCATTTTGATAATAATATACCGGAGGAACAATTAGCGGTTCTCCATATAAATATGCCCGATAAGCCAGAGAATAATAATACGGAATCAGTTCGTAGCGTTGGCGAAGATTGGCTAAATTACTATTTTGTTTTCCGATAAGGTGGGGAGAAGTTTGATAAGGCGGACTCACTCTAACAAATTCATTATCAACATGAGGTCGAATGGGAACATCAAACCAAGCGCCATTGGCAAACCATTGGGTGTATAATTCATCTTCATAACCTCTGTAATTGCCTTGTTTATCGTTAAAAGGCATCACTTCTCGGCGAAATCCGCCAATATCAGAACCGTAATAATCAATTCCCGAGAACGTCATATGCATCTGGGCGTTAAAATGAGTGGCAAGAGATTCTAGATTTGAAGCAATATCCCCTGACCACATTGCGGTTCCGTAGCGTTGCGTTCCTGCGGTTCCAGAACGAGTTAAAATAAACGGACGAGGGTTAATCATACCAAAAGCATCGGGTTGATTTTGTTGGTCAAAATATCCCTGCCAAATGGATTGATTCCAGAATAAATTATAAAGATTATGAATATCTGCGTGTTCTATTCTTCGTTGTTTGCCTGTACTTTTAATCCCATCGTAACAGCCTAAACTATTATAGTTTTCAGGTTCTCCTAAATCTGTCCAATGTACCTGAATTCCTTTTTGAATTAAATTCGGAAAACGGCGGTTTTGATGAATCCATTCTCCCGCTTGAGAATCTGACCAATCAATCATCCGACCAATTCCCCAAAACCCCTCAATATCTGTAATCGGGTTTAATTGTTGCTGATAGTTACATTCCCCATCTTTTCGCTGATAAACGGTTAAATCAGACGGCATTTCATTAAACGTATCGACTGTATTGGCGAGATAAGATTCTTCTATTGCCGCTAAATCAATATAGTCATTTTTATAGGCTTTAATTTTATCATCGGGATTCGGAAAACCATAAGAATTATTCTGTAGAAATTCAGTCTGATTTTGATCCCAATCTAACCGTCCCATATTACTTTGACCGGGATTGTTTAACGCTACTCCGCCAAACCAATTGAGATCTAAAACAAAGCCATCGATGGGAAAATTTTGTTCTCGTAATCCGGCTTTTAATCGATCAATTTCTTGCCAATTATCATAGCCAAATTCTGATACCCATAACCCAAAAGCTTTACGCGGGGGAACAGGCGGACGACCCGTTAATTCCATAAAATCTGACCGTAAATCCGGTAAATCTGTACCACTCATCAGATAAAATCGCAGGGGGTCACCTTGTAATTCAACTTGCCAAGGGGAGGTTGTCCAGTCCCAACGATGCTTATAGATATTATCAATAAAAATAGCGTAATTTAAGTTGTTTTTTCCGACTGCATAAAACACCGGAATTTGAACATTACCCACCGCAGCATCCTGAAAACCTTGAAAGCCATTACCAAATTCTAAGCCTTCTCTGACCCCTAACGTTGTCCAGTCTCCATCGGCGGAACCGAGTTTTGTAAACTGTTGTCCCAAGCCATAAATATCTTCTATTTCTCCCGGTTCAATTTCAAAACCTTTAATCGATTGTTGATCATAAAACGGACAAATTTCTGTTAAAAATTCTTCTGTTTTTTTGCGATAAGCTTTAATACAAAGGCTATCGGGGATAATTTCTAGTTTAAGTTCTTTGGTTTGAATAATATTAAATTGTTGTAACAAGCTAGACGGCCCTGGATAATCAGTTTTAAACACCATCGGGGAAGTAAACAACGGTTGGTTTAAAGATGGCGGTTGACTGGTGTTTGAATATTCAAAATGAATTAAATCCTCATCTAAAACTTCTACCACTAAATAAGTAGAATCCTTTTCAAACTGAGTCCGGAAGACTGACGCTTTAGCAGCAGCTTGAAAGACAGAGAAGGCGGCGATGAGGACACTGCAACTCACGATAAATGGTTTCACTATAGCCCGATAATATACTTTTAATTAGTCAAATTTAAGATTTATTTTTATCAATGTCAAGTTGATTTTGGTAAAGTTCAATTAACTGTTTAGCCAGTCGTTGGCTATGATGACGAAGGATTGTTTTTCCGGCAACAAAGTCCCCCGCAATAATGTCTTGAGTCACCCGTTTTTGACAACCATCCAAATCAGGTTCGACGGGAAATTTATGTTCTATTGCATAGAGGCGGGTCAGCATCGGGGAAATTGTCCCAGTATTGATGATGGCATAATCTAATAGTGTACCATCGCAATAATAGTCCTTAATTTTGTTAATAAAATCTGAAGCTTTATAGTCTTGCGTTTCAGAGGGGTCAGTCACTAAGTTAACAATATAAATTTTAGTTGCAGTGGTTTCTGCCAAGGCTTCCGGTAATCCTTCGACCAGAAAATTCGGTAAAATACTGGTAAATAAACTACCTGGCCCGATAACAACTTGGTCAGCTTCTAAAATCGCTTGAATTACAGGTTTATAGGCTTGGGCGCGGCGAGATAAGTAGATATATTCTATATAATGTTGAAAGTTTGTGCGTAAATCAATATGAGTTTCTCCAATAACATCTGTACCATCATTTAACTTAGCAATTAAATGAACATCATTGAGTGTCACCGGTAAAACTTGACCCTGAATTTTTAAGAGTTTACCAAGAGATTCAATCCCAAATGCAGTACCCCCTTCCCAGTCGTAAGCAGCCGTTAATAAAAGATTACCTAAACTATGTCCTTTGAGACTATTTCCCTTATGAAAACGGTAGTTTAATAAGTCTCGCCATTTGCGACTGTCTTCGTCTTCTGGAAGTAAAGCACAGATGCATTTCAACACATCTCCTGGTGGCAAAACCCCTTGTTCATTGCGAAGTTGACCGCTACTCCCACCACTATCCATCATCGAAACAACAGCCGTGACATCAGCTACATTTTTCAAAGCTTGTAGAATAGTACTGACTCCAGACCCACCACCGATAACAACAATTTTAGGTCGATTTTCTCGATTCATTCTCCGTGTTTCCAAACAAAATCAGCAATATTATCACTTAGAGAAATAGGTTCTTCATCAGATGATTGAAATAAAATTGAATGGTAATTTAAGCTATTCGTATTCAATCGTCTTTCTACTCTGCTAGGAATGCCATAATCATAGACAATATGCCCTTCTCCGACTAAAACAATCACTTGATAATCTGGATTTTCACTGACAAATTCAGCGACTTTCTCAGCCATCGTTTCATCCCATAAAACCTGTGCCAAAAAGAAGTTTTCAAACGCTTGACTATTCCCAAGTCCACCATGATGATATTGTTTGTAAATCTCTTCTAACATTTGACGATATTCTGTATCATCTGTTTTAATTTCTTCAAACGGTGGAATATATTGTTTTTCCTCGTCAGTTAAGCTTTTTAAACCCTCTTTTGCCACTTTTCGAGTGATTTCTGTCGGCGTATTTAAAGCGAGTAATGGTAACTGATGCTGTTGACCAAACCGAACAATTTCTGCATAATATTCCCAAGGAAAACCCCAACGTTGATTATATTCACTTTGTTCTATCAGTTGTTCTTCTGTAATTTTTCCAGCGATATATTGATCTAAAATCGTTTGATAAGGGCGTTGAAACATTTCAAAGGCAATTGCTATTTTAGGGTTTTTTTGGTATAATGCTTGAATAATTTCAAGTTGCGCTTGATGGTCTGCTTCGTCGTTATGAGTCTCACCCAAATAAATAACGTTAGCGTTTTCTAATTGTTGTAAAATTTCAGTTTGTGTCGTTGACTGAACTATTACAGATTCAATCACATCTGTGGTAGGATTTGCCCAGCTTACGAGGGGAAAACAGAAGATAAATCCTAATGAGAAGCTACAGAAGCGAAGTAAGGCAAATGATTTCATACTTTGAAGATTAAAATTATAATAGTCCGAATCTATATTAACTTATTTTGTTTCGTCATTTAATAGAACTGACACAGCAATATTCTAAAAAACTTTCTTGTAAATTCGATCACATCGCTGAGTTTCTACACCTGTCGTTTGCTGATAACCGCAACTTTCATATAATTTAACGGCTTCTTTCAAAACCGTTGCTGTTTCCAAGTAGACTTCTTTAAACCCTTGAGATTTAATTTTGTTCTCTAATTCTTTTAATAAAAACTTCCCTAAACCTTTCCCCCTAACTTCAGGAATTAAATACATTTTACGGATTTCAACCGCATGATTTCCCCGTTTAATGGGATAATAAGCCACAGTTCCAACAATATTATTAGATTTTTCAACAACCCAAAACTCTCCCCCTTTTTGAAAGTAAAATTCTTCCACCTTTTCCACATCTTCATCCGCCCCACAAGGTTCTGAACCGAGTCCATATTCTGCTAAAATTGAAGCAATTAAATTGACGACATTTTCTCTATCATTAGGTTGCCAAGATCGAATGATAAAATCTTTGTACTGAAGTTGCATAAGTTCTTAACTATGAATTCGGGGTTCAGGATACAGTGTCGCTAGTATTTCGCTTTCCACTATTGCCATTTCTTCTAAACGTTGATTGACTACTTCCGTATCAAAATAAGTCGTTGCCAACACATAATAGATCCCATAATGACGGGCTTCTGATGCCATTAAACCCCGATAAAAACAGGCGAGTTCCGGTTCCGGACAATTTTCAGCAATTAAGCCTAAGCGTTCGTGACTTCTCGCTTCAATTAATCCATACATCAACAAAAAATCTAACATTCTTTCCGGTTCATTTCGCCGAACTTGTTTATTTAATTTAGAAGCATAAGGCGGAGAATTTAGCGGTTGTAATGGGATTTTTCGCCGTTCTAACCATTGATTCACTTGTTCAAAATGTTCTAATTCTTCTTTGGCGATCGCCGTTAATGATCGAACTAACTTTGTACTAGAAGGATAGCGAAACATTAAATTAATCGCCGCCCCTGCTGCCTTTCTTTCACAGTGAGAATGATCAACTAACACTGTATCTAAATTATTAATAGCTTGTTCGATCCAAGCCTGAGAAGTAGGCTGTTTGAGAAACTTGATTCTGGGTTTCAGGGTCTCTATCATTGTATTTTATTCTGATATTGAACTCTCATTTTACCGTAAATTATGATATTTATTGTCTTATTCTGCCATTCGATCTAAGCGTTCTCGAATGGATAAATTCATTAGCGATCGCAAAAATAGAAATATTCCTAATCCTGCCATCATAAATGCAATCATTGCCAGGGTTTTATAATTGCCCACAACCAGTACAGAAGCAGACAAAAGGACAAAACCAGTCCAACAGCCATGAATCAACGTTTTGAGGGCTAAATTAACCCGCCTCAACGCTCGTTCACTTTCAATAGAACGGACTTTAAATTGGAGTTCGCCTTCTTCAATTCGTTGTTCGAGTTGTTGCAACAAAGATTCAGATTTACTCGGTTGCTGTAACTTAAATTGAACAAAATCTTTAGCTTGCGTAACTAATTCTCGTACCCCTAGTTTATTTCCTTTTGCCGTAGTTACACTTTGAATAAACGGGGTAGCACTAATGACTAAATTGTATTGCGGATCGAGCGTTCTTGCAATCCCATCTAATGTCGTTAAAGACTTTAAAATAAACGTCATTTGCGCGGGAAGTCTGAACGGTTGCTGTTCAAACATGACATAAACTTCTTCTTTTATTTCATTAAAGGCATGAAAATCAATCGGTTTTTCGGTGAATTCATCTAAGAGAAACCTCACCAATCGCTTAACAGGAGTCATGTCTGCAATCGGTTCAATTAATCCAATATCAATTAAACTATTTAAAACCACATCTGCATCTTTTCGTAACACGGCAAAAAATGTCTTAATCATCTGATCTTTTGCCATTGGCTTCACTTCCGCCATCATGCCAAAGTCATAAAAAATCATACTGCCATTAGGACTCACAGCAATATTACCGGGATGGGGATCGGCTTGAAAGAAACCATCTTGTAAAATTTGTTTCAAGTAACAACAAATTCCCATTTGATTCAACCGTTTAATATCAATTCCTGTGGCTTCTATTTGTTCCCGATTATCAATTTTAATTCCCGGTAAATATTCTAACGTTAAGACTTTATGACTGGCATGACTCCAATGAATTTTAGGAACCACAATATGAGAATATTCTTTAAAGTTTTCCCGAAACCGATCTGCATTCTTTGCTTCTTTGATATAATCAATCTCCTGATATAAAATCATGAAAAATTCATTATAAATCTCATCCAAATCATACAATCTTGCCCAAGGAAAAAATCGCTGACAAAATTGAATCACTTTGCCAACCGCTAAAACATCCATATCAAACAACTGCTGTAAACCGGGACGTTGGACTTTCACAACCACTTCTTCCCCAGTATGAAGTCGCGCCCGATGAACTTGTCCTAAACTGGCTGCGGCTAAGGGATGTTCATTAAAATCTCGATATAAACTAAACAAAGAATTGCCTAATTCTGCCTCGATAATCGCAATGGCTTCGGCTGTATTAAACGCCGGAACTTTATCTTGAAGCTGTTCTAATTCTTCGACATATTCTAAGGGTAAAATATCCGCCCGCGTTGATAAAGATTGACCAATTTTAATAAAAGTTGGCCCCAAATCTAACATCGTTTTCACTAACCATTTTGCCCGCCGCCGTTTTTGAGTTGAAGTATTATTCACCCATAAACGATCCCACCACAAGAAAAACATAAACTTTCCCGCCGCCGAAAATACATCAAATTGCCGCGTTAAAGGAGAATATTTCGTTTGCTGCCACCGTAGAGGCTGTGTGTTTTTCTTAGTAAGCATACGACGAGGTTGGGGACTACCACTAAAAGAATTGTAGTTGAGTTCAGGCAAAATCGGACGAAAAGTCATCAGGATATCTTAACTCAATTAGAATAACCACAGGTTACCCATTCCGTGAGGAAAACATAAGGATTGATTGCTGTTTACTGTGTTTTTATTGATGACTCCGTTAAAATGATTGATTTAGATGGGATCTCATGGCGATTTCCTGAAAACTGTACACTGTGGATAGATTACAGTGTTAAGCTTGTGTGAGAAAATGAACTCGAATTCAACACAAACCCTAATCAGGATGCAGTTTCTGCGTGTTGGAATTGACAGGAATTAAATTTAATTATTCCTGAATAAATTTGATTGAGGTACTTTATTATGACATTTAAACGGGCCAGCGGCGTATTACTCCAACCTACTAGTTTACCCAGTTCCCATGGAATTGGCGATTTAGGGCAGTCTGCTTATGAGTTTATTGACTTCCTCGAAAAAAGTGGTCAAAAATTGTGGCAAATTCTCCCTTTAGGGCCAACTGGGTACGAACATTCCCCCTATATTATGAATTTTAGCACCTTTGCGGGGAATCCTTTAATGATTAGTTTAGAACAATTAGTTGAAGAGGGATTACTCAAAGCAGAGGAATTGAAGCCTTTACCCCAAACCGATGACGTTATCCCAACTCGCGTTAATTTTGACCGAGTGATTCCCCATAAAATGCAGTTTCTCAAAACAGCATATCAGCGGTTTAAAGACAGCTTACCCTCGGCTGAGTTTGATCAATTCTGTGAAGAATACTCTTACTGGCTAGAAGATTATGCCTTATTTATGGCACTGTTAGAAGAGAATAACGGCAATCCTTGGAATCAGTGGGATTATGATTTAGCCCATCGTAAACCCGAAGCTTTAAAAGCAAAATCAGAAGAACTCAAAGATGAGATTCTGTACCATAAGTTTCTGCAATTTAAGTTCTTTGAACAGTGGACAAAATTGCGAGAATATGCCAACAATAAAAACATTCAAATTATCGGCGATATTTCGATTTATGTCTGTTACAATAGTTCCGATGTTTGGGCAGCGCCGAAGAACTTTCAACTCGATCCAGAAACATTAGAACCCCTTTATATTGCAGGTGTTCCTCCCGATTATTTCAGCGCAACCGGGCAACTGTGGGGCAATCCGGTTTATGATTGGGATGCATTAAAACAAACCAATTATAAGTGGTGGATTGATCGATTTAAAGCTACTTTAGCCTATGCAGATTTAGTCAGAATCGATCATTTTCGCGGCTTTGAAGCTTACTGGCGGGTTCCGGGTGGAGAAACGACCGCAATGAACGGAGAATGGATTTTAGCCCCCGGTCAAGACTTCTTTGAAACCCTGCGTCAAAGCTTAGGAAGTTTGCCTGTATTGGCGGAAGATTTAGGGATTATTACCCCAGAAGTTGAAGAACTAAGAGATTACTTTGACTTCCCCGGCATGAAGATTTTACAATTCGCGTTTGGTGGCGGCGAAGATCATGCTTATCTCGTTCATAATCATGTCGAAAACTGTTTAGTTTATACGGGAACTCATGATAATGATACGGCGTTAGGATGGTGGGAAACAGCCAGTCCAGAAGAGAAACAAAATGCCGCCAAATACCTCGGTTTTAATTCACCCGAAGAAATCTCAGAAGTTCACTGGGAATTGATTAAATATGCCCTCAGTTCAGTAGCAAATCAAGCGATTATTCCGCTGCAAGATCTGTTAGGATTAGGTCATGAAGCCCGCATGAATGATCCCAGTATTAACGAGGGAAATTGGCGCTGGCGTTATGAAAGTTCCGATCAATTAACCTCAGAAATTAGCGAGCGTTTGTTATCTCTCACCAAAGACTCAAATCGATAAGTTGACCAACCTGTAGGGTGCGTGACTCACGCACCTTACTATAACTAAAATAGCCGAAATATTAATTTAAAATGAACCTAAATATAGAATTACCTCAAGAATTAGAAAATGAGTTGTCTGTCGAGGCATCTCATCTAAAATTGCCGTTAACAGAGTACATTCTGCGCTTACTTTCCTATCGGACTTTTCTTCAAAATCCACCTAAAACAGGATTGGAACTTTTAGCTTATTGGGAAAATGTAGGTGTAATTAATTCTCGTCCTGATATTATCGATAGCCAAGAATATGCAAGGCAGTTACGCCATCAAGCTGAAACCCGTAAGCATCTTTAACACACAATATGTATATTCTTGATACTGATATCCTAATTGATATTCAGCGCGGTTATGAACCTGCATTAACCTGGTTTGCTTCACTGACTGAACTACCCTCTATTCCTGGTTTTGTTGTCATGGAATTAATTCAAGATGCACAGAATAAACAGCAAGTTCGTCAAGTCCTACAATTAATCGCACCATTACCTGTTGTTTGGCCGGCTGAAAATGACTGTGCCCGTGCCCTCTCTGACTTTACAGCTTATCATTTATCACATAAAATTGGACTGATTGATGCCTTAATTGCCGCCTGTGCAGTTGGATGTAACGCTACACTCTGCACTTTCAATGTCAAACATTATAAAGTTATTCCAGGACTAAATATAGAGCAACCTTATCATCGGTAAGTCGATTGTGAAATAGTCCCAAAATCCCTAAAAATGCGGGCTTAGATTGAATAATTTTTTACAAATCCAATTCTAACTAAAATTATGACCTCCGAAAAATCAATCGAACAATTACGAGAAAAAGTTATCTCCTTAGCAACAGAAGCCGTAGACAAATCTAATCCTACAGGATGGTTTGAAACCCTGTATCAAGATGCAAACGGTGCGGTTTCTCAAGTTCCCTGGGCGCAATCTACCGCACATACTTATATTCAAAATTGGTTAGAAAATAACACATTAGAAGCTACCGGAAAAACGGCTATTGTTGTCGGTTGTGGGTTAGGAGACGATGCTGAAAGTTTAGCAAAATTAGGCTTTCAAGTCACGGCTTTTGATATCTCTCCCACTGCAATAGAATGGTGTCAACAACGGTTTCCTAATTCTACTGTAAATTATCAAGTGGCAGATTTATTTAATCTTAATCCAGATTGGAAAAATGCCTATGATTTTGTCTTAGAATCTCGAACAATTCAAGCTTTACCATTAAATATGCGACAACAAACCATTGAAGCTATTGCTGATTTACTCGCAGAAAAAGGCACATTACTGATGGTAACCCGCTATCGAGAAACAGAAGCCGCCCCCGACGGCCCACCCTGGGCATTGTCTGAAGGCGAATTGAATCAATTTCAACAATTAGGATTAACAGAAATTAAGCGAGATGCTTTTTTTGAAGCGGATAAAAATATTACTCAATTGCGATTAGAGTATCAGAAAAAGTAAAGTTTAGATAGAATTAAAAATTAAAAGCTATTCAATATCACTCCAATCATTATTACGATCTCATATAATAGAAACAAGGACTTGTGAATGAGTAATAAAGCGTTATGGATTTATTGGTTTTGTGGGGAGTAACCCAAGCGGTTGGCTTTTTGTTTAAACCGATTTTAGAAGAATTAGCAAAAGATGCGGCTAAAGATTATATTAAAGACTTTTTCAAAAGTTGTCTGTCTAATGTTTTACGATTACCAGAAAAAGAACCACTGCAAATTGCAACAGGAAAAGCAATTACAGAATTTTTAAAGCTGATTCAACAAGAACTAGAAGATGCTGATTTAGATAATATTACTATTCTTCAATACCGTTACTCTCTGGAAGAATTTATTAAAAATAAGCAAGTTGCTGAAATTTTAGGTGGCACATTTACAACAGACTCAATTGATACGCGAACTCTGAGACAAATTTGGCAGCAATTACAGTCAAAAACCTTGCCCAATGAATTTAGCTGGGAACAAGTTAGTAAACGATACCGGAAAAAAGTAAAAGCGATTATTCAAGAAATACCTGAATTACGAGAAATTTTAGATTCTCAGAATTTAGATAAAATAGCAGAAGCTGTTGCGGTTCAACCTGATTTTGATTTAAATAGACATCAGGAAGGGATTCTAGAAAAATATGGCAATCTTAACTTAGAAAGCCTCGATACAACCGGATGTGCTTATAATACACTGAAACTGTGGAATATTTTTGTACCTCAGAATGTACGGGAATGTCAGGAATATTTACCCCAGGTTTATGAAATTCCAAAAGAATATTTTAGACAACTAAAAGAACGCGGCGAAATAGATCGAGATGTTTCGATAGAAGAATTAGAACAACGACGTAGCCTCTATTCTCAACAGTCTATTCAATCTATTCTAGAAGTTGTTAATAATCCTAATTATAAATATTTAGTGATTCTAGGCGATCCAGGTTCGGGTAAATCAACATTGTTGCAATATCTGGCGTTAGATTGGGCAAAACTTTCCTCGGAAAAATTACCCGATTATTATATTCCTTTATTAATTGAATTGCGAACTTATGCCCGTGATAAACAAGAAAATAAGTGTAAAAATATCCTGGAATTCTTCCATCAGGGCAATGTAATCTGTCATTTTCCTCAACAAGAACTCCATTCTCGACTGCAACAGGGCAATGTTTTAGTATTATTTGATGGCTTAGATGAAGTCTTCGATCCGGCGCAACGAGAAGAAGTGATTACCGATATTCACCGCTTCACTAATAATTATCCTAAAATTCGTGCTATTGTTACCTCCCGTGTGATTGGTTATAAAGCCCAAAAGTTAAGAGATGCAGAATTTCGCCACTTTATGTTGCAAGATTTGGAAGAGGAACAAATCGAAGAGTTTATGCAAAAATGGCATGAATTAACCTTTAATGACGAAGCCGATAAAATCCGTAAACGCGATCGCCTCAAACAAGCGATTGATCACTCCTCAGCCATCAAAGAATTAGCCGGAAATCCTCTATTACTGACAATGATGGCTATTCTCAATCGTAATCAAGAACTCCCCCGCGATCGCGCTGAACTTTACAATCAAGCCTCACGGGTATTATTGCATCAATGGGATATTGAACGAGCTTTACAGGATAAGAAAATTGATCCGTTGACGATTGATTATAAAGATAAACAAGAAATGCTGCGGCGGGTGGCATTTTTCATGCAAGACAACGAACAAGGGTTAGCCGGAAACTTAATTAGTCGAGAGAATTTAGAACGCATTTTACAAGAATATTTACAGGATATTGTCAGCGATCCCCGTACCATTGCCCGTGCCGTGATTGAACAATTGCGATCGCGTAATTTCATTCTCTGTTATGTCGGTGGCGATTTTTATGCCTTTGTCCATCGTACGTTTTTAGAGTATTTCTGTGCTTGGCAATTTGTTTGGCAGTTTGAAAAAGAGCGATCGCTTTCAGAAGAAGATTTAGTACAGGTTTATGCCGAACATTGGCGAGAGGAAGCATGGCACGAAGTCTTACGGTTGATGGCGGGAATGTTAGATCCTAAGTTTATTGGCAAAGTATTGGAATATTTGATGGTGCAAGAGGGAGAAGAAGATCAGTTTAAAAATTTGTTTCTAGCAGCAGAATGTTTGTTAGAAGTTAGATCTCGTTATCCTATAGCAAAAATCGCTGATGAACTGTTTACAAGAATAGAAGGTTTAATCCGTTACGGTTCAATTGACTTCAAAAATGTAGATAGAGAAATAATAAGGTTAGTTCTAGGTATTCGTTATAAAGCTATTGAAACTATTATAAATACTTGGAAAGAAAATCCTGATCCTCTCAGTTGGCTGAAAACCCTTACTACCACTGATGAATATTCTGATATCAGATATTTAGCAGTCGTGGCACTGGCAGCAAACTATAGAGATGACCCTGAAACCGCAATATGGCTGAAAACTCACGCTACAACTGATGAAAATGAGCCTGTCAGATATGCAGCAGTCGAGGCACTGGCACAACACTATAGAGATGACCCTGAAACCCCGACACTCCTTAAAATCCGCGCTAGCACTGATGAACATTCTTTTATCAGACGTACAGCAGTCGAGGCACTAGCGAAACACTATAAAGATGACCCACAAACCTTAGTATGTCTCAAAACCCGTGCTATTAGTGATGAAGATTCAGATATAAGACGTGCGGTAGTTGAGATACTGGCAAAATACTGTAAAGATGACCCCGATACCGTAACAATCCTCAAAACCTGCGCTACAACAGATGATAATTGGCGTGTCAGAGGTGCAGCAGTCAAGGCACTTGCACAACACTATCAACACGACCCAGAACTATTTGAACTGTTTTGTGATCGCGCTATTAATGATCCTTTTGAATATAGTCAAGCTGAATTGGGTTTTATTGAAAACCCGCGACAAACTGCATTAAGAGCAATTATTAAAAACTATCCCAATCATCCTAAAACTTTGCCATTTTTACGCGATCGCGCAGAGAATGATCCGGATAAACTGTTTAGAAAATGGGCAAATGAACAGTTAGAACAGTTTGAGAATAGGGGTATATAAGCAATGAAAATGAATATCATCAAAACAGCAACTACACTGATATAATTGTAGTAACTCACATTTATAATTCCATTTAACTAAGTTATGCACAGTTACACCATGACTGATGCACTTCGGACACTATAGAGAAGTGTTTGATCGTGCAAAACAAGAACCCATTCTGTTAACAGAAGAGTCTAGTCCTAGCCATGTTATTCTCTCAGCAGAAACCTATCAACAACTGGTTGAACGATTAGAAGTATTAGAGGATATGTTATTTGGTAAGCAAGCTGATATTGCTTTGAGTCAGTCTCAGATGGTAGGTTCCGATCAGTTTACAGCAGCATTACAAATAGAATCTGTTGATTAAACTCAGTATCAGTAGCCTTTAATCATCTCTACATTTAAGTTATGAGCTAGCTGACAGTTGCGTTTGAACATGAATATAGCTGAGAATTTTACTATCCATTGTAACTAAAGAACAATCATAAACTCGTGCTGTTGCGACAATCATTTGATCGGCTGGATCTCGATGAAATTTACCGGGAAGTTGAGTAGACTCTACACAAATGTTTGGGGTAAGATCTAAAAGACAGATCCCTGGATATGCAAGAGCTTGATCTAACCATTGATCAACTGGAATGGATAATATTAATCTATTGCGTTCAACCAACTTGGCAATTTCCCAGCACGAAATTATACTGATACCTAGACCTTGAGATTCCTGACTTTGAATATAATCTTGATACTCTTGTGTCAGTTGAGTATCACCATTGATCCACCAAATCCAAATGTGGGTATCCAATACAATCATTGAATCACTTCCCACTCATTTTCGTCTACAGGTTCGGTTGGATTAATGTATTGTATGACGGTTCCACGCAAAGAATATTCAGTTTCAGACTCATATAATTGACTCTGCAATAATTCTATTCTTCGGATAATTTCTTGTAATGAAATATCGGGTGGTAACTGTTTCACCAATTCTAATACAGTATCGCGATCGCTCATCATTACCTCTGGATAATTAAAAGTAGATGTTATGATCTTAGCCTGAAGTTGATCGGCTTAAATGGTTAGAACTAACAGAAATTCAACGCGATACTTTATTTTGAAGCAGACAGAAATGTTATACAGTTGTACCTAGAATATCGGCGATCGCGATACTCCACCAGACGAAGAGAATTATAGCGCTGCGCGCCGTCATTAGTCCGAAATTATTTGCTAGTTATAACAGGCTATGCAAGAACCCGAAAAATGATGTATCCTAGAAAACTTAAGCATTTAGCATCAGAGTTTTGCCCATGCATCACTCAACCTCAACCAAAACTATGCCGGTTTCTCCTGTCCAAGGTTTAAACATCGCACCGACTCAAGTCCTGCGAGGGACTCACTTATGGACTCAAGCCGGGTTAGCCATTGCCCGTTTGGGCCAGCGGCCGCTGCTGGTGGGTGGCGATCGCAGTTTGGCTGTGATTTTACCTCAGCTTCAACCCACTTTAGAACAGCATCAACTGATCTGGGAGAGTGCCACCTATCACCCAGACTGTAGTGAAGCCAGCTTGCAACAGCTAAGCCAAGCGGTACAAACCCATCAAGCTGATATCATTATTGGCATCGGCGGCGGTAAGGCCCTTGATAGCGCCAAATTACTCGCCGACCAATGTCATCTGCCTGTTGTCACTCTCCCCACTTCAGCGGCAACCTGTGCAGCCTGGACAGCGTTATCGAATGTTTATTCAGATGGCGGGGCGTTTCGCTATGATGTGGCCCTGACTCGCTGCCCAGATTTATTAGTTTTGGATTACGATCTGATTCAAACTGCCCCTCAACGAACCTTAGTGGCGGGTATTGGAGATGCGATCGCCAAATGGTATGAAGCCTCAGTCAGCAGTGGACATTCTGAACAAACTTTGTTAGTGGCGGCAGTCCAACAGGCGCGGGTGTTACGAGATATTCTATTGCAAAAATCATTAACGGCCCTACAACAGCCCGGTAGCGACACCTGGCGAGATGTTGTCGATGCCACCGTATTGCTGGCGGGTGTTATTGGTGGAATTGGGGGGGCGCAATGTCGGACAGTGGCAGCCCATGCGGTTCATAATGGTTTGACCCAACTCCCCGCCAGTCATGATATGTTGCATGGGGAAAAGGTGGCTTATGGTATTTTAGTGCAATTACGTCTAGAAGAAATGATTGCTAATAACCAACTGGCAGCCTCATCTAGACAGCAGTTATTAAAATTCTATGGTGAAATGGGTTTACCCCAAACTTTGAATGAACTGGGGTTAAAATCAGTGAGTTTGGCAGAATTGCAGCAAGCGGCCGAATTTGCCTGTCAGGAAACATCCGATCTGCATCGCCTCCCGTTTCAGGTGGTGCCAGAACAATTAATTGCTGCTATGGTTTCTACAACTGCGCCCGTTGGAGAAGTCAAAGTAAAAAATTAAGATAATTTACCACAGTATAAACCGATGACTTTGGATTGGATCAACCCCGCAGAACGAGTTAAAGGACTGCCACCTTATGTATTTGCCCGTCTGGATGAACTCAAGGTTCGCGCCCGCGAGCAGGGACTAGACTTAATTGATTTAGGCATGGGTAACCCAGGGGGGCCAACGCCTCAACCCGTGGTAGACGCGGCAAAACAAGCCATGCAAGATCCGGAAAGTCATGGTTATCCGCCGTTTGAAGGAACGGGAAATTTTCGCAAAGCCATTACCCAGTGGTATCATCGCCGTTACGGGGTAAATCTCGATCCCAATAGTGAAGCGTTGCCGTTGCTAGGGTCGAAGGAAGGATTAACTCATTTGGCTTTGGCTTATATTAATCCAGGGGATTTAGTTTTGTCTCCTAACCCGGCTTATCCGGCACATTTTCGCGGGCCATTAATTGCCGGGGGAGAAGTGTATGAGTTACCGTTAACAGCAGAACAAGATTGGTTGATTGATTTGGCGGCGATTCCTGACGCGGTAGCCGAACGGGCAAAAATGCTGTTTTTCAACTATCCCAGCAATCCTACCGGCGCAACAGCCCCCCGCGAATTCTTTGAAGAAATTGTTGCCTTCGCCCACAAATATCAAATTTTGCTGGTGCATGACTTGTGTTACGCGGAGTTGGCTTTTGATGGCTATCAACCCACCAGTTTGTTAGAAATTCCCGGCGGTAAAGAGATTGGGGTTGAGTTTCATACCCTCTCCAAGACTTATAATATGGCGGGTTGGCGGGTTGGCTTTGTGGTGGGGAATTCCCAGATTATTCAAGGGTTACGCACCTTAAAAACCAATTTAGATTATGGTTTATTTGCTGCCTTGCAAACCGCTGCCGAAACGGCGTTGAATTTACCGGATACCTATTTAGAAGAGGTTCAACAGCGCTATCGTATTCGTCGAGATTTTTTGATTGATGGCTTAGCAGAATTGGGTTGGAATATCCCCAAACCGAAAGCCACGATGTATGTTTGGGTTCCTTGTCCAGTCGGGATGAATTCAACTGATTTTGCTTTATCCGTATTGCAACAAACTGGGGTGGTTGTGACTCCAGGTAATGCGTTTGGCAGTGGCGGCGAAGGATATGTGCGGGTGAGTTTAATTGCAGACTGCGATCGCCTGGGAGAAGCTTTACGCCGTTTAAAAGCGGCTAATATTGTTTATCAACCGGAAGTCGTGACGGTTCAAGGTTAGAGGTTTGAGCATCCTATCGGTGAGAATATTGTATTAGAATTAAACGTGAGTTGGACGAATTGAAACCCGATCTCGGAGGTTAATAAAATTCCTTCTTACTTTCTGAATACAGTGCAGAGAAAATAATTTCTGAGAGAGATTGAATGCTAAGAAAATCACTTGATTGAAAATCTTACTTTAGGATAACGTTACAATTTTGCTCTTGTCGATACAATAGGATTATTTATGCTAACCGCTTAAGTTAACGAATATGACACCGAGTAGCTCATCTTTTAATTCTGATCGATTGCGACAATGGCTCAATTTAGCTGCAATTATAGCTGCATTTGTTATTAATGTAATCTCTAATTTAGCGCCAATTAATGGTTTAACGATTGGAGAAATTGCGAATACTTTATTCAGTGATGTTTTAATTATTCCGGCTAGCTACGCCTTTGCAATTTGGGGTTTAATTTACTTAGGTTTATTTAGCTTCGGATTTTATCAATTTCAATCTTCACAACAACAAAATCCCCGTATACAGGCAATTGGCTATTGGTTGGTTTGTGCCAGTCTCGCTCAAATTTTATGGGTGATCGTTTTTCTTTATAGAATGTTTGGCTCTTCTTTGGTGGCAATGCTGGTTATTTTATTTGCACTGATTCAAGCCTACCTCAAACTCAAAAATAGTCCTCATCCTGTATCAAAAAAGGAACAATGGTTTGTTGATACACCCATTAGTATTTATTTAGGCTGGATTAGCGTAGCAACCATTGTCAATGTCGCGTCATTTTTGTATGATTTAGAATGGTCTGGATGGGGAATTTCAGATCCTGTGTGGACAGCGATTCTGATTACTATTGCGGGTTTAATTGGCATAATACTGAGGTTTAAATATCACGAAACCGCTTTTTTAGTCGTGTTGATTTGGGCATTTATTGCTATTTCTATTCGACAAGAAAGTCAGCCTTTAATTGTATGGACAGCCATCATCAATTCTCTGATTTTATCCTTAATAGGACTCAGCACAACGGTCAATCAGCGTCTTTCCCCTAAAGTGTAAGATTAGAGCTCTCTAATAGCATCTATCATTCAATTATCCCTGACAGCAGATTGCGGAAACATCGCACTGACTGAGTCATTATTTGTGAATTTATGGTCAGTCATCTGTATTTTTGAAGCAAAGCGATTTCGGCCTTGTTGTTTAGCACTATATAATGCTTGGTCAGCCGTTTCAATTAAATCCTCTGGAGAAAATTCAGCACTGGGAATCATGCTGCATACTCCCAAGCTAATGGTCACCATATTATTCACTAAAGAATTATGATGAGGAATTTGAAGATCTCTAATATTTTTTTGAATAAATTGAGCCACAGTAATTGCTCCATTTAAAGGAGTATTGGGTAAAATAATTGCAAATTCTTCCCCACCATAACGAGCGGCTAAATCAGCCGGACGATGAATAGAAGACTGAATCGCCTGCGCCACCTGTTTTAAACAGTCATCTCCTGAAAGATGACCATAGTGATCATTGTATCGCTTAAAACAATCAACATCACAAAGAATTAAAGATAAAAACTGATTTTCACGGGTCATGCGTCGCCATTCATGGGATAAATAATCATCAAAATGTCGGCGATTAGATAATTGAGTCAGGCCATCAATCGTAACTAAACGTTGAAGCTCTAAATTAGCTTGTTTTAAAGCTTGAGTCAGTCGTTGCAGTTCTAAATTTTGCTGTTTTAGTTTTTGTTCTTGAAGATAGCTATGAATCGCTTCTTGAACGGTTAATTTTAAATCTTCAGATTCCCAAGGTTTAGCAACATATCGGTAAAGCTTAGCATATTTAATAGCATTACCAATAGCGGGTAAATCGGCTTGTCCGGTGAGCAAAATCTTTAAGGTTTTAGGGGACTGTTCATGAATTTTACGCAGTAATTCGTCTCCCTTCATACCCGGCATAATATAATCCGAAAGAACAACTGCTACTTCTTGATGTTGAGACTTTAAATCGCTAATGAGTTCTAAAGCTTCTGTTCCACTTTCTGCTAACTCGATCATACATTGATCGCCGACAGCCGAACGGAGTTCTCGCTTTAAACTATCAAGAATGGTGGGTTCATCATCAATGCAAATAATTACAGGTTTAGGCATGGTTTTTAATCTTTAGTCCAGCTTCAATAGTTGCAACAAGCTCTTCGTTATTCCACGGTTTGTGTATACAACGATATAAATCAGCTTCATGAATGGCTCGTTCAATCGCTTCTCCATCAGCCTGTCCAGTTAACATAATCTTCAGCACTTTAGGAAACTGGTGATGAACTTGAATCAAAAATTCGTCTCCTTTCGTACCCGGCATCAACCAATCGGAAACAATCACTAACACTTCAGTTTCTTCTTCCTGCATTTCTTCCAAGATTTCCCATGCTTCTTCGACACTTTCAGCCATTTCGTAGCTGTAGCGTTCTTGAAATGCATTTTTTAGTTGAATTTTGAGACTGTTTAAGATTACAGTTTCATCGTCAACACATAGAATCATTGGTTTATTCATCAGGCTTGAACCTCATAATATAATATTAACCCATCGAAAAGACTGAACATGGCAAGCGATATCAATCTAGAAAGCGTCCAACTTCTTGATAGAATCTGCCTATCTATATAGGAAGTAAAACTGTAAAGCTTGTTTTTCCTGGGATTGATTCCACCTCAATTTTTCCTTGATGTTTTTTAATAATTTTTTGAACAATATCTAAACCTAAGCCGCTCCCCTCTCCTGTAGATTTAGTCGTAAAAAATGGCTCAAAAATTCGAGGTAAAATGTCTGGAGGAATACCCACTCCACTATCTGTAATCCGAACTAACACTTGATTTTCTTGTTGAAAGGCATCAATAGTGAGGGTTCCTTGATTGTCCATGGCTTGCAAGGCATTGTGAATTAAATTTGTCCACACTTGATTTAATTCATCGGGATAACCCATAATAATCGGTAATTCGGGGTCATAATTTTGAATCACTTCTACCCCCTGCTTGAGATGATTATGATATAGGGTTAAAATGGTGTCAATTCCTGCTGTAATATTCGTCTCATTTTTAACGCCATCTTGATCGTGACGTGCATAAGTTTTTAAAGCAAAAACCACCTTTGCAGCTCGATCTGTCGCCGTTTTTATCGTCTGAGCACTTTTTTCAACACTAGAGATTTGATAGGCAACATTTAAGATCTCTTCTCCATTTTGATCCTTCAAAAGTGGCAATAAGTTAGTCAAATCTTGATAAACTCCCAGATCCACTAATGTGTCTGCAACGATCTCAGGATGGATAATATTTTCTTCAGATAAAGCTTGAGTTAATCCTCGCTTAAACTTTCGTTTTTCTTTACTAGAAAAAGTTGACTTTTGCCTAAGCGCATAGTGAGCTAGATCAAACAAATCTTGCTGTCGCTCGGGTGTAATTTTCTGTAAAAATTGAGGGAGTTTTTCTAAGTTATGACTCAAAAAGCTGGTAATATTTTCAATTGAAGAACGAATGGCTCCAAGTGGTGTATTAATTTCATGAGCAATACCTGCTACAAGTTGACCCAGTGCAGCCATTTTTTCTGATTGAATCAGTTTATTTTGAGTAGTACGTAGTTGTTGTAATGCAGACTCTAGCTCATGATTTTTATCTTGCAAACTTTTTTGCAGTAAATGAATCTTTAGGTGTGCTTCAACTCTAGCCAAGACTTCTTCGACTTGAAAAGGTTTAGTAATATAATCAACCCCTCCCACTTCAAAAGCTTTTATTTTATCCATCATATCGTCAATTGCACTAATAAAAATTACAGGAATATGAGCATATTTAAGATTGTCTTTCAGCTTGGAGCAAACCTGATATCCATTCAAATCTGGCATCATAATATCTAATAAGATTAAATCAGGCGCTGACATTTCTATCACAGATAAAGCCATATTACCATTCGGAACTGGCCGAACTTTATAGCCGTGTTCTCTGAGCAAGTTGGTTAATAACCTCAAATTTTCAGGTGTATCATCAACTGCGAGTATATCTCCTTTATAATTCTCTATTTGTTCTGGTTTCATCGGTGATCTCCTAAAGTTAAATTTTTTCAATCAGTGCTAAGACACTTTGATATTCAAACCGATCAAAATAATCTTGTAAAGCACTGGCAAGCAATGGATCTGATTGGTTTATTTTTTGAATTATTGGCTCAATCAAATCTAAATCAGCTCTTAAAATTGCCTGCTGAAGAGACTCGATCCAAATAGGAGGTAAAGCCGATAAAGCATCCTGAATTTTTGAATCATTTTCTTGTAATCGAACTGAACCCTTTTCAAAAGTAGAATTGTCATATAAATATTGCACCCCAATGTGTTTAGTCATCATGTCAAAAATTTCCACCTCTCGAAATGGCTTACGCACAAAATCATCACAACCCGCAGATAAAACAACCGCTTTTTCTTCTTCAAATACACTGGCAGTTAAAGCAACAATTGCAATCCCTTGACCTTGAGTGGTTGATTTGATTCGCCGAGTGGCTTCATATCCGTCCATCACTGGCATTCGCATATCCATCCAAATGAGATCGGGATTCCAATCTCGCCAAATCTCAATTGCTTCTTGACCATTACAAGCCTCTTTAACAGCAAAACCTAAAGGAACCAGTAATTTGACTAACAGTTGACGGTTTAAAGGTTTATCATCGACTGCTAAAATTCGATATTGAGTTTGGCCAGATTTCAAGCCAATGACGCGGCGTTTTTCAGTATAAGTATTGACCTCATTTTGATTGACTTTCTCTGCATTAATTCTAAACTTAAAAATTGTTCCAACGTTAACTTGAGACTGAACCTGAATTTCTCCTCCCATCAATTGAATAAACTTACGGCTAATGGGTAAGCCTAATCCTGTGCCTTCTTGAGCTTGCTGTCCAGTTTGGGTTTGAACAAATGCCTCAAATAAACTATCGAGTTCTTCAGGAGCGATGCCGGGGCCCGTATCTTCGACTTCAAAAGAAAGCGTCGTTTTTGGTGTTTGTTCATGGGGTATTTTTCCATTTTGATTGACATGAGATGAAACACGAACACAAATTCCTCCTTCTGTTGTAAACTTCAACGCATTATTCAGTAAATTGATTAAAACTTGTCGAAGCTTCACTTGATCGCTGCGAATATAACGAGGGATATTCGGATGCAAATCAAAGATGAGTTGTAGTCTTTTTTCATCTGCTTTCAGCAGAAACATATCTTCTAAATCATGCAGTAACTGATGCAAATCAAAATTAGTTACATTTAAGGTAATATGTCCCGCTTCTATTTTAGATAAATCCAAGACTTGATTAATTAAAGTCAGTAAATGTTCGCCACTACGAGAAATTATTCCAATATTTTCTTGATCTTCTTTAGAGAGTTGTTGGGAACGAGTCATCACTTGAGCAAAGCCTAAAATCGCATTAAGCGGAGAGCGAAGTTCATGACTCATATTAGCAATAAAAGCACTTTTAGCAAGATTAGCAACCTCTGCTTTTTCTTTAGAAATTGCTAATTCAGCGGTGCGTTCTTTGACTCGTATTTCTAAATTTTTATTGGATTCTGCCAGTAGCTGTTCTGAAATTTTCTGCTCAATTGCCAAAGCAACAGTATTAACCGCTAGTTCCAAACCTTGTAGCCGAATTTTTGGTAATTTTTGCCGAGAAAACATCGCAATTACCCCAACTAATTTTTGCTCTACCATTAAAGGATATCCTGCAAAAGCAACCATACCTTCTCGTTTTGCCCAGTCTTTATCTCCAACCCGTTCATCCTCTAGTACATTATTCGTAACATGAGCAATTCGTTCTTCTGCAATTAAACCTATTTTAAATTTTCCCACAGGAACACGACTATGAGCCCCATCAAGATGGGTATATAACCCTGCACTTGCTCTCAGTTCTAAAACATTTTCTTCACTGTTTAAAAACCAAATACGGGCAAAAGCAGCATCGAGATGTTGAACCATTGCTTCAGTACAGCAATATAAGATTTCATCTAGGGTATAATTCTGAGTTAAAGCCAATCCCACATCTGAACCAAAACGAGCAAGTTTAGACTGTTCTGCAACAATGAGTTCTGATTTTTTACGCTCACTTATATCTTGGAATGCAGCAATAGCCGAAATCAGTTGATTCGATTTTTCTTGAATTGGAGTTGCCCAGGCTTCAACAATAATTACTTGGTTGGGTTGATGAACTTCTAAATTATCGACGTAAACTTGTTTCCCCGTTAAAGCT
This sequence comes from Microcoleaceae cyanobacterium, assembly GCA_049647265.1. GTDB lineage: Bacteria > Cyanobacteriota > Cyanobacteriia > Cyanobacteriales > Microcoleaceae > JAAURB01. The sequence goes on from JBARXJ010000063.1 coordinate 149,005, forward strand.
TCGACAATGGGCAATTTTTCTCGGGGATATAATTTAGTTGTCCCTGCAATATAGATAGGATAACCTTGGGAAAATTCTCGGGTTTCAATCTCTTGAGAAACCGTAATTCCCAGTAATTTTTGAGCCGTTTGATTGGCATAATACAGTTGGCCTGTTTGAGTATAAACCCCAACTCCGACTGGAACGGCTTCTAAAATTTGTGTGAGCCGTTGTTCACTCGCCGAGAGCGCAATATTCATTGATTTTAAATCGATAAAAGATTGGCGCATTTGCTTTGCCATCTGGTTAAAAGAATCGGCTAATTCTCCTAATTCATCTGAACGTTCTAAATTAATATTAACTTGCTTCCAATTCCGATTTGCTAGGTTCTTCGCTGATTCATTCAGACTTAAAATCGGCTCAATCACCCATCGAGTTGTCATCAAACCAAATAGAATAGCAACCAGCAATGTAAACAGACACAATAAGAATGTGGTCTGAGTATTGGCTATAATGTCCTGCATAAAATCCGCTTCAGGAATGATAACAATAATCAGCCAATTTAAACCCCGAACATCTTGAAATGGAGTCATATAAACTAACTGTTTTTCTCCGGCAAAATTAAACGTTAAATATTGATGATGGATAATTTTTTCAAAGCTGCCCGTTTTTTTTAATATCTCCTGAGAAGCCTTTTGAATTAAAGCACTATCACTTTGAGCGATTGACTTTCGAGTGAGTAAGCCATTCGTTATTGTGGTGACAGACCCTGCAGTTGAGGCAATTATATTTCCTGAACGTTCAATCACCAATGCTTGTCCAGAAGAACTAATGTCTAAGTTTTGTAGAAAAGCGGCAAAGCGATCTAAAGTGATTTCGCTATATAAAACTCCGAGTAGTTCTTGTTGAGCAGAATAGACTGGCGTAACCGCACTTAATTCTAAGCGTGAATTAGAACTTGAGAGGTGAAAAGGACTCCAAGTCGGTCTGGCTGTACTCACTGCTGTTTGATACCAGGGACGTTCACGGGCATCATAGGGCTGTGAATTGACGAGATCGCTAAGATTGCATTGATTGTCAAGGATATAAGTTTCTCGTTCTGAATTACTATATTGGTCGCGAATTTTAACTAAAATATTAGAGGAATCTTTCAATTCTTTTTCAACCGCAATAACATCCCCATTCGGTAAACCTAAACCGATATGAGCAATCAAATCGGGCTGTCTAACACTTTCCCAAAAATAACATTGTAATTGTCGATAATTATTCAGATTAATATCTTTATTATAAATCGCTGATAAGATGGATTGATGAATTTGATGGGGCTTTTGTAGGAAATAATAGGAGTGATATTCAATTTCATCTGCAATTTCTGTCCCCAGGCTAATGATCAAGTTATGAACTGCTTTTTGTCCACTTTTAAAAGATAAGTAGCCCACTAAACTGACTGCTCCTACAATAGGTACAACAAGAGGAACGGTCAGGGCAACTTGTAATGGAACTTTAGCCAGGACTTTTCTAAAAAAAGCATTTAGAGGGTTAATGGGCATAAGCTGACTTCACTGAAACTATCAGCGGTTTAGGTGTGAGACGCTTGAGCGCTTGATCCCAACAAGAACATCAGCATCCATTTCAGGTGATGCTCTGTCAAATGTTCTATATGACTCATCGAAATTTAATGGTTGTAGTAATCTACCCCATCTTTAGTTTACCGCTTTTAATATGATGATATTTCAGGGAATTTACGGATATTACTAAGTATCAAACTTTTCATCAGTGTTCTTTTATGAGGAGCATACATCCGATTAACATCCTTGGTTTGAGCGGTAAAGGTGCTATAGTATTGGGTAAGTTTTTCAAATTGTCAGGTGCGCACGAGTGTTAAAATAGCATCCTTGTGAAGAATGTAAACGACTCATCTACTCAATAGCGAGCAATAAAGCTGATTTAAGATAGAAAACCAACTATCTGACGAGGGCCACAACATTGAATACAATCTCTCTGCCGAGAGAAAGCTCATTGATGTTGGCAGGTCTGGTCGGTGTACTTCATAATCCATGATTTCCAGTGAGCGGTACACGCGCTGACTTAAAGTCCGGATCAATATTTTCAGTCGGGGGGATGTTATCAATCATCACTTAAAATATTTAGACTCAGACTTATTGAGCGAACTGATGTTCTAGATCTCACTTAACGATTAAATATTAAACGTGTTGTTGAGGTCTTTGAAGATAATTGTGTTACGGCCTTAAGCTGAAGCAGGAACCCTTTAAATTTTGCTATCGATACAATGACCACTATTCAGGATACAGATCACAGTCCCTTAAGCTATTCCCATGAATTTGACTCCAGCTTCTGTTCAATTTCACCCACCGAGGAGTTGAATCAGCAGATTATTCATCATGAACTGCAAACACCGCTGACATCCATTCAAGGTGCCCTGAGAATACTGCACTCTGGTCGATTTGGCAGTTTTTCTCAAACCGGTCAACGGTTGCTGGATATTGCCCTAAAAAATACTCGTCGTTTAGTTCGTCTGACTCAAGCGATTGAAAATCAATCAACCGACTCAATCACTTGTTTGTCTGCTGAAAATCTATCTCGCCTACGATTAGAAAACGAGTTAGAAACGGCACTGCTGCGTCAAGAACTGCAACTGTATTATCAACCGATTGTCGCGTTTGAAACCCAAGAGATTATCGGATTTGAAGCACTCACCCGATGGCATCATCCCCAACGAGGATGGATTTCTCCCAATGAATTCATTCCGATTGCAGAAGCGACTGGATTAATTGATTCTCTGGGGCTTTGGGTCTTGGAACAAGCCTGTCGTCAGATGGTGATTTGGCAACAGCAATTTCCCAAAGCCTCTGCTTTAACCATGAGTGTTAATCTTTCCACTTTACAACTGTCTAATTCTGATCTGCCTCAACAGATTGAGAGGATTTTACATCAAACCCAGTTAGCACCCCAAAATTTGCGTTTAGAGATTACAGAGAGTGCGTTTTTAGATCATTCACCGACTGCACTCAAGCGCTTACAAACGCTCAAAGCAATGGGGATTCTACTGTATATTGATGATTTTGGCACGGGATATTCTTCCCTGTCTCGTCTTCAACACTGGCCAATTGATGTGATTAAAATTGACAATACGTTTGTCCGAAGCCAGCAATGGACCATGATTCGGGCAATTATGTTACTCGCAGAGAGTTTAAAGGTTAACGTGATTGTAGAAGGGATTGAAACACCAGAAGACTTGGAGACACTCCAACAACTTGGCTGTCAACAAGGCCAGGGTTACCTGTTTTCAAAGCCTCTTCCGGCTGATGTTATGAGTCGTCAACTCGCGGGTTAAAGTCAAGTCAACCTGTCACTCGATGGCTGTTTTACCCAAACTATAGCCAGTCGAAAATCTCAGCAACTTGCTCTGCAAAATTCATGGGGTCAATCAGCTTAGAGAAAACTGCTTTGACCCCCAGTTCAGTATAGCGAGGTTGCTTTGTGACTTGAGTTTGAGCCGTCAAAAAAATGACAGGAATATTTTGAGTGACTGGATTTTGTTGTAATTGCTGAACGGTGGTTGGCCCATCCATATCTGGCATCATCACATCAATAATGATTGCATCAGGCAAATTCTGTAAGGCACGTTCTAGCCCTTCTCGACCCGATGCAGCCGTAATTACTTGCCAGTCTGTACTCATTTCTAAAGCAATTTGAAGTAGTTCTCGAATATCTTCTTCATCATCAATGACTAAAATTTGCTTCGTCATAGCGGGCTACAGGACAACAGACAGACACTGAGTTGATTGGGGTCAACTTCTGAGTTTAAAGCCTATCGCCTTTTGGGATCAACATCTCAAATTTTTTTTGTGGATTGTTAGCGAGACGAGGTGGGTTGTTGATCTAAGTTGGACTGAGGAAAAGGTTCATCAACAAAACCCAATTCCACCAGTTGTTGATATGCTTTCTGACCTAATTCACGAGTGGGCGCTTGAGAACGCACAATTTGAATTAACAGCGGCACGGCTAATTCCGGTTGATTTTGGGCCCGGTGAACTAAAGCCAATTGATAGGTGGCATCGTCGCGCATTTGAGCTGTTTCTCGAGCCAGATTACGGTTTTGGTCAGCAATGCGGTTATTAATACCGGAAAAACTACTGGCCAGTTGCTGATAAAAGTTTGATAACTGGTTAAACACCTGACGAGCTTCTTTCAACTTTGAGATCGCTACAGTGTAGTTTTCTTGAGAGAAAGCGCTGCTGGCTTCTTCTAACAACCGTTGTCCTCCTTCGATGCTGAGGAAGCTGTTGTCTAGGTTCAACGGCCGCATTTCACTCGGATCGGTGGGTTGGAGTTCGGGTATATCATCCTCCATTTCTAGCGTCTCTAATGAGTTCTCAGGAGCGACTTCCTGAGCGATCGCAAAAGACCCGATCCCTGAAGTAGTAATCATCAGTAAGGGTAAGGAGAAGCCCGTTAAGATATGAAGCAAGCGGTCAGTTCCAGAGGAAAGCATGATTCACGATTGCGCGAGCGCTAAAACGAAAAGGATAATTAAGATGAAAGGATTTTAACACTTTTTAGGCTCATTGCCATCCGCTTTGCCATATTGATTGGGATTTAGATTAAAGCAACGGATAATTTAGTCACAGATCGCCAAGAGACTCAAAAATGCAATATCCAAACTCTGACGATCGCCAGGGTCTGGATATTACATACAATTAACTCAATGAATTACACTCTGATTAAGCTGTAACTTTCGCCTGAATGTATCCCATTTCTTCTAATTTACTCAGAACTTTATCCACACTTTCAGAGAGTTCTTCGAGATCGGTGCGGCATTCTACTTCTGGGTTAGCGGGGGGTTCGTAGGGGTCAGTAATTCCGGTAAATTTCTTAATTTCCCCGGCGCGGGCGCGTTTGTAAAGTCCTTTAACATCACGATCTTCACAGACATTTAAGGGTGCATTGACAAACACTTCGACAAAGTCACCCACCATTTCACGAACTTCTTCACGAATTGCACGGTAGGGAGAGATCGCTGATACTAGGACAATCACACCATTACGAGTTAACAGGTGTGAAACAAAACCAATCCGACGAACATTGATGTCGCGATCTTCTTTGCTAAATGTTAATCCTTTGCTCAGGTTTTCGCGAACAATATCACCATCTAAAATTTCTAGTTTGCATTCTCGCTCGCGTAACTGTTTTTCAATTTCTGTCGTGATTGTGGTTTTACCTGCCCCACTCAAACCTGTAAACCAAACTGTAACACCTCGGTGTTCCATCGAAATTTTTCTCCTGTTACTCTACAATTGCAAACGAATTAAACCATCTCTATTTCAGTCTCAGCCAGATGGGATTAACTGCTGAACTTCTCAACAATTAACGCCTAGTTTTTTGAGCCTGAATGACTCCAGTTATACTGGTGTCGCTATTAGGTCGGAATTGTTCTAACCATTCATTCCTATTAAACCAAAAAATCACCTTTGGCTTAACTGAAATCTTCAACTCCGTCTAAAATGCTTGAATCTTAATCAAGCAGCACCCAAAACTTGACAAAATTACAATGATCGTGCTAGCGAAAACTACACTTAAATCGCGACTTAAGGGTGATTAGAGCTTCAACAACTCATCAAAAACTAACACGAATTATATCATAAATTAACAACGGGCTAATCCTTCTCGACGAGCGGTATGGGCAACTGCACTGGCAACCGCTGAAGAAACTCGCGGATCAAATACAGAAGGAACGATATGTTCTGCATCAAGATCGTCGGGATTAATTAATCCAGAAATTGCATTGGCCGCTTCGAGGAACATTTGGGTGGTTAAATTGGCAACGCGACAGTCTAACGCCCCGCGCAAAATCCCAGGAAATGCCAAAACATTGTTAATTTGGTTAGGATAATCACTGCGTCCGGTTGCCATTACCGCCACGTCATCTTTAATCAATTCCGGTTGAATTTCAGGAATGGGGTTCGCCATGGCAAATACAATCGGATCGCGGGCCATCGAACGTACCATTTCTGGAGTCACCACACCGGGTACACTCACCCCCATGAAGACATCCGCATCTTTGAGGGCATCGGCTAAATTGCCTTGCATTTCGACCGCAAATTCTTGTTTTTGGGAGGTTAAATTAGGGCGACTTTTTGAGATAATTCCTTTAGAATCACACATCACAATTTGACGGACTCCAGCGGTTCTCAATAAGCGAGCGATCGCGACCCCTGCCGCCCCTGCACCGTTGAGAACGACCCGGATCTCATCGAGGGACTTTTTCACCAGTTTGAGGGCGTTATTCAGTGCCGCCAAGCTGACAACGGCTGTACCATGCTGGTCATCATGGAAAATGGGGATATCTAATGCTGCTTGGAGTTTGGCTTCAATTTCAAAGCATCGCGGCGCAGCAATATCTTCTAAATTCACCCCACCAAATACCGGGGCAATATGTTTGACGGTTTCGACAATGGTATCGGTATCTTGAGTATCTAAACAGATGGGAAAAGCATCAATCCCGGCAAATTCTTTAAATAGCATGGCTTTCCCTTCCATCACAGGCAACGCCCCGGCAGGGCCTAAATTGCCTAATCCCAAGACGGCGCTACCATCGGTGACAATCGCAACAGTATTTTGTTTAATGGTCAGGTGATACACTTGTTGGGGATCGTCGGCGATCGCCCGACAAACACGACCCACACCCGGCGTATAAGCCATGGCCAGATCGGCTTGAGAGGTCAGGGGCATCTTACTGTGAATGCTAATCTTACCGTGTTGATGCAGCCTGAAAGTGCGATCGTCAATGGATAAGACTTTTAAATCGGCTAAGGATTTAACGGCATTAACAATCAATTCAGCGTGTTCTGTACTGGAAGCATCGACGCTAATATCTCGAATTGTGGTTTTGTGAGTATGTTCGACTAAGTCAACATGACCTAAATTTCCACCGACTGAAGCGATGGCTTGCATCACTTTAGCAAGCATACCAGCACGGTTTTGCAATTCGACACGAATGGCGACACTAAAACTAGGATTTGGGGTAAGTTGTACCATAGAGATTAAATTTAATGAGTAAGATTAGCCACCACTGATCCGTAACAGTTTTCCACTCACTTATCTGCTAATGAATGACAGGTGGCTTTTCAAGAAACACGTTCGGCGAAGATAAATAGATCTTCTGGTGAGATTGATCGGATTACGGCTATAGCCAGATATTGGATAATCTGCACAATAATAGCACGTTGCTTGATGGGACAAACCCGATCTTTTTCTAAGATTTCCTGAGGCGCGAATATTCTCTCTTGCCGTTAAAAAATTGTTATTCGGCTTCGCTGTCTACACTCTCCTCAACGTCTACAGTTTCTGAACTCTCCTCAACGTTGACAGTGGTTGTGTCCTGTTGTTTGATTTCTAAAGTCCGAACCCGGTTAATGGCAGCAGCTAACTCAAACCGTCGGAATAAAGCAAAATCCCCTTGGGGGAAGGGAGTAATGACATCGAGTCCTTTGGCTGCGATATCAGCCATCACCCGGTCGATAATTGCGGGTAAAGTTTGTGTCCCATCAATATATTGACGTTTGGCATAAACCATAGCCGACGCGATCGCCCGTAATTGATCTTTGGAGACGAGTTGTTCAACACCCGACAAGTTGACTTCTTGCGATCCAAACATCACTTCATCCACATCGCGCACTTTTACCCTCACTTCGCGCCGTCCTTGCCTAGGATCTAAACTATCTGGCAGGGGAATACGAGGGCGAATGGTACCAAATGTTTCTCCGCCTTCTGGGGTTCGACCGGTGGTATACTCACGGGCAATTTCTTTGGCTTTTGCGGTTAATTCGATCGGTTCAAAGTTCTCCATGGCGATCACGGTATCTGCCACATCAAAATAATCTCCGCTACCTCCCATTACAAGTATTGTAGATACGCCATAATCGCTATATAACTGACGAACCTTATCAATAAACGGGGTAATGGGTTCTTGATCTTTAGCAATTAAAGCTTGCATCCGGCGATCGCGGATCATAAAGTTTGTAGCGGCTGTATCTTCATCCACCAGTAACAGAGGCTGGCTGGCTGTCTCGACAGTGGATAAAACCAGGGTTTCTAATGCTTCCATGATATTAGCCGCTTGAGAGGTACTGCCGCTGGCATTTTCTGTGGAGAATGCAGTTGTTGATCGGCCTTGAGGCAGTTGATTAATAAACGGGGAAATATCCACTCCAGCAACGCTACGGCCATCTTCTGCGCGAATTTTTACGGCTTCTGGGTGGGTAACGACAAACTCCCGGCCATCATCCGGGACATGATTATAAACCCCTAATTCAATGGCATTAAGTAAGGTCGATTTACCATGATATCCGCCTCCGACAATTAGAGTAATGCCTTGAGGAATTCCCATTCCGGTGACTGTCCCGGCGTTGGGGGCTGTTAATTCAACTTGTAAGGCTTCCGGGGACTTAAACGGTATGCTATCGGCATCTAAGGGACGTGGATCGATGCCACTACGTCGCGGTAAAATTGCGCCATTGGCAACAAAAGCGACTAACTGTTTTTCGGCTAACTGTTGCCGCAAACTATCGGTATCTTCGGCGGTTTCAACATGACGTTGACAAGCTTGTTGATCTAAGTTTTGATATTTTAGACTGCGTTCGACAATGGCCGGAATATCATCACAGATCATTTCTGCGGCTTGCCGTCCTAAGATATTACGACCTCTGGCGGGTAACCCCACGAAGAAGCGCATTTCAATACCTTTTTCTTTCTTTGCCGGTTGAGGTCTGGCCCGTTGCAAGGCGGGGTTGGCGTTTGTGGGTTTAGGCGGAGGGGGGACAATATTAACAAAAGAAGCTGACGTTCGATCTAGGATTTCTTGGCCCATTTTTGTGACGGCAAGCATCCCGCTTTTACCGATGCCTCGGGGTATACTAATGTCTCTACCTGCTTTGTCAAATTGGCGGATCAAGTAATCTCGCAGTGCAATTTCTCGGATCGAATTGTTGTAGAGTTCAGGGGGAAAGCCTGCAATATTGGGCGGAATATGGATGCGAAATTTACTAGGCGCAGCGAAGGGATCGCCTTGAACATAATCAATAATCAATGTAAAATCTGGAAATTGATAACTTCCTAGAATATCTTTGTAAGCCTTATATCCTCGATTATCGAGGTCGAGTAAGTTTCGACGTAGATCTTCTCTTGTATTCATTACTAAAATCTCGATGAGCGAACTTTTTGCGCTGAGTTCTAAAATCCTGAATTTAATCCACTGGCTGAGTTAAAAGTTTGTCCCCAGCAATGATAGATTATCCCACAGAGTAACGTAGAGAAAGAAAGGCTTTCCCAAGATGGTTGTTATTATATCAGAAAGTAGATTGTTTACCTCTACAGTGATTACTAAATTTTGATTAATCTCGCGATATTTTTTTAATCCAACTTAAATATAAAATATCTGAATTTCTACAATTTTATCATCGTGCTTCACGTTTTATTCTATTTATTATAGAAAATAAATCTATAGATTTTGAGTTAATAAATCCTGAACAATATTAAGAATGATCTGAGCCGAACCGATAAAAAAGGGTCTATCCAAAGTATCTATAGTATCCGTCGGTTGATGATAATATGGAGAACGTAACTCAGCCGTATCTGTGATTAAAACAGCCGGAATTCCTTGATACCAAAAAGCGGCATGATCGCTGCGTAAAACATCGGGGGTTAGAACGCCTTTAAACGGAACAGGAACAGTTACTATGGGGGGTTTAATGGTTGTATTTGTATTCCATTTTTTAAAGATTTCTAACAGTTCTAAATGTTGCGCTTCTCCGACAACGGCTAAGAATTCTCCTTGGTCTGGAGACTCAACGCCTGCTGCTTTTAAAAAAGTATCTACTGTTAACCCAGCCGGATAAGTTTGACATCCTGGTGTATGGCAAGCATAACCCACCATATCTAAAATAATTACACTATTTAACCGTTCTATATTTTCGGTTTGAGTTAAGAAGGCAAAGCTACCCAATAGTCCGGTTTCTTCTTGATCAAAGAAAGCTATTTCTAAATTTAAAGGTATTTCAATTGTTGATAATAAACGGCTAATTTCTAATATTACGGATAAACCTGTGCCGTTATCGTCTGCTCCCGGAGAATTCAGTACAGTATCATAATGTGCTGCAATTAAAATAGATCCCGCATCCGGATTCGTTCCGAGCTTTTGCGCCCAAATATTGACCCCGGTTTCAAATGGAAAGAGTTGCGGAGAATAGCCAAATTCTTGTAACTGATTAACTAAATAATCGCGAATATAAGCCCGGTCAAAATCACTATATCGTTCTCCGATAATTTCTTCTAAATAACCATAGAGTTGTTGACTATCAATTTGAAGATTAGGCTTAATTTTACTTTCTAGCGGTTGATTCTCTTCTATAATTTCTGAGGTAACAGTAGAATTATCGGCTGAATTTAATTGTAATTGAATAGAGTTTCTCGGATAAAATAAACCCAGGATTAATCCAGAAATAATAATTAAAAATAATACAGATAAAATTAGTCTTTTCATCAAGGAGATTCAGAATTCCAATTCATCGTTTTATTTTCCACAGCCCAGTGATTTTCCTGACGTACCATAACTAGAAAGTTTAATTCATCTGCTTTGATTAATTGAGGATGGGGCGGTAACCAGGGATAGAGTTGTGGCTGATAATTCTGGCTAGTTTGCTTTAGAGTTTGTAGTTGTTGTTGTAACTCAATAACCCTTTGATTAATTTCTTCAGCTTGCTGACAAATAGATGGCCAGGATTGACGGGCTTGAATGCGATAAATTTGGGTTTGTTTGACAATCATTTGTGTTCGTTTTTTCTTCAGCCGAACCCGAGTCATTCTCAGATTTTGATTTAACTCTTTGAGATTAACAGACCAATGAGTAAGCTGTTCGGTGGCTTGCTGCTGAAACTGATCTAATGCTTCGGGGGAATTGTCTTCTGGAAACATTAACTCCACTTGAAAAGCGGAACGTTGACGGCATAAAATATTATATTCAGCTTGAATTTGCTCAACTTCTTCTTTGAGTTTATTCCATTCAGATTGTAGTTCTTGTAAATCTTGAGTCATTGGTTATTTGTTATTATTATTAGTTATTGGTTATTGGTTATTAAAGGGAACAGCGGATCTGGATAATTATCTTTCCTTACTCGCGATCGCGGGCGCATGCAATGCGCCCCTACCTGTCTCCTGACTCCTGTCTCCTATCTTCTTCAACCCGATACCAACTTTCGAGGGCGTGACGATGAACACTTAACCAACTGACTTGATGCTGTTGGGCCAGTTGGGCGCAGTCTTCGTATTCAGGATGAACATTAAAAATGCGATCGCCATTAAACCCGACTTTAACTCGAACTTTACCATAAACTGTTCTAACCGTTTGGATGTCTCGCTCTAATGCGCTACGGTGTTGTAAACAACGACGAATACCTAAAGTGGTGGTTTCTTCAAAGAGAACAGTTTCACAGGCATTAACGGCTTCAGGAGGACAAATAACGGTGAGTAATACCCCCTGACGCGACTTTTTCATGGTGATGGCTTGGGTAAAGACATCCACTGCCCCCGCTTTAAATAATTCATCCAAAGTATAAGCGATCGCCTGGGGGCTGAGATCATCAATTTGGGTTTCTAATACGGCGATAGTTTCTTGCGGAAAGGTTTCGTGATGTTCTTTCTGTTGGGGTTGATGAGAATGATGAGAGTGACGAGAATGATGATGTTGAGAGGAAGTTTCCCCTAACCATAATCGTAAAATATTCGGAATGGGTAAATCTCGAGAACCTGCCCCTAAACCCACTTTTTGTAATTTCATCGCTGGAGGAGAACCAAACCCGGCGGCTAAAGTCACAGCCAATGCAGCCCCGGTGGGAGTTACGAGTTCTTTGTCAATGCCGTTACTATAAATGGGGACTTGTCCTATTTCCATTAACTTTAACGTAGCGGGGGCCGGAACCGGGAGTTGGCCATGGGCTGCCCGAATAGTCCCACCGCCAGTGGGTAAAGCCGAACAATACAGTTGTTCAATATTGAGATAATCTAACCCAATACAGGTTCCGATGATATCGACAATGGCATCGGTTGCCCCGACTTCGTGAAAATGGACTTTCTCCGGGGCAATACCATGAACTGCTGCTTCTGCCTCTGCCAGTTGACGAAATACCGCTAAACTCCAGGTTTCTATCCTAGGAGAGAATTTTGCCTGCAATATCATCTGTTCGATATCGGGGAGGTGACGATGGGGCGTATGATGGGAGGGGTGAGATTTGGAGGACGGCAACAAGTCTACAAATACTTTGGTTGCAGCCTGACCATTGCGGTGAACTGTTTCGGCGCGGAGTTGGTATTCCTCTGATATCCCCAATAATGCCAATTTTTGGCGCAAGTCATCTAAGGGAACCCCTGCGTCTACTAACGCCCCGAGGCACATATCCCCGGCTATTCCGGTTGGACATTGAAGATAGGCAACTTGAGTCATAGATGATTTTTTGCTGTTTCACCGTTGAATTTAAAGTTATGGCAACCTATTACGAAGTACATCCCCAAAATCCCCAAGAACGAACCATTGGTCAAGTGGTTCAAGATCTGCAAAGTGGGGCAGTGGTATTATATCCGACAGATACAGTGTATGCGATTGGTTGCGATTTGACGGTTAAATCTGCGGTGGAACGGGTACGACAAATTAAACAACTCTCCAATGATAAACCTTTAACGTTTTTATGTTCGTCGTTATCTAATATTGCCAATTATGCCATTGTCAATGATGGGGCATATCGGATTATTAAACGGTTAATTCCGGGAAGTTTTACGTTTGTGTTACCCGCAACTAAGTTAGTGCCTCGGTTGGTGATGTCGCCGAAGCGGAAAACAACGGGTATTCGAGTGCCGAATAACAAGGTTTGTTTGTCGATGATTGAGATGTTAGGGAATCCGATTATTTCGACTTCTGCCCATATTACCAGCGATGAAGAAGGACTTTCTCCAGTGAGTCGTGAGATTGATGGTTCGTTTGGAAAAGCAGAGTTATTTGATTCTTTAGATAGTTTTGTGGATATCATTATTGATGATACTTCTGATCCAGGTTATCAGGTTTCAACGATTCTCGATTTAACAAAGAATGAACCGAGTTTAATTCGTAAAGGTAAGGGTTGGGAAGAGTTGACGGAGTTGTTTGATGAGGATGAGTTGATGTGATTTTAGGAGATTAATTGAACCACAAAGACACGGAATACGGGAGACAGGAGTCAGGAGTCACCGAGTCAGGAGTCACCGAGTCAGGAGACAGGAAAGATAATTATCCTGTTCCCCGTTCCCTCTAATAACTAATAACTAACAACTAATAACTAACAACTACTTTTCACTTTCCTTAAAGATTGAATCGTATTAATTGTATGGTCTGCAACTCGATCAATTTCTTCTAAAGTATTGAAGCGACCCATACCAAAACGTACAGAAGCATAGGCTAAACTATCGGAACGTTTAATGGCTTTTAACACATGAGACGGTTCGATTTTAGTAGAGGTACAAGCTGAACCAGAAGAGACTGCCATCATCGGTTGTAAACCCAGTAATAAAGCTTGACCATCAACTCCGGCTACGCTAATATTCAGGTTTCCAGCTAATCGTTGAGTCGGATGACCATTGAGGTAAATATCATCGAGAGTTTGTAGTTTTTCCCATAGAGTTTGTCGCAGGTTTGTTAACCGTTCAGTTTCTGATTTTATCTCTGATAATCCTAAGTTTACAGCTTCTGCAAATCCGACTATTTGAGGGGTGTATAATGTACCGGAACGAAAACCCCGTTCATGTCCTCCCCCTTGAATTTGAGAGGCTAATTTAACTCTGGGATTTCGACGACGAATGTATAATGCACCAATCCCTTTTGGCCCGTATATTTTATGGGCTGTGATTGACATTAAATCAATCTTCATACTATTAACATCTAAGGGAATTTTACCAATCGCTTGGGCTGCATCAGTATGAAATAAAATATTATTATCGCGACAGATATTACCTATTTTTTCGAGAGGTTGTAAGACTCCTATTTCGTTATTTGCTGCCATCATTGACACTAAAATAGTATTGGAACGAATCGCTTTTTCTAATTGATTTAAATCAACTAAACCATCGGTTTTGACGGGAATAAACGTCACTTCAAATCCAAGTTGTTCTAAATATTGACAAGGATCTAAAACGGCGTTATGTTCTGTTTCAACCGTAATAATATGACGACCTTTATTAAAATAGGCTTCTGCTACGCCTTTTATCGCGAGGTTATTGGCTTCGGTTGCCCCACTGGTAAAAATGATTTCTTCGGGACTGGCATTAATGGCTGTGGCTAAAGTTTCTCTGGCTTTTTTAACCGCAGCTTCTGCTTCCCATCCATATAAATGATTCACACTCGCCGGATTACCAAAATGTTCGGTAAAATAGGGCAACATTGCGGTTAATACCCGTTGATCGACTGGGGTAGTGGCATGGCAATCAAGATAAATAGGCTTTGTGGACATCATTAATAATTAGAAAATTAAATAAATTTTGATGGGAATACTGCGTTAATTTTGGGGCAAAAATATAATTTTTTTTTAAGGATTGATCAGTGATACTTGAATCAAATTTTAAAGGTCGGATTTCTACCCCATCGATTCGGGTTTCTTCTCTAATTCTTGAGAATAAGGTTTATTATAATAGATCGAAATTAACTATAAATTGTAAAATTGTTCTATGACAGCTACTTTAACTGCTCGTGAAGTGTTTCGTAAAGCCTACGAACACCGTTATACTTGGGATAGTAATTTCCCCGGCTTTACTGCCGATGTGGAAGTCAAACAAGGGGATGAAGTTTATACGGGTAAAGTTCGGATTAATCCCGATTTGAGTCCCGAGGTGACAGGTATCGATAACGAAGAAGTTCAACAGGACGTTTATACCCAGTTACGGGATATTATTACCCACCGTAAGCGGGGATCTTTTGAACAGTCCCACGGCAAAAACAGCTTTAGTTTTGGCGAAACCGATGACACCGGGGCCACTGAAATCCTGGTCGAAGGGGACGCGATGGGATCAAATTATAAAATCAGAGGCGAGGAAATTTGTCTCGTCAGTCGGGTGAT
This sequence comes from Microcoleaceae cyanobacterium, assembly GCA_049647265.1. GTDB lineage: Bacteria > Cyanobacteriota > Cyanobacteriia > Cyanobacteriales > Microcoleaceae > JAAURB01. Next base: position 164,136 of record JBARXJ010000063.1, read on the forward strand.
GGGACGGATGGCGTTTGTGATTAATACCCACAAAAGTCTCGACACTGGGGAAGGTTATGTTGCCAATGAGTATGATGCGGTTTTCCGTAATCCTACCACAGATGAAGTGATGCGGGTATTGGAATTTCAGGATACGTTTGAGAAAGTGGGTGATTATTACATCATGACTCACCAGGTTGTTCAAGAGAAGAAAGAGGATAAAGTGATTACGACTGAATATACTTTTTCCAATATTGAATTGCTGTAATCTCTCTCAATCCTGAGTAATTAACGCTAGGATAAAAGGGCGTTTGAATGAGTTTGAAAATACACTAAAGGTGAAATTATGACAACAACACTTGATTTAACTCCGGAGAATGTGGAAACAGTTCTCGATGAACTCCGTCCTTACCTAATGGCGGATGGGGGAAATGTTGAGGTGGCTGAACTTGACGGCCCGATTGTTCGTCTACGTTTGCAAGGGGCTTGTGGTTCTTGCCCGAGTTCAACCATGACTTTAAAAATGGGAATTGAACGTCGTTTACGGGAAAGAATTCCTGAAATTGCAGAAGTTGAACAGGTCGTATAACGATTTAATTTTTAACAGGGGTAACTGCGATCTTTTACAAGTTTGAGGTTGCCCCTGTTTTGGTTTTTTGAAGATAGGTTTACTTATTTTTCTTCAGTTGAGTTCCGAGTCCTAAAACGGCTAACATCCCTAAGATTACACTCGGTTCGGGAACAGTTGCAGGGGGTTGAGATGTAAGGCTGACTGAAAAGGTAGACGGACTAAAGTCTCTAACAGATAATATACTCGCTTCAGTGAATGTTGCAAGGCGATCGCCATTGATCGCAAAATATTCAAAGTCAAAGAAGTAAGCTAATTCTCTGTCCGGAAGAATTGCAATTCTCTCTATCAGACAAGGATCATCATCCAAATCTGCACATAAAGTGATAGCAGGTGATTGATCTTCTGACTGTATCTGTTTTCTAACGAATAAATCAAAATCAAGGGTTTCAAGATCTAATTCAAAGCCAAATATATTATCAATTTCTAGCTGTTTAATTGAACTCGTTACACCCTCTCCGATAATATCTGCGGAAAAATCAGTTAATTCAGATTCTGATAATATTCCGTTTTCATCTAAGTCTTCTCCAGCGAAACTACCAACAATAATATCATCTACTAATTCACTTTCGCGAATCGTTCCAATATACCATAAATCACTAATCTCAAAATTACCTGTAATAGTTGCTGCTTGAATTGCAGTTGAACCCATGGTTAATGAAGTGACTGTACTCAAAGCAGTTACAGAAACCTTTGTTAAAAACTTCCAAGTTATCTTCATATTAGTTGTCTTGGTAGATGAAAATGATATGAACTTAGAAGGCTTTCTTGAATTGAATTCCCAGTCCTAAGACGGTTAATATTCCTAATACCACGCTGGGTTCAGGAATGGCTTGAGGAGGGATAGAGGTGAGGCTGACTGTGACAAGGGGAGGGTTACTTCCGGCTGCGGTGCGAATACCTGCTTCAATTTGGGTTAAAAATCTTAAATCAGCACGATTTGAATATTCCAACTCAAAAAAGTAAGCTAAGTCTTCGCTTAAAACGATTTTTTCTATTATACAAGAATTACCTGCATTTGTTGCACATTCATGGTGAATTAGGAAGATCGCTTCCGAAAGTTTGCTATTTTTCAAATAAAAAGCTGAAGCGCAGAGAATCAAGTTATAATTCAAAGTTGAGAATATTATCGAATGATAAACCATCAATGACGCTGAAGTCATCTATATTAATATCCGCTGCAAATTGACTTAATTCAGCCTGAGATAATATCCCATTATTATTGATATCCTCTCCCGTAAAGTTTCCCAGTACAAGGTTATTATTGCTAGGATTTATATTCCCAAACTGACTGATTTCAAAACTGCCCCTCAGGGTTGCTGCATTAATTATCGTTTCAGCCCTAGTCCATAGTATAATTGTAGTTAAAAGTGTTATGATAAATTTTGGTAAGTTGTTCCCAATTAGATTCATTTGAGTGACCTGCTTGAATATTTAATGGAGTGAATAATTCAGTCGGTGAACTCATTTGATACGGGGAAAACTCTATCTAAAAATAATTAGAACTTTTCTAAAATCAATCGTCCTAAAGATAGATTTTCTGCATTTTCAAAAGACTCGGCTGTTAAGCTGTTTGTTATACAATGTGCGATAAATACCAAATTGATTAAGTTCTATAAAAAGAATGAATGATTAAACAGATAACAAAACTTAATGTTGGGTTGAAACAAAGTTCTAAAGCCGAATCGCTTGATCCCCATATAGTTCGCTTGTAGTTGAAGAAAATATTAAATCACTTTATTGGCTTTAAAAGTCAGACTGATGTAAAGATGGGTGTACAGTTGTGGTTTGTTTTATCAAATTTTGTAACAATTTACGGATTTTTAACCCAATCTTGAAGTTTAAGCTTTACTCTTATAAGTAATCATCTTCTTTATTAAAGTTGATGACTGACGTACCCCCCACGAGAGGTCACGCCCATGTCTTCAGTTTATTTGATTCTACTTGCTTTTGCGCTGTGTTCGATTTGGATTTCCATTCGGACTTCGGAGGATATTCCCGTTGTTTTAGCTGGATTAACAGGTATCGCTTGTTTTATTTGGAGTTTTGCATACGTTCATTGGAGTATTCAAATTCTTGTCGTATTCTGTCTATATCGCCTCTATAAGCTTTACTTACCAGAAGAAACACTCTAGTTAATTAATCGCTTCATCTTAAGGGAAAACAGAAGGCAGGATGGAAAAATGGTATAGTCTTTCAGATCTTGCCTTTCCCTTAATTTTGATTAGAAAAAGATTTAGAATTTAACTGTGAAACAAGAGAGTACTGAGATAATACTCTTCAAAGCTAGGTTGAATTCTGACAATAATTTTTCCCTCATTTTGCTGTAGAAATGGGTAAGGTAAACCAGAAACAAGCCCCTTGATTTAACTGAGTTTGCACACCTATCTCACCTCCATGGGCTAGAATGATTTGGCGACACAAATATAAGCCTAAACCCAAGCCTTTAATTTTACCCACTTTTTCACCCCGTTGATACAGTTCAAACAACCGAGTTGCTTCTGTAGGATCGATGCCAACTCCATTATCAGCCACCTGACATTTAATCCACTGCGGCGGCTGACTGTTTGAATGAACCATTTCTGCGGATAAAGTTAATGTGATACCGGGGGGATTATATTTAATCGCGTTAGAAATTAGGTTATCATAAACCCGCCAGAGTTGATTTGTATCTGCTGCAATATTGGGTAACTCTAAAGCCATTTGCTGAGTCAGATTGACTTTATTTTTATCTAAAATAGGCTGCCACTCTAGACTAATTTTTTGTATAAATTGGTTTAAATTAATAGATTCACAATTTAATTGTAGGGTTGTCAGACTATTATCACTCGTTTCTACGAGAGAATTAATTAATTTGAGTTGGCGATCGCAGCTATTTTCCATTCGTTCTATCGTCAATTTAGAGATAGGAATTTCACCCGATTGTAACGTTGAGTTTTCTTCCAATATACTATTTAAAACCATCACCATTCCCGCCACTGGATTGCGTAAATCATGAGAAACCGCATGAATATAAACTCGTAAGGCAGCTTCTACTTTTTTGCGTTCTTCAATTTCTTTTTGTAACTGTAAGTTTTGTTGTTCGAGTTGTTTTTTTTGCTGAGTAATTGTGAGTTGATTTCGGACTCTGGCTAAGACTTCTTCTGCCTGAAAGGGTTTTGTAATATAATCCGCACCGCCTAGATTAAATGCCATCACTTTATCGATTGTTTCATTTAAAGCACTTAAAAATATAATCGGAATGTGTTGTAACTGATCGGATTTTTTTAAATATTTTGCCACTTCATAGCCATTCATTTCTGGCATCATAATATCAAGCAAAATTAAATCAGGAGGTGTGGCTTCTGCGGCTTGAATGCCTCGCTTGCCATTGGTAAGTTTACGAACTTTATAGCCTTCATCTTCTAATACATTAGCTAGTAAACGTAAGTTATTGGGGAGATCGTCAATAATTAAAATATCAGCTTGATTCATATTTATTGATCCTCAATTACAGATTCTGTGACATCACTAATAATATCTAAACGAAACTCATCCACTAAAGCCGTTAAGGTTTGGATAAGACTAGAATTTGAGTCTGGAATTTCAGTAATTAATTGATTCACCCAAACATCATCACCAATTAAAGCGGCTTGAGAAAGTTGTTTTAACCAGGTTTGAGGCATCACCTCTAATGCCTCGGGTTGCAAAGAAACAGGGGAATTAATCGCAAAAACTGGTTCCGGTTGATCTGTATCGTAAATATAGCGAATCCCTAAATGTTTTGCCATGTTATCTAGTAAGTTTTCAGCTTTAAATGGCTTTCTGAGGATATCATTACAACCGACGGATAAGATATGTTGTTCTTCTTCTTGAATGGCGCTGGCTGTTAAAGCAATAATTACGGTTTGACTGCTATTATCCATACTTCTAATCTGTTTTGTTGCTTCATATCCGTCCATGACAGGCATACGAAGATCCATTAAAATTAGGTGAGGAGAATAATCCTTCCAGGCTTCAATTGCAACGGCACCATTTTCTGCTTCAAAGATTTTAAAACCAACAGGTTCTAATAATTTTCTCACCAAAAGACGATTGACTGGAACTTCATCAACGACTAAAATTTTGAATTCAGGTTGACCCGCCACTAAACCCATGACGCGGCGAGGTTGTTTTGTTGTATTAATGTCTTTTGCCGAGACGCATTCAGCTTGAATATCAAACTTGAAAATACTGCCTTTTCCAACCTCACTATAAACTAAAATCTCCCCTCCCATCATCTGTACAAATTTCTGACTAATGGGTAAGCCTAAGCCTGTGCCTTGTTGTGATTTTTGTCCGGCTTCTGTTTGGATAAATGCATCAAAAATTAACGAGATATCTTGACTAGAAATACCAGGGCCGGTATCTTCTATTTCAAAATGAATGGTTTGTTGATGAGTCGCTTCTGCGTTAGGTTGAGGAGAGGATAGATTAAGACTAGCGCGTAATGTCACTTGTCCAGATTCCGTGAATTTAATCGCATTTCCTAATAAATTAATTAAGACTTGTCTCAGCTTTTTTTCATCCGATTTAATATATTGAGGCAGGGAAGAAGTAGGTTGATAAATCAGTTGTATTGCTTTAGAAGCAGCGCGCAACTTTAGCATTTCAACTAAGGTTTCAAGTAAAGCGTGTAAATCAAAGGAATGTTCTTGTAATGTGACTTTACCTGCTTCGATTTTTGATAAATCCAAAACATCGTTAATTAAACTGAGTAAATGTTCACCGCTGCGGTTAATAATTTCTAAATCTTTGGATGCATTAGCAAACTCAGGATTTTGACTCATCAGTTGACTAAATCCTAAAATCGCATTCAGTGGGGTTCTCAATTCATGACTCATATTCGCTAAAAATGTACTTTTGGCGCGGTTGGCTGCATCCGCCGTGAGTCTGGCTTTTTCTAATTCTGCATTCTGCTGTTTCAACATTTCTTTTGACTGTTGAAGTGCAGCTTCAGCTAATTTTCGTTCTGTAATATCTTGACTACTGGCTAATAAGAGATCTTCCCCATTAATACTAATTTTATCGGCGGAAATTAATGCTGTTCTAATCTTGCCAGAATGGGTTCTAAAATTAATTTCGTAGTTCCTAATTTTTCCCTGATAATTAAAGATTTGATAGAATTTATCATACTCTTCTTGACTTAACCATAGATTAATATCTAGGGAACGACGATTGATTACCTCTTGATGACAGTAACCCGTAATATTACAAAAACTATCATTCACATCAAAATAAGTTCCATCTTTTAAACGGGTAATCATCATAGGATTTGGCGCACTACGAAAAGCAATTGAAAACTTTTCTTCTGATTCTTGTAAGGCTGATTTTGCTGCTTCTATAATCTCTATTTTTTCTTCTAAATCATGAGTTCTCTCTGCTACTTTTTCTTCTAAACCTTTAGAATATTCTTCTAATTGTTGATAGGATGTTTGCAACTGTTGACTCATATGATTGAAGCTATTCGCCAATGTTCTCAATTCACGAGTTTGATTCACTTCTACCGTTTGATTCCAATTTTCTTGAGATAAAGCTAATGCTGCATTAGTCAGTTTTGTCACGGGTTTTGTAATCCAACGACTGGTAAGAATACCCAGTAAAATGGTTAATCCCACAGCAACTAAGCAGAGTAATATTGTATGGCGAGTATTTTGATTAATTTCTCCCATAAAATCTGCTTCGGGAACAATAATCACAATCAACCAATCTAATCCGTAATCATCTTTAAAGGGGACAACTTGCAAAAACTTTGTGCTTCCTTCATAGTTAAATTTGAAGCGATGAACGGCTTTGATATTACTCAATTCTCCAAATTGATTGTTTAAAAATTGTGCGGCGGATTGAATTAACACACTTTCACTTTCAAAAGCTGATTTACGAATGGCTTGATTATTAATAATGTTAAAAACAGATTCATTAGTCGAGGAAGCAATTAGCAATCCTGAAGGTTCAATTACAAAGATTTTGCCGGTTTTTCCAACTTTTTGATTTTGCAGAAATTGATTAAATTGAGCAAAGCTAACATCTGCACCCGTTACGCCAATGGTTTCTCCTTTTTGGTTTTGTAGCCGTTCAACCAATGTTAAACTCATTACCGCTTGATTTAGCCATGTATAAATATCAATCCAGCGAGGTTGATTAAATTCTAAAGCGGTTTGATACCAAGATCTTTGTCGTGGATCGTAAGTATCGACTGTTAAATCGAGTTGTTGAGTGATATTTCCTTGTTCATTCAGTTGATAACTTAAAATTTTATCCTCAGTTTCATCATTTTTTACAGCCAAGAAAAGAGATTGATCTTCGTGTTTTCCTAAACCTATAAAATCACCGTTTTCTGTAGCAAATTGGATATAGCTTAGCTCATCAAAAATTTGAATTTGTTTATATAATCGACGTTGTATTTCTGTAAAATCTTGTAGGTTTAAATCATTGGATTGTACCGCAACTTCATTCAGTTGAGTCACAAGTTTTGGGGTTTTTAAAAACTCATTCAGTTCTTGTTCGGTTTGATCGATAATTTCATCTTGGAGTTGTGTGACTAAACGACTCACGGTTTGCTGTCCATTTCGCCAAGCCAAATACCCCGTTAATCCGACTACACCGACAACTTGTATAATAAATGGAATCGTGACTAGCGATCGCAATGAAACTTGACGAGAAGTCCGATCGATCAAATGCTTAAATGGAGACAGTAGACTCGTCATCATGCTTAAGTTTATTCTAAAAGATTATAGGGATTACTAAACTCATAGAATGAGTCATTTTAGCCGTCAATATCTTTGAAATTATTAAGGTTTTATCTAATTAATTATGAATCATTAAATCAGGTTATTGTTCTCGTTCAATATCATAAATCACTTTCTCGATATACCATTCTTCCACCATACCTGGATAATTATATTTAGCTTGATCGATTAATCGCTGTGCAATTTCCCAATGTCCGCCGACTAATCTTAATAATCGCTGTCGTAAGCTACCCGAAACGGCTTGAGAATTGGATTGATAACTGCCTTTTTGTAATCGTTTCAAACTGTCTAAAACTTGATGATATTTTTGCCAGTTTTCCTGTTCGCAGAACTGACTGACTGCCTGCTGATAATCTGTAATTGCCTGTTCTATTTCTTCGAGACAAGCATAAGCCATGCCTCGATAATAATAAGCATTTCCATCCTTACCATCTAGCTGTAGCGCTTTGGTATAATCTTGAATGGCATCTACATAATTCCCGGCAAAACGGTAAGCATTTCCCCGTGCAATATAGAGCATTCTATCTTCCGGTTGAGATATTAAGGCATGATTAAAATCAGCAATTGCACCGAGATGATCTCCCAGTTGACTACGCACTTTCCCTCGATTTCGATAGGCTAAAATATTATCCGGATTGAACTTTAAAGCCTGATTGAGATCGGCCATAGCGTTGCGATAATCTTCTAATTTACAACGAATAATTCCTCGACAACAATAGGCATTTCCATCTTGAGGATCGGTTTGAAGTATCCACTCTACCTCTTTGAGGGCAGCGGCACAATCTCCTCGTTCTGCTTTTTCAATTAATTGTTGATAAAAATCCGCTTCTGAAATCATTGCCATCGGTTGAGGGGGATCGGAGGCGACAGCAACTATTTTTTGTTGAGGTTGCAAGGGTTTAATGAGTTCTAAACAACGACGACAACCCGCTTTATCTTGTTGTTCTAAATAGAGTTTTGCAGCTTGTTTAAAGTTAGTAATGGCTAACTCTACGGCTCCCATTTTACGATAAACAATTCCCCGGAGTTGATAAGCGGCTGCATCTCGATCATTGAGTTGAATCCCATGATTAATATCTTCTAGCGCACCCGGTAAATTCTTCAGGGCTAAACGCGCTAACGCCCGACTAGAATAAGCCAATTTACTGTCTGGATTGAGTTGTAATGCTTGGGAATAATCGGAAATCGCATCATGAATTTGTCCCAGATCAAAATAGGCTAAACCCCGTTGACAGTAATTGTCTGCCATGAGCGGATTTAGGGCAATTGCCTGGGTAAAGATTTCAATTGCGCCTGGGTAATCTCGTTGACGCTTCTTTTCTAAACCTTGATGATAGAGTTCTTGTTGATCCATTACTATTATTTTGTCATTCTAAAAAGGATTACTATCGATCAGATAAAAGGCTAGGGAATCAATAGAATTTACTTTGAGTTTTCCCTAGAATGAAACGGGGGCGATCATGATGGATTAATTTTTAATCGGATGATAAAGTGTATCCCGTTGCTGAGATGGTCTTTGAATCGTATCAATCGCTGTTTTTAAAGTCTCTGGTTCCATACACGTTCCCCCTTGCGCCCCCGCCATGGTGGTAATATGCTCCTCCATTAATGTGCCGCCAATGTCGTTACAGCCCCATTTCAAGGCGGTAACAGCCCCTTCTAAGCCTAACTTCACCCAACTGGGTTGATGGTTGACGATCCAATTTCCTAAGTAGATTCGAGCCACTGCTGTCAATAATAAACTATCGGCTAAGATCGGTTGATCTCGCCCAACTCTGCGCTGCATGGGGGCGGGGGCCTGTTGACCGACAAACGGTAAAGCGATAAACTCTGTGATTCTGGCCGGATAATCTTGTTGAATGGCTTTCTGTTGCAGCGATCGCAATTGTTCCAGGTGAGCAATTTGCTGTTGCGGCGTTTCGATGTGACCACAAAGCATGGTGCTGGTGGTGGGAAGTCCTAGACGGTGGGCGGTTTCAACGATTTCGAGCCAAGTGGCGCTATTAATTTTCTCCGGACAGATAATCCGCCGTACCGAGTCGTCTAAAATTTCTGCCGCAGTCCCCGGCATCGAACCGACACCAGCCTCTTGTAATTGGGCGATAACGGCTTCATAACTCAAACCATCTTCGCGGGCAATAAATTGAATTTCTTGCGGTGAGAAGGCATGGAGATGTAGCTGAGGAAACGTTTGTTTGAGGGTTTCAACTAACTTTAGATAATAGGGTAAACTCTTTCCGTTAATTTTTGCCCCTGGGTGCAGTCCCCCCTGCATACAAATCTCTGTTGCGCCCCGTTGGACGGCAACTGTCGCTTTTTCTAAAATTTGAGTCGTGGTTAACCAAAAGGCTCCCTCCTCCTCAGCATCGCGCCGAAACGCACAAAAACTACAATGCTGTTCACAAATATTCGTAAAATTAATATTGCGATTAATCACATAGGTCACCGTCTCCCCCGCTTGTCGAAGCCGCAGGGTATCACTGACTTGTTGAATTTGGGACAAAATGGCTGGATCGCTTTGTAGCAGAAGAGTTTCCCCTTCAGTGGGACTCAGGTCATCACCGGCAATGGCTCGATTTAAAATAGTCTCTACGGTCAGGGTCAGCATTGTCAAATCAGAATTAATTAGAAATTTTAGGATCTCTCATCTATGATAAAGATTTTTTTGCTATAACTTTAGGTTTAAATCGTTGCTCTTTTTTGAAAAGCTTTTGTGATATGTTAAACCAGCATTTATTCTGCCGAGATCACTCCAAGAGCCCGATCGTTAAGGGGTTGCTATCCGGATTAGGCGCACTGCCAATTTCTCTGAGTTTGAGTTTAGTGTTGCCGATCTCATTTTCTGTTAGCAATCTATTAATCTCTGAAACGGTTCTGGCACAAACCCAAGCGGAGACAGAACTAGATTCTAACTCAGAATCAACCACACCCGAAACGGTGGAAGAAATGCCCTCAGAAACTGAAGTTGAGGAGAATACCACTGAGTCAAATTCTGAGTCAAATTCTGAGTCAAATTCTGAGTCAAATTCTGAAGCGACTCCCTCTGATACGGTAGAAGAAAAACCAACGATGATGGAGTTAGAGGAGAACGATACAGAGTCGAATTCTGAATCTAATCCCTCAGAAACCACTGCTGAAGAGGATGCAGATTTTGAAACCGGAGTGGCTCAATTTCGGCAAGGTCGGTTTAAAGAAGCATTATTAATATTTCAACAGGTATTAGAAACTCAAAAACAAAGTAAAGACAAAATAGCGACCGCAGAAACTTTAAATTATTTAGGTGAAGTTTATCTGAATTTAGGGGAGAATTCAGAGGGCTTAAAAACCTTACAACAAGCGTTAGGAATTTATCGTCAATTTAAACCTAGTTCGCCGGAAGAAGAACAAACCGTTCAAATAGGAACCAGTCGGAGCTTAAATTTAATCGGGTTTGGTTATCGCAAAGATCGTCAATTAGATGAAGCTTTAAAATTACATCAAGAAGCCTTAGAGATTGCTCAAGCTGTTAATGATCCAGCCAGTATTGGAGAATCCTTACATCATTTAGCTTCAATTTATACCAATTTAGGCAATACAGAACAGGCTTTAGACTATTATCAACAAGCCCGAACCTACCGTCAGCAAGTCGGAGATTTACGAGATCAAAGTCGAACATTAAATAACTTAGGTGCGCTCTATTTTACCATCGGACAAACGGATAAAGCCCTGGAAATTTATCAGCAAGCTTTAGCATTTCGTCGTCAAATTGGGGATATTGCCGGAGTCGGTCGGCTACTGAGTAATATGGGATTTATCTATCGTAAACTCGAAGATGATTTCCAGGCGTTAGTTCATTTTCAGCAAGCTGCACAGATGATGGAACAGATCGAAGCTCAAGCGAGTGCGGCTCGGGTTTATAATTTAATGGGAACGATTTATGAGAGTTTAGAACAACCCCAAGAAGCCTTGGAAGTGTATCAAAAAGCAATGACACTGGCTCAATCTTCTGCTGAAAAAGAACAACTCAGTGCTGCTTTAACCCAGTTAGGTAGTATTTATGTATCTCAGGCGCAATATTCAGAAGCATTAGAAAATTATCAACAGGCAGTTGTTATTTATCAAGAGATTGAAGATCAAGCACTATTGGGTAAAACATTAATTCAAATGGGTAAAGTTCATGAAACATTAGAAAACTACGATCAAGCCTTAGAAAACTATCAGCAAGCGTTAGCATTATTGCAGGCAACAGGCGACGAAGAAACAGAAGCTGATGTGCGGGAAAGTATTCGTTTAATTGAACAAAAGCAAGTTCAAGTCACTCCGGAGTCAGATTCTCAACTAAATAATTAGTAATTGGTAGGGTGGGTGAGGTTAAAAATGAACTCTGATTAACTCTGAATTTAAGATTGATAATCACCCACCATTCTAAGATTTATTCAATAGATATGACATGATATCATTGTCTCTATTTAAGCTAGAATTTGATGCAATAATTGATCGATTTGTTGCTGTATTTGACTCAGTTGGAATCTTTCGCTGGCCTCTTGATTTGCTGCTTGTGCGACTTGAGTCACTAACTGAGGATTTTGCCAACATTTAATGATTGTATCTGCAAGTTGTTGAACATTTCCCGGCTCTACTAACCAACCTGTTTCTTCCGGTTTAACTAATTCTATCACTCCCCCAGCAGCAGCAGCAATCACAGGACGTTGACAGAGCATTGCTTCAATAATAACTCGCCCAAAAGGTTCGGGTGCGGTAGACGTATGAACAACCAAATCACAAGCATTCATAAAGGAGACAATATCAGATTGAAACCCTAAAAATTGCACTCGTTTTTCTAATCCTAATTCTGTTACTTGTTGATGAAGCTGTTCGACATATTCTTGCTCGCCGAATAAAGCATCCCCCACAAAAATAGCAGAAATATTATCCGGACATTTTGCCAAAGCTTCGAGTAAAATATGTTGTCCCTTCCAAGGAGAAAGACGACTAAAATGACCGACAACAAACTGTTGTTCTAAATTCAATTGCTGACGAATTTCATTACGGGTTAAATCATTAAATTGATAAGATTTTACATCAAAACCATTATAAACAACCTTCGTTAATTCAGCTCGTCCTCCTGCTGCAATAAACGACTGTTGAGTGGCTTGAGAATTCGCAATTACAAGGGTGGCAAATTGATTCGCTAAATTAATAATAATTCGGCGATTAATTTTACTAAAATGATCGGCTGAAATGATATCCCGGAGATGATAAACAAACGGACGACGACTCAAAACACTGGCAATAGCGCCAATGACTAAAGCTTTTTGAGTATTTGCATAAATTAAATCATAATCTTGAGCAATTTTAGCCGTTTTTATGAGTAGCGGGAATAGGGAAAAAATACTATATAATCCTTGAGTTAGATTACTATCTTTGTTAACCTTAATTGATTGTTGAGTTAAAACTTCAACCGAAATATTATGCTGTTCTAATTTCTGTCTGAATACACCATCTGCAAATAAACCCACTAATGCATTTTTTTGATAAAATTTGGCTAAATCCAATAAAGATAATTCAGCGCCTCCTAATTTTCCACTTTGATCTAAGAATAATATTTTCATTGTTATTAATGATTCATTGAAACAACTTTAGTCTTTTGAGTGTATTGCTGTTTTAACTTCCAATTCCAAAAAATATAGTTTTTTATCGTCTTATTGAGACCTTGACTCAGTTGAATCAGTTCATTTATATCACAGCAAGATTTACAATAATAAGGATAGCGAGGTAGTCTAGAAGTATAATCAAAAAATAGTGAAAATCTATCTGATATTATAGGAATTTTACCCCGATGAAAAATATTTGCAGGATCAATGATAATAACTGTTCCAGATTTTCCCAGACAGGATTTCCAATGAGAACAAGAAATAATTGCTTTCATTGCTTCCTCTGTAATATTGCTATAATTGTATCTCAGGTTATGAAATATCCAGGGAGTTAAATCTTTAGAAATATATTGAAACGGCCCTATTTTTTCACTAACATCACTGAGATAAATAATCACTTTTAACATTTTACGATCTTCTTTATCAAGATGCCATAATCTAGTCTTTTTTTTTACATGATTCGCTAAATCTCGACGCACATAAACACCATGATAAGCCACTGGAAGCTTTAAATAGTTTTCGACTAAATTTAAGAGTTTTAATTCTGCTCCCCATTGAAATAAACTCGGATATTGCAATAATAACTCCGAAGATGCTTTAACGAGGTATTGATTTTTATAATTCGGTAAAACTTTGGCTAAATGAGGAATAATTTCTGTAGCATCAGCTAAAAGATGAGGTGTTGATGAGATGTTAAGTTGATCTAAAGAAGTTACCACAATACCCTGTTGTTGAAGTTGATTAACTATCGCTTTATCTTCATCAGAAATAGCCGGGAGATTATTCAGATGTTGTTGTAGCGATCGCTGATACGTTTGTTCTGATAAATTATGAAAATAACTCAGTCGATCTCGATTAAACAGTAACTTTCTTTTAACTTTTTGAATGATCTGCATAATCTAACTTATTTAACCTCAATTTGTACCCAGCTTATTATTATTACTCTAGTAGTACTTCTCTAACTCTTTGAGCAATATTCAACCAGTTAAAGTGAGTCTCAGCATAGTCACGGCAGACATTTCTAGAGGGAAGTGTGAGTTCAGTTGTTAGTAAAGATTCTAACTTTGTTGCGATTGCCTTTTCAGTAATCGAATCTGTAATTAAATCCGGAGAAAAAGGGGTTAAAATTTCTGGCATTCCTCCAACAGGTGTACATAAAACAGGTGTTCCACAAGCTAAAGATTCTAAAACAATTAAACCAAATCCTTCTAAAGATTGACTAGGAACTACAGTTAAATCTGCCGCCTGATAGGCAATAGGGAGCTGTTCATCCGGTAAATAACCGAGGAATTTAATATGATGATTTAATCCTAATTCTGTCGCTTGTTTTTCCAGAGTTTCTCTCAATGCACCTTTTCCCGCAATGGCTAACCAAACCTCAGGAACTTTAGGCTTAATTAAGGCGATCGCATTCAATAACTGACTGATACCCATGCGATGAACTAAGCGACGTGGGGTAAATAATATAAAACGATCTTGAGGAAAATTCAGTTTTTCTCGGGCTTCTTTGCAGGATAAATTCGGTTGAAACCGAATCGTATCAACTCCCCCTGGAATGATATTAATTTGATCCCAAGGAATGTGATAGTTTTGATGTAAAATTTCCCCGAAGGCTTTACTCAATACAATAAAGCGATCGCACTTTTCATACACCTTTTTTTCAATCCAATATTTAGCCATAATTCCCAGTTTATTGGCTCCTTCTTGTTCGCTTTCCAGCGCCCAAGGGCCATGAAACGTAAAGGTAATGGGAACATTTTTCGGTAAGTCAGAAAGAAGTGGTAAATCATATAATGCAAAATGCAAGTTAATCGCATCTGGCTGAGTGAAATGTCTGTTTTTGAAGTTTTGACGACTTAGCCAAAATCGTTGTAGAAGGGAATGATTGGGTTCCGCTAAATTGGTAAGTTTGATAGAAGAGTTAGACTCACTAGACGGTAATCCTACACCGCACAGTTCTACTTGATTGTGTTGTTTATATAAGTGATGAATCAGTTCATAAACATAGCGATTTAAGCCGCCTGGCATTGTGGGAAACCAGCCATTTCCTACACAAAGAATTGATTCAGATGTTGCCTGTTTGTTTTCCATAATAATTTTTGATGATTAAAGTGTTTACTAATATTTTTCTGCTTAAGTCCAAACGCTTAAGTCTACAGAATCTTGACTGATCGGCCATTGTTCGCCGCCAATTCGCACTAGCGACGTAATATCATCTGGCGAGTTATTTAAATTCAATATAAGAGAAGCACCATTGGAAACTTTAAAATCAAACCCATCCTCGAATCCCTGCAAAACAGTTAATCCAAAATCAATTTGAGTGGGGTTATTATTATTCAAAGTATCGTTAGGTTCTAAATCTACTGCTTCAACTTGAGTCAGCGCTTGATTAGAAACAATTGACCCTCGATAACGATTCCCATCTTCATCCCCGGTTGCCCGTAGATGCCAGGTGTTACCAATTCCTTGCCAGAGAAATAGTCCTGCATCATTCAACCCATAGTCCGGCTCTCCCAGGGGACTGGGTAACGGAATGAAGTAAGCATTTGGGGTGTCTAAACTGGCTGTATTTGGATTAACCGCAGATGTTGCAATTTGGTTATCCTGTCGATAGCTAAAACCAATCAGCGTTGGATCGGGTATTGTGACATCCAACCCATCCTGTTGAGTGCCGATATTTCCCGTAATATCCACCCCATTATCAAAGGATGTGAGTACATCTTTTCCGGGGCCACCCCCATCTAAACCAATCGTTTCATAGTTGGCAGACTCAGCCGTCAATACCGTCAGTTGGGCCGGGTGAAATTCACCATCTCCATTCAAACGGAATTCAATCGCATCAGAATTGGAACTTTGACCGACAAATAAGCCCAGATCTTGACCTGGAGTCACGTCAGGACGTTGTGGCAATGTATCGGAAGAGAGAATCCATCCCTCTGGAGTCAAGCCTATTTCTTTTGCCCCGACGCTTAACTGTTGCGGATATGCGACCCCATCCTGAGTGATAGATAACAGCGCAGTTTGACCGGGAGTCAGTTGAAAGTCAAACCCATCTTGCTGGTCGATAATATAAGAGGTGAGAGAGACTCCAAATTCATTGACTGTCCAAACATCGTTGGGTTCTAAATCCACTGAATTAACGCTAGTTAAGGCATTAGCGGTAATTAAATTGGTTTGATAAACTGTAAAATCCCCTTGGCTTGAAGTTCGCAGAGAATAGGGGCCGTCGAAGGTATCTTTCCACAGAAATACTCCCGCGTCGCTTCCTATAACAGACTGTGGTTGACCGGGGGAAAATACCCCTGTGGGTTCGCTGACTTGTAGAATTTGATTAGCTGCAATATTCTCTAAACGTTGCTCAATGCCGCTGGGCCACTGAATCAGCAGTTCATCGATGGTTTGATTTTCTCCTAAGCCAAAATGCAAGCGTTGATGATTTTGAGAACGACGATGAATGCCGTTATTTTGTTCTCGTAGCTGGGTGACACCGTCGCTTGTGAGCCAGACTTGCGCCCCAACACCATCTCTGTTAGATTCAGTTCCCAGTAAGTCAATCAAAAGCCAGGCGTTATCATTTCCTTGATTTTGGAACAGTTGATCGGGGCCGTCGCTGGCTAATACGCCGGGAAATAAGGCATTGGTGACAAACAAATCTAAAAAGCCATCTAGATTGTAATCGGCTGTTGCCACTGAGTCACCCACTCCCAAAGCCGTCCCACTGGCTCCCCCAGTTTCTGGCACTGATAGAAAGGTTGCATCTCCTTGATTTTCTAACAACACATTGGCGAGATTACCCGATGCCCGAGTTGCCACGACATAAACATCTGTATCGCCATCATTGTCAAAATCTCCAGTGGTTACATTTCGACCCGCAATAGAAATCTCATCCAGACCTGCTGCGTCACTGGCATCCTCAAATCCATCGCCTGTATTGATTAATAAAATATCATCCAGGGGTTCCGGCTCCGGATTAAATCCCAAAGCTGTCAGGTTTGAAATCGATTCTTCAGCATCAATTTGAACCCGTAGCATTCCTCTGGTGGGCTGAGAATAGAGTACCTGCCACAGTTGTTGCTCAGGGTCATAGCCAATGTAAACACTCTCTTGCTCACCAGGGACATCATGAGGGAGTATCCCCACCACATCTGGGTTATCCGGAGATAGGGTAAACTCAAAACTCTCTGGATTAATTCCGGTTTCTCCGATGTAAACATTCTGCTGTGCATCTATATCTCCAGAGCGAAAAGTAAAGCTGATATCTCCGCTGGTATTAAATTGTAGGCCATCTTCCTCGGCTTCTGGGTTTAGACTGGCTTTCACGCCATTGTCAGCAAACTGAGTTAGTCCGATGCCTCCCATACCCGCCCGCGTCAGGTAAATATCAACCAACTGGTCATTATTGAAATCGGCAAAGGCAATATCTTCGACCGCCCGCAGCCCGGAAAAAATGGGGTCATCTACGCGCTGAAGTGGCTCCTCTAAGGGGTTTTCACTGATTTCAAATACCGTGACTCGACCCCCCCGACTAGAAAATAGTTCCGGGCGATCGTCATTATAGAGGTCAGTAATCATGGTAAAATCACTGCTGGAGAGATCAAATCCTACTGCCTCACCCACATCTTCAAATCCGGTTTCAGTTTGACGGAAAATCGTCGGCGGTGCTTGGCGATCCGGACGGGAGGGGGTAGAGATGACCGCATCTAACTTGCCATCCTGGTCAATATCAAACCAATTGGGCGTGCGCGATCGCGACAGAGGATAATCCACCCCCAGCTCAACCGCTACATCCCTCAACGAGCCGTCTGTTTCTTCCTCAGTCCCTTCATTGAGAAAGAGCAAATTTGCGCCACTTCCCTTACCTTCCCCGGCCCCGACATACTGGATAATATCGGAGTCTCCGTCGTTATCGAAGTCAGCCCAAGCCGCACCATGAGTATCCGTTGCCGGCTGTAAGTTCTCCTCAAACACATCGGGTGCGATATTAATGAATGTACCATCTCCTTGATTGAGATAAAGACTAATCGGTTCAAAGTGATTACTGACCCAGATATCAGGTAGAGTATCCTGATTAAAATCTCCCCATGAGGCACCAAAACTGATACCTTCTACAAATTCAATTCCAGCCGAGTTAGTGTTTTCTGTAAAGCGAATCATAAGTTGATTAACTGATGAAAGGTCTAAGCTTTTGTGAACGTTTAACTAGAGAAATTAATCCTCCAAAGCAAAGCTTTTAATTGGATAAAATTGCAACGCGATATCTTTAACTATTTCAAAAATTGCTCGTCGTTCTTCTTTTGAAAAAGAATTGATTCTGAGGTCGAAAATATCAGCGCTATTACGTTTAAAATCCTGAACGACTCCCTTTTTAGCTTCAGCAGAACGATTTCCCTGAGTTTGTTTGATGATATATTGTTCCACTCGCTCTGACCAAGGTAAATTTAACTGTTGATAAAGTTGTTGAAAGACTGGAATTGGAGATTGACTTAATGCTTCATGAGTAATTAATTGCCAGTCCGGATAGCGTGAACTTTGAGTCAGAAAAATTTTATGAATTCCTCGCCAGTAAGCGGCGGCGGCTAGAATAGGATCTGCTCTTTTCTGATAAATCCAATCCTGTTCGGTTGCAAAATAATCTTCGATTAAAGCCGGCTGGTCGTTAATTTCCCCCAGATGCGGCCACCAATTCACCCGCTTTAAACTCGCAATAAACGAGAGAGGATGTTTGATGATAATCACTGGTTTTACTTGAAAGTTTAAATATAAATATTCTGTCAATAAATTACCAATTGGATCTTTAATAATGGCTGCCTGATGAAAGGGGTTCAGTTTTGCCATTCTGAGGTAGAAAGGGCCGCGACTTCCAAACATCTGTTTTATCAGTTTTCGAGGAATATTATCTTTATCCGGTATTTTAGTTCTGAGGTTAAAATTATACTGAAATAAAGACTGAGTTAAGCGATCAAATTCTTGCATTTCGGGTGTATCCAAACTAGAACGAATATAAGGATACCAACGATTCATGTTAGGAATTCCACATTGAGGATTAAAAGGTTCATGAATATAGTCTACGCTGATAGGTAAGCTTAATATTGTGCCGACAAAGGTCGTACCACTGCGAATTGTTCCGGTCACAAAAATCCAATTTTTAATTTGATTAACTGCTAGTTTCATAATTCAGATTAGTGATGGTTTAAATGATCGGGTTCTAAATAATATAAACTTTGAAGTTTTTGATTAAATTTATTATACTTTTTCGCGGCAATTCCTAAACTCATAAATCCCCATAGAATCATTCCTTGTACTTCCACATGAGGTCTGGCTAAAGGCAATTGAATTAACGTACTAATCGCAATTGCGCAGGCAGCACTCGCAAACGGATCGGCGCGAGTTTCAGAGCCTTGAAATAAACTAAACATTAGGATTAAAACTCCGCTAAAATAACAGAATGTGCCAAACCAACCTAAGTCTAATAGAGAAGATAAAATCCCACTATCATGAGGCAGTCCTCCTATACCTTTTCCTAAGTAACTGTTAAATGCATCATCAATAAGTTCAGAGTAAGTTTCTTGTCTTGCCTCAGCACTAGTGTCTCCTTCAATTTCAGTAATAGTCGTAAAACGATCACCAATAAAATCAGAAAAAGGTTCTAAAGTGATTAAAGGAACGACACAGATTGCTGTTAATATTATGGTGATGATAATACGAATTTTAATATTCGCTTTCAGAGATCCAGTCAGTAATAATAGTCCGAATAACCAAGTAGCCCACGTTGTCCGTTTTCTAGCGAGTAAAAAAGAAAGATAGCCTAAACCTGTGGCTGGGGCTGCTACATTTCCCTTATTTGGATTAACTAATAATAATAATAAACCCGCCGTCATGACGGTTCCAAACGGTTGATTGGAAGCCATTGTACTCCAGACATTTAGCCCTAAGGGTTCAGGTTTTCCACCGCTGGCAAACTCTGATTTAATCAACCAATAAATATCCCATTCAGGAGCAATTAGAAATTGCATAATTCCATAAGCTCCCATAACGATAACACCCCATAAAAATATTCGTTGAATGGTTTTACGATAACTTAAATAATTTTTCCAGTTTATAAAAATATGAAGTCCAAATAAAACAGGACAAACCCAGTCCAATAAAGCAATTCCTACTTTTACGGGGCTGCGATTAATTAATCCCACTAAAAATCCGTAAAGTACTGCTAATAAGGATAAAATATAGGGAAAACCTCCTTGCTGATAGAGTTTTGGTAGGTTTCGCCACAAAGTAATAGAACTAACAAATGTAACGAGAAAGGGTGCGAGTAAAATTGGACTGGGTTCAGTGTAACTACTACGATAATCAGCCATTCGTCGGATAAAAGGAGTTAGAAACCATAACCACCAGGTGAAGCCAATATACAAGATTGGATAACGAAAATAAAGAAATACCCCAACTCCTAAAGCACCTGCCGGAAAAAGTAGATTTAAAATCTTTCCTAACCCCGCCAGAATACACAGAGTTGTAATAAAAATAAGTCCTAATATCGCAGTCCAAGCCAGGGCTGGCTGCAAGCTGAAAGGCTTGAAAAAGGATTGTTTATCATTCATTAAATTTCTCCTATATGAACGTTAATTATCTTTTTTAAAGCCTAAGCAAAATTTTAGGATTTATGCTGTGTTAAAGTTTCTACAGATGGGCTAAATGGCTGACTGTTTTTCCAAGTTTTCCAGCCCTGCAAATGTCCACGTATCGATACAATCAGCTTTTGTCCGGCAACTTTTCCTTCGCTGGGTAAAAATCGAAGCCACTGAACAAACCCTCGCTCACCTCGAGTTCCTACTAATATTGCCCAAAACATATAAATGAATCGTTGTATGGGTGAAAAATAGTCTAATACAGCTAAAGTTTTATTATGTACGATGTTAAACATCGCCAGCTCATTAAACTGATTTCGTTTATCTTCGTCAAACCGTTTTCCTAAATAATGATCGACTTCAATATTCGGATCGTAGACGACCTTCCAGCCTGCTTTTTTTAAGGCTAAACAAAACTCAATTTCGTAATGAATTTGAGAACTTGTGCCTAGCATTCGAGCATCAAAGCGCTTATTGCCAATAGCTTTTTGTCGAAAGCTCATATTAACGCCTTTTAGAATATCCACTTCACGAGCCTCACCCACTCCAAAGTTATGGTTACCAATGACCCGTCCAAACCATTGAAGTCGCCCTACAGTTTGCCGTGAACCTTCTTTTAATTGATTATTTCTGTATACAAAATCACGTCCACCCACGCCAGCAACTTGCTCATCGGATAAAAAGTGAGTTTCGATACGTGCTAGCCATTCAGGGCGAGGCACAGCATCATCATCTGTAATGGCGATAATATCTCCACCCGCAGCATCCAAAGCCATATTCAGCGCTGCTATCACTCCAGATGCGGTGACTGTGATCACATTCAGTGGTAAAGTGTCTGGGTTAAAGGTTTCCAAAAAAGTCCAGGTTTGAGTATCGATATCCCGCACCGTTACAATAATTTGATCGGCAAGTCGGACTTGGTTTTTCAAGCCTTCTAGACAATTTGCTAAGTCTTGAGGACGACGATAGGTAGGAACAATAACAGTTAGTTTCATAGGAATTTTTATCTGTACTATATGTGCGATTGTTTGACAACTTAGTAACACAATTCAACT
This sequence comes from Microcoleaceae cyanobacterium, assembly GCA_049647265.1. Taxonomy (GTDB): domain Bacteria; phylum Cyanobacteriota; class Cyanobacteriia; order Cyanobacteriales; family Microcoleaceae; genus JAAURB01. Next base: position 185,820 of record JBARXJ010000063.1, read on the forward strand.
ACCATAACTCCAAAAATCGAGAACGCTGAATAATATCTGGCCAAGCATTCAGAGCTTTTTTCCGGATTAAATATTGTGTTGTATGGGGAAAATAAATGCTGAGAAAAGCCAGTAATTTAAAAGGACTTGGAAATAATTCTTTATAACGCTTTACTCCGATATAAAGCCGTGCTGCGATTTGATGAATATCGTAATCTGTGAGTTTGCCAAACTGGATATCATCTAAAGTATTTTTCTCTCCTTCAAAACGAGGACGAGTATCTAAAGCTCTTAGTTCTTTACAGAAAATAATTTGATATCCCAGCTTTAAAGCCCGCAAACAAAGAATCGCATCCCCCTGACCAAAAAAGATTTCTTCTTCCCATTGCACTACATCAAAAAATGAGCGAGGAAATACAGCGGCATGAATATGGACGCATTCAGGATTGCTATCCGTAGGACGATAGAAACCGCGAAAAGATAGCTTAGTTGGGAAGTTTTTTTCTTGTCCTGATTGGGTATAGCTAACGCCGGTTAAAAACGTTTTTTGTTGTTGTTCAGGGGACAGTTTGCTGTATCGAGCTATAGCCTTCTCAATAAAGTCAGGATCTAGCCAAATATCATCATCTACAAAGGCGATTAAATCTGTGTCTTTAACGGAATTAACGGCACAGTTTCGATTTGCATTAACGCCTCGTTGTGGCCCTAGAATATACCGGGTTCCCGGATATTTTTCGACAATTTCACGATGTTTTTGCTGCATCTGAGGGTCAGATGAATCGTCCGAAACAATCGCTGCATGAGGCTTTACTGTTGAGCGCCAAATAGCTTTTAAACAATGGTCTAATCGTTCCGGTGCATTGCGAACTGTGGTACAGGTTGATAATCGCATTTTTAATAATTCTCCTAAGTTAGATTAAAGCTTTTTGATTAAAATATTATGTGGATAATGACTTGGATAGAAATAGGGTTTTAATCATCCTCATAATGGGTTGAGGCAAATAATCTTTTGTAAATCGGAATAAATCACGCAGGATATTGAATGCAGCATACTGAATAGACATATATTTTGCGACTTCTATCCAAGATTTAATCCAGTGATAATAATATTTTTCTCTAAAGAATTCTCTGGCCGCTGTTGAATGGATTTCAGCGTAGAGACGGTTGATGGGTAAAATCTCAAGTTTTCGACTTTCTATTAGAGGATAAAAACGCTCTAAACAAATGATTCTTGACTGTTTTCTTGCCTCAATTTTGCTTATGCTAAAATCAGTCAGTTGACCGTTACCATGTTTTCGGATGATGGCAAGGGGTTGGGATGTAAAAATGGGTTGATAGCCGTGTATATAGCAGCGAGTATAGAATTCTCTATCTGAACCGACTTTGAAAAATTCATCAAATAAACCTACTGTCTCAAACACCTCTCGTTTCAGAACAATAGTAGAAGGACTACAGATAAAACTTGACGTGACAAGCAGTGCATGGAGTGGACTATTAAATCTTCGTAAATCGACTTTTTGAGACTTTACAACTTGTTTATTTTCCATCGTGTAGTCGATAATTATATCGCTCACGCCAAAAAAGCCTTGTTGGTTTTCTAATGTTGAAACTTGAGAGGATAAATAGTTGGTTTCCCAGAGATCATCAGAATCCAATGGAGCAATATATCGACCTTTCGCGACTTTGATTCCCTGATTGCGTGCTGCTGGACATCCGATATTTTTTTCAAGTGTAATTAAGTGAATATCGGGATATTGCTGTTGAACAAAAGCAGAAGTTTCATCAGATGAATTATCATCAACAACAATAATTTCTATATTTCCAGTAAAGTCTTGGGAAAAAACACTGGTTAATGCTTCTTTCAGCATATTGATTCGATTGTATGTGGGTATGACGACGGAAACATCAATATCTTTATTCATAGTGAGTGATTAATATAGTTATGTTTGATAGTCTTTTAGAATAGAATTACGTGACTCTCAATTTTAGCTTTCCAATTACAAAACTTTTTAAGTCATTTATCATATTAGATAAAGCACAGTACCAGGAGCTATAGTGAGCAACCATTTTTGAAAATTGTAACCATTGCAAAGTATTATTTTGATTGAGACACATTTGAGCATACTTTTTGTAAACATCTGCATAAAGTTGATTTTTAGAAACGTTCAAGCAACCTTTTTCTTGAATTAAGGAATAATTTTTATCGATTAGATAGAGTCGATTCTTAATTCTTTTATTTTGGTTTTTTATATCTGTTAATTGACTCTGATTATGTTTACGTTGAACCGCCAAAGGACGATTGATAAAGATAGGTTGATAATCCGCAATTAAACATCTCACATAAAAATCTGCATCTTGACCATACCTGATGTTTTTATCAAATAAGCCAACATCTTGTAAAACTTGATGAGGAAAGACAACACATGAAGCAATATGAATAAAATTTCCTACCATCATATGATGAAGTGGCGAAGTGTATCTTCTGAGATTGGGTTTCATTTGATGAATAGATTTCTTGTTGTTAGCAGTCTCCCAAGTCAAAATGTTACTAACACTAAAGAATTTACTTTTACCTTCTAAGGCTGAAATTTGTCTTCTTAGATAGTCTGTTTCCCAGAGATCATCAGAATCTAAAAAAGCCAGATATTGACCTTTAGCCATTTGCAAACCCTGATTTCTTGCTGCTCCTGCTCCTTGATTTTGATTGAAACAGATGAGTTTGACTTCTGGATATTTTTGTGAGACAACTTTACAGGTTTCATCTGAAGAATTATCATCAATTACAATGATTTCTACTGTCTCTTTAAAATCTTGAGCTAAAACACTCTCAATAGCCTCTTGTAGCATGGCAATACGGTTGTAGGTTGGGATAATAACTGAGACGAGTGGCTGTTGCATTTTTACAGTGATAATTTGAATTAAATTTACAGAAAATGTATATGATCGCATTCTTTATTCTATAAATTTTTTTCAGGGAATAACACCTAAAATTACAAAAGTTTATCACTGATGCAATCAAATTCATTCTGACATCTAATAGATTAGCTAGCCTGAGTTAAATCATGTTGCATTTGATGATATTTCCACAGCTTACCTTGTCGATCTAGCAACTCTTGATAAGTTCCTTCTTCGACAATTTTTCCTTGCTCTAATACCACCACTTTATCGGCTCGAACAATAGTAGATAAACGGTGAGCGATCGCAATCACTGTTCGACCGACAGAAAGCTTTTCTAAAGACTCTTGAATCAGTTGTTCAGAGACTGAATCTAAAGCACTGGTAGCCTCATCAAGAATGAGTATTTCTGGGTCTCTTAATAAGGCGCGAGCAATGGCAATTCGCTGTCGTTGTCCCCCAGACAATCGAACGCCTCTATCGCCTAATTGTGTATCAAATCCTTGGGGTAAATCCTGGATAAATTCCAGTGCGTTTGCTTGTTGAGCCGCTTCAGCAATCTCAGATTTACTAACTGTTTCCATCATAGCATAAGCAATATTATTTCCGACAGAATTATTGAAAATAAATGTGTCTTGACTGACAATTGCAATTTTACGGCGAAGAGAATGAATATCAAAACTCTTCAGGTCAATTCCATCAATTAAAATCCGTCCCTGAGTTAGGTCATAAAACCGAGGAATTAGATCTACTAATGTTGATTTTCCGGCTCCAGATCCTCCTACAAATGCTGTAGTTTTTCCTTGCTCTACTGTCAGATTAATATCCTGTAAAACGAGCTTTTCAGAATCATAGCCGAAGTTAACAGATTGAAATTCAATTTTATGCTTCAAGCCGAGAAACTGCTTCGTTCCTGTTAACAAATAAGGTTTATTGTCCGTTCGTAGCAATTCATTAATATTACTGATTGAACCTTGGAAGTTACTTAATCTGGCTCTGGCTCCATTTAATTGGCGAACAATGGGCATGAGGCGGAATAAGATAAACAAAAAGGTTAATAACGAAGCAATCTGAAGTTGTCCTGTCGGAATTAAAGTGGCAAAAGCAATCACTAACATCCCCACTAAAATAGTAGTGGCTACACTTTCTGTGAGGGGTTCTACTAAAGCACTTCGCTTAGAATAATTAATTTCAGCTTGTAAGATTTTATCGCTACTTTGATAAAACTTTTGACGTTCAAATTCTTGAGCTGCAAAGGCTTGAACTGTACGAATTCCACTGATTAATTCTAAGGCAGCAGAAGTGTATATTCCTCTGGCTTTTGTTCGGACAAAGCTGATTTCTCGAACTCTTCTCAGTAAGTTTGTAATCCCAACAGATAATAAGCTAAACAGTAAAACCGAAAGTAGAGTTAATTGCCAAGAGAGTAACACCATCGCAATCACATAAACTGTGAGAGTTGAAAGTCGAATCAGTAAAAAAGATACGACCTCAAAGGCTTGCATTAATTGTGTAATCTCAGCGGTTAATGTATTAATTAGCTCCCCGGATTTTACTTGGCTGAAATAGCTGAGGCTTAAACTTTGGAGTTGTTCAAACAATCTAATTCGGAGCTGATATGCCAAACGGCTTTGGGAAATTCCTGTATAAATTCGGCCGAGATAAATAAATAAAACCCGAATTAAAGTTGTGAATAAAATGACTCCTGAGATTTGGTAAAGCCGTCTTGCGGCAGAGGCATTACTGGCTAAGACCCAAATATCAAACCATTCAATCCCTGTTTTAATCGGTTCAGCGTTGGGTTCAGTCAAACTTTGCAAAAATGTAAGTAGAAATCCAACTCCAAACCCTTCAAAGGCAGCCGCAAGTAAGGTAAAAGTTAAAGCAAGAATTGCCACTTTCTGAAAGTGTTTAAACTCTCGCAACACCAGGGCGTTATCCTGCCAAAATTGCGTTGCTTTAACCAATCTACGAATAAATCGGGGTGTTTTAATTAACATAGATGTGACTCACCTTGAATAACAACTTAATACGCACCGGAACCCGACAAAACTTTAGGAATAGTTCGCCAGAGAATACTTAAATCCTCTCGTAACGACCAATCTTGTAAATACTGTAAATCCCGTTGATTGACGACATCTAAATCTAATAAATTAGAGCGATCTTCAACTTGCCACGCCCCTGTAATGCCGGGTAATGCATTCAATCGCTTTTGACTTTTTGCTTCAATTCTAATTGCATCATATAATGCCCAAGGACGGGGCCCAACTAAACTCATTTCTCCTCGTAAAACATTGAATAATTGAGGCAACTCATCTAGGCTATATTTGCGTAGAAAACGTCCTAAAGCCGTCACACGAGGATCATCTTGATGTTTATGTAATCCTGACTGATTTCCCATCACTTGATGATGGTGTTGTTCTGCATCTATTTTCATACTGCGGAACTTAATAATCTGGAAAAGCTGACCCCGATATCCGACTCGCCATTGTTTAAAGAAAACAGGACCTGGAGAATCAATTAATATTAATATTGTTAATGCCAACATTAGCGGCGACAGCAGGGTTAATAACATTGCCGCCACAACCCAATCAAATAACCGTTTACACCGCCACTGCAATGGTTTTTGTTTTTGGGGAATTTGAGAGAGATTAGGGAATCTGATAAAACAAGGCTTACTGGCAGTGTAGCTCCAATCTGCCCATTGTTTTAATGTTTTTTCTCCTAATTTAAAATCTAGACAAATAGCTTTCAATGGTGGATATTGCAGACACCATTTTAACCATCCCATTCCTACCCCATTTGAACTGCTCAATTGCCTACCGCCAGAAGCTGAACTGACCCACAATTTACCTTGACGATATTGAATCTGACAACCGGACGGGGGAAAGGTTTGTTCTTTAGCATCCTCAAGGGGAATGGGAAGTTCTAAACTCAGAGAGTCAAAATCACTCAAACTCGATTTAAAGACAAACATAATCGTGCATACTCCTGTGATGGGCTACTGGTTATTCGTGATTGATCTGCGGTTTGATGGTGTGAATTATTTATAACCAATAAATCCTGTTAATTTCTGCCAGAATGGCGAGTTTCTAACAATCGATGTTTTTGATCGGGGGGTAAGCCATTGCGTTGAAAATTGGGTTGTTTAGAGTGTTTAAAATAGTGCGTTGGTTGACCATCCCCACCGTTAGCAACAAGGCCTAAGATATTAAAGTGACTCAACATTCCCAGGGCTTGAGAGAGTTCAGTTTGGGCAATTTGTTCCAACCGGGCAACCACCACCCCTGCCTGACAAGCGGATGCGGTTTGCAATACATCTACTGTGCCTAAAATTGGGGCAGCATCCACTAAAATCCAGTCGTACTGGTGTTCAAACTCCGCCATTAATTCCTGCCATTTCTGAGAACTTAATAACTTCACCGGGTCGTCAATTGAATCGCCAGCGGTTAAAATATCTAAATCCGATCCCAGAATCGACAGAGAATGAATTAGGGGTGAACTAGCCTCACCGGATAACACAGTAGATAGTCCGGACTGGTTGGGTAAATGTAGAATTTGATGTAAATTTGGGTGACGAAAATTGGCATCAATTAACAGGACTCGTTGGTGTAGCCGCGCCCCACTTAACGCTAAACCCACAGAGAGTAAAGATTTGCCTTCTTGGGGTAAAGCGCTTGTAATCAGGACAGACTTGAGAACGTTGCTAGAAGCGGCTAAATGGATATTTTTATGGGTTAAATCCAGCGCTTCACGGAGTCCCAACCCAGAAATAGCTTGGAGAATTGCATCTTCAGCGGGTTTAGATTTCAAGCGAAACGAACGAACTTTAGCCCTGGGAATTAGCGGTAAATTACCCAATAAAGGCAACTTACTCCCCCCTTGCATATCCTCAACGCTATGAATTTTTTGATCCATCCCTTCTCGGGCAAAGGCAGCCATACCCCCGAGAAACATCCCCACAACCATTCCCAGGGCGAGATTTTTCTTTAGACTAGGGGCGATTTGTTCCCCCAGTAAAGGAGGTTCGACCACTTGCCAGTTAAATCCACCGCGAACAATTTCTAGGCTAAGTTCTTGGCGTTTTTGCAGCAGTTGTCCAATGGTTTGCCGCTGAATTTCCACTTCTGGCTGCAATTGATTGTATTGAGCGATTAAACGAGGAAATTGCTGTAACTGTGCCTCTAAGGTGGCTTCTGTCTGGGCTAAGCCTTGCTGTTGACTGCTAAGGGTTGCCAGTTCGGTTTGGGTTTCAGCAAGCTGTTGGGCTAAATTTAAATCCAGTTTGCTGAGTTGTCCTTGTTTTAACAGTTCTTCTGGGGTGACTTGTAATTGAGTCGGAAATGTACCCAATACTCGCGCCACTTCCTGACGCAGTAAACTCAGTTCACTTTGCCGTTGTTCCAACAAGATCTTGACTTCAGGATCGGCATCGGTAAAAATAGTTCGTTGCTGGGCGATCGCCAATTCTGTGGTTTGCAGTTGATTCAGTAGGTCTTGATAACGGGATGACTCACTTAAACGGGCAGCCACTAAGGCTTCATCCGGAGAACGGGATAACTGTTGTTCTAGGGCATTGTAACGGGCTTGGACGGATTGAATTTGGGTGTCGAGGGTGAAACGTTCTTTTTTAACCGTATTGAGTTGTTCGGAAACCGTTTCAGCCTGTTGCAGTGGATCGATCACATTTTGAGTTTCTCGAAATTGTTCTAAAGATCCTTCTGCTTGTAGGAGTTTTTTTTCGGCATCGGGTAATCCTTGGTTAATAAACCCTAAACCCTGCTGTAAGCGTTGCTGATCCTGTTGCCGATTATAATCCTGATAGACTTTTTGCAAGGCTATTAATACATCTTGGGTTTTTTGCGGATCGTTATCAACGTAGGCAGCGGCAAAAATTCGCGTTTGGATATCCCCTTCTTCGAGTTGAGAGAGGCTAAGATTTTTTTCAATGTCTGTTGCTTCAATCAATGGATAAGTCGGGTGTAATAATGCCGCCGCTTTTTCGGTAAATTGAGAACTCCGCATCAAGGCCAACTGGGTGGCATAATCTTCTTCAGTGGTTTGAGTCAGGGGGTCTTCCTCTAAACTTGAAGGTTGTCGGGCTGGATAGTTGGGTTCGACCAACAATTGCATCTGACTTTTATAAGTGGGTTCAGTTTTCCACGTTATTACCCCTGCACCCGCCATTGCCATTACCAACAGCGTTAACCACCACACCCGCCGCCTGAGTAAAATCGCCAACAGTTTACCGTAACCGAGGTCTGATTCTGACTCTGAATGAGAGATATCCGATATCATCATGATTTAACTAAGCAACAATTTTTTCAGCTTCAGACAGCTTGATGTCTTTGCCGACAACTTGCTGAATGAGAGGAATGACTTTGCGGAAAAACACCTCCGTTGAGAAATTTTTGACCGCATGATCTCGAATGGCTGCGGGGTTCCACTCTATTTTTGCGGCTTGCAATAATGTTTTTTGTAATGATGCAGCGGTTTGTTCGGGGAAAAATAATCCGGTTTTACCAGAGACTTGAGTATCCAGTACACCGCCTGCACCATAAGCGATGACGGGAGTGCCACTGGCGTTGGCTTCGATTGGAACTAAGCCATAGTCTTCTAAAGCAGAAACAATCACAAACCTCGCTTTTGCCATCAATTCTGCTCGTTCATGGTCGGCAACATATCCTAAAAATTCGATATTGTCGGCGGCGATGGATTTTAATTTCTCCACTTCCGGGCCATCTCCGATAATTTTTAACGGCCATCCCAAGGCATTGAAAGCATTAATCGTGATATCAATGCGTTTATACCCTAAAAATCGAGAGGCAACCAGACAAAAGTTGTCTTTGTCAGAGGAATATTGAAACTGATTCATCTCGACTGGATAGTTAACCACGGTGGCTTGTTTGTGATATTTTTCCCAAATTCGCTCTCGCACTTCTGTAGAGTTCGCAATATAGAGATCCGGTTCTTGGGCGTACTTTTTATCTGCGGCCCGCATGGCTTTAAAAACTTGTTCCAGAACTGGATAAAAAGCCCGGTATTTGGGGAACTTATCGAGGTAAGTTTGAGTATCCCAGAGAAACCGTGTGACGTTATGACAAAAGCAGATATGTTTGGCTTGGGGATGTTTACGAACGGCTTTTGCAAAACTGGTACTACTACTTAAAATTAAGTCGTATTCTTGTAAGTTTAGTTCTCGAAAAGCCCGGTAATAAAAGGGCGCAAGTAAGCGAAAGTTACTGGCAGCGCCGGGAATTTTTTGCAATGCTGTTGTATAAACGGCTCGTTCACCTAAATCAATCGTTGTTTCAGGTTCATACAATGAAGTGTAAACGTCAGCTTGGGGAAAGAAATGACAGAGTAGCTCAAAAACTCGTTCTGCTCCGCCTCTTTGAGTCAGGTAGTCGTGGACTAATGCTATTTTCATGAGACACAAATTCAAAAAAGGAATATTTGGCAAAGTGAATGCATATTTTGGACTCAATCATGCAGTAAAATCTGAATCTTTCAGATTAAATCGTCAAAGTGTTACTGATTGAATCTCAAGTAAATTACCCGATCAATTCACCAACAGATCGGTAAAAAAATTAGGCTTTAGCCAGGCAATATATAAATGTAAAATAGTGAAGAGAAGGCAATAATTGCTGCTATAAAGCTGAGCGGATAAAACAGCAGTAGAGAAAAATTATCCGAACCATAGAAATTATTGTCCAAGGCAATTGGAAGAGCAGCTACACACCAATAACGACGTAGCCATTTAAAATGCTGTATTCCTCTATCGTTTTGAATATTTTGACGATAGACCCAAGTAATATTCATAAGGCACAAACTCTCTGTTTTTGATTAGCTTGAACCCCACACACCCCGATTTTATGCTTCAATTAAGACTGGAAAAAGAGAATAGTAGATGCAGTTTTCCTGATGAATTCTAATGTGATTGCTTTTTTGATTTTGGGTAAGAGACTCAACTCTAATAAGGAATTATAGAATAGGCTATTCTCAACATATTCTACTATCAATCAACAAGATGTATTGGAAAATACAAACTGTGATTAATTTTTGAAATCTATTTTCTATTCTTTTTAATACCTAGAATAAATATGATTTACTATCCTATTTATAATAGTGTATATAGGTTGTATGAATAGAAAATTTACGGGTATTTAATTTTCTGTTTGGAGTGTAACGGAGTTTTGATATCTCTGTCAAGCCAAATTGGCAGTATTCTGTTGATTTATACTGAAAAAACCCTTATTATTAGTAATTTAATAAAAAATTCATATTCTATTTGACTTCTGTTTAAATAGCTGTTATAAAATCCCTTAACTTTAAACTTATATGAATCGATAACAGATGAATCAATCAGTTACCATTTAACCCTCTATCCTGACGCTTTATTGGATTGAATCAAACCCGGAAACATTAAAAGATGGGACTTTATTCTTGAGCGCGATCGTCTAGCCGGATTGCAGAGATTTATGTTAACAAATGTAACAAAATCCTCTCGGTTTATCCCACAAACAATCTTAACCTAAAATGGCAGATTGATAAACTTTCAGTGAATTTTCAGATCACTATCCTAATTTTAGAGATGGATGATTAACCGGATTTTATTAATCTGATTGCAATCGTTTGATTCGGGATGGCTTTCAACCTCAAAGCTTTAGTATTCAACTACTGCAGCAATTTCTCTACAAGTTGTCAGGAACAAAACCGCTGTAAAAAGAGTCTATCTATCCTGCTGCAATTAAACTATCATTCTGGTTGAGGGTAGAAATATCGATGGGGGAACATCGGCATCAATAGCCTTAGTTTTTCTATTCCACTGCCAACATGATATAAAATCGGCTTCAACACAAAATAGCCCTAACAACAGTAGGGCCTGGGAAAGTTAACGTAATGGGCTGACAATGGGCGGTCGCGGAGTCGCTTGTACATTCGGCACGTATCGCGTCTTGATACACCAATTGCACCAAGATCTGACTATTGAGTCCGTTCCGTTTCCACCGACTCTGTTTGTGCTTCTAAGATCGGCTGTTGAGACATCAGTCGATTGGTTGCGACTAACGCCATACTGATAAACAGTAAACTACTGATCGCCACAGCAAACGGTAGGCGTTTGGTCAAAGAAAAATCTCGACCAATTCTGGCCAATGGATGGCTTTGACGACGAAGCATTTTTCCCACTGCCCACCGTCTGAGACAAAACGGATCTCGCACATAATGTCCACTATGGCTGATGACAAAATGCGTGTGACAGTGAGGACAGGTAAATAATCCTCCGAGAATGCCGACAGACGGTACAATACTGGTCTGGTGACAAATTGGACAAGTAACAGAATAACTTTTATAGGTATCAGCGTTCATAGCGACTTAATTTCTGGACACAAAACTGAGAACCCGTTGCAGCCCTGGGGCGAGGGAACTGCCCTAACTAAAATTGTATCGTTCCCTACATCAATTCTAACGCTCTTACTGACTCTATCAACCCGGAAAATACGGATTCATTCAACTTTGTGATCACAAAAACACCCTAGAAGAGTTGATAGAGTGAGAAAATTCCTATTTATTTGCCGTCTTAATTCTTAAGAAACCCTGACTTTAAGCAGGTTGTAATAGCCAAAATCCTGTGTAGGTCATTCCCGCATCATCCGGTTGTATCAACAGAAAATGTAATCCCGAAGCCAGCTGCTTTCGGGTTTCAAATCGCTTTGCTGCACTTCTGACCTCAGTATCGTCAAATGTCGCCACAACCCATCTATCGGCTAATCCTGCTTCTAAGATTAAACCATCGGGTTGACCGGGAATATAATTGAGAGCAATAGGTAAGGCGTTTTGTAGCCAACGCGCTAATTGCATGGACTGACGACCCCCATTAATCACCACACCTGAAATCGGAACAGTTGAAGCCAGTCCTAAATTAAACGGTTGTAACGCTTCGGGTATTTCGACAACGGGGATGGGATATTCAGCAAAACTCGCCATCAATTCCCCCGCTTGTAGAGTCGCAAATTGCCAAACCTCCCCCCACAAATTTTCCGGTAAGGGTACAGGGGGAGATTGTTCGATTGTAACCGGGTGATAAGCTTCTGCGGTATAACCCTCTAAGTCAGGATAAAGTTGGCTACGTTGCTGTAACCACTGTTTAACTGTAGGAGTTCGTCTGCTAGGTTTTACGGAAATTCCTAGAGTATTGGCTGCGGTTTGCAACATACTGAGACATTGAGGACGAAAAACCAGAATAACATCCGGTTGTTGGGTTTGAGTGGCTTGTTGAAGCTGTTGCACCAGCCAAGTGGTATTAATTTCAGACTGGGGACAGAATGCAATATATTCTAGCTGACGACTGGCATCACAGATCAACAGTTCCCAAAGGGGTTGTTTATTTTCAGTTTGCAGCGGACGGCGATAAAAATCAGCTTGCCAAATTTGCATTGGTTATTGGTGTTATTCGTTGTTTGTGGTTGGTGATATCACCAGAAGTGCAGCATTCGCGATCGCCATAATGACTAATAACCCATAACAAATTATCCTACTTCTGCTGTTTGCTGTATGGTGTTTTCTGTCGGTTGTTGTGCATCAGCGCGAGTTGCCCGAAACATTCCAAACCGACATAACCCGGTACCAAAGGCGAGGCGCATTAACAGTAAGGTTGGCACTTCCCGCACAGATTTAATTAAACCCGATACGCCAAATTTAACCAGTCCCTGAGGTCGGGCAATTCCTTGCCAAATAGAATCAATCCAAGAAGGTAAGGTTTCCGGTGTCCAGTCTGCTGTGACCACTTCTCCTTCTACCAGTCCGGTTTCGGCTAATAACTCTGAGAAACCTTCAATACTTGAAAAAGCCGGATGAGACCATTGATCCAACAATTGCTGCATCACAGGACGTTCCCAAGCATTTAACGGTTTCACCCGGTCATCCCTTTGGTTCCAGTCTGCCACCACTAACACTCCGCCGGGTTTCAATACCCGGATTAATTCTTTAGCAAAAACAGCTTTATCGGGCATATGGGGGCCAGCCTCAATTGACCAAACGATATCAAAACTGGCATCGGGGAAGGATAACGCCATGGCATCATCGACTTTAAAAGTGGCGTTAACGTCCTCTGGGGTGAGTTCGGTGGCGCGTTTAACTTGTTGGGGGCTAATGGTTACGCCAGTGACTGCAAAACCATAATCTTTCGCCAGGATACGGCTACTGCCACCAATACCACAACCGACATCGAGGAGGGTTGTACCAGCCGGTAATGAGTCTAAACCCCCCCAGCGTACCATCTCATGTACAAAGTCTTCTTTGGCTGTGAGAAAGTCTTTTCGTTGCGGAGGTGAACCATAATGGCCGAGGTGAATATGTTCTCCCCAATAAAATTCTAAAATGCCGTCTTCTGTCCATTCATCGTAGGAGTTGGCAACCGACTCAGCCGATTGATATCGACGGGCAGTAAACAGATACAGGGCAATTCCTATGGTAATCAGTGTGAAGGGGAGTCCAAAAGCGTAGTATAAATTCATTCAACTGGGAAATGTTACATTTATTCACAATTTATGTATTTCATCATACCAAGTTCTAAAGCTTTCTTCCATGACTGACTCTGGTGCGATATGGGCTGCGCGATCGCCGTGAGCGATCGCAGTTTAATTAACCCTCTCTTCACATCCCAGCCCAGATGTCATCATGTTTGCCTGGGATGTTATGAAGCTGTTTAAGGTTTCAGCACAACTTTAATGCAGTCTTCTTTTTTATGCTTAAAGATTTCGTAGCCATTGGGGGCATCTTCTAAACTTAAACGATGAGTAATGATATAAGACGGATCAATTTCACCCTGTTGAATGCGTTCTAACAGGGGCTGCAAATATCTTTGAACATGAGTTTGACCAGATCTTAACGTCAAAGCTTTATTGACAATTGCCCCTAACGGCACTTGATCGACATAACCGCCATAAACCCCAGGAATTGAAACGGTACCGCCTTTACGACAAGCCAATATTGCCTGACGCAATACTGTCGGTCTTCCGCTTTCTATCCCCAGCATCTGTTTACCTTTATCTACCACAGCCATTACATCTGTACCGTGGGCTTCCATACCCACCGCATCAATACAGCGGTCTGGCCCTCTACCGTTTGTCATTTCCTTGAGGGCTTCTAATACATCCACTTCTTCGTAGTTGAGGACTTCGGCTTTGCTTTGTTGTGCCATTTTAAGTCTTTCTGGGACGCGGTCAATGGCAATGACTCGGCCGGCCCCCAACATATAGGCGCTGCGGATGGTAAATTGTCCAACCGGGCCACAACCCCAGACGGCGACTGTATCTCCAGGTTCGATATCGGCGTTTTCTGCTGCCATATAACCGGTTGGGAAAATATCCGTGAGAAACAATACTTGTTCATCGGGCAAACCCTCAGGAATTTTTAACGGGCCGACATCTGCATAAGGGACACGGACATATTCGGCTTGACCCCCTGCAAACCCACCGAATGTATGGGAATAGCCATATATTCCGGCTGAAGAATGACCAAATTTCTCTTCTGCCATTTCTTTATTGGGGTTAGAAATATCACAAAGTGACCATAAATCTCGTTGGCAAAAGAAACAGTTACCACAGGATATTGTGAAGGGAACAACGATGCGATCGCCCTTTTTTAAGTTCTTTACTTCACGACCCGTTTCTACCACTTCCCCCATGAATTCATGACCTAAAATATCACCGGATTTCATCGTGGGAATACAACCATCATACAGGTGTAAATCAGAACCACAAATCGCTGTTGAGGTGATTTTAATAATGGCATCCGTATCATCTTTTATTTGCGGATCGGGTACGTTATCGACTCGCACATCATTTGAACCATGCCAGCATACCGCCTTCATGATAAAGTTCTCCAAAATATTAGTAATGACTCGGTAGAAAGACTTACCGATTTGATCGGTGTTTTTTACTGTTGGCTATCAATCAAAGATTTACTTTATTCGTAAGCGGCTGCAATGACTCATAACTCTTACAGAAAAACATAGTAAAATCCTACTGAGTTGAGTTCTCCTCTTAAATCTAACTAGAGGTATATTTATTCGTATTTCGTAGGGGTGAGACTAAATCTGAAGCTTAAAATGATTTCAAATTATGATTAATTCAATTAGCTTGCTAATCTTAAAATTAAGTGATTCAAACTGAGTATTTTTATCTAAAGTTGTAGCGCCACCTCATCAGGTGAAAGAAATTAGAGTTTAATAGAATATAAATAAGTAAAGGTACAGCAAGGACTATACCTTAAAAAAATAACACAATTTTACACAGATACGTTCGCTTCTGCTAAACGCTGATTAATTTCTCGACGAACTTCACTCTCGACTCGATAGCCTCGATCCCACCTTTCTAACTTAATATGATCGACATAGAACTTGATGGTTAAATTCATTGTTTTACCACTGGTATTATTAAGCCTAACTTTAGGTTCTTTCCACAAAACGTGTGATTCTTTGAAATCTTCTCTCAACCAATTAATCAAGCGTTTAGCATAGTCATCTAGTCGCGTTTCAGCACCACCCGGATTTGAAATAATCTGATACAGTTTATTCAGCTTAAACTTAAGAACATTAATTTTACTCTCCCATTCTTCAGTCAATATTTGCCGATCTTCTGGTTGTAAATCGGGATCTTTTAGCCAAGCTAGATACCAATTTCTGATTAATGGAATTAAAGTCCCTTTACTGTCGGCTTCCGGTATTTCTTCCAGCGTTGACTTTAACCATTTGACTTTACTATCACTATCTAACTGAACGCCAAACTGATTAAGAATCTCTGTATAGTCTTTCTTAATTGACTCAATCTCCTGAGAGGTTAAACCACCCAGTTCTAGCTTTTCAATGGATTGAATTAAATCCTCTAAATCTTTCTCAATATTGAGCAATTGCAGATTAACACCTTGTTCAGCGGTTAATCGTAAATAACCAATTTCTTTTTTAGATATTTCTCCGGGTTCAGTTTCTTTTAACGCTTGAAATTCTTCTAAGTTTTTGAGCTTTTGATCGATATCTCCTAACGTATCTGGATGACCAAAAATAACACCTTTAATTAATTGTGTTGCTTGTTTATAATCCGCTTCATTACTCACATTTAGATCGATTGATGCCGCAAAATGAGGCGTTGGACGAGTGAGATTGATAATATTAAGATTGCCCAGAGAAGCATTCGGCATATACAATTCACAATCATCATCAATCATATATAATTGAGTCACCCGCAACCCAATTTTCTTAATCACTGCAATTGAACCATTCGGCAGAGAAATTACATCTTCAAATTGAAAGGGTGTATCAATTAACAAGACTAACCCACTGAAAAAGTTGCTGAGAATATCTCTTAATGCAAAACCCAAAACAAAGGTTAATCCACCAAAAGCTACCCAAATTCCTGTTAAATCAAGTCCAAGAGTTTGTAGAAATAAAGCCGTACCAATGATATAGGTAAGAGACGGAATTAGTCTTTCTAAAATAGGAACAAGAACATCGTCCCAAACCGCTTCTGTTTTTTTGGTATAAGAACGAATTGCATAGGCAACAACTTCTGTAAATAATTGAGCAACCCAATAGGTGATAATCAG
Source organism: Microcoleaceae cyanobacterium (assembly GCA_049647265.1). Taxonomy (GTDB): domain Bacteria; phylum Cyanobacteriota; class Cyanobacteriia; order Cyanobacteriales; family Microcoleaceae; genus JAAURB01. The sequence continues at coordinate 202,299 of JBARXJ010000063.1, forward strand.
AACAGTTATCGCATTTAATCCTCTTTCAATCAACTCTATCGCTTGGGTTGGAGTCAGTTGATCTAAAGAATATTTTAAGCTTAAGCTGATAATTAGAATTAAAACAGGAAACCGTGAAACATTGAGAATAACCAAGGGAATATCAACTTGTAGCTGGCGGAATATTGCTCGTAGTCCATAAAACAAGACTAAGTAAACCCCAACAGTAATGGCGATTAAAGTACCAAATTGAATCAGAAAAGGTTGATATTCTCTCAAGAGAGTGGTTGAAGATTCCATGAAGATAAAGTTTTTATCAAATAGAACAGCCATAACGCTATGACAAAGATTTATCTTTAGGATTATATTCTAATCCTGAGTAAAAATATTATTTATTTAGAAATTTTTTAGATTGTTGCTCGCAGTACTAATTATTAATTTGTATTAAGTCTAATACTATCATCACTCCGACTTGACGACATCTTTAAGAACTATTCAATTCAAATATTTTTTTATCATTCTCTGATTCACCTTAAGCCTACAAGACACAATAACATTATAATCCTATCATTTTAGTCGTATTATGGCTCCGAATAATATAAGGAGAATCGATAGCTTTGACTCGTTTTTTTAACACTAATACCTGATAAATAATTGCGGCAACTTCTGCACAGGTGATTGAGTGCTGAGGTGAAAGAAAGACGGGTTGAGGATAGTTAACAATGATTTCATTTGTCGTTGCTGTAGCCACTGCATCAACCGCATAACTTGGAATAGAATCGCGATCGCGATAAACTGTTAGTATTTCAGATATCCCGCCAGACAACTTTAAACCTTTAACCAAAGAAAGAATAGCTTGTATCCGAGTTAAGTTTTGATGTGGACGAAAACTACTATCAGGAAAACCGACTATAAACCCAGCTTTACTTGCTATTTTAATCACTGTTTTTGCCCAAAAATTATCGGTAATATCTGTAAAATTAGTTGCTTTTTGAATAGGCAATAGATCAAAAATATTAGCGATTAACGCTGCATATTCAGTACGAGTTAAACTTTCATTGGGTCTAAATGTATTATCGGGAAAACTACTAATAATTTTAAGTTCGGATAAACGAAGAATAAATTCTTCTGCCCAATGCCTGATAATATCTTTAAATGGATAGTCAGCTTGAGAAAGAGGCTGTTTTAAAGACACCGCACTCATGCCGAATTTAACACTTCCTTGTACATAAGTTGGATTAATTTGATTTCCCACTGAAAGTAATTCAAACTGAGTTGTATTTTGCAGATCGGATTTACTATTATTTCTAATAATATTTAAACCCGGATATTGAGTTTTAACTAAATCCGGTTGAGCCTGTGCAATTCAAGTCATCCCCTCTAAAGAATTGTTTTCAATTTGATGAATTCGTAAAACAGGCTTACAATTATCTGCTAATATAATCCCTGTCTGATTTTGCTGAATTTTATTATTTATTATAAATGGCGCGGCATCATCTTTAACCTGAAGACCACATCTATTCTTGATCGATTAACTATTCCGAATCTATCCCTTTGCATTGCCCTGTAAAATAATCCCATTTCCACTATTTTCGCTGACAATATTATCAAACAATTTAACAATGGCTGTTCCTTTCACACAGATTCCATTTTGCTTGGATTTAATTAAATGACATTGACTTAAACTTGCACAGACTGATTCAATCCAAATCCCTATCCTTTACGCTTGAGGATTCGTAATCGTTATCCCTTGTAAAATCGAATCATTTCCCATCACAATTGCTACAGTTATAGCCTCCAATTCCACAGTACTATCAGCTCCAATGCCGATAATTTGAATAGGTTTTTCTTGAAGATTATTGTCTCCAATTAAACTCACTGTACCCAGAATAAATAAAGGAAATATCTCACCATTTTCAGTATCATAAATCCCAGGATAAATGTACACTGTAGTTTGGGGTTGAGCTTGCTGCAAAGCCTGAGTTATAGTCTTAAACAGCTCAGATTGACGACCTGAGGCAGAATCATTCCCTGTAACGGCATTAACATAGAGTTTCATGATAATAAACAGTAATATCTAGAATCATCTTTATGCTGCATTGTAGCAATGAATAACCCCTCACTCTTGGTGCTATTTGTATCGAGCGGAATTAATCTTAATATAATTTTCACTCAGAAAGAAATACTCAGTTAGAATCGTAATGCTGTATATTAGAAACTCCTGAATGATGAACCCTCAAAAATTCAAACGCCTGATCCGCTTTTTTAAACTAAAAATTATTAGACGAATTGTATTAACAAGTCTCACTCTATTAATGATTGCTTCATTCGCCGCCTTACTGAGCCAAATTTTACGATTATCTATCGCCTCTCAACAACCAGTCGATTTATTTTTTGTTTTAGGAGGAAGCATTCGTCGCGAAATTTATGTTTCTCAAATCGCCAAACAGTTTCCAAATACTCGAATTTTAATTTCAACTGGCTCAGATGATCCTTGTATTTTAAAGTTATTTGAACGGGTTAATGCACCCATAGAGCAAGTTTGGTTAGAAAAATGTGCAGATTCTACTTTTGGTAACTTTTTCTTTAGTTTACCGCTGCTGAAACAGTGGCAAATTCGTCACGTTAAACTGATTACTTCTGAGAGTCATTTACCGCGAGCAAAATGGATGGCTCAAATTCTTTTAGGGGCTCACGGAATGTGGGTAGAAGTTGATGTTGTTAAAGAAACAGGAAGACCAGGAAACCAAGAATCACCCCTGAAGACAGTCTTAGATTTGATGCGGGCTTTAATATGGGCTGTGGCCAGTCAGGGGTTGAACCCATCTTGTCAAAATATTGTTGCTTTAGAGAATATAGATTTAATGGAGTGGTGCCGTGACGGATTCAGTTGTGAACATCAAGGAAATGTTAAACCGCAGCAAATTTGTCAATCGCTACAGCAGTCATCATTGGCTGATTGTTCTCCTTAGTTTGATCCTCCTTGCTAAATCCTGATTTAAGACGCGATCGCTACTGATAAAAGCTTCTGGTACGTTTTTATCAGTTCCTGAAACCATTTAACACAGAGTATAAATAATTATTTAATGTCTTGATTAATTAATTTAATAATTAGTTAAGATTTCCCGGTTAAATCCATTAGTATATCAAGTTATTAGACAAAGAAAATATATTGAAATTTCTACTGTTTGAGACTGTGATTCATTCAATAAAACGGATCATATAAAATACTCTAAATATCCTTTACTTTCTGTTACAAATAAACTGTGTCAGTTTGTTATGTTTTGCTGACATTACTGTTCATAATTGTCACAACACTCGCCATAGGAATTTATATTTTCAACCGTTAGTTAACTCACTCAAGCTTAGTGTTAGTCGCCTTTAGAGTTCAATTACTCTAAACAGTCTCTTTAAAGGAACTATATAAAGATTTGGTAAAACCTGTTTAAAACTGGCACTCACCCACCCCATTCTGCACAGATGCGTGTATACACTGAGAAATATCAGGCAAAACAATACGAGTAGTGTGTGTACCAGACACAGTACTCGCATGACGGATCAACATCCACTCCAGTACCATGACAAATTCAGATCTTCAGGTCAGGGAGCAATTCAGCGCTTGGAAGAGTAAAGATAGTCCTTTAACCCTTCCTTCGTTGGAAAAGTTACTGAATCTTGCAGAGGTGGATCAGACCTTTGCACCGACCCTTACATCCGCTTTAGAAGTCAAGGAGTATGCACTTGGAGAAGAGATATTCTCTTTTACTACACCAATTATAACACCCAGCATATCAGATTGGCCAGAAAATTTTGTTCAATCTGAACACAACTCAGATTATCTCTATATAATCTGCCAAGGACGAGTGCGAGTGTTAGGATATGACCCGGTTCAACGGCGCTCAGTTTCAGTACTGGTGTTAGAACAGGGAGATATTTGCGGCACTGACAACTATTTCCTCGGAGAAGATTATCCTTTATATCCTTATCGAGTTGTCGCCTCGGGTGAAGGAATTGTCGCTCGTATCTCAGTATCCAAACTGCAATCGGCTTTGCAACAGCATCCGGCTTTACAAGCGTATTTGCTAGACCAAAGTTTGCAGCGGCAGCGGTTAATGTTCTTCAAAACCCTAAGCGATCTCAGACGCTGTAGCAGCTATCAATTACGAGAATGCTTAGCCGAGGTAACCGAGCATCAGATTGAAGCCGGAACCAAACTCACAACTGCAACCCCTTCTGATACAGGTCGATTCTGGCTAAATCAGGGAGAAATCCGCGCTAAAGACGGGCCCCCCGAAAGGGGAGACAGTTGGGGATATCCAGACAACATCCCTAAAGGCTGGGTGGCTCAAACGCCTATAAAAGTTTATCAACTCCCACCGGAAACCTGGGAAATGTTATCGGGACAAATTAAGTCCCCCTCGAGAGTGAAACACGCCCCAGTGCTTCCCCTGCGAGGTGCTGCGATCGCTGACCAACAGACCCGTAACCCATCTCAAACACAAGCGTCTAGTTCAACCCCATCAAAAAAGGCTGAAACCCCCATTACCTTCGCCAAACCCACCAATGGTCGGCGGTTAAAAGGAATATGGCGGCGCTATCCCTTCATCGAGCAGCAAAGTTCCTCCGACTGCGGCGCTGCCTGCTTAGGGATGATCAGCCAATATTGGGGTAAATTCTTCAGTATTAATCATCTACGTAATATTGCCAGTGTGGGTCGGGCCGGATCTTCTCTTAAAAGTCTCAGCAAAGCAGCCGAAGACTTAGGATATCAAGCGCGACCCATACGAGCCAGCTTTAGCCGGATTGAAAATCACAAACATCCTTGGGTGGCTCACTGGCAAGGAAATCACTATATTGTTGTTTATCGAATTCGGGGGAAAAAAGTTCTTGTTGCCGACCCAGCCTTAGGAAAACGAGAAATCTCTCGCAAAGATTTTATCGAAGGCTGGACAGGTTACGCCTTATTACTCGACCCGACAGATCGTTTATATACCACGCCTGATGATAAACGCTCTCTCGGACGGTTTATTCCGATTCTGTGGCCTTACCGCTTTTTAGGGCTGCAAATCATTCTCGTTTCAATTCTGATTCAGCTTTTTGGTTTAGTTTCTCCTCTGTTTACCCAGATTATCCTAGACCAAATCGTTGTCAGTCGGAACCAAACCACCCTAAATGTCTTTGTAATTGGGGCGCTGCTGTTTGGCATTTGGGCGATGATTCTCGGCTCAGTTCGCAAATATCTGCTGAGTTATCTGTCTAACCGATTAGACTTGACCATGATCAGCGCCTTTATCAACCATGCTGTTAATTTACCGCTAAACTTCTTTGAATCTCGCCGGGTGGGGGATATCATCACTCGGGTGCAAGAAAACCAAAAAATTCAACGGTTTTTAATCAGTAAAGTGATGCTGTCATGGTTGAACTTTGTGACTGGGTTTATCTACCTGGGATTAATGCTCTACTATAACGCCCGGCTAACGGTTTTAGTTTTAGGATTAATTCCCCCGATTATCATCATGACCCTGGCAGCCACGCCACTGTTACGAAAACTGTCCCGCGAACGCTTTAATGCCGCCGCCGATCAAAACTCTTCTTTAGTAGAGATGATGAGCGGAATTGGTACCCTGAAAGCCTCTGCTGCTGAACCCGAGTTACGGTGGCGCTGGGAAGATTTACTCACCCATCAGATGAATGTCCGCTTCAAAGGGCAAAAGCTGGCGATTAATCTAGGCATTCTTAATGGTTTGGTCAACTCCATTGGCGGTACAGCGTTAATGTGGTACGGAGCCAGCTTAGTTCTGAATAACGAACTGTCGATTGGTCAATACGTCGCTTTTAATATGATGAAAGGTCATATTATCAGCCCTGTGATTGCCTTAGCGGGTTTGTGGGATGAACTTCAGGAAGTGCTGATTTCCGTCGAACGCTTAAATGATGTGTTTGAAACCGAACCGGAAGAAAGCCCTGAGCAACCGCTGCTTGTCATGCCCAGAATTAAAGGTCATGTCAAGTTAGAAAATATGACCTTCCGTTACGGCGAAGATGACGAAGCCAACACCTTACAAAATGTCACCTTTGAGGTGGAAGCTGGGGAAACCGTCGCTATCGTGGGCCGTAGTGGTTCTGGGAAAAGTACCTTAATTAAATTACTCCAAGGCTTGTATCATCCCAACAACGGTCATATTTGGATTGATGGACATGAGATTTCTCATGTGTCTCCGCCCTCCCTACGGAGTCAGATGGGAGTGGTTCCCCAGGAATGTTATCTGTTTTCTGGAACCATTGCGGAAAATATCATGCTGTATCGTGATGGCTACAGCTTAGAAGAAGTCGTCGAAGTGGCAAAACTCGCAGAAGCCCATGCGTTTATTCAATCCATGCCATTAGGATATAACACCAAAGTAGGAGAACGGGGTTCGAGTTTATCGGGGGGACAACGACAACGGGTTTCGATTGCTCGTGCTTTATTGGGTTCACCGCCGATTCTGGTGTTAGACGAAGCCACCAGTTCTCTAGATACCGAAAGTGAACGACGATTTCAGCGCAACTTAGAACAAGTCAGTCGCGATCGCACTACCTTTATCATCGCTCACCGCTTATCAACCGTGCGTAATGCCAATCGAATCATCGTCTTAGACCGAGGGATTCTGGTTGAGCAGGGCAATCACGAAGAACTGATGGCACTTGAAGGGCTTTATTATCACTTGGCCCAACAGCAACTCGATCTATAAACCTAATTCAAAGCTTGATTTCAAGCCGAATAAAGCTACTGCTGAAAGTAGTTTTAGGGGAAAACTCTGCCTTAGAGATCAGTAAATCTACCGAGACGAGCTAGTCATTTAATATCACTCAAGATGATGTAATTACTGTGTCTTCCGATACCAACCGAGAACAGTTTGATTAACAGGAGAATTCATCTATCCATTAACCCTTTCACTCTCACAGATCAGCCAGAAAACAATGTGAGTTTTAGCCGTTAAGAGCATCTAAATGATTATGAAAGCAGAAGTAAAACGCATTTATGGTGGCATCGCGGGGCCGACAACGTCATCCCGAACTTCACCCGGCTTACAACAAACGCCTCAGCATAACTCCACCCAATCAGATGTCCAATCCTCAGAGATGGGAAACTGGTCCCCAGAACTACAATCAGTTCTCGATCAACCCCCTGCCTCTTTCCCCTTACGGGTGATCTTTGCCGGGATGGTATTTGTCAGTGTCTTCGGTGTTTGGGCACACTTCGGCACAATTGACGAAATTGGTAATGCTCGAGGAGAATTGGTTCCTCAAGGAGATGTGTATAAAATTCATCCAGTGGACTTAGGAAAAGTTGTACAAGTCTCAGTCCAAGTGGGAGATCTGGTTCAAACAGGCCAAGTGATTGCCCAATTGGATAATGAACTGGCCGCTAACGATGTCGAACGACTCAAAGAACAACTGATCGCTCACCAACAAGAATCTCAACAAAAGCAAGGGTTACTAGAAAGAATCCATCTAGAAGCCCAAACTCGAGCCGCGATCGCACAAGCCCAAATTCAGGCTCAGCAAGCCTCGATCAACCAAGTAGAAACCCGGGTCTCAGCCACCCGACGACTGCTGGATCAGTATAATTCTGAAGTCAGTGCCGCTCAAGCTCGTTTAGAAGCCCTTGCCCCGATGAGTGGTCAGGTTGAGACCTTACTCGAACAGTTAAGAGTGTCTGAAGCGGCAGCACAAGAGCGAGTCGAACGCCTCAGACCCTTAGTCGAACAAGGGGCGTTATCCAAGGAATTTTTGTTTCAAGCTGAACAAACCCTGCGCGATCGCCAACGGGCTATTGCTCAAGCGGAGTTAGGGGAAACCAATTCCAGTAAAGAACAACTGTTTCAAGCTGAACAAACCCTGCGCGATCGCCAACGGGCTATTACCCAAAACCAAGGGGAATTAGCACAAATGGGTTCAGAAGCCGATCGTATGGAAGCCGAATTATCTCAACGACAAGCTGAAGCTGAGAATATGGCAATTGAAACCCAGCAAAAAATTCAACGCTTGGAGTTAGAGTTAACCCAACTCAACGCCCGCATTACAGAAACCCAAACATTATTAACTAACGCTCAAGCCCGGTTAGGGTATAAATCCTTACACGCTCCGGTTGATGGTATTGTTTCAGTTTTGAATATTGCCAACGTCGGAGAAGTGGTACAACCCGGACAAACGGTGGCTGAAATTACCCCAGATGACGCTGCGCTGGTACTCAGTGCATCTTTACCGGAATCTCAGGCGGGTTTCCTCAAAACCGGACTCCCCGTCAAGGTTAAGTTTGATGCCTATCCTTACCAGGATTACGATGTCATCGCCGGGACAGTGAGTTCTATTTCACCGGATACTGTTGTTCCTCAAGGGGCGACCAGTCCGGTGTATGAAGTAGAAATTGCCTTAGAACGCAATTATGTGGTCGAAGGCCAAGAAAAAATTCTATTTAAGCCCGGACAAACCGCAACGGCCGATATTGTCATCCGTCGTCGGCGAATTCTGGATATATTGCTCGAACCCATCCGCAAATTACGAGACAGCGGTGTTGACTTTTAACACATTACCCAATGGGTCACTAGCTGGGTTTAGGTTAGGGACGCAAAGACAGTTTAAGCGCTTACAAATCAGTTTCATTGTTACGAATTTATTCTCAGGAGGCATAATCATGACTTATCAGCGTTACCCTTTTAACCACCAGTCCGAAAAGTCCATGAGTGAAGAGCAACTCGATCAAATTATTGATGCAATTCTCGGGGGTAAATATTCTTGGGCTTGCGTCTTGTTATTGCGTTTTGTTGGTTATAATCCGCTGCATTATATTCCCTACCGGACTTATAATCGCTTGATGAAGCAAAACGGAATTGGACGTAATTCTAAAGCCGAAGACAATCAAGAATCTAACAGTTCTTCTCAGAAAAAAGACAAAAAAATCGCCGATTTAGCTTATTTAGATTCAGCTAAAGATCAGTGTTCTGCGATTTCCGGTGGTTCTCGACATTTAGAGGTCTATCCGAAAGCTTGGAATCGATAAAGATTCCGTGATTCAAATTATGGAATTGACAAGCCTCACAATTGCTTGAAGCAATCGTTGTCTTTGAGCCAGGCTAACCCTAGACTGTGCATCTACTTTTAATATTCATCTCACGCCCACCTGACAATCGGAATTTAATTTGCAATGACTTGTGGCACATGATTTCAAGTTTTGATCGACCCTAAACAACTGACTGTTAGATCACTCTAAAATTCCTGTTTTAAATTATGTAAACAATTGCCAGTTTGGCAACATTTCCATCCCACTCAACATTTAAATGGTTTTAGGTTTGAACTGAAGAGCGTCTATTTCATTCTGTATTGAGAGTGAATCAATTAGAGCAAGGCTTTTTTTCCAAAAAATCGTACAAGGAGAAATCCATCATGTTGAAAAAAACGGCAAGAATCGCTACTCAAATTTAATCATTAACCCGCTCAAAATTAATAAAATAGTATCTTTTATTCTACAAATCATTCATCAGTGTAGTTTGTAGGTTAAGACATCGTCTCAAGAGCAATGAGTACTTTAATGCATCTCCTGGCTGTTCAATCAGATTCATCACTCTAACTGCTGAAAAATTGCTGATTGCTTTTAATCATTCTATTACTTTGTTGTCTATCACTATTGGAGATTGAACCATGGCATCTTTAACTGAAGTTTTACAAGTTGCTGTTCAACATCATCGCGCTAACCGCCTGGGAAAAGCGGAACAAATCTATCGTCAAGTATTAGCAAAACAGCCTCAAAATCCTGATGCCTTACATGGCTTAGGTGTCCTCGCGCAACAAGTCGGACAACATCAAAATGCTGAGAAGTTATTTAATACCTTATTGCGGTTGCAACCCGAGTCATTTAAAGCGTGGTTTAGTTTAGGAAATGTTTGCCAAACTCAAGGACGACTTTCTGAGGCGGCTGAGGCTTATCGTAAAGCACTTGAGATTCAACCCAAAGCCGTTGCAGTTCATAATAACCTGGGTTATACCTTACAGCTTCAAGGTAAGTTAGAAGAGGCAATATTCTGTTATCAGACGGCGTTAAAGTTACAACCCAATTGTACTGAAGCGGCTGTTAATTTGGGTATGATATTATTTGAACAGGATAAGCTGTCTCAGCAACAAAAAGCCCATTATGCGATTTTAAATAATGAGTTAGGTTTAGCCCAGAAAAAAGCAGGAGATTTAAAAAATGCAACGACTTATTATCAACAAGCGATTACATTAAATCCTGAATTAGCAATCGCTCACTATAACTTAGGAGTGGCGCTACAAGAACAAAATAAATTAAAAGAAGCGATTACAGCGTATCAACAAGCCTTACAGTTTATTCCAGCAGAGGAAACCGTTTATCAGCCTTTAATTTCAAAGAAACTAGACCATCTCATTCGCCAACAAAAGTGTCAGGAAACAGGAAATACAAATAAAAAGCTAAAAGTTGCTTTTATCTCTCAGCCTTTTGTGATGACGGTATTTCCCCGTCCAATGGATTCGATTGGTATTTTAACTTATGAAATTGTGCGGTTACTTGCGGCTGAAAACAATATTACAGTTTATGCACCTGCTGAAAATTTCCGGGAAGATTATCATGAAAATGTAGAATACCGCTATATTCCAGTCGGTTTAGATAAAACCGCATTAAAGTATTTAGAAAAATATCCCGGTTTTAAACAGCCTAAAAGTCCTTTAATGGCATCTCAATATTACTATTTAGGCTATATTTTACAAATTGCTAATGAACTGAAAAAACAAGATTATGATATTGTTCATGTGCATAACCTGTCTCAATTTATCCCAATTTTACGGTTACTCAATCCCGACATTAAAATTGTCCTCCATATGCATTGTGAGTGGCTGAGTCAACTGGATGATAAACTATTAAAAAATAGACTGCCTCAAGCAGATTTAATTCTGAGTCCCAGTGATTATATTACCCAAGGTGTACAACAACGTTTCCCTGCAATCGCTGAGCGCTGCAAAACCGTTTATAACGGTGTTAATGTTAGCCGCTTTATCAATTCATCGACGATTAAAAAGCAGCAGAATTCTGATGTGAATACGGTTAAACGTTTATTATTTGTCGGACGAGTTTGTCCTGAGAAAGGATCTCATATCTTGTTAGAAGCATTTGAAAAAGTTCTAGAAACTTATCCTCAAGCTAAACTGACTTTAGCTGGGCCTGTAGGTGTGATTCCTTATGAATATTTAGTCGCCCTCAGTGATGATGAAAAAATTAAAGCATTAACTCATTTTCATCAAGATAATAGTTGGTTAGGATATCTCAAACGCAAACTATTTCAAATTAACGGAACTCAAACGGGTACAGATGCACCTGTTAATATAGCGGGCTTAATTCCACCGAATCAATTAGCAAACTACTATCAACAATCAGATGTATTTGTGTTTCCTTCTGTTTGTCATGAAGCGTTTGGAATGCCTTTAGCAGAAGCAATGGTCGCTGGAATTCCGGTGGTTTGTAGTGATGGCGGCGCATTTCCTGAACTCGTAGAACATGAGAAAACAGGCTTAATTGTTGAACGCAGTAATTCGGATGCCTTAGCCGAGGCGATTATTCAGTTATTAAGTGATGCTTCATTACGAGAAAAAATGGGAAATTTAGGCTTTGAAACAGCAGTAAAACGATTCTCTTTTGAACAACTGACGGAAGATTTACTGGCTCAATATCAGCAGCTTGTTAAAGCTTGAAAACTTAAGGGGTAAGAGTGAGTTTTATTCTTACTCCTTTTCTCTTTATTCTTTTAATTTACCCACAAAAAAGCGATGAGTTTACTTTATATTAGAAATCCGATTCGGCAAATGTATCAATCGCTGCAACGAAACAAATCTAATTTTTCGGCTACAAATTTAAACAAATCTGCGATTATCTTTTCACCCCATCAAGATGATGAAACCCTCGGCTGTGGCGGTACAATTATTCGGAAAAAACAAGCGGGGGCTGAGATTAAAATTGTGTTTATGACGGATGGGTCTGGGTCTCATTCTCATATTATTCCTCGAGATAAATTGGCAAAAATAAGGGCAAAAGAAGCAGTTGCAGCCGCACAAAAGTTAGGGGTTAAACCGGAGGATATTTTGTTTTTAGGTGTTCCAGATGGCAGCTTAACCCATAATCAAGCTGTTGCCACTCAAAAAGTGATTGAAATCCTCTCAAGATTTTATCCTGAAGAAATTTATATTCCCTATAGTCAAGATGGTGTTCCCGATCATAATGCCACTTATTCGACTGTCATAAACGCCTTAAAACAGTGGGGTTGGGAAGCTACAATTTATGAGTACCCAATCTGGTTTTGGAATCACTGGCCGTGGACGATTGGAGCCAAACCCAACAATCAAGAATTCTCCAACTTTAAACAAGAACTCCTTGCGGGATTAACGCTAATTAATACCTTCCAATATAGCGTTTACATTGGGGATATTTTAGAGCAAAAGCGAGCGGCTCTTCATCAACATCAATCTCAAATGACGCGACTCATTCCTCATCCCCGCTGGTTAACGTTAGGTGATGTCTCCCAAGGTGAATTCTTGAATTGTTTCTTTCAAGATTACGAACGTTTTCACCGTTATCAATTTACTCAAAATTCAGTATGTTAAGTTATTCATTACCTCAGTCAACTGAAGCCGATCAAGTTAATCAAGTCTTTACAGATTCTTTTTGCGATCAAACCGCTGCTGGAAAAACGATTGGAACTTATAGTTCAAGTGGCGTATGCCGCAAAGGAATTGATGTTGAAAAACGGATTAAAATCGATAACGGTGCATTACGGTTTCAACCTTTACTGAAACCCGGTTGGGGACGACAAGGGATTGCTTATGGCCCCTACAAACGCACCAATGGTTTAGCCTTTGCGGTCTTTCTTGGCAATGGTCATAATACCTCTCAAGCCGAACGCATTGAACCGCTGAAACGACGGTTAAAAGAATGGCTAGAAGGAAACCATACTCTCACTCCAAAACAACAACTATTAAGCTGGATCAAAAGTCCACAAAAACGCTATAGTTTCCATCAATTCCTGCGGTGGGTCTATCGTTCCCCAGAATTTGCCAAACACTTCCCCTTACCAAAACTCGATGAAAACCTGGCTGTCGGTTGGTTCCCGAATGAAGTGCCGAATAACCCCGGTGAAGAAGGCAACGGCTTTATTGTCCATGCCACCGGCCCTGAAAATGGCGAACTCTGGACTCGAGTCGGCGAGGCGCTATTACCCACCATCCGAGGCTTACAAAACCTACAAGTTTATTATGTTGTAGTCTTGCGAGAACGGGGGGCAGCTTATTACGCGGCTTCGGTTCCCAATGCTAACGGTTTGGTGGATTATCCCAATATGCGCCCCTTGGCAATCGATCCGTTTAGCGCCGATCCAGAGGTCTATGCAGCCCTGTATCAAAGCGTTTTAGGGCAAATTGGCTTTCGGGTCGATACGCGGGTTTACGGGGCGCAGGTGACTCAAGTTCCTAGCTTTGCCACCTGGTATGGTAGCGCCCAACTGGCAGACAAACTCACAGGACGAGGAACCTTAAACGAAACCTCCGCCGAAGTGGGGGGATATTGGCAAGTTCATCAAGGACGGTTTGAACGGACGTTTCTGGGAACAACTGCCACGGCTTCGAGTAGTATCGCCACTCTCTCGGGATCTGAAGCGGCGGGGTTAATTCATCTGTTAGTTCAACCCGGATCTCAAAGTAGCGGTGTACAACTGTTGTGGCGAGTTCAGGATAAACAGAATTACTGGTGTTTTGAAGTGGATGACTCACGGGTTCAACTGCGTATTCAAACCGCCGGAAAATGGGAAACCCTCGGCTACAGTGAACTGTGGCAACTTAAACCCAATTGTACAAACTCCCTGCAAATTCTTGATGATGGCGAGACCTTTAATATCTCCCTCAACGGTAAATTGGTGTTTAGTAAAGGCTTTCGAGACGCGCGACTACATCATGCCACCGGGGCAGGAATTGGGGCAACTCAGGCTGATACTTCGGTTCATTTTCAACAGTTTGAAGTTCATCCCCGCAGTCTGCCTATTCCATTTGAATTGGATATGGGATCTCCCTGGATGGCAACGGGTAGCGAAATTGCGATCGCGGATAACTTTAGCGGAAACCCTCAAAATTTAGCCGGGAAAACGCCCCCCGTCGGTGATGGTGTCTGGCGCAAGTTAATGGGAGAAGGAGATTTTCGCCTCACTGGACATGACGCAGTTCAGGTTGTAGCCACTGTCAAACATCCCAACCCCGGACGGACTGCCTATACCGTTCCCTGGGATCAACCCAAACTAGCCGATGTTCAAGTGACCATTACCCCGCCTGGAACAGGTGCCAGACAGCGTCAACGGGGCCGTGGCGGCTTGATTTTCTGGCAAGACCCCGAAAACTATCTAATCATTAATAACTGGCTGGATGACTTTTATACCGGGGCTTCTATTTCCTGTTTCTTCTGTCTCAATGGCTTTGAAGAACTCTATGATGCCGTTTGGACAAATGTCGGCAGCCGGGTGTTTTGGGGTGTTCCCCATACCTTAAGAGTGGTGTTTGATGGGATGCATTTTATGACATACATCGACACTGAACCCGTGGTATACCGCGCCTTAACGGATGTTTATCCCGATGCCAAACGGCTACGAATTCATCACGTTGGGATCGTTGCAAACTGGGAATGGGGCAATGATACAGGCAGCATCTTTCACAATTTCGTCGCTAAAGTTTAAACTCTATTGAGGTTGCATCATGATTAAGTCTTTCCAACGTAACGCCGTCAGTTTACTCGCTGAAACTGTACAGTGGTTAAGTCAATCTAAATCTCAGCCTAAAACTCAAAAAACTCAAACATCTAAAGCAAAAGTGATGAAAGATCCGGTCGTAACTTGGAGTCAAGGATTAGGAACAGGGTTAAAATTTTGCCCCGATAAATCTAATCCTGATTTTGCCAAAGGAATTTATGAATTGCCGCTACAAAAAGCCTTTGCTTCTTATTTACAACCGGGTCATGTCTTCTATGATATTGGGGCAAATATTGGTTTTTTCACCGTTTTAGCTGCCCAATTAGTGGGTAAATCGGGTTCTGTTTACGCCTTTGAACCCGTACCCGAAAATGCTGAACGAGTTCGATATAACGCTAAACTCAATCAATTTTCTAACGTTACAGTTTATCAAAAAGCCGTTTCAGCTAATACCGGAGAAGGCAATTTATTACTCGCCCATCACTCGGGTGGCGCTACCCTTTCAACCGTTGGAACTCCACCCGATTTACGCGGTTCAATGCAAGTTGAATTAGTTTGTATTGATGAATTAGTTGCTAAGAAAAAAATTAAACCCCCAACTGCAGTTAAAGTGGATGTAGAAGGGGCAGAAATTGAAGTCCTCAAAGGGATGTTAAAAACCATCGATCAATATAAACCCATTATTTTTTATGAAGTTGATGATGGCAATAAAGAATCTTTCCAACAAAAAAGTGATGCCTTAGAAAGCTTTATTCGCAAATTAGGTTACAAAATTATCACCTTAGAAGATGCTTATCCCACTGTAGCCTGGAATGTGGGTCATGCGATCGCAATACCAGAATAGGGACTATTTGTTATTGGTTGATCGGTCATTGGTTGTTTGCTATTGACTACTTCTACTGTCTATTTTCCTAATCTTTATTCCGTCTAACAACAAAGAATATTCACGTAGCGTGTTGCCACTGCAACGTCAGAACAACCAACACCAATCTTTCATTTTTTCCGGAATCTAACCCCCTATACGTCGAAGAAGAGATCTAAGCTGCTCTGATGCAAGATTCCGGGTCTCATGTCTGCACGTGATGATCCGGTTTTATTTATCATAACTTATTTTTCAGTAGGGTGTTCGTTATTCCCCTCAAGTGTCATCCTCAAGTTTAATTCAATCCCAATTGAGTTTAAGAATAGCAGCATTTTTTATAACTTCTATTTCTGCTACAGGGTTTCCTGATCTTGAACTTCAAAGTCTAACTTTATTAACTCAGGAGAATTTGAACATGACTTCTGTTTCTGAAGCATTAAAACTAGCGATGCAACATCATCGCGCCAATCATTATTCTAAAGCAAAACAAGTTTATCACAAAATTTTAGAATCTCAACCCAATCAACCGGATGCATTATATGGATTAGGAATTTTATTCCAACAAATTGGTCAACCCAAAACCGCAGAAAAGTTACTCAATACAGCGTTAAATATTCAACCCAATTCGGCACGGACTTGGTTTAGTCTCGGGAATTTACATCAAACTAATCATGATTTTGAGGCAGCCATAGAAGCCTATCAGCACGCTTTAAAATATGACCCAGATTCTATTGCGATTCGTAATAACTTAGGATATGCGCTACAACAGCAAGGAGACTTAGAAGCCGCGATTGATTGTTATCAACATCTCCTGCAAATCCATCCCAACTGTACCGAAGCTGAGGTCAATTTAGCGAATATTTATTATACTCAAAATCAGCTTTCTGCAGAACAAATTACCAGCTATGCCCGCTTAAATAATAAACTAGGACAAACCCGACAAAAAGAGGGTAATTTAGCAGCAGCAATGGCTTATTATCAACAAGCAATTGAGATGCAGCCTGAATTTGTCAATGCCCATCATAACTTAGGTTCTCTTTTACAAACTCAAGGCAGATTTCAAGAGGCAATTACAGCTTATGAAGTGGCATTAGATCTTAACCCGGATGATGGGGAAGCCTATTATCAACTCGGCAAAATATATCAAAAACAACATCATTTAGAAGCCGCCGCGATCGCCTATCAAACTGGACTAAGTTTAATCAATCCTTATTATGCAGCCGCCATTGACTCTGCTTCCCAACCGTCTGAATCTGAGTTAGACTATACCACACCCTATTTACCGATTGGCAGCGTTAAAGTTGGAGGACATAATTTTCCAGCAATTTCTCCGATTCGTACCACTAAAAAGCGTCCGTTTTGGAGTGTTGTAATTCCGGTTTATAATCGTAAACAGTTTATTTTAGAATGTCTGGCTAGCGTCTTAATTCAGTGGCGCGGACATGAAGAAATGGAAATTATTGTGATGGATAATGCCAGCGATCCACCCATTGCAGACTTAGTTCATTCCATTGGTAAAGGCATTGTTCGTTATTATCGCCACCCAGAAAATTTACCCCTACAACATAACTGGAATGCGGCAGTTTCTTTATGTCAAGGCTATTGGATTCATCTCCTACATGATGATGATTATGTCTTACCCGGTTTTTATGCAAGACTGAAACAAAGTTTAGAAACTGCGCCCGATTCTGTTGGGGGGGCTTGTACCGCTTATCAAAACTTTAACGAACAAGAAACAATTATTTTTTCACAAGATTATGGCTACGGAGAAGAGCGCGGAATTGCTAAAGATTGGTTATGGAAAATCGGCGTTTCTAACCCCATGAGTCCTCCTTGTGTAGTCATTCGTCGGACTGCTTATGAACAGCTTGGGGGTTATAATCCTGAGTTTACTTATACCACGGATTGGGAACTGTACAAACGAGTCGCATCGTTTTATGATTGGTGGTATGAACCGGGTTTTTGGGTGCGTTATCGTCAACATTCTCAAAACGTCACCACCGAACAAAATAAAGCAGGAATTCAAGGCAAAGCAGTCCGTTTAGCGATAGAATTATCAGAACGTTATTTCCCCATCGAATACTGTGCAGAAATTACGGCAAAAGCCCGCCATCATTATTTTGATTGGTGTTTATTACATTTATCAATTCCTCTCAAAGCGGGTAACGTTACCGGGGCATTTCGTTTGTTACAAGAAGCCCTGCGAATTGATTCTTCTCCCGCAGCGTTGAATAAATTATTTGCATGGTTATCTCAACCCGAAGCCGCGCCGTTACGGAATGAAGTAGTGTCTCAATTGATTTCTGTTTCACTGGCAGAAAATACAGAAAAGCTGTATTTTGCCCAAGCCTAAAACAGTCGTTTTTATCGATTTTAGTTAATAATCACATCTTTAGCAATTCACTCAATCAAGTTTAAGTGAGTTGCTTTTTTTATTTTAAAAAATGTAAAGAGATATCCAAAGAGCGAATACCTCTTTCTCTGATTATTTTGTAATATTAAATAATTAGTAACGCATCAAAGTAAAGATTTCAGTTGAGATATTTTGACCCACTTCTTGATAACTTCTAAACAAGCGAGGAAACTGATAAAGTGTTGTGGCGCTAAATAAGATGAAAGTTACCAATACACTCACAATTGTTATGGCAGAAGTCTGTTTTTTCGGCTCTTCTTCAATTGACTGATTCAGCATTTCAAAACAGTCTTGTTTTACCGTTGCTTCCCAATCACATTGACTCAAATTTGAATACATCACCATAAAACCAGGATTATATACAGACTGAGTTGGAATTGAGTCGGGTAAAGAAGATAAGTTCATGAGCTAAATCCAAATACTAAACTGATTCAATCATCCGTGATTTTACGGATATCTTGAGTGACTAAGATCAGTTTATCAGTGTGAATTTCATCTCAATCTTTGAGGCATCTATTTTTTAATAAATATTAACAAAAATCAATATACTGTCTTCAATTCTATTACCTTCCTTGATTAAAATTTAACGTTGTTGTGATTTATAAATTTTATCGATTAGCCACATAGAAACCACAATCCCAAAAAAGTGAGCCACAATTGTATGAGTATTGGCTAGAACAATAAAGATATCGAGGGGTTGAATAAAATCTTGTAAATTTACTGAAGGCTGAAAAAAGCCTCGGGGTTGAGATAAGGCTTTTCCGAGTAAAATACCATTAATCGCTTCTGCCCCAATTAACGTTAGAGTCATCCCAATCATATTACTGATTAAAGTCATGCGAATTTGCTTGACAGTTTCAGCGCGGTTGGGACGAGTGGTGGGAGATTTTAGTTTTTGTGCGAGGCGGGTGTATTGAAAAGAACGAAAAGTACTAAATCCTAAAATTGATAATCCTGCCCAGGCAAAGATTAAACCCCCCCCTGTTCCCGCAGAAGTCCCCGAGGCTCCTGCCTCTCGACTCGCAATGAGGGAAGCAAACAGCAAAATAATAGCAGAAATCACCGCCAGCACTAACTGAACCCAGAAACAAACCCAGCCTCCCCGTCGGAGACCAAAGGCTATTCGTTGCGCGGCAGGTGGGATAGAAGAGGAGTCAGAGAGGTTAGACATTTGTCTCGACAAATAGGATTGAGGCGATCAACCTACGACTTGGGTGGATTAACTTTAGTATTTTAGCAAAATCCGTCAGTATTGATGAGGTTGCAGTTTTTAACGGAGGATGAAGACCATCACAGATCACCTTTGCAGATGCCTATTGTATCCTGACCTGGTTAGGATATAGGATTGTACACAAATACATTGCGGGCGATCGCTCGTATCGTTAATTCAATTTCTCTGTAACAAACGTATTGTTATCAAATCAAAATTCCGAAGCGATTTTTAATCCCGGAAGTATGAATCAATTTATTAATCTAGTTCGTCTTTAGATCATTATGGATGCTCAAACAATTGCCCAAGTTGTCTCTGCCTATTTTGAGAATTTACAGCAAATGAATCCGGAAGGTTGGTTAGCAACTTTTGCTGAAGATGGCGTAACCTATGACCCGGTGGGCAACCCCCCGAGCCGAGTTCATGAAGAATATCAGAAATTTTTTGGGCTATTATCAATGGCATTTGCGGAATTAGAAATTTCTCAAGATCAAGTTTTTCTCGTTGGAAATGGTGCGGCTGTGAAGTGGAAAATGCGAGGTTTAGGAAAAAATGGCAAAGAAGGAATTGCAGAAGGAATTAGTACATTTGAACTCAATGATGCCGGAAAAATTAAACAAGTTTGTTCTTATTGGGATGATGCAGCAATGATGGCTCAAATTAAAGGATAATATTTATTAGAAGCAGTCAGGTAGGGGCGCATTGCATGCGCCCGTGATCGCGAGTCAGTATATGCGCGGCACGCTCCGGGTGCGGCAATTGTGTTACATTTCACGCTTCGCGCCTCATCACCTCATCACCTCATCACCTCATCACCCGTTACCCGTTGCCTACTCGCCTTTCCACTGATTCAATTCTTGTTCAAATTCAGGATATTGTAAACCACCCCGCCATAAAATTAAAGCATCTTCGCCATTATCTTGATAATATCGCCGTCGTCGTCCGGCTTCTTTGAAACCAAATTTTTGATAAAGTGATATTGCGACCTGATTAGACGCACGAACCTCTAAAGTTGCCCACTTTAACTGTCGCTGCCAAGCACAATATAATAATCCCCACAATAAACTTTTGCCTAAACCAAATCCTCTATAATTCGGATGAATTGCCAGTACTGTAATATGGGCTTCATCAACAATAGCCCAAACGCAACCGAGTCCAATTACAGCAGGTGATATTTCAGGGCATTGAGTCGGGGGACATTCTACCGATAACAAAGATGTTTGACTCACAGAATATTGCGGTGGTACCCATACTAATAAATCACTGTTGGGACTGTCTAATTCTCGGCGATATCCTTCCAGCGTCCAAAGTTTACCCAAGCATAACTCATCGAGTTCAACAGCAGCACTCAGAAGTTGTTCTGTTAGCGGTTGCAGTGTGATAACGGCCACAAAAATACGTGCAATTTAATTTAGACTCTATTCAGCATAGATGAATTTGACTGATTACGCGAACCTACAGCTTACTGAAAATTTAATTTTAATCCGGATTAATCTCTATCCTATATCAATCTTTAGTTAGAGCAGAATCTTGTAATTCGTATAGCAAATACAGAGATTTCTATAACTTTAGTATGATTGACAGATGAAACAGGATTTAATATTATTTTTTTCTAAATTTAAACTTCTGCCGATCTCCAATTTCAAAACTGTCATATTTGTTACTGCAACTCAGAAGATTACCCCATAAGATACAAAAAAAGGCGAGCACCTCTGCCCGCCCAAAATACCTAAATTCCTAGAGCTATGATGTTTCCTTACATGTCATAGCTTTTGATGTCAATAGACATCTTATGCGAAGATTACATTGATATCTTCAAGGGGTAAGCCAACAACTTCAACCATAGCACCGCCAACAGCGTCACCTGTTAAGACAGTAGTATTTCCGTTGATTTCATAGATTTCACCATCTAAGATAGCATCAAACAGCTCACCAACATCGCTAATACCTACACCAACGAGTCGATCGCCATCCATCATATCAAAGTTGATGACAACTTCGTCACCTGCACCAAGGCTAGCGATATTGAATACATCCCGGCCAGTACCACCAATTAGAGTATCACCGCCAGAAGCGATTAAAACGTCATTACCAGCGCTACCGATGAGGACATCATCACCTTCACCACCGCTGATGGTGTCATTACCACCGCCACCATTGACTAAGTCATCGCCAGCGCCACCAGTCAGAAGGTCATCTCCTCCATTACCACGGACAATGTCATCACCGTCACCACCATCTACGGTGTCATTTCCACTACCACCACTAAGAACGTCAAAGCCAATGCCACCGTCAATGTCATCATCTCCGCCACCACCGCGGATAGTGTCCATGCCACTGTCACCAAAAACAGTGTCGTTCCCGGCTTGACCCAAGAGCAGATCGTCACCTAAACCACCATCGATATCGTCGTCATCACGACCACCACGAACGGTATCATTACCATCGCCGGCATCAATTGTGTCATTACCGCTACCACCCAGGATAGTATCGTCTCCTGCGAAAGTACTCAGAAGGTCATCACCACTACCACCAGTTACAGTGTCTTCACCACTTTCTGTGGTAATTACATCATCACCACCTAAACCATTAACCAAGTAATCTATGTTAGGTTGAGGAGTAAAAAAGTCGGTGCTAACGTCATCACCGCCGGTCAGATTAACAAATAAATTAGCCATGATTGTTTTACCTACTAAGGATGTATGAATGGACAGGTTGTTTATTGAACTCGGTCAAGTTAGGTTTGTTGAACCTAAGTGAACCGTTAAGATGGTTCTTGAGCCGTTGTGAGAACTCTGTATCTCTGATTACACTACAAACTATATAACGAGATCGATGTTGAGATCCACATGATTTCGTAAAATATCTGGGAAAAATATTAAAGCTTTTGTAAAGGTAAAAATTACATGATTGTGTAAAGGAATTGGGCATAATTATGAAGCTTGTGTAAAGCTACCTTGACCTATATTCAATGAATTTTTTGCAAGGTTAATCTGCTTATTGCCTTCAATAAGATCTATTTTTATTAGCACAATATTAAGGCTGTAATGCTTGAATAATGGCGGTTACAGTAAAAAAATTAAGTTATTTTTTTTTTGAAAAATTAATATGTGATTCAGTCGTATGTATAGAGTGTCTGGGCTAAGTTTACCCAAATAGTGATTTGAAAAAAGTACTATAACTGAGAATTGCTTAAACTCAGAGAGAAGGAATTCTAAGCGCTGAGTCTTTAGCTGATGACTGAATTTTATATTTCCTTAATATATGCTCCGTAATCTTGCCATCTCTCTCAGGGGTGATGACATTTTAGTCAAAGATCTATAACTCGCATAAAAATCCATCCTCTAATACCCTCAACAGGTTCGACTGTAGCCTTGAAATCAATAGTGAATCTTGCGCTACTCTCTACAAATGATTCCGTTAAGCCCAGTCTCTTTTAACTCAAGGTAAGGCTCCAGACCTGAGGGAACCCGGGAATCACACCTCGCTCGTTCAGGTCTATGAAGTTGCTCTGATGTTGTGCTTGACTCGATAGCGAAGCTGAGTATGATTTAACTACAGTACTATAAATTAGGATTAATAATAAATAAAGTGGCTCATTCTGGACTTCAATATTTACCTGACTCTAACGCAACTGATTCTGAGCGATCGCCAAATCAGGAACTTTTACCCCTGACGGCCTCGGTCAACGAACATGACCATCTGGAAATTGGCGGGTGTGACGTTAAACTGTTGGTGGAGCAGTTTGGCTCTCCTTTATATATATTAGATGAACATACCTTCAGAACCGCCTGCCGTCAGTATAAACAAGCATTTGAACAATATTATCCGGGAGAATCTTTGGTGCTTTATGCTTCTAAAGCATGGAGTTGTCTAGGGGTTTGTGCGATTATTGCCGCTGAAGGACTCGGGATTGATGTCGTATCCGGGGGCGAATTGTATACTGCATTGCAAGCAGGAATCAAGCCTCAACAGATTTATCTACACGGTAACAATAAATCGATTGATGAATTGCAACTGGCTTTAGACAGTAACTGTACAGTTATGGTTGATAACTGGTTGGAATTAGAGAATTTAGTCAAACTAACCACACAACAATCTGACAATTCTCCCACTCGGATCATGGTACGGTTTACCCCAGGGATTGAATGTCATACCCATGAGTATATTCGTACCGGGCATCTAGATAGTAAATTTGGCTTTGATCCGAATCAGTTAGAAGAAGTCTTTCGCTTTATTAGTCAGCAGCCCACATTAAATTTTACTGGGTTACACGTTCATATCGGTTCTCAAATTTTTGAAATTCAACCTCATCAGGATATCGCTGGGGTGATGATGGATGCCGTCGAAAAAGCCAGCCAATTCGGCTTATCCGTCACAGAATTAAACGTTGGCGGGGGTTTAGGAATTCGTTATACAGAATCTGACGATCCTCCCAGTATTACCACTTGGGTGAAAACGGTTTGTGAGGCGGTGGTAGAAGCCTGTCAACAGCGACAACTGCCTTTACCGAAGTTATTATGTGAACCCGGGCGATCGCTAATTGGCTCAGCTTGTGTCACAGCTTATACAGTGGGTGCAACCAAACAAGTACCCGAAATTCGGACTTATATTTCTGTTGATGGCGGAATGTCAGATAATCCTCGTCCGATTACCTATCAATCCGTTTATCGTACCGTAGTTGCGAATCGGATGTCGGCGGAGTTAAGCGAAACGGTTACAGTTGCAGGGAAACATTGCGAGTCTGGAGATATTGTAATTCAGGAAGCTCAACTTCCTCCGACTCAACCGGGTGATATTCTAGTGGTGATGGCAACAGGGGCTTACAACTACAGTATGGCTTCTAATTATAATCGCCTACCCCGGCCAGCGGCTGTGATTGTCAATCAGGGAGAAAGTAACCTGATTTTAGCCAGGGAAACCTATCAAGATTTAATTCGGCAAGATCGCTTACCGCAACGGCTTTCTTTGAGTTAGGGTTTAGGGTTTAGGGGATAGGGGATAGGCTTTAGGGTTTAGGGATATAGGGAGTCACCTCCTCACCTCCTCAGGCCCTCCCATTTCCTGTCGTCTACTTACCTCTTTCCTACACCCTACCCCCCACAATTAATGACCGCAGTGAGCCAAACGATAACAATTTACTCTGTTTGTTGAAAGTTAAAAAACCCCTAAAGATCTATAGACGTTTGTCTCGAATCTCTTTACAATTGCAAATGAAGGAGACTTCAGAACCGATTATTTATTTTTATATCGATTAGGGACTCAATCCCTCAATTTTCTTCCTGAATCTCCGGCACAATCACCCCTCCGTTGATGCGATCGCGTAGCGTGGCGTAAGCCGTATCGCGGTTTATAACTCCATCAGATCGCGTTACCAAAACGCGCTAAAAGCCCCTAATTTCTAATTATGGGGATGTATAGCGCCGAGGCAATAAATTGCCCCGTAATATTTTATCCATCTGGTTTTATACTCGATGTGGTAGTATAAGATAAGGAGGTAATACCATGTTAGTTTTTGAGTTCAAAGCATACGGAAAATCAAAACAGTATTTAGCAGTTGATGAAGCGATTCGTACAGCCCAATTCGTCCGTAATAGCTGTATTAGATTGTGGATGGACAATAAAGGAACGGGTAAAAACGATTTGCAAAAATATTGCTCTGTACTTGCTAAACAATTTTCTTTTGCCTCGCAACTCAATTCAATGGCTAGACAAGCACACGCCGAAAGAGCATGGTCATCTATTAATCGTTTTTATGAGAATTGTAGAAAAGGAGGTTCAGGCAAGAAGGGATTTCCAAAATTTCAAAAAAACTGCCGTTCTGTTGAATATAAAACTACAGGTTGGAAATTAGCCTCGGATCGTAAATCAATAACTTTTTCTGATAAGAAAGGTATTGGGCGCTTCAAGCTAAAAGGTACTCGCGACCTGCATTTTTTTCAGGTCAAACAAATTAAACGAGTCCGATTAGTCAAACGTGCAGACGGTATGTATGTTCAATTTTGCATTGATTCAGAACGTCGGGAAGATATCACCCCAACCGGAAAAACAGTTGGTTTAGATGTTGGGTTAAAGGAGTACTACACTGACTCGAACGGAGAGGTCGTTAAGAATCCAACCTTTTTGCGTCAAGGAGAATTAGATCTTAAACGCGCTCAGCGCCGAGTCTCTCAAAAAATAAAAGGTTCAAAAAATAGGGGCAAAGCTAGACAGATTTTAGGTAGACGCCACCTTAAAATAAGTAGGCAACGTAAAGACCATGCTGTGAAGTTAGCACGGTGCGTAGTTCAATCTCACGATTTGATAGCCTATGAAAATTTGAGGATTAAAAATATGGTGAAAAATCACTGTCTAGCTAAGTCAATTAATGATGCATCCTGGTATCAGTTCCGTGTGTGGGTTGAATACTTCGCAAAAGTATTTAAGCGCGTCACGGTTGCGGTAAATCCTCAATACACCAGTCAAAATTGCTCTAGCTGTGGAGAAATTGTTAAGAAAACGTTGTCTACTAGGACTCATGCTTGCTCATGTGGGTGCGTGTTAGACAGAGACGAGAACGCAGCTATCAATATTTTGCATCGCGGACTTAGTACGGTAGGGCATACCGGAACTACTGCGCTCGACGTAGAAAACGCTTGGGGAGATGAAACCTCTACTCAGCTTGGCGAACGCCTGGTTGAGCAAGTCTTGTCACGGAACCAAGAATCCCCTTCAATTCATTGATGGGGAGTGTCAATTCTCTTAACTGTGTAAACGTTCAATGAATTTGGGTCCAGATTATGACCCTGACTGGATGCAGTCCTGGTTAGTTCATAGTATCGATATTGGGCTGGTCTTCGCGGTTGCTTACATTGTACTCGTGATTATCGGAGAGCGTCGTACCTTATGGATGGTGCGAGGTTTTATCATACTGATGTTAGCGACTGCTATTAGTAACTGGGCGAATTTAAGGCTGTTGTACATTGCCCTGAATAGCTTGGTGACTGGCTCAGCCGTTGCCATGGCAGTCATGCTGCAAACTGAGTTTCGTCAATTTCTAGAGCAATTAGGCCGAGGAGAAATTTTACAACTGTTTGGTCAAGGGCGTAAGATGATACCAGAGCCGGACAGTGTGATTGATCAAATTGTAGAAGCGGTTAAAGAACTCTCTCAAAACCGCACAGGTGCTTTAATGATCATTGAAACGGGTAGCCCAATTGATGAGCGGGACTTTTCCGTTCCGGGGGTAAAGCTAAATGCAGAAGTTTCTAAGGAACTGTTGCAAACGATCTTTCAACCCAAAACTTTGCTTCATGATGGTGCTGTTTTGATTCGGGCTTCTCGTGTGGCTGCGGCTGGGGTGATTTTACCTTTGTCGGAGCGCATCGCATCTCGGCAGCTTGGCACTCGACATCGAGCTGCTATGGGTATTACAGAGCAAGTCGGTAAATGTCTGTGTATTGTGGTTTCAGAAGAAACCGGATCAATTTCTCTGGCTGAAAAGGGAGTCCTGAATCGACCGTTAACTAGCAGTAAACTAAAGGAGTTACTAGAGGCTCGAACTTTTCCATCTGGACATGAGAAAACTCCCTCTCCTATTTCCATTGGTCGTCTTAAACATCAGATTGGGCCGAAAGTTGGAGGGGTATTCTCACGAGTCTTTCGTCTTCGTTCATCCGCTTCTCGGGAAAAAAAATGACTGCCAAGCCAAAGGTGTTAAACGAGTTACCAACCGATCTCAATCCGAATCGATTACCCCAACACGTTGCTGTAATTATGGATGGTAATGGTCGTTGGGCCAAACGTCGGGGTTTACCTCGGACAATGGGTCATCGTCGAGGGGTTGAGGCACTTAAAGATTTACTCAGATGTTGTCGAGATTGGGGAGTAAACGCACTCACTGCTTACGCCTTCTCCACTGAAAACTGGAGCCGTCCTCTAGAAGAGGTAGACTTCCTCATGGCGCTATTTGAGCGAGTTTTGATGCGAGAATTACGCGAAATGATGGAGGAACAAGTCCGGATTCAGTTTGTGGGTAATCTGGCTGCCTTGCCTGCTTCTTTACAGCGGAAAATCGAAGAAGCTACAGAAACCACTCGCCATAACCCTGGGATTTTATTTACCGTTGCCACCAATTATGGCGGTCGGCAAGAGATCCTGCAAGCTTGTCGCGCGATTGCCACTCAGGTTCAGCAAGGACAGATACAACCTGATGAGATTGACGAAGATCTGTTTGAACAACATCTCTATACCGCTGGTTTATGTCACCCAGACTTATTGATCCGTACCAGTGGAGAAATGCGAATTAGTAACTTCTTGCTCTGGCAAATGGCCTATGCTGAGATTTATGTCACAGATACCCTATGGCCAGATTTTGACCGTTCTGAATTTCATTGCGCTCTCTGTTCTTATCAAAAACGAGAACGACGGTTTGGGAAAGTGGGAAGTTAATGATTTGTTTGTTGTTCGTCATTTGCGGTCAGTTTTGATGAAAAACGTGCCAACGCGCCAACGAATGACCCATAACCCGAGCCTTTATGGCCCAGAAAATACGGCTTTTTCTACATCCTCACGACTGAGGGAATATTTAAAAGAACGTTGAATATCTTGTCCATCCGCACCTGCGCCTAGATACAACACCGTAAGTTGATCCACATCTAACCACAAATCCGCTTTCCAAGTGGCATGATCGACGTGCCAGCGGTGGAGTTCTGTTTTGTCCTGCTGACAATTCAGCGATCGCAGCCAAGATTCGATTTCAGGCAGCGGATGATTGTATAAAGGCGTATCTACTGTTGGAAGTCCCATAGATTGATTAATTGATTAAATAAACGGTAAATTCTTTAAGGGTCAGGATTGGATGGTTCAGTAAGGCAGGTGGTAAAATCGGTTCTACGACAAAATCTGTGCGGGTTAAACCAATCGCAACTGCCAAGAGTAGACACAGAATCAGGCTTAACCCTAAAGTAAAGACAGCAAACAATTCTCCGGCTGAAAGGGGTCGATCTGTGGGATCGAGGTAAGCTTTGGAAGAATGAGTAGGTTTGTTGAGGTTGGATTGATCGGCGGCGGTCGTTGGCTGAATCACATTGTAGCGGGAATAGCCAATGGTTAAATCATAAACCGAACGCCGTTGCGGATGAGACAGCGTTGCATAAGCTTCGTTAAGTTGTTGGAATTTGACCGTAGCCACTGACTGAGGTAACAGGGTTGTATCGGGATGATAGGATTTACTCAACTTACGATAGCAGGCACGAATCTCAATCACAGAAGCAGACGGATGCACCCCCAGCAACGTATAGTAGCTCGAGGTAACAGCGGGGTGTTGTGAAGACTTAGAATAGGCTGGGTTGGATGTGGAACGACGACTCGTCACTACAATTAACCATCAACAACAATAGAAATCTATTCCTAGTATTTTGCCATTGTCCCTTCAGAATCGCAAGGTAACAGCAATCCCCGCTGCTCACATTCAGTTAGACTGGTTTGTCTTGCTGTTCAGCACTACCTGTTACTTTACTAGCACGTTCGGCTCGCTTTTTGCGTTCAGCTTCTGTGATCTCTTTCATTAAAATCTGAGTTTGAACCATTTTGTCCAAATTACTCCGATACAGATCGAGATCTTTCAGCAGTTTATCCTGAGGAATATTTAATCCTGTGGCAATGGCGCTGAGGGCTTTTTCCCGGTCTTCTTTATTTTCCACCACTTCCGGATTAATCGATTCTAATAATCGATACAAACCAATGGCAAATAGGCGACTATATTTGAATTTTGGACGAGTGGCGATCGCATGGAAGAGTTGCTGTAATTCATTGCCCTCGGGTTGAGTTTTTGCAAGTTCAGCCCATGTTGTCAAGGTTTCAACTGATATTGTTTTAGCAAATTCTTCTAAGCGTTGAGCCTCAGCCCTAAACCCTTGGGGATCATCTTGTTGGGCTTGAATCAGGGCATTAAAAATAGACTCTTTATCCGTTTCAGGAGAATAGCCTACCATAAAGCGATCAAACGCGGTGACGACTCCCAGAATATAAATCGGATCACATTGAAAATCAGCATTAACACCAAGCAAGTGCATTTCTACCATCAACTCTTCGACAACGCGACGATAGATCGAGTTGACTGGACGGGTGTGAATGCTATAAAACGCTCGTTTTGTGTCTGAGACTGTACGGATCTTGTTCACAAGCCAATCCTAAGCAGAACTTAAAATATTGTCTCCTCAGAAGTTACATTTGCCAAGAGATGATTATAAAATCACTTTTGACTTAGGTAACTTTCACAGAGCACGATGGACAAATGCGGGATAGGATCAGGATAAACCCTATGATTTCACAGATTACAGAAAACTCTACAATAATAGTTATCGAATTCTGAAATGGCTTTGACTCCAGCTTTCACCCTTGGATTAATAATCTTGAAGACTATATAAATGACGTGTTTTTTATATCGGTGTTAGAATCCTTTGGAGATTCTGCGATCAATTGATTCAATCTCTTACCGTATTTCACCCCACAAATAGGGATAAAGTTATGACACTAACGCCGGAATTAATCACTTTAGCTCGATACTTAGCCGGTGAATTTGACAACCAAGAACAAGCCCTAGCCGATCCGGTTTGGTATGTACATCTGCGATTGTGGCACAGACCTGTACCTATCCCGCTCTTTCCAGATAGTATCACTTTGTATGCAGAGCAAGCTAGTCTTGCAAATCTAGATCAACCTTATCGACCTCGATTTTTGCGCCTCACTGCTGCATCCAATCAGGCTGAAACCCTACAGATTCAGTACTATATGCCAAAACAGATTAAGGCATTTCAGGGTGCAGGTCTATCTGCAGAAATTTTACAGCAAATTACCCCAGAACAGCTTGAATTTCTTCCGGGGTGTCAATTATCTGTCAGCTACTCACCCGCCAGACCTCAGATTGAGAAGTTTAATGCTTTTCCCCCTCCAGACTGCCGCTGTGGCTTCACCGTTGAGGGGAAACAATATCAAGTTCAGTTAGGGTTTGAAGTCACGTCTGATGCCTTTTTTAGCTACGATAAGGGGATTGATTCGGCCACAGGTCGGGCGATTTGGGGGGCGCTCATGGGGCCATTTCAATTACTCAAACAACAAGATTTTTCCTCCGAACTCCCCATCTAGTCCATTGTGTTACATAATATGCGTTCGCGATCGCGTGAGGTAGTCCTATCGCACTATCTCAAATTAACTCCCTTTCAAACACGAATAACGCGCCAACTCATCACAAATCACAACTTAAAGATGTCACAACATTGTCAATCTGTTGTCATCTGGTTGTCATATCTAGACTTTATTCTAAAAAGTGTCAGCCCAAAACCACAAAGAAAGTAAACCTCGTTTGCTCCTCTCTATAGCGCTTGCGCGCAATAGGGCTAAAGCCCATGGCTACCGCTAAGGCTAACGCTAAGGTGCGCGTTCGCTCTTGTGATTAAAAATCACGCCCGGTCGCACCGCTCAAACTCCTCACACCTGGGCTGGCTTTCCCTAAAACTTATAACAAATAAACCGAATTACAAGTTGCTATGTCTATTGATTTGCTTGACATCCTCCCCGCTCTAAAGAGACGGGGATTCCAAAGATCACTTTTTGGGTTTCCTCTTTCCACGACCCGACTTGCTTGAAGGAGTTGCCTCACTAAGCGCAGTGGTCGATGTCTCCAGAGGCTATTAACGTTCCCGTGTGTCCCACGGTACGGAGTCCTATCTCAAGTATGTTTTGTGCAGCGTTCCAGTCTCTATCTTGCGTATACCCACAATGAGGACAAACATGAGTTCTAACGCTCAGAGATTTCTTAACCACCTTGCCGCAGTTAGAGCAATTTTGACTGGTGTAGTGGGGTGGGACGGCAACCGTAACCACTCCAAAAACCTTACCAAAATACTCAATCCAAGAACGGAAAGTTGTCCAAGCTGCATCACTAATCGACTTAGCCACAGTGCTATTTTTAACCATATTCCGCACCTTCAAATCCTCATAGGCAACCAAGTCGTTAGACTGGACTACGCATCTTGCCAACTTCACGGCAAAATCAAAACGGCTGCCTACTTACTTTGAGGTGCTTTCTTGCCAGTTTATTTCGAGCTTTAGCTCGATTCTTAGAGCCTTTTTCTGTCTTGGACAAACGACGCTGCAAACGCTTCAATGCTTTCTCATTTTTTCTCAGATGCCTTGGGTTCTCAATAGTTTTTCCGTTGCTGTCTGTATAAAAGTGAGTCAAACCAACATCAAGCCCGATAGTTTTAAATGTTGGTTCTCTTTTCTCAAAGCGTTCCTGATCGATGCAAAACTGTGTGTAGTAGCCATCGGCACGACGAACTATTCTAACTCGTTTGATTTGCTTCAGTTGATAGAAATGCAAATCACGAGTACCCCACATCTTGAAAGTACCTGCACCAAAACCATCAGTAAAAGTGATGTACCTGCGACACTCAGAAAGCTTCCAACCAGTGGTTTTGTATTCAACAGAACCATTTGTTTGATGCTTTTTGAATTTTGGATATCCCTTTTTTCCTGGTTTATTTTTCTTACAGTTATCAAAGAATCTAGCTATTGCAGACCAAGCACGTTCTGCCGATGCTTGTCGAGCCATCGAATTAAGCTTATTTGCCCAATCAAACTCTTTTGCAAGGACAGCACAATATGCACTCAAATCGTATCGTCCAATGTCGCGGTTATCCATCCAGTATCGCAGGCAAGAATTGCGGACAAAACGAGCAGTACGGATAGCCTCATCAAGCTTGCCGTATTGCTCCTTCAATCCCTCAAGTTTTGCCTCAAATACCAACATAGTTACGTTGCTTTGTCCGACGTAATCTATTAGAGCATAGATATAGAAAAAGCCGTGCCGGGTCACGGGGCTTTAAACCCAAATTATCGGTAACCGAGAGGATCATTATATGAATACTCAACCTTTAACGAATCAACCTAAAAATACACTGACACAAAAAGTATTCGCTTCAACTGCTTTAGTTGCCCTCGGGGCGGGACTGGCTTGGGGCGGTCAATATCTCAGTCAGACTTCCTTGAGTGAGTCTCCCATTACAGAAGCATCTAATTCTAGCGAAACGGTTGTCGAAACAGCGCCTGTGGCAATTGTCCCCAGTAACTTTGTGGCCCAAGTCGTTCAGGATGTCGGGCCTGCTGTTGTCCGTATTAATGCTCAGCGTACCGTAGAAAATGCTGCCCCTGAGATGTTTAACGATCCATTTTTCCGGCGTTTCTTTGGTAATCAGATTCCGAGTCTCCCAGATTCGCAAATTCAGTCGGGGACAGGGTCTGGTTTTATCCTGAATAAACAAGGGCAAATTATCACCAACGCCCACGTTGTCGAGGGTGCAGACAAAGTTAGTGTTGTCCTTAAAGATGGCCGTCAATTTGAAGGTCAAGTCATGGGCCGTGACCCGGTGACCGATGTCGCAGTGGTGAAAATTGAAGCAGATAATTTACCGACTGTTCAATTAGGTGACTCAGAACGTTTAGCCCCTGGAGATTGGGCGATTGCCATTGGTAATCCGTTAGGATTGGATAATACAGTTACAACTGGAATTATTAGTGCCGTGGGTCGGTCTAGTTCGGAAGTGGGTGTACCCGATAAACGGGTTGATTTTATCCAAACTGACGCTGCCATTAACCCCGGTAATTCGGGTGGCCCTCTGTTGAATGAGCAAGGGGAAGTGATTGGAGTCAATACCGCGATTTTACAAGGCGCTCAAGGATTAGGATTTGCCATTCCTATCAATACGGTTGAACGCATTGCTGAAGAATTGATTGCTAATGGTGAAGTAAAGCATCCCTATCTCGGCATTCAAATGATCACTTTAACGCCTGAAGTCAAAGAGCAGTTGAATAATAATCCCAATAGTGGTTTATTGGTTAATCAAGATCAAGGCGTATTAATTGTTCGAGTGATGCCAGATTCCCCCGCTGATAATGCAGGTTTAAGAGCGGGTGATGTGATTGAACAAATTAATAACCAACCCGTTAAAGATGCCTCCGATGTTCAACAGGCGGTTATCAAAGAATCTGTCGGTAGCCAGTTAAAATTAGGCTTACGTCGCAATGGTGAACCTGTTAGTATTCAAATCAAAGCTGGTGAGTTTTCCCCTAATTCATCCCAATCATAAACAGTGTTCTCCCCGACTCCCTGGGGAGAATTAAGTATTGTCATCTTGCTGTCTTTTTCTCCAATTTGTAACTGCAACGTTAGCAACTCTATCAATTCATCTGCTTTTTTTCCAAAAAGTAGTTTGACAATCTAGTTATATTTTTAAATCTCTACAGTTAAGCGCTACAGTTCAAGAGATTATAGAACTACTTTATCTTTATAAATATAGCAAACAATCTAAGTTGTAAAAAAATCTTTTCGTCCTAGCGGTGCGACCCTACTCCCTACTCCCTACTCCTGACTCCTGACTCCTGACTCCTGACTCCTGACTCCCTACTCCTGACTCCTGACTCCTTGAGAGATAACTCCTAAATTCTCACGAATCATTTATTATTGCTATATTTGCTATCCAAACTGAAAATATTACGGCTGTTTGAGATAGTATTTTTTTGACGACACGATAAGAGAAACACAAGTTCGTTGTCGGTAAAGACTATTTTAAATAACAACAAAATAAACATATTTTTATTGTTAACCTTGAGCAAACTGATATCTCTCGCCCCCTCTAAACCAGACCAAATAGATAATAAAAAAGAGTTAATCCTTGTGCGAAGGGTGACTTTCTGGTAAATTATTGTTATTTTACACAAATATTTGATTTAAAAAATAAGGAATCTAACTGATGCTTTACAAAAAAATAACGATCCAGACATCTATTTTGATCGCTGTATTCTCTACTGTGTTAATGGGTATAGTCGGCTGTCAACCCACTTCTCAAACCACTACGACATCAACAACAACTTCTGAAAATATGCCGGGATATGGGGTAAAAGTTCGTTCTTCGGCGAGTACTTCTAGTGAAGGATTATTGATGACAGAAATCATTAATATTGGCTTAGAAAAGTTGGGTTATCAAACGGCAGAGATTAAACAACTTACTCCTCCTATCTATTATACGGCTGTCAGTACCGGAGAGTTAGATTTTCACGGTTCAACTTGGGAAAAACTACACGCAAATTTGTATGAAAATACTGGGGGCAACGAAAAATTAGAACGAGTTGGGGTGGTAATGGCAAATGGTTTGCAAGGCTATCAAATTGATAAAAAAACAGCCGATCAATACAATATTACGAGTATCGATCAACTTCAAGATCCTGAAATTGCTAAACTGTTTGATTCGGATGGAGATGGGAAAGCTAATTTAACCGGTTGTAATGCGGGTTGGGTTTGTGCCTTAGTAATTGAACATCATTTAGAAACTTACGAATTACAAGACACGGTTGAACATAACCAGGGAGAATATGAGACATTATTGATAGATACTTTAACACGCTACCGAGAAGGAAAACCGATTTTATATTATGCTTATGTTCCTCACTGGGCAGCCTCTATTTTAGAAGTGGATAAAGACGCTGTTTGGCTAGAAGTTCCGTTTACTTCTTTACCCGAAGGTCAGGAAAATATAACGGAACAAGAAACCTCTTTTGAAGGAAAAAACCTCGGATTTGCTGTCGATCAAGTTAGAGTTTTAGCGAATCAAGAGTTTATCGAAAATAATCCAGCGGCAAAACGTTTATTTGAATTGGTTTCTATTCCAATTGAAGATATTAATGAACAACAGAAATTAGTTTATGAGGGTGAAAAAGATTCAGAAGATATTC
>JBARXJ010000064.1:0-68007 GCA_049647265.1 Microcoleaceae cyanobacterium
CGTTGAAAGTCCATAAGAAGTCATTCCCTACTCCCGGACGATACCAGAGAATATCGGTGGTGCCGCTGCCGTCAAAATCTCCGGTTACCGGGGTATAAGTGCCATTAACTGTAAAGGCTTGACTGTCGTAACTACCATCTTCGTTAAATGACCAGATAAAATCTGCACCTGTTCCCGGACGATACCACAGAATATCGGTTGTGCCGCTGCCGTCAAAGTCTCCAGGAACTGGAGTATAATCGCCGTTAACAGTGAAAGGTTCACTATCGTAGCCGTTATTATCGTTAAATGACCAGATAAAGTCATTTCCTGTTCCGGGACGATACCACAATACATCACCGTTACCATCACCGTTAAAGTCGCCTGCAATAGGTTCATATACGCCGTTGACAGTGAAGAGTTGACTATCGTATTCAATGCTATCGTCAGGAGGTTGAGGAGTGCCAGGGGCGGTGGTTGTTAGGGTGTAACCGGTATTGTCATCGCTGTCAGCAGTATAGACCCGAATGGCATAAGTACCAGGTGAAAGTGTTGTAGAAATTCCTCGGTCAGCAGTAGAATCAAGAAAGTCTCGTACATCATCAAATTCAATCACTTCACCGTTATCTAAGGTACCATCATTATCTAAGTCTGTTGCTATACTCAGATGAGCCGGATCTGTTAACCCTGTCAAGTTAAAGGCAATGGTAGCAGTCTGACTGACCGTAAATTCATAATAGTCCCTGCGATCCACACTACCTACAGCATCCGTAAAGGTTTGAGTGCCACCAAGGCGACCTAGGTTTAATGCTGAGTCAAAGCTATTGCCTGGGTCAGTAGCATTCGTTGGAGGTTGAGCTGTTACTATAGTTGAGAGCGCGTAATCGGTATTGTCATCGCTGTCAGCAGTATAAACTCGGATGGCATAAGTTCCCGGAGGAAGTGTTTTAGAAATCCCTCGGTCAGCAGTAGAATCAAGAAAGTCTCGTACATCATCAAATTCAATCACTTCACCGTTATCTAAGGTACCATCATTATCTAAGTCTGTTGCTATACTCAGATGAGCTGGATCTGTTAACCCAGTGAGATTAAAAGAGACCTGACTAATTTCATCAAGAGTAAATTCATAGTAGTCACTGCGGTCTAAACTTCCTACAGTATCCGTAAAAGTTTGCAAAGTTGAGCCGAGAGGGTCAATATTTAAAGCCGAGTTAAAGTTATTACCTGGGTCAGTTGCGTTTGTGGAAGGTAAAGTTGTTGCCGAAGCTGAAAGAGTGTAAGCTGTATTGTCATCGCTGTCAGCAGTATACACCCGAATAGCATAGGTTCCAGGAGGAAGTGTTTTGGAAATATCTCGCTCAGCAGTAGAATCAAGAAAGTCTCGTACATCATCAAATTCAATCACTTCATTGTTATCGAAGACACCATCGCTATCAAAGTCTGTTACGATGCTAAGATGAGCAGGTTCTTCAAGATTTTCTAGCTCTAAATTAACCTGACTCATTTGATTGAGTGTAAATCTGTACCAGTCTGATCGATCAGTTGTACCAACAGCTTCATTAAAAGTCTGAGTTGAACCTAAAATACCAATATTTCGAGCGGTATTATAGTTACTGCCCGGATCATTAAATAAACCTGAATAACTGTCTAAAACTGCCTCTGTAAAAATAGAGGACTCCGTAACGTCTCCTATTTGATAATCTAGTTGCCAATTGCTGTAATGCTCTTTATTCCCGACATAGTGAGAAGAAGCTGCAATATTGGCTCCGGTGAGTTGATGTAATGTATCAAGAAAATCGGTATTGTTTGCGGCAACTTCGCAAGACCACAACAGAATATTTTCAATATCCCATTCAGCTAATAAATGATGATATTGATTAATATTTGCTGCACTTAAAGTGGTTTTGCCTAACTTCAAGAGACCCGGCGCACCATGACAGATAATGTGTAGACTCGATGTCTTAAAATTGCTGAGGGCTACTGTTAGCTGTTCAATTGCATCTTTATTTTCGTCTAAAATAATGACGTTTGCATGATCTTGAATCTCTGCTGCCAGAAGATGATAATCTTTGATATCTGAAGCGATCGCAACCAATGCTTGATCGGTTTTTGAGCTATTTTTGCTGAGATTTAAAGAGTCTAACTGAGACTGTTCGGAAAGATTCAAGGTATCAATTTTCTGAGTAATTTTCATGGTAGATTACGAAAATAAGATGATCTTCTGAACAAATGGCGAAGTACATCTGAGTTGGGGAGAAGTTATTTGCGCTATAGCCCTTTTGGCATAACTCCGTTAAGGCGTAGCTTTGTGAAAGGCAATACATTTCTGTGAGAAAAAACCCTGATTTTATCTTTGGCTACAACTCCCATTCTTCTCTTAGAAGATACAAAAGTAGCCTTCTGAGGTTAAGTAAAACTGTTGGCTCTGCTTCTACATCAGATTCTAGCTTCACTATTTGTGAAGCAACAACGCTT
Source organism: Microcoleaceae cyanobacterium (assembly GCA_049647265.1). Taxonomy (GTDB): domain Bacteria; phylum Cyanobacteriota; class Cyanobacteriia; order Cyanobacteriales; family Microcoleaceae; genus JAAURB01. The sequence continues at coordinate 2,455 of JBARXJ010000064.1, forward strand.
TATGACAAGATTTACACAATTTTTATACTGTGAAGATTAATTCTTTACACTAACCCCCTGGATGTAAAGTTCAAAACAGACATTATATGGTAACATATGTGATTTTTATTACAATCAATTATTCTATTCAAAATCACTCACTCCTTTTAAAGCTAATAATGCTGTGCCGTAAGCTGCTTCTGTCTGAGTGGGTTTTATCATCGTTACGCCTAAATATCGCTGTCGTAAGCTTGTCCAGACGGCATTTTTAGCACCACCCCCGGCTGTATAAACTTGAGTCAGGGGAGTTGCACCGAGATCTTGTAAAAGTTGGTAACCTTTGGCTTCAATTCGGGCTATACTTTCGAGTAAAGCTTGCAGAAACTCAACATCATTTTCAGGACGAGGTTGAAGCTGAGGAGCAAGATCTGGATCGTTAATGGGGAAGCGATCGCCTTTTTTCAATAACGGATAATATTCCAATGGACTGGTTTGAGTCGGATCAATTTGTTGGCTAAGATGTTGGAGTTGTTCGTCTGTGAAATAGTGGCGTAAAACAGCACCTCCTGTATTAGACGCACCCCCGGTTAACCATAAATTCCCCAGGCGGTGGCTATATATTCCATACCGTGCCGCATTTACTGGTGTTTGGCTTAAGAGTTTCAGGACTAAAGTTGATCCTAATGAGGTGACGGCTTCTCCTGGGGTATTCGCACCGCTGGCAAGAAAAGCAGCAATACTATCGGTTGTACCCGCGCAAATGAGACAACTAGGGGATAAACCAAGGCGGTTGGCAATGTCCGGGATAACGGTAGCGATAGGAGATCCTGGTGCGACTACTTGAGGTAATTTCAGCGGAAGAAAATCCGAGTTATTTTTTATCGATTGAAGTAACCATTTTGGATAACAGAAATTAACCACATCATAGCCTAATTTTAAAGCATTATGATAATCACTTATTCCGAGTTTTCCATGTAGCAAAAACCCGAGCCAGTCCGCTTGATGCAAGAAATACAAAGGTTGATTTTTATAATAATTTGTAGTGTCTTTTGGCTGAATTTTTGCTTGTTTAAGTTGTGTGTGCCACCAGAATAATTTAGCTAAACTTGAGGTGGCACTTTGTACCGGATGGTCTTCAGGGGCGATCGCCTCTACTTGATGGAGCACCGAGGCCCCTCGTCCATCATTATAAAAAATTGGGGCATCCACGGGAAATCCTGTATTGTCACACAGTAAAACTGTTGCCGATGTACCGTTTATGGCAATACGATCAATCTGGTGACGTAATTTAATCGGGATCTTTTGGATTAAATCGAATAAAGTTGTTCTCCAGATAGACGGCCAATCTCCAGCTCTTGTCGGGGGATAAAACTGATGTTCTGCTGTTATATCAACTGTCAACTGAGGGTTAATCAGACTCAAACGAGCGCCCGTTGTCCCAAAATCAATGCCGAGAGAAAAGCTCATATTAAAAATCTTTGAAAAAAATAGAATTTCTGAAATTTGTTGTATGATAAAAGATTTTGCAAAAAATGATTGTAAATGACCAGGGATTAAATTTTGATAAAAAAACAAGATTAAGGTATATTGCTGCTAGACTTTTAGCAGTTGAATCGTTATATATTAAAGAACGGTAGGAGAATACTTAAGTAATCCTACGCGATCAATCGCTAAATGCGCGTATTGAGGAGTTTGTAGAGGATTTTATGGATACATTAGCTTACACTCATCTAGCTTCCGCATATGAGGCTCCTCGCGAGGCTCAAGACGGAAGTCTAGTTTTATTCCGGGGCATGAAGTGGACAAACGCCTGCTTAATTCCCGTGTTATCCGCTGCCATCGGTTTTGCTGTACTCAGCACGGGTCAATCTGCCCAAGCAGCCTTGTACTATGGTGACTACGGTCATGATGTCAAAGATGTTCAGCATAAATTAGCCTACTATGGTTATTTTCATGCTAAAGCCACTGGATATTATGGCAAAATCACTAAGCACGCGGTTAAAGCCTTCCAATATGACTATGGTCTACATCCTGATGGTGTGGTAGGTTATAAAACTGCAAAAGCTTTAGGTTTAAGCTGTCAGAAGACCTGCTACAAGTCTAGCTACTACGAGAAGAAGCCTTCTTATGAGTATAAGAAAGCTAGCTACGATAAGCCTAAATATCACGGCTATTCCCATGGTTACTACGGTAAGGGAGTTGCTAAGCTACAGAAGAAATTAGCCTACCACGGTTACTTCCACGCTAAAGCAACTGGCTACTATGGTCACATCACCAAACATGCAGTCAAAGCTTTCCAATATGACCATGGCTTATATGCTGATGGAATTGCTGGCCCCAAAACCCTCCATGCTTTAGGGCTACACTAAATTTTGTTTAATTTCTAAGCAAGCTGCCTGCGTCTTTGTATAAGATGTGGGTAGTTTTGTTATTTCAGGCGGAAAACTCAACCTTCCGTTCGGTTTTACTCACTAGAGGGGTATTAAGAAGTCAAGCTATTCTAAAAAAGTAGACATCTAAAGCCGTAGCCAGTTATTACCAGCTATAAATATGAAGAACTTATCAAATCGCGATGCAGAACAGTTTGAACGTTCCTCTTCTGGAGAAAATAAACTTTGGCAATACGTACAGTCTATGAATCCAGAAGTTGCAACAAAATTATCTAAGCCGGATGCTGAGGTGGCGGCTGTGATGGAACGTAACTTGATTCAAATGCTGGGTGGCTTGCCCTCCGAACACTTCGATGTCAGCATTACAACAGATCGGGATCATTTAGCCCGTTTATTAACGTCAGCCATGATGAGTGGTTACTTTCTCCACAACGTTAAACAGCGGATGGATTTTGAACAATCATTGATGAATCAATAGTTTTTGATATCCCCCTGAAAAGTTACCATTGCTTATATCTTGCCTTCCTAGTCATCACTGGGAAGGTTTCCTATATAATTAAGTTTAATTATTTTTATTTATTTAATTTCGTGAACTCATCAATCCTTACAGAAAATCATGCTACTAACGGCGAATTGAATCCGGCTGTGGAACCGGGGTCAGTGCCTCAAAAGTCGGAAGCGCTGCGAAAAAGCCTCAAGCAACATAGCGGCGAACGTCACCTGGTGATTATACAAGATTTCCCCGATCCAGATGCTTTATCCTCCGCCTGGGCTTATGCTTTAATTGCTCAGCAATTTGAGATAGATTGCGATATTGTTTATGGAGGGACTCTGAGTCATCAAGAAAATATTGCCCTCGTCAAATTAACCAATTTACCCGTGCAGCGCTGGCCGTTTGAAGCGGCTAAAAAAAAAGATTTTTCTAATTATGATGGATGTGTATTTCTTGATAGTCAAGGCACAACCAGTCAGCTAACGTCTTTAGTTCTAGATGCTAAAGTTCCTGTGATTGTTTTAATCGATCATCATAGTTTACAACAGCAAGATTTTAAGCCAGAATTTGTTGATATTCGTCCTCAAATTAAAGCAACAGCAACAATTTTAGTCCAGTATATTCAAGCCGGTTTAGTTGAATTTGATGGCAATAATATAACCCATGTTAACTGCGCCACAGCGTTGATGCACGGGTTAAGAGCGGATACAAATCACCTGCGTCAAGCCGGACGAGAAGAGTTTTTAGCGGCGGCTTATTTAAGTCAATTTTATGACAGCGCCTTGCTAGATGCTGTTTTGCGTGCCTCTCGCTCTAAACGAGTCATGGATGTGATCGAACGGGCTTTATCGAATCGTAAAATACAGGATAATGTTTCAATTTCAGGAGTCGGCTATTTACGGGCTAATGATCGAGATGCCATTCCTCAAGCGGCTGACTTTTTACTGACAGAAGAAAACGTTCATACTGCCGTGGTTTATGGGATTGTTTACGATGATTTTAATGAAGTTGAAATTGTTACAGGATCTTTGAGAACGAATAAGATTACCTTAGACCCCGATGAATTTATTAAAGATGCATTTGGTACGGATGCAACGGGTAAGTTTTTCGGTGGAGGACGCAGTCAAGCCGGAGGGTTTGAAATTCCCTTAGGGTTCCTATCAGGATTTAGTGAAAATAAGGAATATTCTGAGATGAAATGGCGGGTTTTTGATACTCAGGTTAAACAAAAATTAGTGAGATTAGTCAATCCAGATTGAGGTAGAGGGTTAGTGGTTCGTTATTGGTGATTTCCCGATTGTTGACTTACCTTCTGTTGCTGCTATTGCCTATTCCCCGCTCCCTACTCCCTCAAATAACTGAGGACAAATAACCAACCATAAGTCAAGCCTTGCACAGAAACTAGAGTCACATTACACTAAATGGGGATGGGGGGGATAGGTTAAGTGAAAGTAATCAGATGATTGATTGCCAGATCAAGGATATCACAGATGCAATTGGTCACTGAAATGGTATATGATTTAGCCTGAAATACCTATTCTGACCGTATCCTCATCAAAACCTTTAAAACTAAGTGCGATTATTACCATGTTGAAAAAAATAGTAACAACCCTGCAAAATTGGTTTCCAGCACCCGTTGTAGAAGCTCATTGTGATGGCCCTTGTGGAGTTTATGACCCGGCTTCTGCTAGAATAACCGCTGAAGCGGTTGTATCCATGACCAAAAAAATCTTGGATTTAGAAGCACCTGCAACGGGTGATAAAGCGGCTATGGCTGCTTACCACAATACTTTATCGCGCTACATTGCGATCAAAGAAGAACAAGCTCAAAAAACCAAAGAAGATTTACTGATTCTGTGGACAGATTATTTCAAACCCGTTCACTTAGAAAAGTATCCTGATTTACACGATACCTTCTGGAAAGCAGCTAAGCTTTGTTCTGCTTGTAAAGTTGAAGTGAGCAAACAACACGCTGATGAACTGATGGAAGCGGTAGAAAAAATCCACAATATGTTCTGGGGTAGTAAGGACAAGGATGTTACTTTCTACAAAGCTAGCTAAAGAACTCTGATTCTGGTTTTTGAATTCATGTGAGATAGGCGCGGTTATGCCGTGCCTATTATTATGCCCTTTCTCTTGTCGAATGATGGAATTGCTGGATGAAGCGACTTTAAAAAATAGTAGTTGGTGGGATATATTACTGTGGCTGAGTCGGCAGCGGCGGCGGTTTCGCGTTACAGGACTGTCGATGTTGCCTCTATTGCAGCCAGGGGACGAAATTTTAGTGAATTTTAAGGCGTATCGAAATCAGTTTCCTCAACCGGGAGAGATTGTTGTCGCTCGACATCCTTATAAACCCAAGACTCTAATTGTTAAACGGGTTACAGAAGTGCGAGTTGATGGTGCTTGTTTTCTACAAGGAGACAACTTAGCTGAAAGTACTGATAGTCGTGCGTTTGGCTGGATGTATCCGCAACAAATTTTAGGTCAAGTCACCAGTCGATTTTTATTGTTCACCCCAGCCGAAATTGTTAAACTGACAGTTACAGAGAAAAAAAGTTCATAAGTTAGGGTGAGTGGTTGGCTGCTTTTTTCACGACTTGCTGCAAATTTTGGTAATAATAGCCAACTTGAGGTGAGCGAGTCAGATTGAGACTTCAAGAAAATTATAAAATGTAAAGACTAGCTGAGTTATTTTTTTAATCAATTTTGTCAATACTGTTATTAGATGAAGTTTAAATTTTTCCAAATTTTGATGGATAATCATGAATAAATACTTAATCTGTGTTTTTACGAAGATTCCATTAGACAATATTAATAGACTCAATTTTCTAGGACAATCAGCTAGGCTAAAAAGTAGATGAGATCTTCTCAACTTAAAGAAGAGGAGGATAGAACTGAATGTCAAATCTCAAGATTTTGATAGTTGAAGATGAAGCAATTATTGCAGAACATATTGCGATTCTGTTAAGAAATATGGGGTATTGTGTTGTTGGGATTGTGGCTTCCGGTGAAGATGCGATCGCGACTGTTGTACAAACGAATCCCGATCTGGTGTTGATGGATATTATGCTCCAAGGAGAAATGGATGGCGTAGAAGCCGCTGACAAAATCAGTCAGTTTTGTGAAATACCGATTGTCTATTTAACCGCTAATGCAGATGATCGCACGTTAAAACGAGCTAGCAATACTTTACCCTTTGGATATATAATTAAACCGTTTAAAGCCAAAGAACTACAAGTGACGATTGAGATTGCGATTTCTCGGCATCAGGCAGAGGTTGAAATGAAAAAAGCAATCGAGAAAGCAGAACAACAACGCATTATAGCGCAACAGGAACATTTATTACAAAATGAATATTTTTCCATGGCTTCTCATGATCTGAGAACACCCATTTCTATTATTAAAATTTCAGCTCATTTACTACAAGATTATAGTCAGATGATGAGCGAAGATAAACGGCATCGACATTTACAACGAATTAAAAAAGCAACCGATAGCTTAAATCAACTCCTCGAAGATATTTTAACTTTAGCTCATTCTGAATCTGATCAAACCCGCTTTAGCCCGGCCCCATTAGATGTGGTTAGCTTTTGCCAGGATTTAGTTGAGTCAATTCAAATGAGTATGGGCGATCGCTATACCATTCAATTTCAACATCAAGGGGATTGTTCTGACGCTTGTCTGGATGAAAAGTTACTCTGGCATTTGTTGAATAATCTGTTGTCAAATGCGATTAAATATTCTCCGAATGGGGGATTAATTGAACTCAGACTTTCAGCAAAAGAAGATACAATTTGTTTTCAAATCCAAGATCGCGGCATTGGTATTTCTCCAGAAGATCAACGAAAATTATTTAAACCTTTCTTCAGGGCGGCAAATGTGGGTACAATTCCAGGAACCGGATTAGGATTAGCCATTGTTCAACGCTCTGTTGAACTGCATCAGGGTCAGCTAGGGGTTGAAAGTCTACCCAACCAAGGGACAACATTCACCGTTACTTTACCCATGAACAAAAATACTGATACAGATCGCTCAGACAACAAACGTTGTATGCTGTAATTAGGCGCGGGCATCTTTGAACCCATTGACAAACATATTCGCTCAGAAGAATGAATCCAGTAAGTTGATATGATTCGGAATTTGGAGTCTTTCACTTGAAATTAACCTTAATAGGTTTGCAGGAGGTACGGCAAAGATGTTAACGAAATTATTACAATCAATCAGTGCAACGGCAGCAATCTTACTAACGACAGCGATTAGTTCTGCCAGTCCCTTATTATCAGAATCTGGTTTACAAATTAGCTTAGAGTTTCCCCCCGCCCCAGAGCGTCAAGGGGCTCAAAGTAGCGCTGGGGGTGGGACACGTAGCGGGGAAGGCAGTATTGTAGGGGCTGAGAGTCGTAGTGCCGCAGCAATTTGTAGTCAAGGAGACACCCCTTTAACGGCTTTAATTCCCGAAGAAACGGAAGCCCAAAAAACTATTTCACCTCGTCCTCAACTGTTTCTGTATGTTCCTCAAACAAGCGCTGAAATGATTGAGTTTCAATTGTTTGATCAAGAGGGTAATGATGTTTATATTGATACTGTGAAGCTGTCTAAAACACCAGGAATTCTGCAAATTTCCCTACCTGAAGATGTGGCTTTAGAAGTGGGTCAAACCTATAATTGGAATGTGTTTGTCAGTTGTGATTCAGAAGATCCAACGGCTGTAGAATCGATTCAAGGAGAGATTGAACGGGTTGCTGTGAGTGAAGATCTTAAAACTCAAATTGAAGCCACCTCAGAACCCCTCAAACAAGCTGAACTCTACGCCCAACAACGAATATGGCAAGATACTTTGATGTTAATGGTATCGTTAAAAGAGTCTAACCCGGCAGCATGGGAACAACTCTTAACATCTGTTGGTTTAGAAGCGATCGCAACGGTTCCGATTGTTCCTATGACAGAAAATTAAAAGAGTAGAATGTATAAAATAGGCAAAGTTAGTTATTTATTATTCGTAATTCTTCTAACTTATATGTCTAGCAAATAGACTTAAATACTCTACCCTTTTGCTTCTCTGGCTTTCTGCTCTCTACCCTCTGCCTTTTTTTTACTCTTTTGAAAAAACTCTTCTGGAATTGGCGCGGTGTTTGGATAACAACCCCTGTGGTGACAGTGGGGGTAATTTTGCTGCGTTGGGGAGGGTTATTAGAGCCGTTAGAATGGTCTGTATTCGATCAATATCTCCGTTTGCGCCCGGTTGAATCTCAAGATCAACGCATTGCTATTGTGGGTGTTGATGAGGCGGATATGGAATATATTGGTCAGGGATATGTTCCCGATCAAATTTACGCCCGACTGATTGAAGAATTAGTTCAAATGCAGCCTCGGGCGATTGGTTTAGATATCTATCGAGATTTACCTTTTCAACCGGGTCATGAACAATTATTAGAAGTATTTGAATCGACTGATAATCTTGTTGGGATTGAAAAAGTTATTGGTAATAATAGCCGAGAAACGGTTAAGCCGCCCCCCGTTTTAAAAGAAAAAGGGCAAGTGGCAGCGAATGATTTTATGGTGGATGAAGATAATACAATTCGACGGGCTTTTTTAGCGATTACTACTCCCGTTGGAGAAACTATTTATGGGTTAGGAATCTATCTGGCAATGTTGTATTTGGCAGCAGAAGGAATAGGGCCGGAAATTGTGCCTGATACTGAAAATTGGTGGCAGTTTGGTGAGGTGGTTTTTGTCCCGTTTGAAAGTAATGATGGCGGTTATATTCGAGCCGATGCCGGGGATTATCAAGTTATATTGAATTATCGCAATCAACCCCAACGATTTGAAACCGTTTCTATCCGGGATATTTTAGAACAGAATGTTCCTGCGGATTGGGGAAAAGATAGAATTATTTTGATTGGTTCTGTGGGAGAAAGTTTTCAAGATTTATTTTATACTCCCTATACTTTATCTGCGGGTCAACGTTTAAGTGGGGTTGAAATTCACGCTCATATTACCAGTCAAATTATTAGTGCGGCATTAGATAATCGGGGTTTAATTAAAACGATTTCTGAACCGTTAGAATGGCTATTTATTTTATTTTGGTCGGGGATAGCCGCAACGTTAACTTGGACACTCAGATCTACCGGGAAAGTTAAACAATTTATAGTTAAGCAAATTAGCTTTTTTATGATTACCTTAGCTTTATTATTGGGTAGTACTTATATTGCATTAATTAATAGCTGGTGGTTACCTGTGATTCCGTCAATTTTAGGAATAATGGGTTCAACAGTTAGTATTACCGCTTATATTGCTCGTAGCGCTGGAGATATTCGCAAAACATTTGGTCGCTATTTAACCGATGAAATTGTTGCTAATTTATTAGAAAACCCAGAAGGATTAAAGCTGGGCGGAGAAAGACGCAGAATTACAATTTTAACCTCTGATTTAAGAGGATTTACGGCTTTGTCTGAACGCTTACAGCCCGAAGAAGTGGTGAGAATTTTAAACTTTTATCTGTCAAAAATGGCAGATGTAATTACTGCTTATAATGGCACAATTGATGAGTTTATGGGAGATGGAATTTTAGTGTTATTTGGCGCACCGAATTTGCGTTTAGATGATGCTAAACGAGCGGTGGCTTGTGCCGTGGCAATGCAGTTAAAAATGGTAGAAGTAAATCAACAATTAGAAGCGTGGGGATTATCTTCTTTAGAAATGGGAATTGGGATTAATACAGGCGAAGTTGTTGTCGGGAATTTAGGCTCAGAAAAAAGAACAAAATATGGGGTTGTGGGGAGTCAAGTGAATTTAACTTATCGAATTGAATCTTATACAACGGGCGGACAAATTATTATTTCTGAACCAACATTAACTGAAGCAGGAGTTGAGATTATAGAAGTGGAAACTCAAAAATTAGTTCAGCCGAAAGGGGTGAAACGACCGATTAAAATTTATCAAGTTACAGGCATTGCAGGAGACTATAATCTTTATCTTTCCAAAGAAGAAGAAACCTATTTTTCCCTCGATCAACCGCTACCCATCCAATATACAATTTTAGAAGGGAAACACCTGAGCAAGAGTTTGTATTCCGGACAAATTCAGGAAATGTCAAGACAGGGCGCATTAATAATTGTTGAAGATTCCGATCAAACCCTGCCTGAGGCGCTGACAAATATTAAAATTAATCTAATGAGTGAAACCCCAGAATTAACCGAAGATATTTATGCCAAAGTCCTCGATCAACCTGCGATGGAAAACCAATTCTATATTCGTTTTACTGCTAAACCTCCCGCAGTCCAAACCCAACTCAACGAAATTTATCAATTGAACAGTACTAAAGAAATTATTAATAATGATGCTAGAACATGATGTGCTTATTGTCGGTGGCGGTTTAGCCGGATCTCGGGCGGCGGTAGAAATTGCCCGGACTGATCCCAGTTTAAATATTGCCGTTGTCGCTAAAACCCACCCCATTCGATCCCATTCTGTAGCAGCCCAAGGCGGCATCGCTGCTAGCCTGAAAAATGTTGATTCTGAGGATAGTTGGGAAGCCCACGCCTTCGACACCGTCAAGGGTTCAGACTATCTCGCCGATCAGGATGCTGTTGAAATTTTAACCCAAGAAGCCCCCGATGTAATTATCGATCTTGAACATACGGGTGTATTATTTTCTCGTTTAAACGATGGTAAAATTGCCCAGCGTGCCTTTGGTGGCCATACCCATAACCGCACTTGTTATGCCGCCGATAAAACCGGACACGCTATTTTACATGAATTAGTCAATAACCTCCGCCGTTATGGCGTGCAGATCTATCAAGAATGGTATGTGATGCGCCTCATCCTCGAAGACGGACAAGCCAAAGGGGTGGTGATGTATCACATCGAAGAGGGCAAACTTGCTGTTGTCCGGGCTAAAGCCGTGATGTTAGCCACAGGGGGTTATGGACGGGCTTTTAATACCACTTCTAATGACTTTGCTTCGACTGGCGATGGCTTGGCAATGGCAGCAATGGCGGGTATTCCGTTGCAAGATATGGAATTTGTCCAATTTCACCCTACCGGATTATATCCCGTTGGCGTATTAATTTCTGAAGCGGTTCGCGGTGAAGGGGCTTATCTCCGCAATAGTGAAGGCGATCGCTTCATGGCTAATTATGCCCCCAGCAAAATGGAATTGGCCCCCCGTGATATTACGTCTCGCGCCATTACTTTAGAAATTCGCGCCGGACGGGGTATTCATCGCGATGGCAGTCCAGGAGGGCCGTTTGTCCATCTCGACTTACGCCATTTAGGACGAGAAAAAATCATGAGTCGTATCCCGTTTTGTTGGGAAGAAGCCCACCGACTCGTGGGGGTAGATGCGGTTAATGAACCGATGCCAGTACGTCCGACAGTCCATTATTCTATGGGCGGTATCCCCACAAACACCGACGGACAGGTGATTCTTGGCCCCGGCGTGCCGATGGATTTTGACGCTAACTCCCCCTACTCAGATACGTTGGTAGATGGCTTATTTGCCGCTGGAGAGGCTGCTTGTGTCTCAGTCCACGGCGCTAACCGTTTAGGCAGTAATTCTTTATTGGAATGTGTGGTTTATGGCCGTCGGACGGGGGCTGCGATCGCGCGTTTTGTCCAAGGTAAAAAGTTACCCGAAATTGACGAAAACGAATATTTAGAAGCGGCTGAAAAGGAAATTCAAGCCTTATTAGATCAACCCGGAGACTCTCGTATTGGGGCATTACGAGAAGAATTTCAAGATGCTTTGACCGAACATTGTGGCGTATTTCGTTCAGAAGATATTATGCAGGAAGGGTTAAAACAAATTCAACAACTGAAGCAAAAATATCAGCAAATTTATTTGGATGATAAGGGCAAACTGTGGAATACTGAACTGTTGGAAGCCTTAGAATTACGCAGTTTAATGGTAGTGGGTCAAGTGATTTTAACTTCAGCCTTTAACCGCAAAGAAAGCCGAGGCGCACATAGTCGAGAAGACTTTCCTAAGCGCAATGATGATACTTTCTTAAAGCATACTTTGGCTTATTATTCTTCAGCCGGAATTGACTTATCTTATCGTCCTGTAAAAATTACCCGATTTGAACCGAAAGAACGGAAGTATTAAGGTTAATACGAAGGAAGACGGAAGAGGGAAGAAGGAAGAAGTTTTAATATTTGTTTATGGACTTGTATTCCTGCAATACCTCTACCGTCAATATGAAGGAGGAATATCTTTCTGTTAATATAGCAGTTCGCGCTTGTGATGTTACAACTTATAACTCAGGTAAAAACCACAGAGAAAATACGAACAAAAAGGTGTAAATACACCAGAGATCAGCGCTATAGATGAATGCACGGCGCTATCATTATCTAATTTTCATCTTTATTTAAAATAATGTCAAATTCTCCTATTCATATCAGTATTATTCTCGGCACTCGTCCAGAAGCCATTAAACTTGCCCCGGTTATTCAATGTTTACAACAATCTCCTCTCTTTAAAACTCAGGTGATTTTAACAGGTCAGCATCGAGAAATGGTAGATACTGTGATGCAATTATTTGAGATAAAGGCGGATAAAAATCTGGAAATTATGCAGCAAAAACAAAGTTTAACTGATATTACTTGTCGCAGTTTAACGGGATTAAAAGATTTATTTGAACAGCAATCACCGCAGATGGTGTTAGTACAAGGAGATACAACAACGGCTTTTTCTGCTGCATTAGCGGCTTTTTATCATCAAATTCCAGTGGGTCATGTTGAAGCCGGGTTACGCACGAATAATTTATATAATCCTTATCCAGAAGAAGCCAATCGTCGATTAATTTCTCAGTTGTGTCAGCTTCATTTTGCACCCACTACTCAAGCGGTAGAAAACCTGAAACAATCAGGCGTTGTTGGAGAAATTTATCATACCGGAAATACGGTAATTGATGCCTTACTTTCTGTAGTAAAAAAACAGCCTCAATTAAATATCCCTAACTTAAACTTACAGCAATATCGCCTACTGTTGGCAACCGTTCATCGCCGAGAAAATTGGGGAGAACCGTTACAAGATATTGCCAATAGTTTTATCCAAATATTAGATAAGTTTCCAGATACTGCGTTACTATTACCGTTACATAAAAATCCCACAGTTCGAGATCCGTTAAAAAGCATTTTAGGCAATCATCCGCGAGTCTTTTTAACCGAACCTTTAGATTATGCTGAATTAGTCGCTGCCATTAATTCAAGTTATTTATTATTAACCGATTCCGGTGGATTACAAGAAGAAGCCCCCAGTTTAGGAAAACCTGTCTTAGTTTTACGAGAAACCACAGAACGTCCAGAAGCTGTGACGGCGGGAACTGCAAAATTAGTCGGAACTCAAACAAGTAATATTGTAGACAATGCGGCGGCATTATTGAGTAATACTGAGAGTTATAATAATATGGCAAATGCGATTAATCCGTTTGGAGATGGTCAGGCAGCAGAACGAATTGTAGACATTATCAAGAATTATTTTAAAATTCAATAAATCCTGGCTACAGAGATAAGAATAAATATAACAAGTAAAAATGAAATTAAATTTACGCCAATTTTTCCAAGCAGTTAACCCAGCCAAAACATTAGACTATGCAAAAGCAGATGATCGACAATATTATATCGATTTTACGCCTGTACGCGGGAGTCAACTGATTCAACAATTAAAACGAACGATTACTTGGTCAGATAGCCCTCGAACTTGTCAGTTATTTACAGGACATATTGGCTGTGGAAAATCAACGGAATTATTACGCTTAAAAAATGAATTAGAAGAGGAAGGGTTTCACGTTGTCTATTTTGAATCTTCTCAAGATATGGATATGGCAGATGTGGATATTAGCGATATTTTACTGGCAATTGCCCATCAAGTTAGCCATAGTTTAGAACTCGTTGGAATTCAACTTAAGCCGACACGGTTTCAAAATTTATTAAAAGGGGCTGCTGATTTATTAAACTCAAATGTAACAGGGTTTCAAGTGGGTATTCCTAATGTAGGAAATGTGGGAATTAATGCTGAGGAAGATAACTATTCCTTATCGGTTGGCATTGGAGAAATTACGACAAAAGCAAGGAATAGTCGGGATGTCCGAACCCTACTCAGAGAATATACTGAACCCCGAGTAAACGTGATTTTAGAGGCAATGAATCACGATTTGATTGAATCAGCCCAAAAGCAACTTCAACAGCGTGGAAAAGCCGGATTAGTGGTAATCGTTGATAATTTAGATCGGATTGATAATCGGACTCGAATGACAGGACGAACTACCTCGGAATATCTATTTGTAGATCGAGGAGAACAACTGAATCAATTATACTGTCATATTGTGTATACAATTCCTTTAATTCTAACTTTTTCTAATGATTTAGGTAGTCTGACAAATCGGTTTGCATCTGATCCTCAACTCTTACCAATGGTACGAACTCATGAACGAGATGGCAGTCTATGCGAAGAAGGAATTGAACTGTTAAGACAGATGATTTTAGCGCGGGCATTTCCCAGTTTAGAACCGGAAAAACGATATACTTTAATTCCTGAAATTTTTGATGAAATCGAAACATTAGATCGCTTATGTTTAGTCAGTGGCGGTCATGTTCGGAATTTATTAGTATTATTAAGTAACTGTTTAAAACGGGATGAACCGCCTTTTTCTCGTCGGACAATAGAACGAGTCATAGCCCAACGTCGCAATGATTTAGTTAAAGCCATTACACCAGAAGAATGGGAATTATTACGACAAGTAAGACAGTATAAATCGGTACGGGGCGAACAAGAATATCAAACGTTATTGAAAAGTTTATTTGTGTTTGAATATCGAGATGATGATGAGGGAAGCTGGTTTGATATTAATCCGATTTTATTAGAAGTAAAGGAGTTGAATAGTTATTAGTTATTGGTTATTGGTTATTCGTTATCGGTTATTAGTAGAGTATGGTAATTAAAGAATTCTAATCTTCAATAGAGCTATCCGCTTGCTTTCAAACTTCTCTATCGCTTATGATAATAATATCGATATTCCCAAACAACATACAACCCAGAACAAACAACAAAGAACAATTTCTACCAATCTTGACTTTTAATTGTTTTGGGGAGTTTTAGTTGTGGGAAACGATAGTAAGTATTAGCATCATCATCAACTTCTGGAAAAGCTGAAAAGATTTGAGCTTGTTGTTCAAGATATTGTTGAGCCATGACTGCGTCAACTTGGGCAGTTGCTGCGAGTTGAATCAGAGAAATTGTACCATTTTGAGCTTCAATTAAACGATAAAACGCTTGCTCTAGTTGTTGTTTTTTCTGTTGATTTTGATTTTGATTTGCAATCCATAGTCCAATAAAAATTCCTAGACTCATACTGGTAATAAATTCTAGAATAATCATAGAAATTTAGTAATTCCAAATAATAATTTAATAGTGAGTCATTAATGTATTATATTCTCCCTTCCCCATTTAATAAAATATAGCACTATGCAGAGAGTCGTGTCGGTTTGTCGTCCTGATAGCTGACTCATAACTAACAACGGCGCGTAGCGCTATACAATGATAAATGAGACGCTCGCTGATGAACGTCTCAAATTAGTGAAAGTGAAGATTAAAACTTAAGGCTGTACTAAATTTTCAGAACCTGAAACCACTTTAGCAGACTCAACCACATCACCAGTTTTTAAGCTTCGTAAGACTTCTTTGCCATCTATTACATAACCAAACGCCCCATAACGACCATCGAGTAAATTCAGGCCAGCAGGCGTTAATTCCGGTTCAAATAGGAAAAAGAACACTTGAGAAGAACCCCCATCTGCATCGGCTTCTGGACGAGCTAAAGCCACAGTACCATAAGCAGAAAAAGGTAAAACCGGTTGATCGCGATACCGACCAATTTCTTCTAAAGTATAGTGATAGGTGGGTTCTTCATCACCGCGAATTAAAATTTCTAACGGAATTGCCCGATATTCATTCGTCTCGGGGTCAACAAACCCCACTTCCTTGCCGGGCGGGTCTCCCACTTGCAGCACATAATCTTCTGAGGGGACAAACTCCAACCCATCATAAAATCCCCGTTCGACTAAATCAACAAAATTACCGGCAGTTACAGGGGCGCTGTAACCATCAGCAACCATGGTCATTGTACCTTTATTGGTTGTAATTTCTATTGTGGCTCGCCCTTTGAGTTGAGGTAAATTGGCAAATTCTGCCGGGACTTCGTAGGGGAATTCAATCACCATCAATTCCTCAAGCTGACTCACTTTTTTGAGGATATCGGCTCGTGTTTCTAACAGTTTTTCGCCATCTTTAGTTTCCTGGGCTTCTCTTAGAACTACGATTTCTTCTTTGATAGAGTCCAGAATTTCTTGAGCTTCAGCTTGCTGTTGAGGCGGAATACTTTCTAAGATTTTTGACTCTTTTAATTTTAAAATCGTAGAGGCTCTTTTAATATCCCCCGCAATTGGCCCCCAACGCTTGGCTCGGACTTGGGTGGCAATTACTTCTAAACTTTGCTGAAGTTTGCGGACTTCTGAGTTATCAATGGGTAATGCATAACGTAATAATGCTTTTCCATCCGTGATGGCGTTGCCTGCGGGTAAACTACTTTCTCGTTTAGTAGTACTATTCCCTCCATCCCACCAAGCGCCGCTTAAGCCGACAGAAAGGGATAACAGCAGGAGTGCAACGATACCTGTTTTTAACCAACGTTTACAAATCTGTATCATAAAATGGGGCAAATGTAACATAACTCTTTTCTTGACTACTCCCCGGTCTGAAGACACGGGGAATCTTTCAGCACTATCAAAGATCCGATAGCATTAGGTAGAGAGCCAATACTATTCCAAATCTTTAACCGCTTAGGCGAAGTCAAAACGCCTCTAGCCAAATCATTGGGATTGAAGTCAATACCCAATGACCCGGTTACTTTTCTTGCAATATTCAATGCACCGTTAAGATCAGCATTGAACTCTAAGCCAGTAGCAGAGCGGTACAGCCCTCGCTTAATTCTAGTTCCTGATGGAAACCATCCTAAGCCTTTCAGGCTGGCTTTGCCTACGGGTTTTGCACCGTATACGGGAATGTCATCAAGTGCTAGAGCATCAGCTTTTGAGGTATAGCTCTCCTCTGTTTCAACAAATCTTACCCTATAGGATTGACACAGTTGTCGAATCCGTTGCTTGAGTCTGGCAGTCGGAACCTGGACAAACTTCTGATTATTCGATGCACCCATGTTGCATTGTTGTTTCTGAAATTTGTTCCAACCAAAGATAACTGTTCCTATGCTGTGAGCAATGCAATGGTCAACTACTGTTTTAGCAGCTTTATTAACAGCATCTCTCATTTGACGGTTACGCTTTTCAATTGTCCTATCTAACAGGTTGCACCAAAAGCCTTGGGGTTTGTTGTGCTTGATTGTGGCAACTCGTTTATTGTACCACTGATTGAGAGCTTTCAAGTGCTTGCCGTCAACAATAAAACTGGTTCCAGCATTGGAGAGACAGCTTAGCCAATTGTCGAGTCCTGGGTCAATGGAAAGAAACAAATCAGGGTCAAGATCTCCTAAGGCTTCAGACTCGTGTGAAGTAATCCAAACGGCATCAAAATATCCCGCACGAGGAACAATCTGTAACTCTTTAACCTTGATCCAATCTAAGTTGGTTGGAAAAGGTAGCCAGATATCAGGTAGGTTAAACCATACCTTACAAGCGGTTCCCATTGGAACCCTGACTAGCCCGTCAATCAGTTTTAACCACCGTTTTGGGTAGGAGATCTGATACATCCCTCCTGACTTTCGGTAGTTAGGTGGCTTTGGACTAAAATGAAGTTCACCGCGCTGGCTTCGTTTCAATAGCTCCTTGAATCCCTTAAAAGCTTCACCTACAGAAATGCAGACTTGTTGAGCGGCACTGGTATAAAGCGCTTTCATGTGGGCGTTGCTTGAGTCTGAGTGGACAACCAGCGACCATTAGAGAACAAGTTCTCTTTGAAATAAAGCTGACGAGCAAGATAAAGAGTGCAGTTGTAAAGATTGTTTGATTCCCTACAGAGGTACTCTAATGCTGACCGTAGCTGCTTGTCTTCAGGCAGTCGATTTACTTGTGCTGCATATGTTTGAGTCATGGTTGAATTCTAACACGGTTTGTTGATAAATAATAAAATATCAACATGAAAAAAACATCGAAAAGTTATCGTCACGATCCCCACAGCGTAGGATTAGCAACTGTTCATTTGTGCTTTATCCCTAAGCGACGCAAGTCGGTTTTAGTTGGGGAGATTAGAACTCGTCTAAACGAGATCTTTCAATCTGTCGCTAAAGATAAAGGCTGGTTGATCCGGTCGGTTGAGATAGCTCCAGACCATGTTCATTTGCTCGTTGAGTATGATTCTCAGCATTCAATCGCTGAAGTAGCCAAAGCGTTTAAGGGTAGAAGTTCTAGACTGCTTAGAAAAGAATTTCCTGAATTACTCAAGTTACCCTCGCTCTGGCCGAGGTCTTACTTTTACGAGTCCAGCGGTAAAGTCAGTACCAACAAAATCAAGGAGTACATTGAAGATCGTCATCACTGGTAGATGGCGGATAAATCCGGCGTTCGACTATACAGGGATTTGTCCTGGGTCAACCGCTGCGCGAAAGTCATGCATTCACGCATTCATGCATTAATACCCCATTGATGAATTAAGGGGCTTGAAAATGCGTGAAAATATTTTTTTTCTCCACGACCTGTACCAGGGGCTTGTATCCGCTTCATTTTTGGTCAATTGTAAAAAACTCATTCTGAATACTACTGTCTCGTACCCATTCAGAGGTAAAATGGATTGCCGATTGATCTGCCCAGGAAAAAGATTTCATGATCTCCAGTAACGACTTTCGCACAGGTACCACAATTGAATTAGATGGTTCGGTTTGGCGAGTGATAGAATTTCTCCACGTTAAACCGGGAAAAGGTTCGGCTTTCGTCCGCACAAAGCTGAAAAATGTCCAAACCGGAAATAGCGTTGAACGCACCTTCCGCGCCGGTGAGACCCTTCCCCAAGCTGTATTGGATAAGCGAGGGATGCAGCATACCTATAAAGATGGGGAAGATTTTGTCTTTATGGATATGGAAACCTACGAAGAAGCCCGTTTGAGTCCTGACCAAATTGGCAGTGGTACCAAGTACATTAAAGATGGCATGGAAGTGAATGTGGTTCGCTGGGGTGAGCAGGTTTTAGAAGTTGAACTGCCCAACTCAGTGGTGCTGGAGGTCACAGAAACAGACCCCGGCGTGAAAGGAGATACAGCCACAGGCGGAACAAAGCCCGCAACAGTCGAAACGGGAGCAACCGTAATGGTTCCATTGTTTATCTCGATTGGAGAGAAGATAAAAATCGATACCCGTAATGATTCTTATTTAGGCCGAGAGTCATCGTAAGATACATTAAGTTTGGAATAAAGCACCCACCAAAGCCTGCTTTGATGGATAATTCATTTGTCAGATGAATCATCAAAGACGATAGTACTCTGTAAGGGGGAGATATTAATTGTGCGACTTGATCTTTCGCAGCTCCGGGAGCTGTTAGCAGATATTGATAAAACAAATATTTCGGAGCTAACGCTCAAAAGTGAGGACTTTGAACTAACGGTTCGTAAAGACCTACCCATAGGCAGCGGCACTCTGCAACCGGTCAATTCAGTGTTGACAGGTAGTATTTCGAGTCCTGAATTAACTGCAACTGAAGTCCCGTCTCCGACTCGTCTCGAACAGTCTGGTACGGCGATCGGTTCTAATGCGACGGCAACTGCTTCTGCTTCTGTTGACCCGCGCTGGGTAGAAGTCACCTCTCCAATGGTGGGAACGTTTTATCAATCTCCAGCTCCGGATGAACCCCCTTTCGTTGATACTGGAGACCGTGTCAGTGTCGGTCAGACGGTCTGTATTATTGAAGCGATGAAGTTAATGAATGAAATTGAAGCCGAAGTCTCCGGTCAAGTGATGGAAGTTTTGGTGGAAAATGGTACGCCTGTTGAATACGGACAACCTTTACTACGGATTAATCCGAGTTAAAATTAGGCTCAGTTATCGTAGTAAATTGTAGGGTGGGTTAGGCAGGGGTCAAAATGAATTAAATCTAGCTGAGTTTTAATTCATGACTTCACGTTTGGTTGCAATTCGTAATGGTTCTACCTGGTATCGATATCTAACTTCGGTTCTAGACCCAAAAGTTCTACCTCCCTATGTGGTGCCTGATTTGTATTCTCGTCGTTGGCGCATCGAAGAAACTTTTCTACTACTGATACTGAAGTGTCTGCCGGGGTTGAATTATTTGTCGATGGGTTCAATTAGTGGCATCAAATTGCAATTGTGGGCGACTTGACTGTTTTATGTGAAAATGAATTGATTTCGCTGATGTTGTGGCTGAGGATTTAGCAAAACATGGGTGAGGCTATTTCTGTCGAAATGGTTTGGAGGGGCATTTATCATTTTACTGTAGCCTGCCATCAGGATATTGCTACTGATTTAGTCGCTCATTTGACAGATTCTGAGAATTGTGACTTAGGAGTGGGTGAAGCTGAGGTTGATGACACGATTAATAATCCCTGGCATCCTGACCCTGATGAGAATTGGTCACCGCCGGGGACGAAGTATGTTGATGGAGAGTTAGTGTTTATTGAGGATTGAGCAGAAATTATAGTTGCAGTTATTGTGGGTCGAGGATTAGTGAAGATTACTACAATCCATAGTATTACAACTATAAAACCCTAATTAATCTCATCTAACTGCTGAACACTAGATGGAATATTTTTGTAAGATAAAGGTATAGCAATAGCATTATTGTCTACACCGCCTCTAAATCGATCTTCCTTATAACCAAAATAGTTATCTGGATTAAAACCACGAGTAGTATGCTTATAAATTTTATACTTATGCTTCTTAACTAAATCAATGATTTCAGAGTAATATTTGTTGTTTGAATGAAGTTCCATATATATGACAGGATTATTTTTAGATATTAAATTATTCAACCCTAAAAGAACTTGATATTCCATTCCTTCAACATCAATTTTTACTAAAGATACATTTTTATTGAGTTCTAAGTTGGCTGCAAAATCATCAATTTTAATCTGCAAAACTTCTTCCCCATCTTCAGGATTTGTGATTGACATGCCACTGAAATGTCCACGTTGTGTATAGTTGAATATTGGTATTTTTACAATTTCTTGTTTTGAACCAACAGCTAAGTAAATTGTAGGGTGGGTTAGTAACCCACCACAGGTATAAAGCTAAAATTAATTCTGTGCCTCACTCCCCGACTGTTGACATTCGCCTCAAGGTTTAATTATTACTCAGAATTTGTTCGGGTAAACTGATAGACAGTTTAGAACGACTGAATATTTTCTCTAAAGCATTGATTAGTTGAGGTTGGCTGCGTGAAGTTAAAATACTAAACGTATAAGGAACAACCGTAATTTCATTACCATAGGCAGCTTGTAAATAAGGGCGATAATCGTTATCTTGATTAATATAAGTTTGGAAAAATGCCACACTTAAAGCATTAACATAACTGTGAGTCACTCGAGAACTTGGAGAGACTAAACGACCTAAAGGGGTGAGTTTTTGCTCGGCTTCTTCAAAGCCACTGACATCATAAAAGTGATGATCTCGTGTTTTCAATGCCAGATATCGCTCAGGGGTTTTTAACCAAGTAAAAGACTGAATTTGCTCAAGTAATGCCGGAGCTAATAAATCATTACTGCTAGCCGTCATCATCACTGGAACTTGAATTTGACTTAACCCAGTTTTACCAAAAATACTACTATTAATTGGATTTAATAAAAAAACCGCTTGCACTCGTGGATCTTGCAATTGATAAGTTCTTCCGGGTAATTCTAAAGCGCGACATTGTAAAAATAAAGACGGATTAATCGGGCTACTATCTTCGACGCAATCTGTTTGTAATTGCTCAAAATTTAATGTCGCTCCAGCCAAAGCTAACCCAGTATATCCCCCGAGAGAATGACCCCAAACCCCCACTTTATCTAAATTCAGTTGACCGGAAAATTCCGTTTTATTCCAGTCTTCTAAATAGTCTAAAAGATAACTAATATCTAAGGGTCGATCAATGAGTTGTTGTTCTTCAAATAGTTGATCGCTATCTCCTTTCAGTAAGTTTTGTAATTGTTGAATATCACTCCCCGGATGCTGAGGTACCGCTACAGCAAAGCCATAAGAGGTTAAATGTTCGGCCAGGGCATTAAACCGAGATCGATCAGACGCTAAACCATGGGAAATTACAATCACTGAAATAGATCTGGGTTGAATATTTTGACGATCTGAATCTGTGGCAATTGGTAAATATAAATCCGTTTCAAATTGACGGCGGCGATGGATATTATCTAACGAAAGCGTTTCCTGACGGACAACAAATGAGCCAGTTTCTCGTAAATCTTTTTTCAGATTAAGGTTACTGCGAAGTTGCTGTTGAGCTTCTTGACGAGCTAACTGTTCGACTTTCGCCACCGCTGCATCGGTTTGTTGAATTAAAGTAGCAATTTCTGATAATAAATCCGCCGTTTGTTGTAAATTAATCCGTAAACTCGGACTAGGAAACTGACGCAAAGCATCAATTAAAGTAAAATTTTGCTGCTGAGAAGCGGCTTGAACAATTGCTGTGCGAAGCGCTTCTGCCCCATTTTCACGCCCCTCAGTTTCGATAATTTGACCAATATGCAGTAGAAAAGAAGCCACCATGGGTGATTTTAATAATCCCTCTAAAGCGGTGGAATTAAAACTATATTCTGAGCTTAATAACGCTTGAATTTGTTTCCGTTGATCGGGTTTAAACCATTGCAGATAAGTGATTAATTTTCCCGAGCGATCTAAATGACCCGACTCAGCAAAGGTTTCTAACTCATCGACTGAAATCGAAACCTCCACATTTCCCAGGGGAAAGGTAATTTGCTCAGCCGCCTGTACGGGAGTTACAGTGAATAAGATGGTAGTCAGTGTTAATGTCCAAGATTTCAGCCAACCCATATTTGCTGTTTTAAGATCTCTTTCTTTATTCTTCCCATTACCCACCTAAAATTCAGCAAATTTACCTTAAATTACCCCATCTATTCATCAACTAAAACCCTTGCTTGTTCAATAGCTTTGAAAAACTGTTCCGTTGTAATCGATCGGACTAAACTCAACGGATAAGGATCTTCACTAATGGCTTTGGCATAACCGGGTTGAAGATAGGCGCGATAGGTTTCATCTTGCATCAAATAAACTTGAAAAAAGGCTAAACCCAAAGCGTTGACGTAGCTATTGACGGTTGCAGGAGTGGGTTGAATAATTTCTTTGAGAGAAATACTCACCGCTCGATTGACTGAACTCAATTTCAGGTTAATATGATGATCTCCTTCGGCTAAGAGTAAGTATTTTTCAGGAACTTTCAGCCAAGTAAAAGAGCGGACTTGCTCCCAAGCCACTGGAGTGACATTGTCTTTTCCGCTAGTTTTCCAGAGAATAGGTAAATCGAGTTGACTGATACTTTGCTGTCCGAAAATACTGCTATTCACCGGGTTAATGGGCATAATTGCTTTGACACGAGGATCGCGCAAATCATACTCCTCACGGGGTAATTCCAGCGCCCGACATTGAAACATACGCGCTAAATTAACTGAGTCAAATTCAGATAAACAGTCCAATTCCAGGTTATGATAATCAATCTGAGCCCCTCCAATTGCCAAAGCAGTATAAGCCCCAAAAGAATGACCCACAACTCCCACTTGATTTAGGTTGAGTTGATTGTTATACAGGGCGGGGTTACGGTCTTCTAATTCATCTAAGAGAAAGCTAATGTCTTTGGGACGATCGATAAATTCGCTGACTTCAAAGATCTCTTTGGCTTGACCGGATAATAAGGCTTGAACTTTTTCCGTATCACTGCCTGGATGTTGAATTAAAGCCGCTGCTATGCCATGGGAGGCTAAATGACGCGCAAAATCAGTATAACTGGTTCGATCTGCCCCCAGACCGTGGGAAACCACAATGATCGGGATAGAATTGGGTTGTCCTAAATGTGCCTTTTTCAGGGGAGACGGCAGATACAAATCAACGGGTATACGGCGGTTACGACTCTGATCGAATAAAATGCTGGTTTGCATCTCAACGTCATAACGGCCATTTTGTCGCAGATCGGGTTTTTGTTGAAAATCAACTGCGCCGGTGCGGCTTTCTTCTTGTTGAGATAAGCTCACGACTTCGCTAATGACGGCATCGGTTTCTTTGAGTAAGGTTTCAATTTGATTTCTTAACTCAAACATCAAGGCGGTATTGAGATAAATTCCTTCGCTGGGAAAATGTCGCAAAATATTAATCAGACTTAATCCTTCCGGGTCTTCTGCTGCTCTGACAAGGGCAGTACGAATCGCCAGAGAACCGTTTTCTACTGTGGTTTCACCTTGCTCGTTAGATTGAGATTGAATCAGATCTCCGAGTTTATTTAAGACCCATTCTCCGGTTGGAGAGTGAAAAAATCGATCTACCATACGCGGGTCAAGATGAACCGAATCATGTAAGACTTCTCGAAATTCTTCTTGATCTTTGGCACTCAGTAACAATAAGTAACTGTCTAATTCCGGATGAGTTTGCTGTTGCTCTGCATAAGCGTCTAGAGCGTCAACTGAAACTGAAATGTTAGCAGAGGCATAGGATAGATAAACCCGCTCTGCTGCGAGACTGGGTAAGGCAGAACAGGTGATTGCAGCTATGGAGCAGACAACACCCTGAATTGTTGATCGAATTGAGCCAGCGTTTGCGGCTAACACCCCTGTTAACCAATCGAGATTGGATTTTTGAGTTTTCATTTCCTCAGAACTGAAAAAAGAGAGACGGATAAAGTTGTGAAATTCTTGTGAAATTGAGCTTCAAATTCATTGTAGTCTATCTTGAATCTTATTCAATCCCCTGAACCTCAAATCAGGGAACTTAAGATGTCTTTTTCCCTCAGTATTCTCGCCATTTTTCCCGACAGGATAAAGGGAGTTCTCTACCGGATTGTAGCCAAAAATAATATGAAATACGTGAAAAATTAAGGTTTTTTTCTCTATGCTAGCTTACCCTTTATGCTATTTTAAGCGATCAACCCTATTCATATTTTATGTTTAAACATTTGTATAATCTACCAATTTAATCATTTAAATCCGACATTATTCGATCTAGATCGCCCAATTCATCCTCACCATCGGACTAAGATCAGACTCTATTTAGGATCGTCAAAAAACACAACAGCTTACCATAAGTCTCATCGCCAGAAGGTGAAGTCAATTACACTCGCTCAAGTTCGCTTACCGAAAAAAACAGGTCTAAAGCCCCGTCCTTTCAGGACGGTTAATTTATGCTATTATCAATTTATCGTAAGCAACGACGATAAACTATGCTCGTATATGAGATGAAATTGCAAGGAACACAAAGCCAGTATGGTCAGCTAGACGAAGCTATCCGTACAGGTCGGTTTGTTCGCAACAGCATCATCAGAGCATGGTTAGATGGTCAGATTAAAAGTCGCGGGCGTTGCCTACAAGTACTGCAAAGTACTCTCAGACAATCCTAAATTTCCCTGGGTGTCCCAGCTTAACTCAATGGCACGTCAAGCACACGCACCAGAGAGCTTGGGCATCAATTGAACGATTCTACAGAAATTGTAGACAGAAAATCCCTGGTAAGAAGCGGTGCGACCCTGCTGCTTCTCAAGCAGCTAAGGAACGCGCACCAAGACAAGGGTTTCCTCGGTTTAAAAAGTATCAAATCAGAGCTAGTGTCGAATACAAGACATCGGGCTGGAAACTATCTGAAGATAGACGTTATTTAACGTTTTCAGACAAGTTTAAAGCGGGTACATTTAAACTCTGGGGAAGCCGAAACTTGCACTTCTCTCTTGGTGCGCGTTCCCTAGCGCCTGTGCGTTGGCGCGGGGTCGCACCGCTATCAACTCGAACAGATTAAACGAGTGAGGGTGATTAGAAGACACGATGGGTATTATGCACAATTCTTGATAGACCATAAACGCCAGGAGGACAAAGAACTCACAGGAAAACAAACAGGTCTAGATGTTGGTCTTAATTATTTCTACACAGACAGTTCTGGCAATCAAATAGAAAATCCGAGGTTCTTGAGAAAGGATGAGCGCAAAATACTAAAGTTGCAACGCCGATTATCAAGAACTCAGCCATGTAGTCAAAATCGTAAAAAAGCCAGAAAAAAATTAGGGTTAGCGCATCTGAAGGTTTCACGCAGGCGTCAGAATTGGGTCTGTAAATTAGCCCGACACGTCATACAGTCTAACGACTTGGTAGCGGTTGAAAACCTACGGATACGAAATATGGTTAGGAATCATCATTTAGCCAAATCAATCAGTGATGCAGCTTGGTACAGATTTAGAGAATGGTTAGAGTATTTTGGAAGGATTTATGGCGTTCCAGTAATTGCCGTAGAGCCTGCATATACTTCTCAAAACTGTTCAAATTGTGGGGAGAAAGTTATCAAAACTCTCAGCACTAGAACTCATAAATGTCCCCATTGTGGGTATGAAACCGACCGCGACCAAAACGCTGCAAGAAACATACTTAAATCTGCACTGAAACAACTCTCAAATACCGTCGGGCAGACGGAAATCAACGCCTCTGGAGAGAATGATCTCTGCTTTGTTGAGGAAACTCAATTAAGTAAGTCAGCTCGAAAAAAGAGGAAGCCCAAATAGTGATATTTGGAATCCCCCGTGTTTCAACCGGGGGAGGATGTCAAAATTGAGGTTGAGCAACTTGTCGTTGCCATCAATCGTTTAATCTTGTAGTTGTCTATTCCCGCCGTAACGATGCAAACGAATACCGATAACACCCAAGTGACGTTTTACTATGAAAATGGTCAAACTGAAATCTTTAGTTTCCCCATGACAGCCACTGAGTTGAGTCAACAGCTCCCGCAAATGTTAAATCAACCGTGGCTAACCTTTCATCTCATGGATCAAACTGTAATTATTTCTACAGCTAGACTGCTCAAAATCGAAGTCCGGCCATCATTAGTTGAACTGGAAGGAGACGGGATTTATCCAGATGTTGAGCGAGTCACCGCATTACAACGGGGTGCTGCGGGACGATTAAGTATGACTTAATCAACCATGACTTAGAGCAAATTTTTGTTTTAACTTTAAGGCAGTGCTGTACTTAGATCATCAACTATTATGTCTACCGTTAGTTTAATTCACGCCCCAACCTACGAGCTTGAGCATTTACAAGCCGATATCAAGCAACTTTTAGCACCCCTGGGTGGAATTGAGCAATATGTCAAACCCGGTGATAGAGTTCTACTCAAACCCAATTTGTTAACGGCTTCGCGCCCGACTCACGAATGTATCACCCGAGCGGAATTGGTGGCGGCGGTGGCTCAATTGGTCATTGCAGCGGGGGGAAAACCGTTTATCGGGGACAGCCCTGCCTTTGGAACCGCCCGAGGAGTTGCTAAACGGAATGGATATTTATCTTTGTTAGAATCTCTTGACATTCCGGTGGTTGAATTTCATTCTCAACGCTATCAAACTGTAAGTGATGAATTTAATCATTTGCGTCTGAGTAAAGAAGCGATGAACGCCGATGTCGTGATTAATTTACCCAAGGTTAAATCTCATGTTCAACTCACCTTAACTTTAGGGGTGAAGAATCTATTTGGCTGTGTGCCGGGGAAAATGAAAGCTTGGTGGCACATGGAATTGGGCAAGGATGTTAACCGCTTTGGCAAGATGTTAGTCGAAACCGCACGAGCCATTAATCCAGAATTAACGATTTTAGATGGTATTATCGGACACGAAGGAAACGGCCCCAGCGGCGGCGAACCGCGTCCTCTTGGGATTTTAGCAGCGGCAACCGATGTATTCGCTTTAGATCGAGTCATGGTGGAGATCTTAGGAGTTGATCCGGCTCAAGTCCCGACTATTACTGCGGCTGAACAATTGGGACTCTCTCCTCAACTGGAAAATTTATCGTTTCCCCAATGTCTCCCTCAAGATTTACAAGTGAGTGACTGGAAACTGCCTCAACAACTCCAACCGATTGATTTTGGCTTACCTCGGGTGATTAAATCGACCTTTAAGCATTTTTATGTTCGGTTTGTTAAAGAACCTCAATTACATTAGTCATCCAATTCTATCTCCTGTTTCGGTATTAAACCAATGGATTTGTTGCGGTGATAAAATCAGGCGAACAACTTCACCATCCCAAGTTTGGTCTGCTGGAATCATTAACCGTAAGGTTTCTTCTGATTGATTCACTTTAACACTGACTAATTTTTCTTTACCTAAATCTTCAATCAAGAAAATTGTTCCTTCAATGGCATCCTCATCTGCTGGGGTGCCTAATTTAATATCTTCTGGGCGAATTCCTAACGTAATCGTTCCCTGTTTTAGAATAGAATTTAATTGAGGGGATTGGGGTAATGTTACCCTCTTTTCTCCTAAAACGGCGCTATCCTGTTCTATTCTCAGCGGTAACAAATTCATTTGGGGACTACCAACAAAACCCGCAACAAATCGATTGGCAGGGGTTGTATAAATTTCATGGGGTGAGGCTAATTGTTGTAAATACCCATCATATAAAATAGCAATTTTACTCGAAAGAGTCATCGCCTCAGTTTGATCGTGAGTCACATAAACAACGGGTTTTTGTTGGGTATAAAACAGTTGTTTTAAATCTGCCCGAACCTGTTCTCTCAGGAGTGCATCTAAATTACTTAAAGGTTCATCCAATAGAAAAACATCTGGTTCTCTGACTAAAGAACGGGCTAATGCCACCCGTTGCCGCTGTCCTCCAGAAAGTTGACCGGGTTTACGATTGAGTAAGTTTTCTAAACCGAGTTTATAGGCCACTTGATTGACTCGTTGTTTAATGTCTTCAGTCGGAATTTTTCGTAATTTTAAAGCCGCAGAAATATTATCAAAAACCGTCATATGAGGATAAAGGGCATAGCTTTGAAATACCATGGCAATATTGCGTTTACCTGGAGGAGTTGAAGTGACATTTTGTCCGCCAATTTTAACGCTTCCTTTAGTCGGTTGTTCGAGTCCGGCAATTAGGCGTAATAAAGTGGATTTACCGCAGCCAGAAGGGCCGAGTAAGGTGAGAAATTCTCCATCTTCGACTTCCAGAGTCATGTCTTTGACGGGTACAATTTGATGCCCGAATTGTTTACGAATATTGTTGAGTTCTAGTTTAGCCATAATTTAATAATTTTAGGGAACAGCAAAGGTCAGTTGATAATTGATAATTGATAATTGTTCATTGTTAATTACTCATTACTCATTACTCCTAAACTTCTTCCGTCTTCCGTATCGCCCTCAACATCGTATTGAATTAACCTTTTACTGCCCCGGCAGTGATGCCTTGAACAATCCGTCTTTGGAATAAAAGCACTAACACAACTAACGGTAAAGTTCCGGCAACGGTTGCCGCTGCAATGGGGCCGTAAGGAATTTCATAGACTGAACTTCCGCCAATTTGGGCAACAGCAACGGGAATGGTATAAAGAGATTCACGAGTAATAAACGTTAGGGCAAAAATGAATTCATTCCAAGCAAAAATAAACGTCAAAATACCCGTTGTAATTAAGGCTGGGATGGTCATGGGTAAAACAATATACCACAGCATGGATAATGTTGTGTAGCCATCTATTTTAGCGGAATCTTCTAAATCTTTAGGCAGTTGTTGAAAAAAGCTTCTTAAAATCAGTAACGTCAGGGGTAAGTTAATCGCAGTATAAGGAATAATTAAAGCCAGATAGTTATTTCCTAAGTTGAGCAGCTTAACGACTTCTAGCAATCCTAAAAACAGTAAAACATAGGGAAATAAGCTAACAATTAACACAAAGGATAAAATAATATTTTCTCCCGGAAGCTTTAAGCGCGCTAATGTATAAGCGGCAGGTGCGCCAATGGCTAAGCACAGTGCAGTGGAGGTAAAGGAAACGAAGGCACTATTAAGAACATATCGGAAGAAAGGAAACCCTAACTGCGTATAATGTTCCAGGGTGAGTTGATCGAAACTGGGGAAATAAATAGTGGGAATGGCTTGAATGGCGCTATTGGTTTTGAAAGAGGTTAAAAGCTGCCATAAGACGGGGGCGAGACAAAAGATAATCGTCAGAATGACACCCACCCAAAGTAAGATTTGTGTCCGTTTATTTGCTGTTTTAGCAGTAGACATTCTATTTTTCTCCGATGACATTCACTCGACTTTTTGATAAGATCAATGCAGCGATCGCGACGGCTGTAATTAATAGTAAAAATGTAATCACCACTAATGCTGCTCCGTAGCCAAAGTCAAGATAACGCCTGACAGTTGCATAGATATAAATAGAAACCATTTCTGTTGCCCCAGCCGGCCCCCCGCCTGTCATCACTTGAACTAAGTCAAAGATACCAAATGCCTGAGCAAATCGAAACAGTAGGGCGATAATAATTTGAGGCATTAATAACGGAATGGTAATCTGACGAAAGCTTTGTATGGGGCTAGCTCCATCAATACTATGAGCCTCGTATAAGTCTTGGGAAATTGATTGTAATCCCGCTAGTAAAATAATAGCAAAAAATGGGGTAGTTTTCCAAACATCGGCAATAATTAATGCTAGCATTGCCCGCGTTGGATCGCCCAGCCAAGTGAGATTTTCTCCCATAAAACCCAATCGTTGAATGAGGTCATTTACTACCCCATATTGACCATTAAAAATCCAGGCCCAAGCGAGTCCCATTACGGCTGTGGGTAATGCCCAAGGAATCAGCGCCACTGTACGAACAAATCCTCGTCCTCGAAAGCTTTGATTTAAGACCAAAGCAATACTCATACCAATAATTAATTCTATGGTAATAGCAATGCTCGTAAACACAGAAGTATTCCATAAACTTTGCCAAAAGCGACCATCTCCTAATAAGCGCTGATAGTTATTAAGCCCGAAAAAAATAGGCTGTAATTGTGTTCCTAAATTTTCTGTATATAAGCTGAGTAAAAAAGCCCGAAAAATCGGATAAACAAATACACCGATTAGTAGGATGAAAGCCGGAGTAATTAATAACCACCCAGTGAATTGTTCTCGTTGAGCAATGGTTTTATTTTTCATTATTTTTAAGACTGAATATCAAGCAGGCTTCGGGTTTCGCTGGCGGCTGCTTTCATTGCAGCTTCTGGGGTTTTTCGTCCGGTTAAAGCGGCACTCAGATAACGTTGTAAAATATCAGAAGCTTGAGCATATTGGGGAATGGGAGGACGAAGCACTGCATTTTCAATCACATTTAATAACTTAGGAAAATGGGTATATTTTGCCACTAATTCCGCATCCGTAAATAAGCCTTTTCTCGCGGGGACATAGCCGGTTTTCAAGAAGAATTGACGTTGAACATCCACCCGATCAAAGTATTGAATCACTTCCCAAGCAGCCGATTGATGAGGAGAACTTTGAGAAATCCCAAAACCCCATCCTCCTAAACAAGCACCACTATTTAAACTAGGAATATGAAGCATGGGTTTAATGGCAAATTCACCGGCAATTTCTGATTCATTGGCTAAAGCATAAACATAAGGCCAGTTCCTTAAAAAGGCAACCTTTCCACTCTGAAATAATAAACGGGTTTCTTCTTCTGAATAAGTGGTAACATCTTCTGGAGAAACGCCTTCAGTAATGGTTTGACGCAAAAATTCAACGGCTTGAATGGCTTCGGGTTGATCGAGTCCTACTGTTTGAGTGTCTGGGTTAATCCAAAACCCACCATACCCTTCTAAGACTTCCACAAACATCGCAGATAATCCTTCGTATTGTTTGCCTTGCCAAACATAACCCCAAGGCACTAAATCTTGCTGTTGTAAGGTTTTAGAAGTTTGGATTAACTCTTCAAACGTTTCGGGCGGATTCGCGCCTATTTTTTTAAGTAAATCTGTGCGATAATAGAGCATCCCTCCGTCTGCACGAAAGGGCATTCTATACAGTTTTTCTTGATAACTTCCCCCTTGAATTACACTGTCAAGATAAGGTTTCAGTTGCTCAGAATTAACCGATTCAGATAAATCCTTTAACCATCCAGCCGCAGCAAATTTTTGTACCCAAACGATATCCATATAGACTAAATCGTAAGGAGAATCCCCCAGTAAAAAAGCTGAAGTATACAGATCTTCGATTAAATTTGTATTGGCTGGGCCTGTAACAATCTCTAAGTTAATTTTAGGATGTTTTTGATTAAATCCTTCTACAAGGGGCTGTAAATCGCTAGCTTCTGCTGCTTGAACGAGGAAACGGACTGTAACAGGTTGCTGGCTCCATGCAGACCAAGTTGTCAGTAGAATCAGTGTAATCAGACTGAGCAGTATGAATCGCCCGAATCGTAAAAAATATCGGCGAAATTGAGAGAATATATGAAAAATATTAAATTGTTTTTTAGGATAAAACCAATAATTCACTATGCTATTATTTTGAGCGTTTTATTAATAGAGTAATTATAAGAACTCTATATACAGAATGACAAGTCATTGTCAGATTATTTAATATTAAGTCAAGTTAGTGCGGAAGATGTAGACCCGGCGAAGCAGATCATCCCGCAACCCCGAGTCAGGCTGTTATTGACCAATTATAGGGTTTTTATCGCTTTACTGTTTCTGGTATCGTGTTGATTAATTTGATCGAGATCACAGCAATTGTCCAATCTAGATCATCATCTAGGGTGTTATCAACTCACTGATACGACTCTAAAACATCACTGACTATTTCGTGAATGATTGGCAAAATTAAATCATTGAGCAATGTACACAGATCAGTCATCAATAATCTGGAGAGTAGCGATGTTTGCAACATTACAACCGACTAAAATCTTTCTGAAATCAGATGGTTCATTACAGATTTTACCGTTATCTACAAAATTTGGTCAGATAGAGCTAAAGGAGATTTATCAACTCGCTCAAGATCAAAATTGGCAAGCAGAACCTTTAGAGCGAATTGTAGACCGCGCTAGAACGATGATTGATTCAAGCTGTGGCAGTGCGAAAGAATATGCATTAATGGAATTAGAATCACAAAATCAGATCAATCTTTTGAATGGAATTGAATATTGGATTGCGAATATTAATGAGATTACCGCAGCCGTTATTCACTTGAATATTGAGAAAAAATCAGTCGAAGTGATGGTAACAAACTTACAAGAGTTTACACCCGTGATTCACTGTAACTCCGTTAAAAATTTAGAACAACTCAAACAATTAACCCACGCAATTAACGTAACAGAACTCTCTCAAGCCTGTTAACAGATGATCGCCAAGATATAGCGCTATAGGATAAAGGGAGTCAGTCAAGGAACTGATTTAAGACCAACTCGCCGATTAAATTATTGTTGATCAACAGGATAGTCAACGATTGAAGACTGATTCAAATGACTCCCATTAACCCTTAACGATTTCTCCAAAATCTGCCAAAACACGAGCATGATTTCGTAATAATCCGAGCAAATTTAAACGATTTTTTTGAATGGCTGGATTTTCATCCATCACCAATACACTATTTTCCCCGTCAAAGAATTCACTCACGGTGGGGGCAATTTCTGTTAATGCCTCTACCAATTGTTGATAATTTCGGGTTTCTTGGGCGGCTTTTGTTTTAGGAATAAGAGCAATTAAAGCATCATAAAATCCTTGTTCTGACGACTTTTCAAATAAACTCGGATCGACGATATTTTCAGGTTGTAATTGAACGGTATCTAAATCTCCTTGCTTGGCTAAACGAGTTGAACGGTTCACCGTTTCATAGATTTTATCCAGGGTTTTATCATTGCGAATTTGTTGTAAGAATAAAGCGCGATCGCGCACATCTAATAAGTCTTGTAATGCCCTTTCTGTATATTCTGGATCGTTTTCTCCTAACACAGCATTAACTAAATCATAATCCACTTCTTTTTCATCCTGTAATAAAGTCCGAATTCGTTGTAAAAAATAATCAAATAATTGCGTTTTTAAATCCTGAATAGCTTTATCGTTATTTTGAATAAAAATAGTCGCTAACTCTTCTAATAGCTGGGCTAAATTAATCGGTAAATTCGCATTCCAAGTCACATTAATAATTCCATTCGCTGCCCGTCGTAATGCAAACGGATCGGACGATCCTTTCGGAATCATTCCTAAACCAAAAATCGAAACAATTGTATCTAATTTATCCGCTAACCCAACAACTTGCCCCGTTAACGTGGTCGGATAATCATCTCCTACACCTCGGGGTAAATAATGTTCAAAAATGCCTTTTGCTACCGTTTCATCTTCTCCTTTAGCGCGGGCATATTTCTCTCCCATAATTCCCTGTAACTCAGGAAACTCATACACCATTTGCGAGACTAAATCCGCTTTACATAATAATGCAGTGCGTTGAATATTTTGCTGTTCTGTTTCACTTAAATTTAACTGTTTGGCAATAATATCTGCGGCTTGAATAATCCGATTTACCTTATCTCGAACAGAACCTAAATCCTCTTGAAACGTCATTGTTTCTAATTCCGGCAAATAGTCTTCTAATGGTTTCTTTAAATCCGCTTTGTAGAAAAACTGACCATCTGCTAACCGCGCCCGAATTACCCTCCCATTTCCCGCTGCAATAATCTCCGATTTCGCCGGATCGCCATTAGAAACCGTAATAAAATAAGGCTTTAAACTAAATTCAGTATTTTTATCTATTTCTAAAATAGGAAAATAACGCTGATGTGTTACCATCACAGTTTTTGTCACTTCTGGCGGTAAATTTAAAAAATCTGCATCAAACGTTCCCACAACTGCTGTCGGCCATTCGACTAAATTGACCACTTCTTCTAATAATTCTGCGGGAATTTCTGCCTCACCCGATACCGTTTCTGCCGCTGTTTTTACCTGCTTTTCAATATTTTGATAACGACTTTCAGGATCAACTTCAACAAAACCCTGTTGTAGCGTTTTCACATAATCCGTTGCGGTGTTAATTTGAATCGGTTCAGGATGTAAAACACGATGACCATTGGTGATGCGATCGCTATCTACTTTGTCTGAACCACTTACCATTGAAATCGGTAAAACTTCATCCTCGAGTAATGCCACTAACCAACGAATCGGACGGGGAAAGCGTAACTCGCCATCTCCCCAACGCATAAACCGTTTACCCTCGAGTTTCGTAATCCATTCCGGGGCTAATTCCGTTAAAATATCAGCCGTTTTCCGACCTGGAATTTGCTTAACCACAAAGACAAAATCCCCTTTCTTTGTCGGTCGAATTTCAATATCTTCTAAATTAATACCTTGTTTACGGGCAAACCCTTCCGCTGCTTTTGTCGGCTTGCCCTCTTTAAACGCCGCTTTCGCGGGTGGCCCTTTAATTTCTTCTTCGCGATCGCTTTGTTGGGTGGGTAAACCCGTAATTAACACTGCCAACCGTCGCGGTGTCCCCAATACCTGGACAGACTCATAAGCCAAAAATTGTTCTTTTAATGTGGTCGGAATTAAATCCTTCCATTGATCGATCGCCGTTTCGACAAAGGTTGCAGGCAATTCTTCGGTTCCGACTTCGAGTAAAAAGCTAGGCATAGATACGGTTGACAGTTGACAGATCAGCTTAGATGTCAATTTTAGCTTACCATCGGTTTAATTTATTGCGTTAAACAATCAATCAAACCGTCAATCAGGCGATCGCTTTCCATCGGCAGAATATCTTCGCCATGTAGCAACTTTTGAACAATCATAAAATGAACGATTGTCCCAACAAAAATCCGCGCTGCGACTTCTGGATCTTTAATTCGCAACTCAGTAAAATTAGCAAATAAATGAGTCATGGTTTGAAAAGTGGTAGTTTCGACAGTTTTAACAAAAGTACGAGCTAATTGCGGAAATCGTCCAGATTCTCCCAGGATAATCCGCATAAAGTCCAGAAATTGGGGATTATTAGCCATATTGTCGATCACTCTTTCAGCTAACTGACGTAGGAATATCTTTTCACTCCCGGCGGGAATAACAGGACGCTGTTGTTGAGGGGTGAATAAATGCTGAAATTTGCTTTGGACTAATTTTTGGATCAACGCCACAAATAAGCCTTCTTTGTCCTGAAAATAGTTGTATAGCGTTGGTTTCGACACACCCGCCGCTGCTGCAATTCGATCCATACTGGCGGCGGCATATCCAGAAGCCATAAATTCTTGCATTGCCCCGTCTAAGATGACTTCAGCTTTATCACTGCGGCGGGATGAGGTTGTCTGCTTGGCGGATTTCATTCGTTTTTTGAGTTGACGATTCCTTTTATTTTAACTAAACTGTTTAGTAAGTAAACTAAACGGTTCAGTAAAAAAGTAAAGTCACTGTCTTGCCACCGTAATAGTTTCTTTCTTTATATCTAGACTAAACGGTTCAGTTAATCTTTATCACTCAAGGAGTTAACCCCCATGCAAAATACAGCCAGACTTACTGAAGCCCTTCCCCGCAGATGGGTGACCCTTGCCAGTATTGCGTTATTAGGCATTGGAGGAGTGGCAATTTATCTCCCCACTCGTACCCCAACTGAAGTTGCCGAAATCACCACTGTAACCCCTCAAATTCGCACCGTAACCGCCTTAGGACGCTTAGAACCCGACGGAGAGATTATCCGCCTCAATGCCTCTACAGCCACCCAAGAAAGCCGAATTGCAGAATTATTGGTTAAACAAGGAGATACCGTAACAGCAGGGCAAATCATCGCGATTTTGGATTCTCGCGATCGCCTTGAAGCTGAGTTAAACAAAGCAAAAGAAGATGTACGGGTAAATGTTGCCCGCCTGGATCAAGTGAAAGCCGGGGCAAAAACCGGAGACCTAGCCGCCCAGAACGCTCAAATTAGCCGTCTACAGGCGCAACTCCAAGGAGACGAAGCGGCTCAAATTGCCAATCTTCAACGGTTACAGGCGCAATGGGAAGGAGAACGTGCCGCTCAACAAGCCACCATCAGTCGGTTAAACGCCCAATGGGAAGGGGAACGTGCCGCCCAGCAAGCCAGCATTAGTAAAATTAAAGCAGAATTGAATAATGCCGAAGCGGAATATCAACGTTATCAACAGTTATACAATACTGGGGCAATTTCTCAATCGTTATTTGATACTAAGCGGTTGGATGCTGAAACGACTCGTCAGCGACTGGCTGAAGCTGAAGCAAATAAGAACCGAATTAACCGCACCGCAACAGAACAAATTGCCGAAGCAGAGGTAAATTTAGACAGAATTAATCGGACTTATACTCAGCAAATTGCCGAAGCTGAAGTAATTTTAGATCGGATTAAAAATACTGGAAATCAACAAATTTCTCAAGCGCGATCGCAGTTAGATAGTTTAGCAGAAGTCCGTCCAGTGGATGTGCAATTAGCGCAAACTGAGGTAGATCGAGCGCAGGCAGCAGTCAAACAAGCAGAGGTGAATTTAGACGGGGCTTATGTGAAGTCGCCACAAAATGGAATTGTGATGGATATTCATACTCGCCCTGGGGAAGTGATAGCTTCAGAAGGGATAGTTGAGATCGGACAGACTCAACAAATGTATGCGATCGCGGAAGTTTATCAAAGTGATATTCAGAATATTAATGTCGGACAAACTGCCAATGTTACCAGTGAAGCTTTGCCGCAAACTTTAACAGGAACAGTTGAACAAATTGATCGTAAAGTGCAACGACAAAGTGTAATTAATACTGATCCCAGTGAAAATATTGACGCGAGAGTGATTGAAGTTCGAGTGCGTTTAGATCAAAATTCTAGTGAAATAGCGGCACAATTTACTAACTTACAAGTTGAAGTTGAAGTTGAATTATAGCGCGTAGCGTCAGGGAACGGGTAACGGGTAATAGGAAATAGTTTAATGTCGAATAAATTGCGAATTCATAAATATTAAATCCATACTTCATGTATTACAATTCTATGAATATTTTACAACAATTACAACGACGAACGTCTCTCGGTTGGTTACAACTAACTCATAATAAAGGTCGCTTATTAGTGGCGATCGCTGGAATTGCGTTTGCGGATGTTTTGATGTTCATGCAATTAGGATTTCAGGAATCTTTGTATGAAAGTAATACAAAAATTCGGGGTGCTTTAAATGCGGATATTGTATTAGTCAGTCCGAAGGCAAAAAATACTCAGAATTTATCGACTTTTGCCAGAAGAAGATTATACCAAGCCCTGGATATTCCGGGAGTAAAATCGACTCATGCCTTTTATTCTCGCACAGTGAATTGGAAAAATCCTCAAACCCGAGAAGATAATTCACTACAGTTAATTGGGTTTGATCCAGATTACCAAGCGTTTAATTTACCGGAATTGAATCAACAGCTTGATCGAGTTAAAATACCGGATACTGTCTTATTTGATCGCACCTCTCGCGGTGAATACAATCAATTAATTGCGGAAGTAACTCAAGGGAATTGGGTATCAACTGAAGCAGAAGGACGAACGATAACGGTAAAAGGATTGTTTTCTTTAGGGGCTTCTTTTGGCACAGACGGAACTTTAATTACTAGCGATCAAAGCTTTTTGATGTTATTTCCTGGACGAGATGCAGGCAGTGTCAGTTTAGGATTAATTCATATTGAACCTGGATATGATTCTGTTGAAGTTACAGAAGCATTAAAAATGCATTTACCAGAAGATGTAGAAGTGATGACGATGGCAGAATTTATTGAAGATGAACAGAAGTATTGGCGAGAAGAAAGCCCTATTGGATTTATTTTTACGTTAGGAACAGCAATGGCATTTATTGTCGGTGTAGTGATTGTTTATCAAATATTATCAACAGATGTTAGCGCTCATTTACAAGAATATGCCACGTTTAAAGCGATGGGTTATCGCCATCAATATTTGTTGACGGTTGTATTTGAAGAAGCAATAATTTTAGCCTTCTTAGGATTTATTCCCGGAGTGGTTTTACCCATCGGTTTATATCATCTCGCAGCACAAGCCACATCGTTACCCATTTATATGACGATTTCGCGAGCAATAATGGTATTTATTTTAACGTTAATTATGTGTGTTTTTTCTGGTGCAATTACAACGCAAAAATTACAATCTGCCGATCCAGCAGATATGTTCTAAAGTAGGGGCGCATTGCATGCGCCCGCATTGAATCCTGGAAACAAAAATAGATATTATTTTTCAACAAACAACGAACAATAAATAATAAGCAACCATGAATAATTCTGTTATTTCTATTCAACATCTGGATCACTTTTTTGGGGAAGGAGAAAATAGAAAACAAGCTTTATTTGATATTAATTTAGAGATTAATGCGGGGGAAATTATCATTATGACGGGGCCTTCGGGTTCGGGAAAAACAACATTACTCACATTAATTGGAGGCTTGAGAACAGTACAGTCAGGAAGTTTGAAGTTTTTAGACCAAGAGTTATGTCAGGCGACTGCTGAACAATTGGTGCAAGTGCGTCGGCGGGCGGGGTATATCTTTCAAGCCCATAATTTACATGGCAGTTTAACGGCGCTGCATAACGTCCGTATGGGGTTAGAAGTTCATCCTCAATATAATCTTAAAAAAATGCAGGAAATGGCGGCTGAGATGCTCAATTTAGTCGGTCTGGGTGAACGTTTGAACTATTACCCGGATAACCTTTCGGGAGGACAAAAACAGCGTGTGGCGATCGCGAGAGCCTTAGTCAGTAGTCCCCAGTTGGTATTAGCAGATGAACCCACAGCAGCGTTAGATAGTAAGTCGGGGCGGGATGTGGTGGAATTGATGCAGAAGTTGGCAAAAGAACAAAATTGTACTATTTTTATTGTTACCCACGATAATAGAATTTTGGACGTGGCGGATCGAATTGTTCACATGGAAGATGGTATCTTAAAAAGTAATACTGCTAAAGCGAAAGCTGTTTAAATTCTAGGAATTTGTAGAGATGTTATATATAACGTCTCTAGTTATGGTTGCAGTTGAGAAATTGCTAAGTTAATGATAGACTCAACAGAAGGTTCTGATTCTTTAGCTAAGGCAGTTTGGAGCGGATCTACCGCAGCCGGATCGCCCATCTTCATTAAGGCAAGTGCAGCCGATCTACGACTTTCAGAATCGCTATGATGGAGTAATTCTATCAGATTAGCAATTGCGCCTGGGTAACGCAGGTTTGCCAACACAGCAGCAGCCTCGCATCGTACATCGGAGTCTGAGTCAGATAAAGAATTTACTAATATATCAAATAGTTCTTGACTGGGTTCAGTTTCTGCAATTTTGGCGATCGCTCCCACAACCGCAGACCTCACTGCTGCTGAGTCATTCGACATCGCTCGATACAAATAGGGTTTGGCGGGTAACCCGATAAATGTTAATGCCCAGGCTGCATGACCTTTACCACTTTCTGGGGTCTCAGGGGACTCTAGGATATCCAATAAAGGAACGACAGCCGCTTCTCCCATCCGTGCCAACGCCCCAACGGATGAGCTTTGAACCACCGTATCTGCATCATTCAGGAAAGAGTGGAGTAACTGAGGAATAGCTCGTTTATCGGCAATTAAGGTGATGGTTTTGGCTGCCGCCCGTCGAACCACAACATTATCATGATGGGCTAAAGCTTCTATCAATATCGGGGTTGCAGG
Organism: Microcoleaceae cyanobacterium; assembly: GCA_049647265.1. GTDB lineage: Bacteria > Cyanobacteriota > Cyanobacteriia > Cyanobacteriales > Microcoleaceae > JAAURB01. Next base: position 42,910 of record JBARXJ010000064.1, read on the forward strand.
TTCACCAATTTTACCTAAGATCTGGGCGCAACTCAGCCGAGTCATGCCGCGCGGATCTCCTAAACATTCAACCAAACGCTGCAAAACTTGTGAGTCATTGCTGTCGAATGTATCGAGAGCTATTTGTTCAGAGACTGTTTCGAGCAGATCGTCAGTTTCTGCTTGAGATAGCAAAACCGAATCATTCTCAGATTGAGTGTTAGAGTTAGACATCGAACGGATAACGAATCTTTTATGATGGTTGTTGGGTTTGTTGGCGCTGGCGCAGGTGCTGTAGGGCTGCCTCAATTTTTGCCAGTTCCGGTTCAATTTGAGCCATTGCTTTTTTCTGGGACTGTTTGGCTCGCTGAGCAGTGGTTGTGGTTTCGCCGATCAACCGCTCCCGATATTGTTCAAACTCTGCAATTAATGCTGCCAATTCTTCAGCACTAACGGGTTGTTCCGCACTAACGGTTGAGTTGGGTGAAGTTTCAGCCATCTTAAACTGTGTCCTATAATTCGTTATTGATTAAAACTTTTAACTTATGGTGCTGAGCTAGTCGTGAACTTTAAGACGACCCAGTCACTTTTGGGGCAACGAACAGATTGCCACATTAAATATCATATAACCCTAACCACACTACCATAATGGCTGACTTTTATCTCACTTCAACTCAGCTAATCCCCACTAAATTTACATTTCTTCATTAAAACGCTTCATGATTGTTAATATTTATATTTCTTTATATCAATCAGCCTCATAAAAGTATATAAGAATGTTAAAAATTATTCAGATTTTTCAGGAGACTTTAATCAATGGGATTTGGACCAGCCTCCTCGCTGGGAGTCAGTTTATTTGAAGAAACACCCCCAATTGAGTGGATTCCAGGGAGTTCAGTCGAAGAGCTAGAAACAGTGATCTGCGCTGTTTACCGTCAAATTTTAGGCAATGCCTATGTGATGGAAAGCGAACGAGCCACTGTCCCAGAATCCAAGTTAAAACACGGAGAATTCAGTGTCCGGGAATTTATCCGGGCGATCGCCAAATCGGATCTGTACCGTTCTCGCTTTTTCGAGCCTTGCCCCCGGTATCGCTTTACAGAACTGAACTTCAAGCATTTTCTCGGCCGCGCCCCTGACAGCTATGAAGAGATGAAAATGCATAGCGACATCTTGGATCAGTTTGGTTACGAAGCCGATATTGATTCTTATCTCGATAGCGATGAGTATCAAACCGCTTATGGGGAGAACTTTGTACCTTATTACCGAGGATACAAAACTCAACCTGGACAAAATATGGTGAGCTTCACTCATATGTTTGCTCTATTGCGAGGCGCTTCCAGTAGCGATCTGAAAGGGAGTTTATCCGGCAAAGAACCCGCTTTAAACAAGTACGTGATTCAACAAACGCCTTTGGCTGTAATTCCGCCTTCTGGGGGTGCAGCGGGAGAAGGTTGGTCTTTCCAAGATACTCCCCAAGGCGCACGGACTCGTCATGGTGCGGGAGCAGGCGATAAAGGCAAGGTATTCCGGATTGAGGTCACAGCTTACCGCTCACCCGGTAAAGTCAGCCGTGTCTCGAAGTTCCGTCGCAGTAACCGAGTGTATTTAGTACCCTTTGAGGATCTTTCTCAAGAGTATAAACGCATTCACCAACAAGGCGGCGTGATTTCTAGTATCACTCCTGTTTAATTGAAGATGTTTTTCACGAGTGCTATTTCCAGCAATTGAGGAAACAGTGAAGCTTTAATGCTTTTCAGCTTCTCCAGAGAATTAGGATATTAACTTTTTCTTTCTCTGGGGTAGCTCCGAAGTTGAATTGATTTTTTTTTAAACCTTTGCAATCCAACGATAATTTCAAGGAGAAATTAAATGAGTTTAGTTTTAGATGCACCCATCGAATTGTCTCAATCTCGCGATGGGGAGGAATTGGCTAATATTATTCGAGCCGTTTATAAGCAAGTATTGGGCAACCCTCATGTGATGGAAAGTGAGCGGTTAGTTAGTGCAGAATCTCAATTTTGTAATGGTAATTTAACCGTGCGGGAATTTGTTCGGGCTGTTGCAAAATCTGATTTTTACCGCAGTCGCTATTTTGAATCCTGCGCCCCTTATCGCTTTGTTGAACTGAATTTTAAGCATTTATTGGGTCGTGCGCCAGAGAGTCAGGCAGAATTGTCTGAACATATTCGTCGTTGTGTGGAAGAGGGATATGATGCAGAAATCGACTCCTATCTCGACAGTGATGAATATCAAAATAACTTTGGTGACAATATTGTCCCTTACTATCGAGGTGCTAAAACTCAGGTAGGTAGCAAGCAACTGGCTTACAATCGGACGCTATCTTTATATCAAGGCTATGCTGGGGTAGACAGCGCTTTTAAAGCGTCTCGTTTAGTCGATCAAGTGGCGGGTGTCGCACCGAATAAAATTGTTTCACCCCGCAAAGGTGGCCGTTTGGGAGGCTATAAAGATGCCACTGAAAAGACCTTCAAAATTCTGGTCAAAGGCGCTAAGTTTGATAGTCCCCGTCGGGTGAGTAACACCGAATATATTGTCCCAGGCGATCGCATGAGTCCACAAATTCAGCGCATTCATCGCGCCGGTGGCAAAATTGTCAGCATCACAGAAGTGGGTTAATTCTCCTGTGTAATCACTCCTTTCTAATTCGTTGGCGCGTTGTTTGTTTTAGAAACAAATAGCAAATAACCCATGACAAATCGGTAGAGGTAAGGTCCGATCAACTTTGCCTCTGCTTGCTTTAACTTAATTTTTTATGGATATTACTCAATTTGTTGAATCTTCTTTTGGTAGCTGGCGATCGCAGCGTAGCGTTCATCATTTAGCGTTTGGTCATTTTGAAGAAGTGACCTCTACCATTGATATCACACCATTAGCCGAGTCTGATGCAGCCGTGATTGATTTGTGTAAATCCCATAAAATAGACCCACAACGGGCGACTCATCCGTTTCGTATGAGTTGGGAAGGAGAGTCAGATTGGGATGAATCTGAAGTGATACAGGGAACCACTATTTTAGTCCCTATTCCCGATCCGGATAATCCTAAAGCAGGAAAATTGCTGCGAGATCAAGGCTATGCTGAAACGATTCCAGCAGTCGGTGAATATCATCTCACTCCAGAGGGAACATTTATCCTACAAACCGAATACGATCGGGCAATGGCTGAGGAAAAAATTTGGTTTATTAATCCTAATTTTCGCCTACGAGTTTCTTTGATTAAAACCAGCGCTGGTAGTGGTGTTTTAACCGCTTCTTATTCTTCTGAAATTCGTTCTCTGTCTTCATCTTAGTCATTATTCACTTTAAATTTTTCCTCATGCTTGAACATCCATTAATTCTAACTTTGTCTCATTGGCTAGCGGGAGAATTTAGCAATCAAAAACAAGCGATTGAAAATCCTAAAGAATATCCTCATATTCGGGTATTTTTTAGACCTTTACCCTTTGAGTTTTTTTCAGGAATTGGCTTTTATTCTGAACAAGTGTATGACTACGATCTTTGGAGTCCTTACCGTCAAGGAATACATCGTGTTGTTGAACAGCAAGATCAAGTTTATATTGAAAATTATAGCTTGAAAGATAGTATTCTTTATGCCGGAGCCGGGCGAGAATTAGATATTTTAAAAACAATCACCCCAGATTGTATTGAACGGCGTTATCACTGTTCAATGGTGTTTAAACCAGAAGGAAATCTGTTTAGAGGAGGAGTAGAAGGAAAAAATTGTTTGATTGAAAAACTCGGTCATCAAACCTATTTAGTTAGTCAGGTTGAACTGACAGCCGAAACATTTTCTAGTTTAGATAAAGGACTCGATATTAACACCCAAGAACAGATTTGGGGAACTCGAACTGGCCCTTTAAAGTTTGAAAAATGTCACAGTTATGCTCACGAAGTTCCACAGAATTAACAATGCTTCCTCCCACTGCCCGTAAAAGAATGCAGGCTTGGATTCGCAGACGACAGTTAATTTGTTCTGGGAATTTCTTCATTTTTGAAACATTAGATTATACTGCCATTGAACGATTTGAAGAATGTGTTAAAAGTTTAGGCGGAACATTAATTTCTGTGCAACCCGTCCGGCTCGTTTGGATAGGAAATCACCGACAGGTCGTACTCCATCAAGCGAAAGCGAGTTTGCACACTCCCCATCATGACTTAAAACAATATTGGTTTAAATATGGCTGTCTTCATACTAAATTCAATGATTCTCTTTAACCTAAATCTCAATAACAATGCTCAACTTTAAGCTATAATTAAATTGAATTAAGCGGTTGTCATCCGTTGTTGATTCTGTTGGATTAACTGATCAATAAAGTTGGGGGAAACACAACGCCGTTCTGAACAATAAGTCATTAAATTAACGCCGTTCATCATCTTAACCGTACTGACTCTAACTCTAAAATTATCTGTCACAAACCAACAGCGTTCCTGACCTTGATTGCGGTCGTATTCTGTTTTAATCGTTAATACACCATCGTCGGCAAAATCATAAGTACTGACCACTGGAATCCCTTCCACATAGCCCCGATTTCGGATAAAATTTCCCCGTCGTGGGTTTTGTTCATCAGGAATATCGACTAAAATAGCCGCATAATTGGGGTTAGGTTCTTTCTCTTCTAAATTATCCTGCCAACCAAAACTAGCACCGCCTTTGGCTAAGTTAGAATCCACCCCTTGTGCAAGACATACTTCGAGCACTCTGGGATCATCAGGTTCTAAAACTTTAATAATTAAGTTAGAATCACCCGATTCATCTCCTAATGAATCAAACCGATGAACAGTACGCTGAGAAAACCAAATCCCCTCACTGTGGCGAAAGAAATCCATCATGGTCATGGGTGTTGTCTGTATCATTTTTAAATTTATTGAATGTTTATTCACTCTTAATTATCTCATGAATTTTACCGCACGTCTTTCCTTTACTGCCTATTCTGCTGATGAGATTAAAGCAATTCTCAATCAGGGAAAAAGTTTAGCAAGTCTCAATTTACAAAGGGTTAATTTAAGCCAGATGGCGTTAAGGGATGTTGATTTAACGGGGACTGTTTTAATTGGTGCTAACTTAAGCCAAACCAACCTAGAGGGGGCTAACTTACAAAACGCTGACCTTCGAGGCGCAAATTTACAGGGGGCTAACTTACAAAATGCTAACTTACAGGGAAGTTGTTTAAATCGCGCTCAATTACAAGGGTGTAATTTGAATCACGCTCAATTAGAAGGGGCTATTCTACAGCTTGCCCTTTATGACAGTCAAACCATTTGGACAGAAGGATATAACTACCGCAATTCTGGAGCAGTTGGCCCCAAAGCCAATCTAGGCGGAGTGTTTCTCAATACCGCAAACCTCAGAGGGGCTGACTTACAAGGTGCAAACTTACGGGGGGCTTATTTAAGTGGTGCGGACTTAACGGCAGCTAATTTAGCAGATGCAGCCCTGAGTGGAGCAACCTTACAAGGAGCGTTTCTCACGGGGGCCTATCTCCGTAATGCCCGACTCATTGGGGTAGAGTTACAAGGTGCTGATTTACGGGGGGCTGATGTCACGGGGGTCAGTTGGGAGCAGTTACAGAGTATTGCTGGGGCTGATTTTACCAATGTTCAAGGACTGAGTGAAGCCGACCGGGCTTATTTATGTAGTCGTCCGGCTCAAGAGTTAGGCACTTGGAATTCCTTTACTCGCTCGAATACAGCCATGAGTTTGGGATGTTCTCTGTAACTGTAGGGTGCGTCCCACAGACGCACCTAAAAACCCTTGAGATCAGAAATTAAATGCTCAAAATAGGGAGTTAATTCGGGTTGTTCTTCTGGATAAAATAGTTCTCTGTAACTGTAGGGTGCGTCCCACAGACGCACCTAAAAACCCTTGAGATGAGAAATTAAATGCTCAAAATAGGGAGTTAATTCTGATTTTTCTTCTGGATAAAATTGCTGCAAACTATAGGTTTTTAAGTAATATAAAGGTGCGTCAACGACGCACCCTACAATCTACCCTCGCTAAAAACCCTTGAGATGAGAAATTAAATGCTCAAAATAGGGAGTTAATTCTGATTTTTCTTCTGGATAAAATTGCTGCAAACTATAGGTTTTTAAGTTCTCTAAACCACAAATCATGGCATCTAGAGGAACCTGTAATTCTTCATAGAGTAGCCGCATATTTTCTAAACCTTGTGGGCTGGTAAATTCTAGCTGCTTTCCTGTAATTCCGTAGGTAATACAGCGTAAAAAATGCCAGAAATCCCGCCAGCAAGCGTCTGCACGTTCCGCTGGATAAAGACCACCCCCAGGTTTAGTAATTTGAGGATAAGTGGTTAGAACTTGTTCTCTGGCTTGATCGACCAGTGAATTTGCCTGATCTCGTAATAGTTTTGCCCGTTCAGTTGCTAATTTTTGATTAGGGGTTAAAGCCTGAATTTGGGCTAAATCTTCATCGGTTAAATAGCGACCTTCATCATCAGCTTGCTGAAAAATTTGTAGCACTTCATCACTGTACAAATCCTGCCAACGGGCAAAACTAACAATTCTAGCTTTAGGGATTAATTGTTTTGCTCTTTCGCTTAATTGACTACTCATCTTTTACTTTGAAAAATCAGTTAATGATAGGTTAAATGTCGTTCTAAATCAAAGAGAAATCCATGAATATATTCTTCTGTCCATTCTGGCCCATAGAAACGGGTAAACATTCCCCGTGCTGGATCTTTTTCTGCGCGATATGTAATGTAGCGCCGTTGAGCTTGGAGAATCTCTTCTCGTCTTTTATTATCCGTTATCGGTTGAGCTAAATCAACAAAATTTAAATAGGCTTGCAGATAGTCTTTAAAGGCGGCAAAAACTCGTGTCATCACCACTTCTGTTTCTTGAAGACGAGTCCACAAAAAGATTGGAGAAAAGAAAGGTTTTGCTTCTTCTGGAAAGTCGCCCCCCCAGGGTAAATGCTGTTGATGGGTTTTAAATAAGGGTAACAGTGGCTCGCTATATTGCTGTTGATAAGCAGCATCATGAAACAGCGGTTGCATATCTAGCGCGATTAAATGTCCCCCCGGTAATGTGACTAAATCTGCCCCAAAAAAGGGTAAATCATAGTTTAACTGGGGAAAAATCACGAAGTTAAGCACTTGTAAGCTATCGCCCCCCTGAACATGAGCCGCTCGAATTTGCCTGAGTTTGGGAGATTGATAGCCATAGCTCGTCGTCACTACCGTCTCTTGGCGTTTTCCCTTGCCTGTAATGGCTTGTTTGCTCTCAAACCCTTCCGGAATGGGATAAGGCTGTAAGCTTAAGCGCTCTTGCATGACTGTGAGAGCGTAGTCTAAGAAGGGTTGGTAAAGGGTCATAACTGCGCTTGAAGTTTAGCTTACTGTGTTTTTGTTGCTGTCGCCACTGGAACCGCATCTTCAAATAAAAAGTTATACAGAAAGTTTTCTGACCATTCATGACCAAAATAGCTACTAAATAGTCCAGATGCCGGATCTCGTTCTGCGCTATATTGATCGTAATCTTTCTGAGCCTGGGCAATTCGCTCAATGGCAGCAGGATCGGTTTGGGGCTGAGCCTTTTCTAACAGTTGCCAATAGAGTTGAATATATTCTTGATAGGCTGGAAAGAGGCGATTTACTACGGTTTGAGGATCAGTTTTCGCAAATAACAGATAGGGAGAAAAATACTGATTGGCATCATAAAATTTCATTTCTAAACCTTGCGCCAGTTCGTTATATTTTTCCCGCACCGGTGCCATGGGTTGAATATATTTCTCTAAATAATCATCATCGCGAAATAGAGGTTGAAAATCTAGAACTACTAATATTTTCTTCTGACCAAAAGCGAGAAAATCAATCCCCAGTAACGGTAAGTCATATTCATAGCTTGGATAAATCACGCTATTGAAAATTTGAGCCGTTTCCCCTGCATTGATGTAGGTGTAGCGGATTTTTCGCAATTGCGGAGATTGATAACACCAGCTTTCTATCATGGCGGGGTTTTTGCCCCGAGAGCTAATTTTAAATTCTAACTCAGCAGGAACGGCTCGGCTGCTAAGAGCAAAGCGGCTAAACAGTTCTTGTTCGAGGTATTGCAGAAATGGCTGAAACATAGCGTGACGAAAACAGACCTATTACCTAATCTGAAAATAAGGAATAAACTGAGATTTTGTCTCATTTATCCCCAAGAAAGTTACAATTTGTAATGTTTAAGAGGGAATGGGGAATAGGGGATAGCCCAGTCGGCCAGTCGGTAATCGGTGGGTCATTGCTGTGTGGACAGGGAACAAATGGCTATGGACTAACAACGAAGTACCCAATTAAAGTAACGTTTTATAACTATAGGATTGACAAATAGTCGTAGGCTTGAACATCCACCCAAATAGATATTTTTCAGTTAACAATATTACAAAATGTAACTTTCTTTTTCAGAAATGAGACGAGAGTTACCCTTTGCTCGTATGTTGGTAAACCAGTTAGTTACATCACACAGAGTGAAGTAATAAATTCAATTAACTTTTGCTCAATAGTATAAGGAGAAAAAGATGCTAGATAAGTTTTCAAGAGCTGTGGTTTCAGCCGATAACAGCACTTCCCCCGTGGGCGATATCGATGCCCTCAAAGAATTTATCAAAAACGGTAACCGTCGTTTAGATGCAGTTAATGCCCTGGCAAGTAACGCGAGCTGCATGGTTTCTGATGCGGTTGCGGGAATGATCTGCGAAAACCAAAGTTTAATCCAAGCTGGTGGTAACTGCTACCCCAACCGTCGGATGGCTGCTTGCTTACGGGATGCTGAAATCATCTTACGTTATGTCACCTATGCATTACTCGCGGGTGATGCTTCTGTTCTCGATGATCGCTGCTTAAATGGTTTAAAAGAAACTTATGCTGCTTTAGGCGTTCCCGCAAATTCAACTGTGCGTGCCGTTGAAATCATGAAAGCTCAAGCCGCTGCTCACATTAAAGATACCCCGAGCGAAAAATTTGCAGGTAACAAACTGCGGATTATGGGCGCTCCTGTTGTTGAAGATCGTTGCGCTAGCTTAGTTTCTGAATCTTCTAGCTACTTTGATCGTGTTATTGCTGCACTCAGCTAGTCTTTAAGCAAAGAAGTTCTAATCTTGCTGAACTTAAATCCAATTAACAATCAATCATTTGGGAGATAACAAATAATGAAATCTGTTGTAACAACTGCAATTGCTTCTGCTGATGCAGCAGGGCGTTTTCCGACCGCTTCTGATTTAGAATCTGTACAAGGTTCCATTCAGCGTGCTGCTGCGCGTTTAGAAGCGGCTGAAAAGTTAGGTAATAACCTCGACCAAGTCGCTGGCGAAGCGTATGATGCTTGCATTAAGCGTTATTCCTACCTCAACAACGAAGGTGAAGCCAACTCTACCGATACTTTCAAAGCAAAATGTGCTCGTGACATCAAGCACTATATGCGTCTGATCCAATACAGCTTGGTAGTGGGTGGTACTGGCCCATTAGATGAGTGGGGAATTGCTGGACAACGTGAAGTTTATCGTGCATTAAACTTACCCACTGCACCTTACGTTGAAGCGTTTCGCTTTGCTCGTAACCGGGGTTGCGCTCCTCGCGATATGTCTCAGCAAGCATTAACTGAGTACAACGCGATGTTGGATTATGTGATCAATTCTCTGTCCTAGTCTTTTTGACAGGTTAGTGAGCTGATATGCAGGGTAATATTTAATTCCCTGTTGCAAGTCTGGGAATGCTTGGTACATTGCAATATCTAATTTTAGGTATCGTAATGGCGAGGAATTCCTAGGCTTGCCGTTATGTTTATCGACTGCGATAGGAATGGATAAACGGTTTTTTAATCTCTTCAATCTCACAGAAGACGAGGCGATCGCACTTTTAGATACTCCTCTAGATCAGCTTGAGCAAGAGGACTCTCGCTACGTTGCCGCTTCTCATCTGGTGAATTTCCCCACAGCCTCATCGGTTAACGCGCTCATGCGGGCAATTGAGCAGAATCACCCCAGTATGGACAACCAAATTGTCCGGCGTAAATCGGTTGAAACCTTGGGACGGTTAAAAGCTACTTCAGCTTTACCAATTATTCGTTGCTGTTTAAAAGAAGAGGATTGTTATTTAGTAGAAAATGCCGTTTGGTCTATTGGAGAAATTGGCACGACAGATGCCGAAATTTTAGAGGATGTGGCGCAATTACTGGATAAACCGCAGCAAACCCATCGGGTGATTATCCATACTTTAACTTACCTGAATTATCAACCTGCTGTAGATCGGATTCGTCCCTTTATGGAAAATCCCGATCCCATTATTGCCAGTGCCGCTATCACAGCCGTTTATCTTCTCAGCGGCGACAAGACCATGATGCCGCAAGTGGTGGCAATGTTACAGCATCCGAATGTATTGGCCCGGCGCTTATCGATTCAGGATTTAGTCAATGCCCGCTATTATGATGCTATTGCTGACATTGCGCGTTGTCCGGTTTCAATTGTCTTTCGTCTGCGAGGAATACGACTATTAGCAATGGCCGGAATAGAAGCAGAAGCCATTACATTTGACACCATTCAACCCCATCTCGATCAAACCATCCGGGATCATCCTCAAGACTTAAATTTAGTCCATCACTACGATACAGTCCCCCCATTACCTCAGCTCATTCAGTCACTCTACGAAACAGATTTCGGGCGCTGTTATCTGGCTTGTCAAACTCTACTCCAACATTACTCAGAAGAAGTCCCCGCTGCCCTATTTGACACCTATAATAAAGAGGCCTATCGTGACTATGGGGCTCATTTTCATGTCATGAAACTATTTGGCTGGTTAAAACACGCTCCAGCTTATGATGTATTACAAAAAAACCTAAATCATCCTCAACCTCAATTTCAAAAATCTCGGGCAGCTTGCGCGATCGCCTTGGGGGAATTAGGAGAGACTCGGGCAATACCTGCTTTAAAAGCCTGTTTAGACACTAAAATTTGGGATCTTAAATATGCCGCCCTAATAGCTTTAGAAAAACTCGGCGATACCAGCGCTCATGATATTGTTCAAGATGATAGCGATATATTGCTACGGTTAAGAGCTACTCAGCCAGTCAGCCAGTAGAAAGTGATTAACAACTAACAACCTTGTCCCCGCGTAGGCGGGGATAACAACTAATAACTAATAACTAATAACTAACAACTAACAACTAATAACTAATAACTAACAACCAAAAACCATGACAACTAACTCTTTATTTGAACGACTTAAACATCCAAACCCCCATTTACGAGAACGAGCTATGGTGGAAATTGTGGAGTCTCGTAACGAAAATACTATTCCTGATTTAATTAGTATTTTAGATCAAGAAGATGTGACTTATCGTCGAGCCGCTGTTAAAACTTTAGGCGTAATTGGGGTTGATGCGGTTCCGGCTGTGGTTGACTCTTTATTAAATAGTGATAATGTTACAGTGCGCGGAAGTGCGGCTAAAGCATTAGCTCAAATTGCAGTTAATTATCCCGATATATCTTTTCCAGAAGAAGGTTTACAAGGATTAAAAGCTGCTATTAATGATCCTAATCCTGTAGTTCATATTGCCTCAGTGATGGCGTTAGGTCAAATGGGTACAGCCGCTTTTGATATATTAGTCGAAGCGCTTCAAACCACTGATAATATTGCTGCACAAGTCGCGATTGTCAATGCACTCGCTTCTGTTGGCGATCCTAAATGTGTGGACGTTTTAACTCAATTTGCCAACGATGAATCTGTGGATACTTATGTGAGTGAGACTGCTAAGAGTGCTTTATCCCGTTTAGATTTAGTGATGAATTTTAATAAACGTTAGGGTGTGTTATTAACGCACTGCTTGAAAAACCTGTTCAACTGTTAAATTTAATTCAGGAAATACATTGGATTGAATTAATTCTCCCTGTCTAAATAAAGCTGATTCATACATTTTATCAACTAAATGACAGACAGTAATTGTTGGCTGTTTAGGGTTACCAATAAACCGTTTACCACCCAGTCCTAAATAATCAACAATCCAATATTCAGATATTCCAATATCGCTATATTCATCAAATTTCAAGGCGTAATCATCACTCCAATTCGTACTCACGACCTCAATTACTAATGGAATGGTTGCAGCCTTTGAAACAGTAGAGTACTTTTCATATAATGGCTCATTGACCAGATTTTGCCCATCTAATACCAGAATATCCGGTAAATACCCTGACTCTTTACCCTCCGGTTTGACTAATACTTTTGGTGCAATAAAATAAGGTAAATCTAAACGGTCAAATTCTACAGTAATTTTTCTGGCTAAAAATCCAGTTATACTTTCATGGGAACCTAGAGGTTGTGGTATTTCTACTACTATTTTATTATGTAATTCCCATAATTTTTCTAAAGGATTTTGTTGAATAAAGTCTTCAAACGTTAAAGATTCAGCAACTGGCTGATTTGTTGTAGCTTGAGTCATGGAGATAGAGTCCGAAGTTTTCAGCCTTGGGAAATGCTTAGAGCCATTATAACTTTTTTGTTGCGTCAATAATACACTTTCACTCTTATTATTCTGTTCTAATGATGTTTGTGCATTCTCAATCAATTGATTTCCTTTTACTAATTTAGGTTTATCTTGTTGAAATAATTTCCATAATTCATTACGTCTATTACGAGATCTAGATAAGGATTGAACTTGAAAGTGTTGACAAATAAGCTGAATGTGTTTCCTGACAGTAGATTTTTCAATATTAAGATTTTTAGCTATTTCTTCATCTGTTTTTCCGGCTAAAAAGATTTCTAATACTTCTCTTTTTCTAGATGTTAGCCCCTCAAATCTTTGATTGATATCCTGCTGATTCATAACCTTCACCCTGGCAAAAAGATTAAGATACACAAGGATACACAGGAATACACAGAATCATCTCAGTATTTATACTAAATATTATATTTGTTAGGATACACAACTCTAACTTGTGAATCTTTGCTTTAATACTTGACTTTTGTATTTATGTATTGGTAATAATATTTAAATCAAATATGCAGAATTATCATCAATTCTCATGTTGACAATACTTAACAGAGAGCATCTACCATGATTCAATTCAAAAATTATCTAATTTGTTTAAGTTTCTCCGTGGCAAGCTGTTTACTAGCCATTCAATCTGTTTATGCAGAATCTTTAAGCGATCAATGGAACTATACAAGTGATTCTCCTGCTGATAGTATTCGTGTTGAAGATGGAAATTACACGGTTGGAAATACTATTTATGAAATTTATGGCACTGGAATTAAACAAGATGATGATTATATTTGGGTTGGTATTAACTCCAATTTACCGTTAACTGGATTAGATACAGAACCTACTATTACAGCACCTAATGGTACAGCATATGAAATTAGTAATGAGAATATAGGTCATGGAGATTTTTTCTTTGATTTTTCAGGGTTAGGTAGTTTTAAAGCAGCCAGTGATTCTAATAGTTTATTTGCGGTACATTTTGCCGAAAGTAATGATTCTGGCGTATCTGAAGTCGGAGTTTATAACTCAGTGACAGCTAAAAGTGTTGTGGCTGACAATGCAGGTTGGTCTAATTTATTTAATCATAATTCAAATGGTGTTTTTCCTCTAACAAACAATTCAGCAACAATGGGAGATTTAGCATGGGATGATGATTATTATTCTGCTTATAATACAGAAGCGGGTAACAGAAATAATCCTGACAGCTTAATTCCTAATGTGATTGACTCAGGTAATAAAATCGGAGATATTACTTTACTCGATCAGGATGAATTAATTAGTGCTGGGTTTGATTCTAGTAATTTTATTGATTCTGGAGAGGAATTATTCGGGTTTAAAATTGACCGAAATCTTTTACCAGACGGAGACTTTATTGCCACTTTAATTCATGAATGTAATAACGATGCAACGGCAATAGAAGGATTATTTACTCCTCCTCCTCCTCCTAAACCTGTTCCTGAAGCTGGAACAAATCTAGGAATTATCGTTTTAGGTTTATTCGGCTTAGGTTGGCAGTTAAAACACAAAAAACCTGCTTCTTAAGTCAATTTAAGTTTGATTCTTTTCACAACTCAATACTCCTCAAAGTTTTTCATTCTAGCCTCTAGAACTATGAAATTAGCTGCTTTCACATTCACAACCACTCTAACTTTACTCGGCTTCAGTTATTCTGCGGTTGATGCTGTTACCCTGACTCATCTGACTTCTGATGATGAGATGAATGCTTTGATCCAAGATATTGCATTTGTTGCTGAAGGACGCATTGGCGATGGCGCAGGAATAATGACTCATGAACTCAATTTACATGAATTCGATCCAGGAGATCCTCAAATTACAGAACAATTTAACTGGCAAAATGGAGTTACAGAAAACTTTGAATTATCTTACGATCCCGACTTAAATTTAGTTCAATTTAGTTTAGGCAATAGCCTACTGAATTATAATTATGCGGTGCGACCCTGCGGCTTTGTAAGCCGCTAAGGAACGCGCACCAAGACAAACGATCCATTTTCTGATATCTTTATTCGGACTCGGGCAGTCAATCCGGGAAGTTCTATGCTGATCGATAATTTATCTTTGGATAATCAATTCTTAGACGATCAATCCTATGCCATTGCTGAAACGGGCGGATTAGATATTCTCCGAATTTCTGATGTAATGAATCGTTTTACATTAACTGGAAATTCAACAATGTCATGGCAAAACTTACCGGAACAATCTAAACTTGCTTTTCAAATCAAAGTAGCACAAACAGATGAAGACACCTCTCAAGAGGTACCTGAACCCAGTTTAATATTAGGTTTAATTATTGTAGGAGGAGCTAAAATATATTCAAATTATCCGTTTAATTCTGCTAAATAAAAAGAAAGAAAATTTTAAAATCCTACCCAATTGTGTAGCGCTTGAGTAGGATTTTAGGGTTATAAAGAAATTAAAGGAATTAATTTAAAGTAATCCGGTATTGGCTCCAACTTTACCTGTAGCCAGTTCTACTTTAACAATTTTACCGCCCATTTTCATAATCCGTTGCTGTTCTTTAAACCAATTATCATAAGGAACGAGCTTAGTGAAATAAGTATTTTGTAATTCCCGTTGGGTGCGAATGCGGGTTTGGCTGGGAACACAAGCAGTAACTCTAAACATTCTCATGGGTTATGAATCTCCTAAATTAGATTTTTAGCTTTAATTAACTTTGGTGTGAATGAAATGTATTAAATGGCAAAGCCGGGAGTCAAGAATCAATACTAACTCGTTAAAACTAATAACTGATTTGAGATTAGCCTTTGACGCTTTAGCATTCATCCCAGACTTCCCAGGCTTCAATTTTAAGGATGAATCGATAGAAAAATCAACTGATTAATTTTTCACACTTTCATCGCGCCAGAATAGTCTAGCTTAAGCCAGAGCAGATGTAGTCAAAGTAAACGCCCATTTCTTTACCGGCATCTGAACCGACTAAACCAGCGGTGACTTCTTTCATCGCTTGAATAGCGTTAACAGTGTTACCAATGGGTACACCTAAGGAGTTGTAGGTTTCTTTTAAACCATTAAGCACGCGCTCATCGAGAATAGAAGGATCACCCGCTAACATGGCGTAAGTTGAATAACGGAGATAGTAGTCTAAGTCACGGATGCAAGCAGCATAGCGACGAGTGGTGTACATATTACCACCAGGACGAGTCACATCAGAGTACAGTAAAGACTTAGCAACTGCTTCTTTTACGATGTTTGCTGCGTTGGCACTAATAGAAGTTGCAGCCCGAACCCGTAATTCACCTGTGGCGAAGTAACCTTTTAGTTTATCTAAAGCTGAGGAATCAAGGTACTTTCCTTGAACGTCAGAGGAATTAATAACGGAGGTAATTGCGTCTTGCATGATGATATTTGTTTAGCTTTCTTCAAAAAGTTGCTGAGTTAAGAGATGGTTCGTCGTTGAGAAATAATCAGGCGAATCCCACAAACTAGGACATCGCACCGATAACATAGTCGAAGTAACCACTCGCTTCAGCCGCGTCATCACCAGATAATAAACCAGTGGCAACGTTTTTCATGGCGCGAACACCTTCGACAACCGCATCAATCGGAGTTCCTAAAGATTTATACATTTCGCGAACACCGACAATACCGATTTCTTCAATCGGAGTTGTGTCACCCGCAACAATTCCGTAGGTGATTAAACGCAGATAGTAATCTAAATCCCGTAAGCAAGTCGCAGTCATTTCTTCACCGTAAGCGTTGCCACCAGGGGAAGTCACATCAGGACGCTTTTGGAACAGTTGGTTGCCTGCTTCTTTAACGATACGCTCACGAGCACCACTCATAGTTTCAGCGATCCGAACGCGACGCTCGCCGCTGGTAACAAAGGACTTGATCCGATCTAATTCACCGGGGCTGAGATAACGAGCCTCAGCATCCGCATTAACAATGGATTTTGTAACGATACTCATTTTTTACCAAAACGTTTAGCTAACGTGTTCATTTTTAAACCCATCACTGTCGCGAATCACCGCGATCTGCTGTGGTTTACCTTTGCCGTATCTTTAGATTTTAAAGATACCGACCTACGATGACACAAAGTGCATTCTGTGCTTGTGACACTGAACTAATTCTCTGCTACACCGAACTTCAAAGAATTGTACCACTTGCTGAGAAGTTAACCCCAGTCCTCAACAATTGTTAAGGAATTGCGATTCACCCACAATTAGCCCTGGCCAGTTCTGGTATCAGTCCGGAAACAGCAGGTTGTGACATCAATACCTATCGCATGTATTTTCAGGCATGATGCTCACAATATGAGTCAGTTTGTAATAGTTTTTAACATTTCTTCTCAGGGGAGTGGTTATTTATCCCTTAATTATTCCTGTTCGTTTTTAGCTACAGCACAGGTACGCCGAGCCCGACATCCCGCAGGCGATCGCGCTCCGCGCCTTTGATAAAGACTGAACCCATAACGAATAGCGATACAATACATCCCTAGCTAGTTAATTTCACTCTCGCATCACATCATGCTCAACATCCGCATTCTTCATCGATGTCAGTCCGCGATCGCAACGGTTGTCCTTATCAGTTGTGTTACATTGGCGATCGCATCGATGCTCATTACCCCACCTGCGATCGCTGGGCTCAATGACGATCGCTTTGATGGCAATATTTTTGCCTTGTATGCTGGCAATGGCTCTTTAGTCCCTGCCCGAGTCACCTTAGCGCAATCTCGAGCAAAGTCGCGTGCAGCCTTACTGGTGTATTTCCTCGACGACAGTAAAGACTGTAAACAGTTCGTTGATACCATTTCCCAACTCCAACGTTACTATGGCATGGCGGCTGATTTTATTCCCGTCAACGTCGATACCCTTGCCTTAGAAAAGGTGGATAATCCCAACGAAGTCGGTTACTATTACACAGGCTATGTACCGCAAACTGTTGTGATCGATCAATCGGGTGAGGTTGTCTTAGATCGGGTGGGACAAGTGTCTTTTGAAGACATTGATGATGCGATGCGAGACGTGTTCGATTTATTACCGCGTTCAGAATCAGTTGAACTCAAACGTCGGGCTTTCAATGAGTTTAACTCCGAATTAGTCCCGAGTGAATAACATCAAAATGGAATTGAATCGCCCCGATCCTATACAAAAGTTTACATATTTGCTATAATAGTCGCAAATCAAACTAGATACACTTTGATGAACCTCATCACGCAGCTCAGGTCAGCTCCAAATTTAAGTGTAACGACTTTAGAGATGACAACGCTTGAAAGCGGGTGTTGATGGTTGTTTTTTTTTTAGGATTTTACCAGAACTTATGAATCCTCAATCCTCTCCTTCAACGGCAAACTCTACCAAAGCCAGAGAACCCCAACCCAGTTATGTCAAACTTGCCATGCGAAATATGGTGAGAAAAGGGGGAAAATCTTTATTTCATTTCACTCTGACAACAGTCGCTCTATTGAGTCTATTGATCGGCGTTTCATACTTAACTCGTTGAGGCAGGGGCGATGAGTGTTGAGGTGGAAGTCACTGTTCAAACAGATTTTTGGCAACAACCCAGCTCCAGCGAGGCGCAAACCCGTCTGCGGTTACGTTATCCAACGCCTCCAGTCTCTACTGTGATGTGGCAACAATGGTTCAGTCAATGGTTACAAGAACTTGCCACAGACTTACCGGATGCCCCGAGTTATGAACTGACTCTGCGTTTAACAAGCGACCCAGAAATTCGCCACCTCAACGCCCAATATCGGCTATCCGATAAACCCACCGATGTGTTAGCTTTTGCCGCGTTAGAGGCGAATATACCCTGTGCTGCGGCAGTTTTCCAATCTCAACCCCTGACTCTGGGTGATATTGTGATTTCTGTCGAAACCTCCGATCGCCAAGCCCAACAACAGGGACATTCATTAACAACGGAATTAGCTTGGTTAGCCGTCCATGGCTGTTTGCATCTGTTGGGTTGGGATCATCCGGATCAAGACCACTTCGAGCGAATGATCAATAAACAAGTCACTCTGCTTGCCGCGATCAATTTAGAAATCAATCATCAACCCAGTATCTGCCCTAACTAATGAATCAATTATACTTTGATCAATTAACATCTCATTCGATAGAGGTAAATTAGCCCCATCTGGGTAATGATTGTGTTAAATTTCAACCAGAATTGATCAAAGTGTTCTCGTCCAAACTGTGCTGACTTAAACAACTTCTCAATAATGGATCTAGATAAAACCACAATTTCCCCGGTATCGACTCAGTTTTTCTCTCACTCTAAGGAAACTCAACCATCTGTTTCCTCAGACTCGGATACCGCCGTTGGTGGAGAGCGATCTCAATCCTGGCAAGTCGCAACTAATTTAGTCGTGAGTTTCCAGTATGCTTGGACGGGTATTACCTATGCATTTCAAACACAGCGTAATTTTCGGATTCATACGGTTATTGGTATTTTAGCCGTCAGCCTCAGTTTAATTTTACAGTTAAGTCCAGTCAAAATAGCAATTATTGGCTTAACAATTGGATCGGTCATGGCAATGGAATTACTCAATACCGCGATTGAATCGATTGTTGATTTGAGTGTCGGACAATCTTTTCATGAACTGGCTAAGATTGCGAAAGATTGCGCGGCAGGGGCAGTGATGATCTTTGCCTTAGCGGCTGTACTCGTGGCATCCGTATTAATCTTACCACCTTTGTTTGCTGAAATCATTCAATGGGTTTAAAAGGAGTCGGAAAAAGATGATTATCGTCATCGATAATTATGATAGTTTCACCTACAATATTGTTCAATACTTAGGGGAATTAGGGACAGAATTGCCCGTAGCCGCTGAAGTTAAAGTTTATCGTAACGATCAAATTTCGATAGATGAAATTCGTCAACTTCAACCCGACGGTATTGTTATTTCTCCAGGCCCTGGTCGCCCAGAAGATGCTGGGATTTCTCTCGATTTAATTGAACAACTCGGGCCAACGTTTCCGATTTTAGGCGTTTGTTTAGGCCATCAAAGTATTGGGCAAGTGTTTAACGCCCAAGTGGTTTCGGCCCCAGAATTAATGCATGGTAAAACATCACAGGTGCATCATACGGGGGTGGGTGTATTTGAAAATCTAGACAATCCCTTAACTGCCACTCGTTATCATAGTTTAGTGATTGACCGTCCCAGTTGCCCAGATGTACTAGAAGTGACAGCATGGGTCGATGATGGCACCATTATGGGGGTTCGACATCGAGACTATCCCCATATCCAAGGGGTACAATTCCACCCGGAAAGCATTCTCACCAATAGCGGTAAACAATTGCTGCGAAATTTTTTAACCACTTTGTCCAAAAAGCCTGTAGGATAGTTTACTGGAATATTCTCTCGTTAATGTGACTAGTCGTTGCAACAACAATAATTGAGCATCTTATACAGATAGATTATGAAACGACGACAGTTTATCCAGTTTGCCCAACTTAGCGCTTTAAGTGCGATCGCGTCTAGTTTTGTCTTTCCCGCAAATCGTTCAATCGCACAACCGTCTAATCAGCTTACTATTCAGTGGTTGGGTCATACCTGCTTTTATTTTACCGGTGGCGGGTTACAAGTCTTAGTGAATCCTTTTAAACCATTTAAGCAAACCGGCTGTACCGTCGGTTATCGTAACCCTAAAATTGATACCCAGTTAGTCCTGATTAGCAGTCGTCTATTGGATGAAGGATCGATTGATGGATTTGCTGGAAATCCTCTCTTATTACATGAGTCTGGCGTTTATCAGCTTGATCGAACCCAAATTCAAGGGATTCGGACTGATAAAGATCGGCAAAAAGGACAACGCTTGGGGACGAATATCGCTTGGGTGTGGCAACAAGCAGGGATTAAAATTGTACACCTAGGTGGACTAGCAGGACCGATTCAAGATGAAGAACGATATCTAATTGGTCGTCCGGATGTGATGTTAATTCCGGTGGGGGGTGATAAGAAATCCTATACCCCAGAAGAGGCAAAAGAAACGATTAACTTTTTAAAGCCTAAAATTGTCATCCCGACTCACTACAAAACTCAGGCTGCTGATGAGGCCACTTGTGATTTAATTTCAGTTGAACCCTTTTTACAGGTGATGGAAGGCAACACCATCCGTCAAGTCCCTGGAGATACTTTAAGCTTAACCTCAGACAGTTTACCCCAGCAAGGAACCACGGTTGAAGTTCTCACTTATAATTTTGCTTCGGCTGTTTAACCATTCCCTTTCCAGCGTTTTTTCCATTGAGTGGTGGGTTCTAAAGTTGACTGTTGTTGTTCTTGTTGCCGACGTTGCAGAATCGTTTCTTTAGAGTCGGATAAATTACTATCGCGATAAGGAATAGCAGCGCGAGTTTGTAAATGTTCAATTTCTTTTGTAGACAACGGCGTTAAACCTACTGTTGAAAAGCTGGCAATCGTTCCAGGGGTGCGTCGTCCCACAGGAGTGGTTGAACCAATGTTTAAATTAGCGGCTATCAGCGCGGCTCTGGCGGGGGCAGAACAGACGTAAGTGGCTAAATGACCATTTGGGGTCAAACACTGAGCCAGCAGGGTGAGAAACTCAACCGTCCAAAGCTGGGGGCAGGCTGGGGGGGAAAAGGGATCGAGAAAAACAGCATCAGCCTTAAACCCGGAATGGTAAACCTCTTGCAAGGTAAGTCTTGCATCTCCAATTAGTAATTTAGCCTGAATTTTATCCGTTTGGAGTTGATGGGTTTTTGCAAGGGTGGTTAAATATTCAGCAATCGGATCTGGGTAGTCATTTAACAGATCATAGGCGATCGCGGTTTGTGGCACCATTTCATCCAATTCTAAACCCATCCAATACACAGAACAGTTCGGATTGGTTTGCCAGATAGCGGTTAAGGCAGCAGCGGTATTGTAGCCTAAACCATAACAAATATCGAGTAAATAAATCGAGGAATTTTGAGCTTTTTGTCTCAGTTGCAAGGGTTCAACAAATTTACATTCCGCTTCTTGTTTCGCGCCAAAATGACTATGAAAGGCTTGATTAAATTCAGCGGAAAAGAAGGTATAAGAACCATCCGCTGTGGGTTGTAAGTCGAAGGGTTGAGTCTCAGTCATTTGTCCGAATTGATGGGTTATTCGCGATCGCTGATGATCCACAGTGTTTGAGATAACGCCAGAAAATTTAAAATTCCTTTTACTGATCTACTACTGACTACCGACTTGCAAGATTACCTGACGCAGCGCTACAATAACCCGCGATACCGAATAAATAGCAAAATAACAGCCCACGAACCCAATGCCACTTTAATCGCCACTAATATATTGAGTATCGGAATGATTCCGCCACTGAATAATGTCCCCAGTTGTCCTTGCGGTAATTCTACCCCCATTAGAGTCATCGCAGCTAAGGCAATGAAAATCAAAACAGAGACTTTTTCCCAGCGGGCAGCATTCCATTTTTTATATATAGCCTCCATCCACTCAGAAGATGAAGTAATCGCAATTAAGCCAATCGCTGTACCGCCCGCGACCCCTGCCGCAAACCCGCCTCCGGGACTGAGATGACCCCGAATTGCTAATTCAATACTCACCAATGCTGCAATTGTAGCGCCTAAGCGGGCTAAAATAATCGAAGGGCGATCGCTAAATTGATGAACCATTTGGGTGGGTTGTTCGTCAGCCAGGAGATAACGAACCCCTAAAATCGCAATGGTAAATACAACCACTTCAAAAATAGTGTCATATAATCGATTTCTAAAGATAATCCCTGAAACGGCATTTGCCACCCCACTATCATCAACAATTGATCCAACAATTGAAAATTCATCCCATTCGGCAACAGGATTGGGTAAAACAATCATTTTAATAAATAACACAATACCAGCGATGACATAAACCCACTTCATTAATGTTTTCCCTCCGGATTTGATAGCTGAATATAACTCAGAGTTGTTTCGGGTGAAGTCAACTCAGTTTCGATAATTTCAAATAAACGATGAACTCGAATGGTTGTATGATAAATTCCTTTACTATTGGGTTCGAGTTGAGGTGTTTTCATACAAGTTGCATGAATTTCTTTATCCAGTAACGCTTTTTCCAAGGCTTCTGAATCCGGATATTCCACCAACTCTAAGCGTAAATAATATTGCTTGATGATTTTTTTGAGAGTTGTTATTAAATCTTTGAAATGGTTCTCTGTTTCTACAACATCATCTTTTAATATTCCTAAACGCATCACAAAAGAGGAACGCACAGCCACGATATACAAAGTAATGGCTAACATGGTTCCCACTAATGCTTCAGTTAGCGCCACATCCGCCCCGCCTAAAACAGCATAAACTAATGCTGCGATCGCGCCTAATATTCCCCGAATGACTATGGCTTGATAGGGATTAACTTGAATTACTACCATAATCGCAGTTAACGGAAGTAAAGCAATAATCACATAAACATAACTATCGATCATATTTAAACGATTTCCTAAAATTGAGATCTAAAAGCCGGGATGTTAATGATTATTCTTGTGGAATTTTAATATCAGATTGACTACTCGAACAATAGGCGATCACATACCCTAGTACAGTGTTCCAAATTGCCAAGGTAATAATTCCAAGAAGTAATAATGACCATTCGCTGGGTATTCTTAGGAGTAAACCCATTACAATACTCATCGAACCTAAAGTATCTGCAACAGAAAGACTATGCAGCTTAAACAACACAGACCGATTTCCCATGATTGGCCAGGTTCCCCAAAACCAGAAGATCACTCCAATCACAATACAACTGTAACTTAAAAGATTAATCATAATTCGCTTAATTGTTTAATTAAATGCGCCAGTAACATTAATCCAGCATTGCCGACACTTAAAATAATAATCGCAACTACCCCAATTGACCAATCATCTCGCAACACAGAGATAAACAGCATGATAATTGAAGTCTTCGTGGCAATACTGGCAAACGCAAGCATTTTTTGCCAAATATCATCATCTTGACAGGCTTCATAGATCGGAATTAATAACGCTAAAATCATTGCAATTAACATGGCATTCATGATAATTGCTGAAAGGTTACTGATTGGAAATATCATTTTACCGTCTCCTACGATTACGTCTGCGAATCACTCGATGAACTTCATACCAGCCTCGTTCATGGTATTTTAGGACAATGGTTTTTGGAGTGAAAGTAATTAGAAAGATATCCAAAAATATTAATCCTAATGTTCTGTTAGGTTTGACTTGTTCACAGACAATATCCTCAGTATTATGGGGACGAAAAATCATTTCTATGGCTTCTATATACGCTTGAGGAATCGCCACAACAATTTCCCATAAAATCTGTAACCAATCTTTTAATGCCCCCAAAGAAGCGCGGCCACGAGGCAATAGAAAAGCAATACCCACACCAATAATAATATTAGCCAGACTTAAATCTGCGGTGAGTAAAAACCAAATAGCCAGCCTTAAGACGATATTGAAAAACGTAATTGCGTCCATACAATCCAAAAAAGAACAACTGCCATGATACTCATTACCCCAATGATATGATCGAATTCCTCAACCACACGAGGTAATTTTATCGTTAACTTTTTGAAAATAAACAGATAGCACAGCCAACCGATTAAAATTAGAATCAAAGGTTTTACTATATTTGCTATAGTATAGGCTTGAAAATAAAATCCGTTAGCCACCACTAATCCACCCAGTAAAATCACCATTGCTGCCCATAAATTGGATCGAATATTTCCTTTTTCTCGGTTTCTTTGATAAGGTAAAAAGATAAACTTTGCAAAAGAAATTGCCGTTCCCACCGCAACAATATTCATAGCGATTACCTGCCAGGGCAAGTAATTTTTACTGGTTAAAACTTTAGCACCAAACCCGGATAACAAGGGAAAACCAGAGATCGAAAAACTCGCAATCACCAGCGCTATCCAGATCGAGTTACTAATGGGTTGAGAGTTAAGTTGTTTGAAGTTACGACTGGGTAAATTCCCCGCCAATAGAAACAAAGCCGCTTTGACTAAGCCATGGGTTAACGCATAAAAACCCGCAACTCTAGGGGCTGCTAATACAAAGCCTAACTGAGAAATTGTATGAAAGGCAAGCATCCGCTTTGTATCTTTTTCAAACACAGCACAACCCACCCCAAATAGAGCCGTGCTGACCCCAAACAGCCGGATAATGGGATCGATCTCCGGTAGCATCAACGCACAGCGTACAAGGGGAAATACCCCGGCTTTGACCACCACACCCGAAAACATTGCCGATACCGGAGAGTCAGACTCCGAGTGAGTTAGGGGTAACCATAAACCCGAGACAAACACCCCGCCTTTAACTAACAGTGCCATTAAAATCAACGCCACCGCTTCAGTCGGAGCTCCTCGTAAACCGGCAAAGTTGAAAGAATGATGGGCTTGATAGACCAGTACTGCTCCAACCAGGTAAAATAACATGGCGGTATTGCTGACAAATAGATAGCGTAATCCCACCCAAATTGAGCGGTTACTACGGGGATAAGCAATCAGTAAAAATGCCGCAATACTAATCACTTCTAATGCCACATACAGACTGATAAAATCGGCACAGATAAACGTGGCATTCACACTGCCATGCAGAATGATCATCTGCATATAAAAGAATGCTGTTTTATCGCTTCCCCAGCAATACACCA
>JBARXJ010000065.1:0-77163 GCA_049647265.1 Microcoleaceae cyanobacterium
TGTAGGCACAGGGGAATAACAGTAAACCAGACCATCCGACGAATACAAAACGGTCGCGCTTGAGCCAGTCATCGACGGTATCAAACCATCCACGCTGGGATTGTGGGCGCTCGACTGCTATAGTCATTTGAGAACGATCCTCTCGGGTTACTAAAAGACTATGCTTTTTAAGCAAGTTAACATAACTATATATTACAGTTAACAAAATTTGCAAAGGTTTCGGCTGTCAAAAACAAAAATTTATGAGCGCACAAACTACTCAGACAGGTAATCTCGTCATTCGTAAGAAAATTTTAGGTGCTCGTCGTCCCAGTAACTATTTATGGGCAACTGTGATTTTATTGGGGGGTACAGGCTTCTTACTCTCTGGAATTTCCAGTTATCTGAGAATTAACCTTTTACCCTTTGCTGACCCGACTCAGCTTGTATTTTTGCCTCAAGGCTTAGTCATGGGGCTATACGGCGGCGCTGCTATTTTACTGTCGTTGTACCTATGGTTAATTATTTTCTGGAACCTCGGAGGCGGTTACAACGAGTTCGATAAAAATACAGAAAAAATTAATATTTTCCGCTGGGGTTTACCGGGAAAAAACCGCAAAGTTGAGTTTGATTGTTCCTTTGAGGATGTACAATCCATTCGAGTTGATCTCAAGGAAGGGATTAGTCCTCGTCGCGCCCTTTATCTCAAGCTCAAAGATCGACGGGAAATTCCTCTGACTCGCGTCGGTCAACCGCTGCCTTTATCTGAACTGGAAAATCAAGGCGCTGAACTGGCAAAGTTTCTCCAAGTACCTTTAGAAGGACTGTAAATATTCACTCATGAAATACATTAATCTTCAACGGGGGTTAATCTCCCTGTTTGCGATCGCAACCTTATGGCTGGGGGGTTGTAGTGGAACAGCTCAGTCAGACTCCAGCTCCTCGACCGGATCGGCTCCGGTTAGTTCCAGCCAGATTGACGCTAGCAATTTACCCCGACTTGAAGGGATGGCGACCGTGGTGATGGAAGTCAACGGCTCTGCCATTACGATTGAAGTAGACGGTACAAAAGCTCCGGTTACAGCAGGGAATTTTGTAGAACTGGTGAATCTTGGGGTGTATGATGGCATTGCCTTTCATCGGGTGGTGCGTGAACCGCAGCCTTTTGTCGTTCAAGGGGGCGATCCACAAAGTAAAAACGATAACGTACCCATGGCTCAATTGGGAACGGGTGGATACAGCGATCCAGCCACGGGGCAAGAACGGTATATTCCTCTAGAAATTCAACCCTCAAACGCCACTGAACCCGTTTACAGCCAAACATTCGATGCTCAAGGTATTCGAGCCAAACCGGCCCTGCAACATACTCGGGGTGCCGTGGCAATGGCTCGTTCTCGTTTGCCGGACTCTGCCTCGTCTCAATTCTATTTTACGCTGGCAGATTTACCGTTTCTCGATGGCAACTATGCTGTGTTTGGTTACGTCACCGATGGGATGGAGGTGATCGATCGAATTCAAGCAGGCGATCGCATTGAGTCGGCTAAGGTTACTGAAGGATTAGAAAATCTGAAAAATTAGCTAATATTTTTAACAGGGTTGTTAGTTGTTGGTTATTTGTTATTTGTTTAAGTTGTGGAACTGATACAGCAATCACTTAATCATTATCCCGACTTTCTCCCATGACAAACAACTAATGCTTGTCCCCGCGCCAGCGGGGAACCAATAACAAATCATAAATAACCATGTATAAATCACATCCTTTTAAACGCCAATTTATTTCAGGGATCATACTAATTCTTTTGTTAGGACTGAGTGGGTGTGCAGAGGTGCAAGAACGGTTTCAATTACTTCGATCTTTACTCCCAGAATCGTCTCCCCCAACCTCGGAACCCCCTCAAACTCCTTTATCTCAGAGAGATTATCGTACGTTTACAGATTGGTGTTTAAACAAAGATAATCTAATTGAAGAAACGAAACAAACGATTGAGATTTTATTACAAGAAGCAGGGGTGACGGACTGTCTTTTAGCCGCTGATGAACTTTCAAGCCGAACCCGCTTAGATTTAAGTCAAAGTGAGATTAAAGATATCACACCACTGATTACTTTACCCAATTTAAACCAGTTAGATTTAAGTCAGAATCAGATTAATAGTTTAATCTCTTTATCCAGCTTAACTCAACTGACAGAGTTAAATCTTAGTGATAACCTAATCGAAGATATCACTCCGTTAGAGGGTTTAATTAATTTAAATACTTTGAGTCTCAATGATAATCAAGTGAGAGATATAGAATCTTTAGCTTTTCTGATTAATCTAAATAACTTATATCTAAACAATAATCAAATTAATCAAATCAACCCGTTAACCAATCTAGAGAGTTTGACTGCTCTTAGCCTCAGCGACAACCAAATTCGAGATTTAACTCCCCTTACAAACTTAGTCAATTTGACAATATTAGATCTGAGTCGTAATGATATTGATAATTTAAATATACTCTCAAATTTAACCAATCTGACAGAGTTAGAATTAAGTGAAAATCAAATAGTCGATATCAGTCCGATTGCCAATCTAGAGACTTTAACTAATCTAAGCCTAGATGGTAATCAAATTAATGACTTAAGTTCTTTGTCTAATTTAACAGATTTGCAAAGGTTGCAGTTAAGCGATAATCAAATTGCCGAGATTGATCCCTTATCATCTTTAACGAATTTGAGGATACTTAATCTGAGAAATAATCAAATTACTAATATTGAACCCATCGAAAGTTTAATAAGTTTAACGGAAGATCTAAATTTAATTAATAACAAAATTACTGATATTAAGCCTTTATCTAAGCTTGAAAACTTATCAGTATTAGGACTTGAAAAAAATCAAATTAGTGACCCTAAACCCCTATCCAATCTTAACAAATTAACGATTTTATATCTGGGATATAATCAAATTACAGATGTTGAACCGTTAGCAGAATTGACACTATTAACTGAACTGAATTTATGGAATAATCAAATCGAAGAGATTGAATCACTTTCTACATTAGAAAATTTAACTTATCTCGGACTTCAGGAAAATCCAATTGAAGATACCGTTTGTCCGATTGAGCCGCCTTCAGTTTGTCAATTTTAGCATCAATAATATTGAATGAATCGCTATATTGTTAATCGTGTTTTAACTGCTATTCCCACTTTAATTGCGATCAGTATCGTTGTTTTTCTAATCTTAGCATTAGCTCCGGGTGACCCGATGGGAGAATTTGCCACAAATCCTTCAATTACCGCAGAAGTTCGGGAAAATATTCGCCGTTCACTGGGCTTAGATCAACCCATCCCTGTAAGATATATTAAATGGTTCTGGGCGTTTTTACAAGGGGATATGGGTTATTCTTTTACCAGTCGTAGCCCTGTGAGTGAACTAATTGCCCAACGCTTACCTGTCACCTTATGGATTGCTGGCAGCGCTTATATCATTGCCTTGCTGATTGCATTTCCCATCGGCATTTTATCTGCACTGAAGCGCTATTCTATTTTAGATCAAGTGGCGACAACCTTTACATTTTTAGGCTTTTCTTTACCTCCCTTTTTTACCGGATTATTATTTATTATTATTTTTAGCGTCAAACTCAACTGGTTTCCCTTTATTTATAATAGCACATTACAGGTAACAAATTGGCAAACTTTAATCGAACAAATCAAACAATCGATTATGCCAATTACGGTATTAGTCTTATTTCAAACAGCGGTATTAATGCGATTTATTCGTGCTTCAATGTTAGAACAACTCAATCAAGACTATGTTCGGACAGCCTATGCTAAAGGACTCTCTCAATTAACAGTAATTACTGAACATATTCTCCGCAATGCCTTAATTCCCGTTGTCACTTTAATTGCCTTAGATATTCCCAGTTTATTTACTGGCGCACTAATTACTGAACAAATATTTCGGATTCCAGGAATCGGCGCATTACTCATAGAATCAATTTATCGCAGCGATACACCTGTGGTGATGGCAATTACCTTTACCTATGCCATTTTAGTCGTTATTTTTAATTTAGTTGCAGATCTTCTCTATGGTGTATTAGATCCCCGCGTTCAATATAAATAATCCCTCTAAATATTAAACTCAATGTCTACAAATCCTATATTAAAAGTTCAACCAAAATCTCCAAAATCTCGTTCATTACTCTCTGTCATCTGGCAGCAATTTAGCCGAGATAAAATGGCAGTTTTAGGAACAATTATTTTAAGCTTGATTGCATTAACAATTATAATTTTGCCTTTAATTTATACGACTCCTTTCGATCAAATTGATTTTAGTAAGAGTTTAGCTTCCCCCAGCTTTCAAAATCCATTAGGAACCAATGATTTAGGTCAAGATCAATTAGCCAGAATCTTATTCGGCGGACGAATTTCTCTCACGGTTGGGATTGCTGCGATGATTGTTGCTATTTTTTTAGGAACATTAATTGGGGCTATCTCTGGATTTTATGGCGGTATTTTAGATAGCTTATTAATGCGATTCACTGATTTATTTATTGCCTTACCACAGCTTCCTTTATTACTGTTAATTATTTATCTGTTTCGCGAACCCATGAAAGCATTAGTGGGGCCAGAAGTGGGAATATTTCTACTGATTGTAATTGTTGTCGGTAGCTTGAATTGGATGTCTGTGGCACGGTTAGTGCGGGCTAGTTTTTTGAGTACTCGAGAGATGGATTTTGTCTTAGCAGCCCGTTCAATTGGGGCAAAACCTCAACGTTTAATTTGGATTCATATTTTACCCAATGTGCTGAGTCCGATTATTGTGGCGGCAACTTTAGCTGTGGGAAATGCTATTATCACTGAATCTACATTAAGCTTTTTAGGGTTAGGATTTCCGCCTGATATTCCAACCTGGGGACGAATGCTTTATGATGCTCAAAATTACCTTGAAACCGCCCCTTATCTGGCATTATTTCCCGGTTTAGCTATTTTCTTAACAGTACTTTGTATTAACTACATTGGGGATGGTTTACGAGATGCTTTAGATCCTCAATCTAAAAAATCTTAATTCTGATTCATCTCAGACATATGTATAGCTTGTCTAAAGTTTCCAAATAGAATTCCTTCTCGATCAAAAGTATATTTTAAGCGACGACGAAATTCACGACCAACTTGCCATTGAAAATCAGGACGGGTCTTAATTTTAATGATTAATTCTACGCCATAATCTGTAAAATTATCTACACCCAGTGTAATCACAGGATCAATAATATAACTTTTCCATTCCGGCTCTAGAGACATTTCTTCAATTATATTTCTCATCAAATATAGCGCCATATCAATATCAGATTCATAGCTAATAATGGGTCTAAAGTCAACTCTTGCCCAATCTTTAGTTTGATTATGAACCGTAGTAATAGTACCATTTTGAAGCGTTGTTAAGCGTCCTTCTTTTCCTCGAATTTGAGTAATACGTAAGTTCATATATTCAACATAACCTGATGTTTCCCCAATCGTAATATAATCTCCAACTGCATAATGATCTTCAAACAGAATAAAAATTCCATGCAATAGATCTCGAATTAAGTTTTGGGAGCCAAACGAAAGTGCCAAACCAATAATCCCTAAACCTGCAATAACCGGAGCAACAGGAATTTCTAAAGTATCTAAGATAGCAAGAAAACCTAAAGTAATCCATATAACCTTACTCACTCCTTTAAAGACAATACTATAAGTTGAAAAACGTAATTCTCGTCGATGGTCAATAATAGTAGCTGGACTATAATTATCTCTAAAGGTATTTAATAAATAATCAATAATCCAGGTGGTAATTCGGATCGCTAAACCTACAAAAATTATAATTAATAATAAGAAAAAAGGGCTTCTACTTAACCAAACTGAAAAAAAACGAGTTTTTGGAAAAACGTCAGTAATTTTCCAGATTGTAATAGACCAAATCAGAATCATAACAAACTTTAATAAGAGTATTTGGTATTGATTTTTATTAAATTTTCTTTTTAAGTATTGCTGTTTATTATTAGCAGCAGTATTTTTTATTCGATTATTGAGACTGATAGAATTCTCATTACTTTGAGCTTGAGTTAAATCAAACTTTCGTTTTGAAATTCCTATAATTAATTTTTGTTTAAATAAGCGTTTATGAAGTAAATAAGCCATAAAAGTTAGTAAGGCTGAGGTTAAAACAATGCCAAATGACCATAAACTTGCTCTATATAAATAAACAGGTTGACGTTGCTGATATCCTTCTAATAAAGTCGTCTCGATAACTTCAGTTAATTTAACTGCCCAAATATCTACTGAATATCCATTATATTCTGCATCTTCGGGTGTAACGAGCATGATTGCTCTTTCTCGAAGTTGATCGTAATCTGATGCAAAAATTTGAGTTTTTCCTTCTCTTTTTGAAACAAAAACACCGAGAGTGTCTGGATTAAATCCTTTAGCCAATCCTCCGCCATAAAGTTGATTCTCTAAAATTCCATGAATTTCATTTTCTATTAATTTTGCTCGTTGTTTAATTGAAATATTTTGCCCTTCTTGATTAGACTGCATCATAATTTTCATTGCGACTCTAAACCTTTCAACCCCATCCACAACAACCGGGGCAGAAATTAAATTACCGACCCGAATCACAGAGGTTACAGGGTTAATATCGCTCGGTAAGGCTTGTTGTGCTGAGGCAAGAGGAATACTCACTGCTAATATTATTGTAAATAGAGTAATTCCTATTGCTGCAATCAGTTGCTGAAGGCGGTGATTTAGCAAAATCAGAGATCTGAACATAGAGAGAATATACGACTATTTTTAAGTTTTACTGAATGTATCTTCAAGCAAATATTCACTTTTTTAACGATACATTATGAAAACATTAAAGTTGCGATCTTTAACTCTTTTGTATTGAAAATCATCAACACCGTTAATTGTTAAATATATCCCTAAACCACCCATTTTTCGATCTTTTAAGGGGAGATCAATTGTTTCTTCTTCTAAACTCATTTTTTCTCGAGGGTCGAAATATTCGCCAGTATCTTCTAAAGCTATTTTCAAGTGATTAGGATTGATTTCACTAGAAATAGTAATCTCACCCGTTTCTCCTGCTTCTTCATAGCCGTGAGTAATGATATTAGTCGCGATTTCATCTATCGCTAAACGCAGTTTATACGTTTGTTTTTTATCCAGTTTAGCCACTTCCGAGGCTTGAACTACATAATCTGCTAAGGGTTTCAGTGCATCGAGATTTGCAAATACAGTTAACGCTTCCATCTTTCAAATCCAGTGAAATTCTTACAACAGGTGAAAATCATTCAATGTTAATATTAAATCTATTAACAAAACTAACTTTAGATACTCTCTATATCTTGAGATCGTTATTGAATTATTCTTGAAGTTCGTGGCGAATGGCTAACATTGTAATATCATCAAACTGTGCCGCATCCGCAATATGATTAAATAAATCTGTTTTTATCCGGTCTATTAGTTCTGATGCTGAATCAAAGGGTTGACACAATAATGTTTGTAATCTTTCTTTTCCAAACAACTTTTTATCTGGATTTCTAGCATCTAAAACTCCATCAGTATAGCCAATTAAAATATCCCCTGGCTCCAATTGAACTTGTTTAATCATAAACTTAGACATCGGCATCATGCCTACCGCTGGCCCTGTTGAATTTAAAGTATGTTTAATTTCTCCATTTGTATTGATGACAAATACAGGCTCGTGTCCACCATTGATATAAGATACAATCCCTGTTTTAGGACTTAAAATTCCAAAAAATGTAGTGGCAAACATGACAGTGTTACCATGTTCAGTCCCAATATAGTTATTAGTGATGGGAATACATTGTAATCGATTAATTGTATCTTCATCTATTGTTTGATCGGCTTGATTAGATTGAGATAAGAGAGAAGAGTCAACCTGAGCAGGAGTTGGCGTTTCTAAGTCGGTTTGATCAGAAAATAAGCGAATAAAACTGCGGAATAGTCCCATAAACATTGCCGCCCCTACCCCTTTGTCACAAACATCAGCAATGACAAAACCAACATCACCATTACTAAAGGTAAATGCATCATAAAAATCTCCCGATACTTCCCGTGCCGGTTGAAAATAGTAAGCGATTTCCCAACCGGGAACCAGGGGGATAGATTCGGGTAAAAAGTCTTGTTGAATTTGACGACCTTTTTCAATTTCATTACGGGCAATTGCCTCTGAAACTTCAGCTTCAATCAGTTCATGTAATTGTGCTGCCATACTGTTGAAGTTGGTGGCTAAAGTTCCGATTTCATCTGTGTGACGAACCTGTACACGGGTTTCTAAGTCTCCTTCAGAAAGCTTATTGGTTGCTGTGGCTAGTTCTAAAATAGGACGAGTAATGTGACCGGAAATATACCAAGTTCCTCCAGCAATTAAAATAATCGTTATTCCGCCTAATACAGTTGCTACCAAGTCAAAGAAATTAGCTTTCTCAAACACTAATTCTTTATCTTTTTCAACAATCACAATCCAACCGTTATCAAGCTGAACAATTCGAGACAGTATCTGATTACCATTAGATTCAAAAGAAAAATATCCTGTTTTCCCTTGCAAAGCGGCTGCAACTGGAGGATAATTTCTCCGTTCCTCTAAGGGAGTATAATTATTTTCACTAGAATCTGCAATTAAAATTCCATTTCGACTGACAACAAAACCCCGACTTTGAGGGGCAGCACTTTGAATTTCTTGTTGAAGATTTTCAGCGACTAACTTTAAATCAATACAAAGGGCAAGAACTAAGCTTAAATCTTCTTGTTCAGGATTAATTAAGCCTGTTGAAAAACACTGTCGCGGTCTTTTACTCACTCGACCAATTAACGTTTGTTGACCAAATGCTTTTTGTTCTTCTTTAATTGCTTTAAACCAAGCTCTATCTGCATAGTTGGCAACATCTGCATCTGTTGTAGCAATGGCATCCCCTTCCCAATTCACAATATCAAAACTACTGGTGGGTAAAAAAGCACTAATCCGTTGTAAAACGTTTTGTTTTAACTCTTGATCTTGACTTTGAATAAAGGGTACTCTTTTAATCAGTTCTAAAGTTTTGAGTTGTTCTTGTTGCCAGTCTTTAACATAGACAGCAAAAGATTCTGCACCTCGTTGTAAGTCTTGTTTGGCATCGTCATATAAGTAATTATTTGCCTGTTTTTTGAGAAAGAGCCATCCCACTGTTACAGGAGGAACAACAACGAGTAAAGTGACAGCGACTAAACGAAAACGCAAACTTTTAGAAAAGGGAAAGTTGAGCTGTTTTGACATTGAGAGTCCAGGCAGTTTAAACATTATAAAATTCCTTTATATTTTAGTCATCTCTCTCTGTAAGCTTTATGAGTTATTTTTGTAGATTCAACTCATAACGTTCGTCAATTCATTAGATATTTTTTTGTTTTACTAAATCCGATGACCACACCCCTGTTATTTTTGTCGTTAAAATGATTGATTTCAAATAAAATGAAGTCAATTCTGACAAAAGAGATGATGGTAATCGGATCTAGTATTAGCCTGTAAATTGAGTACTAAACCTGGGATACAACTTTTATCAGAGAAACTTGTTGAATATATTTAACAACAGAAAGCTTTGAGTAAATTGAATCACACCTGATTGCCCCAGATTTAGTATTGTGGTGCTATTTTATGCCTTAGGCAGCATATTGATCAACAAGAATAACACTATGATGAAATCCTGCTTTTTCTAAAGTATCGACCACCATTTCTGGCGCACCTGCAATGTAAAGATCGACAGCTTCACCCATTTTTTGCTTAGAAAAAACAATCATTCGTAGCCCTGCACTTGCCATGAATTCTAAGTCTGTCATGTCTAAAACTAAGCGTTTTGGAGTGGCTGCCGCTGCTTTTTCCACATCGGTTCTAAGGGTTGGCGCAGATGCAGCATCTAATTCTCCAGACATGGTAATCACTGCAACATCATTTTTGAGTTCTAAGTTGGATTGAAAAGTCATGATTAATTTCTCCTATTTTGCAACGAGAATAACAACAGAGCGATCGCCGAGTAATAGTCCTGATTGATTGTCTAATTTCGGTTCAGTTCCGGGTTCAAAACAATCTTCAGGAGAAATACATCCGGTATTGGCAAAAACGTGCCAATTCGTACCTGTAGGTAGCCCTGGTAATTCAAACCATTGAGCTGAAAAATGCATATTCATTGCCACATAAATACTGTTATCTTCAACCGTTCCAGCTTTGGCGTGTTTTCCACACAACATAAAGGCTAAAGTTCGGCAAGAATCAGACCAGTCTGCATTCCAGGCTTGGGTTCCATGCCAAGTAATATCAGCATATCCACTTCCCATATAATCCCGATTTTGGAAGTGATATTGATTCCTTAAAACCGGGTGGGCTTTGCGGAAGTGAATACAGTGTTTAAAGAAGCGGAATAAATCGGTATTTTGTTCTAATAAATCCCAATTCATCCAGTTTAATTCTGAGTCATGGCAATATGTATTATTATTCCCATTTTTAGAGCGTCCTATTTCATCTCCCATGAGAATCATTGGTACCCCTTGACTCATCATTAAAATGGCAATGGCATTGCGAATTTGTCGAGATCTTAAGGCATTAATTCCTTGATCTTCTGTCCAGCCTTCTGCCCCACAATTCCAACTTTCATTATCATTTGCCCCATCATTACTATTCTCACCATTGGCTTCATTATGCTTATCGTTATAAGACACTAAATCAGCTAACGTGAAGCCATCATGGGCGGTAATAAAGTTAATTGAAGTGGCAGGACTACGACCGGCTGCGGCATATAAATCAGGAGAACCTTGTAAGCGCTGCGCCATTTCCCCCACTGTACAATCGCCTTTGATAAACTTACGAATTGCATCGCGATATTTACCATTCCATTCTGCCCAACGTCCGTAAGCCGGGAACGAACCCACTTGATATAAACCGCCTGCATCCCAAGCTTCTGCAATCAATTTACACTTGGCTAAAATCGGATCAAAAGCCAAGGCTTCTAATAGGGGAGGATTGGCTAATGGATACCCTAAAGGATCGCGACCTAAGATTGATGCTAAGTCAAATCGGAAGCCATCAATGTGATATTCACTCGCCCAATAGCGTAAGCAATCTAAGACGATATTTCGGACGACAGGGTTATTACAAATGAGCGTATTTCCGCAGCCACTAAAGTTGAAATAATACCCTTCTGGGGTCAACATATAGTAGGTTTTATTGTCTAAGCCTCGGAAAGAAATATAGGGGCCTCGTTCATTGCCTTCTGCGGTATGGTTAAACACCACATCTAAAATCACTTCAATCCCATTTTTATGAAGTTCTTTGACTAAGGCTTTGACTTCATCCACCTGCATTCCTAACTTTCCGGTGGCTGCATAACCCGCTTTGGGGGCAAAAAAGCCAACGGTACTATATCCCCAATAAT
The DNA here is from genome assembly GCA_049647265.1 of Microcoleaceae cyanobacterium. GTDB lineage: Bacteria > Cyanobacteriota > Cyanobacteriia > Cyanobacteriales > Microcoleaceae > JAAURB01. The sequence goes on from JBARXJ010000065.1 coordinate 11,410, forward strand.
TAAACAGTGTTTCCCCTGTTATTGGGCTTTTACGGGAATTTTCAAACTCATCAAACTCAAAGATTGGCATTAACTCAACAGAGGTAACTCCGAGTTCTTTGAGATAGGGAATTTTTTCCCGCATTGCGGCAAATGTTCCGGGATATTTTGTCTCTGAAGATGAATCACGGGTGAAACTACGAAGGTGCATTTCGTAGATAATTTGATCTTCGGGAGGAATTTCTAAAGGTCGGTCATCTTCCCAATCAAAATCATCAAATGCAATTCGACCTCGATGATGATAAATATCATCCCAGTCCGGGTCAGTTCCCCATACATCTCGTCCACCAATGACTTTTGCGTAAGGGTCTAAGAGGATTTTACTTTGATCAAACCACTGACCGTCTTGAAAGTTATTGGGGCCGTCCATACGATAGCCATATTCGAGATTTTCATAATCTAAATCGAATACAATCATGCTATAAACATTCCCTATTCGGAATTCATCCGGAAAAGGAATTTCTATCATTGGTTCAGCGGCGTGTTTTTCAAACAAAACCAATGTACAGGAGGTCGCATGGCTGGAATAGACTGAGAAATTAACGCCACCCGGAATTAAATTAGCGCCGAAAGGAAAGGGTTTTCCTCGTCTTAATTTAAAGCCTTCGTAATCATGGGTGGGGTGAATATCGATGCGTTCTAATAACATGAGTTATTCAGCCGATAAAGTGGACATAAATAAGCAAAAACGATTTATTTTTTCGACTCTATTTCAGAGTAGAAATTCCATTGTCAACTGTTTCAGCAGTGGTAAAAAAGTCAAGAAATCCAGTCATTGACATGGTGTCTTGTAGTTCTTCGGATAAACCCACTAAGACCAGTTTTGAGTCTTTGGCGGTACTTTGACGATAGAGAGACAATAGCGATCGCAGTCCCGCAGAACTCATATAAGAGACTTGGGTTAAGTTCATTAAAACTTTGCTTCCCGGTGTAATGACAGGTAAGATCTCCTTCGTGACGGTGGGGGCGGTTTTGGCATCGATTTCCCCATTTAATTCAGCCACAACAACATCATCTAGACTTTGAAGCGTAATATTCATGATTTATTTTTTACCTCACTTGATTGAGGTTTTAAAGATTGAGATCGCCGCCAGCAATGATTCGTTGAGATTGATATTTTCATTGCTGACGGATCGAGGTTTTAAGCCACAGGAATAATATTGACTTTCACCTTAACTTGTTCATCGGTATCAGGCAAAGTTACCGCTAATTTTTCAGCATCAAAATTGCTATAGGGTTCACCATTAATTTCGCAAGACGCAATTTGTACACTACCCGGCGGTAAAATATCCGGTGAAACATACAAAATATTATCTTTAAAGGATTTCGGATAAGGCTTGAAGTAGAAATCCATCGGTTGTTTTGTAATCAGCAAATTGGTATAAACGGCTGATAAATAACACAACTCAGTAGAGTGATAACCGGACATGGAATGAGATCCTTTATAGCGTTCTGTTCCGGTTAAAAATGGCGTGCCATTAGACAAAACGTTAAAGTAAACCCCACCGTCATCATGATCTAAGAAGAAGGCATTATAGAAGGCAGCAGACTCACGGGCGTGTTTTAAATAATCCTCTTTATTGAGAATTCCATGTAAGATCATGTAAGCTAAAATACCCTGTTCTTGTTGCCACCAAGCTTTACGATCGTGCCAAACAAAACGATGTTGTTCTTCACCTTCTGCTAAGGTTCGTTCAACCACATCATACCATCCGCCTCGTTGGCGATCGCTACCGACATCGGGAGTAATTTCAGCAATTTTTTCAGCTAATTCTAGATACTCTTGTTTGGGATTGAGGGAATACATCCGCATCAAATTCCAAGAAATTTTTAAGTTGTGACCCACAACCGCCCGATCTTGTTGCCAACCCCAGGTTTTATCATGACTCCAATCTTCATTGAATTTCTCTTGAACAAAGGGGCTATTGTCGTAGTCGGGGAAATATTTAGTGATGGTATCGAAGGTATATTCTAAGAATTTGGCATATTTTTCATCGTGAGTTGCCAAATACAAATTCACTAAATAAGCCGGGGCATGATCGCCAACCGAGTTCCAATTCTTTTTCCCTTTGTTGCGTCCGAGTGACTCGTCATTTGGATCAAGTGTTAAGGGATCGAGATGAGAGAAATAGCCGCCTTTTTCTGAATCATGATAGAACTTATCGAATAAATCCACAGTCATTTCGGCATCTTTTAAAATGCGAGGATCGCCTGTAATTCGATAGGTTTGAATCGGGCCTGCCAGGGCGTAGACTTGTTCATAGGCTGGGATAGCATCGTAGTCATCACCAAATTCAGAAGTGAGTAATTTTTGCTCCCGATTTCCACTAACTTTGATACCGTGATACCAATACACTAAATCCTCATCTGGATCGTAAAACCGCATATGTTCCCGCAGATATTCTGTGCCTTTTTCTGCGGCTTCTAAAAACCGGTCTTCTCCAGTCATTAAATATGCCGAAGCAAACCCATAAACTAAACGAGAAATGGTATCGGTTTCTTGCAGATAATTATCCTGTTGTTTAACTCCACTGAGTTTCAACATGGTACGATATTCTGCATAGTCAATCGGATTACTGGGATATCCAAATTGCCATTTTAAATAACAATCTGCAATAGACCGAATTTGATTAATCCACCAGTTGGGTTCTTCGTGACGGTATTTTTCAACGGCTTCCCCTGGGAATACCATTGATTTGACTTCAAATTTTAGGCCGCCTGCTTGAGGATAGAACACCCCATAAGCAAAAACGTGTTGACCGGGATTAAGCAGTTCTGCAAACCGTTCTGTCGCGTCAATATAACCCTCGTCCAGGTTTTGGGCAATGCGTCCAAAGGTGGTGTCAGTCAGGTAAGCGGTATATTCTCGACCATCGGAGGTTTTGATGCCAAAACACTTGTTAAGACGGTCAAATTGGGTGACGTATCCGGTAATGGTATCCGAAAATGAAAAACTGGTGTATTCCATTGCTAAAATGCTAATAGATAATAAATTTGCAGTCCGTCGTCCTTAAGCCATTAAGCGGCGACTTTTTTTTCAATGTTGTCCAGGAAAATTTGCATGAATTCCTCAACCACGCCGGGATGTTTGCCAGTAATTAGATTGCCATCGATATAACTCGCAACAGTTTCCCCGTTTTCATAAACCACGGTTCCCCCTGCATTTTCAACATCACAAATAATATTGTGGGCGCAGGTGACTTTGCGGTTTTGAATCAAACTGGGGTCCGCACAAAATAGCCATAAACTGTGGCAAATTGTCCCAACTTGTAACCGATCTCGATCCATTGCTGCCACTGCTTCTCGTAAGAATTCAACTGCAGGAGATTGATTCGGTTGTCCCGGTTGGGCTTGGACTTGATAACGTAACCTGTCCATGGCATACCCACCAATTAAAAGAATGCCAACATAGTCCGTGGGTTTAACATCTTTAAAGTCAACCGTTACAGTTGCTTTAGTGGTGTGATCGTTGCCGTTAAAGGTTAAACTGGGTTGATTCCAAAGATTAGAAATATATTCAACCTCGTAACCGTTTTTGGGAAAGAAGTCATTAAAGCGATGGTATTCAGTTTCATCAAAATGTTCTTCAATGACAACGGCTATTTTTCCTTTTGTTCGAGTCATCAATTTCTCCCTAATTTTCCCCTAAAATTTCATTCAATACCCCAAAACAACCCGCTGCTTTATTAAAGCCAGCATACACACACATAAATAGCAGCAATTCTTCGATTTCTTCACGGGTTGCCCCTTGTTGCATCGCCATATTAACGTGTGCCGCAAATGGACTGCCGGGGCCGTTTTGGGTTTGACTCGCCACATCAACAGCAATGGTAATGAAGGCTTTTGTTTTTTGATCGATTAAGGGTAAACCCCAAGCTTCACCCGCCACACGAGTACAAAAGTCACCGAATTTTGGATTAATACTGTTTAACCCAGCTTGTAGATTTTTATCATCTAAAACAGCATTTTTGGTTTGAGTCAGTTGAGTCATAATTCTTAGGCTGTTTTAATCAGTTGTAACAAGTTTTCTGCTGCAAAAACATCACGATAGAAAGTTAATTGTTCGGTTTTAAGATAACAAGCCCCGCGATGTCCTCGACGTACCCAAGTGACGTTACCTTTGGCAATGGTTTCGTTGGTGGCATCATCCACACATTTCCATTCAAAGTAGGTATGTTCACCATAAAACATCACAATTGGCCAGCACATCGTCACACCGGGTTGGGCAATTAAAGCCCACCAATGTTTTTCCCGTTCTTTCTGTTGTTCTAAGCCAGAATAGGGACCATCTTGACAGAAATAAACTAGATTGTTTCGATATTCTTCTGTTAAGAGATCTCCCCGTCCTTGTCGCAAGGCTTCGCAGTGAGTCGGCCACCAGTCTTTATTCTCCTGTTCGATTTGTTCCAGGGAATATTCTGCGGTCACAGGAGGTAAAATATCCTCCTTCATCATGATAAATTTTTCGGCTAATTCAATCAGTTCTGTTTGCTGTTTCTCAGGAACTAAATCGGGCTTAGAATAATCAGCCGATAACGCTTTGTAATAATTAACTCGGGTTGGCATGAACAATAATCCTAGGTAATCTTTACAATTGTGTGGACAAGGTTTTAATGTCGTAAACTTTTACATCGACTTCCCCTTGAACTAAATCAGGAAAATTATCAACTACTGCTTTTGTATAGGGTTGTTGAAGATGTTCTTTTAAAGCCTTGTGACTTTTCCATTCTTCAAAATAAATGAAGGAATTGGGAACATTTGGATCTTCATAAAAGCTGTAGCTAATATTTCCGGCTTCAGCCCGACTGGGTTCAATTGCTTTGGTTGCAACATCTAGAAAAAATTCACGTTTCTCGGGTTTAAGTTCAAACCGAGAAGCAACAACAACAGGCAGAGGGGTTGAGTTAGTTTGTGCTTGTAATGAATGAATTTTTCCAAAGATTAGAGGAATGCTGAAAGCAACTGTTGCGATGATCAGGAATAAGCCTCGACTTTTGAGTTTATTCTGAAACATTGAACTGAAGACAATAGAAACAGTAGCAGTCTTTAATGGGGTGTCAGTGAACGATACTCTCTTTATCAGAAATACAGATATTTCTTACAAGCAAAAGTTTGCCTAATAAAAAGAGTGTTCTACAGCCATCCGGTTGTCTATTTCCCTTTTGCTGATAGTCTAAGTCTTCAAAAATATAAACTTAGCTATTTTTATATAAGGGTTTAAAGTAACGGAGTTTGCTTGACTTATTCAATATAACAACAGCTTTTGGTAACGTCAAGACTTTTTTATCTATTATTTTTGTAGTAAATATATACATCAAAATTCACCCTAACTTTTATTGCTTCTAAGAGTTAGGGGGATTTATTTTTTAATGAATTAATTGCCTGAAAGCAGGGAATTAAATAACTAGGATAAAGATTGTAGAATTAGAGGAAGTCATCACTCATCAGTTGGCTCACACCAGTCACAGTCGCCAGAACTTCACCTGTACTGGCAATCTCAATTTGAACTGCGCGATCGCTGGCAATAATAGATAACTGATCAAAGGTAAGATTAACTAAGCTAAAAAAGTCCGAACCCGGTTCAAAGTCAGCAATCTCATCTGTTCCAGCCCCTGTTGTCAGGACAAAGCGATCGCGACCTGCTCCCCCACGAATGGTATCATCACCCATACCGCCGTCAATCAGGTCATCTCGGTTACCGCCACTGATCAGATCGTTACCCGAGTTACCATTGATGATATCTGCACCATCACCCCCTAAAATGGTATCGTTTCCGGCTTGACCAGATAGGGAATCATCTCCCGTATCACCAAAGATAAAATCTTCTCCTAAACCGCCAGAGACAGAGTCGTTTCCATGGTCACCGTAGAGGTTGTCATTTCCTCCGCGATCATCGACGATCAAGTCATCGCCTTGACCCCCATAGATATTGTCATCTCCTTCTAATCCGTTGAGGGTATCGTTTCCGAGAAGTCCTAAAATATTATCATTAACAGCAGTACCGACCAGATTATTATTCTGTTGATCCCCGATAATGCTATTCTCAGCGGGGTTCGGGGGACGAATGGCTGGAGTATTAACCCATAAAGAATTCAGTAACTCAATCTCACCCCCCAGTAATGCAGGGTCATATTCAAATACGACACTCCCATTCGGATTGGGATCATCTGGGTTATTGCCATCTCCGTTTCCATCTTCCATCAGATAGGCACCAAACCCAGAACTAATGGTGACACTGTATTCTGGGAATAAAGCCGCCCAATTATCAATCCTAGCCTGGGTTTGATCCTCACTCAAAGTGCTGATAAACGCTTCAGAAGCATCTGGACTATCGAGTTGCAAGCCAATTTGAGGATGGGTAAAAAACTGCTCAATTCCGCCTTCAGGAACTGGAACCGTAGGATCGGCAGGATTGGGTTGTCTGTACCAAATACTCGCCATTGTTGCCCGTTCTTGATTAGGATTTCGGAACGAGTGTAGGGTTCCGGCTGGGGTATAGACAATCTGACCAGCACTGAGACTGACATAGTGATAAGTGTCTTCCAAGGGTGCATTAACACCCGGAATTTCTCCTGGTGCATAAGCTCCCGGATCGCCAAACCATAAATCTAATTGTCCTTCAATCACATAGAACCATTCTGCGTCAAACCAGTGAACATGGGGAGTAGGGCCAGTATCAAAGGGAACGGTTGCTGGAGAATAGGTGTAGGGAGTGATAGGGTGATCTTCTGTTGAGATCGTATTAAGAATTTGAACCCGATCTTGATCAAAAGGTAAGAAATTACCATTGAGCAATTGATCGAATGCATCAACATTTGTGGGTAAAATATTCGCCTCTGTAACGGTTCCTACTAATTCACGATTGGCATCAACAATAGGCTTTTCAATGACTTCATCGGCTGGTTTAGTGAGAATTTGAAATTGATTCGCTTCACCAGCGGGGAAAGAAGTCCATTGTAAATCAACAAAATTCTGTTCTGGCAGTTGTAAGCCTGGGGGAAATGAATAAGATGGAGATTGTTCGTAAGCTAGTAATTCATTCGGTTCCATAAAGCTAAACTCCTATTTAATCGTTCAATTTTGACTCTACTTTTGAGGATATTATTTCGAGCCAATATTACCTCTTCTTTTTATTTCTATTACTTTTTACACGATATTTTATGTGTGAATATATGTCATCAGTAAAAGCACGGTTTTCGGTGGTTTATTGAAACGGATTATTTTCTTAACTTGAGAAAAACATAATTTTAAAAATTAACCCAATTTATATCAATACAAATTCATAGTATCGATCGGATTAATAGGTAAAACCAAGCAACTATTATGAGTTCATCTCTATAAATTGAACTCAAACTTTCCTTTGATTCATTTATTCCCTCAAGCTTTAAAGACTCAAATAAAATCATCTGTATTGATGGTCTCTACAGAAGTCATAGATAAAGCCGCTAATAATTCTCCTGTTGCCGTGACTTGAATCAATGTATTATTCTGACTTTCGATTGACATTAAATCTGTATTCGTTCCCTGTGAAATGGTCAAATCACTAAACATTAACCCATCTGATAATCTGATTTGATCTAACCCATCTTCAAAGTAAATTAAATCTACACCATTTCCCGGAGCTAGCACATAAATATCATTTCCACCGAGTCCTGTTAATGTATCATTTCCTAAGCCGCCATCGAGGATATCGTTACCATAACTACCGACAAGAATATCATGATCACTATCTCCAAATAAACTATTACGGGTCGGTAAGATCTGTCCTCGAAGTTCACCTGTTGGATAAGCATTTGTATGCACTTTAAGATGTGATTGTCCACTGATTAGCACTTCAAGATTAGCAGAAAGAAACTTACTACTCATGGGGCTGCCTTGCTCAGTTAAAGAAGCATCAGAATCATCCCATTTTCCCGTTAACTTTTCTTGTTCATAATCAACCATTAAATCGCGATCATCTTCACTGGGAAGACCAAAAATATTCAAAAGATGGGGGCCAGTTGCACCCATTTCGCCGAGATGAAGATGAAGCTTCGTCAGATCTTGAGGTTGAGTGCGCTGTGTCGGATCTTCAATTAAGTCAATTCCTTGAAACTTAATAGAGTAATCTAATGCGGTTTGCGTTTCATTTAAGGTTAAAATAGCTTCTCCAGTTGCGGCAGAAACAACACCCGTTTGTTCCCCATTTAATTCCGCTAGAAAAGAGCGAACATTCTGATTCGGACTCAGTTGAGCAGTTAATTCTCCTGTGGGGTTATTCACCGTATTGATATTAATTTGATAATCACCCGATAAATAAGCAGGCATTTCAGCAGAGTTTAAAAATAATGTACCGCTGAAACCACCCGATCCATCGCCATTATCTATTACACTCAAGTTACGAACAGGAGAATCTACAAAACCTTCTTGACCCCAGTTTAAATGAATGGCACTGGGAAGATTACCATCTGAATCTATTTCGCCAGATGTGAGCAGAGGACTGCTGAGGTTATTAAATGTTCCTTCTATTTCTAATTGACCGACCGAGGTGGTAAACCCAATAAATGTTAATGTTCCAGTAGCAGTGGTTCCTGTAACTTCAGCAGGAAGAGTTAAGCTAATACTTTGTTCTACCGCATAATCACTAAGGCTGGCTGCAAACAGTAAATCTTGTTGAGCACCGCCATAAATATTATCGTTGCCGACACCACCGACAAGGGTATCACGACCTTGATTTCCACGCTATGCGATCGCGACCTTGATCGCCAACAATAATGTCATCGTCGAGAGCGCCCATGATGGTATCATCATCAGCACCCCCATAAATCACATCGTTACCGGCCCCACCATTGATCATGTCATCACCCGCATTTCCTGACAGCAGATCCGGGTTTTCTAAGCCTTCAATGGTGTCATCTCCAGCTAAGGCAACAATATCATCTGAATTACTTGTCCCCAGTATGACATCACTGTCAAATGTGCCAAACTGATCGAGATAAAAACTGTGTAGAATACCTTGATATTCCTGCAAAACTTGAGATGAAAATGCAGGTTGAGGGTTAACTGAGCCGATTTGTGTTTCTAAGTGCCAGCTTCCTGCTTTGGCAGTGTTTCCCACAGGATATTGAGAAGCCGCAATATTGGCATTGGTTAATTGATGTAAACGTTGTATAAATGTATTGGATGGACTGTCTGCAACTTGACAAGCATAGAGTAAAATCTCACTAACGTTCCATTGTTTAAGGAGATGCTGATAACTGAAAAGATGGTCACCAGTAATGGGATTTTTACCTAAGTGCAGTGTTCCTGGATGACCATGACATATAATATGAAGGCGATCGCCTCGATCAGCAGCTAAGGCTTGGGTAATTTGCTCAATTCCATCTCGATCTCGATCTAGTAGAAGAACTGTTGTTTGGGGATGTACCCCTGCTATCAACAGATGATAATCTTCAACTCTAGGGTCTATGACCACTAAGGGTTTTTTCTGTAAATGACTCAACCGAGGATTTGAAGTTAAATGATTGAGGTCTCGAGTTTCCGGATGAATCGGTAGACAGGCAGAAGAAGTAGTAGTCATCATCTAGGATTATGGCAGCACCTTTTGCAATATGTCTCTTGGATAGACCCATACCATATAAGATCTCTACAGAAAAATTACCGAACTTTTAGAGACTTGATTTTATTGTGTTCCGTATAATTACTAATATTTTATAGAACTGAGCTGTCTTGATATTGCATCAGTAGCGCAATAGCCCTCATAGCATCCCTCATTGCAGATACACACACTCTGGCAATGGGATATTCAACAGCAAGATTGATGCACAAATTCACACCACTCGATAAATAAAATTAAACCCAGCCCAGGCATTCACATCTAATGCGATATCTTCTGTGGAAATACCGGCTCGTTCAACCCCCAGTTGGCTGGCAGTATTTAAATCTTTTAACACTGCTTGAGCCACAGCTAAAGGATTCGGTAAAGAGACGAGTTGAGCGGAACGACCACTGAGTTGGGTTTCTTGTTGAATCGTTTGAATCGTTTGGGTAAAAGGAGTGTGACTTAATATTATGTAGCTTTCAATTAATCCAGGAGGGCCTTGTAACAGTTCACCCGTCATCTCGCCAGAAACAGAACTATCATACAGATTTGCTGTAGGTAAACTGACGGTTTTACCGACGGGAACTCGTTTTTGTTGAGGGCGTGTTTCTGTATTATCACTCTCTAATTTAGCATTGACAATCGGATTAAAAATAGAGGCTTGTCCTTCACTATCGAAGCGAAACCACAGAAAATAAATCGGCAAATTACCGTTATTTTGTAACTGATATTGAATCCGGCTACCAGTGGTGACGCTCAGCATACCCTGGGTTGATTTTGGGGAAGACTGAGCGGAGACGAAAGCCGAAGTCGCCAGTAAGGACGATTTTTCTGGCTTTGTTTGGTTTGCTTGTTTGTTCCCCAATAAATTCGATGATTCTGCTGTGGCTTTTTGGGGAGTTTGTTGGGTGAGTAAAATTTGAGACTGAGGGGTCAGGCGGGCAAATGTGGCTTTGACTTGCAACAATGTTGAAGCCTGATTCACTGTTAAACGCAGCAGTTTTGTAGCGAGTCTGGTTTTGAGTTGGGGAACTAATCGTTGAACGGCTACCTTTACAGCCTCTCCCCTTTCGCCCACACTATCAGGAATGAGAGCTTGCCCTAAAGAAAATAAACCATAATTTCCCTGAACCATTTTGGGTAGGGGTGCTGTCGGGCTTTGGGCGATGGTTGTATCTCGAACCTTGCTGAGCATATAATCAGCGGAATATTCGTTTTTGACAATCGAAACATTGTCAATTCCAGAGAAAGCACTGGTGGCATCAACCCGCTCAATCCGGGTGAGTTGAGGATCAATGGCAACTTTTAAATTGACTTGGCTGGGTAAGACTCGAATCGCCTCTTGAACCCGTTGCCCGACTGCTAATAATGGCATTTGAGCCGCATCATTTCTCGGATTACGAAGGGTTGTTTTCGCCATAAATCCGTTACGAGATTGAATCAACAGTTGGGGCAAAAATGCTGGAGTTGGAGCATCTGCATCCGGCAGTATTGTCAGTAAGGAGTTAGATTCATAAGACTCTAATACGGTTTCTGATAATCCCGTGAGCATCACTTGGATATTGCCATTGTCTTCAATTTGCTGAATAATACCCACCGCTGGAGGGGAACTGGCAACGAGGGGATTAATCGGCTCGACGGTCAGGGGCTTATTTTCAGTGGGAGTGGTAATTTGTTGAGACAGTTGGGGCTGTTGCTTCGCGCCCATGACTTGCTCAACCCGTCCGGCAACTTGGCTAAAGTAATTCTTGATATTGGCTGAGGGGCGAATTGACCAGAGAGACTGGGTCAAAGCATAAGTAAACAACCCAGCAGTATATCCATCTCGAGTTATTTCAGTGGCGATTTGCTCGGGTTTGGCGGCGGACAAAACGGTACCGGGTAGCTGATTCGAGTCGCGTTGCTGGAATTGTTCGGGAGAATAGTTGAGTCGTTTTAACAGTTGGGTTTGAAATGCAACCGCACCATCACTGAGTTGAGTTGCTGTAGGGGCATCGCTAGAACGAATTCGTAGCATTCCCTGTTGAGTTTGGCCGGGATAGTTGTAGCTGGTATCGAGAACTGTAATGAGATTGGGGGTTGATAGCGATCGCAGTAACAGCCAGAGGGTTTCTTTAGACAAATTATTGATCAAAGAACTATCCTGGCTAGAGGTCGTACCATCAACGGGTACTAAAGCCGATTGAACCGTCGCTGGTTCTGTTGGAGTGGTTGATCGGGGTAAATAGCAGCCATAACCACTAAAATGGAACACCACGACATCCTTGGGGCCTGCCTGTTCGACTAAGTGGGACAGAAACGCCGACTCAATTCCTGCTCGAGTGGCTTGTCCATCGGTTAAGGTTAAAACATCTTGCGGTTGAAAACCAAAGCGATGAATTAATAATTCTTTTTGCAGTTCAACATCGGTGAGACAGCCTTGGAGTGGCTCAAACTCACCCCGCTTTTTAGGATATTGATTAATCCCAACCAATAAAGCCAATTTTCGCTGAGTGGATGAAGCCAAAGCTTGGTAATAGCGATCGCTAGCCTGCCACCATGCTGCCTCACTGATACCGAGTGCGGCTAAAATCAAACTGGTTTGTTTCAGAAATGTTCGTCGCTTTAATCCCATGCCTTTATCCCTGACTTCGTCCCCTTATTCTCACTACTATCCATTCAATCTATCTTATATTCGTCGTCAGTTTCTCTGTGCAAGTTCCAACCGTTGAATTAAATCTTTCGATTCGGTGACTCGCGCTTCATACCAAAATGCAGGGTCAGCTCATGTGCAACTGATGAGAATACCTTTTTTATGCTTTAAACAGCATTGTACCCACTTCCATACATACTTTATACGCAATCTGACTTAACTGCCCCGTACCCCGACTGCACCCTGAATGTGAATCGAATCAATTTGATCGGGGAAACGGAGGCTTAGCTAAGTTTGATCGCTGTGTAGATCAATTGAGTCACTCTTTAGGACGGAACTTGCATGGCTCTAGCGAGTTCAGCAGCAACCTCTGGCCGAGAGAACTCTGGCGGCGGCATTTTACCATCCCGTAACATTGCCCGAACTTTAGTCCCGGATAAATGAATCCGTTGTTCGGGTTTGCTGGGGCTGGTTTTGCTGGTTGCCATCCCACCGGTAACAGTACAGTAGAAAGCGTGTTCAAAATTCATCGGGGTAATGCCCAATTCTCCCGGTTTAAATTCCTCGAAGATATATTGAGCATCATAAGTGCCGTAATAATCACCCACACCCGCATGATCCCGACCCACAATAAAGTGAGTACAGCCATAATTTTTCCGCACTAGGGCATGGAAAATGGCTTCACGAGGGCCCGCATAACGCATAGCGGCCGGGTTAATTGCTAAAATCACCCGATCTTGTGGATAATAATTTTCCATCAGAATTTCGTAGCAGCGCATCCGCACATCGGCCGGAATATCATCTGATTTTGTTGCGCCCACTAAGGGATGCAAGAACAATCCATCCACTGTTTCTAAGGCGCACTTTTGAATGTATTCATGGGCGCGGTGAATGGGGTTACGAGTTTGAAATCCGACAATGGTTTTCCAACCTTTCTCACGGAATAAAGCTCTTGAAGCCGCCGGATCGATTTGATAAGCCGGAAACAAAGGATGATCTTTACGCTCTAACAACCAAACTGGCCCTGCCAGGTTAATTGCGCCTTGATCATAAACAACTTTCACACCGGGATGCTTATCTTCGGTTGTCCGATAAACATTTTCAGCTTCTTTCTCTTTATCATACTCGTATTTCTGGGTCAGTTCTAGCACCCCGACAAACTGACCATCGGGATCATCTAAGCGTATTAGACTCCCTTCCTGTAAAGGGGCTGCCACTTCTTCTGTCACAGACAAGGTAATCGGGACAGACCACGGTAGCCCATCTCGCAGGCGCATATCCGTGACCACGGGTTCATAATCTTCCCGTTCCATGAAGCCTGTTAGAGGACTAAAGCCACCAATGGCAATCATATCTAAATCAGACAGGGCACGCTGATCAAGCTGAACTCTGGGGAGAGCATCTGCTTTTTCCAACAGTTCCTGCCGATGTTCTGGGGTGGCAATTCGGTTGACGAGAGTTCCACCGTGGGGGGCGATTGCGTCTTTCTGCTGACTCAAGGTGACCTCTTTAAAAAATTAACGACAAGTTGTGAAAATCATTAAGTTTTCCTATTTTCCCATTGTACTGTGTTATGTCACATTGCTCTCCCCAGAGTTAGTTTAAAGTTTGAGGTAGCTCGCTCGCCACTTGCTTCGACCCTCTGTACATTTGCAATTAAATCGTTATAATAGATATCGAGTTCTACTACGACGTTGGTGACTGCCAAAATGTTTTATTGATCTATAACTTTTTGACAACGGGAACCACAGAAACTTTCGAGTGGCAGTAAACCGAGCTTAGTACTCGGAAACTTCAAACTCGGCGACGGTACCCACCTGGTTTATCCAGGTCAAAAACTGAGGTAAAACGGCGTTGCGGTAGAACTTAATTTAATATACAGTTTTGAGCTATTGAGGATGTTGACTAATTTCCTTGATAGATTTTTTTTATTCAAATCGGTGTGATTGAGAAAAGTTAAGTAAAATAGTAAAAAGTTATTGATGAAATTAAATAAAATTGTACTGTTTTCTGGGCTATTTTTATGTGCAGGCTTAACTGTTTCTATTATTCTCAATATTCTTTTATTTCATCGAGCTAAACAATATTATTTAGAATTAAACCAAACGCGCTTAGATCCAATAGGCTTAAATAAATATCCAATTTTACCTGAAAATATTACAGAAAATAATCTGACTCGAGTTGTTTTTTTTGGAGATTCTAGAGCCGCCAGTTGGACTTCACCCGATTTAGAAACCTATCAATTTATCAACCGAGGAATTGGTTCTCAAACCTCAATACAGACTTTAGAGCGATTTAACGCTCATGTTGCATCTTTAAAGCCAGATATTATCATTATTCAAGTCGGTGTAAATGATTTAAAAACAATTGCTTTATTTCCTCATAAAAAAGAGCTGATTATCGAAAATTGTAAGAATAATATTCAACAAATCATAGAACAATCTCATAAATTAAACGCTAGAGTTATTTTAACGACAATTTTTCCAATCGGAAAAGTTCCTTTAGAACGCCAACCGTTTTGGTCAGATGAAATTGGGGAGGCTATTAATGAAGTCAATACTTATATTAAAACATTAGCCTCAGACAATGTAATTATATTAGATACGTTTCCCATCCTTGCTAATCGTCAAGATATCGTTTTACCCGAATATCAGACAGATGAACTTCATTTAAATCAACAAGGTTATATCGCTCTAAATCAAGCCTTAACTCAATTACTGAATTCAACTTAAAGTTATACTTTATAAAAATAGTAAAATCCAGCAGATTTAAATATGAAAACAGAATTTAATACTATGGTTGTTATCGGTGCAAGTCGTGGAATTGGTGCGGCTGTGTCAGAACATTTAATCAATCGAACAAAGCGGCTAATTACAGTCTCTCGAACTCCTGCTTCTATTGGAGAATGGATTGAGGCTGATGTCACGACAAAAGTAGGAATTGATCGAATTCATCAAGCCGTGAATCATACAATATTGGATGGGTTATTATACATGGGTGGAACATGGGAAACGCAAGCATTTACACCCGAATATTGCTTTGAACAGTGTTCTGATGCAGAGATAGAACAGGTATTACGGGTTAATTTAATCGCTCCTATTCGCCTAGTAAAAGCTTTATTGCCTGCACTTCGTCAGTCTTCAAATCCTAAAATTATATTCATGGGTGCTTTGTCTGGACTCGATAATTTTCCAGCTAGAGAAGTCGCTAACTCCGCCTCAAAGTTTGGCTTACGCGGTGTCGTTCATGCACTCCGAGAAGAACTGCGTCAAGATCAAATTGCAGTCACTATTATTAATCCAGGAAATGTTGGTACGCCTGAAGTTTTAGCCGATTTAAAAGCGGCTGGAGAACCCGAAGAAAATGCGATTCCCTTAAACGATTTAATCCGTATAATTGATTGTGTATTGTCTTTATCTCGTTCAACTTGTATTAAAGAAATTAAAGTTCCAGCAATGAATGGAAAAGGAGCTTAATCATTCAATTAATAATTTAATTAAAATCAAGTTTAGAATCATTAAAATTAGATGAAATGAAATCACTTTTTAAATTGGCTTCTCTATCAGATCTAGAAATATTAACTGAGTTGATTCGTGAGTTTTATATACATGAGAAAATGGTGTTTTCTCGGCAAGCAGTATGTTATACTTTACAACAAATTTTAAATAACGATGGTTATGGTCAAATCTATTTAGTTTGTATAAATCAAGAAATTATCGGTTACTTTGCGGTGATCTTTAGTTTCAGTTTAGAATACCACGGACGAAATGCAATTCTCGATGAGTTGTATATTCGAGAACAATATAGAAGACAGGGAATTGGCAAACAAACAATTCAATTTGTTAAAGAAATTTGCCGAAAGAAAGGCATTAACGCTCTCCATTTAGAAGTAGATCATCAGAATACTAATGCTCAAAGGTTATATCGTCAAGTTGGTTTTGTCGATTCTCATCGATCTCTAATGAGTCAGTGGTTATCAGTTGATGAATGACTATTTTTTGAAGTTGTATTGAGAGGATATAATCTGATATTTTATTTTTTGATGATTGTATAAATATGATTAAAATTAGTAGTTGAATCTAAACTTAAAATTAATCAATTTAAGAAAGTAGATGATAATATTCTACAATTAATTCAGGCTGAGTGAGTTCATCAGACATTTCAATAATGGCTCGTAGAATGGGTTTCGTCCCAGGATAATTCGGATTATCAAAACCTTCATAACGAAATCTTTTAGCTCTTTTAGCCACTTGTATCGCCACTTGATAACGACTTTGAGAGTTTTGAATCACTTCTTCGGTTCGACGATGTAAGTCAGATGGGTTGAGGTTTACGTTTTGACTCATGAAGAAAATAAAGCTCACTCTAATACAATTCAATCATTAGCTTAAATACAGTAGGTAAAGTTTTGATTAAAACTATAGTAAATTTAGGTAATTTAATTAATTATAAAATAAGCTAAATGGGTATAATTTATTGTATGATAGGAATTTAACAATCAATCCTTTCAAGAGTCACTCAAATTTTAGCCGGGTAAAATATGTCCACTCCTTTAACTCATTTCTCCCTATATCATAAATGGATTAAACAATTACTCATTGTATTTTGTACAGTTTTGCTTTGCTTTTCAATCCCGACTTTAGTAAAAGCACAAACCCCTGAAACTCAAGAGTTAAATCCAAAAGTTCCTGTGGTGTTGGATGGACGAGAATTATATAAAGTCGGGGATACTAAAAACTTTACCGCTAAAGAAAGAGCTGAAGAAATTAGTAAATTATTGCAGGAAAAATTAGATCAAAATTTATTAAACGGAAAACCCGTTAATGTCGCTATACAACAGCTAAATCAACAAATTATTTTAACAGTAAACGATCGTTATTTAGTTTCTATTACAGAAGCCGATTTACTGCCCGGAATGATGGCGCAAGAACAGGCAGAAATTTGGCAAAATAAAGTAAAGTTAGCATTAGAAAAAAGTCTCAGAGAGCGGAGTCTGAGTTATCGAATGTGGGCATTTAAAATGATAGCGGTTGCTTTCTCTGTAACTGCAATTATTCAGGGTTTTTTATTTTGGTTAAGTCGCCAACACAGACGCAGACAACGTATAAACAAAAATCAAGGTTCACTACAGTTACTCGGATTGTTGTTATTAAAAACAATCGTATGGCTATGCTTTATTTACTATAGCTTATCTCTCTTTCCGATTTTGCGACGAGGACTCTATCAAGTTACTTATTTAATTGAAAATACATTTACGACTCCAATGTTTAAGTTAGGAGAAGTTCCGATTTCCCTAAATCGTATTTTATTAATTGTGATTGCCACAATTGCTTTATGGTTACTGAGTAGTCTGTTGACTCAATTTTTAAAACAACGTATTCTACCTTTAGCCGGAGTCGATCAAAGCTTACAAGATGCGATTGCCTTTTTTACTCAATATAGTCTGCTTTCTTTGGGGTTTTTACTCATTATTAATGCGGGCGGGGTTGACTTTCAATCTATTGCGATTCTTTTAAGTGTAATTGGTGTTGGAATTGGTTTTGGTTTACAAAATATTGCTAAAGATTTTATTAGTGGTTTAATATTAATTGTTGCTCGTCCGATTAAAGTCGGAGAACTCGTACAAGTGGGAGATTTTCAGGGTTTAGTCCAACGAATTGGCGCAAGAACAACAGAAATATCCCACATAGATCGCTATATTATTACATTACCAAACTCTAAATTTATTGAAGCAGAAGTTTTAAATTGGAACCGTAGTGGACTCACTCGAGTTAAAGCTTATGTGGGAGTTTCTTATGATTGTGATCTTGATTTAGTCTATAAAGTTTTACAAGCTGCTTCACAGGTAGAACACCCAGATATTCTACGTCATCCACCGCCGAAGGTGAAGTTTAGAGGATATGGAGAAAGTGAATTACGCTTTCGAGTTGTGGCGTTTATTCAAGATCCATTAAAAGAACCTAAAGTTAGAACTCATTTGTACGATCAAATGGGAAAATATCTGAAAAAATATGATATAGAAATTCCTTATCCTCAGCGAGATTTACATATCAAAACGCCTGAAATTAGTCCTGTTGTTCAGACTTGGTTGCAAGCTAATCGTTCAGAAAATTATTCACAGAATCTATTACTTGAAAATCAGACTCCTTCTGTTGAAGAACTAACAATTCGAGAGGAATATGACTGGGATAAAATTGTTACTGCAATGCGAGGAGAAAATGGCGTTAGTATTGAAGATCGATGGTTTCAATTAAAAGTTTTTCCTAACGTCTTTATCGGTTCAGATGCCGTCGATTGGTTAATGAAGTACGAAAAATCGACTCGCGAAGAAGCAATTATAATGGGACAATTAATGCTCCAGCAAGGGATTATTCATCATGTATTAGATGAACATGATTTTGAGGACGAACCCCTATTTTATCGGTTTTATGCTGATGAAGACTCTACCGATTCAATGCAGCAAGTTCGTCAACAAAACCGTTATGCAGACGACGTGGGAATAGATTCAGAAGATTACCCAATCATTCCACCAGAAAATGAGAGTGATTCTGTTTAACTTAATTAAAGCCTAATTTAAATAAATTTGTGAATCCTGGGCAATACCACTGCTATAATAAAAATCTTAATTGATTATTCAAAACCATAAATGTTATCTACAGAAGAGCAGCTAAAATTAAAACTTAAACAGGCATTAGTTACAGCTTTTGGTGAGGAAGTAGCGGAAACCGATCCGATGTTAGTTCCAGCCAGTAATCCCAAGTTTGGGGATTATCAATGTAATATTGCCATGTCTTTAACAAAACGTTTAAAGAATAATCCTAGAACGATTGCTTCTGACATTATTGAACAGCTTGATGTCACAGATATTTGTCAATCTGTTGAAATTGCAGGGCCAGGATTTATTAATTTACGCTTGAAACCGGAGTATTTAGAACAACAGCTTAATTCGATTTTAAATGATTCCCGTTTAGGCATTTCTTTAACGCAGCCACCCCAACGAATTATTGTTGATTTTTCTAGCCCCAATATTGCCAAAGAAATGCACGTCGGACATCTTCGTTCTACAATTATTGGAGATAGTATTGCCCGTGTTTTAGAGTTTCAAGGACATGATGTTTTACGTCTTAATCATGTGGGAGATTGGGGTACACAATTTGGGATGTTAATTACTTATTTAAGAGAAGTGTATCCTGATGCATTAACCACAGCCGATGCTTTAGATTTAGGGGATTTAGTGGCATTTTATCGTCAAGCAAAAGTTCGGTTTGATCAAGATGAAACCTTTCAAGAACAGTCTCGTCAACAAGTGGTCACCTTACAAGCCGGAGACACAGATAGCCGTAAAGCGTGGCAATTATTATGCGATCAATCTCGGCGAGAATTTCAGTTAATTTACGATCAATTAGATATAGAATTAACTGAACGCGGAGAATCGTTTTATAATTCTATGTTACCGGATGTGGTGGAGAAATTAGATCAAACTGGACTATTAGTTAAAGATAATGGGGCGCAATGTGTCTTTTTAGAAGGATTTACCAATAAAGAAGGTAACCCTTTACCCTTAATTGTCCAAAAATCTGATGGCGGTTATAACTATGCTACAACAGATTTAGCCGCACTCTGTCATCGCATTCAACAAGAAAAAGCAGATCGAATTATTTATGTCACAGATGCCGGGCAAGCGAATCATTTTACTCAAGTTTGGCAAGTGGCAAAACGGGCGGGTTGGATACCCGAAACGGTTGAACTGGTTCATGTTGCTTTCGGTGTTGTTAAGGGGGAAGATGGTAAAAAACTAAAAACTCGTTCAGGAGATACAGTCAGGTTAAAAGATTTATTAGCAGAAGCCATTAACCGGGCAAAAACAGATTTAATTCAACGTTTAGAAACAGAAGAACGAACCGAAACCCCTGAATTTATCGATCATGTTTCGCGCGTGGTGGGTTTAAGTGCCGTTAAATACGCAGATTTAAGTCAAAATCGCACCAGTGACTATATTTTTAGCTTTGATAAAATGTTAGCTTTACAAGGCAATACTGCCCCTTATTTACTCTATGCTTATGTGCGAATTCAAGGCATTAGCCGTAAGGGTGGAATTGATTTTGATCGAGTGGAAGAATCTGCTAAAATTAAATTAGAACAACAACCCGAGTTGGTATTAGCAAAACATTTATTACAACTGGAATCTATCGTTAATACCGTGGCTGAAGAATTAATGCCAAATCGCTTGTGTCAATACTTATTTGAACTCAGTCAAAAATTTAATCAATTTTACGAACAATGTCCGGTATTACAAGCAGAAGAACCTCAACGAACCTCCCGACTTGAATTATCTGATTTAACCGCACGTACCTTAAAGCTGGGGTTATCCTTACTTGGAATTTCTGTTTTAGAACGGATGTGAATTAATTGTAGGGTGCGTCACTAGACGCACCACCTTCCCCATTAATCAATAAACTTATTACCGGGTGTAATGGGTTTGTTTAACTCCGGCGCAGGTACATTTTCAACAACTGGGGCTGAATTAGTCGGTTGTGAGGGAGTGGGTTCTTGATAAGGCTGAGAGTTGTAATCTTGTTGATAAGAGTCATACCCTTGAGAGTTGTCATAACCGCCATAATTATCATAACTATCATAGTTATCGTAGGAAGGGCTACTGTACTGTGCCGCTGGCGGGGTTAACCAACTTTGCCAGGTTTGAATCTGAGATTGAGCGGTATCATAAACGCTGGTTCCGTAAGGGATCTCTTGCAACATCTCAATTGCTTTATATAAGTCTACTGTTGAGTGGTCATTGGCGATCGCCAGAAGCTGTTGACTCCATTCATTCACCAACTGATCCGCCTGCCAGCGCCAAGAACTTGAACTCGATACCCGACTGGCTAGAGAAATTGCGGTCGAAAAGCTATCTGCGGTTCCTCCTGAGGCAAAGGCTTCTGCATCTTTAAGGTTTTGGATATCCTGTACCTGGGTTTGCCATTGGCGGATATCATCTCGGGCATCTTGATAGACAACAATACCGGGTTTAATTTTCTCAGCCACGGCAATTGCTTCTGAATAGTTACCTTCTGCGGCTAACTGCTGGGCTTGATCTAAAACGGGTTGATATTCCAGGCGTTGAGTGCGATCAAGCCATTCTGCAATCCGAGATTGAGCTTCATCATACAACGCCCGTCCCCGATTAATTTTACTGGCTTGATTAATCGCTTGTTTCAAAGAATCCAAATCTCCGAAACTGGCCAATTGATCTGCTGCTTCTAATACCGGTGCATCTTCAATTTCTTGAATTTCCGCCGTCCACCGGGCCATCTGAGTTTGGGCTTCGTTGCCCCGAGGGTTAGAGTTGGAAATCCCCCGTAACTGAGTCACCGCTTGTTTCAAGTCTTGGACAGCACCGGTACGGGCAATTTTGCGGGCCTCTTCTAACATTGCCACCGCTGTAATTTCCTGTTGCCAGCCCCGAATATATTTTTGTGCCTTACCATAAAAAGGACGATCCTTGCCAATTTGTCGCGCTTGGGCGATCGCATCATTTAACCCTTTAACCGTATTTAAAGTCGCCGGCATATGGGCGCGGGCAATCACAATAAAATCTTGTACCTGCTGTTCTACATTTGCCCGTTGTGGAATTTCTGTCGCGACATTCACGGCAGTCCGCCAATCCCCTTTTTCTAAGGATTTCTCTGCCAAAACCAGTAATTCTCGGCTATATTTGCCAATTTGGTTTGTGGCGCGATCGAATAAATAACTCTCTACCGGAATTGTCAGAGTTTCTCTCAAGGCTTCCCGCGTATTATCTAAGCCGCCTGCATCTGCCAAATCTCGGGCTTTATTTAACTGTTGGCTTTCTTCTCGGGTAATTTGAATTTTATCAACCAGTTCTTGATATTTTGCTCCTCCCCAATATTGATTCTCTAAATTGAGTAACCGAGTCGCCACCCGAAACGCCATATTCATCTCCTCACGGCGAAGATGATCCTCCGACTTCTGATAAACTGTCGTGGCATCATTCCACAAAGACTGCCATTTCTCAACCCGTTTCTCCACCATCGGATAAGCAGAGGTATTTTCTGGCACTTTACGGGCCATGGCGATCGCTTCAGTGATTTCTCCGGCTTGGAACACTTCCTCACTTAAAGTCAGGATATCCATCGACCATTGTTCAATGTTGCGGTTAATCTCATGGCGGATGGGATGAGATTCGGATAAACTATTGACTAAATCGATCGCCACCAGTAAATCTTTAACCGTTTGTTTTTTCGCCGCTGATTCCGCGCAATAAAGCCGTAGAGAAGCCGAAGCCACGGGCCAAAAAATCTTAGGACAATTGGGTAAACTCGGAGACTTCAGTAACTGTGCGCTGGCAACAAACCCAATCCCTGCCGGACTCACCACCATCAATGCTAACCATAAGGGAGTGAGTTTGATCCACAAACTCTTCTTTTGAGTCGGTGGTGTTGGGGGGGTTGGTGGAGTTTTTGGCGCGGGAACTACAGGCTTCCAAGCGCTCATTTGATTGGGAGGTTGAGTGTTCATGCTTTGATCGTGACCTTTTTGCTCCTGCACACCAGTTTCAAGCATAGCGCGAAGTTCTTGTAATCGTTCCGTTCGACCCTTTCGCACTATTGATTCATCTGGGGTTTGAGATTTTTGTCGCCGCCGCCTGAGCGCAGACGATAACCGATAACTGTGTTGATTTCGATAATCTCTCATAGAGTTTACCCCAAAAAACTTTCACCACACTTCAATACTGAGAACTCCCTCGCTATCCCGAAAGATTGGCTTTTGGGTTTTATACCACTATTTGGCTTGTTCGTGCAATCTCTTGTTTGTGATTCTACGGTGATTCTACCAGGGAATGAGCCGTTAAGGGCAGACTCTGAGCCGAACCCCTGGCTATTCCCCGTTGTTGGTTCTATTCAAAACAAAATCGAACGCTTTGTCACCTTTTGGGAATCTGGGTCATTATCTAATGCTTCGATCAATTGCTGAAGATGATTGGGATCGGCATGATAATATTGTCCACAGAACTCACATTTTGCCTCTGCGCCGTTATCCTGTTCAATCATATCCCGCAGTTCGGCTTGACCAAACATTTTTAATGCGCCCAAAACCCGTTCAAAAGAACAAGGACAATGAAACCGTAGCATCTGGGTTTCCGGTAATATATTTAAGCCTAAATCTCCTAGAAGATGTTGAAAAATCTCGGGTAAAGTTTGACGTTGCCGTAATAATGGCGTAAAACCGGATAATGTACCAATACGAGATTCTAACGTTTCGACGAGTTGCTCGTCTGTTGCTGCTTTCGGTAAAACTTGTAATAACAATCCTCCGGCAGCCTGTACCCCTTGTGGATCGACAAACACACCTAAAATTAATGCTGAGGGGGTTTGTTCAGAACTCACCAGATAATGGGTTAAATCATCCCCAATTTCCCCAGACACTAATTCTACAGTGCTGGAATAGGGATAACCATAACCCACATCCCGAATCACGTAAAGGAAGCCATCTTTGCCAACTGCGCCCCCGACATCGAGTTTCCCTTGAGGGTTTGAGGGTAAATCAACATGGGGATGATCGACATAACCCCGAACTGTACCATCTAACCCCGCATCAACAAAAATTCGCCCCAGCGGGCCACCCCCTTTGATATTAATATTGACTCTAGATTCAGGTCGTTTCATACTAGAAGCCAGTAACAGCCCTGCCGACATTGTCCGACCGAGGGCAGCGGTTGCCACAGGGGAGAGATCGTGACGTTGCCTAGCTTCTTCTGTTAAACGAGTGGTAATGACCCCAACAGCCCGAATTCCATTGTCTGCTGCGGTTGCACGAATCAATTGATCAGCCATTTACATTTCTTTACGCTTTTTATACCCCTCCTATTGTAAATTAGTCATTCCTTGTTGGTGATTAGCGATCGCTGATTCGTTTTCTGTTATTTGTCATAAATGTTGAGTCGTATTGCGAGATTGATCTTTATTTATAACAACCAGTAACAAATAACCCATTGCTTAACAAACCCACTGCTGCGCTTCTAAATCAAGTGATTTCAAAAGCTGTTGGTTACCTTCAGCTTGTGCTTGTTGTCGGCGACGATCCAATAAACGACACACATTGGCTTTATGAACTTGTTTCCACTCGTCTTCGGGGGGTTTCTCGCGAGGAATAACAGAGGCTGTTTTCTCTTGAGTCTTTGCTGCTGTCATGCTGACTGCAAGATTGATTTGATCGCTTGGACGGCTCATATTATAAGCCACACCACGGTATCTTAAAGTGGGCTGAGGTTGAGGAACAGATAAATGTCTAGGATAACGAACGTGCCATTGTTGTCCTCGGTATCTGCCACCAACGTCTCCTTCGATGCAGTCAACACCTGAACAATCTGAGTCGTAGCTGATATGACGATATTTGAATGTCATGAGAATAACTCCTGTCGTAAACTTCGATTACTAAATTCTGCTTACTTCCAAGATAATTTAAATATTCTGTGTTGTACGTTACATTTTCTTGAGAGAATAATAAATCTATCCGAGGCATGAGTCTCAACTCCCTCTAAGGAAAGGGTTATAGTCAATTCACAAAAATTGATAAAACATTTGATACGTTAATCCAGAGCAACTGCACTGTTCCCCCTTCCCTCTCCCTACGGGAGTTGAATCAATTTAGTCTAAAAAGCTGAATATTGACCGAAATAAATATCTATTTAGCTGATTGATGTTTGCTGATATATTGCTGGAAAAACTCTTTCATATCGGGAGACTGACTGCAATCAAATCCCATCTGTTTACCTTTCTCCATCGCTATATCGGCTGATATTTTCTCTCGGGTTGCAAAATACATCAACGAAAACGCTCCTGCACGTAAACCGCTTCTACAGTGTGTTAATAACGGCTTGGGAAGTTGGTCAATTTGCTGAAGCACTCGCAGAGCAAGTTCTTCGCTGATATGATTAGGTTTAACAGGAATATTAACGTAATCTAGCCCCGCCGCTTTAGCTTGTTCTGCTTCATCTTCTAAAAATCCCTCTTCTTGGGGAGAACGTAAGTTTAACACCGATTTATAACCTGCTTGTGCGGCTTGCTGTAATTGTTGTGCTGATAATTGTTCTGTCGCTACAGCTAAGTTTTCATTAATCTGTTTGATGTTTTTCATGATCATTATCATTGAAATTGAACTTGATAGAGATTTGATTGAAGAATAACTACTGATTAAAATTGTCCACTGCTAAGGCTAAACCCACCAGGGTTTTTCTCCTGTACGGGGGTCGTTTTTTGTCCAAGGTGAGATTAAGATCAGATCTTGTTCTACTTTGACTTGTACAAGCTTTAAGGGAAGCGGAGCAGGGCCACGAACGACAGACCCATCGGCAGCATAACGAGAACCATGACAGGGACATTGAAATTGATTGTCCTTGGCATTCCAAGGAAAAGTACAACCAAGATGGGTACAGTTATCGACAATCCCAATCATGTCTAGCTGACCTTCTTCGGTGAGCGTTAAATAGGTTGGTTCTCCAGCTAATCCTGCCACTAGGGCACGAGTTCCAGGGGATTCTGCTAAAATCTGACTGGCAGCAATGGGAGATCCCAAGCGATCTTTAGCAATAATTGAACCATCTTTAGTACCGCCTGCTGGAGGCATTAAGAACTTTGTAGCGGGATAAAGTGTAGCGCTGGCTGCGGTTGCAACCACTGCACCTGTGAGGAAGTTCAGTAACTGTCGGCGAGACAGGTCAGGGTATTCTAAAGGGAAACTTTCTGCCATTGTGTTTTTACCTGCTTGAGTTGACATCGAAAAGTAGTGATTGATCAAAGCATAGTCAATGTTGTGTGAGGTATTCTGTGATAAAGTCACATAAGAACGTCTGGAAAATTTTTTAAGCCTGGGCAATTTTTTCAATCTCTGAGCAGTTTTTAAGTTCAATTAGTCCTCGCGATATCGATAATAATCTTTGTTTCTCAAAGTTTTTTAGAATACGACTGACGACTTCTCTAGAACTGCCTAAATCTTGAGCGATCGCTTCATGGGTTGTGTGTAACTTGAGATGATTGTCGCTATTATTTAAAAGATATGCAGCAATTCGACAATCCATCCGTCGAAACGCAACCTCTTCAATGATTTCTATTACCGTCGCTAACCGTTGAGACAGTAACCCAAAGATATATTCTTGCCAAATTGGATTATACTTTACCCACTCTCTTAAGCTGTTTGCCGGAATAATAAACGCCTCAACTTCAGTTTCAGTTATGGCAAATGCAGGAAATACTTTTTGACTAATAATGCTTGAAGCGGTCAGAATACAGCTATCACCTCGATCTAGATGATAAAGCGTGATTTCTCTACCATTTTCTCCGATTTTGTAAACCCGTACACTTCCAGAAACGACTAAAGGCAAATGATGACACATCTCACCTTCTAAACAGACAAAATGACCGGCTGGTAAGCTGATAGATTGACCTTGATCCAGTATGTTTTTTTGGGCTTCATGACTGAGTTTATCCCAAAAATCAAATAGTGCAGTCAGGGTTACAGCTCCTGTTTTATTCATCATTATCTACATCAGTTTTCTAAAGCCTGATTTTTACACCCTACAGATATTATAGTACAGACTCAATTTTATATTTTTTATTATTTTTGATTCATGATATAAGCCGACTCTTCTATGACTATAGAAGTCACGATATCAGTCATTACCCTGTACTATTATTGCTTCTTATTCCAAATTGCATCAATGATTCAAACATCAATCATTCCATCATATTTTTATAGAAATATAAAAGTAATTTTTTAGTAAAAATACATAAACTTATTTACTTTTATATTAGATTTGACAACTCAAATAATTTGTTATAATTGAATAACTTCTTCTCACAATTTTTAGGAGTCATACAAATGATTACTGTTGCCCAGGCACGACCCAGCGAACGCGCCCAATTCATTCAAAAAACCTATCTTCATTTAGCCGGTGCAGTTGCTGCATTTATTGTTGTTGAATTCTTGCTGTTTCAAACTGGAATTGCCGCAGGACTGACTAATTTTGTTTTAGGAAGTAGATTTAGCTGGTTAATTTTAATGGGCGGCTTTACACTGTTGGGTTGGTTTTCCCGCAGCTTGACCGCTAAAGCCGATTCTGTGAATACCCAATATGCTGGACTCGGAATTTATGTAGTTGCACAAGCGTTACTGTTTGCACCCTTACTTTATATAGCTGCTTATTTTTCCGATCCTAATGTTATTCCAACAGCGGCAATATTAACCCTATTAATGTTTGCTGGGTTAACGGCAATTGCCTTTACAACAAAGAAAGATTTCACCTTTTTAGGCGGGATTTTAAAGCTGGGTGGATTTGTTGCCTTGGGTTTAATTCTTTGTAGTGTTCTATTTGGTTTTACCTTAGGTTTAGTCTTTTCTGTGGTGATGGTGGCGTTTGCTTCGGCTGCGATTTTGTATGATACGTCTAAAATCATGCATCATTACTCCACTCAACATCATGTTGCTGCATCGCTGGAATTATTCGCCTCTGTTGCTTTACTATTCTGGTATATTCTACGAATTGTCATGGCTTCTAAACGTTAACCCAGGAATTGTTAAACGAGAGTATGTTGACGATGCTCACATACTCTTTAAAAGAGCTGTTGACTCAATCAGAGCGTGTCGTCACGAGATCATAGATTGGATATTATTTCCTCAAAAGAAAACATAAGTGACCTCTGCACATTGTAGGAACGATATTTCAGAGGGCCTTTGGAAAAAATTGCAGATCTTCGGCTAGATCAATTAGGTGTATATTCCTACGCCGCTAAAATCTTGTGATGACAAAATCAGAGCAAATTGGTTGGCTGTGCAGAATGGGAAAGGCGATTTAAACAACATCCACCTCCTAATTTAGGAGGACAATACCCTACAAGCAATACAAGTGAGTGAGTGTAGGACAATTCATCGGATTATTGCTAATTCCATTCGTGGGACACTCTATGTATTTAGTCAATAGTAAATTGTCGAGTATAATAGAGCCAAAGTTAATCCGCCATGTAAACCCTATTTTTATTAGTAGCGATGAGAGCTATTACACGATCAACTTTTCGTTTTACTGAATCTTTACAAAAAATCGATAGACTCATTCAATTTTTTACAAAACTCTCTTTACATTATTAGAGAATAAGCACTATCTTATAAACATCTCTATTAAACGGTGTATAGGGGAAATGGGTGAAGCTAACTCGCACCAAATGTCTGACAATAATACGATGAGAACTTCTGACAGTTCTGAATTTATTCTTGTCGATGCTCATGTCCATATTTACAGTTGCTTCAATTTAGAAGCATTTTTCGACTCAGCACTCAAGAATTTTAAAGCCTCGGCTCGTCAGCAAGGTCATACGAACCACTTTCAGTCCACTTTGTTATTGACTGAGACCCAAAGTGATCATTATTTTCGTCAGCTTGCTCAGTTAGCACATCAGGGAAAGGGTTCAGAGCAACAGAAAATAGGTCAGTGGAACATTCATGCAACTCAGGAAGATTGTTCTATTTTCGTAGAAAATTCTCAAGGCGAAAGAATTTACCTAATCGCAGGTCGTCAAGTCGTGACCTCAGAAAATCTAGAGGTATTGGCCCTGTTAACGGCTCAAACCTTTGAAGATGGCGATTCGCTTGAAAAAACGATTTCATCAGTGATTTCGAGTGGAGGTGTTCCGGTCATTCCTTGGGGGTTTGGCAAGTGGATTGGACATCGCGGTACCATTCTCACTCGTCTTCTCGAGAATAATCCTTATTCAGCTTTGTTTTTAGGGGATAATGGCGGTCGCCCCACATTTTGGCCCGTCCCACCCTTATTTAAACAAGCTACAGAACGGGGATTACAGATTTTACCAGGAACTGATCCCTTGCCATTTGAATATGAGTCTTGTCGTCCCGGTAGTTTTGGATTTGCAATTGCCAGAAATCTCAATCCAGACAAACCCGCCGAAAGCCTCAAGCAAATGTTACTGGATTCATCAGCCTCGATTCAAGCCTACGGTACTCGTGAACAACCCCTTCGGTTTATACGCAATCAGGTTTCCATGCAAATTGTGAAACGCAAACGGAGTAAAGCATGAAAAAGTTAAAAGCACTCGTTATCGCGCCTCAACCTTTTTATACCCCACGGGGAACACCATTCAGCGTTTATTATCGCACTTTAATAACAGCAGAACTGGGAACAGAGATTGATTTGTTGTGCTACGGGGAAGGTCAAGATATTGAAATTCCTGGGGTAAGAATCATTCGCACACCTAACTTTGAATGGATTGGAAATGTCAAAATAGGTCCATCAATGTTTAAGCTGTTCTTAGATATCTTTATTACGATTTGGACAGTTGCTTTACTCTTGCGGAATCGATACGATGTTGTTCATGCTCACGAAGAGGCGATTTTTCTTTGTGCCTTATTAAAGCCTATCTTTAAATATCGTTTGATTTACGATATGCACTCTAGCCTCCCCGAACAGTTGACGAACTTTAATTTCACCACCTCGAAAACCATTATTAATCTGTTCAAGTGGATGGAAGATGCTTGTCTGCATACATCAGATGCTACAATCACCATATGTCCGAGCCTTTATAACTACGCTGTAGGCATCGTCGGACAACAAGAAAGGGTGTTTCTGATAGAAAATTCGATTTTTGATGAGGTGCAGTTGGCAACCGCCAAGTAACTTAATCTGCAATTGAATTTAGCTGAACTCAACAAATACACCCAACACAGGAGATATTCTTCAATGATTGCCCTAGAGTCGAAGCCAGAAACTCAAATTGATGGTTTAATTTCAGATAAAAACTTAGTGGTTTACGCCGGAACTTTAGAACCTTACCAAGGGATTGATATTCTGATTCAGGGATTTCAGTCTGTGATTTCGGCTGACCCTAAAGCCTTCTTATTAATAGTCGGTGGAACTAAACTTCAAGTTGAACAATATTCTAACTTAGCCGAAGAATGTGGAATCGGAGATTATTGTTTATTCACAGGGCGTGTGCCTCAATCACTCGCTCAATATTACGCCAATCAAGCTAAAGTTCAGGTTTCACCCCGTCGTAGCGGCACCAATACACCTCTAAAAGTTTATCAACAACTTGCTAGCGGTGTACCTTTAGTGGCAACAAATATTTATTCTCATACCCAAGTTTTAAGCGATGAAGTGGCTTTTTTAGTTGAACTCAACGCTGAAGATATGGGTCATGGAATTTTGACGGCACTGACTGACCATCAAGAACGTCAGCAACGCGCCCAAGCCGCTCAAAAACTCTATGCTGAAAAATATTCCCGCGAAGTTTATACAGAGAAAATGAGAAGTTTACTTGACTTTGTGATGAATTCTTAATTTGGATCTGTACAAAAATTTAGCTATACTTCAGGAACTGTTGCAGGGTTGACAAAACGCTCAATAGTTCCTATTTTTTGACGAAATCTTAACAGAGTGACCCCCTACCCTATACAAGTTGAATTTCGATTTGTATAATGGGAATAACCACTACAACTTTAAGTCCACCAACCCATGGACACAACAATTGTGGCATCTAGAGGGAGCATCGGTTTAGAGCATCAAATAAACGTGATGGAGGCAGAGTATTAAATGTGTGGAATTGCTGGTGTTGCTGCCTTAAATGGTTCTTCTCCTCCCAGCCTTGAACAACTCAAAGTGATGTGCGATACCATCTATCATCGAGGGCCAGACCAAGATGGAATGCACGTTCAAGATGGCGTAGCATTGGGAATGCGTCGTCTGTCAATTATTGATTTGAGTGGAGGAAGACAGCCGATTTTTAACCAAGACCGCACGATTTTAACGGTCTTTAATGGAGAAATATACAACTTCCGAGAATTAAGACGAGATCTAGAAGCAAAAGGATATAAATTTGCCACAAAAACAGATACTGAAGTTATTGTTTATGCTTACGAAGAATATGGGGCAGATTTTCCCAAATATTTAAATGGAATGTTTGCGATCGCGCTTCATGATACCGTCAAGCAAAAACTGTTTTTAGTTCGGGATCATTTAGGCATTAAACCCCTGTATTATTCCTATGATTCTAAATATCTGGTTTGGGGTTCAGAAATTAAAGTTCTCCTCGCCAGTGGTTTAGTCGAACGAACTTTAGATTTAGATGCATTAGGAGAATATTTCGCCTGGGAATATGTTCCCGGTAAAGCCACTCTATTTAAAGAAATTCGCAAACTTGAAGCCGGGGAAATGTTGGAAATCGATCTTCAACGTCCTCAATGTGAACCTCGGCCATTTTGGGATGTTCCCACCACCCCAGAAGTGATGTTATCCGCGAGTGAATGGGCTGAGCGGGTTGAAGCCCAAATTAAAAAGTCAGTCGAAATGCAACTGGTGAGTGATGTACCGTTGGGGGCATTTCTCTCGGGTGGAGTAGACTCATCCTTAATTGCCGCCTATATGGGACGGGCAAAAACGTTTAGTATTGGCTTTGACGATCCCTCCTACAATGAGTTGGACTGGTCGCAAAAAGTCGCGAATCATCTGAATATGGATCATACGACTGAAGTGATCCGGCCCGATGTGGGAGAGTTATTTGATTATCTGATGTATTTCATGGATGATCCCATCGGTGACTTTTCCATTTTCCCCACGTATTTAGTCTCTAAACTCGCCCGTCAACACGTTACGGTGTCTCTGAGTGGAGATGGGGGTGATGAACTATTTGGGGGCTATGAAACCTATCTGGCTGATGAGAAGGCAAGGCAATATCAGCGCATTCCGGCTGTATTCCGTAAAGGTTTAATGGAACCGATCATTAAGTCTCTTAAACCCCGTCCAGCTAAAAAAGGACTGGTGAATAAAGCCAAACGGTTTATTGAAGGCCTCGAACATCCCGCCGATCTGTCCCACGCGCGGTGGCGGATTTTTGCTGGGGATACCATTCGTCAAGAACTGTTTAGCCCTTCTGCCCAACAACAACTCGTCAGTCCCGCCGCTGCCCATATTTTAGAACTATTTAAACGCGCCGGCGATCGCCAACCCCTCAACCGCAGTATGTATGTCGATGTCAAGAGTTATCTCAGTGATAATATCTTAACGAAAGTGGATCGGATGTCGATGGCGGTATCTTTAGAGTCAAGGGTTCCTTTCCTCGATCCGGATGTCGTAGAATTGGCGTTTCAAGTTCCCGATCAACTGAAAGTGGCGGACGGGGTTACCAAAGTCTTACTTAAATCTGTTGCCGCCCGTCGTATTCCGTCTGAATGTATCTATCGACCGAAAGAAGGATTTAGTATCCCGATTAAAAACTGGCTGTGTGACGAATTCCGTCCGTTGATGGAAGATTTACTCAGTACTAAAGCAATTCAAGATCAAGGCATTTTCCAACCCCAAACCATTGACCGCTTAAAGCAAGAACATTTAGCAGGCGTGGCTAATCATAGTCATGTTTTATGGTCAATGATTGTGTTCCAAAGCTGGCATAAAAAGTGGTTTGAAGGAGAAATTACAACTCCTCAACCTCAGCTTATTTCATAGTCAAGCAGAAAGATAAATCACTTTCACATCGTCACATTTAGTCATCATATCAACTGATTATGACTCAGATTTCACGAAGTCCATCCACAGCCGCCAACCAAACCTACGATCTGATGATTGTAGGTGGGGGAATTTACGGCGTTATGCTGTCGCTTGAAGCCGCCCGTCGGGGTTTGCGATCGCTATTAATTGAACGAAACGATTTTGGCGGGGCAACCAGTCACAATAGCCTAAGGATTGTACATGGCGGTTTTCGTTATCTGCAAAAAGCAGATTTTCATCGGTTTTATGAATCCGTGAATGAACGGCGCTGGTTCCTTAAAAACTTCCCCGATTTAGTCAAGTCATTACCCTGTTTGATGCCCTTGTATGGCAAAGGATTACGCCGCCCACCGATTCTCAAAACGGCATTAGTGGTTAATGATATGATGTCGTTTTATCGAAATCAAAAAATTCGTTCCGATGCTTATTTAGATAACGGTAAAATTGTTTCTGCCACCCAAGTTAAACAACTGTTTCCTCAAGTGGATACAGACGGTTTAAAGGGCGGGGCGGTTTGGCATGATGCCCGGATGCCGGATTCTCAACGGCTATTAATGAGTCTATTACGTTGGGCTTGTAGTTTAGGGGCAACGGCGTTAAATTATGTCGAAGCCAAGGATATTTTAATTGAGAATAATCGCTTTGTTGGTGTTGTTGCAGAAGATAAATTAAGCGGTGAAACTTATGAGTATAAAGCTACTAAATTAGTCAATGCAGCCGGCCCCTGGAGTCGAGAATTTGCGGCTCAATTCGATCAAGATTATCCCCATTTATTCCAAAAATCAATTGCTTGGAATGTCTTATTTGACCGGGAAACTTTATCAGAATATGCTTTAGCGGTTGAACCGAAGAAAGCCGATGCCCAGACCTATTTCTTACATCCTTGGAAAGGGCGGTTATTAGCGGGTACAATTCACGGCGTATGGTCAAAAGAAATTGGCAATCGACCTCAACCTAGTCCAGAAGAATTAAGGGAATTTATTAAGAATTTAAATCTGGCTATTCCTGGATTAAATGTGAGCGAGAATGATGTATTACGGATTTACTCGGGGTTATTACCAGCCGCTAAAGCAGGAAGCAATCAATTAGCAGTGCGAGAGGTGATTATTAATCATAAAAAGCCTCTGGGCGCTTATAGTGTTTGTGGGGTTAAATTCACTACTTCTCGCTTAGTAGCCGAGAAAACAATGAATCAAGTTTTCCCAGATTCTCAGTCAGTTTCTGCAACAGATTCTCCACCCGATGCGGTTAAAATGCCTCGGGGAATTTTTGATTATCATTGGTATCCCGATCCGAAAGATAATCGCTGGAAAGCTGAATTAAAACAACTGATTAAAACAGAATCTGTTCATCATTTAGATGATTTAGTTTTACGTCGTACCAGTTTAGGAGATAATCGGGATCGAGTCATGAAAATAGCACCCGACCTCTGTCAATTATTTGATTGGGATGAAGCAAAATATAAGGAAGAAATGGATCGATTGAAAACGTTTTATTTCGAGAAACCTTTAGTTGTCGCTTAAGTTTCGCTTAAAGTTTATTGGGGAGAATACGAGATGAAAGCATTAGTCACGGGCGCAAATGGATTTACAGGTAGTTATCTAACAAAACAT
This sequence comes from Microcoleaceae cyanobacterium, assembly GCA_049647265.1. Taxonomy (GTDB): domain Bacteria; phylum Cyanobacteriota; class Cyanobacteriia; order Cyanobacteriales; family Microcoleaceae; genus JAAURB01. The sequence goes on from JBARXJ010000065.1 coordinate 45,837, forward strand.
CTATTAGATAAAGGCTATGAAGTGCGAGTATTGGTTAGAAAAGGTTCAGATCATAGTACACTCGAAGGATTAAAAATAGAATACGCTTTTGCTAATATTGCTGAGGATAAACCGCTAGATGCTTCTGTCATGGAAGGGATTGATGTTGTCTATCATATTGCAGCATTATTCCGGGCAGAAAATGTACCAAAGCAACTGTTTTGGGATGTGAATTTAGGCGGCACTCAACGGGTCTTAGAAGCGGCAAAACAAGCCGGAATCAAGCGTTTTGTTCACTGTAGTACTGTGGGGGTTCAAGGGGAAATTAAGAACCCTCCGGCTAAAGAAGAAGATCCCTATTCTCCCGGAGATTACTATCAAGAATCTAAGCGAGATGGAGAAATATTTGCTTTGAATTTTTTCAAGGAAAACAATATGGACGGGACAGTCGTTCGTCCGGTCGGCATTTACGGCCCTGGAGATACCCGTTTTCTCAAGTTATTTAAGTATGTGAATAAAGGCAACTTTAAGATGATTGGCAGTGGAAATGTACTGTATCATCTGACTCATGTCGAAGATTTGGTGGCGGGAATTGCCTTAGCGGGTGAAAAAGATGAGGGGATTGGTGAGATTTTTACCATTGGCGGAGAAGGTACTGTTGATGGAAAAGGCTTTTTAACTTTAAATGAATTAGTGGAGAAAATTGCCACTATTTTAAATAAACCTATCTCTAAAATTCGGATTCCGGTTTGGCCAGTTTGGTGGGCGGGTTTACTCTGTGAAATTATCTGTCAACCGTTTAATATTTCTCCTCCAATTTATCGCCGTCGGGTAGATTTCTTCCTAAAAGACCGGGCGTTTGATATTTCTAAAGCGAAGAAATTATTAGGATATCAGCCTAAAGTTTCGGTGGATGAAGGTTTACGGCAAACGGCTGCCTGGTATAAACAAGAAGGTTTCCTCAGCTAACTGAGTTTTTATTCCTTTAAATAGGCGGTGCGTCAAGTGACTACAATATCTGTCGGACGCTTAAAATAGGTGGTGCGTCAAGTGACGCACCCTACAGATTGATGATTGATAATTTAATAATAAACAGTTATGGTACAATCAGACGAACGTCAAAAAATTGCGAAAGTTTCTTTATCCGAACAACTTAATCAGTCTGAATCTTCTTTATTAAAGCGCTATCAAATGAAGGCGTTAGGAGACGATAGCTTCAGTCATTTATTACATTATGAACTGTCTACGTTTCTGTTTGGAGATCTTTACGGCACATTAGGATATTTATTCCGGAAAATGTCCTATAAAGGTCTATTTAAACAAGTCGGCGGCGGGGCGATTTTTGGGAAGGGAATTGTTTTACGACATCCCCGTAAAATCACATTAGGAAATCAGGTTGCCATTGATGATTATGTAATGTTAGATGCCAGTGGTGCAGCCGAAGAAGGGATTACAATAGGGGATAATGTAATTATCTCGAGAAATTGTGTGATTCAAGGTAAAATCGGGGGCATTTCAATTGGTAATAAAACGGATATTGGATGCAATACCATTCTATCTGCGAGTGGTGGAATGTCGATTGGAAATTCTGTCTTAATTGCCGGGAATTGTTATCTGGGTGGCGGACGTTATTATACAGATAAAGTTGATATTCCGATTATGGAACAAGGGGTTTATACCAGAGGACGTTTAACCATTGGGGATGATGTTTGGTTAGGTGCGGGTGCAGTTGTTTTAGATGGCGTAAACATCGGAAAAGGATGCATTATTGGGGCGGGTGCAGTGGTAACAAAAGATTTACCTGACTATTCAATTGCGGCTGGAGTTCCGGCAAAAGTGATTAAATCTAGAATAGAAAATACACCGAATTAAGTAGGAATAACAGGAATGAATAAAGATCGGATTTATCAGCTTTTAGGAGAGAATCATTCTAAGCTCAAAGGATTATTTAAGCTAGCACGATCTCGGTATCATCAATTGAAGTTTAGTGAAATAAAACAAGGAATTAATTTTATTAAGAATAAGCCGAATAAAACGGTAACTTTTTCAGCGGGGGATTTAAAATTAAAAGGGGATTTATATTTAACTAATTCTCCGGCTGAAGTGCCGACTATTTTATTGTTACATGGTTCTTCAATTTGGGGACGGAAATTACCGTTTATTCCTGCGGTTGCAACAGAGTTTCAGCAACTCAATTATAATGTATTTGCGATTGATATCCGGTCTCATGGAGAGTCAGAAAAGCCTCAAAATTATACTGCTGAAGCGTTTGATTTTGCCCAAGATATTACGGCGGCTTTTGATTATTTAGAAACAGAATTTCCTCAAAGCAATCAACCGTTTTATGTAGTCGGTCATTCGTTTGGGGCAGGAGTCGCGACGGCTGCACTCTTTAAAGAACCTCGAATTGATAAAGTGGTATTATTTGCTCCCCCTCGACGACTAAAAGAACGATTTTTAAATCCAGAATCAAAAGAAAAGCAAAAGTTACTCTTACGCTGGCAAATTGATATGCAATTGGATAAACCTTTAACTTATGATTACTGGCATCCAGTGATGGCGGCGTTGGATTTAGAAACCTATATAGACCAATTAGAAAAACCCGGACATCCGCCTATTTTTCTGATTGATGCTCAACAGGAACCCGAGGAAGATTTAGCCTTTTTTAAACAGATGTATGAATGGATCTCTCAGCCTGTTGATTATTGGACAATTCCTGATACTGGGCATTATTTAGATACCGGATTTTTGGTCACACGAGGTGCTTATCACCCACCTACAGTTAAGACTTTTGTGAATAAAATCGATCAGTGGTTGAAACAAAGCGACTCTGAGTTAGTTCAATCTCAATCTTTAACCAATAACAGTATTTAACCTGAAAAACTCAATAAACTTTTTAAAATGAATAGCACAAACTCAAAACCCGATTTACTGAGTTTAACTTCTTTCTGCAAAGGATTAGCCATTATTGCGGTTGTCTTAGTACATTGGAAAGGCGGTTGGTTCGGTTGGCAAGGGGTTCATGTCTTTATAATTTTGAGTGGTTTAGGTTTAGGCTACTCCTGTTTTAAACGTCCTCAAACCCCAGAATGGAAGAGTTGGTTTCGGCGACGACTGCGACGGATTTTACCGGTTTATTGGTTGGCGGTGTGGATCTCAACCATTGTTCTATTACTCTTTGATCTTCACTCAGTTAAGCATACTTTAGTCCGTAAGGTTTTAGACACTTTTCTACTGACAAATGCATTTGAAGAATTTCGGGGTGGGGCAACGGGGGCGTTTTGGTTTGTGCCATTTATTATTGGGGCTTATTTATTATTTCCGCTGCTGTATTACTGGCTGAAAAAATATCCCACCTGGCGAGGAAGTCTCAGTTTAATGTTAGGTATTCTCGCCTTAGAATTCACTTATCGTGCCATTGCAATTTATACCCTAGACGGACAACCCATCGCCCACGATACCCCTTTTGTCAGCATCATTCCCAATTCGGTTTCTGCCCTCAACCAACAACCGGACTGGCTGTATGGCCTGTTTCAACGTCGCGCCCCTTTTGGCTTTATCCCCGCCCGTATGGCAGAATTTACCCTGGGAGTGTTGGCTGGCTGTACCTACGCTCGACATCCTCAACCGACTGAGCGTATCGTATTAAATCGATATACTGGCTTATTGGGTCTTGTGGTTTGGTTCTGCGGACAAGGACTACTCTATGTCGGTTTATGGGGCTGGGTTTTCTCAGATTTTGCGATCGCATTCGGGTTAATATTATGGATGATTAATTTAGCCGTTTGGGTACAGCAACACCATCTACGACTGTTTCAAATGCTTTCAAATATTGGCATTTGGTCTTATTATATTTATTTAATTCATCATCCCTTTACCCGGCTTGGACCCCAACTGGTGAACCAATTTTCCTTATCCTCTTGGGGCTGGGCAAGTGATATACTGCTGACTGGGACAATCTTTGTTCTGATGATGTTAATTGTATCGGTTTTCAGTTGGCTACTGATGCAGTTTGACGAGTCCCGATGGCCGGAATGGATAATGAATCAATTGTTTAACAGAGTGGAGAATGTTTATATTCAACTGTCGTTTACCCAAACTCAACTGCAATCTGATTCAAGGTTAAAGCGATCTCCGATTTTAGTTGCAATTCTGCTGAGTTTTCTCATCCCTAAAATTCTCTTGCAACAAGGTATTCGGGGAAACAATGCTGCGGCTAAGTCTGAAAAAACCCTGTTATTGTCCAAAGCCCAACCGAATAAACCCTTGTCTAACCGTTCTTCTGATTCGACGTAATATACACAGATAATTATAGTGATTTCCAGGTCTATTTCTACTCAATCTACAATACTGTTGGCGATGGCGACAGCGGTTTCTAGTTTAATCTTTAGCTGTGGCAGAATAACAGTCGATACCCCGGAAGACACTCCTCCTGTAGAAGAGAGTAATTTGGCCCCTGTCGTCCGGGCGGGTTCTGATATTACGATTGAACCCGATACAATAAATTTAGATGGAACCGTTACAGACGACGCTAAACCTGGAACTTTAACCATAACCTGGTCACAAGTGAGTGGGCCGCAGGATGCCGATCTCGAAAATGAGAATGCAGTCAATACAGAAGCAGAATTTGTCATTCCTGGGGTTTATGTTCTGCGTTTGACAGCAACGGATGGAGAATTTACCAGTAGTGATGAGGTTAAAATTACGGTCGATCTTGATAGTAAAGCCGAAGTCGAAACCTATGAGATGTTTGAAGCCAGTATTCAACATAGCGGCAATTATCAAAATCCTTACACAGAAGTCGAAGCCACTGCGACTGTTCAAAGTCCAGATCGCCAAATTATGCGAATTCCTCTATTTTGGGATGGGGGTAAGCGTTGGAAGTTTCGCTATTCTCCGGGTAAAGAAGGGACTTGGAATTGGTCTGTTAAGTCTAACGATCCTGGACTCGACAAAGCAGAAGGGGATTTTCGGGTCTTTGCTTCTGAGAGAAAAGGGGGTGTTAGAGTGCGATCGCAATTTCCCCATCATTTTGAATATGAGAATGGTACACCCTATTGGTTGATGGGCGATACGTTATGGAATGCGTTTAATACCAATACCAGTGAGAATTTAACTCGATCCGCTGTGGAACAATATATTGATGTTCGCGCCGATCAAGGGTTTAATTATATTCATAGTAATTTAATTACTATTCCCCGTAATGAAGGCGGAAACGCATTTGAAGATTTTGCAGCCGAAACCCTCAACCCGGCTTTCTGGCAAGAAGTTGATACGCGCTTAGAATATATCAATCAAAACGGCATCACCGCGATGTTGATGTTAGCCTGGGCTGAAGATGATCGGGTGGGAGACTGGGCCGGTTTTGCCAACGATGAAGCCCGATTACGCTATGCTCGTTATATTGTTGGTCGTTACAGTGCCTATAATGTGGCGTTTAATGTGGCGGGGGAATGGAACGAATATGGTTCCAAACAAATGTATCAAAAAATAGCCGAAGAAATTGTACGTCACGATCCCCATAACCGCCTCATTGCAATTCATCCTGGGGAAGCGAGTTATACCGTTGAAGAATTTGCTACAGAAGATTGGATGGCGTTTGGAGATTATCAACAGAATTATCGTAAACTGCATCAACGTATTATAGACGCGCGAGATCATGATAAACCTGTTGTTAATTCTGAATATGCTTATTATCTGCGCGATATCGATAGTGATGGTAAAGTTGATAAACCCAATAGTCGGACATTAGAAGAAATTCGCTACGCCACCTGGGATATTGCCATGGCAGGGGGATATTTTGTGACCGGTTGGGGAAATACCTATTTTGGCGGCAGTGGTGATCCTGGCACATTTGATGTCAATGCGCCTCAGAATGACGACTGGGAAGCAGAAGTTCAACACGTTGCTAAGTTGTTTAATGATTTAGAATGGTGGAAACTCAAACCCGAAGATCAGTTACTCGAAGGTTCAGGGGATTATTATTTACTCGCAGAAGCTGGTCAACAATATGTTGCTTATATTCGTAATACCACAAAACCGTTATTATTAGATTTAGGAGATACGGCGAAAGTGACTTATCAAGTTCGACTGTATAATCCTCGCAGTGGCGGTTATCGAGAATTATCTGAGGTTCAACAGGAGAATACTTTTACTTTAGCCCCTCCAGATCGACAGGATTGGGTATTTGTGATTACTCGTTAATCATAAACTTCTGTTTTTTCACAAGACTCAACAAGCTATAACCCTGATGCAGACTGTATTCTAGCTTTATATTTACCCTTTTATATCACATTTAAAATGATACATTGATGTAGGAACATTACCTATAACGTCCCTACATCTTGAAGAAAGATAGATTTAGAAAGAGTTGCAAAACTCAGAGCTAATTTTAAACAGCAACAGCAGAGATTTTGAGTTCAAACAGTCTTTCAATCACATCTTCTACAACTTTATCAGGAGTAGAAGCACCGGAAGTGACACCAATAATAATTTGACCTTCGGGTAACCAGTTATTGGCGATTTCTATCTCTTTTTTCAGCGGTTTATGTTCAATTTCATCGGCTGATAAAATCCGTTCCACACTATCAATATGATAAGAAGGAATTTGCTGTTCAATTGCCATTTCTTGTAAATGGGTGGTATTAGAAGAATTAAAACCTCCGATGACAATGATTAAATCTAAGGTTTCTTCGAGTAGTCCTAACATCGCATCTTGACGTTCTTGGGTGGCATCACAAATGGTGTTAAAACTTTGGAAATGATCGTTAAGTTGAGCGGGGCCGTATTTTTTCATCATCGTCCGTTCAAACAATTTACCAATTTGCTCTGTTTCGCTTTTAAGCATCGTGGTTTGATTGGCAATTCCAATACATTCTAAGTCTTTATCGGGGTCAAATCCGGCTGAATAAGCGTTATCAAACTTTGCCATAAATTCAGTTTTTGAACCGCCATTCAGAATATAATCAGCGACATATTCGGCTTGTTCGAGATTCAAAACCACTAAATATTTATCCGCAAAAGAACTCGTGGCGACGGTTTCTTCGTGATTATATTTGCCGTGAATAATTGAGGTATAATCTCTTTTTTTATGCTTTTCAACCGTATTCCAAACTTTAGACACCCAAGGACAAGTGGTATCAACTATTTTGCACCCTTTATCATTAAGAATTTGCATTTCCTGCACACTGGCACCAAAAGCGGGTAAAATCACCACTTCTGCGCTACCCACAACTGAAAAATCTTTTTTTCCATCGACGACTGGAATAAACCCAACATTCATATCCCGCAAATGTTGGTTAACTGAAGGATTATGAATAATTTCATTGGTAATCCAGATGCGCTCTGTGGGGAAATGTTCCCGAGTTTCGTAGGCCATCGCCACCGCACGTTCAACCCCCCAACAAAAGCCAAATGCTTCGGCTAGTCGAATGGTGACATCACCCCGCACTAGGGTATAGTTATTCTCCCGAATTTGCTGAATTAGGCGACTGTCATAAGCAGTTTTCATCACGCCTTCAACTTCTGCTTCATGTCCAAAGCCTCTGCGATGGTAGGATTCTGATTGTTGCAAGGAACGTCTAAAAGCTTTTGTATCCATAATGGGTTTTAAATTTTTATGTCAGCGCTTTTCTCTACTGATTGTAAGACTTCAGGGCTGATTTTGCTTGAGTAGGGTTTGACTTCTACTGGTTTATCGTTGCATTTTCGTCCTCCTGCACTGCCATACAATTTTTAACATTCAGTCCTGACTTTTGATTCAACCATTGTTAATTGTAGTAACACAATTCATTACAGACAGAACTGCTTCAAGACATATTGTGGTTCTATAGATTAGCTCAAAGTATTGATCTGATCATCTTACAAACTCAATGTTAAAATTCAAGCAAGATCTTTATGTATGACTATAAATCAATATCGTAATAGGGTAACGCTGATGAAATCAAAAATAGTCATTTTATTCGGTTCAATTTGTCTGATGCTATTGGGAACAGTTCCCCGCGCTATGGCGAATGTTCGCAACAATGATAAAACAGATCCCCAAAAATTAAACGAATGGGTTTCTCCGTTGGAGGAGTCTCAAACCGAGTTATTGCCTCAACCCACTGTGTCTGCCGATCAGTCTCAGTCGGAAAATTCTCGCTGGCAGCCTCGCATACTTCAACAGTTGCAACAGGAGTTTGTCACACCCGAGTCGGAAACGGAGTCCTTTTCTCAACCCATTGTTCCCCCAACAGAGTCAGGGCGAGAATTTACCACTCAAGAGACTCAACCTGTTGAACAGCCTCCATCAGAATATACAATTCGCGAGTCGGAAACGGAGCCATTTTCTCAACCCTTTGTTTCTCCAACAGAGTCTGGGCGGGAATTTACCACTCAAGAGACTCAACCTGTTGAACAGCCTCAATCAGAATATACAATTCGCGAGTCGGAAACGGAGTCATTTTCTCAACCCTTTGTTTCTCCAGATGAGTCTGGGCGGGAATTTACCACTCAAGAGACTCAACCTGTTGAACAGCCTAAGCGCGGATTTTTTAACCGTAACCCCCAAACTGATTTATTTTCTCAACCGTTTTACGAAGGTAGCCAAACCCCTATCCGACGCAGAGTCATAGAACGGGGAACCGAAGGCGCTCAGGTTCGAGGCTTGCAACAACGTCTACAGGTTCATGGCTTTTATGATGCTGAAATCGATAGTATGTTTGGCCCTCGCACAGAATCGGCTGTGATTGCCTTTCAACAGGCTAATGGCATTGAAGTTACAGGTTTGGTTGAGCGGGATACCTGGAAAGCATTAGAAACCGATCCCACTCCAACTTTACTCACCGAAGTCTTAGCAAAAGGCGATCGCGGTTCTAAAGTGCGGACGTTACAAACTCGTCTACAAGCCAAAGGTTACGATCCAGGCCCGGTTGATGGCGTGTATGGCGGTTTGACGGAGTCGGCTGTCATGGCTTATCAACAAGCTAAAGCATTAGATGCCAGTGGCGTTGTCGATGATACAACCTGGACGACTTTAAGCCAAGAATGGTTACAATAATGAATCGTAAAAAATTGTGGTGTGAGCTTCTTATTGAATCTAAAAGTAGTCGGGGCAATTCCTTTAATTTGTCCCGATATTAAATCTTTATTAGTCATGATGAATATACACTTTTAGTATGTTACCTCAATCTATTGCAATAAAAAGCTCAGTATTTGAGATTGAATATTATTCAATTATTTTAAAGTAATGTTTTATATTTAAATATACAAGTATTTATAGTGTTTAAAACCGATGTAATAAGGTAAAATAAGTTTTTATATTGCTGATAAAAAGTCTAATGATGAAAAACTTATCAATGTCTCTAATCGGAGCAACCCTTTTAGCTTTTGGCACATTGGAGGCAGCGATCGCCACATCTTTTATTAGTACAAGTAGCGGGCAAATCGGAACAATTGATAGTTCAACGGCGACTTTTGACCCTATTTTTGATACTCCCCCATTTCTTGATATCGGAATCAATTCTCAAAATGATTTGTTTGGTGTAGCCAGTGGTAGTCTTTACAGTGTTGATCTCAATACCCAAATGACCGCTTTCATTGGTAATACGGAAGCTTCTCTTAATAGCTTAGGGTTTGATGATACAGACGTGCTTTATGGAACGGGAAGTAATGGTTTTTATACTATCGATCTGGCAACGGGAGCAGCATCATTAGTCAGTAATATTAGTGGTTTTAATAGTAGTGGTGACCTGGCTTATGATTCTACCCAGGAGCAATTTTTTGCAACATCTGGTGACTTCAACCCCAATACTACCGATCTATTATGGTCTATTCAGAAAGATGGTACAGCAACTTTTATTGGTGAATTGGGTTTTGGTAATGTGTTTGGCTTGTTTTTTGAGAATGACACTCTATTGGGTTACACCGAAAATCGACAACAAATCTTCATTAACCCAATAACAGGCGCTGGAACTTTAGCGGGAACTGTTACCGGGGGAACTGGCTTGATTTTCGGAGCCGCATCGTCATCTTCACCCACAACGGCAGTTGCTGAACCCGCATCAGTTTTGGGACTGATGGTAATAGGAGTTTTAGGCTGTGGCGGTTTACTCAAACGCAAGCTGAGTTAGAAGTCAGTATAAGTTTGTAGGGTGCGTCTGTCGGACGCACCTAAAGTTTCCCCCAGGGAAAAAATGGTACTATTTTAATCAGCATTGCAACCCGACTCAGATCTCAACCGATGAAAAATCTCTGGAATGACCAAGAAGCCGCCCAATATCAGGGAGATTTAGAATTAAGAGTTTATACCTCACGACTGTTAGGACGAGATCCTTCTTTAGTGCTACATGGCGGCGGCAATACATCGGTAAAAATACAAGAAACAAATTTAGTCGGCGAGCCGGAAGATATTCTTTATGTTAAAGGCAGTGGTTGGGATTTAGCGACTATTGAAACAGCCGGATTTTCCCCGGTTAGAATGCCTCATTTGTTGAAGTTAGCGAAATTAGAGAAATTATCTGATTCTCAAATGGTGAATGAGTTAAAAACTCAGATGACCCGTTCTAGCGCTCCTTCACCGTCGGTTGAAACGATTTTACACGCCACATTACCCTACAAATATGTCGATCATACTCACGCCGATGCGATTATTGCGGTTACCAATACGGCAAAAGGATTAGAGCGAATACAAGCAATTTATGGGGAAAAAGTAGTAGTGATTCCCTATATTATGCCGGGTTTTGATTTAGCGAGATTGTGTGCGGAATATTTTAGTAAAGATGCCACAGAAAAAACCATTGGCATGGTGTTGATGAATCATGGTATTTTTTCTTTTGGAAATACCGCCAAAGAATCTTATGATCGGATGATTGAATTAGTGGCAATGGCGGAAGATTATGTGGAGGCGCATATCCCTGCAAAAACTGATGATATCCCCAGCATAACTGCCCCTAAAACCCTCGTTGCACCGCTTTTAGCTCAAATTCGGTCTGAAGTCTCGAAAGTTGCGGGATGCCCGATGATTGTCAGTTTACAGCAAACCGATAAAACCCTTGCTTTTGCTCAACGTCCCGATATTGAAACCCTTTCTCAGCAGGGGCCAGCCACGCCAGATCATGTGATTCGCACCAAACGCATTCCGTTAATTGGAACTGATGTATCTGGATACGCCGCAGCCTATCAGGATTATTTTAACAGTTATGGTACTTCTGAACACACGATCCTTGATCCGGCTCCTAGAGTGATTATTGATCCAGATTTTGGTATTTGTACGGTTGGTAAAACCGCAAAAGACGCGCAAATTGTTGCCGATATTTACGATCATACGATTAATGTGATAGAAACGGCGACTCAACTAGGCGGATATCAAGCCTTATCTGCCAAAGATTTATTTCAAGTTGAATATTGGGAATTAGAACAAGCAAAGCTACGAAAAGGTGGACAAAAACCCCCATTTACCGGAGAGATTGCGTTAGTAACGGGGGCGGCTTCTGGCATCGGAAAAGCTTGTGTCGAATCGTTATTAAGCCGAGGTGCGGCTGTTATTGGGTTGGATATTAACCCGGAAATTGAAGAGATGAATTCTCGCTTAGATTTCCTCGGAATTATGTGTGATGTTACCGATGAAAAGGAAATTTCTTCTGCGATAGAAAATAGTATTCGACGGTTTGGCGGCTTAGATATGTTAATTTTAAATGCCGGAATTTTTCCTCGCAGTTGTCCAATTAAAGATTTAACATCTGAGACTTGGCGCAACGTAATGGCGGTGAATTTAGATGCTAATTTGGTCTTGATGCGAGAAAGTTTTCCTTATTTAAAAATGGCTCCCAATACTGGACGAGTGGTAATTATTGGCTCTAAAAATGTACCGGCTCCTGGCCCTGGTGCGGCGGCTTATTCGGCTTCTAAAGCGGCGTTAAACCAGTTAATTCGAGTAGCGGCGTTGGAGTGGGGAGAGGCAGGAATTCGGCTAAATTCTGTTCATCCTAACGGGGTATTTGATACGGGACTGTGGACAGAAGAAATATTACAATCTCGTGCCAGTCATTACGGATTAACAGTCGAAGAATATAAGAAAAATAATCTCTTAAAAGTAGAAGTTTCCAGTCATTCTGTGGCGGAATTGGCGATAGAAATGTGCGGGGATTTATTTGCTCAAACAACAGCCGCTCAAATTCCGATTGATGGGGGAAATGAACGGGTGATTTAAGAGTAAGTTAGGTTTAATTTTTTTAAGTTAATTTAACCCTTTTATTGACAATGAGTTACTGTCTTAATCCTCAATGCTTTCATCCTTATAATTCTGGCACTGCTCAATATTGTCAACGCTGTGGTTTACCTCTGAAATTAAATCAGCGTTATCGCCCCTTAAAATTAATCGGTCAAGGAGGGTTTGGTAAAACTTATTTAGCAGTCGATGAACATTTACCCTCTACTCCTGACTGTGTGATTAAACAGTTCTTTTTACCTAATTCTACCCCCCAACAATTTCGTAAAGCGGCTCAATTATTTACTCAAGAAGCGGTTCGTTTAGATGAACTGGGAAAACATCCCCAAATTCCTCAACTTTTAGCGCATTTCAGTCAGAATCAGCAACTATTTTTAGTACAAGAATATATCCCTGGAAAAACCTTATCTCAAGAACTTCAAACACAAGGCTATTTTAACGAATCACAAATTTGGCAACTGTTAAAAGATATTTTACCAGTGTTGCAATTTATCCACGAACAACGGATTATTCATCGAGATATTAAACCCGATAATTTAATGCGCCGTGATTCCAATTCAGAAGATAAAAGTCAAGTCGTTTTAATTGATTTTGGTATTGCAAAACAGTCTCCTCAAGTCACACAATTACAAACCGGAACAATCATTGGCACACCAGAATATATGGCTCCTGAACAATCCCGAGGTAGAGTATTTAGGAGTAGCGATTTGTATAGTTTGGGGGCGACTTGCCTATTTTTAATGACGGGAAAATCACCGTTTGAACTGTATGATGTAACCCGAGATCGGTGGGTATGGCGGAATTATTTACCTCGTGATACGATTATCTCTCAGGCATTAACAAAAATATTGAATAAACTGATAGAAACGAATCTCAGTCGTCGTTATACTTCTGCACAACAAATATTACAAGAAATTGAAGCCATTCAATCTTCTATCATCATCTCTCCTAAAACTCCTGTAAACGCCTCATCAACCCCTATTTTTTCACAATTATTAAATCAATTTTTTCCCAGATCTCGCTCATCTTTAAATGATCAGTTAAACTCAGCCAGAGAAGTCGATTATACAAAATTACAACATCTTCTAGCGTCCCGGCGATGGAAAGCTGCTGACCAAGAAACTTGGGTGGTTTTATCTCAAGCCTTAGGTTTGAAAAATAAAAAATATTTGCATTATTATCATCTACAAGAATTACCCTGTAAAGACTTAAAAACGATTAATCAACTTTGGATAAAATACAGTCAAAATCGATTTGGATTTAGTATTCAATCACAAATTTATCAAGAGGTTGCTGAAGATTATGGTCAATTTTGCGTTCGCGTCGGTTGGCTGACTTATCATACTCAACATCCGGCGAAAAGCTTACAGTATCGTCTCTCTGCGCCTGTTGGACATCTGCCATTCCGTCATTGGATTGTTCAAAGTGGTCATTGGTGGCGACACGTTGAGGTGATCTCTAATCGTTTAATGGAGTGTGAGATTTTTTAAGATTAAATCATTAGTATTTTAGTTTTTTCACAACGGTTAATATTGGCTTTTCTAAATTGGGAAATAAACTTCTAAATAAACTTTTAAAAAATAGAACTAAAATCAATGAAAATTGAGCAATTTTATCAGGTTCATACCAAGCATATTTTATAGAAAACTGTAACGCTTTTAAGCCATTAGAATAACTCGGTGGCAATGCCAAGGCTCGACAGGTTAAATACTTATAAAGGTTTGTCAGGCTATAAGATTTTAAAGGTTGTATTTCAGCATTTGATTGAGCATAATTACGTTCCATAACCTTTAAGACTTGCTGTTCTTGACGGGATAAATTAGAGGAAATTGAGCCGCTGGAAACACGGTAATAAATCTGTACTGTGGGAACTGCAATAAATTGATATTTTGCCGCTAGCCTCAGATAAAGATCCCAATCTTGACCCCCTTCTAAAGATTCATCAAATCCACCAATATCAATCAAAGCTTGACGCTTAATCATTGGATTTGAACCATTTTCTAAAAAATTACGCACTAAAAGTTTAGAATAAATATCACCATTGAGCGCCAAATAACTGCCTGAATAAAGTTTATTTCCAGCTTCATCAATATAGTCTGTCCAGCTATAAGAAACAGTCATTTCCGGATGATCTTTTAATGCCTTCAGTTGGGATTCTAATTTATCTACAGTCCATAAATCATCTGCATCTAAAAAAGCAATATATTCGCCGTTAGACTGTTGAAATCCTTGATTCCGACTCACCGCAGCCCCTTGACGAGAATTCGTATAAATCGATATACGAGAGTCAGTATATTGACGAAGTATTGAATCAGTTTGATCGGTTGAACCATCATTGATAATAATTAGTTCAAAATCAGGAAATGTTTGCTGTAAGACGGATTCAATAGTGGCTTGAATGGTTTTTTGTGCATTATAAACAGGGATGATAACAGAAATTAAAGCCATAGGGAGTCTCCATGGAGTTTAAGAATTTAGAAGTGATTCTAATCGTAAAAGAAAGTTGAACCGTAATTTCTCACCAATGTAGTGTCTTCCCCAGGAAATGCAAGCGGCTTTTGGTTTCTCTCTGCACCGCTTCAAACAGCCTATCACCCTGAAAAAATCATACAAAAATTAGTCCAATCCTATAATCTATCCGTTACCGATATGAATGAAAGGACTGGCAGTTTTCCATCAGTAAGCTATATTAGAATTAAATATAAAGCTTAGATCAATTGTATCATTTTTACTCTAACTCTGGATTACTGTATTATTGACTATGGTAGATTTTACTGTTGCAATTCCCACTTATAATGGCGCACAACGATTATCAGGATTATTGGAAAAGTTGCGATTGCAAACTCAATTAGAAGATGTATCTTGGGAAGTTATTGTGATAGACAATAATAGCAGCGACAATACTGCTAAATTGGTACAACAATATCAACAAAATTGGATAGCAGGGGTCGAGTTAAAATACTATTTTGAACCGGAACAAGGTTTAGCATTTGCTCGTCAACGGGCTATTAACGAAGCCAAGGGAGAATTTGTAGGCTTCTTAGATGATGATAACCGCCCTGCTCCAGAATGGCTAGTTGCGGCTTATCAGTTTGGTCAAACCCATCCCCAAGCCGGGGCTTACGGCAGTCGAATTTTAGGAGAATTTGAGGTCAGTCCCCCTGAGAATTTTGAACGGATTGCGCCGTTATTAGCATTGACAGACCGAGGGTCAGAACCCCGATACTACGAACCTCAGAAAAAGTTATTACCGCCGGGTGCCGGGTTGGTGGTGCGTCGGCAGGCTTGGTTAACCCATGTGCCAGCGCGGCTAGTTCTCATTGGTCGTGTGGGGGGTCAAATGCTGGCTAGTGAAGAGTTTGAGGCGTTGCTACACATCCAAAATGCCGGTTGGCAAATTTGGTATAATCCGGCTATGGTTGTGTATCATTGTATACCTCGCCAGCGTTTGGAACGGGGCTATCTCATGGGATTATGTCGAGGCATTGGGTTAAGTCGGTATCGGACTCGAATGTTGAGTGTATCAACGTGGCAAAAGCCGCTTGCATTAGTGGCTTATTTATTAAATGATTTACGGAAAATTATTCGTCATTTAATTAAGTATCGAACTAGTCTAAAAACTGATTTAGTAGCCGCTTGTGAATTGGAGTTATACTGGTCTTGTTTGAAAAGTCCTTTTTTCTTTTGGACTGCGGAAGGCAGTCATCGCAGGCACCGGATGTAAAATCCGGCTCGGTACAAATCTGAGGTGACCTCAGATTTTGCACAGCCGAGCGCTTTCCGCGTGTACCGATGACTTCTATGTTACGTCAACCACTACAAACACGATAACTTTAACTCAATCACTTTATTCAAGAATAAACTGTGGATTTAACTGTTGCTATTTGCACCTATAACGGTGAAAATCGAGTTCCTGAAGTACTTGAGTATTTACAGCAGCAAGTACATACAGAAGCTGTTAATTGGGAAATATTAGTCGTTGATAACAATAGTACCGATCAAACCGCTAAGATTATCGATAAATTTACTCAAAACTGGCAAAATAATAGTAAAATTCGATATATTTTTGAGCCTCAACAAGGCACAACCTATGCCAGAAAACGAGCGATTAAAGAAGCCAAAAGTGAATTAGTGGCTTTTTTAGATGATGACAATCTTCCTAATAAAAATTGGGTCTATGAAGTTTATCAATTCAGTCAAGAAAATCCAAAGGTCGGCGCATATGGTGGTAATATTCATGCCAAACTCGATCAACCTCCACCCCCCTATTTTGACCAAGTTAAACTATTATTAGCCATTCATAATCGAGGTGATAAACCGTTTTGTTATGCCCGTTCTGCTAAACCTCGAAAGATTCCTGTAGCCCCAGGTAGTGTCATTCGTAAAACAGCTTGGCGAGAGGCTGTTCCTACCAACTTACTATTGCAAGGACGAGATGAAAAACATCAAACTTTATTAGGGGCTTGTGAAGATTTAGAAGTAATGTATTATATTCAAAATAGTGACTGGGAAGTCTGGCATAATCCGAAGATGGAAATATGGCATCATATTCCGAGTCATCGATTAAAGCCGGAATATCTACTTAAAATATCCCGCACTTCTGGGTATTCTAATCATGCTTTACGCTTAGCTAGAATGACAAAATTACAGCGTTACTTTGCTCCGCTTTTTACAGGATTATATCTAGTTTCTGATGGCTATAAATTAGTCAGCTATAAATTAAAAAACTCTAAAAATTTCCATCAAGACATTGGTCAAGCTTGTGAATATCAATCTCGTATCGGTCGGTTTTTAAGTCCCTTTATTGTATGGATGAGTTTAATGGGGAAATCATCATGAAAATTGCTTACGTTACCGTTTATGATGTCCTAAATCAACACAAATGGCCGACAACACAACTGGGTTTATGTCAAGCTGGATATACAATTGCAAAAACCTTAGAAAGCCAGTCTGTTGATATAGAATATGTTGGCGGTTTAAAAAAGAAAATTTCTTTAAAAACTCGAGCAAAATGGGAGTTTTATAAGCGTTTTCATCATAAAGATTATTATCGCTGGGCTGAACCTTTAATTGTTAAAGATTATGGAAAACAAGTTCAGCAGCAACTCGCTAAAATTGATTACGATGTTATTTTATGCCCAGAAAATGTTGTTTCTATTTCCCAATTAAACTGTCAAAAACCAATGGTTTTATGGACAGATGCCCCCCTATCTGCCTTAATTAATTTTTATCCTTATTTAAGTAATTTATGCCAAGAAACGCTGCAAAATATCTATCAACTTGAAAAAGCAGCTTTAGATAAATGTAATTTAGCAATTTATACATCAGAATGGGCTGCTAAATATGCCATTAAAGACTATCAACTAAATCCAGACAAAGTTAAAGTTGTCTCCTTTGGCGCGAACTTAGCAAATGATCAAAGTACAGAAGAGATTGAACATCAAATTCAATCAAGAAGTTCAACAATCTGTCGATTACTTTTTATTGGTGTAGAATGGTGGAGAAAAGGAGGACATACTGCTTTAAAAGTCGTAGAAAAACTCAATCAACAAGGCTTAAAAACTGAGCTGTTTATAGTAGGATGTCAACCTAATATCGCTTCACCTTTACCAGATTTTGTTAAAGTTATAGGATACATTAATAAATTTGCAAAGGAAGGAAAAGAAAAGTTAACTCAACTGCTTTCAAGTTCGCACTTTTTAATTCTTCCTTCCATGGCTGAAACTTATGGTCATGTATTATGTGAAGCCAACTCTTTTGGTGTTCCCTGCTTAACCACAAATGTAGGAGGATTAAGTAGTGTTATTCATGATAATATCAATGGTAAAACGTTTTCTCCCACCGCTAATATCTCAGATTATTGTGATTACATTACATATCATATGAATCACTTTGAAGCTTATCAAGCTTTAGCGCATTCTGCTTATCATGAATATCAATCTCGCTTAAACTGGGAGGTGGCTTGTAAAACAGTTAAAACATTAATTGCCAATTTAGTTTAACTCTTTAATCGCAGGTGGTTCGATTTGAATATAACCCAAAATCGTAGTAATGTCTGAAAATTTTCCTAATTTATTCAGGATATTTTGATTGATTGCAGCCGGGAAAAGACCTGTTATTATTATTTTTAATAACGCTTTTATAAAAGTTCGAGTTTGTAAAAGAGAAGCATCATATCGAACACCCGAAAAGAGAAAACGAGCCGCGATTAAACTATTTTTTTGAGTCGGTATTCCTTCTAAGGTTTTCCAAGTTAAATATTTATAACGGTTTGCTAAACAAATGGATTTTAAATGATTAATAGGTTGAGGAGATTGAGTAATAGCGCGCTCAATTACTCGTAAACTTGCTGCTTCCATTTTCAGTACATTAAAAGAGGAAGAATGAGGAGAAACCCGGTATAAAATTTGAGGTTTAGGCACCACTGTAAACGGATATCGCGCGGCTAAACGTAGCCACATATCCCAGTCTTCAGCCGGGGGAAGAGATTGATCAAATCCATTTAATTCTAAAATAGCAGACTTACGAATTAAAACATTAGATCCACTCCCAATAAAGTCGGATAATAATAACCTTGCATACACATTGCCTTGATACAAACGTTGAGGCGCATGGCTAATAAATTCTCCTAATTCAGTCACATAATCTGTCCAACTATAAGCAACAGCCGCTTCAGGATATTGTTGCAATGCGGTGATTTGATCTTCTAACTTTTCTACTGTCCACAAATCATCCGCATCGATAAATGAAACATATTCTCCTTTAGCCTGCTTCAGTCCTCGGTTTCGACTCGCACCCTGTCCGGCATTTTCATAGGAAAACACTTGAATTCTGGAGTCTTCAAAGCTAGAAATCATCTCTAATGTATTATCCGTCGAACCATCATTAATAATTAATAACTCAAAATTTGAGTAAGTTTGATTGAGGACAGATTGAATTGTTTCGCAGATGGTTGTTTCTCCATTGTAGACGGGTATAATAACAGAAATTAATGAACTCATGGTTAATTCCTCAGATACAACACTGTATTAGATAGATGTCGCTAAAGCTATGATAACAATCTCTATTATTATTCCCGTTCGGAACCGAAAAAGTTTAACTCAGAATATTTTACAACAGTTAAAAACTAAAATTCCTACTGTTTCTAATCAGCTTAAAATCTCTGTATTTGTTGTCGATGATGGCTCAACAGATTGCACGCCAGAGATGATTTGTCAAGAGTTTCCTGAGGTACAATTAATCAAAGGAGATGGCTCATTATGGTGGACGGGTGCAATTGTTAAAGGGATGAAGTTTGCTTTAGAACGGGATAATCCAGATTATATTTTATGGTTAAACGATGATATCATTTTATCCGATAACTTTTTAACTAATCTGGCTTTACTCTGTCAAGAAGCGAATACATCTGAAGTGTTAACAGGGGGAATTGTAACAGCACAAGATCATCCTGAATGGATGGTTTTTGGGGGATATATTAATAATCAGTTAATTCGAGTTCTATCTGTGTTTAACGATCAAAATCAGATTGAAGTGGATACATTAAATGGGAATATTATCTTAATTCCTAACAAAGTAATTCAGTGTTTAGGATTTCCAGATGATGATAAATTTAGACATTATGGCGGAGATTTTGACTATAGTAAGCGTGCGAAACAGGCGGGAATTAAAGTAATTATATCGAAATATATTAGTGCGACAACCAGTTATACTGTACAGGATTTTATTCGCTATATGCCTCTGTTATACCAATGGCAATTAGAACCTAAATGGGGTAAAAGATGGAAACTGATCAAGGGTTTACTCAGTTTGAAAACTAATTATAATATTTGGCATATGGTTCATGTCATCCATCATGGTAAAAAAGTAAGTTTAAAAAAATATTTAGGATATTTTTATCGAGAAGTCCGTCAACTTATTTTTACTAATCCTCAGGCTTCAGAAAAATATTACGATGATATTAAAGTTTATTTGGAAGAAAATAAAGTTCCTCCAGAATTTACAGCAGCTATCTTACAAAAAGCAAGCTTACGGTAAACTGGGATTGAGTTTGATTTGCATTAATAAAGTTTGAATATCAAAAGGTTTACTCACTTTCTCAAATAATTGTTTCGATTTTTGTGGCGGTAAAATCATAACCACAGCAATTTTTAGTAAAATTTTCCAAAATACTCGACTCTTAATTACTTTAGGATCATTATATAGAATATTCCAAAGAAATCGAATAGCAATCAAGCCATTTTTTCGCATGGGATAACTATCTAAAGTTTTACAAATTAGATATTTATAACGATTGGCTAAACACTGAGATTGTAGAAATTCAATGGGTTGAGGAGAATTATCAATAGCTTTTTGAATCACTTGTAAACTAGATTTTTCCATTTGTAACACATTAAAAGAAGCCGACTGATGAGAAATTCGATATAAAATTTGAGTCCGAGGAATAACTATATATTGATATTGTGCTGCGAGTCGTAACCACAATTCCCAATCTTCTGAAAAATTAATACTTTCATCAAAAACACCAACTTTATCTAATGCTGATTTACGAATTAATACATTTGACCCCCCTTCAACAAAATCCCCTAAAAAAAGATGTTTATAAACATCACCTGAAAACTGATGATGACCGCCACTAGAAATCACTTGACCGGACTCATCGATCCAATCTGTCCAACTATAAGCTACTGCGGCTTGAGGATGTTTTTGTAAGGCATTTAACTGCGCTTCTAGTTTATCTGGAGTCCATAAATCATCGGCATCAATAAAGGAAATATATTCACCAGAAGCTAATGCAATTCCACGGTTACGACTGGCAGAAACTCCGCTATTGGGATAAGAGAAAACTTTTATCTGAGGATTGGGTATACTAGAAATAACTTCTAAAGTAGAATCGGTGGAACCATCATTAATAATAATAATTTCAAAGTGTTGATACGTTTGATTTAAAATGGAAAAAATTGTTTCCTGAATGGTTTTTTCTCCATTATAAACGGGAATAATAATAGAAATTAATGACATTCTCATCTAACCCTTACGCTAGTTCAATCTTAACATAGTTCACATGAGATTCAAGTCAACTGTTCCTATCTTTCTTCTGGGATGTCCGCGCTCTGGCACTACTTTACTCCAAAGCCTTTTATCTGCTCATCCTCAGATTGCATCTTTTACAGAATCAAAATTTTTTCAATGTTTACCTCCAGCAGAACAGTCTAAAAGGCGTAAACTAGGTATGATTTCTTCTCAGTTAAAGCCTTGGTTAGAAACTTACTTTAGAGATTATCTTAAGCGTCCAGAACTACTACAATATTTGCCTCAACTACCATTTAGAACATTATATGCTCAGCGGTTTTTTGAAATTTTATCACGTTTAGCATCTGAACAAGGAAAAAGTATTGTTTTGGAAAAAACACCTCAACATATTTTTTTCTTAGAGCATATTATCACTCATTTTTCTCAATCTAAAATTATTCATTTAATTCGTAAAGGCGAAGATGTTGTAGCTTCTTTATATGAAGCAACTCATAAATATCCTCAGTATTGGGATGGTGTTTGGGAAGTTGATAAATGTATTGACTGGTGGAATAGAGCAGTTTATACTAGCAAAAAATATGCTAATCATCCCAATCATCTTTTAGTCAGTTATGAAGAATTACTAGAAAGTACAGATACTATTTTAAAAAATATTTGTGATTTTTTAGAACTGAGTTATCATCCTGAAATGATACAAAATTATGCGAGTGCGTCTCAATCCTTAATTTTAGATGCTGCGGGGAGAAGTGTAAACTGTTCTCAAATCCAATCTTCTAATTCTAATAAGTTTCATCAAATGTTTACAGAAGAACAGCAACAGTACGTTTTATCAAATCTCAAAAAAGCAGAAATTAACTCTATTTTAACTTAAAATTATGAAGAACTTTATTCTAACTAAACTTAAAGCCTTTTATCCCATTAGTTACTTAATCCATAAGAGGAATTTGAATAGACAATTTCAACCCGAAATTTTAAGATTAGCGGATAAAGATACTCCTCAAAATAGTCATGATAAAAGCATCTTATTTTTTACAGCTCATAAATGTGCTTCTGTTTATGTGAATGGAATTCTGAGAAAAATTATCAGTGATGCTGGCATCATTCCGATTGATTTTGCCAGATACTTATGGCAAGACGGACGATCAATACAAGAGATTTTAGCTGATTCTAAGAAAGCTGAAAAAGCATTTAAACCCTACGGATATTTTTATGGATCTTTTCGAGAGTTTCAACCCATTCCTAATTTAGAAAAGTATCAAATTATTCTGATGTTAAGAGATCCTAGAGATGTTTTAACCTCTTTGTATTTTTCCCATGCTTATAGTCATGAAAAACCCAGTTATTTACTGGGAAAACAGCCAGAGTGGAGAACAAAAGCATTGAGTCAAACCTTAGATGAATTTGTCATTGCTAATCTACCTGTTTACAAAAACCGTTATACTCAATATACCGAAAACCTCTTAGGAGAACCTAATATTTTATTTTTAAAATATGAACAGATGGTGAGTGAGTTTGAAAATTGGCTAGATCATTTAGTTGATTTTTTATTAATTGAAGTTGATCCAAATCTCATTCAAGAGATTAAGAAGCAAGCCAGCTTAAATGTAAAAAAAGAAAATATTTATGCTCACAAACGCCAAGTAACACCTGGAGATCATCAACGAAAATTACAGCCAGACACAGTTGAGTTACTTAATTCCGAATTAAAAATAATTCTCGAAAAATTGGACTATCACTGAAGATACGGATATCCGAATAAACTTTTGACGGTGATCCCATTCACCGAAAGGGGTGGCGATCGCACACAATCATAGAGTGATAATCTATTAAAGTAGTATAACCTATGACCGTACTTGAACAAGGAACGATCACGATACATACCGAGAATATTTTCCCGATTATCAAGAAGTCCCTCTACACCGATCATGAAGTCTTCTTTCGGGAACTCGTTTCTAATGCCGTTGATGCCATTTCTAAGATGAGTATGGTCGCCCGCTCTGGCGAATATTCTGGAGAAGTTGGCGAACCTGAAATTACAATTTCAATTGATCAAGAGAATAACACCCTGTCCATTACCGATAACGGCATCGGTATGACGGATGAAGAGGTTAAAAAATATATTAATCAAGTTGCTTTTTCCAGTGCTGAAGAATTTATTGAAAAGTATAAATCCAATGATGATGATGGTATTATTGGTCATTTTGGATTAGGATTTTATTCCTCTTTCATGGTGGCAACACAGGTAGAAATTGATACTTTATCCTATAAAGAAGGGGCGCAAGCAGTTCATTGGAGTTGTGATGGTTCTCCTCAATTTCAATTAGAAGACTCTGCCCGAACTGAACGAGGTACTACCATTACACTCACCTTAATGGAAGAGGAAAAAGAGTACCTCGAAGAGTCCCGGATTCGGCAGTTAGTCAAAACTTACTGCGATTTTATGCCCGTTTCTATTAAAATGGGTGAGGAAGTCCTCAACCGTCAAACTGCGCCTTGGAGAGAGTCTCCCAGCAACTTAACGGATGATGATTATCTAGAATTATACCGTTATCTCTATCCTTTTCAAGAAGATCCGTTACTGTGGGTTCACCTGAATACAGACTATCCCTTTGTGGTGAATGGAATTCTTTATTTCCCTAAATTAAAGCCTGATGTGGATGTTAGCCAAGGCAATATTAAACTATTTTCTAATCAGGTTTTTGTTAGCGATCATTGTGAAGAAATAATCCCCAAGTTTTTAATGCCATTACGGGGGGTTATTGATAGTAGTGATATTCCTTTAAATATCTCTCGTAGCGCCCTACTTACGAATCGTACGGTTCGTAAAATTGCCGATTATGTCGCCAAAAAAGTGGCAGGTCGCCTCAAGGAATTATACAACGAAAACCCGAAAGAATACATCCGTTGCTGGCAAGATATCGGTACATTTGTTAAATTTGGTTCTCTAAATGATGAGAAGTTCAAACAGCAAGTTGAAGATATCCTAGTCTTCCGTACCACTTATAAACCCGAAGAAAATAACGAAACCCCAGCCGTCGAAGTTCAAACAGAAGAAGGGGATGCTTGGCAAGAAGTAGATTCTGAAAAAAGTCTTAGTATTGATGACAAAGGGTACTATTATACTACCCTAAATGAATACTTGGAACGGAATAAAGAACGTCATGAAAACCGAGTATTTTACTGCAATGATGAGGCGGCGCAAGCCACTTATGTAGAGTTGCATAAAAGCCAAGGTTTAGAAGTCTTATTCCTCGACTCTTTCATTGATACTCACTTTATTAGTTTCCTCGAAAGAGAGTTTTCTGAGGTGAAATTCTCACGGGTTGACTCCGAATTGGATGATACTTTAATTGATAAAGAACAAGACAGTGAAATTGTCGATCCCAATACCAATAAAACCCGTAGCGAACAAGTGAAGGAGTTGTTTGAGCAGACATTAAATAACCCTAAAATTACGGTTCGTACTGAGTCTTTGAAATCTGAAAATACACCTCCTGCTATGGTCTTATTACCGGAAGCAATGCGGCGGATACAAGACATGACCGCTGTCTTACAACAGCAGAAAGCTGAATTTCCCGAAGAGCATGTTTTACTTGTTAATATTGCTCATCCTCTGATTCAAAACTTAACCAGTTTAAGTCAAGGTAGCATTATTCAAGGTAGTGGGACCTCTCCTTCTGCGGAACTAGCACATCAAATTTGTCATCATGTTTACGATTTAGCGCTGATGGCACAAAAAGGATTTGATGCTCAAGGAATGACAGCATTTGTTGAACGTTCTAATAAAGTTTTAACTCAGTTAACTCAACGGGCGATGTAATCTTTAAATCGCTTTAGTCTCTTCTGAACCGGATTAATTTATAGTCCGGTTTTTTTGTATTATTATTTTTTTGTTTTTATTCTCAAATTTGACAAGAATGTTGAGGAAACTTACGCTTTAATGCAGGCAACACAGGAGAAGGAGGACGTTCTTGTAATTTTTCGGGTTTATTCCAATTGAAGGGTGCTAAACGAGCAGCAGACATCCATAATAGTTGTTTTGCCCGCGTCATGGCAACGTATAATAAACGATATTCTTCTGCTATTTTGAGGTCTTTTGCCTGTTCCCAAGCTGTTGCAATAGTGGGTAAAGGTTTATGATGTAAATACGCTCGAATTTCTGCCCGCGCAATTTCTGCTAGGTTAAAATCTCCTAAGAATCGACTTTGTAATAAAACTCTTAATTGTCCAGGAATGGTTTGGGCGTGTAAAAAGGGTAAAAATACATAATCCCAATCTAATCCTTTGGCTTTATGCATCGTAATAATCGTAAGCTGTCCCGGACGAGTCAATAACCCTTCTCCAACACTATCAGGTTCAATGGCAACAGCTTCAAATCGTTCGGAACTAACAATTTCATTCAAAACATTTAAAATAGCTGGCATTGTTTGATTGCCTGCGGTTTGTTTAATGATTCTTTCTGCTAATTTATCAGCAGTGGCTAGTTCACTTTGTTCATAGTTTAAAGTTAATGCAAAAAAAGAAATCAGTTGATAAAGCGGCAGTTCTAATTTAGCCGCCAGTAAGCTACGACATAAAGCACGAATTTTATGAGTTTCAACCGATTGAGTCGCATACAGTGGCGTTGGATAGAGAAATTGTTCTGGATAAGTCGTAATAGCATTAAAATCTTGTTTAGAGATCAGATGGCGATCGCTAAATACTTTTAAACTGGCTTTTAAATAGTCCGGAGAATGAGGTCGATCAATAAATTGAAATAAACTCATAATTTCTGCTGGAATTTGAGAGTTACGGGCTGTTTGAGATGCATCATAAATTTTTAAGGGATGGCGGTCTAAATCAGCTTTAATCCCATTATTTTGATGATTTCTAATAAAATGACTAATGAATTCTCCTTGTTTATTTTCCCGGACTAAAATTGCAAATTTTCCCTCTGGATGTTTTTCGTATAAATCAATCACCCGATTCATCATCAACTCAACGGTATGAGAAATATCACCCGGTTCATAGAGTTCTAAACCTAAGCCAGTAGCTGCTGGATTGGCATTGGCTTGAGGATCATTTTTACCGACTAGATGAATGGTTTGAGGTTCAAAAGGTTGTTCTTTGCCCGCTAATTTAGATTGATTTACCCATTCTAAAACATAGTTTGCGGCTTCAATAATAATCGGAGAACTCCGCCCAGATTGATTCATCGTTGCCAGTCTATCTAATTGTTGAGACTGATAACAAAATTCTCTAAAATCAACCGGATCGGCGGGAGTAAATGTCGAATTAATGGCTTGATTAGGATCGCCGACTCGAATTAAATTTAAACAGTCTAAATTAGTTTTTCGTTGATAGATCGGTAAATTAGAAGAATGATTTTCATCCGAAGTATTGGCTGCTAATATTTGTAATAATTGGGCTTGCAACGGTGTCGAATCTTGGGCTTCATCTTCAAACACAGCAAAAACTTGTTCTTGCCAAAACTGCCGAACTTGAGGATAATCTAGAACTCGCAAAGCTGCCAAAATCATCTCATCATAATCAATTAAATTTTGTTCTTGTAAGAGTTGCTGATAACTGTCATACAACCCCGCCGCTATTTTTAAGGTTTCATATTCATCCGGAATTTCTGCCGCTAAATCTTCTAAATCATCAGGTTTTAATCCCGAACTTTTTGCTTCTTGGATCACTTTCCAAGCCAAACTCGGTAACACTTCTGTACGTAAAACGGACTGCCGACGTAACCGTTCTGCTTCTTCCCCATCAAACTGACAGCCTTCAATCAATCGTTGATATAGTTGTGAATTTTCGTTAATCCAACGTTCTACACAAGTTCGGGTAATCCGACTACTTGGAGTCGGTAAAATTAATGTGGAGTTCTCTAAATCTAATCCCGATAATTCACGATGACGAGTAGCAATTGATAAAGCTAAACCATGCAAGGTATGAACTTCAAATCCATTTAAAGGTAAGTTTAAATAATTTAATTCTTGAATAATTTTCGCCCGAATATTTGCCGCAGCCGAGCGAGTAAATGTGACAACAATGAGTTGATGACGGGCGTGTAACCGATGGCGCGCAATAGTAATCGCCGCAGATGATGCCATTCCAGTTGATTTTCCCGCCCCAGGTACGGCTGAAACCGCTAATGGCCCCCCTGTCCAATCGGCCATTTGTTTCTGTCCAGGGCGTAAACTGTGGCTAATTTGAGCTATCTTATCAGTCAAAGAAACCTGAAAAGATTGATCTATTGGTTGAAATTCTATTTCAGAGTCGGTTAAAGGGCGTTCAAAATCATCCGTCATGGAATAGGAGGGATTAATTGTTGCTGTTTAAATCAAAGTTTAGCAAGTTTTGCTACAGCCATCTGTAGCGGTTTGCGTCGAGAACAGAATTAACCAGGCAATCGGGAAGCAGACTCATCATTGTCAACAACTGAGTGTCAATTACTCAGAGCAGGCGTTAAACTAATGATGGCAAGCACTGGTGTTGATTGCATCTCAATCATGGCAAGAGGAGATCAAATTTACGTTTACCGGGAATTTTTCAATATTGAGGGGGTGTACGAACACCACGGTATTGACTGTGGAGATGGTAGCGTGATTCATTATCGTAAACCCAGCGAAACGATAGAACGAACTTCTGTGGCGACATTTTCCCGCAGTAACCCAGTTTATGTCCGACAATATCCGGTTCGTTATATTCCAGAGAGCACCATTCAACGGGCAGAAAGCCGTCTAGGAGAACGACAGTATAATTTATTGTTTAATAACTGTGAACATTTTGCCACCTGGTGCGTGACGGGGGTGAGTGATAGCCGTCAAATTCGGGATTTTGTGCCGATGCTGAGTCGGATCAATGTCGATCAACTTAATCAACCGTTACGAGACGCGATAGATGATGCCGATACAGATCGTTTACCGCAACTATTAGATGAAGCTTTAGCAGATATTCGTGTCGCCTGGGATGATGTTCACCCTCAATATAAAGCCGCACTCACAGAAATCGACAGTTGGCAAAAAGTGGCCATTGCTGCATTGAAGAAAGATCGAGAAGATTTAGCCCGAGCGGCATTACAACGAAAGCTATCTTATCAGAAACGGGCCGAAGAATTAGAATCGAATTTAGACCAATTGGCAAAAATGACAGAAAATTTATTGCAAAATCAGCGCTATTGAGACTCCCACTTCAGGATCACACTGGGGTTGTTTTATTTTTTGCATAAGTTCTCGATAGTGAGAACTATATGAAGTATACAGCGTTGAGATTGACAGGGTAACGCCTGATGAGTATGAGTTTAGCTACATCCATCTAATCAAACACGAGAGTGCAAATTTAACTGTGACGGAAGTTAACTGTTAATGATTAGATAAACTTAAATAGCTTCACATACTGACTCTAGTTGCTTCTTCAATTTCTTGAATACGTTTATTTCAGTAATTACACTGAAACGTTTTTGATCAATAAAACTGAATCTCTGTAATTTCTTCTAATTTATGAAACTTATAATTTCATTTTTTATCAAGTTAGATAAATCAGAAGGATTGCAAATTGAAAAGAAGGGGTGGATTTTTAAAAGGCTGAAGTAAAATAGATTTGAGTTCAACAAAGGGTGCAATACGTATGTTTAGTTCATTAGTTTCTTCTGAAGTCAGTACCACGAAAAAGTATACAGTACTCAATAGTCAATTTTGTCAAAGAATTATTTATAATTTTTTTATTGATATTGTCAATCAGTGGGATTCAGAAAAAGTCATTAAAGAATTTGAACAGCTCTTCCTTGAATTGTCTTCTAATCACAGTCCTGATAACATTCAAGCATTAAATCGGATACTAGTTGAAAAAAAAGAAGAGTTATTTCAATCCACTTTAAAACGGTGTTTCTATATTTTAATTAATAATTGGAATATAGATCGAAATTGTACGGCAAACCACAACTTAATTCAAACAGTAGAAAATTCTCTTCAAGCTACAAAATATTATCATCATCTCTCACCGAATCTTAAGTGTTTACGAAAATGGGTTCGTAACTTTACTCAAACTCAAGACTATCAAAAGATTCGGCATTTTGCTTTAAGCCATACACAAAGTTGGACGCATCGTTACGAATCTTATTTACTAACACCATCAGCGCTTGACCCAGATATATCTCAAGATCAAAGAAAAGCAGCACTTCAACTTGCTCAAGATATCAAGGAAAAATATAAATTTGATTTGGCGATGTATGTGACTCGTTCAGACTGTCCGACCTCATCATCAGAATCACAATCAAATCCCACCCAACTCGGTCAAGAGGTGATTACTCTGATTAAAAAAACGCTGTCAACTCAAAAAATGATGAGTTATGACAACTTAGCAAAGTTATTCCTAGAACAAACTAAAAACTTAGAGTATTTCACTTTCAAAACAGCACTATTAAACTATCTCGGCCTCTTATCAGAAAGACAGCATCCGGTTCCTTATATTCGAGATAAATTTTGTCAAAAGTTAGATAAGCTAGAATCTGTTCATCCTCAGCCATTGGTTGATAAATCACTGATTTCAAAAGTTTGTCAACAACTTATACAAATTTTGACAACTGAAAATAGTCAGTCACCTTCAAATTGCTTTTGTGTATTAGTTTCTCAAGGAAACTACTTAACTTTGGTTTTGTTACTACTTAAGTTAATTTTAATTAGCCGTTTAAATCAAAGCTATCTAGAGCAAAAAATTGCCAATCTAATCCATTATTATCAAGGCTTACCACAAGATAAGTGTCACAAGTTTATTCAATTTTTAGAGGTTTTTAATCTCGTCTTTACGCTATTTACAACCAATGTTCAATTTCATTTAGTCAAAGTTCAGCCTCAAGAAACTTATACTGAGCAAAACATAGATTCTTATCGCCTCTTTTGTCAACTTAAAGGCCCGGATTTAAGACAAGCAAATCTCAAAACTGCAAATTTTAATAATCAAGACTTAAGAGGTGCAGATTTACGAAAAACCAACTTACAGGGACGAGAACTAATTCAAGTTGATTTACGAATGGCAAATTTAAGTGAGGCAAATCTGAGTCAGAGTGTTTTAAATGAAGCCTGCTTACTCATTGCTAATTTGTCTTCTGCAAATCTTAGTGAAGCCTGCTTGGTTAAGGCGAATTTGCACCGAGCGAATTTACAAAAAGCAAATTTAACGAAAGCAAGTTTAACGAGTGCTCAGCTTAGTTATACTAATTTATCTCAAGCGAGTCTCACTCAGGCTAATCTAATGGCTGCTTGTCTAAAAGAAGCTGACTTAAGAAATGCTAACCTGTCAGGGGCGAATCTCGAATATGCTGATTTAACAAACGTTGATTTAAGCGGAGCCGATTTAAGTCAGGCTTGTTTAAGAGGAGCGAATCTTCAAAATGCTAACTTAGAAAAAGCCAATCTTCATGGTGCAGATTTGAGAGAAGTTAACCTGAGTCAAACTCATCTTTACCAAGCTAATTTGAGTGGTTGTAACTTATATCGTGCCAACTTGAGTTACGCTGAGTTGAAAGGATGCAATTTAGCTCGAGCTAATCTCAATCAATCTAATCTGAGTCAAGTAGAGGGTATTGCTGTTAATCTGAACAATGCCTTATTACGTCGAGCCAATTTAGTCAAAGCGAACTTTATGGATGCAGAATTCAGTCATTGTGATTTAACTCGAGCTAACTTGAAAGATGCAGACTTAAGTGGAGCGAATTTGCAAGCTGCTTGTATTCGTCACACTTTACTGAATCAAACAAATTTATCCAACACTAATCTTCAAGGTGCTAATCTATTTGGTAGCAATATACAGCAAGCCATTCTTCAAAACACTCAATTTGGACAAAATTCAGGATTATCTGAACACCTCAAACATTACTTAAATACCGAACTCGATCAACGTGAGGCGTGATTTAGTTTTAAAATCGAAATAATTAAAACTAAAAGCACCGATTCTAAGTATTAAATAAGCTCAGAATCGGTGCTTTTAATAGTAAAAGATAAAAACATTGAAGACTGCATAGAGTCGAGTCAAAGAGAAGGTCAAGCCCTCGGTCTATTAGTGTGCCTTGGCTACATACATTGCTGCACTTCCACCTAGCACCTATCAACGGGTAATCTGCCCGTGACC
>JBARXJ010000066.1:0-141358 GCA_049647265.1 Microcoleaceae cyanobacterium
GTTGTGGCTCCTGAAGATTTGCCCCCGCCAGATTTGCCCCCTCAAGTTTTGCCTTCCGAAGATCTGCCCTCTCAAGATCTGCCTTATCAAGATTTGCCCCCTCAAGTCTTGCCTTCCCAAGATTTACCCCCTCAAGATTTGCCCCCTGAAGATTTGCCCTCCAAAGATTTGCCTCTTCAAGATTTGCCCCCGCCAGATTTGCCCTGAAAAAATCTCTCATGTCCAATACGCATTGAGATAAGTCTAAAAAACTTAAATAATTCAAGCAAAATACTTCACCTAATCGCTGCCCTTGCAATCTAGAAATCCAAGTCCCAAAAGATGCTTTATCAGGAAAGTTAATATCTGAAAGTTTTTTAGTTAAACGAGCGCAACTATTCAGCACAACTAATAATGCTTCTTCTGCATTCCGGGCTTGAATATTTTTCTGTTGAAAGGTGCTTAAATGGGTTAACTTCTCCATCGGCATTCCGCGCTTTAACATAAAAGAAATTAAATCACAAAGTGTCTTTTGCCACTTAACAAGAAGATTCGGATTTTGTAGACGCATTTCATCTAAAACAAAGTTAAATAAATATTCATCCATGGCAGACGGCCCACAAACTAACGCCCAACGTTCTAAAGCTTTTTGTTCATTCCAATCTTCATCATAATTATCACGGGCATCTTGTAGTTTATGATGAATAGATTTCACTTCTCTAACAATTCGTCTAGCCGTGAGATATTCACCAAAACTTTTATGGGTAAATTCAAAGGTTTTATCCCCCGATTGATTATGCCCCTGTTGCCGAAAATAGAACGCTGTCATTAACCGAGTAATACTAGCTGTTGAATCCGTTTCAAAACTTTCCTGAAATTGCTGTAATAATCTTTTTAAATTACTACTTTCACAATGGGCTTCAATTTCTCGAACAGTTGTAGTTCGTCCGTTTCCATGCCAAGATGCTAAGGCAATTTCTTCTAATATCCGAATAAAATCTTTCTCTTCTATTCCCTGAATCGTACGATGTTGATATCCTGTCCAACCTCGCTCATAAATCGCTTTGAGCAAGTCATCATATATTGCATTAAGGTTCGTATTTTCTGAAAAATCAAGTATTTTCCGTGTAAAACTCAGAGAAACTAAATAGTTCAGTAAAGGTTGAGCCGTAATTTCAATTAGATTACCCCGATTAAGTTCAGGCGGTAAACCCGTATAATTATGACCTGTAACTTTACTATATTTCTGCCACCACAGTTGCCGCTGATCTTGTTCTAATAACTGTTTATCGTCGATATAATTCTTGCGGTTTCTTTCTTCTTTAGCAATAAAGTAAGGCAAAAGATGTAGAATTTGTCCGGGTTGACGAAAGTCTGTTTGATTGGCTTGTACGACTAATTCTCGACCACTGATTAAAATCTGTAAGCAGGTTTCTCGTTGGTTTAAACGGTCAACTTGACGTTGTACTTCTCGGACAAAATCTTGCGCTGTTTTTTCTGCAATTTTTCCCTGCATTGCTAACTCATCTAAACCATCAAAGATAATTAATAAGCGTTTTTCTCTATCTTCTGAATCAAGCGGATTATGAGGTAATATACCGTCGAATTCCACAAACTGACCCACAGCATTAATCAAGTTATCAGAGGGTTCAAAATGATGCAGTGGAATAAAAAGAACTCGAATATTATTATTTTCTGCTATTTTTGCAGCAAACATTTTACAAAAAGAAGATTTACCAATCCCAGGGCCGCCACTAATTAAACGAATCGCATCATTTTTATTAGCAATGTTTAACCAGGTTTCTAACTCTTTTCCTAAGTCAATAACAACTCTTTCCTGTTGCTGATGATCTCTAATATTTATCGCTAATTCTTCATCTGGCTGTGTCTCTATTTTACGTTTATAATAAGCCCGTAAAGGGACATAGATTTGTTTAAGACTAAAAGCTTCTAAAAATACAGGTTCTTCTACTTGTTTTTGTAGCCAAGTTTGATATCGCATCCAGGCTTGAATTCGTTGATTTGCTTGTGTAAAAGGGGTATCCAGCTTCTGTTTTAGCACAGCATAATCTTTCGGATGACTCCCCCATTCCTGATGCAAAGCTGCTGTAAAATAGATCGGTAGTCGCTGACTAATTGCGACTGCATCCGCTGGACTCATTTGATGTTCAATTAGCCAGTCTTTAATCGCTGGTTTGATGACTTCAAAGATAGAATCTTTATCCGGATGATTGAAAAAGCTTTGATCGATGGATAAATTACTATTTTCTAAGACGATATTAATTTTAGCTTGCAGTGTTTTAACCTTAAATTTATCCGGGTTTATCTCCGGTTTCTCATCAATTAAATTCTTAGTGGCTGCCAGTAAAGAACGATAAATCAATAAACCCGCAATTTCTTCTGCATTTGCCGCTAAACCTAACGCGCTTAACACTTCAACGCCATCTTTTGCTAAACTATCCCATTTCCCAAAACTAAAATCTACTGCACCTTTGCCTATTGCTTTGGAAAGATCTTTCAAGTTAACCTGTATTGATTTATGCAATACTGAAGTCGGTCTATCAACAGACATTCCAGAATCACTATTCATATTTATTAATTTAAATCACTATAAAATCTTCTCTCGATCTATCTTAGCCTACGATAAAAGCTAATCTGCTTGTTTAAAAGATGCGGGCGTTGGCGAGAAAATGTTATTTATAGCAGTCGCTGCTAGCAGTTAGGACATGATCAAAGTCTACGGATCAAAAGGTTTTGGGTGACATCCTCACAATTTTTGTGATAGAATAGATTTTGTAAGGTCTAACACGACTATACACATGACTTTTTGTTCAACATTTCTGAAAAGTTGATTCGCGCTCGCGTGCGCGTGTGCTATGCACGTATCCCTATGGCTGTCACTTTCCGAAAATAGTAACGAAATTCCGTTATCACGACAAAAGGATGGTAGCAGGGAAGCCCCGCGTTTTTAAACCGGGGAGGAACTGCGCCACAAGCGGATTTATCCGCAGTGAGCTATTTCTTCATCTAGGTGATAGAATTGAACTATGGAACAATTATTGACTATAGTTTGTAAAATTCAACCTACTCCTGAGCAAGTTCAAAAACTTGAATTAACTTTAGGGGCATTTGCAGATGCTTGCAACTATATCAATGCAACCGTCAACCCTAAAATCAAAAACAAAAACAGGATTCAAGCTGAAA
Source organism: Microcoleaceae cyanobacterium (assembly GCA_049647265.1). Lineage (GTDB taxonomy): Bacteria > Cyanobacteriota > Cyanobacteriia > Cyanobacteriales > Microcoleaceae > JAAURB01. The sequence continues at coordinate 3,184 of JBARXJ010000066.1, forward strand.
CTTATAAAGCGGTTAGAACGCAGTTTAATTTATCAGCTAACTTAGCTGTCAGGGCTTGCGCTAGAGTGGCTTCTAATCGCAAAACAGCAGCATTAAAGAAACGGCTTGTTAAAACCTTTAAACCTACCTCAGCCGACTATGATGCTACGCCTAACGGCACGCTCCGCGAACGGATTTTCTCTTATCGTGAGAAAGATAAAACTGTTAGTTTGTCTACAGTTTCCGGGCGTGAACGGGTTCAATTGATTTTAGGAAACTATCAGACAGGGAAACTCAAAGGGAAAACCCCAACATCAGCTACTCTATCTAAACATCGAGACGGTCAACTTTATATCCATATTCAAATTAAAGATCAAGCTCCATCTCCTCAAAAGTCCTTTGATGTTATTGGTGTAGATTTAGGTCGCCGTGATATCGCTGTTACATCTGAGGGTCAAAGTTGGAGTGGTGAAAATATTACCAAGGTCAGAGACAGGTTTTCTAGAGTTAGAGCTTCTACTCAAAAGAAAGGCACGAAGGGGGCGAAAAGGCTCTTGAAACGGCTATCTGGTAGAGAGAAGCGATATCAAACCTGGGTTAACCACAACATCAGCAAACAAATCATTTTTCGCGCTATTGAGACTGAATCAATTATTGCTATTGAAGACTTAACTGGAATTAGAGACAGAACTAACACTCAGCCTAGAAACAAAACTGAACGCAGACGGTCTAATTCTTGGGCTTTCTATCAACTTCGACAATTCCTGGAATACAAAGGAATCAAAGAAGGGGTTGAAGTGGTTAGTGTAACTCCTAGATACACAAGTCAGACCTGCCATCAATGCCTGCATATCCATCCAGTCAAAGGTTCGTCCTACCGCTACGGAAAGACTTTCAATTGTGGTTATTGTGGGTGGAAAGGTGATTGCGATTTCAATGGTGCAAAAATGATCCAAATTTTGGGGCAGTCTGTAAGCCTGCCTGTAACGCGCAATCCTCTGTCTTGCTCCCTGCTAGATAGTATACAGGATTAGTGCGAATGCCCCCGTACTTCAGTCGGGGGTAAGCTTACAGCCCACGACACCTTACGAAATAATCAGGGTTTAACTCCCCTTTTTCGGAGTCTGACAGAAAAGGGATATGATCGTTAAAAATGCAATGGGGCGCATGCAATAGGGCGCATGCAATGCGCCCCTACGGATGGTGAATTCTAATTAAATAAAGCGATCAACACCAATCAAACTTGCTTCTACATTAGAAAGAATCATTAATGGCGTTTGATTAAATAGAATAACAGTGGCTTCGTTTTGCTGAATAATATCTAATGCCTCAAAGGTTAAACCTGGGCTTAAACCGATTAAATCTTGATTGGGTTCAAAATCACTAATCACATCTGTACCATTATTATTCTCTAAAATAAAGCGATCGCTTCCTGTCCCCCCTGTCAATGTATCGTTACCGCGATCGCCATACAGCGTATCATTACCCACGCCGCCATCTAAGCTATCATCCCCAATACCGCCATAAAGATTGTCATTTCCGGCATCGCCTAACAATACATCCACCCCACTATGACCCAGTAAAATATCATCTCCTTGACTGCCATAAATCAAATCATTGCCTGTATTACCATATAACGTGTCGTTGCCTTGATAACCATAAAAGCGATCGTTGTCAGGACTTCCGAGTAAATCATCATTGCCATTACCACCCTCTAGCTTTAAACCGGGTGTAATCAAATCCTGACTTTTTAACCAGACGCTTTGACCCACTTCTCGACCTAATTGGCGGCTATTGAGATCTCCATCATCAAAATGTATCCCGCCATAAATCCGAGAAATTCCGGCTTCGTCGGCTGCCTCAGTAAAGCTGTCCCAAGCCAGTGTTATGGTTTGTTGGGGAGTTATACCTGCTTCAAACCGAGACTCACCCGCTGCAAAAGTAACATCCGCGCCAAAAGCATCACTTCCGGTAAATTGCCTCAAAATTTCTGCCGCCGCACCGGAAAAAGCACTGTGTCCAGAGGTGTATTCCGCAAAAGGAGGAGAGGGATCGCTGCCGGGGGTTTGATAAGTTAAGAATTCTGTTGCTAAAATAGTCTGTGTTCCTTCTCCGGGAACCCAAGCGTCAATAGTATAACCGCCTAATTCTGGGTTAAATTCTCCAATTAATCCCAATTCCCCTAACTCACGAATTAACCGAATAGGACGAGTATAATCATAAGCGGTTTTTGATTCCCAGGTGGCAATTCCCGCATCAAATACAGCATTGCTTAAAGCAAAGAACTGTTGAGCGTCTTGATCTAAACTATGATTATCTCTCGCGGAAACAAACTGACCAAACGTCATCCAAGTTCCGGGGGGAAAGGATGTGCCGCCGCCATCTTCCCAAAATTCAGCAATTAACTTTTGTTCATCTGTTAAATTAGCGCTAGCTGTAATAACACGTTCTGCTTGAGCGATAAATTCAGGGTTAATGACTGTTCCGACTAACTCTGGACTAATATTAACGACAGTATTATTATCTAAAATAATGGTTCCAGCATCGAGGTTATATTCTGCTTCTACCAATAGAAATGGTTCGGGAGTTGGGGGGCGAAATTGATCGCCGGAGTCTAGGGAAAAGGGAATGACATCACCCCAATGCGGCGTTAGAAAAGATTGAACTTGTAAGGCTTCTCCAGGCGTTGCATCAATCGGAACATTTTCGGGTGTCCAGCGTTCAAGATTAATCGGATTACCGACTGGATTAATCGGCTGATATCCACTAATATCAGAATAGGCTGTACCTTTTCCATTGGGATCATTACCCAGTTGATTTGAGCCATCTTCTCGCCGAAATTCTAATAACGCTTCAGCCGTTACATTGCCAATTCCAGCGGCTGTCGTTGTGTCAACGGTTGTGTTATTTGGCTCGTAACCGAGTTCAATCATTAATTGATCGAAAATCTCAATTTGTTCTGGAAATAACTCAGACAACACTCGATAAGCTGAAAAACTCATTGCTTCAGTTTTGTTGGCTATTGTATTTTCAGATAATGGGCGTTGTAGACTGTCTCCTAATTGTGTCCCCACTGCGACAGGATCGTAAGCAGCCCAAGCATCAAACATTGCAGTATGAACCATACTATAAGCGCGAGAAGCAATTGTGGGGCCGGGTGATTCAATTATCACTGCTTGTTGAACGGCTCGATCCCAAATAATAGAAGGTGTAGGAGTGAGATGATTCAGCGTGACGAGTTGGGTTTCGGGATTAACAATAAGTTGAACTGGCATAATTAAAGATAATGATAAAAAATAAAGAGATCAATACTTTTTAACAGAATAAAGCTGGAAATGCAATAATTTTAACTAAGCTAATATTTATAATTTAGCCCAGGCATATAATGGATATTATCGGGTAAAATAGAATGTACATATTTTATATATTTATCAGTTTTTCTTAAAAGTTTTACTTATTTTTAGGTTAATTTTATCAGATTAATACTTTAATAAAATCTACTAATTAATTATAAAAATAATAGAATAATTTCAAATTTTATCATTTTAAGAGTTATGCTGTTATAAAATACAGAGTAATATAGCTTTCTATTTTGATTCAAACACAATTTCTCGAGAAGTGTCATCAGAAAAATCACGGAGATCTACAATAAATGATCGCAAAAGTTTTTAGGATTGATGCAGAATTAAATTAAAATATATTTTTATTGGCAATACTGTAGCGGTGAATTGTTGGGAGTAAAAGAGTTCTCTTCGTCTCCAGTCTCTCCAACCCTCCCATTATTCAACTAAAGCGCTATAAAATTAACCAGACTCTTCCATGACAAAGATTGTCTATGAAACCTAAAATTAAAGATGCGATCGCCTGGAAACAAGCAGAATTACTGATGCAACCTGCTTTAATTCGAGTGTTGGATAATATCCGTAAACAGCTTGAAGACTCCCCATGGAAAGGAACCTATGAACAGATCCAAATTCCTCATCCAGGATATCGCCTCAATTTAACCTGTAACGACGGGACTCGTAGTGTTGATGTTTGGGATCTGTGTTATCAAGTTTGTTTTCTGGAATACGAACCCACTCACGCCGCTGAAGAAAGCCGAGAAGTAGAGATTGATAGCAGTTTAATCGATTCGGACACGGGAGAGGTTGACTGGAAACAACTCGATGATAAAGCCAAGCATATTGTTCAACAACTGCTGACTACTTAAGCATACTGCTACGGAGAAAAAACTATTACGAAGAGGAGATAGTCGTCAGGGGGTGTTCGCGTAGCGTCGCCTTTGGCGGTAGGGGGTGAGAAAAAACTATTACGAAGCAGAGGTACTAGAAACTGTTACGAAGGGGTGAGGCTTAAGATTGCTTTTCCCTCAAATAACCAACGACAAACAATAAATGACCAGTAACAAATAACTACAACTGTTAAGGATAGTTACTGTTCTTGACATCAGATGAACAGATGTCCCCTGACTACGGTACGCTAGATGAGTTGAGAATATTGACTATCCCTTAACCCACTTTCCTATGACTGTCTCTGCTTCATCTCGTACAGTTCGCATCGGTTCACGCAAAAGCCAACTTGCTTTGGTTCAAACCTATTGGGTACAAGAAGAACTTCAGAAACACTTCCCCGAAATTACGTTTGAAGTCCATACCATGGCTACCCAAGGAGATAAAATTCTAGATGTGGCGCTGGCTAAAATTGGGGACAAGGGACTGTTTACCAAAGAACTTGAAGTGGGAATGTTAAACCACGATACGGATATGGCGGTACATTCTCTTAAAGATTTACCCACGAATTTACCCGAAGGATTGATGTTAGGCTGTGTGAGTGAACGCGAAGATCCAGCCGATGCAGTGGTGGTTCATGAAAAACACAAAGATAAGCAACTTGATACTCTGCCGGCTGGCGCAATCATTGGTACGTCTTCTCTGCGTAGATTAGCACAATTGCGCCATCACTTTCCCCATCTCGAATTTAAAGATATTCGCGGTAACTTGAATACTCGCTTGCAAAAGCTAGATGAAGGGAATTATGATGCCATTATTTTAGCGGTTGCTGGATTAAAACGCTTGGATATGAGCGATCGCATTCATCAAGTGATCCCGGCTGAATTGTCTTTACACGCCGTGGGACAAGGCGCATTAGGGATTGAATGTCGCGAAGGGGATACTGATATTTTAGACATCATTAAAGCGTTAGAACATACGCCTACGGCTCAACGTTGTCATGCAGAACGTGCTTTTTTAAGAGAACTCGAAGGCGGTTGTCAGGTTCCTATTGGCGTTAACACTGAAATTGAAGCCGATCAACTCACATTAACTGGAATGGTTGCTAGTTTAGATGGTCAGCGCTTAATTAAAGATACGGTTACTGGCGCAGTTACTGAGGCAGAACAATTAGGTATTCAGTTAGCCAATCAATTAAGACAACAGGGTGCTAAGGAAATTTTAGATCAAATTTTTGCTGAAATTCAGCGCAGCTAAAGGTATACTGATTCTTTGAAGTAGAAATAGTGGGAAGAGATGCTTAACTATCTGTAGAAAATAGTGGAATCTCTCCCATAATATTTTCTATAACGTTTATGTTGCAAAGATGGAATTGCACTCTAATTCGTTTTTTCCTCATCAGTTTATATTGAAATCTGCTCAGTCTTATTCAATGAACTGGTGTGTAGGAGAGGATTTGAACTGGTAAGCTGATGGGTATCATTCTGAGATTCTACAGTTGTAACCTCTGAGAAAACAACTCTTTTATGTAAAATAAATTCGCTATAATCTGCCAAGTCATCAAAACCAATGAAGTTCAGTATCACTTCGGCAATGACCCAAGAACAAATTTTAAGGACAGGATGTCTAAAAATACTCATCGCTCTTACTTTCTATAATCTTTCAATCAGTTAGACAAAATAATTTGTCTGTTAATAACAATTCAAATATATTTATATTAATTATCATAAGGAATACTTTACTAAAGGTCTTCTTTCATAAGATAGAAATAATCAATCTCTTCGGCTTGCTGTGATTCAAAAACTCTTGTATACTCCCGTATGGTTATAGAGTAAGAGTCGCGATACGCTTAAACCCGGCAAAGGTGCAGAGACTGCTATGCCTTTAGGGAGATAGAAATAAGAAAAACTCCATCTACTTTTGCAATCGTAAATGGAGTCAGCGAAGTCTCAGTTATGAGTTTGAAAGACTACAAATGGTCAAGCCATTCTTGCACATCCATTGATAAGAGTTGACCGAGTTGTAATAATTTACGAATTTGTGGAAGTTCCCAATGAATGGGAGATTTTGTATCTACCGCAACAGATGTCGATTGAGAAGAGATCTCAAAATTTTCGTCGGTTTCAATCTGGTGTTGATAGTGAAGCCAGCTTAGACAGATGGGGGCAATATGACTACTGAAATGTTCTAAGTATAGCTCTTGAGCGGGGTTGAGATTTAAGTGACACTGGAGTAAATCTGCAACTGTAACCAATCGTTCTAGACAGCTCACAACAGATTCAATCTGATTAGGATTCAGTTCATGCAGCAGTAGACGTACAGAACGAATCATTAACCGTTCTAAACTCTGGGGAATTTCCGGATTTTTCATCGGACAACGCATTTGTTGCGCTTCTGTGGCGATCGCCTCTAAATTACTTAAATAATTCAGACTAATATATCCATTACTGCTTTCAGCTTCTAATGAACGAACTGTGGTTAAACAGCGATGAGAAAGCGCCACTTCGGCTGCCACTTGGAGTTCTTGAGGCACAGGCATCTGATCTCGATGAAATGCCATCATCATCCCATAATTTTCTCGATAAACCTGAGTATAGAGTTGATCGAGGCGGGTTAAAGTTTGTTGGGTTAACAGTCCCATCAACCGCTGACGTTCTTCGACAAACAAATCTTGCAAGCCGTAAAATCTTTCGCCAAATGAGTCAGCCATCGCCCGAATAATTTGGGCTGCGCTAGCTTGTTCGAGGACGCTAAATAAATGTTGTTTTAATTCGGTATAATTTCTGCGACCACTAAACGGTTGAATACAACAATGGAAGTCCCACCCTCCCAGATGCAAAACGGCAAAATTATATTGCATTTTCTCTTGGGTAATTTCTGAGATCAGCAATAACTGGCCGATGGCTAAGGTTAACCGCCCCATTTGCCGCATCTGATAGTCTTGCTGCTGGGCATTGTAACAATAAACTCGCTGTTCTCGAGGATAGCTAGTGTACAACGAATTAAGCGCGTAATGAGCCGCAACTTGTTCTAAACTCACTTGCGCTGTTTGGACTAACTGTCGGTAAACTTCGTCTCCGGTTTTAAATAGATCGACGTTACTATCGGCTTTAGCAATACGTTGGATAAATTTGGCTTCGAGTTGTATCCCTGCCACATCTCCTGCTAATTCCATTGCCCGACTGGCGTAACGTAGAATTTGGGTTCCTTCTGGGCGGGAGAGTTCTTCAAAGAACCAACCACAACTGGTATACATCAACAACGTATGACGTTGCATCTCCAATAACCGCAGGGCATCAGTGCGTTCGGTTTCGGTGAGTTCGTGGGTTTGATGACGGCTAAAAAACTCATCTAAACAGGTTGGATAGCGATCTAATATCACTTGAATATAATCATCTCGTGCCACCCAAGGATCAACAAAAAATTGATGTCCGTAGTCTTCATAAATTGGAATCAGTTGATCTCGCAGCCAGTTGAGGCTATCGCGTAACGGTCGTCGCCATTTTTGATGCCAACCGCCACCACTGGCACAACCACAGTCGTCTTGCCAACGATCTACCCCATGGGAACAACTCCAGGCTGTCACGGGCTTGAGTTCCACTTCCCAACTGGGTTCAGCCAAACTCAGATAATGGGCAAAGTTGCTGACCGTCCAACCTCGGCTGGGAAACTCTGCCGCAAAACAATAAGCTAAACATTTTTCTGTACCGCCGCGATGATGACCAAAGGTTTCTCCGTCGGTGGCCACCCCGAGAACTTGGGAAGGGCGATCGTCTGCTTGAACAGCCCCCTCTAAACGTCCCACTAAATGGGTAGAATGGCTCAAGACATCACTAAAGCCCATATCTCCTGAAATTGGGCCGTCGTAGAAGAAAATATCAAGATAACGAGATTCGTCTCTTTCTCCCGCTTCGTTTTTAAGATAACAGCGATAGGGACGAGTCGGATCAATTTGGCCGCTACCCACTTCTAACCATTCTGGGTTAGGGGTTTGTGGTGTAGCTAAGGGACGACAGCGCAAAGCTTGAGACGGGGCGAGAATAGTGAAGCGAATACCTTCGTTGATTAGGGCTTCGACTGTGGGATAATCGATGGCGGTTTCTGCTAGCCAAATCCCTTCTGGATCGCGTCCAAACCGAGATTTAAAGTCGGCTTTACCCCAACGAATTTGAGTGTATTTATCCCGTTCGTTGGCTAGGGGCATGATAATGTGATTGTAGACTTGAGCGATCGCATTACCATGTCCATTGAGGCGTTCACTACTATTGCGATCGGCTTCCAGTATTTTCTGATATACCTCCATATCGTATTGCTCTAACCAACTCATCAAGGTCGGGCCAATATTAAAGCTGAGAAACTCATAGTTATTGATGATCCCCATAATGTTACCCTGAGGATTTAAAATCCTGGCGAAGGCATTGGGACGATAACATTCGTGGTGAATGCGTTCATTCCAATTTTGATAAGGGGCGGCACTCGGTTGACGTTCGATAATTCCTAGGTTGGGATTTTCTCGGGGGGGTTGATAAAAATGACCATGTAGGGTGATATAAACACCTGTTGCGGTTTGGCGGGGATCGCCTTGTGAGAGCGAGTTTTCTGAGTGGGCTACACCTTTAGGAATTGAATTGTCCTCAGTTCCAGAGGAAAAATCAGAAGTCGAAACCATATAAAATATTACCTAAAATTACTGCAAAATTGTAGACATCACCTATTAGCAGGTTTAACAGGAGTCAGAACTAGGAAAGACAGTATTAAGACTGTAAAACCTATGGCATTGGACAGTGAATTACAGGCTATGAGAAAAAGCTTGCTAGGTGACTTGACTCAGTCAAACAAGAATCATAATTTGAAGAGAAGATAAAAGTATGAATCCAAATTAAGTGAGTTAGGCTGGTATGCTATAGTTTAGCAGAGTTCCTGGCAAGGAGTTAATTAAGAAAATCTATGCTTTGAAACATCGGTTAATATAGGTTGCTCTTTACGGTCTATTTCTAAAGCTGAGAATATCATTGAAACAGACGATCAAATTGTTAAGTTGTAATTATAAAATTTTGCTGAAATTCAGATGCTAAATGCTCAGACAATTCTTTCGATTCTTTTAATTTTTATTCCGGTTTCTGTGGTGGCACAGTTTCAACATGGAAGCGCGGCAGTTATTTTTGTCACTTCAGCCTTAGCGATTATTCCTTTAGCCGCCTGGATGGGAACAGCAACGGAAGAAATTTCAGTGGTTTTAGGGCCAAATTTAGGGGGCTTGATGAATGCGACTTTCGGCAATGCCACTGAACTGATTATTGGTATTGTCGCCCTCAAGGCGGGTTTAGTGGATGTGGTTAAAGCCAGTATCACTGGATCGATCATTGGTAACTTGTTGCTCGTCATGGGGCTATCAATGTTATTGGGGGGACTGAAATTTAAAGAACAAGAATTTAAATCAGTGGTAGCCCGGTTGAACGCTTCGGTGATGAACTTGGCTGTGATTGCCATTTTGGTTCCAACTGCGGTACAAGCAACTTCGGCTGGAATTGAAGAAAGTACAATGCAGCGTCTTTCTGGGGCGGTTGCCATTGTCTTGATTGTGGTATACCTGCTGACGTTACTCTTTTCGATGAAAACCCATACTTATTTATATGAAGCTGGGGTAGCAGAATTAGAAACCGAAGAAGACGGAACAGTTAAGTCTGGAGAAGAACACGAAAATGAAAAACATCAAGTCAATTTGCCCTTGTGGATCGGGGTGCTATTGGTGGCAACATTGGTTGTTGCGGTTGAGTCAGAACTGTTGGTCGATACGCTAGAAGAAGCGACTGCAAAGTTAGGACTGACGGCTTTATTTACTGGGGTGATTTTAGTCCCGATTATTGGTAATGCAGCCGAACACGCCACAGCCGTAACTGTGGCAATGAAAAACAAGATGGATTTATCGGTTTCCGTGGCAATGGGTTCAAGTATGCAAATTGCCCTATTTGTTGCCCCAGTTTTAGTATTAGCGGGTCTGATTTTCCATCAACCGATGGATTTGAACTTCAACCCCTTTGAATTAGTTGCGGTGGCTGTTTCAGTCTTACTGGCTAATTCCGTCAGTTCTGATGGCCGTTCTGATTGGCTAGAAGGAGCCTTACTGTTGGCAACCTATATCGTATTAGGACTGGCGTTTTTCTTCCATCCCGTGATCGAAGGACTGGCTTAAACAATCCTGCTCGGTGACTTTGCTATACCGTTGTTGAGTCACCGGGCGCGATCGCGCTGCTTGTAAAATAACTGTGAGTGTTGCGTGTTCTTGAGTCAGATAGAACGAGAAAGGGGAGGAAAAAACAATGATTTCTCCTCGTACTGTACCCTTTATCTGCTGAGTAAAAGCAAACGTAACAGTGTTAATGCCCTTGCCTTGCCGGGCTTAAAGGCTATTTATTGAGTGAGTCGCGATCGCATTAAGCTAAGATAGAAAGTAATGCTCTCTTGTAGAGTAAAGTTTAATTGGCGACCTCAACGTGGGTTCTGGCTTCTGTGAGTTACTGCCTCAATCCGAACTGCCCCAATCCAGCAGATCCTTCTAATTACAAGCGCCGTAGCTGTACTCAGTGCGGCTCGGAATTATTGCTGCAAGGACGATACCGTGCGATTAAACAATTAGGAGGCGGAGGATTTGGAAAAACATTTGAAATTATAGACGAGAAAGTAAAGGTTCATAAAGTCCTGAAAGTCTTGCTGAAAGAACACCCCAAAGCGGTTTCTCTATTTAAGCAAGAGGCAAAGGTTCTGTCCCATCTGCGTCATCCGGGTATTCCTGAAGTCGATGAAGATGGCTATTTTACCTTTATGCCAAGAGGAGGAAAAGAACCCATGCATTGTTTGGTGATGGAGAAGATAGAAGGGGATAACCTCCAGGACTGGATGAAAGCCCGTAAAAAACAACCCATTTCTCAGGCTCAAGCGATTGATTGGTTAAAACAACTGGTTGATATTTTAGAGAAAGTTCATCAGCTTCAGTATTTTCACCGAGATATTAAGCCTCAGAATATTATGCGAAAGCCCAATGGGCAACTGGTTTTAATTGACTTTGGTACGGCTCGGGAAGTCTCTGAAACCTACATGGCAAAGGTTGAAGGCGGACTCAATGTCACGGGAATTGTTTCACCGGGTTATACTCCCCCAGAACAAACCAATGGTAAGGCAGTGCCAGCCTCTGACTTTTTTGCCCTGGGACGAACTTTTATTTATCTATTAACCGGTAAACCGCCGACGGCTTATCCAGAAAATCCGAGAACAGGTAAGTTATTGTGGCGTAAAGGCGCACCTGAGATCTCAAAGCCTTTTGCTGATATCCTAGACTATTTAATGGCTCCGTTTCCGGGAAATCGTCCACAAACTCCGACGATGATTTTGCAATGTTTGAAAGATCTTGAAGTGGCTCAGGCGGCGACAGTTAACAAATCTACAACGGTTAAAGATAAACCCCGTCCGAAGCGAAAAGTTAAACGTCCCATCGATCGCAAGAAACTTAAAACACAACGCAAACAACATTTTTCTTTTTCTCTTCCCCAGTCATTTCAGTTTAAATTACCCGTTCTTTCCCTCGGTTGGTTGCTGCTAGCGATCGGATTAATCACTGGATTATTTACCCAGGTTGATGGGTATTTTCGCTACGGATTTATTCCAGCCAATCCGGCGTTGATCTTAAAAAGCTTACCCGGAAGCTTGTGGTTACAGCGTTACTTGCGGGGTGATATCGGTCAAATTTATACAATCTGCATTTCTCCAGATGGCCAAACTTTAGCTGCCGGCGGGTTTGGTACGATTAAGATTTGGAACCTTGCCAACGGAAAACTGATTCACACGATTAAAGCCCATTCGAGCTGGGTGCGATCGCTAGCCATTAGTCCAGATGGAGAGATTCTGGCCAGTAGCAGCAATGACAAAACGATTCGTTTATGGGATCTCAAGCAAGGGGTGAGAAAACGCACCATTGAAGGTCATACTGATAGCGTCAACACGATTGTGTTTAGCCCAGATGGTCAAACCTTAGCCAGTGGCAGTCGCGATAATACGATCATTCTGTGGAATCTGAGAAATGGAGCGCGTCAACTCACCATTCGTGGCCATGAAGGGGCAATCAATGCTTTAACATTCAGTCCCGATGGTCAAACTCTCGCCAGTGCCAGCGACGATCAAACGGTTCGGCTTTGGGAAGTGAATACAGGCACTCGTAAACTGACCTTACAAGGTCATAGCGCTGCTGTTAATATGATTGTTTATACCCCCACAGGTCAAACGATAGCCAGCGCTAGTAATGATAAAACGGTTCGGCTTTGGGATGTGAGTAATGGTGATGTCCGCACAATATTCAATCAACACACCACAGGGGTTCGTTCTTTGTCAATTACTCCAGATGGTCAAACGCTGATGAGTGGTGGTGATAAAATTATTTTGTGGGATTTAAATACTTTCAAAAAAGTGACAACTCTTTGGGGTCATGCCCAGTTAATTACAGCATTAGCAGTGAATCCAAACGGCGAATTGCTCGTGAGTGGTAGTGAAGATAAAACGATTAAAATTTGGCAAATACCCCCCAAAGATTAATCATGAATCCTCTCTCCAAACGGACTGGAATTACCAATGAACTCGCCAAAGAACGAAACCGGGCAGCGGCTGAGCGTACCTTGATGGCTTGGATTCAAAATAGCTTATCACTGATTGGTTTTGGGGTGGCTTTTGACCAAATTTTTGAGGTTCTTCAACAAACTTTTCCTCAAGAAAATAGAATATTAGTTTTACAATTATCTCATATTTTAGGACTTAGTTTGATCGCAATCGGTGTAGGCTTATTGATTTTAGGCATCTTTCAATATCGTATAGAAGTTCAATCGATTGAAAGAGAGAACTATATGAGGCTGTCGGGTCATCCGTTAAATATTGCCACCAGTAGTGCCATTATTTTATTTGGTATAGCAACTTTAATGATGATTTGGTTTTAATCATATTTTTACAATCTACTGTAAATATCGGTGAATTCAGCTTTGACTGAATTTCAATGATCGCAATAAAAATTACTGTATCTCAATTAACAAAAACGAATCTCTATTTTACCCTATGATCATTTTATAGAATAATTGAATCAACCCCAGACAAAGAATAAGTGAATTAGACAATCTAATTATCCCAAATTGAATTATGGCGACTATTATTTTTTATGAAAAACCGGGCTGTAAGAATAACACTAAACAAAAGATATTGCTTCAAACAGCAGGTCATCAACTCAAAGTAAAAAATCTACTGACAGAAGCTTGGACTGCTGAAAAACTTCGCCCTTTTTTCGGATCTTTACCAGTTATAGAATGGTTTAATCGTATTGCACCCCGAATTCTATCTGGTGAAATTAATCCCGTTGAGTTAGATGAAGATACAGCCTGACAATTAATGATAAGCGATCCACTTTTAATTCGCAGACCATTAATGAATGTTAGCGCAGATTATCGTGTCGGATTCGATCAAGAATAAGTGAATCATTGGATTGGTTTAGAACTTAATTCATCACCCTCTCAAGATTTAGAAACTTGCCCTAAAACACATCAAAAAACGCCCTGTACTTCACCTCAAAAATAATAGCAAAACCTCTAAATCACTAACATTTTAAAAGATAAATGTTGTTCGGATAGCGCCAATTCCTATTGTTTCACTATCTGGGGTCTGTCCAGGCTGAAAAATCAATATCGCTCCTGGGGTAATACTAATATTATTTGTCACTTGCCAGCGGTAAAACGCTTCAACATGAGTTGTGGTTCCCGGTTGACTCCCCGAACGTCCTTTACCTGTATTGAATGAGTCTGGAATATTGTCACCATCCGGTAAATTACTATGAACAATTTTAGGCGGTTGCCCTACATAAAATCCACCTAAATTGCCCTCACCAAATAAATCAGGAAAATTGAGAAATGCCATGTAATTTGTTGTTTCAACTCGTCGTTTAGACTCTCCAGGAATCCAAGAACTCGTAAACCCAAACCATCCCCCTAATATGACTTTTGGGGTAATTTGCCAGGTTAATGTTGAGCCAATTGCATCCGTTCTCAGGGATGCAGATTCTCCCCGGATAGGATTTATTGCTGTTAGTTGTTCATCCCCAACAAAGCTTAACAAGTTACCATTTGGAGAATAATCATAGACATAATAAAATGTTAAGTCAACTGGGTCAATCGGCGTAATTGCAAGTTGAATTGCTGCTGTATTATGACTTTTATCACTAAACAATTCGCTGCCACCAGAAGAATAAACCGCTTGCAGACTAAAACGTTTAGCAAATTGCCAATCAAATCCTAATCCCCTTTGAGTAAAACCAATATTTAAAATCGGATTTCTTTGAGCAAAAAATGATAACGGCCCAGTTGCAGCCCCCTCAAATCGATTTGGCCCCCGAAATGCAGTAACCGCATTCACGTTAACAGTTCCTACATATCCAGCAAAATTATTATTCAGTAAAAAACGATATGTTAATTCCCCTATAACAAATTTATTGGTCTCAAAATAATCTGTTGCTAAACGCACATCATTACTTAAACGCGGTGCGGTAGTCCCTGTAGAATTGAATAAACCTAAACGTAGTAAACTATTCGGATTGAGCCACGTATCAAACTGCAAATAGTTGAAACTCATGACATTAATACTATTACCCGGATCATCCGTGTCACGTTCACCATCTCGTGGATTAATATCAGCTTGATTATTAGTTCGTCCTTGAAAGGTAACCGTATTAATTCCAAATAAAGTTGTTGTGGTTGAAAATTGATTCGCTTCTAACTCAGCCGTCCTTGCTTCTAACGCTAAAATTTGTCCCCGTAATTGAGTCAGTTCTGTCGCAAAATCAACTTGTAAACGTTCAAGGGTTTGTAAGTCTTCCTGACTCACCAAAGCGTCTGTACTGACCCTTAACAACTCCGTAACCCGTTCTAAACAACGATTCAAACCCGCTGCAAATTCAAATCGAGTTAAGCTGCGGTTTCCTTTGAAGGTTCCGTCTGGGTATCCTGCAATACAGCCATACCGTTCCACTAAAGATTGCAATGCCTGAAATGCCCAATCTGTCGGTTGTACATCCGATAACTGAGAAACAGAAGTGATTTGTGCTTTTTTGCGTCTGCTGTTGATATCAGTGGCTTCCAACTCAGCGACTGTCTTCACTTGTTCAATTGTGGCTGCTTGATCAGCCTGAGTCATTTGAACAGGGTTCACATCTAATTCGGAAAAGAATGTATCAGATGAAAATTGAATCTTTTGAGAAAAATCCAATGGATCATCAATTGAATTGTGTACAAAAATATCTTCTGAACGAACCGGAAAAACACTACATAAATTAATTAAAAATGAAACACAAGTTAATTGAACTACAAAATTTAGTTTTTTCATTCTACTCCTCTTGGAAAACTTGAATAAATTGAGACTATATCAGCTTCAAGTATTCATAAGTTTTTCACAATATTTAACGACAGTATTGCCATAGACTCTCTCTATTTCTAACCCTTGGAGTATAGAATTATGCAGACTCACACTCTTCAACTTGCTGGTTACCATACCTTAGATTTAATCCACCAGGGAGCAAAATCTTTGGTTCATCGTGGACAACGCATTGCTGACCAAAAACCAGTTATTCTCAAACTATTACGGGGTGAATATCCCAGCTTCAGTGAGTTAGTTCAATTTCGCAACCAATATACTATAACTCATAATCTCAAGATCTCGGGTATTGTTCCGGCTTTAGCTTTAGAACAGCACAGAAATAGCCTGGTATTGGTGATGCCGGATGACGGTAGTATCTCTTTGGCTGATTATCTCCCAGAACAAATTTTAACCCTGAAGCAGTGCTTACAATTGGGAATCAAAATCACTCATATATTAGCTCAACTTTATCAAAATCGTATCATTCATAAAGATATTAAACCCGCCAATATTCTAGTTAATCCGGAAACATTAGACATCCAACTGATTGATTTTAGCATCGCATCATTATTGCCAAAAGAAACACAAACTATTCAAAACCCGAATATCTTAGAAGGGACTCTCGCTTATATTTCGCCTGAACAAACCGGACGCATGAACCGAGGCATTGACTACCGGACAGACTTTTATTCATTGGGTGTAACTTTATATGAATTATTAACAGGTTCGTTACCCTTTGAAACAACAGACGCAATGGAATTAGTGCATTGTCATATTGCAAAGATGCCTGTGGCATTGGGAGAAGAAGTTCCGGGAGTGGTTTCAAATATTGTGATGAAATTGATGGCGAAGAATGGCGAAGATCGTTATCAAAGTGCTTGGGGAATACAAAAAGATTTAGAAAACTGTTTAAATCAATTAGAAAAAACAGGAAATATAGAAGAATTTAAAATAGCAAAACAGGATATTTGCGATCAGTTTAATATTCCCGAAAAACTCTATGGAAGACAGCAACAAGTACAACAGCTTTTAGATGCATTTGCTCGCGTTGCCAACTCCTGTGAATCCTCCGCTGAAATGATGTTGGTAGCGGGATATTCTGGTGTGGGAAAAACGGCTGTTGTTAACGAAGTTCATAAACCCATTGTTAAACAACGCGGCTATTTTATTAAAGGCAAATTTGACCAATTTAATCGGAATATTCCTTTTAGTGCTTTTGTGCAAGCTTTGCGAGATTTAATGAGTCAATTACTGAGTGAAAGTGATGTTCAACTACAACAGTGGAAAGATAAAATATTAGAAGCTGTTGGGGAAAACGGACAAGTTATTATTGAGGTCATTCCGGAATTAGAAAAAGTTATTGGTACTCAATCACCTGTTACAGAATTATCGGGTACTGCTGCACAAAATCGGTTTAACTTACTGTTTCAAAAATTCATTAATGTTTTCACCCTAAAAAAACATCCCTTAGTGATATTTTTAGATGATTTACAGTGGGCAGATTCCGCTTCATTAAACTTGTTAAAACTGTTGATAAGTGAAGCTGATTATAAATATTTATTCTTGATTGGAGCCTATCGAGATAATGAAGTAAATTCAGCTCATCCGTTGATGTTAACGTTAAATGAAATTATCAAAAGTGAAGTTGTTATTAATACGATAACATTAACACCTTTACATCAAAATGATTTAAATAAATTAATTGCAGATACATTGCATTGTTCTTTACAACAAGCTTCACCTCTAACTGAAGCAGTGTATCAAAAAACTCAAGGAAATCCTTTCTTTGCCACACAATTTTTAAAGGCATTATATGAAGATAAATTGATTTACTTTATCCCCCTTCAGTTCCCCATCCCCCCTCAGTCCCCCCTTAGTAAGGGGGGTAAGGGGGGTGGATGGCAATGTGATTTAGCACAGGTTAAATTAGCAGCCGTGAGTGAAGATGTTGTTGAGTTTGTTGGGAAACGGTTACAGAAATTAAATCCATTAACCCAAGATGCCTTAAAGTTAGCGGCTTGTATTGGCAATAAATTTGATTTAGAAACTTTGGCAATTGTCCGGCAAACCTCAGAATTAGAGACGGCAACAGATTTATGGTTGGCATTAAAGGAAGGATTAATTTTACCCATAACAGAAGTTTATAAGTTTTATACAGAGGGTACACAAGAGCTTAATTTAACTGAGAACACTAATCAGATTTCAGCCAGTTATAAGTTTTTACATGACCGGGTGCAACAGGCGGCTTATGCTTTAATTCCTGAAGATAAAAAGAAAGAAACTCACTTAAAAATCGGCCAACTGTTATTAACAAATATTCCAGAAACAGAACGAGAAGCCCGAATCTTTGAAATTGTTAATCAATCGAATCAAGGAGTTACATTAATTCAGCAGTCATCTGAACAAGAGGAACTGGCACAGTTGAATTTAATCGCGGCTCAAAAAGCTCAGGTTGCCACCGCTTATACCGCAGCACTGGAGTATTGCGATCGCGGTATTGATCTGTTGAGTGTAGAGTGTTTGCAACATCAGTATGATTTAACTTTAGAACTCTACAACTCTGCTGCTGAAAACGCTTATCTCAGCGGACATTTCCAACAAATGGAGGAACGGGTTGAAGTGCTGCTGCAACAGACCCATGTTATCCTAGATAGGATAAAAGCCTATGAAGTCAAAATCGAAGCCTATAAGGCCAAAAATCAAAGGGCAGAAGCCATCAGCTTTGGGCTAGCAATACTAGAGCAATTGGGGGTTCGATTTCCAAAACATCCCAACCCCTTGCATATTGTTTTAAAGGTGGCAAAAACCAAGTTTGCTTTAGCGGGTCAGCAGATTTCCGACTTAGGGGATTTACCCTTAATGAGTGATCCTGAAAAACTCGCCGCCATGCGGATTATCGCGAAGTTATGTCCAGCCGCTTACTTTGCTACACCCAAGCTGTTTCCGTTGATCGTCTTCAAACACGTCGGTTTATCCCTCAAATACGGCAATGCACCTGAATCTGCCATCGCTTATGGGGCTTATGCTGTCAGCCTGTGCGGTATTGTGGGAGATATTGAGGCAGGCTATCAATTTGGTCAATTGTCCCTAACCCTGTTGGATCGCCTTAATGCCAAACATTTAGCCAGTATCACGATCTATGTCTTTAACCTTTTGATTCGACATTGGAAAGAGCCTCTTCGAGAAAGCTTAAATCCTCTCTTAAGAGGGTATCAAATTGGTTTGGAAACAGGGGATTTAGAACACGCGGCATTTTCTATTCTAATCTATTGTTACTATTCCTATTGTGTGGGAAAGGATCTGTCAGCATTGCAAAAAGAGATGGTGACTTATCGGGAGGCTATCACTCTACTCAAGCAAGAAACCCCTCTCCATCAACAGGATCTCTGCCTACAAGTTATTTCAAACTTACAAGGAAGTTCGGAACATCCTTGTGAGTTAAACGGTGATATTTACGACGAACAAACTCGGTTGATCCTGCATCAACAGGCTCAAGACAGCAGCACAATTTGCATCCTGTATGTTCAAAAAATGATGCTCTGTTATCTGTTTGAAGATTACACTCAAGCACTAGCATATGCCGAACTCGCTGAACAGTATTTAAATGCAGTAACAGCCAGAATTGACGTGGCGTTGTTTTACTTTTATAGTGGGCTGACGCGACTTGCTCTAGTTTCTAATCCTCGTAAGTCTGAATCAAAGCATTTGCTGAAGTTCATCAATGTAGTGCAGAAAAAACTAAAAAAATGGGCAAACCATGCCCCTATGAATTATCAACACAAAGTCGATTTAGTCGAAGCAGAAAAGTGTCGTATTCTTGATAATAAACTAGAAGCAATGGAACTTTACGACCAAGCCATTGCAGGTGCAAAAGAAAATGAATATATCCAAGAAGAAGCTCTTGCTAATGAACTTGCAGCTAAATTTTATCTGGATTTAGGACGAGAAAAAGTAGCTCAAACTTATATGATAGAAGCTTACTATTGCTATTCTCATTGGGGTGCAAAAGCCAAAACTAAAGACTTAGAACAACGATATCCTCAACTACTCGCCCCGATTTTAGAACAGCAGAAAATAAGTTTAAATCCCTTAAAAACAATTACCAGTTTAGGAAGCTCAAATAGTTATACTCAAGCCACAATTAGCAGTAATACAACAGGTATTTCAGACGCACTAGATTTTACCAGTATTATTAAAGCGTCTCAAGTATTATCGAGTGAAATTGAACTGAATCAACTCATCTCTCAGTTAATGCAAGTGATGATAGAAAATGCTGGCGCAACAAAAGGGGTTTTGATGTTATCTCAAGATTCACAATTAACTGTTAAAGCTGTTTTAAGTCATAATTATAATGATGAAGATTATACAAATCTCATTAAACAATCAATACCTGTAGAAGAAAGCTTAGATATTCCTCAGAGTATTATTAATTCTGTTAAACGCAGCTTAAAACCGCTGAATATTGAACAGGTTTCCTCTCAAACTCAACTCGCTTCTGATTTCTATTTCATCCAACAGCAACCGCAAAGTTTATTATGTTTACCATTACAGAATCGAGGTAAATTTTTAGGAATTCTATATTTAGAAAATAATCTCACCATCGGCGCTTTTACAGATGAACGAGTAGAAGTGTTAAAACTGTTATGTTCTCAAGCAGCTATTTCATTAGAAAATGCTCAATTATATCAAAAATCTCAAGATTATGCTAAACAGTTAGAACAGTCTTTAAAAGAATTAAAAGAAGCACAGGTACAACTGGTACAAAGTGAAAAAATGTCAGCTTTGGGTGAAATGATGGCGGGAATTGCTCATGAAATTAATAATCCGGTTGGATTTATTGGGGGAAATATTACCCATGCAGAAGAATACTTACAAGATTTGATTGAACATTTAAATCTTTATCAAGAAAACTGTTTAGAGGCTCATCCCGAAATGGCAGAACACGCAGAAGAGATTGATTTAGACTATCTCTTGGAAGATTTACCGGAATTAATTTCATCGATGAAAACTGGTGTTGAACGTATTCGTAATATTAGTACCTCAATGCGAACATTCTCCCGTTCTGATACAGATAAAAAGGTGGAGTTTAATCTACATGAAGGGATTGATAGTACATTACTCATTCTCAAACATCGACTGAAAGCGATTGATAAACGTTCAGAAATTAGTATCGTTAAAAACTATAGTAATTTACCTAAAGTTTGGGGATATCCGGGACAACTTAATCAAGTATTTATGAATTTAATTGCGAATGCGATTGATGTATTTGATGAAACTCAAAATATCAAAAATCCTCAAATTATGATTACTACAAAATTAACAGAAGATGGCAAACAAGCGATTATAAAAATTAAAGATAACGGTTTGGGAATGTCTGAGGCAGTTCAACAGAAAATCTTTGAACATTTATTCACCACAAAATCTGTAGGGAAAGGCACAGGCTTAGGCTTATCAATTTCTCGGCAAATTATCGAAAATAAACATAGCGGGATTTTAAAATGTTCCTCTCAATTCGGTAAAGGTACAGAATTTATCATACAAATCCCTATACAGTAACAAAAAGGTGCGTTGTGGGACGCACCCTACCGAGTTATGGGTTTCCAAACTCCAAAGAACCTGTATATCCAGATACCCTTGCTAAATCATTTAAACTTTGCACACCGGAATATTGTTCACCGTTAATTTCCCAAGTTGGATATCCCGTAATTTGGGCAGCTTGACACAATTGAGGTTGAGGATTTTTTCCACTGGCATCACACTCAATATAAGGCATTTCACTAACCGCTTCTTTACCAAATAATGCCTTCTGAGTTTGACAATGAGCGCACCAATAAGCGCCATACATTTTAGCATCAATACTATTTAAATGTTCCGCTAAAGCTATATTTGCAGGCGCAGAGGTAGTGGTAATATTATAACCATTTCCGTCTTCTGCAACCGGACTATTTAATGGGGCATACATTGCTAAAGTTCCAATAATGGTCACCATGCCAACCACTAAAGCGGTCATAATCAGTTGACCAATATCTTCTAATTCTCGCCCAATAATACTGAGAGTAAATAAACTCACAGAACACAGTGCAGAAAACACACAATACAGACAAAAAGACTGTATTTCAAATGCCATTAAATACATTAAATAGCCGCTAAAAACCATCATTGCAGTGCCGCCTGCAAATAATAGTAACCAAGTCCATTCTTCAACTTGACTTCGTAATCTTTTCTGAGTATCCGGATTAACTAACCAAGGGACAACTGCCATGATTCCCATCGCCCCATAAGCCAAAAATCCGAACAAGGCGAGCGGTAAACCAAACACCACTGCATAGGGGCTTTCGAGTACCTTATCACAGCCTGTTATGGGGCAAGCAGCGGTTCCCCCCGTTAATTTAACAATGGCAATATAAGCGGTAATTACAGCCCCAAATGCGGCAATCGTGGCAATGATAAACCGGGATTTTTGATGAATCCAAGGGGTCGAACGTTTTCGTAACATTTGATTCAATCTCCAATCAATCAAATTAGAAAAGGCCTGCTGTTTGAAGTCAGACCTTCGTTTTAATGAAAAAAGTTATTCCTGATGATTTACTCAATCGTAATCGACTGAGGGCCGCTACTATTGCTGGTCTCCTCTATGGCAGAGGCTGTAGTCGTCACCGCCGCCCCTTCTTTTTCTAACCAGGTTTTGACCGGGTCATCACTGAGATTTAACTTTAAAATCCCTGAAAAAAATCCACCTAAAAACGCAACAGGTTGCTGACTGAGTTCCTTTAAAATTGGGGTGAGTTCATCCATTGTTACAAATAGCTCCTTGTCTAGTTTTTAATAATTATTGTAATATCCATCATTATAATATCCAGAATTTTGATTGTACTGAGGCCGACCATGAAAGCGATTATAATCTGGGTCATCTCGACGGACTGCCGAATTCCCCGTCACAATCGTTTTCGGTCGATGCGGTTTAGCCCGAATACTACCTTCATGGTTATCTAAATTAGGAATATCCGGAAACTGCGCTTCTGGCATATCTTCTAACTCAATCACCCGCCGCATAAATTGCCGCCAATTATAAGCCGCCGTCCTACTTTCTCCCCAAGTGGGTTGGTTATCATCATTCCCCAGCCAAACCCCTGCTGCAATTTGAGGAATATAGCCAATAAACCATAAATCCCGCGCGTCTTCTGAAGTTCCGGTTTTCCCCGCCACATTCCGGTCAGACAGATAAGCGTCTCTTCCAGTACCGCCATTAACCACCCCTTCTAACATCCAAGTGGTAATCGAGGCGCTATCTTGATCTAACACTTGTTTTGGCTTAAATTGGGATTCATAAATCACCTCATTTTTGGCATTAATCACCCGACTAATTCCGTGGGCAGGAATATGTTTCCCTTCTGCGGCTAATGTACCGTAAGCATTAGTCAGTTCGAGTAGATTCACTTCATACGCCCCTAACGCTAATGCATAAGTCGGTTGTAGGGTTGATTCAATCCCCATTGCCTTGGCTAATCTAATCGTAGGTTCAAACCCAACATCGACCAAAACTCGCACCGCCACCACATTCACCGAACTACTGAGGGCATCCACCATCGAACGCCAACCGCTGTGGGTTTTGCTATAGTTCATCGGCCGATAACCATCAACTCGATAAGGTTCATCCTTATAACTATCATAGGGGGAAAATCCCGCCGCGATCGCAGCAGCATACACCAACCCTTTAAAAGTCGAACCCGGTTGACGTTGGGCTTGAAACGCCCGGTTAAATTCACTTTCTTCGTAATCTAATCCCCCGACAAGTGCTTTTACTTCTCCAGTGCGAGGGTCAATGGCAACTAAGGCGGCTTGATCGAATCCTTCAGCGGGGCCATCAAGTTGAATCGCCTCAGACACCACTTCCTGGGCAATCTCTTGCCATTCTAAATCTACCGTGGTTTCTACCGTTAATCCTCCGGCTTCTAACGCCTCTTGAGAGATGTATTTCGGTAATTCTTTACGAATATAGCTGGCAAAATAAGGGGCTTTTACAATCAAGCGTTTCGGCGGGCTAGGCTTAACGGCTAGAGGCTGTTGTATAGCCGCAGTCGCTTGTTGGGGCGAAATCACACCGTCATCCTGCATCCGTTGCAATACCACATTCCGCCGATTTTTCGCGGCTTCTGGGTTTACCATTGGAGAATATTCACTCGGGGCAGGAGGTAAACCCGCTAATGTTGCCATTTCTCCCAGAGACAAAGATTTTAACGGCTTACTAAAATAAACCCAAGCCGCATCTGCCACACCATAAGCCCCAGACCCAAGATAAACGATATTGAGATAACGTTCTAAGATTTCTTCTTTACTCAGCTTTTGTTCAAGTTTACGGGCGAGTAATGCTTCGCGCAGTTTACGAACCATACTCCGTTCTTGATTTAAAAATACCACCCGCGCCAATTGTTGGGTAATGGTACTGCCCCCTTCAACCACACCGCCTGCTTGTACATTAGAAGAAACGGCCCGTAAAATCCCTTGATAATCTACCCCTTCATGTTCATAAAAGCGGCGATCTTCAATTGCAACAAAAGCCTTGACCAACTCTGGGGGAATTTGTTCTAAAGTGACTTTTTCCCGTGTCGCAGGCCCCGATTGTTGAATAATGCTACCATCTCCTGCTTTAATCGTCAGGGTATCATCCCGACTAAAAGCAGATAAATCAGCCACTGCTGGTAAATCTCGATACAGGCGATAAAATTGCCACGCGCCGTATCCAATGGCACTACCTCCGGCGAGTAAAATTCCTAAACTACTGAGTAATACAACCCGACGATACCAAGGCTTACCCTTAGGTTTAGAGGGCGGTAAGGAATCAGTAATTTCTTCTAGATCTTCTAAATCTCGTTGTGCTGTGGATATATTCAGATCTGATAAAAGATCTGAGGGGATCTCAGCTTCTGGGGATACTTTTTGAGGAATCGGTTCGAGATTTTGTGATAAATTCGCGGGAGTAGAAGTTGGAGTTGGAGTTGGAGTAAAAGGAGTTGAATTAGAATTCCCTAGCGATCGCAACAAAGCCCTTTCTTCTGGTAATAAGGGGGATCGATTAAGTCCGAAATAGCTTTGAGAATAGGGGATACGGCTGTACTTTCCCCAACTCTGTTTAGACTGAATAAGATCGTCTTTATCCTGAGAAAATTGCGTCACGTAAGGCTCCCTAAATCAATTCAACAATCTGTTTTTACCCGAAACCTGGGTTAAACTGCATGACCCAGCGCTAAACCCACTACCAACATTCCGAGAACAAGGAATGGTTGAGCGCTTGCTTGATATTTAACATCATTTTCCAGAGGATTGCGCAGAAAATACATATCCTGGAAGGTTATTTGAGGAATCACTAACAATAGCAGTATCACCGCATACAAATTTTGCTGAATACTGAATAAATATATTGCCATTCCGGCTTGAAATACATCTATCATTAACACACAAATCCAAGCTGCTGTCCCCACTCCAAACATCACCGGTAAAGAATTTAACCCCAGTTGGCGATCGCCTTCGACACTTTTAAAATCGTTAACAATGGCAATCCCTAACCCGGCTAAACTGTAAAACAGCGTCAGAATCATGATCGTGGGAGTCAGTTGACCAAACAAAGCATGACCCGCCCACCAGGGTAAGGCAATATAACTGGCTCCGAGGGCATAGTTTCCCAGCCAACCATTCTTTTTCAGCTTTAACGGGGGGGCAGAATAGATGTAAGAGACGAAAGCACCGCCGATACAGAGGGTTGTCATTACGGGAAATTCGTGTCCCGCCCACACATCCAAGGCATAGGAGACGGCGACCCCTGCAATTAACAATACCAGAATTTGGGTTACCACTTGCGGAATTGAAATCGCCCCGGAGGGGATCGGACGATAAGGTTCATTAATGGCATCAAGATCTTTATCATAAAAATCATTTAATGTTTGGGTATATCCCGCCATCAACGGCCCTGAGAGCAACATACAAGCCGCTGCAATCAGGACATATTCTAACGTCCAGCGATAGTTCCCAGAAGATGCCGCCCCACACACCACACCCCAAATTAAGGGTATCCAGGTAATAGGTTTCATTAATTGCAACCGAATTTTCCAGATGGACGTTTCTCCGGTTGCTGCCCCCTTCATCCCCAACAGTTGCCGGGTTTTCCCACTCCGGTCATTGGGTTGATTTTCTTCGGTTGATTTGTTTGGTGGAGATGATTCTGACATGAGTCAATTTTATTAAACAGAATAATTTGAAATTTCAGCGTCTCACAGCCCGTGATTTGACCTATTTTTTAGAAGGAAATGATCAAGGATTCATTTTGAAATTTCGCCCCAGTTACCGGCTTTCCGCGCAGAGAGGGGGGTAGAAAAATATTGCGACGTTGATCTGCCGCTTCTATCGTCACCTCTGGCCCGTATTGAGTTAACTTGATTTGTTTCTTATCAAATCCCGGTAAGAATAAGGTGACTTGACGATTGACTTCATCTATGGTAATCGGCTTCGGTGCGATCGCGGCTTCTTGGGTAAAGTCCGGTAACGCTTCCATCAATGGCAGCCAGTCGTCAGAAGCCCGTTGAGGGACAGAATGAATGGAGAGAGGTTTAAACGTGGCTGCAACGCTGTTAGTCGCCCCGCCTTTGTTTAGCAAGACTCCGCCGACTGTTAACCCCACTTGTTGGGCGCTTCCCCACAGATAACGGGCCGTTGCCACCGCCGCCTCATCTTCTGTCGTGACCAAATAAGCCATCATCCGGTTCGGGTCAGCCACCGCGGCTTTACCTTCATCTAAGATATTATTAGCGGGGTTATTTTCCTGGGTAAATTTATCCACCGAAAAATCTACACTTAATACGGCACTCGTCACGGGTTGAACAAACGGAGATACAGACCGCCAAAAATCCGACTCCAGAAATACTCGACGAAACCGACGTAAATACCAACTTAAGATTTCTGGCATTCCCAGCATTCGTAGCGTATCTTGGCTGGTTGTCCCATCAAACACAATTACATCATATTTGCCACTGCCATCATATTCTCGCAGCGTATTAAGGGCTAGCGCACTATCCATGCCCGGTAAAACGCCCAATTCTTGACCATAGACATTTTTGAAGAAAGGGCTACGGACATATTGCTTTTCTAACTCTTTGACTTCTCCCCAACTTTTTTCAAGTGATGGGGCACTTTGCAAAGACACCGCTGTTAAATTCGTTTCAATCTCTGTCGGTTCAGCAGTGACTGGAGTTCCCAGTAATATACTAAATCCTGGGGTGAGGTCTTGACTTGCAAGTAAAACCCGTTTCCCCGATGCCGCAAACCGCTTAGCCGCTGCAATAGCGACTGTTGATCGGCCTGTGCCTCCTTTTCCCAAAAATGTCAAAATCAAAGACATCTATAATCTTCCTAATCCAAATCCCGTTAAGTGTGATCATTGAGAACACTTAGGAGATTTTAGCGTAAATTTTTATGAACATTAAAGATTATGGCAGATTTCTGGCTTAAAAGGAAACGGGGAACGGGGAACAGAGATATAAAAAGTTATTCTCTCTACTCCCTACTCCCTTTCAACTAGGTTGCTTCAAGTTCATCCTCAAAGAACCAGGTAGACTTGTTGTTCTCGAGTTGAACCACATAACCCACTCCACTGCCATCTACCATTTTGTAGTCTTTGACAGTACCATTAGGATTCTGCTTCAGTTGCTGAACGATATCAGCCGGGACTCGTTGTCGAATACGCCGTACCTTTACTTTTTGACCAATTTCAATCGCCACTACCAGTGTTCTCCTAGAACATTAACCAATTCCACAGTTTATCTGAATCTGTACGTTGTTTGTTATTGGTTATTGGTTTTTTCTTCTCGGTCAAGATCTGATCGACTCGCTAGCTGTTCGGTCTTCCCCGCTTCGGTGTTTGCTTGGTGTTGCAGACTTACAAGAATGTCTGCGTTCCCTCAAATCACAAACAACCCATGACTAAAGACCAATCTACGATAAAATTGGGGACTAGATAATTTCAGACACATCTTCAACGATAACGCAGTTTTCATGAATATTATTGAATTTTTTGAGTTGAGTGCGGGTCAATGGTTTTCACAACGAACCGTTCATGATTTGGTTTCGGGGAAGTTACAGGCGGGCAAATCAAATTTAGTGATTGAATTTTTACCCTCAAGTGATGCTAATGTGGTTCAATTATGTCAGCAGCATGAAACCGATCCGAGTTTAGTTTGGGGAGGTTTACAGTTAAGTTGGGAAGGAACTGTTGATGGTAACTCCAAAAAACAAATCGGTTCAACTACGTTAGTTGCTGTTCGTCATGCTGAGAAAGAACATGAAGGATTATTATTACAATCTCGATCCGGTTTAAAGAGTTTAAAAGGGCGCTACATCATGGGAGAGGATGAAGTATTAACCTTAATTACTGAATCTGTTGATTTTTATGCAGAAGAACGCTTGTGGTATTTAATCCCAAATTTAAGATTAAGAACAAGTCTGGTAAAACGGAAAGATGGATTAAATCAGGGCTCATTTTGTTCTGAAATTCGGAAGATGACATAATTATAATTCCTCACTTATTCTCTTAATCTAAAGAGTAAAAACGTTCATTTGTAGGGAATTTTTATAGAGAAATAATCACAAGCTTAATTAGAGTTGACGAGAATGATAGAGCAATTGGGATTTAATTTCATTCGATTGATATTTCTCAGTCTAACCACTAGCTATCATTGGGGTAAAACTTTACTAGAAAATCGACAATCTCCTCCAGGCGAATTAATTGATATCGGTGGCTGTAAACTTCATTTATATACTCAAGGAGAAGGCAATCCTACCGTTATATTAGATCATAGTTTAGGGGGAATTGACGGCTATTTTTTAATTGATGAAATTGCTAAAATCACACGAGTTTGTATTTATGATCGTCCAGGATATGGCTGGAGTCAAGCCAGTCCTCAACCCCGTTGTAGCGAAGTCATTGCCAAAGAATTACATCAACTGTTACGACAAGCCAAAATAGAACCTCCCTATATTTTAGTGGGTAATTCATTCGGCAGTTACAATGTTCGGCTGTATGCTCATTATTATCCAGAGGAAGTTATCGGGCTAGTCTTAACTGATGGGTTATCTGAAACTTCGATGTTAAAGCTACCTTTTGCTTTAAAACTGATTAAACTATTTTTCTTATCAGGATTTTTAATTTCTATTTTCGGTTCAATATTAGGATTAGTTAGAATACTCGGTAATCTAGGTATTTTTGAATTCGTTAAACCTGAATTACGACAGTTTTCCCCAGAGATATTAACGCGAGTTAAAAGATCATTTTATCGTCCTCAACATTGGCTAACAATGGTAAGAGAACTCTGGAATTTAGAGAAAAGCGCGAATCAAGTGAAAGTCGCGAATAATTTCTCAGATATTCCTATTATCAATATTAAAGCAAATAGCTTTTTCAAACGTTCTCTGTGGAATTTTTATCTACCACTCAATCAAGTTGATAAATTTAGAGATAAAATGCACATCAATTTATTACAGCTTTCTTACAATACCAGTCAACTTTCGGCATCCCAGAGTAGTCATTTTGTTTGGGTAGATAAACCTAAAGTCATGATGACTGCGATTCAACAATTATATTATCTCTATCATAATAAATGAGGTAATTGGCCGGATCATCATTCTCAAAGACTAGGAAATTAGCTGAAAGAGCATTTTTTTAAAGAGTCTGTAAAGGCGTTAAATTATAATATTCTTAACATTTACAGATCGGGCTTCAGAAGCATTGTCAGCCTTGCCTCAATCCCGCCGGATATATCCCTATCCTTTCTAAATTATCCTTCCAATTGCTGATATTAATCACACTGTTGAGGGAATACTTATACTATCCTAGTTAAAAATTAATCAGGGAGCAATGACTTAATATTTCTAAATATTGCTCGACTTGCTCGTATATCGAACTGGTAATTTTCTTCATTCTATGACTCATTCCTTACCGACTAATTATAATCTTCAATTGGTCATCCTCTCAGTAGCGATCGCGATGCTCGCTTCCTACACAGCCTTAAACTTAGCGGGACGAGTAAATGCAACTCAAAGCCGCGCTCAAATGGGTTGGTTAGTCAGTGGTGCTTTAGCGATGGGGACGGGGATTTGGTCGATGCATTTTATTGGAATGTTGGCATTTAGGTTACCAGTTGCTGTTAACTATAACTTTCAGCAAGTTGTGGTTTCGGTGTTGCCCGCCATCCTCGCTTCAGGACTAGCACTATTTTTAGTCAGTCGCCCAACCTTAGATGGATTTCGACTATTGGCAGGCAGCTTATTGATGGGGTCAGCAATTGCCTCAATGCATTATCTGGGGATGTCGGCAATGGATACATCCGCCATCATTTCCTACAATTTGTGGATTGTTACTCTATCAATTTTAATTGCGATCGCTGTCTCTTTTGTCGGGCTATTTTTAGTATTTAAGTTACGAGAAGGTACAGGAATCTACTACACCTGGAAGAAGTTTCTCGCTGCTATTGTAATGGGAATAGCAATTGCATCAATGCATTATGTTGGGATGGCTGCGGCTGAGTTTATCCCTATCTCTCAAACAGTCTTAGAAGCGACTTTACAACCGCCTGAAAATGTGGTTTCTCTGACGGCTTCTGTGATTACTGGGACTTTTATTGTTTTAGGAATTGCATTGCTAACAGCCTTTTTTGATCGTCGATTATCTGCTCAGGTCATCTCGAATCAAGTACTTGAAGAAAGCCAGAAATATTTAAAAACCATTCTCGAAGGCATTCAGGTAGGAGTCTTAGTCAGCGAAGGCAATAGTCAAATTAAGTTATCCAACCATGCCGTTTTTCAGATGTTAAATTTGCATAATGAAGCAGAACTTCAACAGCTATGGGAAAAAGCATTAACCGATAATGTCGATCAACAATCTACTGAGTTATTTGAAATTGAGTATTTTCAATCATTTCAGTCCATCGTAAAAACAATTGCTGCCCAACAACTCATAGAAAATCGGGTCGTTAATCTCGCCACCTCAGCTCAGCAACAGCCAACCGCATTACTGGTGAATGCAGTTCCGATGCATCTATCCGACTCCTCTGTTACTCAGATGGTGTGTACATTTAGCGAAATTACTGAGTTAAAGCAAACTGAAAATCGTCTAAAAGAATCTGAGGCTCAATTCCGCAACATAGCACAGCAGGAAGAAATCTTAAACGATCTTTCAAATAAAATTCGGCAATCTTTAGATTTACAGACGATTTTGCAAACTGCTGTCTGTCAAGTCCGGAACCTATTTAAGACAGACCGAGCATTAATTTATCAATTTGATGGCAATTGGTATGGGAAAGTCATCCTCGAAGATGTGGCAAAACCTTGGAATTCCACGATTGGAGAAACGGTTGATAATTGTTTTCCCCCAGAATGTCTTGAATCTTATCAGAATGGTCGAATTAGGGCGATTAACAATATCTCCACCGCACAATTACACCCCGATCATTTCCAATTTTTACAAAGATTACAAGTACAGGCGAATTTAATTGTACCGATTATGGTGCATAATTACCTATGGGGATTACTGATTGTTCATCAATGTTGTTGCACCAGGGACTGGAAGGAAGCCGAAAAAAATCTGTTAAATCGCCTCGCTATTCAATTGGGTATTAGTATTCAGCAATCTGAGCTTTATACCCAAGCCGAACAAAACGCACAACAAGCTTTGTTACAAGCACAAAAGCTTCAAAAAACCCTGCAAGAGTTACAAAGCCTACAATTACAACTGATTCAAAGTGAAAAAATGTCTAGCCTCGGACAACTGGTGGCAGGCATTGCTCATGAAATTAATAATCCTGTTAATTTTATTCATGGCAATTTAACTCATGTACAGGAATATACTCAAGATTTACTCGATCTAATTCAGCTCTATCAAACTCATTATCCTGAGCCTTGTTCTGAAATTCAAACAGAAATTGAGGAAGTAGATTTAGAGTTTTTACAAGAAGATCTGGTTAAAGTGTTTACATCAATGAAAGTGGGTACAGATCGCATTCGTCAGATTGTTTTGTCGTTGCGTAATTTCTCCCGTATGGATGAAGCCGATCTCAAGCAAGTTGATATTCATGAAGGCATTGATAGTACACTACTGATTTTGCAACATCGCCTTAAATCTCAGTCTGATTCTTCTGCTATTGAAGTGATTAAGAACTATGGTAATTTACCCCAAGTAGAGTGTTATGCAGGGCAACTAAATCAAGTTTTTATGAATATTTTAACTAATGCTATTGATGCTCTCACAGTAGAGAATAGTCCAACTAAATTGCCTCAAATTACAATTAGTACATCCGCCGATAAAGAATGGATAGAAATTGCGATCGCCAATAACGGCCCTGAAATTCCGACAGCGATTCAAAACCGCATTTTTGACCCCTTTTTCACTACTAAACCGATTGGTCAAGGAACGGGTATGGGTTTATCTATCTGCTATAAAATTATTGTTGATAAACATCAAGGTCAATTACATTGTAAATCTATCCCCAATCAAGGAACAGAATTCATGATTCAAATTCCTCAAACTAGATAAAACTAAAACGATTAAGTTCGTTATTTCGTCTGGATAGATCAACCTTAAGTTATCATTGCTGCCGTTGCATAGTTTATCAGTCAAAGTAGTCAGGATAATATTCATAATCAGTAATTTTTGTCTGTAGTCTACAATACTGTGAGCGTCCAGAATGTCAGAAAATCATAACCTAACTGTCATCAGATTCAATAGTCAAGCCTAATTAACCGATAACTTTCCACGATTTATTAATAGGAATTATCTGATTTATCAATAACTTTCTCTTTCGTTGAAGTTGCAATTTTTGCCACAGTTAGGTTATACTTATTATTTAGTCGCGACGCGCATACCCTACTCAATGTATAATTTTAACAATATTGTTCAGTAATTACACGGAATAGATACTGAATTTGGGTTAAGTTAACGGCTAGATGTGTTTCTATATAATGATTTTGAATAGAGTAGTAAATCTCTCTTTTTAGATTACGTGTATAAATTTTATCAATAGCAGCCGAATTTGAGGGTAAAATCATCTCGCTACGGACTCCCCCGTGAACAAATTTTTGAGTGGGTTAACTGTTAGTGGCTGATCAAGGAAAGTTATATGAGAGTCGATATTATTTGTGATATGGACGTGAAGCTGTTTTCACAGTCTATGCGTTGTGTTTGATAATTATTGTGTTTGATTATAGCAATACTGCGTTCTACTTCGCCATGGGCGATCGCGTAATTGAGTTGTATCCCAGAATATAAAAGTGACAGATTGTGATTACAGCGATAATTAATCTGACTTAATTTTAACTAAAAATAGAATTCGCGATCGCGGTTGTTTGGGAGACATTCAGGTGTAGAATGCCTCCTAAATAAAAACGTTTAGATAAACTGATTCAAATCAATATCAATAGAGTTAACCTGGTCTAAAGTGGCTAACAATTGATTATTGAATGAAATCTCGGTACTGTTGCCCATTTGAGTAATTTGCAACTGATTGAAACTAATGTCTTCTAACATTAACCGATCTTGACCGATTTGAAAATCTGTAATCAGATTATTTCCACGATTAGGATTAATTACAAATGTATCAATTCCATCTCCCCCTGTTAAGGTATCATTGCCTTCGCCACCAATGAGGGTATCATCTCCCATTTCACCCAGTAATAAGTTATTGCCGAAACAGCCTTTGATCAGATCATTATCTTTACCGCCGTGTAAGGTATCGTTGCCAAGATCGCCACAAAGGGTGTCTTGACCTTCATCCCCTAACAGCAAGTCATTGCCTCGACCCCCAAACAACATATCTTGTTGACCGTTACTACCGACAGCCGGAGAATTACCATCATCTATTTGATCTCCTCGTAAGGTATCATCTCCCTCGCCACCACAGAGGGTATCGTTACCAATATCTCCGGATAATATATCGTTGCCGCTATTACCGAAAACAAGATCATTGTCTTTACCGCCGTAAGCCGTATCGTTACCGTCTCCTGCGACAAGGGTATCATTACCTTCATTCCCATCCATAAAGTCGTTACCCGCTTCCCCAAATAGCAGATCTTGTCCGTCTACATCACGGGTGGGATCATTAGGATCGTTGCTAGTTCCCCCAAGGATGGTATCATCTCCTTGTTCACCATTGAGGGTATCATCTCCCAATTCTCCGAGTAGCCAGTCATTATCTTTACCGCCGTGGAGGCGATCGCGTCCTTTCCCGGCATAGAGGCTGTCTCGACCTAAATTACCGACGATAACATCGTTACCGGCATCTCCAAACATGATATCTCTATCACCTATTTCTCCTAGGGGTTCGTCGCCGCTAGGGCCGCCAATCATGGTATCATTACCGAATTCCCCAAAGAAGATATCATCTCCGGTATTACCATACATCAGGTCATTGCCTCGACCACCATGTAAGTGATCTTCACCATTTCCAGCAACAAGAGTATCTAAGTTTTGGTTACCGTAAAGGGTATCGTTGCCATCTCCACCAAATAGCAGATCTCGTCCGTTAACATCTTCTACCGTAACATTACTGGTTCCGCCTAAAATAACATCGTTACCTTGTTCTCCCCAGAGGGTATCATTTCCTTGTTCCCCTAACAGATGGTCGTTGTCTTTACCGCCATGAATGCGATCGCGTCCAATACCGCCATGTAAGGTATCATTTCCTAAATTACCACCCAGCCAGTCATCACCTTCATCACCAAACAGGTGATCTTGTTCTTCTATATTACCAATGGGTTGATCGCCGCTGGGACTACCAACAATAGTATCGTTACCGCGATCGCCTTTAAGGAAGTCGTTGCCATTATTGCCAAATAACAGATCGTTTCCAGATCCGGCGTAAGCAAGATCGTTGCCGTCTCCTGCCAGTAGGGTATCGTTACCGTCGAGTAAGACAACTTCGTCATCTCCTGCCAACAGATCTACAAAATCATCTTCATTTGTGGCGGTTAAATTATCATTGTTATTGCTTCCGAGAATAGTCGCATTATTGCTATTTCCAATTTCAGGAAACATTAACGCTTCTATTGGGGGTTCAGTTGGTAAACTGATAGGATTAATGCTGGGAACATCCGGACATTCGCAGCTTTTATCTTCTGGCGTTGTCGGGTTATCAATATTGACAGTAACAATAGCGGTATCGCTGCCGCCATTATCGTCGGTGATGGTGTAGGTAAAGGTATCAATTCCGCTAAACTCAGCCGGAGGAGTATAAATTAGTTGACCTTGATCTAAACTGACTGTACCGTCGTTAGTAGAAGTTGAGTCAAACTCATCGATAGTAATGCGATCGCCATCTGGATCGCTATCGTTTTCTAAGACATCAACGGTTATGGGAGTATTGACAGGAACATTGATATTGTCGTTGGTAGCAACAGGATCGTTATTGTTATCTATGACAACCTCATTATCCTCAGGAGGTTGTGGATCGTCTTCAATAACAGGAATACCATTTTCTACTGTTATCGTAATAGTTGCGGTACTGAAGCCGCCATTACCATCAGAGATAGTGTAAGTAAAGGTATCTTCCCCAACGAAACCATCTGCGGGGGTGTAAATAAAGTTATTACCATCGAGTGTAATATTACCGCCATTAACAGAAGTCGAGTCAAAACTATCAATACTGAGAGGATCGTTATCTTCGTCAGTATCATTTTCTAACGCATTGATAGTAACGGCTGTATTGACTGGAGTTGTATCTGCGTCGTTGTTAGCAACAGGAATATTATTGCTATCAACAGGAACAGTATTTTCTACGGTTATCGTAATAGTTGCGGTACTGAAGCCGCCGTTACCATCAGTTAGGGTGTAGGTAAAGGTATCTTCCCCAACGAAACCATCTGCGGGGGTGTAAATAAAGTTATTACCATCGAGTGTAATAGTTCCGCCGTTAGTCGAAGTCGAGTCAAAACTATCAATACTGAGAATATCGTTATCTTCGTCAGTATCGTTATCTAAAGCAGCGATAGTAACAGATGCATTGGTGGCAACATTGGCGTTATCATCGGTGGCAATAGGAGGGTTATTGACATCACGGAAGTCTGGAATACCATCACCATCACTATCGGGTAAGTCAACGGATGTATTATCGCCAAACCCATCATTATTTTGATCGACGGCATCGGCAATACCATCCCCGTCTACATCATTGGGATCTAAGCGTCCATCGCCGTCTGGGTCAGTTAAACCGACTTCTTCGATATCATTAATACCGTCATCATCGCTATCGAGATCCAAATAGTCTGGGATATTATCGCGATCGCTATCGAGGGGAGAAGGCTGGTTAATATTGCCAAAACCATCATTATTATCAATACTATCGGTAACACCATCCCCGTCACTATCTAATCCGCTAACAATACCATCGTTGTCAGGATCGTCTAAACCGCCTTCGATAATGTCGTGAATACCATCATTATCACTATCGAGATCTTGATAATCTGGGACACCATCATTATCACTATCGGGAGGAGTGGTTAACGGGTTGCCACTATTGGGATCAACTGTATCAATTAAACCGTTACCATCACTGTCTTCTCCATCAACAATACCATTACCATCCGTATCGGGGTTACCGACTTCAGTGACATCTAAAATACCATCGTTATCACTATCAAGATCCAAGAAGTTTGGAACTCCATCACTATCTGTATCGACAGATTTATCGGCAATACCATCCCCATTAAGATCTAATTCCCCTGACTCCGGTGTTGTTTCAATATCATCGGCTAAACCATTATCACCAACCGGGGTATCTATAACGCCATCGCCATCAGTATCTAATTCTGCGATCTTTTCGGGAGACAGTCCACTTTCATTTAAGTCAGAAATACCGTCATTATCGCTATCGAGATCGAAGACATTCGGAATGCCATCGCCGTCTGTATCTCCGTCTCCTTCCTCGCTATCGGGAATACCGTCATTATCGTCATCTAAATCTTCTAGATCGAGAATGCCATCCCCATCATTATCAGGATTAACCTCAATATTTACAGTTGCGGTTGAAGTTCCACCATTGCCATCACTAATAGTATAGGTAAAGCTATCAGTTCCCGTAAAATTGGGATTCGGAATATAGGTTAAAGTTCCGTCGGGGTTTTGAACCAGTTGACCATTACTGGGTTGACTATCAATAGAGTCTAAGGTTAAATCATCCCCATCTGGATCAGTATCGTTAGTCAACGGATCGAAAGTTAACGGACGTTGAGGAGAGGTTTGTAAGTTATCTTCGGCGGCAATTGGATCGTCATTTACACCGTTAATCGTAATCGTAACAGTAGCGGGTTCACTATCGCTAATGCCGTCATTAACCGTATAAGTAAAGGTTTCTGTTGCTGTTTCTCCAACGCCTAAACTGGTATATTGATCATTCGGATTATAACTAAAAGTACCATCTGGATTTAAAGTAATTTCCGCGCCAGACTCGAGTACAATTGGCTGACCAATATTAACCGTTTCACCATTAATTTGATTGACTGTAATATCATTCCCATCCGGATCGCTATCTTCACCGTTACCATTATCAGTTAAAACATTACCCGTCAAAACTGTATTTGCATCGGTACTAACAGTATCATTCTCGGCAACAGGCGGACTATTTTCCCCCGCAATAGTCACCGTAACAGTCGCTTCACTGGTTTCTGTTCCATCAAAGATAGTGTAAGTAAAACTATCGGTATCTGTTGTGGTTCCAGTTAAACTATTAAATTGATCGTTTGGATCATAACTAAACGTTCCGTCAGTATTAAAGGTCAATAATGCGCCAGACGGTAAAGTAATGGTATCCCCAGGATTAATATCTGTTCCATTTATCTGAGTAACAGTTAATTCATCGTTATCCGGATCGCTATCTTCACCATTACTATTATCAGCTAAAACATCAATCGTAACCGTAGCATCTTTTGTGGTTCCAATATTATCATCGACTGCAACAGGAGGATTGTTGACGGTATTAATTGTAATATCAACCGTTCCTGTATCAATTCCCCCATTTCCATCGGTGACTTCGTAACTAAAATCACCCGGATCATCTGTACCGTTATAATCATCCGGCGCATCATAAATTAACTCCGTTAATTCAGTTTCGGTTAAAGTATCCCCAACAGAAATAGGGGTTCCATCGGCTTTAGTAATTGTTCCTAAGTTAGGAAGTTCAGTAATAGTAATGGTTAAATCATCTCCATCAGCATCTGTCGGAGAAGTTAAGCCTAAATTGGTATCTTCACTACCCTCATTAACAGTAATTTCATTATCGTTTGCAACGGGATCGGTATTCGTTAAATTAATAGCAATTGAACCTGTTCCTGTTAACGCACCCCCTGTACCTTGTGCGCCTGTATTGCCATCATTAATCGTGTAATCTATCGTAACTGAACCCGTTGTAGTGCCTGTATTAGAATAGGTGATTTCTTGTAAAGCTTGATCGACTAAATCCGCAGTTGCATTACTATTAAAAGTTAAGACAAGCGTTCCATTACTATTAGTTGTAACTGTAGCAATAACATTTCCATTAACCGTTAAATCTCCGCCTTCTGTTAATGTGCCGCTACTATTATTAAATACATCCTCTGCATTTGCACCCCCATTTCTGGCGAGAGTTAAAGTCGCACCATCATAATTATTATCTGCATCTAATTCAAGGTCACTAATAGTGGCATCACTATCAAGAATAACTGCACTTCCGCCTAAAGGATAATTAGGAGTATT
Source organism: Microcoleaceae cyanobacterium (assembly GCA_049647265.1). Taxonomy (GTDB): domain Bacteria; phylum Cyanobacteriota; class Cyanobacteriia; order Cyanobacteriales; family Microcoleaceae; genus JAAURB01. The sequence continues at coordinate 41,584 of JBARXJ010000066.1, forward strand.
ATCTAAACTGGCGAAACTCGGTGGATCATTAACAGGCGTAACATTAATCGTTAAAGTACTGTCGCTGCTATAGTCTTCACCATCACTCACTTGAAAAGTAAAGTTAGCGTAGTTATCACCATTTTCATTACTATTCGGTTCAAACTGAAGTTTGCCTGCTGTAATATCAGCCAGAGTAATTTCAGTGTTGGCGGCAGTAATTTCTACTCCATCTAATAGTAACTTTCCATTAGTTGGTAAAGCTGTTATTTTAACGCTTTGTAGACTCTCGCCAGCATCACTATCAGTAAAAGGAAAATCACTACTAATGAAAGTGTGACTGTTATCTTCATCTGTAGTAATGCTGTTATCAATACTACTCGGAATATTATTATTCGTTAAATTAACAATAATAGAACCCGTTCCTGTCAATGCGCCACCAAGTCCTTGTTCTCCTGGATTAGTATCATCACCTGTATTCCCATCATTAATCGTATAATCAATGGTAACTGAACCCGTTGTAGTGCCTGTATTAGAATAGGTAATTTCTTGTAAGGCTTGGTCAACTAAATCCGCAGTTGCATTACCATTAAAAGTCAGTACAAGCGTACCGTTACTATTGGTTGTCACTGTACCAATATCAGTTCCATTAACGGTTAAATTTCCCCCTTCTGTTAAACTGCCGCTACTAATTCCAAATACATCTTCTGTATTCACCCCCCCATTTCTTGCTAAAGTTAAAGTCGCACCATCATAATTATTATCTGCATCTAATTCTGGATCGCTAATGGTGGCATTACTATCCAGAATAACTGCACTTCCGCTGATAGTATAACTAGGAGTATTATCTAAACTGGCGAAACTGGGTGCATCGTTAACGGGATCGATATTAATTGTTGTCGTGGTAATATTTCCGTTATTCCCATCAGGATCGGTTAAAAATATTTCAACAGTTCGAGGTGTTTTATCTGGAGTATCACTGGTATTGTTAAAAGTAATTGCTTCTAAAGCCAGTTCAATATCCTCTGGACTTGCACCCGCAGTAGTAGTTAAAGTAACCGTAATTTCTCCATCTGTTTCAGTAACATTTGCAGTAATACCATCAGGTAAACCATCAGCTAATAATTCATCATTCTCCTGCTTATTCGTTAATGTAATCGTTACTGTATCAATAAGCTGATTATTAATATCTTGATCGAAATCTCGAATCAAAACATCTAAGCTTTCATCAACGTTATCCGGTGCAACAATATTAATTCCGCCACCATTTTCTGTGAAAGTTGTCTCATAATTAAAGACATCGAAGTTATCACCACCGCTACCATCTAAGTCAATAAAAGGAACAATAAACGGTGATTTTTGTTCGGGATCGGACATCCCATCATTTCTGTCTGTGGCTTCAGTATCAGTAATATAAACAGCTTTTCGATTACTTTCTGTAAAGTCATCTATTCGATAAAGTTTTCCTTTTATATTCTTATCTGCATCACCATTATGACTGACATAAAGATCTCCTTCAGCATCAATCCAAGCCGCACCATAAGAACCATCAGGTAATTCTGTAGCTGTATCTAAACTGCTCTCATCTATTGCTTCTTTTTTAATCGTTTGTTTATCAATATTCCAAATATAAAGATCACCATTATGAACACCATAAAGTGAACCTTGACCGCCAGAATCAACCCAGATTAAATCAGCAACTTTACCCGCATCACTGTTATTCGTAAAATTAATTTCAGTGGTTGTCTTATTGTTTATATCAACTTTAATTAAGTTTGATCCTTGGCGTAACCAAAGATTATTATTATCATCAACGTCGCCGGCAAAGATAGGAGCTAATGAATTATTGGTTTTATTTGTTTCAACTGTTGGTATTCCTAAATCTTCAACACTTCCATCTGCTCTTACCCGAATAACTTTATCAATAATATTTACACCGTCGGCAATATTATTATCACGACCTAGTCCATAAATATAGTTATCGTTAGTATTAAATCCTGTACCATTATAGATATCTTTCGGAGTACCAATATCAACATAATCCCCGGTTAATGGGTTTAATAACTTCAGGGTTCCATCAATTACCTGGAAGAAATAAGGTTGATCGGGTAAAGTATCATTCAGGACAGAATTCCATTGTTTTTGGGTCGCTTGATTAAATGCTAAATTAACCTCAAATTGACCTTTTGTAACTTCTAATTTCCAGTTTCCATCAAGTTGATTATGTCCAGTTTTTGTTGTGGATGCTGCAATATTTGAACCGCTTAAATGGTGTAATTTTTCAATAAATTCTGTACCAGCATCTCCGGCGGCAACTTCACAACCGTAGAGAAGAATTGTATTAAGATTCCATTGCTGTATAGAAGAAGAATATTGATGTAATGTCTCTAGATTGAGTTTGCTGTTTCCTACAGTTATTCCGCCTGGATAACCGTGGGAGACTAAATGAAGGGTTGTACAATATTTATATTTTTTAATTGCTTCCGTCAGTTGTTGAATGCTATCTTGTTGATGATCTAAAACAACGATGATTGAATGAGGAACAACGCCTGTTATTAAATGCTGAAGATGATCGACTTTAGAGTCAATGACAACTAAATTTTGAGGATAATCAAAGATTGGAGAAATATAGTGTTTCGGAGTGTGGGTGTTTGTGAAAGATTCAAATTTAACGTGATGCATGGATGATAAAGAAGATGACATGGTAAAATACCCTATAGGTTGCAGACAGTAAGCTTTAAACGAAAAATAGGCAAACTAACAATACTCACCTGAGAAATATTTGCTTTTCAATCAAAGTGAATCGTTATTTTATTTTTTTGTAGAAACACCCTTATTCACTCAAATAATCTGTCAAGATTGACTTAATAAACTTGATATTCAACTCAATCTGAAAGATATCTATATTTTTTACATACCTATATCATCGTCTAGGATGCGGATAAAATGCATCGGTGAAATTCTGTAACTTTTTAGTTTAATTTATGGTTGAATCTTTGATATTTCTGTATTTACCCAGAATAGTATCCGGGATATTATCCGTAAATTCCCTGAAGTCATAAAAATTTACCCCCCTGTTTTTAGAGTGGTAATGCTATCTTGTTTTTTATTAATTATGGTAGTATGAAATCAGTCGATCGATTGGATGAAATGAGGTGAAAGATAATACTTTAATATCGCTTTAAAATTCAATCTAACCACTGATACATTACATACACATCAACTAAACCCAATTGTTGATGGTTAAAGGCTTTGGGTAATGTGCCGACAATTGCAAAACCGAGACTTTTCCACAGTTTAACAGCTTGTTGGTTTGTACTGACAACAAAATTAAATTGCATGGCTTTGAAGCCTTGAAGTTTGGCTTGTTGGATGGCGTGTTTCCCAAGCGTCCGACCAATTCCTCTGCCTCTGGCTGTAGACAATACCATAAACCCAGCGTTACAGACATGAGACCCTAAGCCTAATTGATTGGGTTTAAGATAGTATGTACCGACTATTTCTGCATCCTGGATAGCAACATAGGTGAATGTAGGGAGTTGCATCCACAGTTGATAGGCTTCTTCTACAGAAGTATTGGGAGAAAATGCATAAGCATTCCCCCCAGAGACTACTTCGTGAAAAATTCTCCAAATTGCCTCAAAGTCTTGATCTTCAGCAACTCGAATGGTTAACATAATTTCATCGATAATGAACGCTATCACTCTATGAAAGTATGATTAACCTCCAGCGGCAAAGGTTCCTAGAATTAAAATTGATAACGCCATTCCAGGTATAAGAAGTACTGCTAACATTAAGACTTCGTGTTGTGTCATGGGTATTTATTACCTGATGTATTCTCAATAGTAATATATCATTCTCTCACAGAGATTCCAGTAAATCTTAACGTTTATTTTATAGAGAGTTCTTATTGAAGAAAATAATCAGTCTGATTGAAGTGAGTTAAACCCTCCTGATTTATACAAACCTGTTAATAGAGCCTTTTGCCAAAATTTTAAGGAATATGATATACTTTACGGTGAATTAATTTCTGTTTTGATAAAGTTTTGAGTTTATGGTCATCACAGTCGATCAAATTTTTAATGGTGCTAACTTATTTGTCCTGCCATTTTGGATTTTAATGATTTTTTTACCCAATTGGGGATTTACTCGAAAGGTGATGCAGTCTTATATTCCATTTGCTATTTTAGCAATTGTGTATCTGTATTTATTTATTAACAGCATTAACCCGGAAAGTGCCGCCGCTTTATCGAATCCTCAGTTAGATGATATTACTCAATTTTTTGCAGATAAAACGGTCGCAACAACAGGCTGGGTTCACTTTTTGGTAATGGATTTATTCATTGGGCGATATATTTACTGGAAAGGACAAGAAACCGGAGTCTGGACAATTCATTCTCTCGCTATTTGTCTATTCGCGGGGCCAGTTGGACTGCTTTCTCATATCTTAACCACATGGATTAATCGTTTATTTGTCTCAAAAATTAAAAAAGAGATTGATACAATTACAGATTCATCTACTGTCAAACCCTCTTAATGTTCTAGCCGTTTTTTTCGTTCTTTTAACTTTAAGACAATCTCAGCATGAACTTCGTGGGTAATGGGATAAAAATAAGTTAAAATCATGCCGCCTACTAAAATTAGCATCGGTAAAGGGCCGACAGCAAGGCGAATCGCAAATAAAGCAGATTCAGGTTGAATGGGTGCGGGTTGTCCGGGTATACTCTCAATAAATCCTGATAATTCTAATGCTTGTCCGACTAAAAATAATCCCAAAGCTAAGCCTATTTTTTGTAAGAAAACCATGAAAGAATAGAAGATTCCTTCCCGTCGCTTTCCGGTATTCAGTTCATCTAAATCAATCACATCTGGAATCATTGACCAAGGAACTAAGTAAGCCGTAGAAACGCCAAAACCCGCTAAAATTGCTAAAATATAAAGCCATAAGGTTTGACCCGGTTGCAGGAAAAATAACCCCATTTGTGCAATTAACCATAAGGTCATTCCCATGAAATAAACCACTCGTTTTCCATAGCGGCGACTAACTAAACTCCAGACGAATAACATGGCTAAAGCAGTGCCTTGTACCGCAATAGCAACTTGAGGAAATGTGGTTTCGGATAACTGCATCCAGTTAATCACAAAATAGGGTAAAATTGAAGCGGTAAGCTGTACCCCTAACCAAGAAAATAGATAAATTCCAATCACATATAAAAAGGGTTTATTTTGAAAGGCAATTTTTAGCTGTTCAATTATAGGGATTTGTTCAGAATCGGTTTCTAATTCTTCAGTATTCTGAGTAGAAAGAATACGATGACGGGTTCCGAGTACACACCAAAAAACGGGTAAAACGGTAATCACCGCGCAAACCCCGCCTAAGACTAAATATTGTTGTTGCGGATTATCGGGAAATAAACCAAATATAATTCTTGCTAAAATTAAGGATAAAATACTGCCGCCAATCGAAAACGCAAAGCGAAAACTGTTTAAACTGGTACGTTCATCATAATCTCTTGTAATTTCCGGGGTAAGGGCAACATAGGGTAAATTAACAACGGTGTAAGCAATATTAAACGCAATCCCAATAAAAATATAATAACTAAATAAAATCCAAATATTTGTACTGGGAACTAACCATTGTAAAAAGAAGAATAATCCAAAGGGAATTGCACCAAAGATCATCCAAGGATAACGCCGTCCCCAGGGGTGTTCTGTGCGATCGCTTAAGACACCGACAATTGGATCGTTAACCGCATCAGCAATCTTTCCCACTAACAGTACACTGCCAGCCAGTCCCGCCGGGAGTCCGGCAACATTCGTCAGGAAAAATAATAGAAAAAAGACTAAAATATTAGCAGTAATGGCTGTGCCTAAATCCCCAGCGCCGAAGGCAATTTTTGTCCAAAAACTCAGCTTTTGAGATGGGGAAAGATTAGTGGCAGAATCACTCATGGATTTAGTAAATTGAATAACTTGGGGTGTTAACCGAACTTCAACATTAGCTAAGATACCCAAAAAACGCGATATCCTAGAAATGTTAACTCAATTCATTTCTATTTCCGTCGATTCAGGAGAAAAATTATGACTCCCCTTGGCGATCGCTTTAATAAAATGGTGGGTAAAACCCGCTTTGTGGTGTGTCGTTTATTTCTTCATTTGGCAGGTTCGGAAATTGCTCCCCTATTGGGAACCCTCAACAGTGCGGCAAGAACCGTGACTGATGCTGGAGACGGGGATCTTGATGTCATGGGTGAACAGTTGGTTGATATTTGTCAACACCTATTGCAATATGACACTTATTGGATGTCTGCCGCCAATGAAGGGGATGTGGTTTGGGACGAAGGGGAAGCAGGAGATTATTTTAATGAACTGTTTACAGACTCGGCTCAACGGTATCTAGCTGAACCCGAATTGATCAACGCAGCCTATGACTCTTTTTCTATTCCCATTACCCAGAATATCGTGGTGATGATCACTTTAGCCGCAGAAGGAGAAGTCCCCGAACTCGAAACTAATTTAGCCGACGTAGCCGCAATGATCGATGGCCTCAAAGCCGCGATCAATCTTCATTATCAGCAACGCTTACGGGGAATTCAGGTGCATTATTCTCCGGCAAAATTAGGAGATGAGTTAACCAACGATCAACTATTGCAAAACTTCCCGGAATTAATTCCTTTTTAAGAACTACAATTAATGACTTATGTTGCGTAAACTGATTATTTCGTTGATGTGTTTAAGTTTCTGTTGGACAACAGTCGCTTGTGGATCGAGTAATTCAACCGCTTCTTATTCTACACAACCTCAAACTCGAACCGTCGCCGCCACCACTAATCAACCCACTTCCGGTGAATATCCCCTGCAACAGGCACAATATGACGATGCCAGCGGGGAATATACTTTTATGTTGCTGAATACTCCCTCTGGAAAGTCCCCTGTGTTTCGCACAAGCGATGTACAAATGGCGCGGTTAAGTGAGGATGATATTACTGCGGGGAAACAGAGTTATTTAGAAGTCAAAGGAGATACTGCGATCGCCTATATCACCGAAGACTTTAAAATTGAGTATGTTCATAACGTGACCGAAACCGTAACAAACCCTCAAACCGGACAACCTCAAACCGTGGTGGTTCGCCAACAGTCGAGTTTCTGGACTCCTTTTGCTGCTTCTATCGCAGGTAATATGGTTGCCAATGCGCTGTTTGCACCCCGCTATTATGTTCCTCCCGTTTATCAACCCGGTAGACCATTAATGGGTTACGGTGGCTACGGCAACACGTATCAAAGCGCGGTGAGTCAATATCAGACTCGTTATAACCAACCCCCCGCAGCAGTCAAGAACCGTCAAACGCTACGGACAACGGGTGCTATTCGGAATAATTCTACCCCTCGCGCGACTTCAGCAACTCAGAAAAAAGACGCAAACCGTTCAACGGGTTCTGGGTTTGGTTCAAGTAACCTGAAGCAAAATAATAATGGTTCTTCTACTACGAAAAAACGTACGCCTGCTTTTGGTAGTAGCAGTCCTTCTCGTCGCGCTCCTTCCTTTGGTGGTTCTAGACGGCGGCGGCGTTAAATTTCGTTTGTTTAAAACTGATTAATTTTTATTAGGCTGGGTTAGTAGTAAAAAACCCAGTCTTTTTGTTTTAAAAGTTGTTTTTGTTAATAGCTTGAGGGTGTAGAATATAAGTATATTGATGTCGAGCAATTACTGATGCATGTTTATGTCAATTCAATTTAAGTTTCATCCAGAAAAAGCTGTTGAAGCCGCAGCATTACTATTGAAGCTGCACAGTAAGCATGGTAAGCCTATGAAGTATTTAGGTTTACTTAAAATGCTTTACATTGCTGATCGTATTGCGTTAGAACGTATGGAGCAACCCATTACTGGTGACCATTACGTGTCTATGAACTATGGGCCTGTCCTTAGTGGAGTTTATGATCTAATCAAAGGACAGCCAGTTGATCATGCTTTAACATTGTGGTCTCAGTATATTTCATCTCAAAAAGATCATTACGTTTCTTTATTGGCTTTTCCAGGAGACGAGAACCTTTGTGAAGAGGAAGAGGAAATTATTCAGCAGGTTTATCAAGATTTTGGGCATCTCGATCCTTTTGATGTTGCTGAATGGACTCATGGACTTCCAGAGTGGCAATATCCTGATGGATCTGCTATTCCTATTTCAATAGAAGAAATTCTTAAAAATGTGGGCAAGAGTGATGAGGAAATAGTTGAAATTCAGCAAGAAGCAATTCGAGAAGCTTATATAGATGAGGTTTTGAATGGCTAGCATCACCATTAATTTGGGAGATGCATTTTTACTGGATACGCCTCCTAACGCTCAACATCTCTACATTGCTATTGCGAAAACTACGGGGAACAAATATCTGTTTGTTAACGTTACTAGCCGTCGATCACGTTCTGAAACCACTTGTATTTTATTACCTGGCGCAGGTGTACCCAGCTTTGTAGTTCGTGAGTCGGTGATTGCTTATCAATATGCTCGTGAGTTAGATAGTACGGAGTTAGCGAGGTTAATTACTGCTAACAGCCCAGTTCCAAAAGGATCATGTTCTCAAGCGATTTTAGCACAAATTCAGCAGGGTGGTTTAGTGTCTAAACGTTTAAAGAAAAAATATAAAACGGCTTTGAAAGTATTTTTAGAAATATCATAAAATATAGCATATTGACTAAAATAAATAATATATAAAAGAAAACTATGAAAGTAGCTGTATTTACAGTTCTAATAGTAATGCAAGCAAAATTAGTATCAGCAGCACCATGTAAAATTAATCAAAGCGTTTATCGTGATGCAGGTGGTAAGGGTTTTGAACTGGTTTTTGGTGAATCGATTCCAGGCACAGTATCGCAAGCAACAGCTACGATAAGGCTTCCAGAACAAGGACGACGGTATGCTTTCAATGTTGTTCAGTCTCAAGGCTATGGATCTACTTCTTTGGTGATGATAAATCCCAGTAGTAATGGTTTAGAGTTTGGTAATAGTTTTATGATTAACTTTTTTGATCAGAATTTAAGAGCTGCTAATCCAGGAGTTTGGGGAAGAGAAACACAGTCACCACGGTATGCTTTTATTACTGGGTTAGGCAGTCATGACTACTACACTAATAGCAGAAATATAAATGTAGAAAATGCACCTTCCTTAATAGGTGATGTAATGTGGATTCATGATCGCTGTCAATAGTCTTCGCAGATCAGAAGTAATAAAAAGGCAGTATCAAAGGTAAATATATCGAACGATACCGTAAAGGCACAAACCTAGTACTTTTAGATCCTGATATCGCTCAAGCTTTTCCAAGCGAACAGGCAGTGAATGAAGCGTTACGCAAATTAATACAAGCAGAGCCACTTTAATAGTGTAAATAAGTGGTCGCGCTCTTAATTACTACTTAAAAAAACTTGCTCGGCTGTTAAATTAAATTCGGGAAAAGTAGGTGAACTAATCCTATCTTTTCCTCTAAATTGACTAACTTGATATTCGCCTTCAGTTAATTGATATACTGAAAATGTAGGCTGTTTTGGATTACCTAAAAAGCTACGTCCTCCCAATGCAGCATAATCTACAATCCAGTATTCAGTTATTCCCATTTCTTCTCTTCGAGACGCTACGCGAACGTAATCTGCCCGCTTTTTATAATAGTCATCTCGCCAATTGGTACTCACGACTTCTACAATTAACTTAACCGATTCAGCGTTTTCAATAATAGATTGATTTTGCCAACGGGGTTCAGTATTAATAACTTCTTGGTTAATTACAATGATATCAGGTTCATAACCGGATTTCTCATCACTCGGCTTAACAATTGATTCTCTGGGAATTGTCCAAATCCCGCGTTTTTCCATCTGAATAATCGTTAAAATTAATTCTTCAATTAAAAAGCCTGTAATATTAGAATATTTTCCCGTTGGTTTTGGCATTTCAACAATCATTCCATCATGAAGTTCGTAGCGTCCGCCTGTGTCAGGATACCAGGCAATAAATTCTTCAAAAGTAACAGGTTTTGTTAAAGAGTGAACCATAGATAATTTTTGAATAAAACTGGGTACTCTATTAAAAGAATACTCGTTATTATACTATTTTCATAATGCCATTATATCTGTTTAAAGAATCCAATTCAATTCTTCTGCTTATCCTGGAGTTTTTGGATGAGAAACACAGTCACCCAGTATGGTTTTATGACTGAGTTAGGCAGTGGTGCAATTCTAAGTTAGACCAAGTGTTAAGTTTTAAATCTGGAGAACAAATCGTGGATAAAATTGTGGTAATCCTGTAGAAGTATTGAATTTGGGTGCTTGGCTGTCACCGCATTCCGCAGTTTAAATATAATGAGTGTGGTCGTCAGCTTGTATTAAATCCACAGAAGATAACGATCAGTCAAGATCCACGAGAATGAATTGACAGATGACTTTTGGAGAAGATTTTACTTGCCGGAATTGCCCGCGCTGCCCAGGTTTCTCAAAGAGGGTTACAAACTTACATCAAGGCGTAGGACTACTCAAAGAAGTAGCCCTAGCTAAGAATAAAATAGCCCTGTGTCCCAATGAGGGGAGAGCAATTTGATCGCTTCTTTTCAGGAGAGGGTAGGTGAGGTGAAAAGCCCAACTCATCCTAATTTTCTGATTAACTTGTTGAGGTATTTGTTGCGATCGCGCTGAGGCTATAATTTTGCAAACATTTAGGTTGTACTATTTTACGGATGTTGTGTTGCTCAACTCAAGCCGCATTGGCTAACACACCATTGGCATTAAGTAACTCAACTGCTTTTTGATATTGCAGATCTTTTGCTGTTCCCACATCTGTTAATTTTAAAGACGTTACAGGTACAACATAATCGGGTTTAATGCCCAATTTATTAATATCACGATGGGCTGGGGTTTCATATTTAGCGACTGTTACTGCTAAACCTGCGCCATCGGACAAATCAAATAAAGATTGAATTAACCCTTTACCAAATGTCTTTTCACCCACTAATACTGCCCGATGATTATCTTGTAATGCTCCGGCTAAAATTTCGCTGGCGCTGGCAGTTCCACCATTGACTAATACCACTAATGGTGCTTGAGTTAATGCATTGCCACTGGCTTCAAAACTGCCTAAGAAACCTTGACGGTTGACGGTATAAACGACAGTTCCTTGATCGATCCACTCTTGAGCAATTTCAACTCCTGCTCGCAGCAACCCTCCCGGATTATTTCGTAAATCCAGAATATACCCTTTTGCTCCCTGTTGTTGGAGTTGGGTAATGGCATGAGCCACTTCTTCAGGCGCATTGGCGCTAAATTGGCTGAGACGAATATAACCAATGGGAACGGCTTGATCGGAGGTGCGTAAGTCGGCCAAAACGGGGTTAAGACTAATGCGATCGCGCACTAACTGAATCTCTTCCAACTCTTGAATTTCAAAATGTTGCACCGTTAGGGTGACCGTACTGCCCACCGGCCCTCGCATCCGTTCTGCGGCCTCATCCAGGGTGAGTTGATCTGTGGTCACGCCATCAATTTTAACAATGCGATCGCGGGGGGCAATATTAGCGCTGGCGGCCGGAGACCCATCAATGGGAGCAATAACGGTGAGTTGTCCGGTTTCTCCATCGAGGGCAATTTGTAATCCGACTCCAGTCAGTTCTCCTGAGGTGCTCATTTGTAGGCTACGGTACTGCTCAGGTCGCAGCAGACGAGTGAAAGGGTCATCTAGACTTTTGAGTAGGGTTTCGATTGCCTCGTAGGTTTCAGAGCGATTTTCCAGGGGTTGTCGTAATGCTCGTTTACGTACAAACCACCAATTTTGATGATTAAACGAGTCATCAATGTAGGCTTGGTTAATGATACGCCAGGTTTCACCCACTAAGTTTTGTTCTTCAGTCAGAGCATGAGCCGGTGTTGCGGGCCCTGCCAGTAACTGAGCAAGGACGAACCATAGGACGAAAACAATTTGAAGAATGGGTTTGTACATAAGACAAGGTTTTCAATTTTTCTTAACAATTGATTAAACTGGGATTTTCCGGCGAGAGTTTGGCTAGATTTCCCCTCGCCTCAAGACTTGAGGGCGGTTTATACCCAAAAGCTATTCGGAGAATTTCCTACGACTTTTATGAAATTCTAGTTAAAGCTATGTTACATTTTTTATCGAAGGGGTAACACAGATGGGAAATCACATAAGCTGTCAACCCAGTTCTGTGGGTTCCCCTATTGTCTCAGTTTATAAGAGATAATCCCTAGATCTCAGTGAAGTGATTTTGTTCTAAAATTAGCTATGGTGCTGGTTGAGGTGACAAAGTACACTAAACAGATTAAACGGTTTAGGACATGGATTTTAAAAGCGCTCACGGGCTTAAAAAACCACTAGCGCATGCCTAATTCACACTCTTACGACAGCAATTTATAAATTCTAGGAATTTCAGCTTCATGTTTTCCAAGGAAGTTACAGAATCTTCAGCTTACAAGTGGTTCGATGAGCGCCTAGAAGTACAGGCGATCTCAGATGACATCACAAACAAATATGTTCCGCCCCACGTCAATATTTTCTATTGTTTGGGTGGAATCACCCTCGTCTGCTTCTTGATCCAGTTTGCCACTGGATTTGCAATGACGTTCTATTACAAACCGACTGTAACTGAAGCATTTACTTCAGTGCAGTACATTATGAACGAAGTTAACTTTGGTTGGTTGATTCGTTCTATCCATCGCTGGTCTGCCAGCATGATGGTGTTGATGATGATCCTACACACATTCCGCGTGTACCTCACAGGTGGCTTTAAAAAGCCCCGTGAATTAACTTGGGTCACAGGTGTAATTTTAGCGGTCATCACTGTTTCTTTCGGTGTGACAGGTTACTCTTTACCTTGGGATCAAGTGGGATACTGGGCGGTGAAAATCGTCTCTGGTGTACCAGATGCCATTCCTGTTGTCGGTTCATTGATTGTTGAATTGATGCGGGGTGGAACGGCTGTAGGTCAAAGCACTCTGAGCCGTTTCTATAGCTTACACACTTTCGTTTTACCGTGGTTGATTGCAGTCTTTATGTTGCTGCACTTCCTAATGATCCGTAAGCAAGGAATTTCAGGTCCGTTGTAAAGTCAATCATTTAAAGCGCTTGAGTTACTCGGTTGGGTGAGCGATCTTCTGTCAGAGTAACTCCTGCTACACTAAATGGATAAGCTTTGCAATATTGATTAACACAGATCCGTATTGCCTGTTCTCAGGTAAAAACACTAGGAACAAGGAGAATCTATTAACTTATGTCCATTTTGAAAAAACCGGATCTTAGCGATCCAGCATTGCGTGCCAAACTTGCCAAAGGCATGGGCCACAACTACTACGGTGAACCCGCGTGGCCAAACGATTTATTGTATGTGTTCCCTGTTGTAATTTTGGGAACAATTGCATTGGTTGTTGGTTTAGCGGTATTAGACCCCGCTATGATTGGAGAACCTTCTAATCCCTTTGCCACTCCGTTAGAAATTCTACCTGAGTGGTATCTATGGCCAACTTTCCAAATTTTACGGGTAGTTCCCAGTAAATTGCTTGGAATTGCGTTAATGTCTTCAATTCCTTTAGGGTTAATGTTGATTCCCTTTATTGAAAGCGTTAACAAGTTCCAAAACCCTTTCCGTCGTCCAGTTGCAACAGCAATGTTCCTATTCGGAACTGCAGTTACTCTGTGGCTTGGAATTGGTGCAACCTTCCCCATTGACAAGTCTTTAACTTTAGGCTTGTTCTAGATCTGAATAGAACTCAGATGAGTGAACCCATCCTTTTTAGTAAGGGTGGGTTATTCATTTTATTTGAACCCATAGTAAGAACCCTTTGACCGCACAGGATAAAAAGTATGAGGCATTCCCGGATCAGTTGAGTCAGAAGGAACAGAGACTTGACTGAATCTTGAAAACCAGATGATTAAGGATTAATTGTATGGGCGGTACTGGATTTGAACCAGTGACCTTCTGCTTGTAAGGCAGACACTCTACCGCTGAGTTAACCGCCCAAATTTCGACGCTAATAAATAACTATAGCAGAAAACTGTAGAATGGGAACACTTATTGCTAAATTTTTTTGGAGGAATCCGTAAACCCGCCAATGCCGTCAAGTCGAACCCACGATCGGATCACGTTATGGAGCTTGCCTATAGTTGCTAGTTTGACCTACGGGCAGACTCGTAACAGTCACCTCACATTACTGGTCACCGGATCTTTTCTGTTCAGTGGTCTGATGTTCGGGCCAGACTTAGATATTTATTCCCATCAGTTTCTTCGCTGGGGTTGGCTGCGATGGCTTTGGCTTCCGTATCAAAAAAGTTTGCGGCATCGTTGCTTCTTATCCCATGGCCCGTTAATTGGAACTGCAATCCGTTTACTCTATTTAGGAAGCTGGCTAATTATTTTTTGTTTAGTTGGATATCTGTTATTCGGGCGACTGTGGCAAATTGAGCTAAATCTAGAAGCAGAAATTAAAGGGGCGTTGATTGGCTTAGCAAATAACTTTCGAGAAGGATTAGCTGTTTATGTTGGCTTAGAACTGGGAGCCATGAGCCACTATTTAGCAGACTGGCTGAGTTCGCGTTATAAACAGCTTCAAAAAAAGGGTTGGATAAATGTTCTTCCTGAGATCAAAATACAACGCCGTCCGACCCCCCCACAAACACAACAGCCTTCTAAAAAAACTCAATCCAAAAAGCGAACTAAAAAAGTAGACAGTAAAAACCAGTCTGTGAAACATTAAAAAAGCCTCTCAGATATTAGTGAGAGGCCGATTAACAATGATGAGGGGTGTGTTTATCTCATCCACTCTAAAACAGCTTCTTCTTTTGTATTTGTATGACGTTGTGGAGTTTCACGATTAAACTTGAGGTGAACTGAGCGAGTTTGTTCGCCATCGGATGCAACCGCCATAATCGGATAATCAATCATGCCATCTGGGAAAGACATTTGGAAGCGGAAGGTTCCATCAGGATTGAGTTTCACCGGTCGCCCAGCAATTGTAACTTTCGCATCAGGTTCAGTTGCACCATAAATAATTAATTCAGCATCAGCAACTAACCAGAACTTCCGAGGACGAATGGGAGGAATAGACGCTGCCATCCCGACACCAGACATTCCCATACCTGAAGCCATCCAACCTAACCCTGCACCAGACATACTCAAACCCGCACCAGAGGCAGTCAGTCCCATACCAGAGGTGGTCATACCCATTCCTGAGGTAGTACGACTCATTCCCATTCCAGAAGTAGTTAAGCCCATTCCAGAAGTAGTACGACTCATTCCCATTCCAGAAGTAGTTAGACCCATTCCAGAGGTAGTCATACCCATTCCAGAGGTAGTCATACCCATTCCAGAGGTAGTTAGACCCATTCCAGAGGTAGTTAGACCCATTCCAGAGGTAGTCATACCCATTCCAGAGGTAGTCATACCCATTCCAGAGGTAGTTAGACCCATTCCAGAGGTAGTCATACCCATTCCAGAAGTAGTTAAGCCCATTCCAGAAGTAGTCATACCCATACCAGAAGTAGTCATACCCATACCAGAGGTAGTTAAGCCCATACCGGAGGTGGTCATACCCATACCAGAGGTAGTTAAGCCCATACCGGAGGTGGTTAGTCCCATGCCTGAGGTGGTGCGACTCATACCCATTCCAGAGGTAGTTAAGCCCATACCGGAGGTGGTCATACCCATTCCAGAGGTAGTTAAGCCCATACCGGAGGTGGTTAGTCCCATTCCAGAAGTAGTCATACCCATACCAGAGGTAGTTAGACCCATTCCTGATGTGGTACGACTCATACCCATACCAGAGGTAGTTAAACCCATACCAGAGGTGGTGCGACTCAGTCCCATTCCTGATGTAGTTAGACCCATTCCAGAGGTGGTTAGACCCATTCCAGAGGTAGTTAAACCCATTCCAGAGGTAGTCATACCCATACCAGAAGTCGTTAAACCCATTCCAGATGTAGTCAGACCCATTCCAGAGGTAGTCAGACCCATTCCTGATGTGGTACGACTCATACCCATACCAGAAGTCGTTAAACCCATTCCAGATGTAGTCAGACCCATACCAGAGGTGGTCATACCCATACCAGAGGTAGTCAGACTTATACCCATACCAGAAGTCGTTAAACCCATACCAGAGGTGGTTAAACCAACACCCGATGTGGTCATACCCATACCAGAAGTCGTTAAACCTATACCAGAGGTGGTTAAACCAACACCCGATGTGGTCATACCCATACCAGAAGTCGTTAAACCCATTCCAGAGGTAGTACGACTCATACCCATACCTGAAGTGGTCAGTCCCATTCCTGATGTGGTTGTAATCTGGTTCATTCCGGATGCCCACTTACCAACACCAGAGGGAAATATATAAGAACTGAGGGATTCTTCTGGCAAATGATGCATCGAACCAAACAAAGAACCTGCCAGTCGTTTCGCTTCTACATCTTCGGATAAACCAAAGATTTCTCGGTAAAGTTGATCCTCTGTTTCATGGGCTGCCTGACTGCCAGGAGGAACTAATTCTGCAAATTGTTGTCCTTCTAACGCTTCGTCCCAAGAGACGGTAATATATTGTTCTTCGATCCACTCAGAGGGATAAATTGGAGGAATACGAACAGCCGCAGAACGTGCCAGAATTAACCAACGACCATCAGCACAACGATAACCAATTTCTATAACATAATCGCGATCGCTGACTGGGATCGGAACATACCATTCACGGGCTAATTCATCGCAGGGATATTCCTGAATACTATGAGGAGTCTGATAGTCGAGTTTAATATTAGTGATGTCATATATTCTTAGGGCCAGTTGCTGCCCGCCCAGACGACGAAGTTCTTCTTTGTAAACACTAGCAATATCCCAGTAAGCATAAGCCCATTCTGGGTCTCTCGGCATGAGTACAATTTGACTTTCGTTGTAGCCAATGGGTAAATCTGCCACTCCTTCATCGACAGATGAAAGTAAGTCAGCGGCTATTTCTTCTTGGCCCATAGAAAACTTTGCTGCTTCTACCTCTTCTTGCGCTTGTAAGGGACGAGTTGGATTAGATTCTCCAACTTGCTGACGTTGAATTTCTTCGACAGCAGCTAGAAGCTGGGATTTTCTCATTCGGCTATAACGAGAGATCCCATATTTACTTGCTAACTTACGAAGCTGTCTCAGTGTCATTTCCTCTAAGGTCGAACTGGGTGTTGCCATAATTAGATTGCATCTCCATCTACTTGTAACTTGTGAACAATTTATAACTGATATCTAAAATTTCTTTGGGATCGTGGGGATCGCTCAATTACTCTATATCTTGCAGAAAATATTCTGAAGGGTCAAGGGGAATTTGAAGTGATTTTGAGTATTTATACGCAGTAGTAGGGGATCGGGGGATCGTTGTGTCATGAAAAGATGACATTAATCAGAATTGGGGATCAGATTTGCTGTGAGGAGAAAACAAGCTGTTTGTTTTTGACAGACTGCTAAACTATATTCTTAATCAAACGGAGTCCGGTGTGAATGTTAGAGACGTTAGATTTAGACCTTTCCCTCGATAAAGCAGCCTATAAAAGCCAAATTGAAGCTTTAATGCGAGAATTACGATCGCTACAACGGAGTTGTTGGGAACAAAAATTGCCTGTGATCATTGTTCTTGAAGGTTGGACAGCGGCAGGTAAAGGGGCGTTAGTTAAAAAAATGGTGGGTTATATGGACCCGCGAGGATTTACTGTGCATCCAATTTGGCCACCGACTCGTACAGAACGTCGTTATCCGTTTATGTGGCGCTTTTGGAACAATTTACCCGCCTCAGGTAAGTTTGGGATTTTTTATCACAGTTGGTACACTCATGTTTTAGAAGATCGTCTATTTGACCGCTTACCGGAAGCCGAAGTGGCGATCGCAATGCGCCAGATCAATGCTTTTGAACGACAAATGGTGGATGATGGGGTGGTGATGGCAAAATTTTGGATTCATCTCAGCAAGAAGGAACTCAAGCGTCGCCTCAAAAAAGCAGAGAAAGACGAGTTAAAAGCATGGCGAGTTCGTCCAGAAGATTGGCAGCAAGAAAAAAAGTATGATACATACAGCGCGTTTGCCGAAGAAATGTTGATTCATACCAGTACAGGGCCAGCTCCTTGGACGTTGGTTGAAGGTAACGATCAACGTTGGGCGCGAATTAAAGTGCTTTCGACTATGGTGGCAACGATCAAAGAAAGCCTCGATCGCTTACAAGTCCAACCCCCTCCCCTAGAAATGCCTCCCCAACAGCATCTCGAACCCACAGAACCGAATCCCTTGGCGCAAGTGGATTTAACTCAATCATTATCGGACGAAGACTATAAAAAGCTGTTACGCCAAGAACAAGCAGCATTAGGTAAGTTACAGCAACACATCTACGACGATCAAGTCCCTGTGTTAATCTTATTTGAAGGCTGGGATGCGGCTGGAAAAGGGGGTGCAATTAAACGCTTAACCGATATTCTCGATCCTCGCAGCTATGAAGTTCATACCTTTGCCGCCCCCACTGATGAAGAAAAAGCCCATCATTATCTCTGGCGGTTTTGGCGGCGCTTACCCCCTGCCGGAAAAATAGGGATTTTTGACCGAAGTTGGTATGGGCGGGTGATGGTGGAAAGAGTCGAAGGCTTTGCCACAGAATTAGAGTGGCGACGGGCTTATCAAGAAATCAATGAATTCGAGGAACAGTTAACAACAGCGGGTTATGTGGTGGTTAAATTTTGGCTGCATATCGATCAAGAGACTCAATTACAGCGATTTGAGGAACGTAAAAATAATCCCTTTAAAGCCTATAAACTGACTGATGAAGACTGGCGAAATCGAGAAAAATGGTCGCTTTATGAAGTTGCTGTTAATCAAATGATTCAGCGAACTCATACCCCTACTGCCCCTTGGACAATTGTAGCCGGGAATGATAAGCAGTATGCTCGAGTTAAGGTGATTGAAACTGTTGTAGAGGCGATTAAAGAGAAATTAAAGCAGAGCTAATTTATTCTAAGTTGATCATACAAAGATGAGGAGACACGTATGCGATCGCAGTGGGAATTGCAGGGGTAAGAAGTAGTCAGTGAGAGGGATGATTATACTCAGGCGTTTGTGCTGATTGCTCATTACTGAAAAAACTCATAACTATTACCTGTTGCCACGAACAATAAACGACAAATAAAGCGCCAACGAACAACGAACAATAAATGACTCTCTAAATCTATGTTTGTCCTGCTGACTCGGCTACTCTTATTACTGCTTACAGGTTTTATTCTCTTCAAGCTTTGGAAGCTTTTAGGGTTTAAAAAAAGTAGTATCATCTTGCAACTGGTTTATATTCTAACAGTTGCCCTACTCGTTTTAGCTTTAATTGCACCCGACAGTGTGGTGGGTGTTGTTATCTTAGGTTTATTGTCGGTTTTTATCAAACCCTTAGGCTTGTCAATCCTGTTGCTGATTCTTGCGAGTACAACCATTAGAAAGCAAAAAAAGGATGATAAGGAAGAAATCATTATGGCTGCGCCGGGGCCAACTTTAATTTTGATTACCTTATTAATTTTAATTGTTTCTAGTACGCCATTTGTCGCCGATTGGTTAGCTCAACAACTAGAAAAAGCTTCTATTAAAACAGTTCAAACAGATTTATGTTGTGGAGAACAAGCCGGAGCTATTGTTTTGATTGGGCAAGGAACAACTGAACCGAAACTTCCATACCGAACACAAATCCAATTAACAGAAACAGGCGATCGTATTCCCTATGCTGCACATCTATATCGAGAAAATTTATCTGAATTAATTATTGTCAGCGCTGGATTTAGACAGGACTTAATTCAACCAATTTTAGAAGCAGATGATGTTAAAACTTTATTGGTTTATATGGGAGTCAATTCTGAGGATGTAATCATTGATCCCCATGGCGGTACGTTAAGAAATAGTGCGGTAGAAGTTAAGAAACTAATGGATAGATTAAACTTAGGACGAACGGTTATTTTAGTCACATCTGCCTTAGAAATGCGAAGAGCAAGCCTCACATTTGCTCGTGTAGGCTTAAAAGTCATTCCAGCACCCACAAACTTTTATACTTTTATTTCTCAGGAAAAACTGAGCCGACGAGTCACTGGAGCCGACTTTGCGCCGAGTGTCGAAGCATTATTTCTGACTACAAAAGTATTAGAAGAGCATTTTGCCACGTTTTACTACTTTACCCGAGGCTGGCTTGCACCCAGTATTTAGTTGCTAAATTCTTTTCAGTTGAGCGGGGTAGATGTGAAGAGGGTTTCAAAAAATAGAGCTTAATTAAACAATGATTTGAATGATATCATGATGATTTTTTCTAAAATCAAAGATTAATCATCGAAAAGCAGGTTGATAACGATATTGACTCCTTTCAGGAATATTAGATTCAGAATAGTTTAATGAACTAAATCCTCCAGTTTGAGCCACCGTGAAAATTAGAGCAAATAACAAGAAAAACAACAATCCTAACCCCCCTGTATCCGTAGATTTTTTTTCCGAACTTTTCTTTTCTTCTTTAGGTTTCTCTTTTTCTTTCTCTTTAGGTTTCTCTTTTTCTATCGGTTTAATATCAAACTGAATTTCTAATTTTTTACCAGCAAGGGGGCCAGTAACTTTCAAATCTTTGATGGTAACTTGGTTTTGTTCTAACATGGTATTGTCCCTGGTAACTATCATCAGTGAATGGTGACAGTGACTACAGCAACTAACAACAGTATTCAGGACAAATTATTCTTTTTCTCTCCATGGGTAGAGACACTGGAATTATTATCACAAATGCCATGGCATTGTCCTCATACCCAGTGTCATAGTCTATCTTGAATCTGATGAGGCTACAATAATAATAGATTAAGAAATTATTAACGAAGCCAGTAATTTATATTCGTTTTATTCAGTGGCGATCGCTATAATTTTTTCCACAGTAGCTAATTATACAAAAACAACTCTAACCTTAACATTTTTGCATTCTTCAACAATGAGTTGACGTTGTTGTTTAGAAACTTTACCAAATAGATAAATACACTTTTCATGATTAGGATAATAATGGCTATAGCTGATGACTTGTCCGATAGCGTGCTTATATTGTCTAACAGTTTTAACCTCAATAATCTGAGAAGGAGTCAGAATATCAATTCGTCCTGTTAAAGTCGGTACTTCAGTTTGACTCCCCGGAAGTTGTACGGCTAAACGATCTCTAATCGTTCTTTCTGTCTGAGATATTTTTGATTGAGGATAACGACGAGTTCCATTTTTTAATTCTTCAAGTGCCGGTTTTAGCAATGGAATTTGATCGTTACAAGCTTCAATAATTAACTCTCCAGTTCTTTTAATCGCATCCTGCGCTAACTTACGGGCAAAACTCTCAAAATAATGATTCATGATTTAATTTAATTGTCGTAAATAGTCAATAATTTTTATTTTTAGCTCTTTTGAAATCGGATAAGACATAATTTCTCGTCCAATATCTGCTCTAGATTTTCCATTTTTAAGCAGTTCATCAATAACAGCCTGGAATATTTTTTCAAAGCCATATTCCGCTATTCCTTGAGAAATTAATCCTAGTATTCCCAATACAGCAATTCCGCCTAACATCCCAAATGGCCCGCCTAACATCGCTAAAGCCGTTGTAATTGCCGCTGCACCCGCCCAGCCACTAACACCCATCGCGACTAAAAGTACTAAACCCGGCACGCCTAAGGCAGCGATTTTATCAACAATTCGATCCATTATTCATACTCCAAGTATCACAGTTTATACTTGATCTCGTTAGAATTAAACTGCTAAAACAGTCTTCTATTAACAGAGTACCCACTTTTATTAAAACGCAGTCTCAAATATATAAGGAATTAGGAGATGAAGTAAGCTTAATCGATATATAGTCAACTGCTCAACTTGCTTCTCCTATGCTTACACCGATTTCTGATTAGCTGACGAGTGGTTGTCCCTCTCAACAGACATCTATTGTGTTGGTAAAGCGAAACAACGCGGTATAAGTTCACGAGCGCAATACAAGATTTATACTCTTGTTCTCCTACTTAATAAAAAGCTTCTATCACCATAAAATCTTCCTTGAAATTAATCTTTTGTCAAATATCAAAAAAAACAGCATAACTTTTTTAGACTATCTGTTTAAATAAATACAAAAATAGCCCAAACTATAACAGATTGACCGGAATAAAAATAGAACATCATAATTGTTTTACTATTTGTAAATAATAGATTGGCAAGCGGATAAATCTGTGATAGAACCAAAAGCAAATTGATCTTCCGGGTGCTATGAAAAGTTATATCTCCGCATCTTTGATGGGTATAGCCACAGTTGGATATGTTTTCCCTGCTGTGCCTGTACTTGCTCAAATTGTTCCCGATAATACTTTAAGACTAGATAACTCAGTCGTTGTACCAAATCAAACCATTCGAGGCATTCCCAGCGACCGAATTGAAGGGGGTGCAGTTCGAGGAAATAATCTGTTTCATAGCTTCCAAGAATTTAACATTGATGTTGGACGGGGTGCTTTCTTTGCTAACCCTGAAGGGATTGCAAATATTCTTAGTCGAGTTACGGGTGAAAACATTTCTAACATCTTCTGAACTTTAGGTTTTCTCGGCGATGCAAACCTATTTTTAGTCAATCCTAACGGCATTGTATTCGAGCCAAACGCACGGTTATATGT
This sequence comes from Microcoleaceae cyanobacterium, assembly GCA_049647265.1. GTDB lineage: Bacteria > Cyanobacteriota > Cyanobacteriia > Cyanobacteriales > Microcoleaceae > JAAURB01. Next base: position 64,242 of record JBARXJ010000066.1, read on the forward strand.
CAGGTACTCATTTTTTGCTACGACAAATAACGGCTTTATTTTCGAGAATTGCTTTGAATTTGTCGCCTCCAATTCCGATATCCCCCCTTTATTAACCATTAATATTCCTATCGGGTTACGCCTGCGAGAAAATCCTGGAATTATTGAGAATCAGTCTGTCGCTTTAAATCAGGATACAGGAGGCTTACGAGTACCATTCGGTCAAACTTTGGGACTGGTTGGCGGAGAAGTTATTCTCAATAGCGGCGCGTTAACAGCACCGGGTGGCAGAATAGAGTTAGCAGGGGTTTCGGGAGTCGGAACTATTCAGTTAGACACAGAAGAAAACAATATTAACGGACTACAAATTTCCGCGCCAGTAACCCGAGAAAATATTATCCTGACCAACGGCGCATTTTTAAACGTTCTCGGTAGTCGGGGTGGTGATATTACCATTGATGGTCGTAATATTGATATCTCTACATTTAGTAATTTATTGGCTGGAATTGCAGAGGGAGAAGGTACGCCGAATACTCAAAGTGGAGATATAGAAATCAACGCTTCAGAAGATTTTAAGTTATTAAATATTAGTAATATTAATAATATAGTCGCGCAAAATGCTCAGGGAAATACAGGAGATATTAGAATTACTGCAAATAATGTTTTCATCAATGGAAATGCACGTATTAGTTCTAGCAGCTTTGGTCGGGGTAACGCTGGAAACATTACTCTTACAGCTAATAACCGTACATCATTTGAAGGTAGAAGTGTAGCTTTTAGCACTATTGAGGAAAATGCAGAAGGATTAGGCGGAAATATTAGAATCATTACTGAGGAGTTATCAATGAGTAATGGCTCTCAACTACAAACCTTGGTAAGGGGAACAGGAGACGCTGGTAACATTGATATTTCAGCCAGTGGTGGTGTTTCTCTAAGCGGATTTCCTACAAGACTCTTAAGTTCAATACAAGCAGGAGGAATTGGAAAAAGCGGCGATATCAATATAACAACAGGTTCCCTTTCTGTGAGTGATGGTGCATCTTTACGCGCTTCTGTCCGAGAGCCTAGGAATGATAATTTTGATAATAGGCTTCCAGCAGGTCAAGGTAATGCAGGAATTATCAATATTAATGCAACAGGTCGAGTTACTTTTGATGGTGTTGATAGCGGTGCTTTCAGTCAATTAGAACTTAGACCACCTGACGAAAATCAAGAAACACTTGAAAGCGGTGGTAGTATCCAGATTAACGCGGGCAGTGTTTTCGTGACAAATGGTGCAGAATTAATAGTCAGTACAAATAGACGTGGAGATGCAGGTAAAATTACGATTAACGCTCAGAACTTAGTCTCTTTTGACGGTTTTGGGGAAGTCGTAGATAACGAAGGTAATGTGACTCGAGTTCGTAGTGGTGCTTCCAGTACTGTCAGAAGCAACGGTGAAGGTAGAAGTAATGGAATTGAAATTAATACAGATTCTCTTAGAGTAACAAACGGTGCATTTTTAGATGTTGCTACCTTTGGAATAGGAAATGCCGGACAAGTTGATATTAACGCGACAGGTGCAGTCGTTTTTAGTAATGGTGCTAGAGCCTTTAGTACAGTAGAACCGGAAGCTACAGGAAATAGTGGTGGGATTAATATTAATGCACGTTCTCTAACTGTTTCTGATGGTGCTGCTTTAACCGCATCTGTTGTCTCAGAGAGAGAGCCTAATGTTTTCGTACCTACTCAAGGTCAAGCGGGTGATATCAATATTAACGTAACAGAAACCGCTTCTTTTAATGGAGTCGGTAGTAGAGCTGAAAGTATATTGGACATCGATGCCGTTGGTGGAGGTGGCAACATCTTTATAAATACAGGTAATCTTTCTGTCACAAACGGTGCAAGGTTAGACGCTGCCACATTTGGAGAGAGAAATGCAGGAAATGTTATTATCAATGCTCCTAATGGTAGCGTCATATTTGATGAAGATAGCAGAGTCTTTAGTGCTGTTGAAGCAGGCGCAGAAGGTAATAGCGGCGGTATAAATATTAATGCAGGAAGTCTTTTAGTGACAAATGATTCATTTTTAGATGTTGCCACATTTGGAAATGGAGATGGAGGTCAAATCACTATTAATGCCGGAGATACGGTTATATTTAGTCAAGGAGGTTCTGCTTTTAGTACAGTAGAACCAGGAGCTGTTGGTAATAGTGGCGATATTAGCATTACAACGTTCTGTTGAAGTTATTGATGGAGGTACTTTAACTGCTTCAGTTGATGCTGATGAAGACAGGGTTACTGTATCTGGTCAAGGCAATGCAGGCAGTATTGATATTAATGCCACAGATAATGTTTTGTTTGCTGCTGGAGGCGCTTCTAGCACAATTAGACGAGATGCAGTCGGTCAGGGTGGAAATATTACCATCACAACCGGAAATCTATCTGTGATTGAAGGTGCTGAACTAGATGTTAGTACCTTTGGTGTAGGAAATGCCGGTGATATCATTGTCCAAGCGCAAGGAAACGTCTTATTTGATGAAGCAACAGCTTTCAGTACAGTTGCACGTTTTGCTCAAGGTAACAGTGGCAATATTAATATTACCGCAGGAAATTTATCGGTTATTAACGGCAGCCGATTACGAGTAGAAGTAGAACCCTCTGGTGAAGGAAATGCCGGTAATATTTTTGTGAATGCTGCGGGTAATGTTTTGTTTGACGGAACGGATAAATTAGGTGATTTTAGTGGAGCTTTTAGTAGTTTAGAAGCAGACGCTGTTGGAGAAGCTGGCAGTATTGATATTACAGCAAGTCGCCTGAGTGTCACAAATGGTGCTCAACTGCGAGTACAAACCTCAGGACTTGGTAATGCAGGAAGTATTAATATATTTGCTAATGATAGCGTTTTATTCTCAGGAGGAACTATCAGCAATACTCAAGAAGTTCTTCCTAGTGGTGCATTTAGTAACGTTGACATTTCAGGAATAGGGAATAGTGGAAATATTGCAATTACAACTGGTTCTCTCAATGTTTTGAATGGAGCGAGTTTAGAAACAGCAGTTGAAATGGGTGAGGTTTTTGGACGGAATGCCAATGCAGGAGAAATTCGGATTGATGTCACAGGAGATGTCACATTTAGTCGAAGTCAAGCTGTAACACGAGTTGAGTCTGGAGTTAATGGAAATAGTGGTGATATTATCATCAATGCTCAAAACTTAGGCGTAACTGATGGTAGCTCACTACGAGCGAATAACTCTGGAACAGGAACCGCCGGAGATATTGATATTGATGTTAGAAACAATGTCATATTTGATGGTGTCAGTCAAGCTTCAACTACAATTGGTTTATTAGGGGGCCGAACCGGTGGAGATATTAATATTTCTGCAACTAACTTATCTGTTACTAATGGTGCAAGGCTTGAAGCTAGTATTGAGCGGAATGCGCGAGGAACTGCTGGGAATATTATAGTTAATACTAGTGATAACATTTTCTTTGATGGTGTTTTTCAAAGTAAAAGTGGCGTAGTTGTTCCTAGTAAAGCTACAACTATCTTGGCAAAAGATGCAGTAGGAACAGGTGGAGATATAAATATTACAACAACTAATCTATCTGTTACTAATGGCGCTCAGCTAGATGTAAGGACATTTGGATTATTAGGAAGAGCTGGAAATGTTATTGTTCAAGCTAGTGATAGTATTTTCTTCGATGGATTCTTCGACGATGATAATGTTAGTGGTGCATTGACAACTGTAGAAGGAGTTGCAGAAAATGAATTGACAGGAATTGGTATAGGCGGTGATATTACATTCATTACCGAAAATATTTCTCTCAGTAATTCTGCACAACTGCAAACAGCAGCGATTGGACTAGGAAATGCTGGTAATATATTTATCACCACTGAAAGTCTGAGGGTAACAGATCTTGCTCAAATTCAAGCTCAAGTTTTTGGTGCTGGAGCAGCAGGAGATGTAGGAATCACAGCTCGTAATAGTATTTCTATTGATAACAGCGACGTGTTTACAACTGTAGAGCGTGACTCTCTTGGTGAGGGAGGTGGAATTGAAATTAATACCGGAAATCTATTTGTTACAAATGGTGGTCAACTACAAGCTCAAGTCAATGAACGTGCAGAAGGAGATGCAGGTCTTGTTGTCATTAATGCTAGTGATAGTGTTTTCTTCGATGGAGCTGATGATCAAGGATTTACAAGTCGAGCATTTACTAGTATAGGTGAGGGAGCAGCAGGAACAGGAGGAGATGTAATTATTAATGCGAGAAACTTATCTGTGACAAATGGAGCTGGTTTCTCAGCAGATACATCGGGAATAGGAAATGCAGGTAACGTAATTCTCAATATAAGTGATAGAGTTTCATTTGATGGCTATTACTTGAATGCCATGAATAATAGATTCATTTCTAGTAGTGCAGAAAGTGGCGTATTATCTGGTGCAACTGGTGATGGCGGAGGAATATTTATTAATACCAATAATATTTCTTTTACGAATAGAGCGATATTGTCAACGAGTATAGAGGGAACAGGAAATGCAGGACGTATTATTATTCAAGCTTTAGAAGATGTTTATTTTGATAATAGTGATGCATTTAGCACAGTGGAAGAAGGAGCGGTGGCTTTCAGTGCAGAAAGAACAGAAGTAATAGATGATCAAGAACAACGTGGAACAATCTACATTTCTGCGGAAGATTTGTTAGTAACTAACGGTAGTCAATTACAAACGTTAACTCGTGGACAAGGAGATGCAGGTCTTGTGATTATTGAAACAAGCGATAGTGTAAGATTTGAAGGATTTAATCTTGCAGGAGCGCCCAGTGGAGCGTTCTCTTCAGTTGCAGAAAATGCTGTTGGAATTGGTGGAGATGTTGTTATCAGAACAGATAATCTTTCAATTCTTGATGGTGCTCAATTATCAGCAATCAATGCAGATAGTAACCTAGAGGACGAAGCCGGAAATATTGGGCTTGATACTGAGGTGATTAACATGGATAATGCTGAAACAATTGGTGTAAATGATACAGCTCGTATTTTGACTGTTACAGTGAGTGGTAATGGCGGTGAAATTGGGATTAATGCTAGAGATATTATCATGCAAAATGGCAGTCAAATTCGTACAGATGCAGGTCTAGAAAATTTACCAGGGAGTGGTGGTGAGATTACAATTAATGGTGATTTATTAGTGGGATTACACCGTAGTCATATCGCAGCAAATGCATTTAATGGAAGCGGTGGAGAGATGAAGCTTGATAATATTGAGGGCAGATTTGGGTTTGAATTCTATAGCCGAGAAAGGCTTGAAGAACTATTTGGTACAGAGGATTTAACTGAATTTAAGCCTGAAAATCTCCCGAGGAGTAGCATTACTTCAATTTATCGCACAGAACCTTCCTTGAGTGGAGATGTTGAAATCAACGATTTTGACCCCACAAGAGGTTTAATTGAATTGCCTCGTAATGTCGTTGACCCCAATGATTTAATTAATCAAGATCCCTGTAAACAAGGTCGAGAAAGTGAACTTTATATTCGCGGACGCGGTGGCATTCAAGTCACTCCTGATGATAAATTAGATGGGGGAGAAATAGAGGTTGATTTAGTTGAACCCGTTCCCTCCCAACCCCAAAACCGTCGCAATTCTTCTCCCGATCAATCTCGCATAAATACGGAAGAAAATCAAACGATTTATAGTCTAGATATTATCCTTGCTAGAGGTTGGATACGCGCTCAAAATGGTGATGTTATCCTAGTTGATTCTGATTCGACTCATACGGGTGTACAATGTCCCCAACCTTATCAACAAAATCCCAATATCTGTCAACCTGTCTGCTGAAAATCTACAATAAATATTAGTATTTTTGTGGTTCAATCTAACTTCCCTTTCCCATGTATCAAACCGCTATTCAAACCGGACGACTCGCCATATTATTACATGACGGAGTTTTAGGGCCAAAAGGTAAAACAGGTTTATCTTTGCTACGTTATAGTACAGCCGAAATTGTTGCTGTGATTGACTCTCAATGCGCTGGACAGTCTCTATCTCAACTGACTGGCATTCCGCGAGATGTCCCTATTGTTGCCTCAGTTGAAGCCGCAAAGGCCTACAACCCCACTGTTTTAATGATTGGTATTGCACCCCCAGGTGGCGCGTTACCGGACGCTTGGTGGCCGGATTTAGACCAAGCCCTCAACGGCGGTTTAGCGATCGCTAACGGCTTGCATACCCAGCTCATCCCCCTGATTGAACAACGCTATCAACAGCCTCTCTCGGCGTTGCTAGACCCCGGACAATGGATTTGGGATATGCGTCAAGAACCGGACGGCTTACCCATTGCCAGTGCAGCGGCGCGATCGCTATCTTGTAAAAGAGTGCTTCTTGTGGGGACAGATATGGCAATTGGGAAAATGTCTACTTGTCTTGAACTCAATTCTACAGCGCTGCAGCGGGGAATTCGTTCTAAATTCTTAGCAACGGGTCAAGCCGGATTAATGTTAGGAGGGGATGGAGTGGCTTTAGATTCAGTTCGGGTTGACTTTGCGGCAGGTGCTGTCGAACAGATGGTGATGCAGTTTGGTTCAGATTACGACCTGCTATTCGTAGAAGGACAGGGTTCTCTGCTACATCCCGGTTCAACCGCTACCTTGCCGCTATTACGGGGCTGTCAACCGACTCACCTGATTTTAGCACATAAAGCAGGACTTACTCATATTAAAAATCATCCTCACGTTACTATTGCGCCCTTGCCTCAGGTGATTCAACTTTATGAACAAGTTGCTAGTGCAATGGGTGGGATGCAAGCCGCAAAAGTCATCGGAATTAGCCTTAATACTTACGGTTTAGAAGAGACTATCGCAACTGAAGCGATCGCCAACATACAAGCTGAAACTGGGTTACCTTGTACCGATCCAGTTCGTTTTGGTGCCGATCTATTATTAGATGCTTTATCTTAAAAAAATCAGTAATTTTTCTTGTTTAACTGAGTTGGGATTGACTCCAGCCGACGGGTTGAGACAAAGGTTCTAACGGATTCCTATATTTGCTGATATTTGCCCCTTTTACTTGGAGAGAAATCCGAAAAATACCCAAACAACTTAACGATAAATTTGCCGAGAGGTCCAGAAGCGCAATTCCTCTGCTTCATGTTAATTAATAATTAGTCTATACTCGCTTCGAGCCTTAAACGCTAACATATTCTAGTGGTGTGATCGACTGTCAACAGTTAATCTAAAAAAAACATTAAAAATTGATCTCAAGGTTCCCCTCTACAGGCAAAGTAAAGATGTCAATGCTTAAAGAGAATCACCGTCAATTCGATGATGATCAACCCTATCCTTGTCCGGCTTGTCGCTGTGGCAATTTAGTCCCAATTACCCTTACAGAAGCTTTGGGTTGCGAGATTTGCCGTCATATTTTTACCCTAGATCTCAATCAACATACCCTGAAAATGGTAGACCGTGAACCCTCAATCACTTGGCGATGGACGGGTCAACATTGGAGAGGACAACATCTCGGTCAAATAGAGATTAATTGGATATACTGGTTTTTGGCTTTTGTTCTGATATTAATCCCACCTGGACTCATTGCTGTTTCTGGGCTATTATTTCCTCCCGTTTCTGGCAGTGGATGGGTTTGGTTTCCCCTGGTTTGGGCGGGAATTACGCTGTTTGCCCATTTAACCATGGTGGTTTGGATGGTCACAGAAGCTTATCAATTTCCCCTGAGATTATACCTGCGGACAAAATGGCAACAATTTTGGAGACTGAGTCATTAATTTGTTGTTATTAACGAGGGAAGAAGGAAGAGGGAAAAAAGTTGAGGGAAATTAACTATTGTTCCTATTTCTTCTAACAACAAATAACGCGCCAATAAACAACGAATACATAAAAATGACTAAAACCCTCTGGACACGCCGCCATATTTTATCTTTGGCTGATTTTACTGCGGCTGAATATGACACAGTATTACAAACAGCTTCCAGTTTCCGTGAAGTGTTGGGAGGACGGACAAAAAAAGTACCCGCTTTGCAAGGACAAGTGGTAGCAAACTTATTTTTTGAACCTTCTACTCGGACTCGTAATAGTTTTGAACTGGCGGCGAAACGCTTATCAGCCGATACACTCAATTTTGCCCCAGGTAGTTCGTCTTTATCGAAAGGGGAAACCATTCTTGATACGGCGAAAACTTATCTGGCGATGGGAACCAATATGATGGTGATCCGTCATCAACAGGCAGGGGTTCCTTTGGCGATCGCCACCGAAATGGATCAACTTAATTCTAAGGTTTCCGTCCTCAATGCTGGAGATGGTCAACACGAACATCCCTCTCAAGCGTTGCTGGATCTGTTTACCATCTGTCGTCAACTCGATCCAGATAACCCGAGATTAGAGTTGCTTCAGGGTAAAAAAATAGCCATTGTCGGGGATATTCTGCATTCACGAGTGGCGCGATCTAATATTTGGAGTTTAACGGCCGCCGATACAGAAGTGCATTTAGCCGCCCCTCCCACATTATTACCCCAATTTTTTGCAGCCTGTGGCAAGAATAGAACCGGAAAACTGTTTTTACATTCTCAACTTGAACCGGCTTTACAAAATGCTGATTTTGTGATGACGTTACGGTTGCAGAAAGAACGGATGACCGCCCATTTACTGCCCAGTTTACGAGAATATCATCAATATTATGGCATCACTCGCGATCGCCTCAAAGTCTGCCAACCCCATGTTAAATTGTTACATCCAGGCCCAGTTAACCGAGGCGTTGAAATTAGTTCAGATTTAATGGATGATGCCAAACTGAGTTTAATTCCTCAACAAGTCACCAGTGGCGTTGCAGTACGGATGGCATTACTTTACCTGATTGGCAGTGGTAAAGCAGAGTAAAAATATGATTTATTTTTCGCGGGTAAAATGGCTTAACTGCCAGAGGGGTTTGACCAGGCTACCGAGAACAATTCCTAAAATCGCACTAAAAGCCAGTACAACCCCTACCGGAATTTGGATCGATTCAAACATGATAAATTTTAACGCCACTGGTGTTGCATTTTGTACCGAGACCAGGGCGATCGCACCAATCCAAATCGCCAGTAAAAGATTAATCAGTATAGGTAAAATAACACTCATTTTTGTATCCAATAGGGATATGTTTCAGTATAATAGAGAAATAATTGATAAAACATTTGATCTGTTCTCAAGTCTACGGGTAAGCTTCTAATCCATCCGCTCAAAAACATCTCTAAGTCAACCCTCGTCACCCCCCAAAAGATTAAATTAATCCCTGAAGTGGCAATAATAGCCCAATACTTCCGGATCAATTTACCCCATATATTAGCCTCTTTTCGTCCTTAGTCTTGGACTTTTTAGCTCCGGAGCCGTATAACTAAGCAGTATACATCTGAAGTTTTTGAGTGATAAGATATTAATACTATTACTATTGACTGATTGTCTCTGTCGCCGTCCATCAAACATCCCGGCATCGGCTCATCAATCGATCGAGTTTAGAATAAATCTTGATGTGTGTTGCTGGCAGTAGGGATGAAACAATCTCAATAACAGAGTAGTCAATACTCAATACAGGGTTCATCTTAGAAGTTCAAGGGAAACAGAATCACGATTAATGAACTTCTCAAGCATTGATAACAGATTACACCCAATATCGGTAAAAATGGGTGGGTGCAGATCGCTGAAATCCAACTGTCTTATCTCTTTATTTTTGTGAAATTATATCATTAACAGCCAGGATGCTTCTACATCGCCTCATCATACCAATTACTTCTCCAATCGGACTGTTACTGCTGTGTGTTACCCCATGGCAATTGGCTATGGCCCAACCCATTGTTCCAGCAGCAGATGGCACCGGGACCACTGTGATTTTTTCTCAACCCAACCAATTTAATATCCAGGGGGGAACCGTATCGGGAGAAAATTTATTTCATAGTTTTGAACAATTTAACTTAGATGCCGATCAAGTTGCTAATTTTATCTCAAATCCAGAGATTCGCAATATCCTCGGCCGAGTTACAGGCGGAAATGCCTCTTATATTAACGGTTTAATTCAGGTCACGGGCGGAAGTTCTAACCTATTTTTAATTAATCCGGCGGGCATGATTTTTGGGGCAAATGCCAGTTTAAATCTACCTGCTGCTTTTACTGCCACCAGCGCCGATGGGATTGGTTTTGGTGAATTCGGCTGGTTTAACGCTAGGGGTGAAAATAATTGGTCAGAATTAGTCGGAAGTCCGAATGGGTTTCGGTTTGACTCAATTGTGCCAGGAACGTTAATTAACCTGGGTGAATTAGAAGTTAATCCCGGACAACAACTGAACTTAATCGGCGGTCAGGTGATCAGTACAGGTCGCTTATCCGCGCCAGATGGTAACATTTGGGTTCAGGCCGTACCGGGAGAAAGTATTGTTCGCATGAGTCAGGCGGGACAGTTACTCAGTTTAGATTTACCCGCTTCTGGCTTAAACCCATCTCAACAGACCAATTTACAACTCAATCCCATCACATTACCCCAACTATTGACCGGAGGACAAACCCAGTCCGCCACAACGGTTCAGGTGAATTCCGCTGGAGAACTAACCCTGCAAAATAATCAACCCATTCAACCGGGAGATGTAGTAATTACATCAGAAACTCATTCTCTGGGGATAGAAGGTGGAAATGTCATTTTAAATGCGGCTAATACTCTGACTCTCGGCCAAACTCAACTCCAAACCACAGGCAATTTAAACTTATTAGCCGGGGATACTGTCCGCATTCGAGATAGCTTGAGTGAGACGACAGTCAATACTCCGGGCTTTCTGGCTACCGTTGGCGGAAACTTAACCATTCTGGGTCAACAGTCTATTGATATTCTGGCGTTTTATCCTCCCGCTTCAACAGGTGCTTCATTTAATACGGGCGGGGATTTAACCTTAATCAGTGAAGGTATTATTTCTGGTGATAGCCATTTTAATACAGCAGGCAACTTTAGTATCCTCAATACCACCGGAGACTACGGTACATTTATTAGTTTATTTGACCCCATTATTCGCTCTAACGGTGATGTTACCTTCGGAAACTATACCGGAGCATCCCTCAAAATTGAAGCGGCAGGGGCTATTTTTGGCGGCGATATTTCTATTACCCAACCGGATACCACCCTCACCAATACCACCGATCCGGATGCGGAATTACTGCGAAGTCAACCCACTCTGATTTTACGTTCAGGAGTCAGCAGCCTCAATAGTTTACCCGGTTTAGTCACAGAAAATTTAGAAGAAGGTGACTTTCTCAATCGTCCCATTTCAGGCAACGATATTAGAGTCGGTGCGGTCACCACTGCCGGGGGGCCAGTGATTATCGACTCACCCGGAACAATTATTCTCAGTACAGTCAGAACCAATGGTGGAGATATTATAGTCTCTGGAGATAATAATATTGCAGTCACAGGTACCGTCGGTAGTACGGGGGGAGATATTGACATCACCACCAGTGGTACCGTTCGGGTTAATGGTCAGTTTAACGATGTTAACGGTACACCCGCCAGTATTTCCTCTGCTGCTGGTAATGGCGAAGGAGGTGATATTAATATTATCTATAACACCGCTGAAGAGAATTTTATTGTCGGAGATAATAGCCGCAACGGTACAGCCAGTGGAGTAACAACGGGTTCTTCTAATACCCTTACCACTTTACTACCCGTAGAAGGCGGATTAACCCAAGGTAATATTACGATTGGTACTCCCACTCCCACTCCACCTCCCACTCCAACTCCAACTCCCACTAATCCTTTAGAACCCACACCCGAGCCGGAACCCGAGCCGGAACCCACCCCCACTAATCCTTTAGAACCCACACCGGAGCCGGAACCCGAGCCGGAGCCGGAGCCCACTCCCCCAGTGTTAGTACCCACACCCGAGCCGGAGCCAGAACCTACCCCAACTCCTGAGCCCACCCCCACACCGATTTTTACACCACCAGAGATTCCCATCATTCCACCCTTCTTACCTCCGACCCCTACTCCAACACCGGGAGAACCTACCCCAACACCGGGAGAACCGACCCCAGGTAATGATGAGGCTAATCTTCCAGATAATAATGATGTGATTGAAAGCATCACTGAACCCATACCCCGGAGTGAACCCCAAACAGAGGTTAGAACCAATACTCAACCCCTGAATAATCAGCCATTATTGTCTGTGAATGAGACAGTAGAACAGGTAGAAATTGATCGGGAAAATTCTTCTCAACAACTCAAAGCGGAGGTTGATGAGGAAGGTAATATCTCTTTAGTTGAGGAAAGTAGTAGTGATATTACTGTGAATGAAACATCAGAGGTGGCTGAGGTAGACTCTTCTGAATCTTCTTCGATAGAAATTGCTGAATCTGAGTTCACTGAAGCCTTAGATACAGGAGAAATCGATCAATCCATTACAAAAATTGATCAAGTGTTTGATTTTGAATTTACGGGTCATTTTGGTAAACAATTAGAGGAACCCTCGGATGTTTCTGTTGAAGATATTCAAGCGACTTTAATTAGTATTGGAGAACAACTCAATAGTAAACCTGCGATTATTTATACATTTATTCGGGATAATCAGCTTGAGATTTTGTTAATTACAGGAGAAGGAGAACGAATTCATAAAACAGTTCCGAATGCTGAAGCAGAAATATTATCTCGAACCATTCGTCAGCTTTTTCAAGGAATTTTTACCTCTCGATATCGTCGAATTAGCCGATACTTACCGCCGGCTCAACAGCTTTATCAATGGATTATTGAACCGATAGAAGCTGAACTTGAATCGGCGGGAGTTGATACTTTATTATTTGCGATGGATGGCGGGTTACGCAGCTTACCAATTGGAGTATTACATGATGGAGAACAATTTTTAATTGAAAAATATAGTTTAAGTTTAATACCAAGTTTCAATCTGATTAATACCCGTTACCGTTCTCTGAATGATGCTAAAATATTAGCGATGGGAGCCTCAGAATTTGAAGCGCAACAACCTCTACCAGCGGTTCCGGTTGAAATTAAAACAATTACTTCTCAACTGAGAGGAGATTACTTTTTAAACGAAGCATTTACTCTCGATAACTTTCAACAACAACGAGATGAAGAACCTTATCAAATTGTACATTTAGCAACTCATGGTGAATTTAGACCCGGACAACCGAGTAATTCTTATATTCAATTTTGGGATACTCGTCTGACTTTAATTCAGCTACAAGATCTCGGGTGGCGCTGGAATAACCCACCCATCGATCTGTTAGTCCTCAGCGCTTGTCGTAGCGCCTTAGGAGATAGACAAGCAGAACTCGGCTTTGCGGGTTTGGCGGTTCAGGCAGGGGTTCCTAGTGCCTTAGCCAGCTTATGGTATGTTTCTGACCAAGGATCATTAGCTGTGATGGCTCAGTTTTACCACCAATTGCAAACCACATCAACTAAAGCAGAAGCATTAAGACAGGCACAATTGGCAATGTTGAGAGGAGAGGTCAGAGTGGAGTCGGATCAACTGGTGTATGATGCAGAGGACAATAAAAGTGTTGCCCTGCCGCCTGAGTTAGCCGATCAGAATCATCAAGACTTTTCTCATCCTTATTATTGGGCTGGATGGACTATTATTGGTAGTCCTTGGTAAAATTTTTACTGTGATTGTAAATTTTGACAAAATTAAATGAACTGAAAATAGGGTTAGATTTATTCTCGTGGTTAACGCTTACTGATTAGTCATGAATGAAAACTGAAAATCAACCGTATTGATACGAAAAATCAGAGTAACTTTACCTTGAATAATCGTTAAAAAGACTCAAGATGGTTAGATTGATTTTGGCTAAATTATAACTCTTGAATTGAGTATTTATCTTAATCCCATCTTTGAAAGTTTAGCTCCTAAATTGCGTAAGTTAGATTTCCAACGGAAACCAAGATACTTGATATGATTGATGGGGTTTAAGCGTCCTGGATACAAATGAACAAATTCGGGTTGCGATCGCCCATTACGACTGATAATGAAATAAGGCGGTTCAATTCCCGGATCAAAATGTTCAATCGACATATATTCAATTACATAAGTCCATCGAGGATTTTTAGTTATATTGGGATTCGTTTTGTGGAGCATGAATGATGAGAATAAAACGACATCACCGGGTTCTGCGGCAATAAACACAGCATCTTCAGAACGGCCTTCCCACTCTAAATGATTACCTGTTTGTCGATGAGGTAATAACTGTTTATGACTCCTTGGAACAAGCCATAGTCCACCATTATCAGGACTCATCTCAGTCATGGCAATCCAAAGTTGATAATAACCATCTTTAAGATTACTATAGGCATTATCCTGATGCCAAGGAAATATTCCAGCGCCCGATCCTTTAGCAACCGCCTGATCCCATCTTACCCAAAAGTCTGGGCCAATAATTGGAGCTAATAAATCTATGATTCGTTGTTGAGAAATAAAGGATTGGATGGCTTTACTTTCAAAAAATAGGCTACTATAAAAAGTTAAAGATCCCCGATCTATTCCACTGGCTCCATTTCTAGTTTTTGCTGATTTAATATCATTCTTTAGGGTTTTCATTTCTTCTGGGGCAAAGAAATTTTTCACAACAATATATCCTTGTTCTTCAAACTGTTGTCTGAGGCTTTTTTCTAATTTTTTGTTTGTTTTTTGCATAACTTTTTCCTAATTTTTTTAATTAATGATTTGTTTGACGCTCAGAATAACATCTGCAACATCTTCATCGGTGAGCTTGGCAGATAAGGGCAAACTAACAGTTCTTCGTCCAAAAACCATAGCATTCGGATAATCCTCCGGCTTCCAACCCAAGGTTTGCTGATAGTAAGGATGCTCAGGAATACTGAGATAATGAACTCCAATGCCAATATTTTCTGCGGTCATAGCATTCAAGAAATCATCGCGACAAATGCCTGTTTTTGCCTCATCAACCAAAATAGTATAAAGGTGATAGCCATGGCGAGTTCCCACTTCGGGTTCAGCCGGTAATGTTATCGGTAAATCCTGGAATGCTTGTTGATAGCGCTGCCAAATTTCCTGACGACGTTTCCAATACTTTTCTATCCGTTTGAGCTGATGAATACCAATGGCAGCTTGTAAGTCCATCATATTGTATTTGAACCCACATTCTATCACTTGATAGTGCTTGTAGCCTTGATCTCCAAAGCGTTTCCAGGCATCTTTACTCATACCATGTAGCGCTAATATTTTTAGTCGTTCTGCATCATTTGCTCGTGTTAATATCATTCCGCCCTCACCTGTGACGATGTTTTTAGTCACATAAAAACTGAAACATCCAAAGTCACCCAATGTTCCGGCTTTTTGTCCTTTATACTCCGTTTCAATGGCGTGGGCGCAATCTTCAATCACTTTCAGATGATAACGTTGGGCAATCTCCAGAATCTGATTCATCTCACAGGGGCGGCCTGCAAAATGAACAGGTATAATTGCTTTGGTTCTAGGAGTAATTTTGGATTCAACCGCTGTGGGGTCAATATTCATCGTCACAGGGTCGATATCTGCCAAAACGGGAGTTGCGCCAGTATGTAAGATTGAATTGACCGTTGCACAGAAGGTGAGCGCAGTGGTAATCACTTCATCTCCCGGCCCGAGTCCCGCAGCCAATAAAGCCAGATGCAGAGCCGCTGTACAAGAGTTAACGGCGACAGCTTTGTTCGCTCCTTTGTAGGTTTTGAAATCCTGTTCAAACTGAGCCACCTTAGGGCCAGTTCCCAGCCATCCAGTCTTCATGCTGGCAATCACTTCTTGAATTTCTGCTTCTTCAATCGCCGGAGAACCAAAAACCAGAAATTGATCTTTTGAGCGTATCGGTTTTTTAAAGTCTACAATCACGATAGTTTTCTAAGCCTCAATAAAATGATGAGAAATTTATTGGCTAGTCGAGGTTTTATATTCGATTAGAACTGACTGCCGTCCAAATAAGCGATCGCGGTAAAATTGGATTTGACCGAGTAATTCGGGAAACTTAGCCAGAACACAAAAGCTGCTATACAAAAGATTTTCCCGCCAACTCCAAGAATAGGTTTGATAGAAACGAAATATCTTTGCCAATTGCATCAGATAAGCAATCAATAGCAGCAAACTCCACCCTCCGACAAACCAGAATCCCACAAAGCAACACATTGGCATCCAAAAAGCCCACAGCCATATCCTGCGGCTTTCTTTCACCCAATGTTTTTCTGGAGTATGTCCATACATCCAGGCTCCCTCAGCGTAGGCATAGCCATTTCGTAGAGCGCGTTTCCACCACTGACTAAAGCGAGTGATATCAGCATCATGGCAAGTCATGTCTGCATCGAGTCGGAGAATTTTCCAACCCTTTAGGCGGAGTCGAATACAGAGTTCTGGGTCTTCTCCAGCGATTATACTTGGGTTATAGCCATTGACTTGCTCAAAAGCAGTGACCCGCATCAAGGCATCACCTGTGCTATTTTTGACTTCACCAGTGGGAAAGTCCCACTCCAACTCACACAGCAAGTTATAGATAGAAGCTTGAGGAAATTTTTCTCGCCGCCGTCCACAGACCACTCCCAATTGAGGCTGAGATTGACAAACCTCTATCGCTTGTTTGAGCCAGCCTGCAACTAACTCACAATCCCCATCGACAAACTGCACAAATTCCAAGTCCGGACACATTTCTAAAAGCCGATAAAACCCAGTATTGCGCGCACGGGCGGCAGTAAATGGAATAGATGAATCTAACTCTATCGTCTCAATTCCAAGAGTTCGAGCAAACTCAGGGCTGTTATCGGTAGAACCTGAGTCTACATAAACGAGCAAATCAGATTCAGTTAGAATAGAGTGCAAGCACTGCTTCAGGCGATCGCCTTCATTGCGACCAATGGCTACAACTCCAACATTTGTCGGTTTAGATCTCATAATATTTCTCTGACAATGATCAAATTTAGGTTAAGTGAAGTGTTGTTGTTTCAGACTTCATTTTGGTTAGGGCTTGATAGACCTGTAAACGATGTTGATCAAACTGATTTTCTGTAAAAGTTGCGACCCCTGAAGTTTGGGTTGTTTTACATTGTCGGATAGCGCTAGCCTTGTGGATTCTAGGATGACCGATTCCGGTTTTACTGATAACAATATCATCCGCCCAATACTCAATAGATTCTTGAGTCGCATATCCATTGTCGATCAGTTTTTGGGTGTATTCTAAATAGTTTTTGATGTGAGTTTGAGTCACTGCGTAGATATTGTACAAAAATTCGACTTCTATCTCTTGACTCATGACGTATTCGCCATCCGCACGACGACCGATAAAACCATGAGGGATTTCGGGTTGATTAATCAGTTGTTGAAATAACACTGCAAGTTGAGTTGGATTCATTAACATATCATCATCAATCACAATAAAATAATCGGCATTTTTTTGTTGACTGGCAATAATCCAACCATATCCACACCCTCGGCGAACCGAATGATTAATCAGTGTGACACGACGGTCATTAATTTTGACCCAATCTTCCAGCTTAATGTCTGGATTATGATTACTAATAATTATTTTTTCAACAAAGTTACACTTTAAAGTGGAGCGAACAAGGGGTTGTAAATTTCTAGCACGACTGGCATGATAACTCGGAACGATGATTGTCACTTTCTTGTCCGTTTCTAGATACACCGCAGAGCTGATATATCCTTGTAAACACCATTTCTGATAGAGGAGTTCTCGCATTCTGGAGCGACCCCAATTCCATATCAATTTTAGAGCTTTCTCCGGAATTGGGATGATTTTAGAAAGTTTTTTCAATCTATTATTCATCTGTTTTAGTAAATGCACCTTTATTTTTTGTACTAAGACTCATTTCTCAAAACGCTAGTATTTATTTTTAAAGGTAAGTTGCAAAATTTCCTCTAATTTCATACATTTAGACTCAAAAATTAATAGTTTGATATCGGCATAAATATCAGTCTAAATTAAGAGAAAAACTGTAAATGTATACAATTTTACAAACTTACTATATAACCTTGATCTCAATATATTTAAAATAAAATTGAGAAGAATAATTAATAAAAATACATTAAAAAAATAGTCTAAAAAAAACTTTAGAGTAATAAATAATATATTTTTTAATAAGTTAATGTGAGTTAAAGCCCACATCTTTATTTCACCTCACCGACTTCCGCACAATGGCTTAGGGCTGATGGTCGTTTCTCTATCCGAATGGGAATAGAGGCTATATATGGTTTTCTGAAATTGAGCTATTTTTTTACGGAGATCTGAAATTTTTTTTGAGACAGTCAGGATTAATTGAAGCTGTAATTCCCACCACGACGATAATAGAGGAAATTTGGAAAAGTTACATCAACCCACAAAAAAACGGGATGCTAACTCTGTATAATAGATTAGCCAAAACCTTTCTTAGGGGGTAGAGCAAGGAGTTGCTTAATCTGTTTATGGTCAGCTTCGATATTGGCATTGATGTATTATTAGGTCATCAGTACACGTTTACTTGAAGTCGGTATAGCGATGACAAAATTAAATCAAGAAGAAAAAAATGACCCGTTATGAATTAGAAATTAATATCAACCGTATTTATACGGAAAATAGGAGTTATTTTACCTTTAATAATCGTTAAAAATACTCAAGGTAGTTTGATTGATTTTGGCTAAATTAGAACTATTGAATTGAGTATTTACTAGACATGGCAACTATTAATTTAGTAACAGATCCTAACGCCACAGCAACCGCAGAACGAGATCTAATTATTGGGACTCTTGAAGCAGATATTGCTTTTGGTTTGAATGGCAACGATGCAATTAATGGTTCATCAGGGCATGATTTATTATTTGGTAATCGAGGTAATGATAATATGCATGGCAATCAAGATAATGACACAATCTATGGCGGAAAAGGAAAAGATTCAGTTTATGGCGATAATGACCATGATCTATTATTTGGTAATTTAGCAGCAGATATCTTAAATGGAGGCAGTGGAGATGATACACTTTACGGCGGGCAAGAGAATGATCACTTAACAGGAAGTGTAGGAGATGATGTTCTTTCTGGCGATAAAGGTTTAGATTATTTGATGGGTAATGACGGAATTGATACGTTCGTCTTGCAACCCGGTGGCGGCGCAGATTATATTGTAGATTTTATCGATCAACGAGATCAAATTGGATTAGCGGGTGGCTTATCTTTTAATCAAATTACGATTTCAACAGTGGATAAACAATCTATTCAAACAATTCCTGTTGCTAACACTGATGCTGATGATATCGCAATAACTATAGCAGCCACTGGAGAAGTCATTGGTGTGATTAAATCTTCTGTTTTGGGCGTAAGTGAAGACTTAACCCCCTTCAACTTCGATCAATCTGATTTTACTTCTCTATAACTTCTCAGCGATTGATATCTACACAGGTGAATGATAAAACGTTACAATTCTCAAAATAAGAGATCTACTCATCCCAACGATAACGATGGAAGCCCTACAAACACAACTCTACGAAGTTGCCCAATTTGCCAATACCCAGGTTCAAACCCAACTGACTCATCTGAGTTGGGCTAGTATTGGGATCATTTTTGCAGCCGGGTTACTGACTAGCCTCACCCCCTGTATGTTATCGATGCTACCCATCACCATCGGTTATATTGGCGGCTATGAAACGCAAAACCGTTGGCAAGCGGCTACCCAGTCGAGTTGGTTTGCCTTAGGACTGGCTACCACATTAGCTGGCTTAGGCATTGCCGCCACTCTGTTGGGACGAGTTTATGGACAAGTGGGTATTGGACTTCCCATCATTGTTAGTTTGATTGCGATTCTGATGGGGTTAAACTTATTAGAAGCCTTACCCATCCCGTTACCCTCCTTCGATACAATGGGATGGATTCCTAAAAATTTACCGACAGGTGTTCGATCTTATTTCCTCGGATTAACTTTTGGTTTAGTTGCTTCTCCCTGTAGTACTCCGGTATTGGCAACGTTGCTGGCTTGGGTTTCGACGACGGGAGATTTAATCTTAGGCGGAGTCTTATTACTGGCTTATGCAGCGGGTTATGTTGCCCCCTTAATTCTGGCAGGAACCTTTACAGCTACGATTAAAAAGTTACTGGCTTTACGACAATGGTCTAGTTGGATTACACCCGTTAGTGGGGCATTACTCGTAGGATTTGGCGTATTTTCCCTGTTATTTCGTATAGTTCCGATTGTTTAATTCATGACTTCAAAAAATATATTTTTATCTAAACTTTCAACCTGGGGACAAATTCCTCAAACATTTTTTAAAAAAGAAGTTTTACCGCTACTCGCTGATTTAAGATTAGCAATTATTTTGTTACTGCTGATTGCAGTTTTTAGTGTATCTGGAACGGTTATAGAACAAGGTCAATCGATTGATTTTTACCAAACGAACTATCCAGAAAGTCCGGCGTTATTTGGCTTTCTAACTTGGAAAGTAATTCTGTTGATCGGTTTGGATCAAGTTTATCAAACCTGGTGGTTTTTATCTTTGTTAATTTTATTTGGTTCGAGTCTAACAGCTTGTACGTTTACGCGACAACTTCCGACGTTAAAATCGGCCCGTCGTTGGCAATATTATCAAAGACCGCAACAATTTAAAAATTTAGCTTTAAGTACAGAATTAGAACTCAATTCTCTAGATAATCTTGAAAATGTTTTAAAAAAGCGTTATTTTAAAGTCTTTCAAGAAGACAATAAATTATATGCCCGTCGAGGGATTATAGGTCGAATTGGGCCGATTGTGGTTCATGCCAGTATGCTGATTATTTTAGCCGGATCAATTATTGGTGCATTTACTGGATTTATGGCGCAAGAAATGGTTCCCAGCGGCGCTACTTTCAAGGTTCAACATATCTTTAATGCGGGACGCTTTTCTGAGAGTCAAGTTCCTCAAGATTGGTCTGTTAAAGTCAATCGATTTTGGATTGATTATACACCTGATGGGGTAATCGATCAATTTTATTCTGATTTATCAGTTTTGAATGATCAAGGGGAAGAAGTTGACCGTAAAACGATTCATGTCAATCAACCCTTACGGTATGATGGCGTTACTTTTTATCAAGCAGATTGGGGTATTGCGGGTATTCGAGTCAGGGTGAATAATAGCCCTTCTTTTCTGTTACCTATGGCGCAATTAGATACCAATGGACAAGGGAGAATATGGGGAACTTGGGTTCCGACTAAACCTGATTTAACAGAAGGAGTATCAGTACTCGTTAAAGATTTACAAGGGACTGTTTTTATCTATAAAGAAACAGGAGAATTAATTGCAACTGCCCGAGAAGGAAATAGTACAACGATCAACGAAACAATTACTCTTCATATCGATCAATTGGTGGGAAGTACAGGACTACAAATCAAATCAGATCCGGGTATTCCGATTGTTTATCTAGGGTTTGGTTTATTAATGATTAGTGTATTAATGAGTTATATTTCTCATTCTCAAATCTGGGTCTTAAAGTCTGGCGATCGCTTATATTTAGGCGCGAAAACAAACCGGGCAAAAGTTGCATTTGAACGAGAGGTTTTAGGGATTATTGATGAAGTTGAATCTGCCTCATAGTCTTAATTTAACGTGAATTATACAATTAAAATAAACCCCTATCCCCTAATATGAGAAAGACTTCAAAACACTAATTTTTCTTCATTTTTCAAAGATGTTTAAGCCCTTTTTTATTAAACAATAGTCCTAAAGAGACACAATTTCTCTCTCCTCGTAGGAGAGGGTTAGGGAGAGGTCGATCCGTTAATTTATAAACTTTAAGAAACAGACCTAACTAAGCTTAAACTCCCAGGCGGTGCCATAGTCAATCCTCGACGAACTGGCTTAATAGTACGACGTTGAGGTAATTTATATGTACCGTTTAATAATACCGTTGCTAACACTAACTTCATTTCTAATAGTGCCATAGCCGAACCAATACAGCGACGATGACCGCCACCAAAGGGTAAATATTCATAAGGAGAAAATTGCCGCTGTAAAAAACGTTCGGGTTTGAATTGTTTAGGTTCAGGAAATATATCAGGACGGTGATGTAATAAATAAACGGAAGGAAATATTGCCGTATTTTTTGGTAAAGTATAACCCATGACTTCAAAAGGAGATTTTAACAGTCTCACTCCCGTCATTAAAGCAATGGGATAAATTCGTAAAGTTTCTTGGCAAACAGCGGTTAAATAGGGTAACTTGGCAATATTTTCCGATACAAAATGATCGCGAAACGGATTTAATTCTTGTCGTAATTTATCCTCAACTTCCGGTAAATAATGAATCCAATACAACGCCCAACACAACGCCGAGGCGGTGGTTTCATGTCCAGCTACTAATAATGTCATTAACTCATCGTGGAGTTCAACCTCACTCAGGGCAACCCCAGCCTCATCCCGAGCCGACATCAACAGTGTTAAAATATCATCCCCTGCCATATTTTGTTGTTGTTGACGCTCTCGAATTTCTTGATAAATTAAATCATCCACCTGTTGTTTGAGGGATAAAAATCGCCCCCAAGGACTCCATTCTCCCCAATCTCGCTGTAACTGCGGAAAGAAAATTAAGATCGCGCTCAATGGGCTACCAAACGTCTCTAATAGCTCGCTGAGTAGGTATCTAAGCTGTTCGTAACGTTGCCCCTCATTCAAGCCAAATACCGCCTTTAAAATGACTCTCAGGGTAATCTCCTGCATGGGTGGACGCAGACGAAAGGATTGATTTATCGGTAGATCAGATAAGACTTGCTGAGTCACCTGACAAATTAACTGACTATAGGTGCGTAAGCGATCGCCGTGAAAGGGGGGCATTAACAGTTTACGTTGGCGTTGGTGGCGATCGCCATCGAGTAGTAATACAGAATTTTCTCCCAACAGTTGCAATAAAACACCACCCCCCCCTCCGGTATAAAATTGTTCTGCGGGTGCATTAAAAATTTGTTGAATACCTTCTGGATGACCCACATAAACCAAAGGTGGCGTTTGACCCACTTTAAACACATCACCATAGCGGCGTTGATAGTCTTCTAAGTAGTCTAATGGGCGAGAAATGAATTTGATCATTCTCAGCATCCGGGGGGTTTTGGGGCCTGTGAGTGGCTGCATTAATTGCTTCTTCAGTGAGTAGGAATAGGGGCATTTTTAGCGTAACAAAACCAACCAAGTTTGTGTGCCAACTACGCCATCCGGCTTTAATTCATACTCGCTTTGGGCGGCTTCAACGGCAGCTTGAGTTTCTTCGCCGAATACCCCATCAACAGAAGACTGTAAAAACCCTTTGACTCTCAAACGTTCTTGTAACCCGGTTACGGCATCTCCCCGCATTCCTAACTCTAAAGTGGGTAAACTGACAGACCTTCTACGGTTGGTTGTAACAGTATTACTAGCGGTTGCATTTACTGAAGCAGACTCCGGACAAACACAGGTTGTGGTTGTGGTACTTTCTTCTACTGTTTGGCTGGGAGGAAATAAACGGTTCCAAGTTTGTTGATCGACAATACCACTGGTATTTACACCCGCAGCTTTTTGAAAGGCTGTGACTGCATCTGCTGTGGCTTGAGAATATACCCCATCAACCGATCCTTGATAATATCCCAATAACTTCAGAGTAGCTTGTAATTCAGAGACTTCTGTACCCTTGCTCCCCACTTGTAACGTGGGACGTTGTAGCGTGCGGCTGGGTGTAACGCTTGTGGAGTTTTGCGCCAGAATTGTACCAGGATCAGAGGCAATTGCAGGAATTCCCCAATAGATAGAAATGATGAGAATAACAGATAAACCCCAATATTTTAAGCGGTTTAATTGTCGCCGTCGCCCGATTAAGTGTTGGCAACTCGCGATAAATCGTTGAAAATCGTAATAGTAGCGCTTCACGATCCCAGTCCTCCTCAACCCGATGTTAACTTGATTGTCTAATCTGGAAATTTATTGTATCTTATGCTGTTAAAGAAAGAGACGCTCTATATCGAACGCCTCTAAAAGTTTATAAATGATTAGTGACTATTTTAATTATTATTAAAGTAAGCCTCTAAATCATCTGAACCCCCAATGAGTTTACCGTCCATAAACACTTGTGGGGTTGAAGTAGCGCCTGTTGCAGCTTTAATGGAACGGGTTGTAATATTCTTACCGAGGACAATTTCTTCGTAAGTAATACCCCGATCTTTTAACATTCCTTTAGCCTTTGTACAATAGGGACAACCTTCCTTACTAAACATTGTCACCACTTTGGGTTTGCTGGCATCGGGATTAATATAATTGAGCATGGTTTCTGCATCCGAAACCTCAAACGGATCGCCTGGGACTTCCGGCTCAATGAACATTTTTTCAATGACACCATCTTTCACCAGCATGGAATAGCGCCAAGATCGACTGCCAAAACCTAAGTCTGCTTTATCGACTAACATTCCCATCTGTTCTGTAAATTCCCCATTTCCATCCGGAATAAGAATCACATTTTCGGCTTCTTGATCTTTTGACCATTCATTCATTACAAAAGTATCATTCACCGATAAACAAACGATACTATCGACTCCGTTTTCCTTAAACACAGGAGCCAATTCATTGTATCCCGGTAAATGAGTGGTTGAACAAGTTGGCGTAAATGCCCCCGGCAAAGCAAACACAATGACTGTTTTACCCGCAAACAATTCATCACTGGTAACATCAACCCATTCATTATTTTGACGGGTTCTAAATGTAACATTAGGAACTCGTTTTCCTTCGCGATTTTCTAACATAATAATTATTAGTTCTTGGTTGGCGCGTTAGCGCGTTATTCGTACGATCCGCAATCGTTTTCCCAACAAATAACGCGCAGACGATGGACAATTGACAAATCTATGCCTGACTCAATACCCAGTCCACCAATAAACGAACTGCAAACCCAGTTGCACCGCTATTGTTGTAACTGTTATCTTTATCAGCCCAAACAGTACCGGCAATGTCTAAATGTGCCCAGGGGGTTTCTTTGACAAACTGCTTCAGGAATAAAGCGGCTGTAATTGAACCGCCTGCCCGTGGGCCTGTGTTTTTCATATCCGCGTGGAGTGCCTTGAGTCCTTCAAAGTACTTCTCTTCCATCGGCATTTGCCAGAGTTTTTCGCCCGTGGCTTTTGAGGCTGCTTTAAGCTGAGTTGCTAAGGTTTCATCGCTACTCCAAAGACCCGCAATATCGTTACCCAAAGCAACGACACAAGCGCCGGTTAAAGTGGCTAAATCCACCATACTATCTAACCCCAGTTTGTCCGCAAATACAAGAGCATCAGCTAGGGTTAAACGTCCTTCTGCGTCGGTGTTGTTGACTTCAATGGTTTTGCCATTAGACGCGGTTAAGAAGTCTCCTGGGTGCATCGCATGGCCGCTAATCATATTTTCGGTGACTGCACTAATAAAGTGAACTTCCACCGGAGGTTTGAGTTGACCAATGGCTTTTGCTGCGCCAAAAGTTGCCCCCGCCCCTCCCATATCCATTTTCATGGTTTCGATGCCACTGCCACCCGTTTTAAGGTTGAGTCCACCCGAGTCAAAGGTTAAACCTTTGCCAATAATGCCGAGTTTAGCTTGCGGGGTTGCTTCTGGCTTATAGGTCAGATGAATAAACTTAGGCGGTAAGTCTGAGGCTTGGGCAACCCCTAAAAATGCCCCCATTCCTAGTTTTTCGCAGTCTTCTTTTTCTAAAATTTCAATTTCAAACCCATAGTCAGTGGCTAACTTTTGCGCCATTTCTGCCATAGTAACAGGGTCAATTTCATTAGCGGGGGCGTTGACTAATTCCCGTGCTAAAATCACCCCAGAACAGATACTTTCTGCCTGAGTAATTCCGGTTTCGGTTCCAGCTAAACCCAGTAAATCAATTTGTTCTATCTCGCCGTTTGGCTCATCAGTTTCTGACTTGAAACGGTTATCCTGATGTAAGGCTAAAATCACCCCTTCTGCGATCGCTTGTGTGGTAGCTTCGGGTGTTACGCTTGTGGGAAAACTAATCCCTAAATGCTTGCATTTTAGAGTTTTTGCGAGTTTTGCGCTAGTGGCTGCGGCTGATCTGAGGCTATCTAAGCTAAGTTTTGCGGTCGCCCCTAAACCTACGATGATCACTTTACGAATGGGGCTGTTTCCCCCAACGCGAGTTGAAGCGCTGGTATGGGGTTTTCCTTCAAATTTTTGCTCTTCAATTAATTCTTTTAACGTATTGCCGAGCATTTCATCCAGTTTACCCAAGTCTCCCGTGAGGGGGACTTGCTCCTGAGATATGCCGACGGCGAGGACATCTCCAGTCCAATTCAGAGGGTTAGTTTCTAAGGCTCGAAATTCCATGCTGGTCGTTTCTTAATTCTTCAATCGGTTAATATCTAAACATAATCGATCAAGCCAACTTCAAGGAATGTTAGGGTGGCTCAGGGTGAGGTTCTTCTGTCTGTTCTTAACGAATCTAAATAACTAAGCAGACAGCCTCATAATTTTAGCAAGTTTTTCGCTTAATTGATATTCTACGCCATACAGGACTTTGAAAGAGTCGATCCATTCAGCCTAGAAGCTTAATTGTGTCTATTGCCCGTCTCAGGAAAGCTAACTCGGATACTGGATCGGATCAGCCTCTGCCTGGCACAATCGTAGTATAGCGAGCGCTACGTGTCACGTCAGTTGCCTAACGCCCCATCCCCATTCCCCGCTCCTAACCCCCCATCAAAGTCAAAGCGAAGCCTCCTTAGGTTTCCCCCTACCCCCCTTACTCCCCTTACTAAGGGGGGACTGAGGGGGGATGGGGGACGGAAGGGGGATATCTTCGGGGGGACAAAGGGGGGATTTAACCCCGCTCCCTATTTGTCACAGTTCTATTTTCCCCGTGGCGATATCAATTGCTAATAGTCTGAGCGACATAATAGTTACAAAAATAGATCGCGATCGCGTCACTCGAATAAGTGACTATACAAAATCTACAACAGGCTTTACGATAAATTGTATTGGATAAAAGAAGTGATTTTCACATCACTAAACTCAGTTTTTATCTCCCGCAAAATCAGGCAAGATAAGGGATTTAACTTGAACTGAGAACAATTTATAAAAGAAAACTGCACTCATAAACAAGGCGATTTGTTCCAAATTAAATTCGATCAGTGTTTATCGGCAAAATCACAAAAAACATCAATTTAAATTCGATGTAACAGGGATGAATTGAACACTGATTGAGCATCAGGCTGTATAAATTTGGAGAATTCATTCATGGAACAGATAATCAATGAAGCGGGTTTAGCGATGACTGAAGAAGAAATGCGCTCAACTGATGAACCCAATCTTGACGAAACCCTAGAAATTGCCGTAGATGGAGAAGCAAGTCCAACTCCAGAAACAGTCGATAATTCTCGTGAAGAAGAGACAAGCGACGAAGAGATCGAAATTCGTGTCGGTGATGAAGAAATAGAAACTGAAGCAGACGAAATAACAACGAATATTGAGGCAATTACTAACGACGATTTCAATTTTGATGTAGATTTAGATCCTGTTTTAACACCCGTTTTACCCGATCTAGATATTATCTTACCGCCTTTTCCGATATCTATCCCTCCCAGCGATCAAGTTTGGTCGCCAAGCGATCCCAATATAGATAACTTATCGGAAGATTTTGATAATTTTGGGGATGTAGTTGCCACGGGAGACTTTGACGGAGACGGTTATGATGATCTCGCCATCGGAGTGCCATTTGAAGATATCGGAAGTGGCGCAAATGAAATTACCAATGCAGGTTCGGTTAATATTATCTATGGTTCTGCATTAGGCGGTTTAAGTTCAAGCGGCGATCAAATTTGGCATCAAGACAGTTTTGGTGTTTTAGGTGTTGCCGAAGATTTTGATAATTTTGGTTCAAGTTTAGCCACTGGAGACTTTGATAATGACGGCTATGATGACTTAGCCATTGGAGTCCCGGGTGAAGATGTTGGTACGATTAATGCAGCGGGTGCGGTTAATATCCTGTATGGTTCAGCCAGTGGTTTAACGGCAACTGGAGATCAAATCTTTGACCAAGATGATGTGAGTGGGTCTGTCGCTGAAGCCGGAGATAACTTCGGGGGTAGCTTAACCTCTGGTGACTTCGATGGAGATGGTTACGCTGACTTAGCGGTTGGGTCACCGAATGAAAACTGGAATGGTACTCCTGGCGCGGGTATGGTTCATGCCATTTATGGTTCTAATACAGGTTTGACCACTGTCGGAAACGATTGGTTTTCTCAACAAAATTTATCGGATACACCGGAAGATTTTGATAACTTCGGCTACAGTTTAACTTCTGGGGACTTTGATGATGATGGAGATGATGATCTTGCTATTGGGGTTCCATTTGAAAACTTAGGGACAGGTAGCAACGCCATCACAGATGCGGGGGCAATTCATGTTGTCGATGGTACAAACAACGGTTTGACCGCAACTGGCGATCAATTTTTACATCAAGATAGTTTTGGTATTAACGATACCGCAGAAGCTTTTGATGACTTTGGTTATAGCTTAACTTCTGGGGACTATGACGATGATGGTTATGATGATCTTGCTATTGGAGTTCCGTTTGAAGACTTAGGCAGCGGCACTAACGCGATCGCGAATGCAGGGGCTGTTAACGTTCTGTACGGTTCTAGCAGTAGTGTAACGGGTATAGGGGATCAATTCTGGCATCAAGATGTCTCGGGTATTCAGGGAGAAGCCAATGCCTTTGATAACTTTGGTTACAGCTTAACCTCTGGAGATTTTGATAATGATGACTATGATGATCTCGCTGTTGGGGTTCCGTTTGAAGACTTAGCAGTCGGCCCGGATGAAATTACAAATGCAGGCGCTGTTAATATTATCCGAGGATCTGCAACCAATTTAACTCACCGTAATGACCGTTTAATTACTCAAGCCACTTTGGATCTAAGCGTTGAACCTGCCGAAGCCTTTGATGAGTTTGGCTACAGTTTAGCAGCGGGTGATTTTAACGGAGACAGTTACGCTGACTTAGCAGTGGGTCTTCCGTTTGAAGATATGGGTGCTACGACAAATTCTGGCGCAGTTAATGTATTGTACGACGTTTAATCTGTCTATTGCTGGACAGTAAATAATAGGAAGTAGGGACGTATATATAACGTCTCTACAAATTATGCCTGCATCTTACTTTAAACAGATGGAGTCGTTAAAAACCAAGTCCGTAACACTTCTGCAACTGTCCAAGCTTGGGCAATACAACCCCGAGGCTGCATCGGCGCATCTCCATCAAAAATTTCGCTAAGGCTACCCATACCATGATCGAAAAGATGATCGCGAAACGGTTGTAAGAATTCACGGGCTAAAGTGGGATTTTGATAAACCTGAAGATGGGCTTGAACAAACGGCCCAATTAACCAACCCCAAACCGTACCTTGATGATATGCCCCATCTCGTTGTAAGACATCGCCACCGTAAATTCCTTGATATTGGGGATCGTCTGGGGATAAACTTCGTAAGCCGTAGGAGGTTAATAACTGTTGGGCGCAAATATCTACCACCTGACGCTGTTGTGAAGGGGAAAGCAGGGGATGAAGGCGATCGCTATCTAACGTGGGAAAGGCAACTGCAAATAGTTGGTTTGGCCGTAATGCGGCATCATTCCCGTCAGGAGTATCGAGAACATCGTAACAGTAGCCTTTGTCTTGATGCCAGTACCGTTGAAATCCAGTAATTGTTTTTTGGGCTAAGGTTTCGTATTCTGTGGTGGATCGATCTAACATTCCGGCAAACCGGGTCATCACACACAAAGCGTTATACCACAGGGCATTGACTTCTATCGGTTTTCCCATCCGAGGTGTTACTACCCAATCTCCGACTTTAGCATCCATCCAAGTTAACTGAGTCCCTGGCTGTCCTGCATAAATTAATCCATCTTCTGGATCTAACTGCACATTGTAGCGGGTTCCCTGACGATGCCATGCCACAATATCGGCTAAAATCGGAAACAATTTTTTCAGAAATGCACGATCGCCTGTGTGGTCAATATAAGCGCGAATCGCTTCAAAATACCATAATGTTGCATCGACTGTATTATAATCCGGTTGGTCGCTGCCATCGGGAAATCGATTGGGTAACATCCCTCGATCGACATATTGGGCAAACGTGGAGAGAATAGATCGCGCGACTTCTGTTTGTCCGGTTTGTAAGGTTAAACCCGGTAAACTAATCATGGTATCTCGCCCCCAATCGCCAAACCAGGGATAACCTGCAATAATGGTTTTACCATCAGGTACATCTGCTGTCGGACGTTCGACGATAAATTGGTTGGCTGACAGGATTAACTGTTTGATCCATTCTGGGGTTTGTGGGGGAATAGAGGCAACCTCTAATAATTCTTGTTCATAGCGTTGACGAAATTTCCAAGCCGCCTCACCGTTGAGTTGCGGTTGAGGTTCTGTGCTGATTACAATAGTTAGAGATTGTCCCGGCTCAATTCTGGCTTCTAATGTAACGGCATGAAGATGATCTTCTTTATTGTCTGATCCTCGATATCGTTCAACTGCTAAATCATATCCATAATGCCACCGTTGTTGAGGTTGAGAAATATCTACCTCAGTTTCCCATAGGAGATAAACGGGTGTGGCAGTCGCAAACCCTTGAAGCTTTACCCCGTCATCGACTGCATCCACCTGTAGCGGCCAGTCTGTGGCTTGGGTCGTATGATGGTAATCTCGATGATTGATAAATGCTTTGATCTCGAGTTTGAGGGGTTGTGTCGCGCGTCGCAACGTATATTGAACGTAGGTTGTATTTTCACCCGGTTTCATCCAGATTCGCTTTTCTAAACAGGCATCGGCTATTGCAAATTGCCAAGTTGGGGTTGTTCCTTGGAGTTGAAATTGTTCTATCTGGTGATAACCTTGCGGGTCAATACTACCGTCTTCCCAAGCGTTAGCATAGAGGGGAAACAACTGATGACGATACTCAACTGTTTCATCGAACTTTGTCACCAGTAAAGTTCGTCCTAAAGGCGGTTCTAAGGCTGCCACTAACAATCCATGATAACGACGGGTTAAGGTTCCGGCAAGGGTGCCACTTCCATATCCGCCAATACCATTTGTAACCAACCATTCCCGAGATTGTGCCGTTTGGAGATGACCGCAAATTTCTCGTCCACCGATGATACTTTGAGTCTGCTTAACCATATTCTTGCCATTGATAAATTAAAGGCTAAAATGATTTCATCATCTCACCCCAATTATTTTATAATTATTTTATAAATTGAATTTCAGTCAAAGATTAACCCAATCAGTTTTACTCACTGATGAATTATTCTAGATCAAAATTATGTTCATCAGTCTTTAACTTTAGGACAGACTATGACTAGCCCTAGAAAACTAAAAGCAATCATTATTCTTAGTTCAGTGACTGGGCTACTTGTGATGAATTCAATTATCGCTTTAGTTAGTCTGATGCCTTTATATAGCAAAATTAAACAGCAAGAAGAAGAAAAACTGATTCTTCAGACTGAAACAGCTATTGCTAAGCTAACAGATATTAATCAAAAAACGATTCAATTTAGCTCAGATTTTTTTAATTCATTTCAACCTCTCAAACCCGAGGAATCATCTGTTATTCTTTCTGAAGAAATCTATCCGACGCTTAGAGCCGTACTGGATAAAAATATAGTCGGTGTTTTTTATAGTGATGATAATCAAAACAGGTGGATTGAAATTGGCAAAACGATACCGAAATCTATTATAGAAAAAAGTGATAATCAGTTATCGAATTCTCCGAGTAACTCCAAAATTAATTTAGTCTCAATTAATCAAGAACTCTACTGGGCAATTACACATCAATCTAGCAATTCCCAAAGAGCAGACTATTTAATATTTATCGTCAAACTGACTAATCTGTTCGAGGTTAAAGATCAATGTTACACCTTTGTTGAACCTTGTCAGTCGGTCATCTTTGCTCAGCAAGAAGAAAAAGATATTATTATTTCTCCTATTAAAAATTATCCTGAAGCACAAATAGAAAAGATTACAAATGATTTGGGAATTGATGTTGCAGTAGAAAATATGTTTTCTAGTGCCTCAGGCGCATTGTGGTGTCGGCAGTGCAACTATTATATTTCTTATAGTCCAATTCCTGCTTTAAAAGGTGGATTATTAATTGCAACCCATCAAATCGAATTATATGCGTCTATTTATCAACAGCTTTTAACTATTGCTGGTGTTATTATTATACTAATTATTTTTGGAACCAGCGGTGCTGTCTTAATTTTACGGCCTCTAACCGGACAGATGCAACAAGAGATTGTAGAGCGAAAAAAAGCAGAGCAGGAGTTAAGAAAAGAACGGGATTTTACGAAAACATTATTTGATTCTAATCCAGCTTTTTTAATTGTTTTAGATCAACAAGGACGAGTTGAATTAGTGAATCATGCTATGTTAGAAACCCTGGGATATGATTTAGAAGAAGTTGTCGGTAAATCTTATATGACTCTATTTAACGCCGATCAAGCCGGAGAAAAAATACCTTGGATTTATGAATTAATGATGCATCAAAAACCGTCAATTCGAGTTGAAGAGCGACTCCGAACAAAAGAAAATCGAGATATTATTGTAGATTGGCATGGTCAAGTTATCTTGAATACAGAAACACAAGAAAATGAATACTTTTTAGGAGCCGGATTAGATATTACAGAACGAAAACGATCTCAAGAAGAATTACACCTCCTTCAACGAATTACCAAAGCCGTTAGTGTGGCTCGAAACTTCGATTCTGCCCTAGAAATTGCGCTTCATTTAGTTTGTGAAACAACAGGTTGGGAATTTGGCGAGGCTTGGAC
Organism: Microcoleaceae cyanobacterium; assembly: GCA_049647265.1. Classification (GTDB taxonomy): domain Bacteria; phylum Cyanobacteriota; class Cyanobacteriia; order Cyanobacteriales; family Microcoleaceae; genus JAAURB01. The sequence continues at coordinate 96,996 of JBARXJ010000066.1, forward strand.
TCCAAATTCTGAACAAACCTACTTAGAATATAGCATTGTGGGTTATGGTCTAAATCCTTGTCATCATCAATTTCGGCAACAAAGTCAGTCTTTAATATTAGAACCTAGTGAAGGATTACCAGGGCGAGTTTGGCAAACCCAAAAACCGGAATGGATTCCCGATATTTCTGAAGAAATTGATACTAAACATCCCCGATATAAACTGGCTCTGCAATGTAATTTAAAAGCGATGTTTGGCGTTCCAATCTTAGCAGATAATAGTGTTTTAGCAATTTTAGTCTTTTTAATTTCAACACCTCAAGATCCAGATAAAAGATTTGTAGAATTAATTTCTTCGATTGCCACACAACTCGGTTCTGTTTTTCAAAGAAAGCAAGCAGAAGCCCAATATCGCAGTATTTTTGAAAATGCAGTCGAAGGTATATTTCAGATTAGCTTGCAAGGAGAATATATTAAAGTCAATCCAGCATTAGCTGAAATGTTGGGATACAATTCCTCTGAAGATTTAATTAACCAAAAAATTAATATCTACACTCAGTATACAGAAAAAGATTTCTGTAACGAATTTGTTCGTTTACTTCATGAGGAAAATGAAGTTTCTAACTTTGAAGTCCAACTTTACCGCGCCGATCAAACTATGATTTGGGCATTACAAAATGCTCGGGCAATTTGGGATACTCGTAAAACTAGAATTCTCTATTATGAGGGTTCAATATTTGAAATTACAAGCCTTAAACAAACAGAAGAAAAGCTACGCTATGGGGCTTCTCACGATGGATTGACTCATTTATGGAACCGACCCTTTTTTATCGAAAAGCTGCGGCAATCTCTGATTCGTTGTCAAGAAGAACCTAACTATCAGTTTGTTGTCTTATTTTTAGATTTAGATGGTTTTAAGTTTATTAATGATAGTTTAGGTCATAGCATCGGCGATCAGCTTTTGATTCAAATTAGTGAACGCTTAAAATCATGTCTGCGTTCTAAAGATATTTTAGCGCGTTTAGGGGGAGATGAATTTACAATTTTATTAGAAGATGTTTCTAATTTAAATGAAGCAAAAGAAGTGGCAAAACGAGTTCAAGCGGCTTTGAAACGCTCCTTTAAACTGGGAGAAAATCAGGTGTTCACTGGTAGCAGTATTGGTATTGTTCAAAGTAACCGAGACTATCGTTTTCCCCCGGAAATTTTACGAGATGCTGATACTGCCATGTATCGCGCTAAACAACAAGGGAAAGGCTGTTCTGTGGTGTTTGATGCCACAATGCGAACCGATGCAATGCGCCGCTTACAACTGCAAACAGACTTACGGCAAGCCTTAGACAAGGGTGAATTTCACTTAAATTATCAACCCATTGTTGAATTAAATACTCGTCAAATTAGTGGGTTTGAAGCCTTATTACGATGGTCACATCCGAGGGAAGGAAGTATCTCCCCGGCTGAATTTATTCCTGTGGCTGAAGAAGCTGGATTAATTGTCAGCATTGGAGAATGGGTATTGCGAGAAGCTTGCCGTCAGCTTTATCAATGGAAACAACAATTTCCGGAACATTCTCAAATCAGAATGAGTGTGAATTTATCCAGTCAACAATTTAGCGCAAATTTAAGTGATAAGATCGACCAAATTTTATCAGAAACCGCTGTGATGGGTTCAGATTTAAAATTAGAAATTACAGAAACTGCCATCATGAGCGATCCCAATATCGCAATTGAAACATTGAAAGAACTTAAAAAACGAGATATTGTAATCTGTATTGATGATTTTGGCACAGGCTATTGTTCTCTGGGATATTTGCATCAATTTCCGGTTGATATCTTAAAAATTGATCGCTCTTTTGTCAGCCGAATGTCAGGGGCAGAAGAAAAACGAGAAATTGTTAAAATTATTGTGGCTTTAGCTCATAGTTTGGGAATAGATGCGGTGGCAGAAGGCATTGAAACTTTAGATCAATGGACTCAACTGCAACAACTGCAATGTAAATATGGACAAGGATACTTTTTTGCTAAGCCCTTAAGTTGTACTGAAGCTGCTCAATTATTAACGAAGGAAGAAGGAAGGAGGAAGAAGGAAGATGGAACCTCATTAATAAATTAAGGGGATTTGATGAGGAAAGAGTTTGAACTCGTCGTTGGTGCGATTTCACGTGATAACGTGGTAGGTTAAATCTTTGCGAATGGTTTCAGCCAATTGAAAACCACGTCGAACACAGTCTCCTAACGCCACACCATCAATATAATTACTACATAGATATAAACCGGGTAATTTAGCTAAACGTTGATTAATGGTTTCTAATTTTTTCAAATGTCCTAAGTCATATTGGGGAATGGCTCGTTTCCACAAATTCACCGCTAACACTTTCGGCTGTATTTCTTCTTTTAACAATGTTTGGCGTAAATCTTGATGCACTAATTCTACTATTTGATGGTCTTCTAAACTGCCAATTTCTGGATCGGTTGCCCCGCCGATAAAATTAATTAAGATCTGCCAACCCTCCGGCGCACGTCCAGGAAACAGACTCGATGACCAAATCGTTCCCAGGGTGCGAATGCCTTGACCACGGGGAATCAGATTACCAAATCCCTCTAACTTCTGCTTAAACGCCGATACCGGATATGCCAACACCACACAAGCCACCGGCGGATAAGGAATTTCTGCTAAAACTTGAGCCAGGGAGGGATCTAACGGTTGCAATATCTCTGCTGTTACATAGGCAGGGGTGGTTAAAACAACCGTCTTAGCCTCCACCTGTTGCAGACCTTGAGGGGTTGAAAACTCCGCGAGATAGATTTTATCTTCCCGGCGAGTTAAGCCCTTTAACGTCCAATTTAACTGGAGTTGATCCCCCAGTTGGGCAGCGATCGCCTCAGGCAGCATCTTCAAACCCTCTCGAAATGATCCGAGTTCTCCCGGTTTAGTTTGAGGAAGATTCGGATCTAGGGCCGTTTTCGGTTTACGGTTTCGTAGACGAGATAATACAGCCCCAGGCAGCAGACCGCCACCCGCCGCCTCTAGACGAGTAACGCGACCGAAAGCAGCCCCCGCCTCTAACTGTTGCGGATTGCCGGCATAAACCCCCGATACAAACGGCTCAACCAGGCGCTTGAGGACTTCTGTACCCAGGTGGCGTTCAAAAAATTGACAGACGGTTTCAACTCCGCCTTGTTGGCTGAGTTGTTGTCCCATGGCGGGTTGGACAAATCCAATTGCCCCAAGCAAAGCGCGTAACTTGCCGGAGGAACTGAGTAATTGTGTGGTTAACAAAGCCGGGGGACTCATGGGAACCGCCATCAGTTGATGATTCCAATAAACATATCGGGGCAGTTTACGGTCAGCGAGGACTAATTCCTGCTTTAGCCCAACTTCAACGATCAGTTTTAACAGTTCTGGAGAGGGTGAGAAACTATTGGGGCCTTCTTCCCAAATAAATCCACCGTTTGAGTGAGTGGTGATGTTTCCTCCGACTCGGTTTTGATGTTCCCGCACCCAAACTTTTAGGGGGGAGGCGGGTGGATTTTGGGTCTTGAGGGCATGGGCTAGGCTTAAGCCACTAATACCCGCACCGACAATTAAACTATCAATTCTGTTCGTCATCTGAAGTTGGTGATTCTTGCAGGAGTTTAAGGTCAGAATAACAATAATACGTCAACCCGCTCATTTAGAACGGGTTACTGTTGCCGGACTGAAATAGACTTTCAAGATACAGTCGTGCAGCTAAGCGACAACTCTCTGAGGCTTCAGGTGTTTGACTGGTTCCTTGTTGCAGTAAAAACAGCGACAAAGCAGCAGTTAGCACCCGATCCTGATCCCAATCCGGATGAGTGTCTAGATAGCCCTGAAGAGACTCATGCAATGCTTCAGGAATTTCGGTCAAGATACTCACACTGGTGTTCATGAGATTGCTTCAACGGTGAAAGAACGGTAAAACTATCTCTTTGCAGATTCATTGATCAATGATCAGCAAAATCAGGTAGTCGCTTTATTGTGCGCCATCGGGGGGTGGGATTGTCAATGTTGCGAAATGTAAAATCCTTCCTTCGTCGTTAAACTGTTTCACGACAGAATCAGGTTTTGAGCGTATTTTTTTTAACAAAAGTTTATATAAACTCGCTGTTCTCAGTAATGATGCAGACTGAATCAAAAAATCCCCAAATTGATCCCAATCCCCAATAGTTTCGTGATTTCCTGTGGAAAAACCGATTGAACCTGTGGAAAAAACCGATAAAGCTTGTGGAAAACTTGTGGAATCTGTGGGGAGAATTGAGTCAAAGGATAAGAATTTTAAAGTTTGTTACTGTTTCTTGGTCATTGCTGACTTACCGTTAGTTCTCTCAACTGCCAATAACAACAGGGCCTCTCAACAGCACAGATGAGGAATTAGGAGAGTCTAATTTCAATTTAAATCTAAACAGTCGCTAAAAATGACCCGCATCTCGATAAAATAGTGATGTTCAAACAATCCATTTCGTTCAATGAAACTCATGTCCATTCCTCCCCTGCAACCCGAAATAATCACTTCATTGGGTGTCATTGGCGGCGGACAGTTGGCGGGAATGATGGCAAATGCTGCTCAAACTCTGGGAATTTCTCTGATTGTACAAACGCCTCATAGGTCTGACCCGGCGGTTGAGTGGGCCGCAGAAACAATACTGGCTGAATTAGACGATGTTAACGCTACCACAAAACTGGCAGAACGGTGTCAGGTGATTACGTTTGAAAATGAATTTATTAATATTAGCCAACTGTCTGATCTGTCTGAAAAAGGGGTTTGTTTTCGACCGGGTTTAGAAGCTTTATCTCCGTTATTGGATAAATACGACCAACTTTGCTATTTACAAAATCTCGGTTTACCTACGCCTCGGTTTGAATTGCTTTCTAGTAACACGATTACTATTCCCGATACATTTAATTATCCAGTTGTCCTCAAAGCACGCCGCCATGGTTACGACGGCCAAGGAACATTTATTCTCCACAGTCCGACTGAATTTGAGAAGATTCTAGATCAATTAGAAGCGACCCCAATGTTAGTACAAGAATTTATCCCATTTCAACGAGAATTAGCAATTATTGCGGCGCGATCTGTTACTGGAGAAGTGGTGAGTTATCCTGTGGTAGAAACGTATCAAAAACAACAGGTTTGTCGCTCTGTGGTGGCTCCGGCTCGGATTAGCAACGATTTAACGGCTCAAATCAAAACCATGGCTCAAACCTTGCTCAACAGTTTACAGGCTGTTGGAGTATTTGGCATTGAACTATTTTTGACCGAGACAGGACAAGTTTTAATTAATGAAATTGCGCCCCGCACCCACAACTCGGGGCATTATACCTTAGATGCTTGTCAGACTTCTCAATTTGCCCAGCATTTACGTGCCGTGAGTGGTTTACCCCTAGCAGACCCTTCTTTGCATTGTGCGGGTGCGGTTATGGTTAATTTATTAGGATATGAATATGCCGAACACGACTACAAACAACAACAACAACAATTGGCAGGCTTACCCCAGACATCAGTGCATTGGTACGGCAAATCTCAATCTCGTCCGGGTCGTAAATTAGGTCATGTTACCGCATTACTGACTTCAGATGCAGATGAAAAACGATACTCAGAAGCCATTGCCATCACTCAACAAATCGAGTCAATTTGGTACGGAACTTCAATTTAAAGTTGCATAATGGATCAGTGAGTCACGTTCAATCTGCTACAACTGACACACACGACCTGTTTTTCCTTTATCTTCAACTCAAAATAAACGTAAACATGGCTAACTACCCCTTGAATACTTATACCGCAGATATTTTGATTGTTGATGATCAACCCGAAAATCTTCGCCTGTTATCGAAAGTCTTAACCCGGCGGGGGTACGAGGTGCGACAGGCTTTAAGTGGAAGCATTGCGCTACAAGCAGTCAAGACGCGGGTGCCAGATTTAATTATGCTGGATATTATGATGCCTGTAATGGATGGCTATGAGGTCTGTTCTCGTCTCAAGTCTGAACCGATAACTGCTGATATTCCTGTGATTTTCTTAAGTGCTTTAGATGATGTTTTTGATAAAGTCCGAGCATTTTCTGTTGGGGGAGTAGACTATATTACAAAACCCTTTCAATCCCCTGAAGTGATTGCTCGAGTTCAACATCAACTCACTTTAAAAGCGATTAATCAACAAATTTCTGAACTGAACCTGCATCTGGAAAAACGAGTTCAAGAACGAACTCAGCAACTGCAACAAACTAATGTTCAATTACGAACCATGGCATTCCACGATCATTTAACCGGATTGCCAAATCGGGTGTTATTAATGGAACATTTAGAAACGGCATTAAATCATACTAAAGCGGATGCTAATTATCAATTTGCTGTTTTATTTTTAGATTGCGATCGCTTTAAAGTGGTGAATGATTCTTTGGGTCATTCAGTGGGGGATCAATTACTCGCAGCAGTGGCTCATCGACTCGCAACCGCGTTACCCCAGGTGGATATTCTGTCTCGTTTGGGAGGGGATGAATTTGCAATTTTATTAACTGATTTACAGCAAATTGAAGATGCGGTTCAAGTGGCTGAAACAATTATTGCGGCATTATCTCATCCGTTTAAGCTACAACAATATGATGTTTATATTAATGGCAGTATTGGGATTGCAATTGGTAATCAAATTTATACAAAACCAGAACATATTTTACGGGATGCAGATGCAGCAATGTATCGAGCCAAAGCACAAGGCTATCCGCGATATCAAGTATTTGACCCGAAAATGTATCAAGAAGCGCTACAATTTTTACAGATAGAAACAGAAATTAGAAAGGCAATTGTAGACTACAGTGAATATCAGGTTTATTATCAGCCTATCATTGATTTAACAACAGGAAAATTAGTCGGTTTTGAAACGTTAGCGCGTTGGTTTCATCCGACGAAAGGGTTTATTTCTCCGGCAGAGTTTATTCCCGTTGCAGAAGAAACCGGATTAATTGTACCTTTGGGATTTTGGATTTTAGAGCAAGCTTGTAAGCAGTTAGGAAGTTGGCAAAATCAGGGTTTAGTGGATGATCAACTCTCTGTCAATGTGAATTTATCGACTCGACAATTCTCACAGCCTGATTTAATTCCCTGTATAGATCAAGTATTAGATAAAATCCCGTTAGCGTCTGAGTATTTGAAGCTAGAAATTACAGAAAGTGCTTTGATGGATAATCAAAAAAAGGCACAAAATTTACTTCAACAATTGCGCGATCGCAAAATTCAACTGTGTTTAGATGATTTTGGCACAGGATATTCTTCCCTCAGTTATTTACATTGCTTTCCAGTCAATACCCTCAAAATTGATAAATCTTTTGTCAGCCGTTTAGATGGCACACCCGAAACATTAGGATTAATTCCTGTGATTATTAATATCGCTCAAAAAATGAATATGACAGTCGTAGCCGAAGGGATTGAAACTTTAGAACAATTACAACAATTACAGGGTTTAGATTGTCAGTTAGGACAAGGTTATTTCTTCTCAAAACCTATTCCAGCACAGGAAGCAACTAAGCTATTACAATCTTCTACAATTACTTGGTGCGATACATTAAAACATCAAAAAAATCAGCTTAAAATTTATGGATAAATGAAAACAAATAACTTCATTAAACCGTTAAAAAAGCTGAGCTTTTGCTTATTTGTTTACCTAATATTTTTATCAAGAGTTGGAGTAACAGAATCAATTGATGAAAAGAGATTTCAGTTACAGCAAATCGATACTATTTCCCAACACAATAAAACTCATAGAAACCCACAACTACTTTTTAATGAAGCAGAAAAGCTAGTACAGCAGAGAACACTTCAATCTCATTTACAAGCACTTGAAAAATACATTGAAGCGCGATTAAAATGGCAGAAATTAGGAGATCGGAATAAAGAAGCATTAACTTTACTGAAAATCGGTGAAACTTATAAAAATATAGGTGCAATTACACCCGCATTAGAAAATTATAAAAGCGCTTTAAATTTATATCAACAATTAGAAAAGCCGCTTCAAAAAGCATTAATCCTCAATCAAATGGGAGAAGCTTATATCGCTGAATTAGAGCAATTAGAAGAAGAAAAATATTTTGCATTAGTTAATAATTTATCGATAAATTCTCGCTGGCAAGATTTATTTTTAGATAAACAACAAAACAATAGTAAAAAAGCTTTAGAACTTTATCAGCAATCTTTAGAAATTTACCAGAAGCTTAATAATGACTCTGATTCTAATATTGATCAATTTATAGTCCGTCAAGCAGAAGCAAATCTTCTCAATAAAATGGCTCAAGTTGATGATAATGATGATGATGAGAAAGAACAATTACTGCAAAAATCTTTAGCAATTTATCAAGCAATTGGCGACAAACAAGGAGAAGCATTAGTTTTAGGTTATCTGAGTGAATTAAACCGAATAAAATACAGCAATTATCAAGCGGCAGAAGAGCAATTTAATCAAGCTATTACTATTTACACAGAAATTGCTAACTCCTCAAACTATGATAATTTTACGGCACGTCAAGCTGAAGCAAACTTATTAAGAATGGCTGCTGACTATTGGTGGTTAGAGAATCAACAAAAAGCTTTAGAATATTATAATCAGTCTTTAATAGTTTATAGAAATATTGAGGATAAACAGGGAGAAGCACAAACTCTCAGTAGCATAGCTGATAATTATGCTGAGTTAGAAAATAGAGAAAAACAATCAGAGTTTTATACTCAAGCATTACTAATTTATCAGGAAATTGAGGATAGAATTGGAGAAGCTAAAGTTTTGAATAGCTTAGGCGATATTTATTATCTTTCAGAAGATATAGAAAAATCTTTAGAATACTATAGGCAAACATTAGAAAAGAATAAAGAAATCAGTCAATTTTACACTCAATTAAAAGACTCAGAAACAGCATTAACCTTTGACTACCGTCAGCCTATTATTTTATTTAAGATTGGAAAGCTTTATTCTCAATTAGAAAATGATGCCAATGAATTAGAGGTATATAATCAAGCCAGAGAAATTTATCAAAAATGGGAAGACGCAGAAGGCGAAACAAATTTTCTGATTGAAGTAGCGAAACGTTACAGCAGGCAAGAAAACTCCGAAAGAATGCTAGAGTTTTTAAACGATGCTGTTGCAGTTTACCAAGAAAAGGATAATCTGTTTGAAAAGGCAAATCTCTTACGCAATCAAATTGCGAATCTTTATTTTTATAGTTTGAAAGATATAGAAAAAGGATTTAATACACTAAATCAAGCACTTACAATTTATCAAGAAATCGGTAATTTTGCCAAAGTTGCACAGACTTTTGATAAAATTGGTAATTTTTATCTTGATATTTCTGAAAACCAATTAGAAAACAAAGAAAAAGCGATAGAGTTTTATAATCAAGCTGTTACTATTTATCATAATATTCAAGATTTTGATTCAGAAAGATTTACACTGACAAAGATTGGTGAGATATACTACGAAATCGGTAATAAAGAGAAAGCATTAGAAGCATTTAACCAAGCAGGAAAAGTTCATAAACAAAGTGGTGAGTATGAAAAAGCAATCAATACTTTAATTGAGATTGCTCAAACCTATACAGATTGGGGAGAAAAAGAAACAGCATTAGAATTCTATCAGCAAATTATTCCCATCTCTAAACAATTAGGAGATTACAAAAGAGAAGCATTGACTTTAAGAATAATGGCTCAGCTTTACTATGAATTAGAAGATGTAAATAAAGCGATAGAAACGTTTAATCAAGCACGAAAAGTTTATCAAAAAAATAATGATAACTCAGGGGAAGCCTGGACAATTTATGAAATTGGTAAAAACTATACAATATTAGGCGATTTTAAAAAAGCAATAGACTTTTATCAGCAAGCTTTACCAATGTATGAGCAGGAAATAGATGCAGCTTGGCGAGAAGAGAGAAGCCTTGATATGTTGATAAGAATGAGTCGAATTTATGCTTATTTAGGAGAGTCTGAAAAAGCTTTAAACTACTGTAATAAATCATTAAATTATGCTCAAAAAATGTTTCAAGAAAAACGAATTAATAATTCAGAAAGATTTAGGGAAATCGGTAAACTTTGCTATCAAATTGGTCAGAAACAAATAGCTTTCAAATCCTTTAAGCAATATGAAATAATTTATCAACAAATTGGACAAGATAGAGCAGTATTGGGTTTGATGCGTATTGGTGAAGATTATACGGAGTTAGGAGATTTTGAGCAAGCATTAGAGTATTTAAATAGAGCGAGAAAAATCTATCAAGAAACTGGTTTTAATGAAGGAGAAATAGATAATATTAGTTGGATTGCCAGAATTTATAATAATGGCGGAAATTATCAGCAAGCTATTAGTTATTTGAATCAAGGATTAAAAGTTGCTCAGCAAATTAATAACCAAACGAAAGAAGCATCTATACTGACTGAAATCGCTGATATCTACTCTGAGTTAGAAGATGAAGAAAATGCTTTTAAATTTTATAATCAAGCGTTGAGTCTTTATAAACAATTGAATAATTATAGACAACAAACTGAACTTTTAGAGAAAATCGGTCAGTTTTATCAGCAGTCTGGAGAGTTAGAAAAAGCCTTAACTTTTTTCCAGCAAGCGCTAGCAATTGCCTCTAAAAATAACTTTTATGATCGTTCAAATCATTCTAGAAATGTTGCTAAAGTTTACTTTGAACTGGGGGAATTAGACAAATCATTAGATTATTTCAAACAAGCGCTTAAATCTCCTAATGCTCTTTCTTCTCTGTATACAGAAATAGGTAAAGTTTATTCTGATTTAGGAGAACTTGAACAAGCTTTGAAGTCTTTTAATAATTCCTTAGATTTACAGGAAAATAACTATTCAGAATATAGAGCAGAAAATTACTTTGGAATTGCTAAAGTTGAACGAAAAAAGAATAATTACAATATAGCTTTAACTCATATTAAAATAGCAATTGGTTTAATTGAAGAAACCAGAATAACTAAAAATTCTCCCGAAGAACGTCTTACCTTTTTCGCCTCCAAACAAGATTATTATGAATTCTATATTGACTTATTAATGGAACTACATCAACAAAATCAGAACTCAGGATATGATGCTGAAGCATTTAATATTAGTGAACGTTCTAAAGCAAGAAGTCTACTTGAACTACTCACAGAAGCTAACGTTGATATCCGTAAAGGAGTCGAACCAGAATTAGTAATTCAAGAACAAAGTTTACAGCAACAATTGGATACAGTAGAACGCCGAAGAATAGAACTTTATAACAGCGAAAATGATAACTTAGAACAAAAAGCAGCGATTGAACAAGAACGTCAATATCTTTTACATAAATACGAAGAAGTTCAAACTGAGATTCGTGAAAAAAGTCCAAACTATGCAGCTATTACTCAACCTCAACCTCTGACTTTAAAACAAATTCAACAACAAATTTTAGATGAAGATACTTTATTATTACAATACTATTTAGGAGAAAAACGGAGCTTTGTTTGGGCAATTACGAAGGATAGTATAACTAGCTATCAACTCCCCTCAAAGGAATTGATTGAGCCAGAAGTCCGGAACTTTATCCGTCAAATTATCATGAGTAAAAGAGGAGGTTTTAAACAGTTATCTCAGACATCAAAATCTCTCTATAAAATGATTTTAGCGCCTATAGAAAATCAACTGAATTACCGACGTTTAGCGATTGTGAGTGATGGAATTTTACATTATATTCCCTTTGCTGCTTTGTCTCAACCTGCTGCTTCATCAGAAACAGAGTATCTACCTCTAATAGAAAAATATGAAATTGTTAATCTTCCTTCTGCATCGACTCTCGGTATTTTACGGCAAGAATATCAACAACAACCTGCATCTAAAACGATTGCAATTCTTGCTGATCCTGTTTTTAGTTCAGAAGATGATCGATTACAAAATACCACTTCTGTTGAGAATGAAACTTGGGAACAATATCAGCTAAATCGTGCTAGCAGACAATTAGATATTGGCGTATGGAATCGACTCCCAGCGACTCGCACAGAAGCCGAAGCTATTCTAAGTCTTATCCCTGAATCTGAAAGTTATTATGCTCTAGATTTTGCGGCAAATCGAACCGCTGTAACTAATTCTCAATTGAATCAATATCAAATTATTCACTTTGCCACTCACGGATTATTTAATAGTATTAATCCTGAACTTTCTGGGATAATTTTATCAATGATTGATTCTCAGGGAAATCCTTTGAATGGTTTCTTACGTTTACATGACATTTTTAATCTTAATTTTTCGGCTGATTTAGTTGTACTCAGTGCTTGTCAAACCGGACTCGGTAAACAAGTCAAAGGAGAAGGATTAATAGGATTAACAAGGGGTTTTATGTATGCAGGAACCCCTCGAGTATTAGTCAGTTTATGGAATGTTGATGATGTGGCAACCGCCGAAATGATGACAAGATTTTACCGTTTATTATTAACAGAAAAATTATCAGCTACAGCAGCATTAAAACAGGCACAATTGGAGATGCAAACTGAGACGGAATGGAAATCTCCTTATTATTGGGCGGCTTTCACATTGCAAGGGGAGTGGCAGTAAAGCAGGAGTTGAATACTCTTTTTAGAAATTAAAATATTGAGTTTTTAAAAAACATTAATTAACAATGATCATTCCCCGAGATCCAAGTATGCTAGAATAATAAGCTGGCTTTTTGACTACAGAAATAGCTCACTTCTGACCGAGAGAAGTGAGTTAATCGTTTTTGCAAGAGCAGCGCTATATGCGGCTGTAGTCTGTTGCTGCTAGTCCCTAATCATCTACAGTATCTACATTATTATGACAGATTCGATTCGTATTCTCATGTGTTCTCCAGACCACTACGATGTGGACTATGTGATTAACCCCTGGATGGAGGGCAATATTCACCGATCTTCGCAAAGCAGAGCTGCTGAACAATGGCAAAAGCTTTACCATGTAATCAAAGATCATGCTGTGGTTGATTTAGTTGACCCGGCAAAAGGCTGGCCAGATATGGTATTTACTGCCAACGCTGGGTTAGTACTGGATAAAACAGTTGTATTGAGTCGGTTTTATCATAAAGAACGTCAAGGTGAAGAACCCTATTTCAAAAAGTGGTTTGAAAGTCAAGGATTTACCGTTCATGAACTGCCAAAAGAACTCCCTTTTGAAGGGGCAGGAGACGCATTATTTGACCGAGAAGGACGATATCTCTGGGCGGGATATGGCTTCCGTTCTGAATTAGACTCCCATCCGTTACTCGCACAATGGCTGAATATCGAAGTATTATCTTTACGGTTAATGGATGAAAGATTTTATCATCTTGATACCTGTTTTTGTCCCCTGGAAGGCGGTTATTTACTCTATTATCCCCCCGCATTTGATTCTTATTCAAACCGTTTAATAGAACTGCGAGTGCCACCCGAAAAACGGATTGCCATTGAGGAACCCGATGCCATTAACTTCGCTTGCAATGCGGTTAATATTAATCAAACCGTTATTGTTAATAAAGTCAGCGACAGCCTCAAATCTCGCTTTGCAGAAGTCGGTTTTAATGTGATTGAAACCCCCTTAACTGAATTCCTCAAAGCCGGTGGGGCAGCCAAATGTCTAACGTTGCGGGTAACTGAACCTGTGATTGAAGATCGACACGCCGCTGTTCGAGTCGAAAGCCGTAATGTTCGGATGCAAGGACATTTACTCGATGCAGGTTTAATTAACCGTGCCTTAGACTTAGTGGTAGAAGGGGGCGGTAGTTTCCAAGTTCAACGCTTCCATCTGGGAGAACAACGTCAAAGTACTTCTGAAGCCGATATCAAGATTTCTGCCCCATCTCATGAAGTGATGGAAGAGATCATGAGTCAGTTAATTGAAATTGGCGTTATCTCTATTTCAGAAGATCCCGCAGATGCCAAACTTGAACCCGTACAAATGGATGGCGTTGGCCCCGATAACTTCTACGTCACCACCATTTATCCTACAGAAGTACGAGTGAATAACCAGTGGATCAAAGTTCAAAATCAGAGAATGGATGGGGCGATCGCCATTACCGAAGACTCAGGCCGCATTAATGCCCGGTGTAAACTATTGCGAGATCTCAAACTCGGGGAACAGGTTGTGGTTGATATTGCCGGTATCCGTACCATTCGTAAAACCGAGTCCCGCGAACAACGTAGTAATCAAGAATTTAGCTTTATGTCGGCGGGGGTATCGAGTGAACGCCGAGTTGAATTAATTGTAGAACAAGTGGCTTGGGAATTTCGCCAAATTCGCGATCGCGGCGGTAAAGTGGTCGTCACCGCAGGGCCTGTTGTCATCCACACCGGCGGCGCACAACATCTCTCTCGCCTCATTCGTGAAGGCTATATTCAAGGGTTACTGGGCGGAAATGCGATCGCAGTCCATGATATCGAACAATCAATGATGGGGACTTCCCTCGGCGTTGATATGAAGCAAGGGACTGCTGTTAAAGGCGGACATCGTCACCACCTCAAAGCCATCAATACCATTCGGCGCTGCGGTAGTATTGCCAATGCAGTTGAACGCGGGATATTGACTTCCGGTGTCATGTACGAATGCGTTAAAAATAACGTTCCCTTTTCTTTAGCGGGTTCCATTCGTGATGATGGCCCCCTACCGGATACGGAAATGGATCTGATTCGCGCCCAACAAGATTATACAGAATTGTTAAAAGGGGCAGAAATGATTCTGATGTTATCCACCATGCTGCATTCAATTGGTGTCGGGAATATGACACCTGCCGGAGTGAAGATGGTCTGTGTGGATATTAACCCAGCGGTAGTGACTAAACTCAGCGATCGCGGTTCAGTTGAGTCTGTGGGCGTGGTGACCGATGTCGGACTGTTCTTAAGTTTGCTGACACAACAACTGGATAAATTAACCAGTCCTTATGCTCATACTGTCTAGCAATTTTTGCCGTACAGATAGTATAATGAAATTGGTAATACCCATCGGTCGCCCGGGCGGGGCTGGCGTGAAACTGGTATGTGGAATAAATGTCTAGACAACACCACATATCTGCCGATGTAAAACACCAAAGTACACGAAACTCTCAAGTTTACTTAGAGAAGTGCGTCACACATTTTCGATTAACTTGTAGAGGCGTTTATTTAACGTCTCTACTTAAACCTGTTATTAGTCTTTCAAGTCATAAATTTAGGGATATTCTGCATTTCCCGATGGGTTGAAAGTTGAAACCAATACTTTAAATTGATAGCATTTTCTTCTCTATAGCAACAGTGAAAGAATGCAAGTGCGTAGTAATATAAGTTTGATTTTTCAGTATTTCCACTGACGATAAATATCCCGTGGAGAACCATTCTTAAACTATATCATTATTGGGTTTAATGATGGTTACATCTTCTAGCAAACAACAAAAATTAATCGAACTCGCGCAACAAGGACACCCCAAAGTTATTGCCGCCCTAATTAATAAACACCTAAAATCAAAAGGTATTGTTGTTAAGGTGACTTTAAAAGCAAATTGCCTCCAACTAACATTTGAAGCTGCTAAAATACCGCCTCAACAGATTTTAGTAGAATGGATTAAAAAATTTGCAACACAATTAGATGAAACAGCGGTTAAGCAGGTTAAAATTTATGGAAAAACAAGCGGGGATGATTTTATTCATTGGCAACAAGAGTTTGAACTTCCGATAGAAATCAATACCGAAGAAAGTGATTCTCATGCAATCGTTAAAGCAGAAGATTCTAATCTGCAAAAAAATCCTTTTTTAACCTCTATTTGGGGTTCGATGACAGGCTTAACTGAAAAAGCCGGAAAAACAGCAAATTTTGCCAGCCAAACCGTTACAAAAGTCACTGTAAAAGCAACAGAAACTGTGACACAAGTCACCACACAAACTCAGCAAGTCGTCGGTAATACGGCAAGCACAGTGACTCAAAATATTGTCAAAACTACAAATGATGTGGGTAAAACGGTAGTTGAAACAGCCAGTAATACAGGAAAAATAGTAAGTTATGCCGCTATACAAACCACTGATAAAGTGGGCTCTGCAATGGCTTTTGTTAATCAGAGTCCGCTGCTACAATCTCTAACGAATGCATTAAAAGTAGATTGGTTAATAGATATTATTAATCAAGTTGATGTTGTCAAAGCTGAAACAGAAGTTAAACGCTTACAAGCACAATATCCAGATGAAGATCCCGGTCAAATTAGTCATAGAATTATCTTAAAAAAAGCATTATATGTGGGCGGAACAGGTATTGCGACGAGTTTAATTCCTGGGGTTGCCACCGCATTAATCACAGTAGATTTAGCCGCAACAACAGCAATACAAGCCGAGATGATTTATCAGATTGCCTGTGCCTATGGTTTTGATTTAGAATCACCCGCTCGTCAAGGAGAAATCGTTGCAGTTTTTGGCTTAGCATTGGGAGGAAGTCAAGCTATAAAAGCGGGAATAGGCTTACTTAAAAATGTACCAATTACGGGTGCAGTCATTAGCGGCAGTACTAATGCAGTCATGCTTTATGGATTAGGATATGCCGCGTGTAAATTTTATCAATCTCAACTTGAACCCGTAAAAATGGAAGCATATTTAGAAACAGCCGAAACTGAAATTCAACACTATTTAACCGCAGCAACCGATCAACAAGTCTTAATGGATCAAATCTTAGTGCATATGATTTTAGCAGGTAATCCTGGCAAAACCTGGCAGCAAATTTTACCAGAATTAGAAGCAGCGCATCTGTGTTCAGCTTCTTTAAATATTATCGAACAAAATATTAAATCTCCCCCGACTTTAGAAACCTTACTCCCACAAGTTAATCCAGATTTTGCGATAATCTTATTAGCACAATGCCAAAAAATCGCTGAAGTTGATGGGATTATTACCCCAGAAGAACAACGTTTAATAGAAACAATTACCCATACACTGAATCTCGATCCTTCTATTGATGCCAACTTAACCTAGCTTTACCCTTGTCGAGTCTTTTTTTATCATCCCAAAATTTTTAGCCTGTTCTGTTAAAATCAAATGATACAAGCCACACCTTTACTCAGACGAACTTCATAACTTAAAACAAGCAGAGTGAGGTACGTTGCGGATGCATAAGATTTCTGCTGCAAATATTGGGATGATCTTGCTATCTTAAGAAACAGAAAGAAATTTCCATCATCACAATTTCCTCACCCTCAGTTATGACTGAACAACCAACCCGTATTTGTATCCTCGGTGGCGGCTTTGGCGGACTCTATACCGCCCTCCGTCTAAGTCAACTTCCGTGGCAACCCGCAGAAAAACCTGAAATTCTTTTAATCGATCAACGGGATCATTTTCTGTTTTCTCCATTACTCTATGAGTTAATTACAGGAGAATTGCAAACCTGGGAAATTGCCCCGCCTTATGAAAAACTGTTAGAAAATACTGGAATTCGATTTTATCAAGGCACAATTGCCGAAATTAATACCGAACACAAACAGGTTAAACTCAACGATGAGAGTCAATGGTCTTACGATCAATTGGTTTTAGCCATGGGAGGAGAAACGCCTTTAACCAATATCCCAGGCGTGGCAGAACATTGCATTCCGTTTCGTACCGTTGAAGATGCTTATCGCCTCGAAGAACGTCTCAGACAGCTAGAAGCAACCGATAAAGAACAAATTCGCGTCGCTGTTGTCGGTGGGGGATATTCTGGGGTAGAGTTAGCCTGTAAACTGGCAGATAGATTACAATCAAAAGGACGAATTCGCCTGATCGATCGCAATGACTCGATTTTGCGTCATGCCCCTAGTTTTAATCAAGAAGCAGCCCAACAAGCCCTACAAAAGAAACAGGTTTGGACTGATCTAGAAACCAGTATAACGGCGGTAACAGCAGACAGCATCTCTTTAGAATATCGCGGACAGGTCGATACCATCCCCGTCGATATTGTATTGTGGACGGTTGGGACTGAAGTTGCTCCCATTGTGCGATCGCTGCCTTTCACCCATAATGATAGAGGGCAGTTAGTCACCACTTCAAGTTTACAAGTCATCGATTATCCTGAAATTTTTGCTTTGGGAGACTTGGCAGATGCTAAAGATGCCGACGGAAAAGCCATTCCCACTAGCGCCCAAGCGGCCCTACAACAAGCCGACTATGCCGGTTGGAATATCTGGGCATTACGAACCGGACGACCGTTGTTACCGTTCCGTTATCAGTCTTTGGGAGAAATGATGACCCTCGGCAGCGATAATGCGACTTTAACCAGTTTAGGGGTCAAGTTAGATGGTCAGATGGCTTATTTAGCCCGTCGCTTGTTATATCTCTCTCGGCTTCCCACCTTCGATCATCAAGTCCGAGTGGCGTTTAATTGGATCACGCGGCCCTTCCAAGAAATGATGACAGGTCAATAATTTTAGGCAATGACTGCCCCTATTCTAAGTTTAAATATCCCTCAGATTCAAGGTTTTGCTGCATTGCTGTAGCGATCGCTTGAGTCTGGGGATCATCACTTTGTAATAACCCATGGGCAACATTGACTTGATCGTTATGGCTGCGGTTTTGACTCAGTTTATACTTTCCGTCTAACCGTGTCACCGTCATTTCAAACCCAACAATTCCCTGCATCATGCCTTCACGATAACGATCAGATAAACTATGCCACTGAGATTTATAATCAGACCCATAGGTATCAATCATCTGATCGATCATCTGATCCATTAACTCCGGTGCATGATCCAGTGTAATCATTTGGGGGATACCATAAGCATGAACAGCGATATAATTCCAGGTGGGTACGTTTTCTTGTTTTTCGTAAGCAGCCGGCGAGATATAGGCGTGAGGGCCAGTAAAAACAGCCAAGGATTCTTGTTCCCCAAAAGACTGCCATTGAGGATTCTGTTTAGCCAAATGACTGGTTAACTTCACAATATTATCTTGTAACGTCACAACTAAAGGGATATGAGACGCGACAGGAACACCATTTTGAACCGATATTAATGTAGCAAAACTATTGGCGCGCATAAACGCCACCAATTTATCAATATCTTCTTCTTTAAATGCAGGTGGAATATACATATATAGCAGCCATCAGATAGACTCTATCTATTTTCAAAGTATACATCTCAATAAAGATTGTCTGAGGACGTGATCTAATCTGCGTTAAATTGGGCGCTATCAACAATTCTATTCCGGCGTAGAGACGTTACATCTAACCTGTTTACAAGATGATTGCGGCC
This sequence comes from Microcoleaceae cyanobacterium, assembly GCA_049647265.1. Classification (GTDB taxonomy): domain Bacteria; phylum Cyanobacteriota; class Cyanobacteriia; order Cyanobacteriales; family Microcoleaceae; genus JAAURB01. Next base: position 116,172 of record JBARXJ010000066.1, read on the forward strand.
AGATACTATATTAGAGTTGCTGACGTAGTAGATCGATCGCGTCTAGATAACTGGGGATCGGTTCAGAAGCAATACGACAAGCCTCACGATCCACAGCAATCATATCATCCCCCCAAAATACTTGACCTAATGGAACTGATTTTCCTTTATCGGGTTTCCAGTTTGGACTATGAAATTTGCAATCGCCATCCACCACTGCCCCATCAAATAGATGTCCAATACAAAAATAAACATCCTGCAAAATCAGAGGAACAGAAGGGCGGTGAAGTTGACCCCGTGAATTTGGGCTTCTGGCTTTATAGCGCGATCGCGGAAATAAACCGTATAAATTTTTCAAGGATGCTGAAATTAACGGTTCTCCCTTCAGATGCGTCCGTTTCAGCGCCCCCACACTAATGCGGCAGTCAACTTGTTTGAGGATAGCGGGGGCAAACATCGTTGAGTAGCGAACGGGTTGGGGCGATAAATTGGGATATTCAATCAGATCCAGTTTATCCGCATCCAGGATCTGCATACCGGTATCTAGAATCTTGGATATACCTAAGTGTTGTGTAATTTCTCGTAAAGATACCGCAGAACAAACACCTTCAACGATCAGAATTTCTGCGGAGGGGTTAATTTGCCGGATTTGCTGTAAAACTTGCTGTAGTACTAGAATACTGACGGTCACTGGGGCAGCAACAGGATAGCCAAGATTGGGTTTAACCAAAATTCGCTGGGCTGTGATGGCTGATAGGGGCGGTTGGTAAGTAAATTGTGTCGTTGCTGCAACTTGAACGGAAGAAGTTCTGGTCATTGATTTGTGCTGAAAATGTTTTGATTCAGTTACATAGAATTAATCTCAGCAATTATACTGAATCGTATCAAGAATTCATTACAACTTGAATGGAAATCCTGATTTAAGAGTGTTGAATTTAAAGTTTAGTGAAGTTAGGATAACGCTTCAAAGATTCAAGGCTAGGTAATATCGGGGATCAAAGGAAACGACAAAAGATATCACCTTATAGGTGTGACTCAAATCACTGAATATAGACTCGAGCCGATTATCATTAAAATCATGAAAACAATAATCTAGGCTTTTCAAACGCCTGTTATAAAGTGACATAGGATACAAAATAATGCTCTCGACCAAACAAGCTCAGTTAGTTCAATTTTTACGTTGGGAATTGGCCATACCTCCCTCCTCAATCGCAATGGCATTGAGACATCCGGAGCAAGACTCTGGTCAACTGCCGATGATTCTGTGGCAATATGGATTAGTTAACCTCGAACAACTTGATCGGATTTTTGATTGGTTATCGGGGATTGGAAATACAGTTGAACAGTCGATCACAGAAACGCTTCCTTTAACAACAAATGATTGAGAATGATTCGACCCAACTCAGATCAACACAGAATTGCTAATCATTTTACGGCTTAAGAGGATATAAAATAAGTTCCTTGACAAGTCAGTTATGGCTAAAAAATATTAATAATTTAATTAATTAAAAATTTTATTTGATGATTCAATGGTCAGGGTCTTATAAAAAATATTTTGATATTTAGATAAAAAATATTATCTTTTAAAGAAGATAGATAAGTTGATAAAAATCCAGTTAGAATTAGATTTTACTTAAGACTTGATTTGATAGAAGATACATATACTATTGAAACTTAGCTATTTTTCATCCAAATAAAATCATAAGTCAGTCACCTTCACAAAACTTGATCATGTAATGTGAGGGAAATGAATGTCTTGCCAGACCGCCGCCAAACAGAGAGACCATTCGATTATTTCCTTTTAGGAGAAATTAGGGTTGGTGAGGGGTGAAAGCCAGTACTCGCGCCCGATGTGAATCAAGTTCGGGTGAATGTTTAACGACTGACTGCAATAGGAATGCACATACCGCATCGAAATATTGCAAAAACTTCATATTAATTTATTATTTGTAACTTCAGTTACAGTTTGTCCTGCTGAGTTCTAATATATTGAACCCCAACGCTTGCAATCTTAACGGTTTGAGCGTTTTACATCTATGTAGTAAGTTGATTGTCTGGATTTCTTGACAAATTCAGATGTTTAGCCTTACCCCCAACAACTGCTTGAGATTGAGAGATCTTGAGGACTCAGTAAAATCCTTACGTTAATCACATAACTCGAGGAACAGGGTGTCAAGGTTTAAGTATTACCCTACACAGTTCATTTTATTTGTAGAGGTATTTTATGACCGGTACAGTAGAGTCAACAAAAAAACTGAATAAATTTGAAAAGATTAAAGCAGAGAAAGATGGCTTGGCAGTTAAAGATGAGATAGAAGCCTTTGCCCAAATGGGCTGGGAAGCGATGGATGAAACAGATCGAGTTCATCGTCTCAAATGGTTAGGGGTTTTCTTTCGCCCTGTAACACCCGGAAAATTCATGTTACGGATGCGGATGCCGAGTGGTGTGATTACCAGTGAACAGATGCGCGTCTTAGCCGAGATTGTGCAACGTTACGGTGATGATGGTAATGGTGATATTACAACCCGGCAGAACCTTCAGCTTAGAGGCATTCGGCTCGAAGATATCCCTGATATTTTCCGCCGATTTGAACAAGTGGGTTTAACCAGTATTCAGTCGGGGATGGATAATGTTCGTAACATCACTGGCTCTCCGGTAGCCGGACTCGATGCGGATGAACTCTATGATACTCGAGAGTTGGTGCAACAAGTCCAAGACATGATCACCAACAGCGGTAAAGGAAACCCAGAGTTTACAAATTTACCCAGAAAATTTAATATTGCGATCGCAGGTTGTCGAGATAACTCCGTTCATGCAGAAATCAACGACATTGCTTTTGTTCCGGCATTCAAGGAAGAAACGTTTGGCTTCAACGTACTTGTCGGTGGGTTCTTTTCCGCCAAACGGTGTGAAGCGGCTATTCCATTAGATGCTTGGGTTAAACCCGAACAAGTGGTAGCCATTTGCCGCGCTATTCTGGAAGTTTATCGAGATCACGGTTTACGAGCCAACCGTCAAAAGTCTAGAATGATGTGGCTGATCGACGAGTGGGGATTAGAAAAATTCCGCGCCGCAGTCGTTGAACAGATGGGTCAGTCTTTAGAACCGGAAGCGGAAAAAGACGAAATTATTTGGGATAAACGAGATCATATTGGGGTTTATCCGCAAAAGCAATCGGGTTTAAACTATGTGGGATTATTAGTTCCAGTCGGACGCTTATATGCTGACGATATGTTTGAACTGGCTCGTTTAGCAGAGGTGTATGGTAGTGGAGAAATTCGCCTCACCGTTGAACAAAACGTAATTATTCCCAACATCCCAGATTCTCGTTTAGAAGCCTTCTTAGCAGAACCTCTCTTACAGAAGTTTACAATCGATCCGGCTCCGTTGACGCGGGCATTAGTCTCCTGCACGGGCGCACAATTCTGTAACTTTGCCTTGGTGGAAACCAAAAACCGAGCTTTAGCCATTGCTCAAGCAGTAGAAGCCGAGTTAAATATACCAAAATCGGTTCGCATTCACTGGACAGGCTGTCCCAACTCCTGCGGCCAACCGCAAGTGGCTGATATTGGTTTGATGGGAACCAAAGCCCGTAAAGACGGCAAGATGGTTGAAGGAGTAGACCTGTACATGGGGGGCACAGTCGGAAAAGATGCCAAACTCGGCAGCCGGGTTGAAAAAGGTATTCCTTGTGACGATCTCAAAGGGGTATTGCAAGGTATCTTAATTGAACAGTTTGGTGCTCAGTTAAAAAATGGTGTTGTTCCATCCCCTCAGCAGCAATCGACAGAGTCAACAGACAAACCATCTGATGATTCTGTTAAAGCCCCACCCGCCACAGTTGTGTTAGCAAAATCGGGTCAAGAAATTCAATGCACTGAAGCCGATTTGATTCTAGAAGCGGCAGAAAAAGCTGGAGTTGAACTTGACAGCAGTTGTCAATCAGGAACTTGCGGGACTTGTATGCAGAAACTGATTGAGGGTGAAGTGAAGTATGAAGGTGATGCTGCTGCTCTTTCAGAGAGCGATTCGGCTGATGGGATGATTTTAACCTGTATTGCTCATCCTGTAGGACGAGTGGTCATTGATGCTTAATAAATTGATTGATTTTTAATTAGTAAGTAACAGGAGTATTTGTTTGATATGACATCTGGATCTAAGTTAAGTTCCTCAGAAAATATTGCACTCAAGGCAATATCTGGAGTGGGATTAGCAATTTTTACAGCTTTGATGGTGGTTCACTGGAACAATGTACTGTCAAAAGTTGAAGTCGCAGAAGAAACCCCACCCCCTGCTACTCCTTCGACAACCACAAATGCAGCGGTTGCACCCCCTGTGCCTTCCGCTAGCGGTGTAGCCCCAGCCGCAACTACAACATCTGCCATTGCTACCGATAGCACCACTGCAACTCCTTCAACTCCCGTGAGTTCTGGGACTGCACCCATCACAACCACTCCCACCACTCCCACCACTCCAACAGGCGCAACTGCACCGACAGGCGCAACAACAACAACTTCAACCCCAGTTGGAACCCCACCGACTCAACCCAGTAGCTTAGCGGCGGTACAATCAACCCCTCCTGCGACTTCTGCAACAACATCTAATTTCGATGCATCTAAACTTGACGCACTCGAACTTCAGCTTTATGACACCCTCGATAAAGGGTGGACTGAGTATCCTTCATTTGGTCAGGACTTAGTCTATAAAGTGACCGTTGATGCTGATGGCAAGATTGTCAATTATCAGCCCTTACATGACGCGGCAGTTGACTACCTAAATGAAACCCCTCTCGATGAGGTGACTCCAAATAGCGCAGCACCAGGAGCTGATTTTGTTGTCGTTATGACCCCTACCGGTATCCTTGAAGTCGATGCTTGGATTGGACAATAAATCTGTTTTGTCATTTGTTTTTTGTTCTGTGTTGTTTATTCTTAGTTGTTCATTAGTAGAATTTTCCTAAAAACTAATAACTAATAACTAATAACTAATGACAAACAACGAATAACCATTAATCAACAACCCATTACTCACTATTACGGAGAATTCAATTAATGCTCGGAGAAATGTGGACATTGCGAGGTCGTTATAAGATCCTCCACTTCACTTGGTTTGCTTTCTTTCTGTCTTTCGTCATTTGGTTTAACCTCGCACCCCTCGCCAGTACGCTGAAGCAAGATCTGGGATTAGAAGTGTCTCAAATCCGGACTCTAGCGATTTGTAACGTTGCCCTGACTGTTCCGGCACGGGTGATTATTGGGATGTTGCTCGACCGCTATGGCCCTAGGATTACCTACTCTATTCTGTTAATGTATGCCACAATTCCCTGTGTGGGATTTGCCTTAGCACAAAACTTCAGCCAATTAGTCATTGCTCGTTTGGCTTTAAGTATCGTTGGTGCTGGATTTGTTATTGGCATTCGGATGGTGGCTGAATGGTTCCCCCCGAAAGAAATCGGCTTAGCTGAAGGGATTTATGGCGGTTGGGGTAACTTTGGGTCTGCTGCTTCTGCTTTCACGCTTCCCACAATTGCTGCTATTTTAACTTTCGGTGCAGGAGACTTGATCAACTGGCGCTTAGCCATTGCGGGGACTGGGATTATCGGCGGACTTTACGGTGCTTTTTACTTCTTTAATGTTCAAGATACACCGCCCGGAAAAGTTTACCAACGTCCGAAGAAAGCAACAGGAATTGAAGTCACCACAGTCAAGGATTTTTGGTTCTTGATGTTGATGAATGTTCCCCTTAACGTGATTTTGGGTGTGTTGGCTTGGCGTTTAAGTAAAGTGGGCTTCCTCAGCACCGCTGGAATGTACATCGCTTGGCTTGGGTTAGTGGGTTTATATTTGTTCCAAGCTTATGGTTGCTGGAGTGTTAACAAAGACTTGCTAACAGGTAAAAAACGCTATCCCCCCGAAGAACGTTACAATTTCTCTCAAGTCGCACTACTCGAACTGACTTATATTGTTAACTTTGGTTCTGAGTTAGCGGTTGTTTCAATGTTACCGAGTTTCTTTGAAAATACCTTTGGACTGAGTCCACAAGCGGCGGGAATGATTGCGGCCAGTTACGCTTTCATGAACCTAGCCTCTCGTCCCGGTGGGGGTTTAATCTCCGATAAACTCGGTAGCCGTAAAAATACCATGGCAATTCTGACCGCAGGTATGGCAATTGGTTACCTAATGATGGGTCAAGTCAGTGGCGGTTGGTTCCTACCTTTTGCTGTACTATTAACCATGGCTTGTTCCTTCTTTGTGCAAGCGGGTGAAGGGTCAACATTTGCGATGGTACCGTTAATTAAGCGTCGAATTACGGGACAGGTGGCAGGTAACGTCGGTGCTTATGGTAACGTGGGCGCTGTAGCATACCTGACTCTGTTTAGCTTACTCCCCTCCGGAGAGGTGGGAAACCGGGTATTCTTCGAGGTGCTAGGTGTGGCTGGCTTGATTGTTGCCTTCCTCTGTTGGTTCTTCTTAAAAGAACCCAAAGGCTCCTTTGCTGACCACCATGAAGGTGAAGAAGAATACGCTTCTGCTCCAGCAACTCCGGCTTTTGCTAAGCAAGCAATCCGCGAATAAATATAATCCTTGATAATTTGTGATTCGTCAGACGAATAATCATAGAAAGTAGGGTGGGTGAGGCATGATGATTGCCCCCCATCCTTAATCTATTTTTAGAATAGTAATACTTTTTTCGCCTCAATATCATCAAAGCCTGTTAAACTCTATTTAACATTGTATTAACTTGAACTATAATAACTAGGTGCTAAATCAAACTAGGCTTAAGTTTAACTAATGATAATGATAAGCTAAATTATCATAAAAAATATTCAGGAAAAAGCAGGTAAACTAATAAGTGAATTTGGTTAATATTACAAATAAGAAAAAAGTTTTTAAGATGGAATAATTATAAAAATGATATTGATTTTTAGCGATAATTAATAACTTTATTATAATTTATATTCTTATGAGCATGAAATTGATTGTTATTGGGTAAATTCATAACTTAATTGAATTAAACCATCAGCTAGTCGTCTATCCCCTGAAATTATTATGACAGAATCATTTAAAACCCTTTGTCCTTATTGTGGTGTCGGTTGCGGACTCACTGTTCTACCTCCCGCACAAGCTGGGAAAGCAACAAATAGAGACAGCCAAGGTAACCCCATTTGGAAAGTGATGGGCGATCGCGATCATCCGTCGAGTCAAGGAAAAGTTTGTGTTAAAGGGGCAACAGTAACAGAATCATTAGAAGGAAACCGCCTTAAATATCCAATGATGCGGGATAGCTTAAATGAAGCCTTTCGTCGCGTTAGTTGGGATGAAGCTTATGATCGGATTGTACAGCAAATTCAAACGACTCTCACTACACTCGGGCCAGAGGGAATTTGTATGTATGGTTCGGGACAATTTCAAACAGAAGATTATTATATCGCTCAAAAATTACTAAAAGGTTGTCTGAAAACCAATAATTTTGATGCCAATTCTCGCCTCTGTATGTCTTCGGCAGTTTCGGGATATATTCAAAGCTTTGGTTCAGATGGGCCGCCCTGTTGTTATGATGATTTAGAACAAACCGATTGTGCGTTTTTAATTGGAACCAATACGGCAGAATGTCACCCGATTATTTTTAATCGTTTTCGGGCATATCACAAGAAAAATAAACAAGTTAAATTAATTGTTGTCGATCCTCGCGCGACAGATACTTCTAAACACGCAGATTTACACTTAGCCATTAAACCCGGAACTGATATTGATTTAATGAATGGCATTGCTCATTTATTAATGCGTTGGGGTATGATTGATTCTCTATTTATTGGGGATGTAACTGTAGATTTTCCCAAGTTTGTAGAAGTTTTTAATCAATATCCCCCAGAATTAGTTGCAGAAAAATGCGGCATTGCAGTTAAAGATTTAGAAAAAGCCGCTAAATGGTGGGGAGAGTCTCAACGGGTATTATCTTTGTGGTCAATGGGGATGAATCAATCTTCTGAAGGCACAGCAAAAGTTCGGACGTTAATTAACCTGCATTTAATGACCGGAAATATCGGTAAACCGGGGGCGGGGCCGTTTTCTCTGACGGGACAACCCAACGCGATGGGAGGCCGAGAAGCAGGCGGACTGGCGCATATTTTACCCGGTTATCGTGTGGTTAAAAATCCTCAACATCGGGCTGAAGTCGAACAGTTGTGGGAACTTGAACCCGGTACAATTTCCCCCGAACCCGGTTTAGCCGCTTGGGATATGATTACCGGAATGGAACAAGGGACAGTGGGTTTATTTTGGGTGGCGGCAACTAACCCAGCGGTGAGTATGCCGGACTTAGAACGTACCAAAGCAGCATTAATGCGATCGCCCTTTACCATCTGTCAGGATGCTTATTATCCCACGGAAACCGCTGCTTATGCTCATTTACTCTTACCTGCTGCCCAGTGGAGTGAGAAAACAGGCAGTATGACCAATTCAGAACGAATGGTCACGTTGTGTCCAGAATTTCGTCAACCGCCAGGAGAAGCTAAGGCAGACTGGGAAATCTTTGCAGAAGTGGGGCGACGGTTAGGGTTTGCCGATAAGTTTAACTTTGCTAATTCTGAGGAAGTTCGGAATGAGTTTATTCAACTGACTCGCGGACGACCTTGTGATATGACGGGAATTACCTATCAAACGTTACAACAATATGGCCCAATTCAATGGCCTTGCCCAGAGAATAGCCCAGAGTCAGAGATAACGAATCATCAAAAACGAATGTACACCAATCTGCGGTTTAATACCCCAGATAAACGGGCAAAATTTGGGGCGTATCATTCTAAAGGTTTGGCTGAACCCGCCGATCCCAATTATCCCTTAGTTTTAACCACCGGACGGTTATATGGTCATTGGCATACCCAGACTCGTACCGGACAAATTCCCAAAATTAATAAATTACACCCCCAACCCTTTATTGAAATTCATCCTAAAGATGCTAAGAAAAACAACATTGATGAGGGACAATGGGTCGAAGTGCGATCGCGTCGAGGGTTTGCTCGTTTCCCCGCCAAAGTAACCAAAGCAATTGCACCCGGAACCGTATTTATCCCGATGCATTGGGGGGCGTTGTGGGCAAACCAAGCCGAGGCTAACGCTTTAACCCATCCTGAATGTTGTCCATCATCCTTACAACCGGAATTGAAAGCTTGCGCCGTACAACTCGCTCCGGTGATGGCAGGAGTGGTAGACGTAGAGATAAAATCAAGTTCACTGCAATCTCAATTAGTTGTAACGCAGTAGCTGAGTTAAAAATAGCTAATTCCTCCCTATTTTTTGTAACAATAGCAGGGTATGAAAATAGGGGGAAATATTCTAAGCTGGAATTTGAATAATAAATGTTGTGCCTTCACCCACTTTTGAGTGACATTCTAATTTCCCGCTATGTTTATTAACAATAATTTGACGGGCAATAGACAACCCTAAACCTGTGCCTTTTCCGACCGCTTTTGTGGTATAGAGATGCTCAAATACTTTTGCTTTCACATCTTCAGGCATTCCACAACCGTTATCTTGAATCTGGATATTTACAGTTTTGTTAACTGAATCTAACTCAGTTTTCAAAGTAATTTGATAAGGATTTTGTTTAATTTCAGCCATTGACTGTTTCTGAGCCATCTCATCAAACATATCAACTGCATTTGCCAGAATATTCATAAACACCTGGTTTAATTGACCCGGAAAACCATAGACTTTAGATAAATCTCCATATTCTTTAATCACTTGAATTTCCGGACGTTTTTCAGACGCTTTTAATCGATGTTTAAGGATGAGTAAAGTACTGTCTAAAGATTCATGAAGATCAAATTCAACCATGTTTTCTTGATCAGCACGGGAGAAAATACGCATTGATTTACTAATCTCTTGAATTCGATTTACACCCGTTTTCATAGAAGTCACTATTTCGGGTAAATCTTCTAACAAATACTCAAGTTCAATTTCTTCAGCATGGGCGGTTACCGCTTCTGCTGGCGGATGATTTTGTTGATAAACATCTAAATGTTCCAATACATCATTTAAAGCATCCTCAAGCTGATTTAAATTACCTGAAACAAAGCCCAAAGGATTATTAATTTCATGGGTAATCCCAGACATCATTTGTCCGAGGGCTGACATTTTCTCACTTTGAACTAATTGTACCTGAGCCTCCTGGAGTTGAGTTAAAGACTGTTGTAATTGCTGAGAATATTGTTGAGCCTGACGATAAAGTTCTGCATTCTCTAATGAAATCGCAGCTTGAGAACAGAGCAGTTTTAAGCTTTCCACTCGGTCTGAGGTAAATGCGTTTTGGATTAAAGTATTTTCTAAGTAAAGAATTGCCAGTAATTTACCCTGATTTAACATTGGAAAACAGAGTAAACTTTGAGGCTGTATTGTGAGAATATATTGATCTGCTGCCCACTCAGATTGAGCTTGAACATGATCAAACATCAAAGGTTGTAATTGTCGCTTCACCCAGTTAATCACTTTTAGAGGAATATCTAAGCTATCTTCAATTGGTAAAGTCTTTTGAATAATACTCAAAGAATGATCCAATTTGGGGGATGGAATAGCAATCGCCTCAATGGTTAAACCTCGATCTCGATTAAAGATTAAAACACCTTTTGTTGCTCCTGCATTTTCTAGAATCACTTGCATGAGTTTTGTGACTAATGTCTCCAATTCAATCTCACTCGACAAAGCAAAAGATGCTTTCATGACACTGGTTAAATCAAATAAGTTCGTGCTACTACTCTGAGTGGATTGATGGGTGCTTACACTGGTATTAGTAATTGTTTTGAAAATATCATTATCAGATTGAGGTTGCTGAAGAATCGGAGAAAGTAATTCAGGATACTGTTGCTCTAGTTGCATTACTTTTGTCTTTGCACCCCAACGAGAATAGCAATAATAAGCTTCTATCATGTAAGTTTGAGCAATCTTTTCTTTGCCCCATTCAAGATAGAATTTTGCGGCTAATTCGTTTGCCAGTGCTTCTTCTTGGATATATTCGTTTTCTTTAGCGCCAGCAATAGCCTGCTCATAACAATTCATTGCCTCAGTATATTTCTGTGAAATTCGATAGCGTTCAGCTTCAACCAAGTTAAACTTATGTAAGCAATTTTTTGGAGTCTTTTCTGCCCACTTTTTCAGTTTTGTTTTATTTTGTTTAACAATTTTTAAAACCTGACGTTTTTCAGCAGAATTAACTGTAGAATACTGAGCAATTTGTAATAGAGAATCGTATAAATAGAAAGTAAAATTGAAAACATCAACAGGGGTAGAGAGTTTTCTAGCTAAATTACTATTCTGAATTCCGACTTGAATTTCATCAAACAAATAGGCTAGCATTGCTTTCAGTCCATAAATACGAACCATTCCCGCCGCATCCTGCTCAACAATCTGAAGTTTCAAATCTGTTGCTTCATCATAATAGGGACCACTAAACTGAGTTGGAGACTGAGTTGGAAGCAATAAATGATGCATAGCTTGGTGGAATGTCTGAATATGTCTCAATACCTGTGGTTGTTTGATTTGAGTTAATGACTGACTCGATTTAGCTAGCTTTTGGTCTAAACTTGTCAATTCTTTGCCTGTCAAGAACAACACAGTATCAAGTGATACTAAATTTAAACCAGCACATTCTAAATCCCCAGATTCCAAACTTTTCTCATAGCCTTGCTCAAGTAATGAAATTCCAGCTTTTAAGTGATGTTTCCAAGGTAAAACCATCATTGCTGTACCCACATAGATTCTGGATTGAAGATAAGATAAATTTGAGCTGTCTGCTATGTGTTGTGCTAACTGAGTCATTTGATATCCTAAATTGGTGTCGCCCATTCCACACAAAATGATTGCATAGCAATTAAAAATACTGGCAGCATTAACTGTCATGCCTGATTTCATGATGAGATTCATCGAGACTAAAATCATACGAGTAAAAAGATATGGGTCCCCATAATATAGACAAGCTGCAATATTTTCTGTCAATCGAATTGCAGCCTGTTTTTGCTCATCTTTTAACTCCGGCAAATCATACAAAGATTCCACAGAATGCCGCTTTAATTTAAACTGAGTTATTAGTAGTGGCGGTATCAGACTAATTTGAGAAACTTTGCTCGGCAGCTTTATGCCAAACTTTTGTAGAGAATCAAGGGCAATTGAGATAGCGGTTTGTGTTTCGCCCTGAGCTATCTTCGCCTGAATTTGAATTTCGTAAATTCGACCTTGTTCTAAGGGACTTTTTGTATGTTGAAGGACAATTCCTGCGAGCTGTTCCATCTGCTCAAACTCACCATTAAGGTAAGACGTTTCTGCTGCGCCTAAATATAGCGAAATAGCTAAATCATAGTCCTGTTGCCAGGGGTTTTCAGGTAATAATTCTATACCGATTTCAAAGTATTGAGCTGCCGCACGATAAGCTGTCGAAAGTTTGGCTTTATAAGCGGCGATTGAGTTGAGTTGTGCGAGTTGTTTTTGCTGGGTTTCTTCTGTAATTAAGTCAATTCCCTGATTCAACTGATTGACAATCTCAAAAATATTATCTTCTTGCTCATTGACTGGCGTATTTTCTAATAATAGTTGTCCTATTTTTAGATGAGTTTCTTGCTTTTTATCCTCAATAATTAGGGAATAAGCCGCCTGTTGAACTCTGTCATGTAAAAAACGATAATTAACTGAAATATCTTTATTCTCTTTCTCTTCGTGTTTGTTTTCCTGGAAAAACTTATAGGTTTCATTCTCCGGAATTACAAATCCTTCTTGTAAAGCTGACCATAAATTTGCGGCAACTTGATCTGGATTCAATTCACAAATCACTGCTAATATTTTTAGATCAAATTGGTTGCCAATACACGCTGCCAACTTTAATACATTCTGGGTTTCAGCGGACAATTTCTGCAACCGTTTTACCATAAATTCCACGACATTATCTGTTAAAGCGAGCTGCCGCACTTGCGCTATATCACATTGCCATCTACCCCCCTTACCCCCCTTACTAAGGGGGGATTGAAGGGGGATTGCTTTTGAGTCAAACGTAATACAACCTTCCTCGTGTAACCCTTGCAAAAACTGAGTTGTAAAAAATGGATTTCCTTGAGTTTTCTGATAAACTAATTGAGATAATGGTTTAGCAATTTCTGTTGAACATAACAACGTATCGGCAACTAAATGATTGATATCGGCGGCACTCAGAGGCGTTAAAGTTAAAGTATTTAATTGAGCTCCTTGTTTTTGAAGATCATCTAATGTCAACATCAACGGATGAGCTGGATTGACTTCATTATCCCGGTAAGCTCCGAGTACTAATAAATATCCGGTTTCAGATTCATTCATCAATAACTTCAACAGGTTTAATGATGCAAAATCTGCCCATTGTAAATCATCTAAAAATATGACAAGCGGATGTTCTTTTGTGGTGAAAACATGAACAAATTTACTAAATAATAAATTAAAGCGATTTTGAGCAGCAGTCCCAGACAGTTCAGGTGCAGGCGGTTGGGGTTTAATAATAGATTCAAGTTCAGGAATAACATCAATCAAAACTTGTCCCTGATCTCCTACCGCTTCTAGAATTTTATCTTTCCAAGTTGCCAATTCTGCATCATTTTCACTTAGTAATTGTCCCATTAAACTCCGGAATGCTTGTACAAAAGCTGAGAAGGGAATATTACGATTAAATTGGTCAAACTTACCTTTAATAAAATACCCTGAGGAACGAGTAATGGGTTTATGAACTTCATTAATTACAGCGGTTTTACCTACCCCAGAATATCCCGCAACTAGCATCATTTCTGATCTTCCCCCCTTACCCTTACCCCCCTTACTAAGGGGGGACTGAGGGGGGATAGGGGACTGAGGGGGGATAGGGGACTGAGGGGGGATAGCTACTCTCTCAAATGCATGGAGAAGGGTTTTGACTTCGGCTTCCCGTCCATAGAGTTTTTCAGGAATTAAAAATTGGTCACTTAAGTCACGTATTCCTAATTTAAATTCAGCAATCTTTCCGGTTTCTTTATACTGAATTAAACATTGTTCTAAATCATATTTTAATCCTAAAGCACTTTGATAGCGATCTTCAGCATTCTTCGCCATCAATTTCATTACAATATTTGAGATTGCTTCCGGAATTTCTTCGCCTAATTCAAAAGGGACTTTAGCAATATGACAGTGAACTAACTCCATCAAATCATTGCTTTTAAACGGCAAATTTCCTGTGAGTAATTCATATAAAGTCACCCCTAAAGAATAGAAATCTGTACGATAATCAATCCCTCGATTCATGCGTCCAGTTTGTTCGGGGGCAATATAAGCTAGCGTCCCTTCTAAAAGATTAGGATTTTGAATTTGTTGAGTTTCTTTTGGCAGTAAAGAGGCAATACTAAAGTCAATTAACCAAATTTGTTTAGATATCGGATGAATGAGAATATTAGCAGGTTTAATATCTTTATGAATCACACGCGCTTGATGTAACTCATGTAATACTTCAGCCAGTTGTATCGTAATATTCAGTATTTCTACAAGGGTGAGGGGATGTTCTTGAATATATTCTTGGAGAGAGATTCCGCCCGAATCTTCCATGACTAAAATATAGCTATTTTTATAAGATTCTAAGCGATAGGGAGAAACAATACCTGGAATTTTTAAGCTTTTTGTAATGGTGTATTGATTACGGAAACGTAATAACTCATTAAAGCTAGGATATTCATTCCGTAGAATTTTGAGAATAACAGATTGATTGTCTGTAATTTGTGTGGCGCGATAGACGAGTGTTTTAGAGCCTGTATGCAAACACTCATTAACCTGATAATTCTGTAATTTTAAAGGGAGAGTTTTCATAACAATAATATTCTTTACGATTGGCTACACAACCCTAGCGGATTGCGATAAGACATGAGCAATGGTGATAATTACTCTTTAATGCTGTCAGTAATCAACCCTATATAGTATTCCCCGTTTGCAGTTAAACTCTTCAGAGAGTGTTTTAAAATTTCAGTCCTATTTTGAGGTGAAACAAGTTCAATAAATAGCTTGCTGATTTTTAAATAAAGTGTTAAATGATTCGAGGTGTTGACTTTTCAGAACTTTAGTAACGAGTAATGCTATCATGACTCACAGATGAAAAACGATGAATCGCGATCATCTCATCCGTTTTATACTGAACGACTGAGGAATCGTGTTTTGTCGGATAAATCCTCGTTTTCAGCCGACTCGGACTGTTGACGGCGGTAATATGCTTTGAGATTAGATCGGAAAACTTAATATTAGAGTTGTCAAGCAAAGATATACTGTGTGTATTTTGATCCTCATTATGCGATTAAACTTCAATGTCACGCTCTATCTCTCCTCGACGACAACTAGCCCATCGTAGCCATCTGTTAAAACAAGTTAAACGAGAAATTAAACAGTTTCGTTTACAGTCTTTACATCGAGCGGTTTTGACAAAACTGGCTGAAGAAACACCCCCCTTAAAAATGCGGCGCACTTGGGATATCGAAGCGAAAGTCGGCAAGCACAAGAGCGTTAAGTTATCAGCCGACAGTGGCGTGATCCCGGTTTTTGATCGCATTAGTGGCAAGTTATTAATCTTAGGTGCAACGGGAGCGGGTAAAACAACAACTTTAATGGGACTGGCTAAAGTCCTGGTGAGTCGAGCGTTACAAGATGAAGCAGAGCCGATTCCGGTTTTATTAAATCTGAGAAGTTGGCATCCTGGTATGCCTGCGATCGCTCATTGGATTATAGAGCAACTGAAATGGAAGTATAATATTAGTTCAGAGGTGAGTTCTTACTGGCTGGATCAACTTCAGATTTTACCCTTATTGGATGGGTTAAATGAAGTCTCATCAGAATACCGAGAGTTATGTATTCAACAGATTAATCAGTGGCTAAAAAGTGATGTTGCGCCGATACATTTAGTAGTTTGTAGCACAGTAGATGGTTATTATCGTTGTAAGAAACGCTTAGAACTTAATGGTGCGATTTTATTAAAACCCCTGACAAAAACTCAAATCCGAGAGTATTTGTTTCATGCTCAGACGCGGGCTCTATGGAATGAAATCGAAACGAATGAAAATCTATTAAAATTAGCACAAAAGCCGTTATTTTTGACCCTAATGACGTTAGCCCATGACGAAATTTTATTAGAGTCTTGGAAGCGGCTATCTTCAGAAGATGAACAACTTCACTACTTATTCAATGCTTACATTCGCCGTCAGGTGGCGCAGCATCGGGAGGGAATAGAGTATCATTCTGCTTATCCAGCCGATCAAATGAGACAAGGGTTAGAATGGATTGCTCAACGATTAGAAGAAGAAAATAAAATAGAATTTTCAGTTGATGAAATACCCGTCAATTGGTTAAGAGAAGCTGAAGAAGAACGAAGCTACACCTGGGGGACAAAATTTTTAAAAGGAATTATTTGGTGGAGTATTATTGCTCTTATTATCATCGCCATTGCGATTCAATCGATAGAAATGATGCTTTTGATAGCAGGGATCGGTTTTATTTGGGCGTTTATTTCCGAAATATTGTCTATCAATTCACTGATTGAACAATTTATTCTTCGTCGTATTATGTCCTCTAAGGGTTATCTTCCTTTGAAATATAAACAATTTTTAGAGGATGCTAAACAGCGGTTAATTCTTCAACAAGTCGGCGATCGCTATCGATTTATTCATCATTGGTTACAGCAATATTTTGCTCAACTCAGAATTTAACCGCTGATATTTCTATAATTAACGTTGAGCTTCGACTAAGGTAGAAGGGGTGACATCAAACACAACTCTAAATGGAACATCTAATTCATTGCTCAGAACTTGTTCAACAATAGAGACTTCTTGTGGAGTCACAGGATCGGTGGCTCGAACAATCACTAAAACATTAGCGGGTTTACGTCGCCAATCAATTTCTAAGTCTATCACTTCAATATCCGGTCGATCCACTAAAGAACGAGTAACTAACACTTCTTTAACCGATTTATTGACATTTGCATGGTTGATTAAACGCCAAAAACTAATCCCGAGTGGTGCAGCGAGCAGCATAATTAACAGTAGAGAAATCCCCCAAGATAAAGTTCTAGCAACTTCACTACTTTTAGCATAACCACCCAAAACATAAATAATAATACAGGCTAAATTAATACCGATTAAGTTAGTAATATACAGTAATGATGCTCCCATTGCTTCATCCCAACTCCCCTGAGAAAGTGCCAAACCAATCACACAAACCGGAGGCATTAAAGCCACTGCAATTGCTGTTCCTGGAATAGCATCTCCTAAGGCGGGACGAATCTTAGAATATCCGCTAATGCTGCCTGCACAAATTGCAATCAAAAGGTCAATTAAGGTGGGTTCAGTCCGAGATAAAATTTCAGAACCAAAATCTGGGATATTGATAATTAAACCCAGTAACCCAGAAAAAAGTAGAGAAAGAAGCGTACCGATTGCAATCGAGTTAAAACTGAGTCTTAATAGTTTTACATCTCCTTCTAAGGTTGCAAAAGCCAGTCCTCTTAGCGGTAACATTAAGGGTGCAATAATCATCGCACCAATAATCACAGCGGCACTATTGATCAGTAAACCCAATGTGGCAATTAAGCAAGAGCTGACAGTGAGGACTAAGTAGTTTTGGCTAAGACGTGAATCAATCAATAAAGACTCACGCAGTTTCAAGAAAGGAACTACTCCTAAACCTAAATTTTGAATAAATTTCCAGGTTGCTTGCATATAAGAATGAGAGTAAAAAAGTAGTAAAAACTAATGTTTTAGCTAGGTTAGAGATATTCTAAACGGAAACCATTAAATTGACAACATATTACACTAATCCGAAAGGAATAATTTTTTTTTGAAAACATCGCAACGATTTATGGCTTATTGATGATTCGGAAATACTCTACAATCTATTTTTTATTTTTAACGAGAGTCAGAGTTCTGAGGAGATTAGGTATGATTCATTACAAATAAATCACGAATAAAAAAAGCAAAACCTTTAGATTAGTTTTGCCTCCACAATTTAGTAAATCTTCTTTATTTCTCAAACCTTAGCTGGAGATGACTTGACGAGAATTAGATCCTGTATCAATTTGACGATATCGAGCTTGGACTCCCATATAAATACCATAAGCAATCAAACCCAGTGCTACCAAAGCTAATAGAATTTTACCGAAAGGTTGCTGAGCCAAAGTTTGTAAAACACCATCAAGTCCTCTGACTTCATCTGCATCAAATTGCCGAGCTGCTTGAATTAGAAAAAAACCAATTAATATAAATACAATTCCTCTAGCTGCAATCCCAATACGGCAAATATTAACAATTATTTTTTCTTGCGTAAGATTCAGCTCTTGTAAATCTAATCGTTTACGAAATTTAGTGTGGTAAGCTTTGTAAAGTCGGTAGCACCCTAAGCCGATAATAAAAGCACCCATTGTCCCAATCATCCACCGACCGAAAGGCTGTGATAAAATTTGAGCGGTGATATCTTGCTTAGTATTTCCACCTCCAGAACTACTACCCGCACCTAAGGCTAATTTAAACGCCGTCCAAGCTAACCCTGTATAAACTAAACCACTCGTAACATAGCCTAAACGTTGAAAGATTCCTTTAAAATCAGAGCCTTTATTGTCAGGATCATTAACGGCTTGGACGATTCGCCAAATTATATATCCAATTAAGCCAACCCCAATTAAAAGTAATAGTATCTGTCCTAAAGGTTGAGCCGCAAGGGTTTGTAATGCGCCTTCTGAACCCGTTGTTTTTCCGCCTGTGCTGAAAGCAGCCACCACTGCCAAAACGCCAATGACTCCGTAAACAAAGCCTTTGGTGGCATATCCAAATCTTGCTAGTCTTTCAATCCACATTCCTGAGAACTCCAAATTAGTTGTAAAAAATATTATGATTAATAATCCAATTCAACTTAGATTTGATTCATACTTGTTGTATCAGTACATCGATTAAACATCATTTGATAATCTTGTTGTTGTTGAGAACTACTCACAACTAACTCTATTTTAATTTTCTGACAGCCATGATTTCTTTGAAGAGAAATTGCTTTTAATATCTCGCTAGCTGCCTCTGGAGTCATAAATTCTCCGTAAACCGTATACTCGTTTCCATGAGCCGGGTTATCGGATAAAGATGCTCCTTTGATCACATTAGAAGAGAGATCAATTTCGGCTAAACTTTCGGTTTTATCTCCTTGAACCTGCTCAACAATTAACTTTTCTTGACGAACGGGTACTTCAATTGTTTTCGTTTCTACAACTTTACGAACAACCACATCCCCAATCTTTTTAGAGGAATGGTTAATCTTCAGTCGCTCTTCTATTAAACGAATCGTTACTTCATCTAAAGTGGAAGAATTATCCGCTTTTTCATCAAAGGTTTGAGAGATATCACTTGAGTCTTCTAATGACTGATTGTCTATCCATTCAAAACTATTGCGAGAATGTTTCTGTAGTTCTTGTCTCATCGTGGCATTCAAACTGACAATAATATAATCTTCGTCTAAATTCACTTCTTTAACAGTTTGTCTACTGACTCTGAATAACGGTTTTTCTTGGTCTGGTAATGCAAAAACTATTTGTAGTTTATTATTATCATCTCGAATGATATGTTTAACATTTCCAATTAAATTATTTTGAGTATCATAAACTTTAAGACCGTGAACAGTTTCTTTGTTTGAATAATCCTGTTGATTCATATTAATTACCTGCTTGCTTGTATTCATTTATTTTTACGGCTAATTTCAATAAACTTAGTTCTCAAATTTAGCTTTTTTTGCTAAATAAAATGAGAGGCTAGGTAGATCAAATATGACCCACCTAGCATCAACTAGCTATTACAATTAAGAGAGCTTAACTTGAAGCTAATTTTTCTCATATCATACTTCTCGCTCATTACCGATTAACAGTCGGTGTATCATCAGTATCAACTTTTAATTCTTCCCGACGAAGCGTTTCTTCTGCGGTAACAACTTCACGGTCTACTTCTTTACGAACTTTAACTTCTTCTCTTACGAAAGCTTCTTTCTTAATTTCAGCGGTTTCTTCGTGTACTTCAAACCGTGCAACTTCTTGATTTTGGAAAGCTGCTGTTCCAGGTGCAACGGCTTGTCCTGCACCACTCGGGGTTGTGCGCTCAACAACAACCCGCTCTTTCTCTATCGGCACTGAAGCTTTAGCCGTTTCAGTTTCTACGACTTTTCCAATTGTCACATCGCCTGTTTTGCGACGAACTTTATCAGAAACTAACCGTTCTTCGTATAGTTTTAATGCACCATTATCTTGCTCATTGGTTTGATACAAGTTATCGTCTTCATAACTATAAGTATCAGCAGTATAAGCCGGAGTTGCTGCCGCTTCTGTACGGTATCCAGCACGAACTTGCTCTTCGTAACCGTGGTCAATTACCATATCATCGTCGTAAGCGGGAAGTGCTTCAACTTGATCTTTGTCGGTTAAACCTAATGCATAAAGTCTACTATTGTCATAATCTAAACGAGCGCGACCGACCGGAAGTAATACCTTCTTACCAAATACCCAAAAACCTGTATCAATTACAATATAACGAATATAACCTGCTTCATCGACTAGAGCGTCATATACAGAACCTACCTTGTCGTCTGTGGTTCCGGCATACACATCATAACTTTTAAAATCATTTCCCTGAAATAAATCGTCTACATAGTGAGGATAATAATCAGCAATTTTGTACAAAGCCATAATGATATTTTTTTATTGTATTCTACAGTTACCAATTTGTCATACTAATGGATTAAATGAATCTACCCCATGATATATCTATTTTATCTATCACTAGGAGGATGATAAAGGAACTAACTTTAGACAGAATAGGTAAAGATACAAAAATCAAATTTATTGCTTTTCTGATGACTTTTGATAGGAAGCGTATGGAAAAGCGAAGTATATAGTTTGTAGGATAGGAAAAACCGATGGCAACCACATATAATACAGTAGAATATAAGCGCGGAATTGGTGCTTTCAAGACCCGTGGTGAAACAGAGCAAGCTTTACGTCGCCTACATGATGCTGGAATTGATATGAACCGGGTGACAGTGATTGCCCCCGACAGCGATGAGAGAGCGTTTGATACAAACGTTGAGACAGAGTCCCACGGTAATAAAGCCGACGAAGGTGCAACTGCTGGAGCTGTTACGGGTGGTGCCTTAGGAGGAATTACAGGTTTACTGGTCGGTTTAGGTGCATTAGCCATTCCGGGTATCGGGCCGATTTTATTAGCGGGTGCAGGAGCAACCACTTTAGCCACAACTCTTGCCGGAACAGCCATTGGTGCAGCGACGGGTGGAATTGTTGGAGCTTTAATTGGTTTAGGTATTCCTGAAGATCAGGCTAAAGTTTATAATAGTCATTTGAAAGACGGTCATTACCTGGTATTAATTACAGGTGTCCCAGGCGTGATCGATAAAGCTGAAACAATTGTCCGTTCAGAAAATATCCATGACTGGAATGTTTATGATGCGCCCGACGTTGAGACAGAAATCCAAACTCAGCCGACACAACCTGTGGTTGAACCCCAACCCACAACAACTACAACATCCCCAGCAACGACTGTGGCAACAACTACAACAACAGGTGAGCCGCCAGTCGTCATCGTTGATAAGCGCGATGAAAGCTACAGAAGTCATTAGAAATTGTGCGTAATTATTTAAGTTTTTTGGAGGTAAATTTTGAAATGAATTTGAACAAGTTAGTATTATTCTTAATTGGTGGTGTTGCTGCAATTGGCGCTACTGCCTGCGATGTTGCCCGTACCAGCGCAGATGCACCCACATCTGTTGATGGTGAAGTAGAAGACCCACAACTGGTTGCAGAAACCCAAGAAGACGCTCAAAGTGAGATTCGTCAAGCTCAGCTCGATTCAGATATTCGCGCTCGCGAGCAGCGTAATGATCTCGTTGGAGATCAACAAGAGCGAACCGATGCAGATTTAGAAAGTGAAGTTCGAGCCAAATTAGAAGCCAATATTCCCGCCTCTAAACTCACTGTTCAAGCCGAAGAAGGAATTGTAACAGTTGCAGGAACGGTTCCCGACCAAAAGGAATATGATACAATCCCATCTTTAGTTGATGAAATTCTAGGGGTGAATGGGTTAGTAATGGATAATGTTGAAGTTGTTCCTCCCACAGATATTTCTAACTAATTTATACTTGCAATAGCGACTTTGCAAATATAATATAAATCCGATGTTTTGATGAACAATTAAAGTTCTACATCTCATCGGATTTTGTCTATTTGATTTGTATTTTAGATTAACCACCCCCTACAATTGTGACAATTTCTAAAATATCGCCCGATTTGATTTCCGTTTGCTCCCAAAATTGTCGATGGAGAATTTCACCGTTATATTCAATTGCAATCAGTCGAGGATTATATCCCATTTTTGCGAGAAAATCAGGGAGTTTTGTGTGTGGATAACAGCTTTGAGTTTCTCCATTAACTTGTAATTGAACCAATTCAGCCATCATGATTTTATCTGTTATTCGTCCGAATTCATTTATTCTTTGTTGTGAGTCTATATAGCAAAATTGCTCGTTAAGGATTCCCTATTCCCGACTCCCTACCTTAGGTAAAACATTATAGTTTCTCAAAGTCTGAATTCGATTCAGTTGAGACAAGAAATATTGAGTCACCAGAGTCGGTTGTTCCGCTTCCATAATGGCACGCACCACTGCAATTCGTTCGCCGCCTGCCGACATCACATTATCAAAATTATTCATATCAATTCCTCCAATAGCAAACCAAGGAATCGGAGAATTTTCAGCCGCATGACGAATATAGTCTAAGCCAGCAGCGGCTTTTCCGGCTTTTGTTGGCGTTTCATAAACCGGCCCAACTCCAATATAGTCCGCCCCTTCATCAATCGCCCGTTGCATTTCTTCTGGATTGCTGGTAGAACGACCAATAATACTATGAGGCCCTAACAGTTGCCGTGCCAAAGCAATGGGAATATCCCGCTGTCCTAAATGAACCCCATCCGCATCGACCGCGATCGCAATATCAACCCGATCATTCATAATAAATAAAGCATCATAGCGGTGGCAGAGTTGACACAAGCGTTGAGCCGTTTGTAAGCGATCTACATCATCAGCCTGTTTATCCCGATATTGAACCAGCTTTAAGCCGCCTTGTAATGCCGCTTCAACGATATTTAACATCCGTTCTGAGGGAGAAGTAACCAGATACAGATGAGAGCTGTCTAGGAGTTGATACCGTTGATAAGCCAGTAACTCACTTTCCAGGGCATAGACACGATAACGCATTTGTTTAAAAGCTGCTCCCATTTCAGATTGATAAATTTTGCCGTATTCTTCTAACACCCGCATCGCTTCTTCAATCCGACAAAAATTGGCTTGTAATACCTGTTCAAGTCCAGATCTGTGTTGTTCTTGAGGATGAGTCAGTTCTGTTCCGGGGTCTCCGGGTGTATTACGAGAATGGCGTAATTCTAAGGTATGCCAACTGGCTAATTCTTGCCGCAGCATTTTACATTCTTCGGCCAGTGGACTACTATTGAGGCCAAACCGACACCATTCTTCAATAATACGGAG
The DNA here is from genome assembly GCA_049647265.1 of Microcoleaceae cyanobacterium. Lineage (GTDB taxonomy): Bacteria > Cyanobacteriota > Cyanobacteriia > Cyanobacteriales > Microcoleaceae > JAAURB01. Next base: position 139,737 of record JBARXJ010000066.1, read on the forward strand.
TCCTTCGCGGGCGCGATCTAAATTCGCATCTAAAATACGGCAAAGTGCAGGCTGTACCTGTTTATTCCAACTCTGTTGATCCCCCATAGATCCTCTCTTAATCCTAGTTACACCGATACAGCGTAGCAGCAAGGGAACAAAATTGAGTATATCAATCTTTGATTCGTTATTCCTAAATGGCAGATTTTAGCGCGTGATTATGACTTTGAACCCAATTGTCCTACGTATTTCCTCTTAAGAAGATCATTTCAAGCAGGATAATTATCGATTACCTCAGTACCGGGGAACTCTAATAGTAATGAGTTGACTATCCTGATTAAAACTGAATTTCTTCTTAACACACATGAATATTAGCACCTTTCCCTCCCTTGCTGGCTATGAGATTGCTGAGTGTCTCTATCAAGGGACGCGCACCCTTGTGTATCGCGGCACTCTCCAGGTTGACGAAAAACCCGTCATCATCAAATTCTTACGCAATGAATATCCCAGCTTCAGCGAACTCGTGCAATTTCGCAATCAATATACCATTGCTAAAAATCTGAATATTCCTGGAATTGTCCAGCCCTTAACATTAGAAAACTACCGAAATAGCTACGCTTTAGTGATGCCTGACGAGGGGTATGTTTCACTTCACTCATCAGTCATTAATCAACAATTATCAATTAGTGATTTTCTGAATATCGCAATTCAATTGGCAGACATCCTCCACGGACTGTATCAAAATCGAGTGATTCATAAAGATATCAAACCCGCAAATATTCTGATTCACCCCAAAACAAAGCAAATTAAACTGATTGACTTTTCTATATCTTCTCTATTGCCAAAAGAAACCCAAGAAATCCAAAATCCTAACGTTTTAGAAGGAACTCTCGCTTATATTTCCCCGGAACAAACCGGACGGATGAACCGAGGAATTGACTATCGTAGTGATTTTTATTCTTTAGGTATTACCCTCTACGAAATACTTAGCGGAGTTCTTCCTTTCCAAAGTGAAGAAGCGATGGAGTTAGTTCACTGTCATATCGCTAAATGTCCTATTTTTCCCCAGACTCCACACTCGATACCCGACATCCTAAAAGAAATTGTGATGAAGTTGATGGCAAAAAATGCCGAAGATCGCTATCAGAGTGCTTTAGGATTGAAGTATGACTTAGAACAATGTCTTTCTCAATACTTAAAAAATCAGGATATTGAGGAATTTGAATTAGGAAAACGCGATATATGCGATCGCTTTATTATTCCCGAAAAACTCTACGGACGCGAAGAAGAAGTCGCACAATTATTAGCAGCATTCGAGAAAGTAGCAAACCCCCCTAAATCCCCCATCCCCCCTCAGTCCCCCCGAAGTCCGGGGGGTAAGGGTAAGGGGGGAAGATCGGAAATGATGCTAGTGGCGGGATTTTCTGGTATTGGTAAAACAGCGGTTATTAATGAAGTTCATAAACCCATTGTTCGGCAACGGGGATATTTTATAAAAGGCAAATTCGATCAATTTAACCGTAATATTCCATTCAGCGCTTTTGTGCAAGCTTTTCGGGAGTTGATGGGTCAATTACTATCAGAAACTGATACTCAATTACAAGAATGGAAAGACAAAATACTTGCTACTTTAGGAGAAAATG
>JBARXJ010000067.1:0-29574 GCA_049647265.1 Microcoleaceae cyanobacterium
GTCTGAGTTTGCTGTAATTGAGAACGATTAAGTTCTAACTCTGCTTGATTTTGCTGCAGTTGAGACCGAGACTGTTCTAACTCTGTCTGAGTTTGCTGTAATTGAGAACGATTACTTTCTAACTCTGCTTGATTTTGCTGTAATTGAGAACGACTACTTTCTAACTCCTGCTGAAGTTTTGATTTTTCTCCTTCCCAATTTCCTAATTGTATCCAATCTTGAAATGCCCAAGTTCTGTAAGGAGTATTCTTTAATTGCTCAATCCAAGAGAAATCAGGTGTATCATTAACTTGCCATGCCCTGGCTTCTAGTTCCCGATACATTTCAATCGCTTCTGGAAAGTAATAAGCAATTAAACTGGCTCTATGTCCTTCTATTGATTGTTTATGAATTTGAGAAGGCTTGTAAAGGGTTGAACTAGGGGTTGCTAAATTCAACTGCAATTTTTGATTGATGGCAGAAGTTACAGTATCAAGATGATTCAAGAAAATATGAAGATCAACAAGAAAACAGCGCTCAGAATATTTATTATGTAAATTAAGAAGTTTCTGATTATAATGCAGCCAGATTTTCACAGCTAAATCAGGCTGACTTTTAAAAATTGGATCACCCCGTCGATAGAGAGAGTCTACCACTTCCCAGGGAAAACGATAGAGTAATAAAAACTTTGCTTCGGGTAATAAATTCGCCCAAAATTTTAAAAACAAAGTGGTGCGGGGTTCTTTCCATCCCCAAACAGCGCTGACTGCATTCTTTGCAACTAATTCTTTAGCTTCCTCAACAAAACGATCCTCAACTTCTATCGTTTCTTGGAGTGTCCAACCATCCTCATTTACCCCTTGCGATCGCAATACAGCCTTGTGAAACTCAAAAAAGTCTAAATTCTCAAAATTACGTTCTGATGCGCCGTGGCTTTGATCGAGCAACTTACGGCCAATATGTAAACCCGCACTTTGCAATATAGAAGCGGTGAGTGAGGTTCCGGAGCGGTGCATTCCTGCAATAATTAGGATGGATGAGTTTTGGGTAGACTCCATAAGTTTTAGGGTTCCGACGATCTGAACTGTATTTTACATGATTACTGCCATCCTTAACCTGTAATATCCCGATCCAAAGATGATTGTGATATTGCCAACCAGGATTGAGCATTCGGATGAGGAAAGTCAACTCGTTTACAGATTAAGCCCTGTTCTTCTGCTAAATTTATTATGCACTCAATCGTATATGTTACACAGCTTGGGTACACCCACCTTTCACCCGAATAATTTGACTCTCCTTCAACAAACGTTGCTAAAAATATAGAATTTTCTTTCATCACTTTTCTCGCTTCTGAAAAACATTTTTTAATTTGAGACTGTGAAGCATGAGAAAAAATAGACTGCGCGAGTAAAAAATCAAATTTTTTATTAAACTCACTAAAATCAAAATCTGAGTTACTACTAAAATATGGTCTTTTAATTTTAATCAAATCTTTACCAATATTCTGTCTAATTCCTTCTTCAATCAACCATGCATTAGGTTCTACACCAAAATATCTTTCAGAAAGTAAATAAGGAATAAATAGTCTACCTGCTCTTAGAGAACCGCACCCAATATCTAAAAAGAAGTGTTCTTCTCGCAAACCAAAATGAGTAGCAATATTAAATTGCATTGCAGCGACTAAATCATATTTTTCAGGAGGCCCGACAAATGCCCTATAGTGTTTATCTCCTGCGTTAAGATTTTTTCCTAAATATTCTTCACTTTTTTGAAAATTTTGAGGGTTGGATTGAGCTTTTACTATGTCTAACTGTATAGGATCAATCTGAATTCTATTCTCTATTTTTTTTAGCTTATCATTCAAACTATTTAAATTTCCTTTGATTTTTTTCAGTTTCAATAAAGCGGACTTTTCATTCTTCATTGATTCAACTTTTTATTAATAAAAAATACCTTTAAGTTTAGAATATTTCCCAATTCGTCAATTCTGAGGCTACTTTTGTTGAATTCTGTTGAGCTATATTTTGATTGGGTAAAGATTGAGATTGTAATTTATTCAATTCTTCCTGAGTTTGATGCAGTTGAGATTTAACTTTTTCTAACTCCTCATCCCGTTGCTTTAACTGTTCCTGAATTTCCTCAGCCTGAGACTGTTCCTGTTCTAACTCAACTAAGACTTCATCAAACTGTGCTTGAGTCTGTTGAAATTCCTCCTGAGTTTGCCTCAGTTCATTTTTAACCTGTTCTAATACTTCTGGTGAAATTTGTTGCTGTTGAAGTTGTTGAAGCTGCGCCTGACTATCTTGATACAAAGCATGAGATTTCTCCAACACTTCCATCGTTTCTTTTAACTGAGCGTGGGACTGTTCCAATACAGACTCAGTTTGCTGCAATTGAGACTTTGTGTCTTCTAATTCTGCTTTAGTTTGCGCTAACTCTGCTTCTATTTCTTCGTGAGAAGATGGTGCAGTAGACTGCTGAATTTGCTGTAACTGAAACTGTGCCTGTTCTAACTCCCCCAATACTTCATCAAACTGTGCTTGAATACGTTCTAATTCCTCACGAGTTTGTTGCAACTCTATATGTAGTTGCTCCTGTTTCTCTGTTGCCTCCGTCAATGGTTCTCTCCTGTGAGATAGACACAGTTTATGTTACACCGAATTCGACTCAGGGTAACGTTACAGGACTTGATGAGTGTAGGCGTGTTGCTTCACGTTATCTTCTGCGCTGACAACTCGCTCAGAATTTAACACCCGTTTGCGTTCTAAAGAATAGTTGAATTCGTGAAATGTGGTTCCCACTGGAATAAATTCTTGAGCGCTGGTACGCTTTTTAAATGTTCGCGCTGCTGAGAACACTCGTTGAGCAAACTCTTCTCCTAACATGGCATCGGCGGGAAATTCTGTCGGCACTTTTACTGTTCCCTCTACCAAAACCGCACCCACAGTGGTTCCATAGGCGAATTCGTAGGAGGTGGGAATGCCTTTCATTAATGCTTCTAAAGCCGCAGAGGGAATAGGTTCTATGACTTTGACTTGCTCAACTTCTCCATCTTCTTTGATGAAGCAAGTGGCTAAACCGAGAACCACATAATCTTCCTTGGCAACGTCGGTAGCAGTGGGATAAGCAGGTGCAGTGGTCATAAAACTAGAGCTAAAAATACAATAATGCAATACTGGCTTGCATTGTATCAAGTTCTCCCTAGCAATTTGCGCCCCTTGACACAATTCGTTGCAGTTTTCGTTATTCTTGTTTGTTATTCTTCGCTGGTAGAATTTGGGGTAACGATAAACTGACTGACGACTTCTGGTAAGCGGTTGACGACAAAGGCGGGTGTTGCGGTAACTTCTGTTTGGGTGTAAGGTCGAATGCCGTAGGTGGTTACGGTTAAGTTTTGGGTTTGAGGGTTAATGAGAAATTCTGTCCAACCGAAGGTATGAACGTTAGTGTAAGACCCTTCTATTAATTCTGCATTAATATTAGAATTATCTAAGCCAATCGGATCATATTCTAATGTATTTAAACGATTATTAATGAAATTCTCGATAAATTTATCTTGACTGAAACGGTTACTGAGATCTTGATAAAATTCTTTTTCTTCTGGGGTTAATAATACATCGGGAGTTAAGGCGACAATTTCAGATCCTAATGTCGCGGCTAACTGTTCGTCTTCTAATTCTAATTGTACGGCAGTTGCCCCCACGGTGACTTCAAAAATATCGGTTTGAATTTGAGGCTGATCGAACCCAATTTGATAAGTTAGATTATTGACAATTGTACCATTTAAACTGCCGGAAATAAACACAACATTCTCAATATTATTTTCATCAATAAATTGGAGTAAATTGGTTCTTTCAGCAGCGTAACCTTCCCAACGATCTTCTGTATCCGGCAAGGCTAAATTTTGGATAGGAACAGGTGAAAAGATAAATTTCCAAGTAACATCTAATTCTTCTGCGGTTAATAAATCCTGTTTTAATTCTTCTAATTGTGTGTTTCCCAGTAAAGTTCGTCCGGGTGCGAAAGTTTCACTTAAAAATTGATCGGTTTGTTCAACTGTCGGAATTTCGGGTAACGCTAAAAGGGGTGCATCTCGAAACGAACGCACATCTAAAATAAACGTGGCGGCATCATTTCCATGAGTATTAAATCGATATAACTTAGGTTGGTTTGCGCTGACTAAATCTTCCGTTTCTCCGTAAAATTCTTCTCGCACCGGGTGATACTCTTGAAAGGCATCTAATGCCGTTTGAAACCGAGACGTATCATTGACAAAATCACCGTCTGTGCCGAAATAAGGTTGCGGAAAAAGTGGATCAGTTGGGCTAATTCCTCCGGCAAATCCTTCTATGATATTATGATCGTCCCAGACAGTATAAATGGGTGTGGATGACCATAAATTCCCCCAAGTATTTAATCGCGAACGTTGGGAATAAACCTCATTATATTTGGTTTCAAAACCGAGTTCTGTTTCCACCTGTTCAACATTGGGTAAGTCAGGAGAATTACTATCGGCATAAATTGTATCTCCTAAGTTTACAAAAAAGTCTAAATTACGGGCGGGAACATTAGCAACGGCTGGATAAGGGGCGAGTTCACCTTGAGTTGAGCCTGTTGCCCCAAATCTTATCCCTGCTTGAGTTCCTAACGGTTCTAACGTTCTAAAACTTCCGTCTTCTACAGTTCTTGCCGCATCAGTAACCCGGACAAAATATTGAGTACCGGGGGTTAAGTTATTTAACTCAATTTTAATCGGCGTTAAAGGATCGATAACCAGTGTTTCTATCCGTTCTAAAACCGTATTAAAATCTGGGTTTGTGGCATATTCAATAATTAATTCTCCGGCAACGCTTCCCCGCGTAAATAATACCACAGACGTTTGAGTAGGGTCACCAATTCCTATCTGATTCGGTAACGTCGATCCTCTCGGTTCAATAAAGGGTGTAAACTCTCTTTCCTGGGCTGCACCGACTTCTAAATAATGCTCAATTCCTGTCAGTTGATCTAGTTCTAAAAAGTCTATGACATCGGGATTTTGACTAATATAATAATCGTTATTATAAAAAGGGCTAGGGCTGCGTCCTTCAAATTGCCCGAATTTAACAAAATGCTCAATAGCGGTTACATTTCCCTGTTGCACAACAGGAATTAAATCGGGATTTTCAGTTAAATAATATTCGCCGTCAAATAACGCCCCAGGATTACGATTTTGAAACTGACCAATTTCAATATAATGTTGAAAACCACTAACAAAAAATCCCTCTATAATGGCTTGTTCTACATCGGGATTATTCGCAATATAATAATTTTCATTATATAAAGGACTGGGTTGACGAACTTGAAATTGTCCCGATTCAATAAAATGCTCAAATCCACTACTAATAATACCCCGTGCCACCGTAGCTGCTACATCGGGGTTATTAATTAAATAAAAAGATTCGCTATAAAATTCCTCTGCATTTAGCATTGTTGTTATTTGTTGTTTGTTGTTTGTTGTTATTTAAGGAAACACCGAAACGGAGAACATTAATAAGGTGCGTCACTGACGCACCCTACCAATAACTAATAACGTACCAACAAAAGACTTAGCATATTGATTATTGGTTATTTGTTGGCGCGTTGTTTGTTGTGATTTAAGGGGATAGGAGGGAATATTAGATTAGGGCGCATGCAATGCGCCCCTACATAACAAACAACTCAATAGGACTATTGAATGCTACGCGATCGCAATAATGGTACGATGACGGGGACTATTATTTGTAACAGTTGGGGTTTGAAATCCGGCTGCTTTAATGGCTTGTTTGATATCTAAACTAAAATATTGATCTAAATAAGGTTCTGTACTTTTTAATAGCGTCAAGACATAGGGCGGTATCCGCTTCATCACTTCAGATTGAGGGTTCATATCCATAATCGCTAAATGACCCCCTGGACGCAAAATTCGCCTCGCTTCTTGGAAGATTTTACGGGTTGCAGTTTGGGGCAATTCATGACACACTAAACACAGCGAAACCAGGTCAACCGATGCATCCGGTAACTCTGTAGATTCAGCAGCACGATGTAGCCATACAGGGGCAGGGTGAGAACGGTTTTGACTGCGGTAAAGGGCGATCGCCAAAAAGTAAGGCGATAAATCAATTCCGGTTATACTAGCCTCAGGATAAAGATCTTGCAGGGCAAAGCTACTCATTCCCACCCCACAGCCTAAATCTACAATAGTCTGTGGTGCATTGGATAATTGAGCTTGCAAAACATCATGATAACTCTGACGCAGGCGTGTATCTCCTTCAACACCTGCTTCTGGCCATATTTTTGAGTGAACCGCATAAGCAGCCACTTCAACTTCAGCGGCAGCTTGCCAACTTAAATTACCCGTTTCATAGGCATGAAAAGAACTACAGTAATACTCTGGGTAAATTAAATCGTCATTGTAAATTTGCGCCCATTCAGCATCCCAATTCCGAGATAACAAGCTGTTTGCCTGCTGTCGCCAGGGAACCCCCATTTTTTCTGCCCGCTTAATCATCATCTGACGGGCTTGATGTTTAGCCAAATTGGCGAGGGGTTTAACCGCTAAAACCCCATTAACAAGCTGCGAAGCCCAATCCTTTGACGGTGTTGTTGTTACGGTCATTGCCCTTTACCGTATAATTTCCAGCTTCACTACTTTACTCAGTTCTGGTTTAACAAGCAAGGGCAGGTTGAGGTAAGGAAGTGGGATACACTTTTAAAATGTCATGGAGATCCATTTTCTTCTCCAGTAAACAAGCATGACCACTGTCAGCGAGAACTAACATTTCGGCTAAAGGTAGCTTTTTAGCGAGATGTTCGGCTTCGGCTACAGAAGGCAATAATAAATCAGCTTGTCCAGCAATGAGTAATGTGGGTAATTTGATCTGTTTGAGTTGGTTTTCATTCACATCAAATCTTCGTAATAATTCCATCCGCCAAGCAGAGGTTTCTTGAGGAACAGAATTCATCGCATTAAATAACATTTGCCTATCGGTTTGTTCAATTCGCCCTAAAGAAGCAAGGAAGGGTAATAATCCAAATACTGATAATTGATAGAAAGGTTGGGGTAAATATTGCGTCAGACCCGCTCCCCATCGCACCCAAGGACGCTGTCTAAAAGAAGATGCCGGATTGATTAAAATTAAGTGTTCCAGCCTCTCACTGGCTTTGAGGGCGACCTGTAGGGCTAAACATCCCCCGAAAGATTCTCCACATAAATACAGGGGTCGATGAGGATGCTGAGTGCGTTCTTGCTCAATTAACGATAAAGTTTTATCAGTCAGGTCTTCCCAGTCTGAACGATCTTCTGGGGGAATACTCAGACAGCGAATATCAAAACTTTTAGAGAGTTTAGGCACTTGGCGATGAAACAGTTCTCCTGTCCCATCCATGCCGGGTAAATAGATAAATAAGGGTAAATCGGTTCGAGATTTTGTAGGATGTAAAAAGCGAAGTTGACGATTATTTTGAGATTGTTGAATTAATTTAGAACTCATTGAAGTCTAATAGTGTTTATCTTTAATGTAAAAGAATTTTTGTGAAGTAGCAATGAACCAGAGACACAATCCAAATTATGACAGTGCTTTAGGCATTCGTCCCCCCACGCCTCGGCCGAAATATTTAATTCCAGATGGCCCCTGGTTGAATCCCCAGGGACAGTTGCATGGGGGACTTTTGCGGTGGAAAGCGAAGCAATGGCAAAAAAGCGCTAACCTCGGTTTCAAGGATATGCATTTAGAAGAAGTCGTGGGCTGTGTTTTTGCTTCTTATGCCTCTCATCCCGAAAAGTTAGCGATTGATTGGGAGATTTATGCCAATCTCTGTAAGCAGCATTTACGGGCTGTTGAAGAGCGTTTGGAAGCCGGAATCGATATTCCTCAAACCGAACAACTCGAATTAGCCGCTAAAGCTGAAGCGATTTTGTATGAACCTGAAGATGCAATGATTGCAGAAAAACCCCCCCTGCAATACCAACAGAAACAACAACCATCATTAAAATCGGCTGAACCGAGCGCTTTAGTTCCAATTAATGAGGGCGGAACCTATGAAAATCCGATGGCTTACCAAGAATTTCAGCAAGATATTCCAGTCGATGAACATTTTGCCCAGAAGTGGAAAGCCGCTGTTCGTCAAATTGCTAAACCCATGCCTAAAGTGAAGCAAAAAACAGCGCGGGTTCAGAGTCGTCCTCAATCAAAAGAACAAGCAATTAGTTGGTTAAAAGACCCAATTTTAAAAGAAGAAGCAGTGAAGTGGGCAAAACAGAACGGCTATTGTGTTGATCGAGATGAATTGGGTAATCCGATTGATTTTTATTTATTCTGAGCTGAATATTTTACAATTCAGCATTGATCTGGGCAAACTCTTAATCAGCTTAGATTGCAGTAGATCGCTCAGAAAAGTGATTTCCCGCTTGCAGCAATGTTACAGAGAGTTGATTTAGAGGCGTTCTGAATTGACGAAGTATCAATCGGTTATGCAGCGGGGGTGAAAGGGGGGTGGGTGCTATATCTTGAGGTTCATTGGCAAAATTTATGCCTCTTCTTCATCTGCATCGACTTGCTTCAGATGAATATGTTTGCGCCCCAGAGAAATTTCAAATTCATCCCCCGGTGTTAAATCCATCTGTTTGGTATAGGCTGCACCAATCAAAAGATTACCGTTAGATTGCACACTAATACGGTAGCTGGCAGAACGTCCTCCCCTACCGTTTCCTTGTTGCTTGCCATCTAATTCAATGCCCTCTGCATCAATCAGCGCATTGAGAAATTTCATCATATTGACCCGCTCTATGCCATTTTTGGTCAATGTGTAGTAACCACATTCTTTGGCTTTGTCTTCTTTACTTAATTCCCCAAGACCTTTAACTTTCTCCAAGAGTTCTGTTCCGGTTAGAGGTGAGGGTTGATCGGTTTTCTTTTTAGTAACCATTAACAGTTCCTTTGTGACAGAGCGTGATGTATTGTTTAACGTTTGTTGGATCACAAATTACACTCAGTAAATGATGATTGTGTAATTTGTAGTTGTAAAACTATCTTACACTAATTCGCTCAAATATTCATCTCAAGATCCAATTTTTTTTAGAGATATAATGATTGAACTGTAGTGATCTAGAAATCATCCCCATCACTAAAGCTTCTGTAAAGCAGTGGAAGAGAAGCTTTCAGCTTGGGTGAGTAATTGAAGCGATAGAACTCCAGATCAAATGAGTATTTGTTGAGAAGTAGTTAAGCCTGGGCTATCGATTGAGTAGAGACACAGTTGATCGAGACACAACGATGGGCGCTCGACGCACTTAAGAAATAGATTACATGATAACAAATCACTTTTAGTTGATGTCGGTAAGAGGAGCACATTGCTGATAAACTAAATCTATTAGTGGGTAATTAGCGATACGATTGATGAAATTAACAACTCGCGGACATTATAGTGTTAAAGCACTCTTAGATCTGAGCTTGCAACACAGTCATGGCCCAACATCGGTCTCCGCGATCGCACACCGGCAAAAACTACCCGCTCCCTATTTAGAAAAGCTATTAATCGAGATGCGTCGAGCAGGTTTAGTCGAATCTATTCGCGGTGCTCGAGGGGGATATCAGTTAGCGCTCGCGCCGTCTCAAATTTCTCTCGGACAAATTTTAGAAGCCGTTGGAGAAACAATTGAACCGATGCAGCGCTACCCGGCAGATGCGGAACTTGCAGAAGATTGGGTCACCAAAACATTATGGAATCGACTCCATCAAAAAATGAAAGAAGCTCTATATAGTATCTCATTAGAAGATCTTTATTATGATGCACGAAGTTGGCAAGCAGCACTGGGAGAGGAAACCAGCTTTGTTGTCTAATATTTGATCCTCAACGAGATAAGTTTAGTTGATGTTTTTAATCTCCCCCTTAGTTTATGCCGCTGCATGGCTGTTACCCGCCTCTCCCGTTTTGCCACTGGTTATTGCTGCCTTTTTAGATTATAAAATTGGCGATCCGCAAGATTGGTTACATCCTGTACAGCTTATGGGAAAGGCAATTGAGCGCTATACTCAGTTTGTGTTAACTCATCTAAAAAATCCTCTGGCGCAAAAAATCGCCGGAATCTTCCTGGCAGTTGGACTGATTTTTTGTAGCGGATTTACCAGTTGGTTAGCGATTAAAATGCTACAGAGCCAATCTATCCCCTTTGTTCTCGGTCAAATGGGACAAATTACCCTAGAAAGTATCTTACTTGCCAGTTGTTTTGCGGGCCGAAGTTTAAGGGATGCAGCAGTTGATGTGTTACACACCTTACAACAGGGAGATCTGATCCAAGCGCGTCAACGACTCAGACGATATGTGGGTCGCGATACTGAACATTTATCCCCTGAAGAAATCCTCAGAGCGATCCTAGAAACCGTGACTGAAAATGCAACCGATGGTGTGATGTCGCCTTTATTTTATGCTTTAATTGGTGCAGTTTTCACACCCCTTGGAAGTGTCCCTGTGGCGATGGCATACAAAGCCGCCAGTACGCTCGATTCAATGGTCGGTTATCAAAGCGATCCTTATACTCATTTAGGATGGTTTAGTGCAAAATTAGAAGATATTCTCACCTTTGTTCCCTGTCGATTAACCGTCATTACCATTGCAATTCTATCCGGAAAACCGATCTCAGTTTGGCAAATTTGTAGACGTGATGCCATTCATGATCCAAGTCCAAATGCTGGCTGGAGCGAATGTGCTTATGCGGCCACACTCGGTGTGCAGTTAGGCGGAAAAAATGTATATCGAGGTGTAACAAAATACAAGCCTCTTTTAGGAGATCCGATCCATGAGATTACTCCAGCTATCGTCGAGCTTGCCTTGCAACTGACTCGTCGGAGTTTTCTACTCTGGCTAAGTTTATTTATTCTCGGGTATGGACTGATTCACACCATCAACTATGGAATATAAACCTTTAACTGATTCTCAAACGGCTTTGACAAAAATGACCCACTATCACCCCCTATTATTAACACGCTATGAGCAAAATTGTTGAAATTTTATCTGCTGATGAACTGCGTCGCACTGTCAATCGTTTGGCTTCTCAGATTATCGAAAAGTGTGGCGATTTATCAAATCTAGTTTTACTGGGAATTTACACTCGAGGTGTCCCTTTAGCAAAACGATTAGCCAAACAAATTCAACTGTTAGAACAAATCGAAGTCGATCTCGGTGCGATTGATATTACCTTTTATCGGGATGACTTAGATCAAGTCCAAACCCGCACCCCCGCACAAACTAAGATTCCAGCAGACTTAACTGGGAAAACCGTTGTACTGGTGGATGATGTAATTTACAGTGGACGTACGATTCGGGCAGCACTCAACGCAGCGAATGAATATGGTCGTCCAGAATCAATTTTACTCGTGGTTTTGCTAGACCGTGGCCATCGGCAACTACCCATTCATGCCGATTTCGTTGGCAAAGAATTACCCACCGCCCGAGAAGAAATTGTTAAAGTTTATCTTGACGAGGTTGATGGCTGTGACAGAGTTGAATTAATTGGGGTGTAAGGTATGCTACAGACATCTATCAAACTTTATAATCTTCCCCCCTAACCTCCTATAATCTATAGTCTGTAACTTCCCCTCAAATACCCCATGATTGAAGATCGTTTGGAACAAATTAATCGTTTTGTGGTGACGGCAGAACAGATGCAAGCGATTGAAGAGAGGCTATTCAAAGCCGGAATGCCTGTGGCAGCGTTAATGGAAAAAGTCGCCGGAAAGATTACCCAACGCATTTTACAGATTTGGCAAGCTGAGGCCGCCACCGTTCAATCCATTGGGGTATTAGTCGGCCCCGGTCATAATGGGGGGGATGCTCTCGTTATGGCTCGGGAGTTATGGTTTCAAGGGTATAGAGTTAAAATTTACTGTCCCTTTAGCCGCCGTAAAGATTTAACCGGCTCTCACGCCCAATATGTGGGGAGTTTGCGGATTCCCATTGTAGATGATATTCGCTTGTTAAAAGATAGTGATGTTTTAATTGATGGGTTATTTGGGTTTGGTTTAGAACGAGAAATTGCAGGGTCAGTGGCAGCAGCGATTAATGAACTGAATCAATGGAAGCAACCCGTCTTTAGTATTGACTTACCCTCTGGACTCCATACCAACACGGGTAGAGTCATGGGTGTGGCAGTCAAAGCAACCCGAACATTCTGTTTAGGCTTATGGAAGCTGGCATTTTTACAAGATCAAGCTGTGGAATATTTAGGAACCACAGAATTGATTGATTTTGATATTCCGTTGGTGGATATTAAAGCAATATTGGGTCAATCTGCTACCATTCGCCGGATTACCAAACAATCCGCTATCAGCAATCTACCTTTACCGCGTCATCCCCTCGCCCACAAATATAAAACAGGTCATTTATTACTAATTGCAGGTTCTCGTCGCTATACTGGAGCAGCAATTTTATCCGGGTTAGGAGCCAGAGCCAGTGGTGTGGGGATGTTATCGATCGCAGTGCCGAGATCGATTAAACCCTTGCTAAGTATGCAGCTTCCAGAAGCATTAATTCTCAGTTGTCCAGAATACGATGATGGCATTATCCGAGAACTCCCTCAAGATGTAGATTTGAATCAATTTGATGCCATTGCTTGTGGCCCCGGTTTAACCACAGAAGCAATGACAGTCGTGCAGAATGTTTTAAATAGCGATCGCCCTCTGGTGTTAGATGCTGATGCCTTGAATATTTTAGCCCAGATGAAGCCCATTTCTACCCTATCTCAACGTCATGCTCCCACTGTGATTACTCCCCATCCTGGAGAATTTAAGCGTTTATTTCCCCAACTGGCTATAGATTTAACCGACCGAATCTTAGCCACCCAAAAAGCAGCCCAACTCAGTGGTATTGTGGTGGTCTTAAAAGGGGCAAGGGTTTGTGTTGGCACCTCAAATGCAGTCACAATTAACCCCTACGGCACTCCAGCTTTAGCGCGGGGAGGTAGTGGCGATGTATTAACGGGATTAATGGGGGGGTTACTGGCTCCGGCATCTTTAGCAAAAACTTCGATTGTTAATACGGTTCACTCTGCTTTGTGGTGGCACGCTCAAGCGGGAATTAAAGCAGCCAGCGAGCGGACTGAATTGGGGGTTGATGCGTTTACGTTAACCCAGTATTTAAATTTATTGGATTTACAAGATTTTGTGCAGTAAATGGGTGTCAGACAATTCCGCTCATCCTAAAACTCTCAGGCGTGCGCGTAGCGTTAGAGTTATTGGTAATTGGTTACTATTTTTTGCAAATTAAGTACTAAAAACCAACTACTAAAAACTAAAAACTAACTACTAAAAACTAACTATAACCGTTGTTGAGCGGCTGTTTGAAAAGCTTGACAATATTGCTGATATCCCCCAGGAAAGACTAAATTTAATCTTAGAGGATCTTCGGTATCTCGAGGATCTCCGGGCCCTTCAATTACCACTTTTTCCCCGTCTTTTTCAATCCATTTAACGGCTTTACGATTTTTTAATTCACCGCCGCTGCTATCAATATAAACAGTCAGATTATCTTGATTCAAAGCGTATCCAATTGATTGGATTAATTGTAGGAAATTGCGATCGCTACCGCCCCGCTTTGGCTGTAAGCCTGTTTCTGTTTCTACGACTTGACTGGTCACCGTATCACCAACTCCAATCATTCTCGGCATCAATTCAGGGTCAAAATTCTCAATCACTAACTTTAACAACGCTTCTGCGGTATTGGGGGCTTGACGGGCATTAAAATCTTTTCCGAGGGGATATTCTCCGCTACGTTGATAATAATAATGATTCAATAATGCCAAAACTCCTGCTTCTTTAATTGCACCTCGTAACATAAATTGAAAATCAGTTGTGCCTGAGGTTTGAGTGTCGGCAAACCAAACAATTTCATCACCTGTTTCATTTCTGCCTAAATTGGGGGCATAATGCACAAAAAAGGAATCGCCTAAGCCTTGTTGTGTTGCGGCTTGTAGGAGTTTTTCCATTAACTTTTGCATTCGTTGTTGCAGCGTTGCAAAAATAGTATGATCTTCTAAGGTTTCATAAATCGTATTCAGATTTGCCGTAGGAGATGCCATATTATCCAGCACAGAAGAATTAATACAATGATCGATTGTATTTGCTGAAAAACTATCTCCGTAAGTCGTAAAGAAATCCCGTAATTCTTGTTCAATTCGGTTAGGAACTTCAGCTAAAAATTCTAATTCTGCTTCACTTACACCCGGATGAGTTAGATTACCATAGCGATCTTGCCATTGCACCCCGCCTGCCGCCAGTCCCGGTAAATAAAGTCCTTTTTCTATTAATGCTGTCGATCCAATTGCTCGCTCAATAATACTATTAACACCCCGTTGACCAATATGTTCACCATTGGTTAGCACAAAAAAATGACCTTCAAATGCGGGGACAGCTTCAATATAATCAGGATGAATTACGCGATTTAATGGATCTTTAACTAATCCCATGCAAACTCCATCTAAATCTTGAATAATCAGCAAATTTTCGGTGTTAGCCAGGATATCTATAAAAGCTGAATGATTAAGAGAGAGGCTTTGCTGACTCAGAGAAGACATAACAATTTAATTAAACGTTCAGGATTAGTATAAATCATTATTCGTTGTTGATTATTGGTTATTTTTTTTTCTGCTGTATGACAATAGCAGTCCGAGATCAGTTGAGGAGATGACAAATGGTCTTTTAGGGATGTAGTAAAGTGTCAAACGCCATAAAACGTCGCTCTATCTACGATTGGGTCAACTGTATTGGTGGAGTACGTTCTGACAACTTCGGTGTCTTCAGAAGCTGACTGATGACCTCTGTGTTACCTCATTCAAGCGACACACCAAAATGGGACTGAGCGCTTTAATTTTGGCTTGTTTAAATAGAAGTACAAGTCTATAAATCTGGAGAATAAAATCATGAAATTTCCTGAATCGTTAAGTTTAGAACAGCAGTTTAAATTACACACATTACAACAACAAGTTCACCCAACTCAGTTTAGAAGATTTACAGGGTTGCTGTGTTGAACTATTGCGGCAAAACATGGTCAAAGATAATTTACTGCGGCAGTGGATTAAAACGGGTTGATTTTTGCAAAAATAGCCAAACTGGCAGAAAAATCATCTACATTTGCCAATTCGGCAACTTTCTTGATCGCGTCAATGTCATTCTAAGTATAGTGAGAATTTGGGCAAAAATCAGTTCCTTTGAAGTAGAAAATTTACTGTCTGTTCCCTGTTCCCTGTTCCCTGTTCCCCAGCGCGCGTAGCGCTACAACTGCATAAGTCCCCCCGATCGAGAAATATGTCTCGATAGCAATAGGAGAAACCCCCAACGTGTTCAATTATATTGGTGCCAGGAGAATGATCCCATGCAAGTTAAATGGAAAACCTTATTCACAAAAGCGATTATCTGGGTAGGAGCAGAATTATTCCTCAACTTTGTCGGACTCGACAACTTAGCAGACTATAGCGAGTATGTTTTTACGCCGCCTCACCTAATTACTCCTGTTATCACCATTCAAGGCTAAGACCGAAACGAGGATTGATTGAAGATAATATTAAGATCAACACGATGGTTTCTCCCTAGCTGCTATCGTAGTTTCATGTTAGAGCAACTGAGAGCGGTTGATGTTAGCGATCGCGCGATCGCTGTTTTTCTCTAAAAGCTTTCTTTGATATAATACCTGATTCGTACTCTACGAGTGGTTACTACTGTGTCGATTCAATCTCAAATCGCAAAACAACCGACAACTGAAGCCTTACAAGCCATTGACGATCAATTTTCTCAACGCTTTATTGAGCTAGATCCAGCCGGCTATTTTATTATCTATATTGATCGCGAAGCCGGGTTAATCTGTGCTGAACACTATACAAATAATATTAACGATCAAGGTTTAGCTGTTGACCCCGAAACGGGTGAGCCTTTTCCCTGTAATCAAAGTTTGAAGCGTTTGCCAACTGCCATTTATAAAGCTAGAACCGCCAAAGAATTAGGGATTAAAATTACTGAAGAGGCTGATCCGAAGCCTATAAGCTGTTTTGATCATGCGCTTTATCTCGGCCGGGAATTTGTCCGGGCAGAAATGGCATTGTTAAGTGGACAAGATTATATTCAAGACTAAAATAAATGTGATGTTGGGGGGTTAATTTCCCCCATCGCCCATCTGGATTATAAGTCGCCGCCCCGAAAGGCTAACAACACAATCACCACAGGGCCAGCGATTACGATTAAAGACAGCATTAAAAGCTGTGCAATCAGTTCAAAGTTAATGTTGCTTAAAAAGCTGGTAATAAAGTCCATTTTTCCTCCCGACGAAACCCACTTGCAAGAAATTATTTAAGTTAATAACCAAGTGTCAATCATACCTTGCGATCGCACTTGGCTTTTAAGAATCTTTACAAAACGCAATAAAGGGTACAGCATTGCCATACCCCTTAGTGTGTTACTTGGCTTCAGCCCGTTCTTTGGCTTCTTTAATCACTTCTTCGGCCACGTTATTCGGACAAGGAGCATAATGAGAAAACTCCATTGAGAACTGACCACGACCAGAGGTCATTGTCCGTAGGTCACCAATGTAACCAAACATCTCACTCAATGGCACATCAGCCTTAATCCGAGCGCCCATGGGGTTAGAATCTTGGGATTTAATCATACCCCGACGACGGTTGAGATCTCCAATCACATCCCCTACATGGTCATCTGGGGTAAACACATCCACCTTCATGATGGGTTCAAGGATTTGCGGTTTTGCTTTGGGGAAAGATTGACGATAAGCGGCTTTAGCAGCAATTTCAAAGGCAATGGCGCTTGAGTCAACCGGGTGAAAACCTCCATCGGTTAAAGTCACCTTCATATCCACAACAGGATATCCCGCAAGCATTCCCTTTTGAATACTTTGTTCAAACCCTTTTTGTACCGCTGGCCAATATTCTCTGGGTACGTTTCCGCCCGTGACCTTCGACTCAAACCCGAAGCCTTCTCCGGTTTCGTTCGGTTCGAGGATATAGTCAATCTTAGCGAATTGACCCGAACCCCCAGACTGTTTCTTGTGAGTATAACTGTCTGCCAGTTGCTTGGTGATTGATTCACGATAAGCCACTTGAGGTTTACCCACTTCGACTTCAACGCCGTGAGTCCGTTTGAGAATATCTACCTTAATATCGAGGTGCAATTCACCCATCCCTTTCATAATGGTTTCACCGCTTTCTTGGTCGGTTTCCACTTGGAAAGACGGATCTTCTTGAACCATCTTGCTGAGGGCCATCCCCATTTTCTCAACCGCGCCTTTTGTCTTCGGACTAACGGCAACAGAAATTACAGGGTCAGGGAATACCATCGGTTCTAGGGTAGCCGGATTTTTGGGATCGCAGAGGGTATGTCCTGTTTGAACATTTTTCATCCCCACAATAGCGACAATATCACCGGCTTGAGCTGCATCAATCTCTTCCCGAGAATTGGCGTGCATTTCCACCAAGCGGCTTACCCGTTCTGTTTTACCGGTATAGGTATTCAGAATCGTATCTCCTTTGGAAAGAGTACCGGAATAGACGCGAGTGAATGTTAATGCCCCATACTTATCATCCATGATCTTAAACGCCAGCGCCCGCAGGGGTTTTTCTGGATCGACAACGGCATAACCGCCCGTGGGGTTTCCTTCAAGGTCGATCTCGGGTTGGGGTTTAACCTCGGTTGGACTGGGGAGATAATCTACAACCGCATCGAGGACTAACTGAACGCCTTTGTTTTTAAACGAAGAACCGCAATAAGTCGGGAAAAAGGCTAAGTCATTGGTTCCTTTACGAATACAACGCTTGAGGGTATCAATATCAATTTCTTCGCCTTCGAGATATTTTTCCATCACGTCGTCGTCTTGTTCGATGGCAGTTTCGACTAACTGTTCGCGCCACTGTTCAACATCGTCAACCATATCGGCTGGAACGTCTTTGATCTCATAATTCATCGGATCTCCAGAGTCATCCCAGACCCACGCTTTGCGAGTCAGCAGATCGACTACACCGACAAAATCATTTTCTGTACCAATGGGCAACACCATCACAAGTGGTTTGGCAACGAGGACATCTTCTACTTGCTTGACTACACGATAAAAATCAGCCCCTGTCCGGTCTAGCTTGTTAACGTAGATAATCCGGGAAACTTTAGAATCATTCGCATAACGCCAGTTGGTTTCAGACTGCGGTTCAACTCCACCCGAACCACAGAAAACCCCAACTCCACCATCAAGTACTTTGAGGGAACGATATACTTCGATGGTAAAGTCTACGTGTCCTGGGGTGTCAATAATGTTGAGTTGATGATCTTTCCAGAAGCAACTCGTTGCAGCGGACTGAATGGTAATCCCCCGTTCTTGTTCCTGTTCCATGAAGTCTGTGGTCGCTGCACCTTCGTGTACCTCACCGATTTTATGGATCTTCCCGGTTAGTTTCAAGATTCTTTCGGTTGTCGTCGTTTTGCCTGCATCGACGTGGGCGAAGATGCCAATATTGCGATAACGAGTGAGGTCTTTTTTCATACTGGTTTACTCTTTTTCTTGGTGCGACAAACTATACTGATATGTTGAATTGTAAAGTATCATGACATCAACATGGAAGAGGGTAATTTCTCTACCGTCGATTTTTCGGGGAACGAGAGGTTGGTGTAGGGTGTGGGGTAATGGTCAGTAGACACTATAGCTGGACTTGTGCTTTTGAGCTAAAAACAAACAACTAATCACAAATGACGATGGATAAAGACGCTGATACCCCGGAAAAATTAATACAACAGGCTGAAATATATTATACCCAAGGCGATTTGACAACTGCGATCGCTTTGGTTCATCAGGCCATTCAGCAACAGCCTCACTGGGCGCTGGCTTACGTGACGATGGGAAACATACAGCAGGCTCAAAATCACGTTGAAGCGGCGATTCGTTCCTATTTGAAGGCGTTAGAGTTAGATTCCAGTTTACCCCAAGCCTATGTCAATTTGGGCAGTATGTACTACAAACAAGGGGAAATGGAAAAAGCGATTTCGGCATATCTTGAAGGGATTCGTTTAAAGCCGGATTTTGCAGCCGCTTATTTGAATTTAGCCCAGGCATTTCGTAAGCAAGGCAATCAGCAACAAGCAGATTTAGCCCAGCAAAAAGCAATTGAATTACAGCAACCCTCTAGGGAAGCACATCAACTTTTTTCTCAGGGGCAAACTTTAGCCCGTCAAGGTCAGTTAAAAGAGGCGATCGCGGCTTATCAACAAGCCATTCATCTTGACCCCAATTTAGCAGAAGCTTATTGTCAAATTGGTATTCTTCAACGTTGTCAAGGTGAGATTAAACAAGCCGTTAATGAATTCAAAAAAGCATTAGAACTTAAATCTGATTTAATTCCGGCGCATCAAAATTTATGTGGAATTTACCGAGATACCCTCAGTTTAAAATCCGCGCGTCAAGCTGTGACTGAGTATCGTCAGCACTGTGGGAAAATTGACCCCATTATGACGGCGATTTATTTTATCAGTATTCATCATTTTTCGGGATTACATCAAGTTGCAAAAGAAGAATTTATCCGTTTAGAATCTCAGCTTCCTGATTTAATTCAAACCGCTTCCGAACTCGAGATCAAGTCTCTCTATACAAACTTACTGTTTATTCAACCTTATTTAAGGGATAATCCTCAGAAAAATTATCAGCTTCATCAAATTATTACTAAAGCCTATATTAAAAAGGTTATTCAACCTCAAATTAGTCAATCGGCTACATCTTCAACACATCAGTCTAAATCTTTATTGAAAATAGGGATAATATCGAGTCATTTTAATCGCCACTCTGTAGGCTGGTGTAGTGCAGATGTTATTCAAGAATTATCTAAATTATCGTTAGAAATTTATTTATATTTTACAGAAAAGCCGAGAAAAGATGATCGGACACTATTATTTGAAGAAGTTGCAAAAAAAGTCTATATTCCTGAGTCTTATCCGGATGGGTTACCTGCTGTAAGCGATATTATACAAGCTATTCAGCAAGATGAAATTGATATTTTGTTAGATTTAGATGCTTTAACGGTTCCTAATCATGGTGAAATTTTAGCGCAAAAACCTGCTCCTGTTTGTATTTCCTGGTTAGGGTTTGATGCACCACAGCTAAATCAAGAAAATTACTTTTTAACCGATCAATATGCAACTCCCGCAGCGCTAGAAGAATTTTGTACAGAAAAAATTATAAAAATGCCTCACACTTTTGTGGCAGTATCGGGATTTGAGCGAGATCCTGTAGATGCTATCGATTTAAGAAAAGCTTATCGCATTAGTACAGAACAGGTTGTTTATCTTTGTGTTGCACCTGGACGAAAGTTTAATTTAGAGCTAGCTAAAGCACAAATAGAAATTCTTAAAGCGATTCCCGATAGTATTTTACTACATAAAGGAATGGGCGATCCAGATGTATTTAAAGCCGCATATTGGCAAACGTGCCAGGCGATGGGTGTTAGTCCCCATCGAGTAAAATTTATTGAGCGATTTCCTTCAGAAGAAGAACACCGAAAAATTTATGCAATGGTGGATATCTTATTAGATTCTTATCCCTATAATGGTGGGACTCATACCCTTGAGGCGCTGTGGTTTAATATTCCTATTGTTACGTTAAAAGGTCAACAATTTCTCTCTCGAATGGGATACTCTTTTTTACAAGGGGTTAATGTTGAAGCGGGTATTGCCGAGTCTTGGGAGGACTATGTTCAATGGGGAATTAAGCTCGGAAACAATCCAGAATTACGGCATTCAATTCAGCAACAATTAATCCAGTCTAAAACACCGGATGACTTAGCACCTTTGTGGGATGCACAACAGTTTGCGAATGAATTATATCATCTTTTAGGAAAACTGAAGCGGGAAAATTAATCATAAAGTTAAAAAATATACAGTAAATAAAAATCCGGTTTATCAACACCTAGATTGAATCATTAAGTTGAAAAAAACTTTTGTAAAAGCCTATTCAATTGCATTTTTTATTGCTAGAATTAAGAAAGAAGCACTAATAGTTAATCCAAGATTAGTTGCTCCACTCATCCCTCGAACTCGATTAATTCCCAACTTAAAGTTTGCTCAGTATTAGACAAAACTTGCAGATTTTCCAACGACAAAGGATCAAAAGTCTGTTGTCAAGGTTTATTTACAAAACTTAATATACTGATCTTTGAGATTCTTGAACAGCAGTTAAGGGTACTTGTGAAGACTGTGCCAACTCAGTACATTTAACTCTACAAAATCTTTAAAAAAGACGGCTAAATTTTACTTTTTTTTGAAGATTATTTGGTCAAGACGCATCTACAATACTATATATGAGCTTATAACGTAACTTATGTAAGCTGCACATAACTCCGAGATACTTTTTTATTGTGGTGAGGATCGATATGAAAGAAAGATATTCTAGAACCGCTATTTTTGCTCAGCGACTCATGCTTGTAATTTGCCTAATTTTGACATTAGAACTATTGGATAGAACAGAATCTGGCTTACAATTTTCGTTCACTCAAAATATTAATCTTAACACGAGTCGTGAACACCTTGTTTCTTTAGGACTTTATTTTACGTCTTTTGGAATTATTACACCACTGGCTTTACTCATTCTGAAAAAAGAAACTCGAACCCCTTAAGCCAGCAAATTTTTTAATCAGACATAAAAAAAATCGAGAAATCAATCAATCTTAGAATGAATACTTGATTCAAGGCAAGTTGCAATTTTAAGACTGTTTACACAATACTTCGGTGAGTGATGGGTTATGATCAAGATTGTGTTTCTTACAAGATGATGGCAATATGAGTTTATTTCCAGACGATCAATCAAATCCTTTGAATGGGTATCGTTCCACTGAACAGTTAGATCCGCTAAAATCACGGTACAATTCAGAACCCAACGAAATTGAAGATGTTGACAATAAACCTTATGATCCTGAAACGGTGAAGGTGATGCAAAAGTCTTTCATCTTTTTGATTATAGCCGGGGTACTGGTTGGCAGTATATTAGCCGCAGGTTTAATCTATGTTTTAAATAAATTAGATATTGATGGTAAACCACCCCAAGTGGAACAAATTCAATCTATCAGACAAATTTATTTAAAATAGATGATTAAATTGCATTTTTGCTTACTTAATCTGATAGCGTTCTTCAGCGATTTCTTTAACTCGCTCAGAAAACTGAGGATAATTATTTAAAACTTGCTCAAAATCATCTTTATACAAAACGAACAATTCACAATAGGTTAAGGTTCTAACAGAAGCCGTTCGCCGACTGGAATAAATTAAAGCAATTTCACCAAAAAAAGTTCCAGCGGACATCTGACGATAAACTCGTCCGGTTTTCTCTGAAAAAGCCTCAACTTCTCCCCGTTTGATAAAGTACATTTCTTGACCAATTTGTTCCTCACGAATAATATAATCATTAGGGGGTAATATTCGGGGTTTTAGCTTAACAATTAAATCTTCAATAAAGCCTGCATCTGCATCTTGGAATAAGGGAACTTTACTGAGTAATTCTCGATAGAGATAAAGATAAATTTGAGTTTTTAAAGAATGGGGAAGCTCATCTATGAAATCTAAATCTAATGAAATATCTCGGTTATATTCCCACATATATTGATAGTAATCTCTGACTCGCTGTTGCAGAAGAGATGGGATGCGACGAGCGCGCATATAAGATTGAATTTGAGTCAATTTTTCTCGAAAATGAGATTTATTAGCATCTAAATTTGCAATTAAAGACGTGACATTCCCGATAATAAATGCATACATCGATACACCCAGAAACATCACAGATAAAGTAAAAGCAATTTCTAAATCTGTTGTCGGTGTAATATCCCCATAGCCAACGGTGGTTAAAGTCGTCATTGACCAATATAAAGAATTCATATATTGAGTCATTGGGGGTGCAAAATCAAGGGAAGCAGTGGTTAACCAAGACTCTCCTGAAACGCGAGCAGCATCACCAATAAAAAACCAAATACAAGCCACCCAATGATCGATTAAAAAGATCATTGTAATCAGTTCAATCATCCGAATCACTGCCGGATTAATATTAACGTTATTTTCCCAGCGTCTTAATATTTCAAAGCATTGTATGCCTCTCAACAGTCTAGGAAATCGTAAAAAGCTAATAATTGTAATGGCTGAGTCATGCCACAATAAGCGAGCCACTAAGTCTAATGGCAAACTCGCAATTAGATCCAGCTTGAGTTCTGTTGAACGATAATGTTTAAAAATCTGTTTCTTATCTTCAACAAACTCTCCTTGATCCACAAATCCAATATTAAATCGTAAGAGAATATCAATTAGATAAATTCCATCCGCTATCAAATCAAAAATTAGCCATTTCTCATTAAACCCCGATTGAAACGCAACTCGAAATGGGATAATTAAATAGTTATACAAAGTAACAATAACAATTAAAGATTCCCAGAGAATCATTAATCTAGATTCTGGATGAATAACGCGCATAAACTAATGAGAAGAGGATGGGTATTTGCAGAGGGTTTCAGCCGTGTAATCAATGGCTCAGGCACATCTATATTTAAACACGAGAATCCGTTAATTTATTTTTTAATCTTACTCTATCTTGCCTCTGTTGTAACCCTCTGCTATCATATCTTGCTACAATCAAGCAAGGTTAAAAAAAACTCTATGAAACCGTCTATTCTCTCTACTTTATTTTTAACAGCGGTGAGTCCTCTTGTTGTTTCTCCGGCTTCGGCAAATCAGCCGCTCTATATTGCTTATCCCCCTGCCGAGCATCAAACCACAGCCCAGCAAATTTTTTTGATTGGAACAGCGAGTCCAGACGCAGAGGTAAAAGTTAATGGCAAGGTAATCAATCGATCCCCAGCCGGTCATTTTGCGCCTTCATTTCCTTTAGAAGTTGGGGAAAATCAGTTTATTTTAAAGCATCAAGATCAAGAAATTATCCTGAATATTACCCGCCGCTCTTCAACGCCAGAATTACCTCAAGGAGTGGCATTTGTTTCAGACTCTCTTCAACCCACTGTTGACATTGCTAAACGTCCTGGAGAACAGGTTTGTTTTAGCGCAGTTGCTCCCCCTCAAGCTCAGGTTTCTGTGCAAATTGCCGAGCAAATGATCCCCTTGAAGGCTCAAGTTTCTACAGTTGAACTCCCCGATAATAAAGCGGTTTTAACAGATACAAATCAGCCGATTAATTCTAAAATAGGAACTTATCAAAGCTGTGTGACTTTAGGAGATGAAATCTCATTTAAACCCGGTCAATCTCAACTCAACTTAGGTCAACCCCAGTATCAATTGACTTTAAATGGAAAAACCATTACAGAAATGGCAAAAGGTCAAGTATCAATCCTTTCACCAACTCAATTTGAAGTCGCTGAAGTCACAGCAGAACAAGGTGTGGCTCGGACTGGCCCTAGTACGACTTATTCTCGTTTAACGCCTCTGCCGAAAGGAACCCGCGCTCAAATTATTGGTAGAGAAGGAGATTATATTCGCTTAGATTATGGTGGCTGGATTAAAGTCGAAGAAACTAAAATTACTACCGCTTCAATTGCGCCTCAATCTTTGATTCGTAGTGCGAGTTCGCGTCAAGTTGATGGCTGGACAGAAGTTTATTTTCCCCTACAAGTTCCAGTCCCTGTCAGTGTCAAACAAGATGATCAAAGTCTAACTTTAACCTTATATAATACGATTGCTCAAACGGATACAATTCGCTTCGACGATAACCCGTTAGTTGAACGAATGGACTGGCAACCATTAGTCTCTCCACTCGCACAAGAACAACAAGGAGTTGAATATACCTTTCACTTTAAATCCCCTCAACAATGGGGCTATGAATTGAGGTATGAAGACACAACTTTAGTCCTGGCTTTGAAACATCCGCCGCAAGTCGGTCAACCCTTTCAATCTCGTTTTTTTGCCGATCAATTATCTCCTAAACCGTTATCCGGAATGTACATTTTAATTGATCCCGGACATGGAAGTGAGAATGATTTAGGCGCAAAGGGGCCGACGGGTTATCCTGAAAAAGATGTTAATTTAATCGTGTCTTATTTATTACAAAAAGAACTAATTAAGCGAGGTGCAAGGGTATTTATGACTCGCAAAGCAGAGGAAGATTTATTTCCTAAAGATCGGGTCGAAATGATTGAAGAACAAAAGCCAGATTTATCTCTTTCAATTCATTATAATGCTTTACCCGATGCCGGAGATGCGATTAATACTAAAGGTGTAGGTATGTTTTGGTATCATCCTCAAGCCCATAGTTTAGCCGTATTTTTACATAATTATTTAGTTGAAAAATTGAATCGTCCCTCCTATGGTGTATTTTGGAATAACCTCGCACTGACTCGTCCGGCAATTACTCCATCTATTTTATTAGAACTTGGCTTTATGATTAATCCCGAAGAATTTGAATGGATTGTTAATCCACAAGAACAACAAAAATTAGCGGCAGCTTTAGCGGATGGAATTGTAGAATGGGTAGAGAATGCTCAGTAATTATTTCTATCAGATTACTCTTCTAAATAACCGGTTTCTCTGAGAAATTGACGTAATTCATTAAAGAAAGAAGTTGCATTCCTCTCCTGATAAATTTGCTGGACACGCTGCCATCCTTCCTCTACTTCTCCTAACACAGATTTATTGGCAAGATAGGCAGCAATAATACCTTGTAAATTATTTTGCGATGAAATAGGTTGATTTAATTCTAACCAAAGAGTTGCTGTTTGTTTTTCTACAATTTCAGGATAAGCTGAAGTTTGATCTTGCATTTCTCCCGATTCATACTGCCAAATCTGTAAAGGTAAATGTTCCGGGATTTCCGTTTGATAGTTTTGACTAAATCGGCGATCAAAACTAATAAAAATGGGTTGATTTTCAAAATTTGAATCCTGTCTTTCATAGGGTAATCTTCCCCAAATTTGTTTAGTATCTTTATATTCTCTTGAAAAGAAACTATATCGATAAATCAGAGAATAATAGACGGGACGATTAGAGGAATCTTTCCCTACAAAATCAATCATAATTTCGGGTTCATTATCATTGTCTAAGTCTATAATATGAACATCAATTAATTGATCGTAACTGTTTTGAGATTGTGAGGATGATAACGCAATTGATTCACTGAGTCGTTGTTCTCCTTTGCGAATAAACGTTAATTGTACAACGTCTGGCGTTTCATATAATAACTCCACTTTTACTATTTCTGTTTCTCTAATTTCTGTTTCTCTAATTTCTGTTTGATTTTCTAAATCCTCAGCATCATTACTTTCGACAGCCGATAAATCCTGATTTTCGGGTTCTGTTACGGTTGACTCTTTTTGCGATTCTTCTACAATCTCTTGAGGATTTAGTTCAGCATCTTCTCTCGTGAGAGATGGATTTCTGCGGGCAGTTGTAGATAATCGGTTAACTGGAACCCGTGCAATATATTGAGAGGGAACTAATGCCGTTTCTTGAGGTTCAGCTAATGCTTGACAAATGATAGCAGCCACTTCGGCTCGAGTTGCCCTTTGGCTCGGATTCAGTTGTTTAACATTAGGATAATTCACCACTAACCAATTTTCTGTTGCAGCAGCAATAGCTGTTTGAGCGGTTTCTGGAATCTCGTTGATATCGTTATAAATAGTCCGTAACTGTTCAACAGAAATTAATTCAGCTTGATAATTTAATCCTTGAACAATTGCTTCGATAGCTTGTACTCGTGTGACTTCTAATGTTGGGTTAAATACGCCAGCAATATAACTCGAAAGAAATCCCCGGCGGTTGGCTGATTGAATCGCATTATAAGCCCAATAATCACTCGGAATATCAACAAAATCAACGGGTTCTTGTACTGGCTTTACATCAGGAAAGGCTTGGGTTAAAATAATAGCAAGCTCTACCCGCGTCATCGGGTCATCCGGACGAAAACGCTGTTGTTCCTGGTCTCCGCCTACAATATTTTCTTCTGCTAAATTTTCAATACAAGCTTCTGCCCAGTGAGCATTGACATCAACAAATGTTGTTGTTTGTGCGAGACTAATTTTACTAGTCAGAAAAAGAATATGCTGAAAAATAATAAATCCTAGGCTGAATTGATTATATTTTTTCTTAAAATTCATTATATTAATCTTCTAAGCAGGCTGTTTTTCTAAGACTGCAAGATGAGGATAAAAGTTTCCAGTTTTTATCAGACGAAACTCTAGCAGTTGGAACTCGGGGTATTGGCGCAAAGCACGTTTAAACTCCCCTGACTTTTTACCCACTAATATTATAATTCTACCTTGTTGTTGTAAAATCTGAGTTGCACCTGCTAAAAATAAACGATAAAAATGATAAAAATTAATGTTTTTGCCCATACGAATTCCGTAAGGCGGGTTGGTGACAATTGCTGTAAAAAAGTTAGCAGGATATACTTGATTTAACTGCCGGGCATCTGCCACTTTTAAGGATATTTTATCACTCAATTGTTCGGTAATCATATTTTTTTCAGTGCCTTCGAGTGTCTCAGCGTTATAATCACTTCCATAGATTTTCCAATGGGGTAAAGTTGTTGCAGCTTCTAATAAGATTGTACCTGAACCACAGAAGGGATCGAGTAAATAATTAGAATGTGAATGCGGTTTCAAAAATTGCAGCATGGCGTAAGCAACGGTAGGATTTAATGTCACTTTCGGCTGATACATTTTATGATATCGACGGTCTAATTGAGATAGATGTAAAGGAATACCGATTAGACAATGTAAATCATACAAATCAACTCGTAAATTTAATTCAGGTGCTTGTAATGAAACAGGTGTTTGATATTTTTCAACTAATGCAGAACCCGCAGCGTGTTGAATCTTTAAATGATTAAATGAATGGTTGCCATAACGCTCGCTTGTGACTCGAAAACTGTTAGCAAATTGCAGCGGTAAAATCTCGAAATTGATCAGTTGCTGCTGAAGAGATGATAGAGTTTGTTCTGCATCCAGTTTAAAATCGTGTAAGTGATGAATTACTTGATAAACTGAGCGTAATTGAGGTACAATTTTAGCAATAGTTTCAACAGAATCATCAAGCTCAAGTAAAACAATTCCTTCTAATTCCCAGGGTTTAATCGTAACGGCTTGAACACTTAAATTTAAAGCGTCCGCTTTCTGATTGAATTCAGAAGCAGCCACATCTTCTAACCCTTTATTCGTGACTAAACGAATGATTGTCATTACAATATTTCAATGAACATTTTACCGATTCGGCTCAAACCCAATCAAGACCTTAAACAGAGTTTAAAAGAAGTAGCAACGCTCCATCAAATACAAGCTGGATTTATTTTAACCACAGTGGGGAGTCTGAGGCAAGCTTGTCTAAGATTTGCGGGACAAAGCGAAACTCAATGCTTTTCTCAACCATTTGAAATTGTTTCTCTGGTGGGTACGGTTTCAATTTTTGGTCTTCATCTTCATATCAGTTTATCCGACTCTCAAGGTAATGTAATCGGGGGACATATTCAACCGGGTTGTTTGATTTATACGACTGCTGAAATTGTCATCGGACTCAGTTCTGAGTATCAATTTAAGCGTTCTATAGATTCAGAAACCGGATATTTAGAATTAGAAATTATTCAAGATATAGCGCTAGGAAACAGGCCATCCTAAACGAGTGGGTTGTTGATAAATCTTTTTCAGGGTATTAATATCTCGAATAGAAAGAGCTGGCGGTTGCCCTACTTGAGAAAAATACATCACATCCGTTTCTATTGGGCTATGTCCCCAAATGCCTAACGCATGACCCAATTCATGACGAATAGCCGCTTTAATGTATTTCCCTGTTTGCGTCGGACTCAGCCAAATTGTAAATTGATGGGATAACATTTTTTTGCCGTTATCCGTTTCTTCAATATCCACCTGATAACGAGTTTCGGCTGAACTTGCCCGTAGGTTCCCCGGTTCTAGGGGTGGGCGACGAGACCATATTTGTATATCGGCTGTCTCTGCCGTTTCAACCACCTGCAACGGTAAATAATCGTTCCACTCCAAAACTGCCTCTATCACCTGTTCTTGCCACTGTTGCGGGTTGCTGGTTGGACGTTCAACATAGACCTGTATCGGAAACCGAGACCAAACTAAAGAGCCTACATTTGGTGTTTCTATTTGATCAAAATAATCCTCTGTATTCTCCGGTTGCCATTGGGCTAAACTTGGGGGTAACGGATGCGGCTTTAGCGGAACTGTTGTCTCTTGAGGTTTAGCAATAATTGGAGTGAGTAAAATAAATACTATACATAAAAGCGCTATTTTATTAATTTTAATAGTTAAAAAAATAGAAGATAATAGCTTATTAAAAAACGGCATTATTTACTTTTGCAATACTTCAACGCTAGTCATAAAATCTTCATAGAGAAGGGAACGGGAAACAGAATTAGATATTCTATAAACTTTACAGATATCAAGGTTTTTCATAAACTATAGCGCTACGCGCGGTTGGAACAGGGAACAGGGTTGAATCCCCCCTCAGTCCCCCCGAAGATATCCCCCTTCCGTCCCCCATCCCCCCTTTGTCCCCCCTTAGTAAGGGGGGTAGGGGGAAACCTAAGGAGGCTTCGCTTTGACTTTGA
>JBARXJ010000068.1:0-8883 GCA_049647265.1 Microcoleaceae cyanobacterium
AATTTGTTGCAGAAATCCTTTAATCTCACTATCATCTGGGAATAATTCAGCAATATTAATCTCGGAATTCTCTGAAGAATTGAGGGAGAATTTATTATTAGAAATCGCTAAATCAAATTTGCCAATCCCTTCGAGGGCATTTTTGATATCATTATTGAGATTAACACCAGCAGCCGTTGCTAAACTGCCAATAAATTCTCCCGCCGCAAAATCTTTGACCGCAATCTCATAATCATCCCCTTGAAAATCAATCGCAACATCTGTAATATTATCTCCTTCACCAATTTTAGAAGAAAGAGATAAGTTAGTTTGGTCGTTTTCATCGACTTCATAACTAAACTCAAGGTCTGATAAAATCAGTGCAGGTTTAATTTGTTGCAGAAATCCTTTAATCTCACTATCATCTGGGAATAATTCAGCAATATTAATCTCGGAATTCTCTGAAGAATTGAGGGAGAATTTATTATTAGAAATCGCTAAATCAAATTTGCCAATTCCTTCGAGGGCATTTTTGATATCATTATTGAGATTAACACCAGCAGCCGTGGTTATTTGTTTGGTAAATTCTGAAACAGAGAAATCAGTTACACCTACTGTGTATTTAGCATCATTAGTCTCTGTAGGATTTTCGATCACCAGAGAAGGCTGACCAATAATCGGAATAGAAGGAAAGTCTAAATTGGCTAATTCAGCAAGATCTTGGAATCCAAACCCTGGAATATTTATATCTGGTATAAGAGCATCTAAAGATAAGCTATTACCTAAATATGTGACTTGAAGGATACCATCCTCAAAATTAACCTTTGCTGTTTGTGTATTATCTGGGTCTGTTTCTTCCGCATCAAATGTATTAAAAATTGACGTTAAAACAAGCTTTGAGTCGTCCGAAATACTCTCACTGCTTAAGTAATCATCAAACTCATTTGTAGAAGAAAATATTTTTTCATCAAGTATAGAAGCATAATTATTTATGGCTTCTGGAGTGAAAGCTAAGGTAAACGCTTCACGTCCTATAGTGATTTCTAAATTCCAATTACCACCCAATAGCGCATTCCCTGTCAATGTACGAGAAGCAGCAACCGAGGCTTGAGTAATATTGTGTAGTTTATCAATGAATTCGACCCCTGCATCTCCTGCCGCAACCTTACAACCGTAAAGTAAGATCTTTGAAGCTGACCAAGATTGTAAGCAATTTGTATATTGTTTGAAAGTATGGAGGTTGAGTTGAGTATTACCCAAGAACAAACATCCCGGCGCACCATGAGAAACTAAATGTAGCGTTTCAATCCCAGGATAGTTTGCCAGAATACGAGTAATCTGTTCTATACCGTCTTGGTTTCGGTTCAGTACAATCCAATTAATCCCTGCTTTAATACCATCAATCAACTGTTGAATATTATCAATACCTGCATCCAAAATAACCAGTTCATGAGTGTTCATTAAATTAGAATTAACTTCATCTAACCATTTTTTACCGAATTCAGGAAGTCCGGGAATTGAAGTAGTCATAATTTCTGAGATACACTAGACAACATTAAATGATGCGAATAACGATGTTATATGAGTGCAAACATCATTGAATCGCAGTGAGTATAGAAAACACAATTAGTAGTGTTACTGTGACAAAATAATTGTTATAACTGTCTACTGTCGAAGAGGAGATTTATAGCAATGTGTCATCCTTCTAGGGAGAGAGTTATTAATCTTTCTTGATTATGCTATTATTTTGTTAGAAAAAAAACCGCTAAACTACGGTATTTATCAAGTAGTATCATTGAGGTTCACCTCAGTAATTTTAATGATGATTCAGTAATTCTTCTGAGAACCACTTAGTTGATATTACTGTTGCCAGATATTAAAGTTTGATAGAAATGACATTTTCGAGTAAAATATATCAATCTAAATGTAAGTTGTAATGCATATAAGGCGTTAGTTTTCCGCGAAATTAATGAAAGCAATTGTTGTTTTTGATATTGATGGGGTGTTACGAGATGTGGGTAATTCATACCGACGCGCGATCGCAGATACAGTCGAACATTATACAAACGGCGCTTTTCGTCCGACAATGGAGGATATCGATAGGCTCAAATCTGAAGGGGTTTGGAATAATGATTGGGAAGCTTCACAAGAGTTAATTTATCGGTATTTTGAGGGGCAAAACCAAACCCGAGATCAACTCAATTTTGATTATCAAGAGATAGTTACTTTTTTTCAATCTCGTTATTTAGGGCCAGATCCGCAAGATTGGACAGGTTATATTTGTGACGAACCATTATTATGTGATTCTACGTATTTTCAACAGTTAATTCAAGCTGATATTCCCTGGGGATTTTTTAGTGGGGCAACTCGGGCGGAGGCGTTATATCTGTTACAGGGCAAACTAGGGATAGATCAGCCAGTGTTAGTGGCGATGGAAGATGCACCGGGAAAACCCGATCCCACAGGGTTACTCGAGGTGACACAGCAGCTTATCCAGCAGCATCAGGCAGATGAAAATACCCCGGTTATTTATATTGGGGATACCGTGGCGGATCTCTATACTGTTGAGAAAGCCAAACAACAGCAACCTTCTCGTCATTGGATCGGCGTTGGGGTGTTACCGCCCCATGTTCAAGCAAATGAATCTCGTTGTCAAGCCTATAGCGCTAATTTACAGAAAGCCGGGGCGCAGTTAGTTTTGAGTAATGTATTAGAATTAACTCCCCTACAAATAGAGGAATTAATTTAAAGAATAATGGTTATCTTAAGTTGATAAACTGATCCAATGCTTCTAACATTTTAGGTGGCCAGCGGCGGACATTTGCTACCCAGTTAAGATCTTTATAACGTGAATCTAATCCGATAGCGGCAACCCAGTTACTTTCAGCTTCTCCTAGTAAACCAGCCTGCCATAAACAAGCGGTTAAAGCGGCTCGTGTTTCTGCAAAGTTAGGATATTTACGCACAATATTTTTCAGGGTTTTAATCGCTTTTTTTTCTTGCCCATCTTGATACAGTGCTAAAGCATAATTAGCACGGG
Organism: Microcoleaceae cyanobacterium; assembly: GCA_049647265.1. Lineage (GTDB taxonomy): Bacteria > Cyanobacteriota > Cyanobacteriia > Cyanobacteriales > Microcoleaceae > JAAURB01. Next base: position 3,020 of record JBARXJ010000068.1, read on the forward strand.
CAAAAGCATAAGCAGGCTGAATTTCTGTTGCTTTTTGATAGTCTGCGATCGCGCTCTTCCAATGTCCTAAACCGGCTTCTGCATTCCCTCGGTTATTATAAGCAATCGCATCATTAGGGGTTAATTCTAACACATAATTATAATCTGCGATCGCCTGATCCCACTGCTGTAAAGCTTCATAAGCCACGCCTCGGTTGAGATAAGGGTCTGGGGAGGTGGGAGCCAGTTCAATTGCCTGATTATAGTCAGAAACTGCCTCTGCTAACTTATATTGACTGATTCGTACATTGCCGCGATTACTCCAACCCGCTGGGTTATCTGGATATTCTTCGATTAATTGACTCCAGATGTTTTCTGCGGTGACAAAATCTCCCTTATCTGTCGCACTAAAAGCTTGCTGTACTAACTGATTAATCGGTGTTTCTATATCCGCGATCGCTGGATTAATTTGAAAATTCCATCCTAATAATCCAGGGATAATAAAGATTATTGCAATAATACTTTTAAAACTATAAATCATCTAATTTTCACTCATACTTTTATATCGGTTTTTTATTAAAAATATATTATAGCAATTTTAATAAAGTTAATCTACTGTATGATACTCTTAATCACGATCAAAAAATTCAGTCATTCATATGATCGATCACCCAATTGTACAACAGTCCTTTGATATTATTGACCAAGAAATTGGTACACATGGGTTTACGCCTGCTGAATACACGATTGTTCGACGAGTTATTCATAGTACCGCAGATTTTGATTTTACTCAACTGATGTATTTTTCTCCGGGAGTGATTGAACAAAGCGTTACAGCGATTCAACAAGGTATTCCAATCATTACGGATGTTAACATGGTGAAACAAGGTATACAAGGAATGGTCAAAAAAACATTCGACAATCCATTGTTTTCTGCGATAGAATACGCAGGGGTTACACTGCCTCAGAAAACTCGGACTGAAACAGGATTATTGAATATCGCTCAACAGTTTCCTCATGGTATCTTTGTAATTGGGAATGCACCGACGGCTTTACTGAGTTTATGTGAATTGATCGATCAATCTAAAGTAAATCCTGCATTGGTGATTGGTGTTCCTGTTGGTTTTGTGTCAGTTATTGAATCAAAAATAGCTTTGTCAAAACAAGCTGTTCCTCAAATTCGAGTAGAAGGACGCAAAGGCGGTTCTCCTGTAGCAGCAGCGATTTTAAATGCGCTCATGGTTTTAGCTTGGGAAAGTGTTCAGGCTACAAAATAATCGTAAATTATAGTAATTTTTTTGATAAACAATTGGTAACGATACATATCATTGGAATTGGATTAGATGGAGTCGCTGGACTAGGCGATTCTATCCGAAATATTGTAAATTTAGCCGCATTATTAGCGGGAAGTGAGCGCCATTTAAGCTATTTTCCTCAACATCCTGCCCCTAAAATTGTCTTACGAGATCTGACAGAAATGGTTGTTGAAATTCAGCAACGTTTAGCTGCTTGGCAGCAACAAATTACGCCTTATGATTCTGAAGAATTAGATATTGAACGCTTTTCTTCTTTAATTCAATCTCCTTCAGCGACACAACAATATCATATTGCAATTTTAGTTTCTGGTGACCCGTTATTTTTTGGCTTAGGACGATTATTATTAAGCTGGTTTCCTCCAGAAGACTTAGTTTTTCATCCTCATGTTAGTTCAATTCAGTTAGCATTTAATCGAATAAAAGTACCTTGGCAAGATGCTGTAATTGTTAGTGGTCATGGACGATCTTTAGAAAGATTGAATCAAGCGTTACAACAAAATGCTGAAAAGATTGCAATTTTAACGGATAATATTAATACACCTGCCGCGATCGCTAATTTATTATTAAGTTTAGATTTACCCAGTCTATATCAATTTTGGGTCTGTGAAAACTTAGGCGGAACAGAAGAAAAAGTTGAATCTTTTTTACTGAATCAAGTTTCGTCTCAAACATTTGCAGCGCTGAATGTTGTTATTTTAATTCGTCAATCAGCCGATTTTAAAGCCGCTTTAGATTTATCTAAAATTCCTTGTTCAGGCATTCCCGATCAATACTTTTTAAGTTTTAGCGATCGCCCTGGATTAATGACGAAGCGAGAAGTCCGCTCTTTAGTATTAGGAGAATTAGAATTACAACCCAATCAAATTATCTGGGATATCGGTGCAGGCACGGGTTCTGTCTCTATTGAAATGGCGCGATTATTCCCTGAATCTACAATTTACTCAGTTGAAAAAACCGCTGCTGGAACGACTTTAATTGAACAAAATATATATCGTTTTCAAGTCAATAATGTGATTTCTATTCATGGAGAAGCCCCTGATATTTTACATCGCTTACGTTCTCCTCATCGGATTTTTATTGGAGGAAGTGGCGGACAAATTAGTGAAATTTTAGGATTGTGTAGTTTACGTTTAATTGCAGGCGGAATTATTGTAATTGCTTTAGCGACATTAGAACATTTAAGCACTGTTTTAGATTGGGTAAAACAGCGACAAACGGTAGAAGCCGGATGGCGCTATCAACTCCTACAAGTTCAACTGTCTCGTTCTGTTGCTATTGCAAATTTAACCCGTTTTTCTCCCTTAAATCCTGTAACTTTAGTTCAAATTAAACTCGATAAATAGCGCATTCTATTATATAATTGTAGAGTAGATGAGGTAAACGACAGGTATTAGTTAACAACTTGCAGGGTTGGCGCGTCCGATAGACGCACTACAGTCTGATAAAATCAGATAGGATAAAATTAACTAATCTTCAGGTTCAATACCTGCCGCCCGCAGTTGTGCCGCTAAACGTTCCGCCCGCTGCGTGGCAAGTTCAGCCTGTTGATTAGCTAATTCAGCCCGAATACGTTCCTCTTCTGCCAGTTCAAACCCCCATAATAATAAAGTTCCTGTCTCATTCCACCACCGTAACCAATTCCCGCTACGGTTATTACGAGTCCCTTGCCAAACCCCTAGAAAAAGATTAATTTCAGGTATCCAATACTGTTGATTTTCATTGGGTGTTTGCAGCTTGTATTGTCCAGAATCATCCAATTGATAAAGTTCTAAAATCCCTGTCATCGGATTAAAAATAACGTAATTGGGAACTTTTAAAACCTGTTCATAGAAAAACCATTTTCCGGGAGGATAAGTCGGTTTAATCGAATATTCCGCCCCATCTGTTTCCGAGAGAAACTCCATAACAATAGCCGGAATGTCCCCCTGAAGTTGAGGCGTATAACTGCGTTCAATTTCATCACGAGAGGCGGTAATTTGGGGAATATATGCCCAGTCTGGCGCTTTAACTACGACTTTATCATTTACCGTGGCACAAATGCCGTAATTTGTCGGAGTAATGGACTGGGGTGAAAGAATGCCCGCTACTTGTAAACTATCTGTTAAAGCCGTTGCTAACAACGGTTGAGTGATATTATCCACAGGATCATCAGGTAGGATAAAATCATCGGGAAGTTTTTCCCAACGAATTTTTAAATCGGTAGAGGTGGAAACCATAGCTTTAAATTCTACCCGTGTAGCTTTAACAATTATTATAAAGTTAAAATCGATAATTGCGTTCGCGCACCCATAAACTCAGCGGAATTGCTTTTCCATTTTGATCGACTTTGACTTCAACCACAAAAGCTTCGGGTTGAGTTTGTTGGGTTTGATTAATATCATCATTAATTTGTTCTCGTTGATCTTCCGGCATATAATATCGTTCTACGCCATATTTAATATTCCAACTTTGGGATTCTCCGCGAATTGCAATCTGATTTTCGGGTAATTTTTCTGGCTGTTGTAAGCTAATTTCAATGGGTTTCCAAGCTATAGGTAATGCAGAATTTGATTGATTTTGGGGTTGTTCTAAAGTCACATAAATAATTGTCTTTCTAGAAATCCAGTCATTTTCTCCTGCTACTTCTTGCCAACCGGGTAATGTTTTTAAAGTATTTATATCTGAAATTTCATAATTGAGGGTTTGATAATATCCTCGTAAAAAGTCATACGGATCGACAGGTATTGTTTGTAAAACAACTGTTTTTCCGGTAACATAAGTATAAACCGCTTGAGCAGGAACAGATAAAATTAAAGCCAGTTGAATTAATAATGGAATTCCTAAGCGCCAAAACGGTATTTTTTTCGTATTAATCTTATTTGTAGAAGTAAGTATTTGAAGATCTTGTGTATTTTTAGAGTCTATTTTAGCCATAATCATTAATCCTCAAAAATTTATTCGTTTAATTTTGACTCCAAAATAAACAGCGATACTAGCCCCTTAATTTATTAATGGAGTTCGGTCAACATCTTCCTCCTTCCTTCTTCCTTCTTCCTTCGTTAAGAGACAGATATCGTTCAAACCAGAATCCAGCCATCATTACCCCAATTCCACACAGTACAAATACAAACGCTTTAAATAGTAATTCTGTATTATATTCTAATGTCCGGCTAATAATTTGCAAGGTTAACAATACCATCCCTCCCCAAAAAGCACTGCGGTTTCCCTTTGCTAAGCCAATCCGGACTAATCCTCCTCCCAATAGAAACATCTGAATATTAAAAATAAACGTTGCTACAACTGGAATAGAATTAATACTGAGATGCCAAAAAGTAACTACACTACTTACAATCAAAAATCCAGAAATAACACTGGTAATTTGATCGACACCCCATTTTTTCACCGATTTAATGGCACTGGGTTTAATCAGGTTAAACCATTCCCATATCAGTAATAAGCTGAATAAAATAACATCAATTAAGCCAAAAATAGCTCGAGCGATGGTATCATCAGGTTCAGTGATTTGAAGAGATTGCCAGCTATCTTGAAAGGAAAAACTAAAAAATAAAATTCCTAGCAGCCAGATAGCAATAGTACGAGCTAGAGGTTGAAATCTACGGGTTTCAATTCTGGGGAATAAACTATCATCGTAACCCCATAATAACCCAATTGGCAGGATAATCGCGATCGCACTCCAGATCCCGAAAGGTAAATTAAAGCTAAGTAACGTAGCAATATTAACTTCTAGTGCAGGAATTAATAACAGTAAACTAAAGATAAAAATAAGACGAGATTGACACCAATACGCTAAAGGAACAAATACTATTCCGGCAACAATTGCGGTATGTTCTATGATAAAGTCTAACCCTGAATATTCGCCGGGACTAAAAATATTTCCTTCACCAATTCCTTGCCAATATCCGATACCAAATAATAATATAGAAATTAATCCGAGAGAGGTTAACTGTATGCCATAAGCCATCGTTAATACCCCTAATCCCCAGACTAAAAAGAGTCCGTAGGGAGATCCGCTAATATGAAACATTTGCGCCATTAAGGCAATATTTGCACCCACACTGAGCGCACCACAAATAAACAATCCTTCTCCAAAACGGCGTTTATTTCCAATCGTTGAAACCTCATCTGTTTGTGTGCGCCAGAGATAAAAGCCTGCTAAATTCACCCCTAAAAATATTGTTAGAAGTAAAGTTAACCTGACCGCTTTAGACCAGTCTTGCCAATTTGCTGCAACAAAGGTAATAACACCGAGTCCGAGTAAAATTCCGCCTAAACTAAACAGAATTAAAATAAAGCGGTTACTGGCTGCTTTTTCAATACTATTAAATTGGTAACGTTCAGAAAGCTGTTGATAAAGTGAATCATCAATTAACTCTTCTTCTAACCAAAGATCTGCTTCGTTACGGAGTTGACGACGAAATTTTTCATTAAGCATTTGTTATTCGAGGGAACAGGGTTGAATCCCCCCTCAGTCCCCCCGAAGATATCCCCCTTCCGTCCCCCATCCCCCCTTTGTCCCCCCTTAGTAAGGGGGGTAGGGGGAAACCTAAGGAGGCTTCGCTTTGACTTTGA
>JBARXJ010000069.1:0-4519 GCA_049647265.1 Microcoleaceae cyanobacterium
CTTGTCTTTCAAGCTCAACGTTTATCAGACAATCAATTTGTCATCCTCAAACTTCTAGATAGTGAATATCCCAGCTTCAACGAACTGATTAAATTTCGTCATCAATATATCATTACTCAAAACTTAAGTATTCCCGGAATAGTTCAACCACTAGCATTAGAAAAATATCAAAACAGTCTAATATTAGTCATGCCAGACGAAGGATATATTTCTCTTTCCGACTATCTACAAAACCATTCCTTATCCCTAACTCAATCTCTTAAAATCGGGATAAAAATAACCCATATTTTACAAGGACTCTATCATAATCGTATTATTCACAAAGATATTAAACCCGCTAATATTCTGATTCATCCTAAAACCTTCGACATTCAACTCATTGATTTCAGCATCGCCTCATTATTACCCAAAGAAACACAAATTATTCAAAATCCGAATATCCTTGAAGGAACATTAGCCTATATTTCTCCTGAACAAACCGGACGTATGAACCGAGGAATAGATTATCGTAGTGACTTTTATTCTTTAGGTGTCACTTTATATGAATTATTAACAGGAAACTTACCCTTTGAAACAACAGATGCAATGGAATTAGTGCATTGTCATATTGCTAGAATTCCTGGGGAAATAAATAGTAGAAAAGACATTCCAGAAGTCCTTTCAAATATTGTGATGAAATTGATTGCGAAGAATGCCGAAGACCGTTATCAAAGTGCTTGGGGAATACAAAAAGATTTAGAAACTTGTTTAAATAAATTAGAAAAGACAGGAAATATAGAAATATTTAATATTGGAAAAAAAGATATCTGCGATGGATTTAATATCCCCGAAAAACTCTATGGACGCTCATCACAAGTTCAACAACTATTAGAGACGTTTAATCGCGTTTCCTCTCAATCCTCCGATGAATCTACGGCTGAAATGATATTAGTAGCCGGATATTCTGGAGTCGGAAAAACAGCCGTTGTAAACGAAGTTCATAAACCTATTGTTCGGCAACGCGGCTACTTTATTAAAGGAAAATTTGATCAATTTAATCGCAATATTCCCTTCTCTGCTTTTGTGCAAGCGTTACGGGATTTAATGAGTCAATTACTGAGTGAAAATGACGCTCAGTTAAAACAATGGAAAGAGCAAATATTAGCCGCCGTTGGAGAAAACGGACAAGTTATTATTGAAGTGATACCTGAACTAGAAAACATCATTGGACAACAACCTCCTGTGGCTGAGTTGTCAGGAAGTGCAGCACAAAATCGGTTTAACTTACTGTTTCAAAAATTTATCCAAGTTTTTACAACAAAACAGCATCCATTAGTGATATTTTTAGATGATTTACAGTGGGCAGATTCCGCTTCATTAAACCTAATTAAACTCTTAATGAGTGAAGCCAATCAAGGATATTTACTTTTAATAGGAGCTTATCGAGATAATGAAGTAAATCCGGCTCATCCCTTGATATTAACCTTAGATGATATTGATAAAAACCAAGGAATAGTTAATATAATTACATTATCGCCACTGCAACAATCTGACCTAAATCAATTAGTTGCAGATACTTTACATTGTTCTTTACAACAAGCCTTACCCTTAACAACAGCAGTTTATCAAAAAACCAAAGGAAATCCATTCTTTGCCACACAATTTTTAAAAGCATTATATGAGGATGGATTAATTTACTTTATCCCCCCTCAGTCCCCCATCCCCCCTCAGTCCCCCATCCCCCCTCAGTCCCCCCTTAGTAAGGGGGGTAAGGGGGGAGGATGGCAATGTGATTTAGCCAAAGTTAAATTAGCAGCCACGAGTGAAGATGTTGTTGATTTTGTTAGCAAACGCTTACAGAAACTGAATCCTGCTACTCAAGATGTGCTGAAATTAGCGGCTTGTATTGGTAACGAATTTGATTTAGAGACTTTGGCAATTGTCCGACAAACGTCTGAATTAGAAACGGCGACAGATTTATGGCTGGCATTGAAAGAAGGATTGATTTTACCGACAACAGAAACTTATAAGTTTTATACGGCTAATTCACAGGAAATCAAAGCAACAGAAAAAAATTATGTTGTAGCGAGTTATCGATTTTTGCATGATCGAATTCAACAGGCTAGCTATTCACTAATTCCCGAAGATGAAAAACAGCAAACTCACTATAAAATCGGTCAACTATTATTAAATAATATACCGAAATCTAAACAAGAAGAAAGAATATTTGAGATTGTTAATCAGTTAAATTACGGTCTTGAGTTAATGACTGAACAAAAGGAACGATTTCACCTATCTCAACTTAACTTTAATGCAGCTTGTAAAGCTAAAGTATCCAGCGCTTACTTTGCAGCAGTCGAATATTTTCAGATAGGAATTAAACTTTTAGGAAATGAAAGTTGGCAGAATCATTATGATTTGACTCTTCAAATGTATTTAGAGTTAGCACGAGCAACTTATAGCACAGGTGACTTTAAAAAATCTCAAGAACTAGCACAAAAAATTAAAACTAAGACTCAGAATTTACTGGATTTAATCCAGGCTTACGAAGTTGAAATTGAGTCTAATGTGACTCAAGTTAATCTGATGGAAGCTTTAGACCTTGGGCTTCAAGCTTTAAAGCTGTTGGATGTCAAAATTTATACAATCAATCATCCTGAGGATTTAATCATTGACTTACCAAGTTTAGAGAATATACATCAAATGGTAGACCCTCTAAAGATTGCAGCCATGAGAATTTTAGGGGCAATAACCTATCCAGCATTGGCTATGAAGGCTGAACTTTTAGCCCCTGTTACTTTAACCATGGTTCACCTCAGCTTATCAGATGGATTTACTGAAATTAGTGCCTTTGCTTATGCATTTTATGGGATGATGCTAGCTGGAGCCAATCAGTTAGAAACTGCTTATCAGGCAGGACAGTGGGCATTAAAGTTGCTAGAAGTATTTAACGCAAAAGAATTTAAAGCCAAAGTCTATCTACTATTTTATGCTCATATTGCTGTGTGGAAGCATCATATCAAACAGAGTGTAGCTCCGTTACAAGAAGGTTTTCAAGCTGGACTAGAAACAGGTGATTTAGAGTTTGGAGGGTATAGTGCTAATAATTACTGTGCCTACTTGTTCCTTGTAGAAAATAATTTGTCATTTGTTCTGCAAAACCAAACAGTATATATCGATCAATTAGTTCAATTAAAATTAGAAACTTCTGTTATTTTTGCAGGAATTTGGAAGCAATTAACAATAAATTTCTTAGGAGATGCTCAAGACAAACTACAGTTAATCAGTGAAGATTTTAATGAAGCAGAAATTATACCTCGCTTGATTCAGTCTAAAAACTATACACTTTTATTTGGGGTTTATACTGCCAAAACAATACTCTTGTATCATTTTTATCGTTATAAAGATGCAGTAGAGAGTGCAATTTTAGCAACAGAATATGCAAGGGCAGCTTCAGGCTATGCATTTGTGGCAATTCTCAATACCTACTATTCTCTTTCTTTGCTGGCTCAATATAATTCAGTAGATACACCTCAACAAAAAAATATTTTGATGCAAGTTCAAGCTAATCAATCTAACTTAAAAGATTGGGCAAATCATGCGAAGATGAATTATCAACACAAATACGATTTAGTTGAAGCAGAAAAGCATCGAGTTTTAGACAATAAATTAGAAGCAATGGAACTTTATGACAAAGCCATTGCAGGTGCAAAAGAAAATGAATATATTCAAGAAGAAGCTTTGGCTAATGAACTTGCTGCTAAGTTTTATCTAAGTTTAGGACGAGAAAAAATCGCTAAAACTTATATGATAGAAGCTTACTATTTTTATTCTCATTGGGGTGCAAAAGCAAAAATAAAAGATTTAGAAGAACGTTATCCTCAACTACTCGCACCGATTTTAGAACAGCAAAAGATTAGTTTAAATCCTTTTAAAAATATTGCCAGTTTAGGAAATTCAATCAGTTATACTCAAGCCACAAATAGTAGCCATAAAACCGGGATTTCGGATGCATTAGATTTCACCAGTATTATTAAAGCATCCCAAGCTTTATCAAGTGAAATTGAACTAAATCAATTAATCTCTCAGTTAATGCAAGTGATGATAGAAAATGCAGGCGCGACAAAAGGGGTTTTGATGTTATCTCAAGATTCACAATTAACAGTTGAAGCTGTTTCTACTCATAATTATAATGAAGAAGATTATACAAATATTATCAAACAATCAATTCCGGTTGAAGAGAGTTTAGACATTCCTCTTAGTATTATCAACTCAGTCAAACGTAGCTTAAAACCGCTGAATATTGAACAAGTTTCATCGCAAACACAACTAGCATCAGCTCATTATTTCATGCAACAGCAACCCCAAAGTTTATTGTGCTTACCACTACAGAATCGAGGTCAACTTTTAGGCATTCTATATTTAGAAAATAATCTCACAATTGCAGCCTTTACCGAAGAACGAATAGAAGTGTTAAAACTGTTATGTTCTCAAGCCGCAATTTCCATTGAAAATGCACAGTTATATCAAAACTCTCAAG
>JBARXJ010000070.1:0-4570 GCA_049647265.1 Microcoleaceae cyanobacterium
CTTGTCTTTCAAGCTCAACGTTTATCAGACAATCAATTTGTCATCCTCAAACTTCTAGATAGTGAATATCCCAGCTTCAACGAACTGATTAAATTTCGTCATCAATATATCATTACTCAAAACTTAAATATTCCCGGTATTGTTCAACCACTAGCCTTAGAAAAATATCACAACAGCCTAATTCTAGTCATGCCAGACGAAGGATATATTTCTCTAGCAGACTATCTACAAAATCAGTCCTTATCCCTAACTCAATGTCTTAAAATTGGGATCAAACTCACCGAAATTTTACAAGGACTCTATCATAATCGTATTATTCACAAAGATATTAAACCCGCTAATATTCTGATTCATCCTAAAACCTTAGATATTCAACTCATTGATTTCAGCATCGCCTCATTATTACCCAAAGAAACACAAATTGTTCAAAATCCGAATATCCTTGAAGGAACATTAGCCTATATTTCCCCTGAACAAACCGGACGCATGAACCGAGGAATAGATTATCGTAGTGACTTTTATTCCTTAGGTATAACTTTATATGAATTATTAACAGGTTCCTTACCCTTTGAAACAACAGATGCGATGGAATTAGTGCATTGTCATATTGCTAAAATTCCTGCGGAATTAGGCGAAGAAGTTCCGAAAGTGGTTTCAAATATCGTGATGAAATTAATAGCGAAGAATGCCGAAGATCGTTATCAAAGTGCTTGGGGAATACAAAAAGATTTAGAAACTTGTTTAAAACAATTAGAAAAAACAGGAAATATAGAAAAATTTGATATTGGCAAACAGGATATTTGCGATCAGTTTAACATCCCCGAAAAACTGTATGGACGCTCATCACAAGTTAAACAACTGTTAGAGACATTTAATCGAATCAGTGGTGATTTTTCATCCGTTATTAGTCATTCGCCAGAAAAACATAACGAAGGACATTCGCGTAGTACGTTGACCTGCAACGTAAGAAAAAATGACAAACAACAAAGCGAAATGATGTTAGTCGCTGGATATTCTGGAGTGGGGAAAACCGCTGTTGTCAATGAAGTTCATAAACCGATTATTAAGCAACGCGGCTATTTTATTAAAGGGAAATTTGACCAATTTAATCGCAATATTCCGTTGAGTGCGTTTGTACAAGCTTTGCGGGATTTAATGAGTCAATTACTGAGTGAAAATGATAGCCAGTTACAACAATGGAAAAGTCAAATATTAGCAGCCGTTGGAGAAAACGGACAAGTTATTATTGAAGTCATTCCGGAATTAGAAAAAGTTATTGGTTCTCAATCACCTGTTGCAGAATTATCAGGAACTGCAGCACAAAATCGGTTTAACTTACTGTTTCAAAAGTTTATTCAAGTCTTCGCCACTGCATATCATCCCTTAGTGATATTCTTAGATGATTTACAATGGGCAGATTCGGCTTCATTAAACCTAATTAAACTGTTAATGAGTGAAGCAAATCAAGGATATTTACTCTTAATAGGAGCCTATCGAGACAATGAAGTCAATCTAGCAAATCCGTTGATGTTAACGTTAAATGAAATTCAGAAAAATCAAATAATTATTAATACGATAACATTAACACCTTTACATCAACATGATTTAAATCAACTCATTGCAGATACATTACATTGTTCACTACAGCAGGCTTCACCCTTAACTCAAGCAGTTTATCAAAAAACCAAAGGAAATCCTTTCTTTGCAACCCAGTTTTTAAAAGCATTATATGAGGATGGATTAATTTACTTTAATCCTCAAGAATGTTTTTGGCAATGTGACTTAGCCAAAGTGAAATTAGCAGCCGTTGGCGAAGATGTGGTCGAGTTTGTCAGCGGGCGTTTACATAAATTAAGCTCTTTAACGCAAGATGTACTAAAGTTTGCGGCTTGTATAGGTCATGAATTTGATTTAGCAACTTTGGCAATTGTACGGCAAACCTCTGAATTAGAAACAGCCAACAATTTGTGGCAGGCGTTGAAGGAAGGACTAATTTTACCTACGACAGAAACTTATAAGTTTTATACAGATAGTACTGAAGAAATTAATTTAACTCAGAATAAAAATCATATTTCAGTGAGTTATAAGTTTTTGCATGACCGCATTCAACAGGCTAGCTATTCACTAATTCCAGAAGATAAAAAACAAAAAACTCATCTAACAATTGGTCGATTACTTCAACAAAATTTATCAGAAGCAGCTAGAGAAGAAAAGTTATTTGATATTGTTGAACATTTTAATTGCGCTCAGACATTAATCATTTCACCGCAGGAGCGAGAAGCCTTAGCTCAATTGAACTTAGAAGCAGGACAAAAAGCTAGAAATTCCACAGCATATTTAGCCGCCAGAAACTTTATAAAAGTAGGGCTGGAGTTACTAAGCATAAACTGCTGGGAAACTCAGTATGAATTGACCCTAAAACTATATATAGCTGCGGCTGAAACTGCCTACTTAAATGCTGATTTTGAGGAAATGGAAATGATGTCAGCCCAAGTTTTACAATCAGCTCAAACTCTACTTGATAAAGTGAAAATTTACGAAATTAAAATTAGTGCATTAACAGCTCAAAGCCAAATAAAAGAAGCCATTATTCTAGGTCACAATATCTTAATGCAGTTGGGGGTTGAATTTGCATTTGAAGCCGATGAAGAATTAACAAATAAAGCATTACAAACCCTTGCTCAACAACTTCAGGGTCAACAGATAGAGGAATTAATTCATCTGCCTGTTATGAAACATACCCGGATGAGTGCAGCGATGAAATTATTAGCGATGCTGTTTTCACCGATTTTTATAGCTAGTCCGGCTTTACTACCTCTACTCTGTTCAAAAATGGTCAGTTTATCTCTGCAATTTGGTAATGCACCTGCCTCAACCATGGGTTATATCGGTTATGGTATGGTTCTCTCTGCTTTTTCAGGAGATATCAAAACAGGTTATCGTTTTGGGCAAGTAGCGCTAAATATACTTAATCAGTTAGATGCCAGAGAATATAAGTCCCTGACTCTGCTTTGGTTTGCTGCGGCTCTTCAACATCGTCAAGAACCGTTAAGAGCAACTCTCTCTACTACAAGAGACAGCTATCTTACGGGTATAGAAACTGGTGATTTTCTCCATGCTGGTTACAGTATTGCTCGATATATTGATGATAACTTTTTTGCTGGAGTATCTCTCGATAATATAGCAATAGAAATAGAAAAATATTGCCCACTTTTAATCAGTATTCAGCAAAATTCTTCTCTAGTTTACTTGAAAATGAAGCAGCAAATGGTGCAAAACTGGATAGAATTCAGTGATAAGCCCGATATTATTCGTGGTATAAACTATGATGAAACAGTAATGCTGCCGAAGCATTATCAAGAGAATGATTATACAGCTTATGCTGTGCTCTATATTTTTAAGCTAATACTTGCCTATACTTTTGGTCGCTATAATCTAGCTCAGGAATATATCACTCAAGCTCATCTGCATTTAGCGGCTTTGGCAGGAACATTACAGATTTCAATATTTTATTTCTATGCAAGTTTAACTTCTGTGATGCTCAGCTCTAAACAGTCAGGAATAGAGCAAGAAAATACACTAATTTTGGTAGAAAAATATCAAGTTATTTTAGCTGATTGGGCTGATTCTGCCCCAATGAATCACCAACATAAGATTAACTTGGTTGAAGCAGAAAAGTGTCGAGTATTGGATAAAAAATTAGAGGCTATGGAACTTTATGATAAAGCGATTTCCGGGGCAAAAGAAAATAAATATCTTCAAGAAGAAGCCTTAGCAAATGAACTGGCAGCTAAATTCTATCTAGAATGGGGTAAAGAAAAATTTGCTCAAACTTATATGATAGAAGCTTACTATTGTTATGCTCATTGGGGTGCAAAAGCAAAAACAAAGGATTTAGAGCAACGTTATCCTCAACTACTTGCACCAATTTTAGAGCAGCAAAAAATTAGTTTAAATCCCTTTAAAACGATTGCCAGTTTAGGAAATTCAATCAGTCATACTCAAGCCACAAATAGTAGCAATACAACGGGCATTTCAGAAGCACTAGACTTTACCAGTATTATTAAAGCATCCCAAGCTTTATCGAGTGAAATAGAATTAAATCAACTCCTAACTCACTTAATGCAAGTCATGATAGAAAATGCTGGCGCAACAAAAGGGGTTTTGATATTATCTCAAGAGTCACAATTAACAGTTGAAGCCGTTTCTACTCATAATTATAATGAAGAAGATTATACAAATCTAATCAAACAATCAATACCTGTAGAAGAAAGCTTAGATATTCCTCAGAGTATTATTAATTCTGTTAAACGTAGCTTAAAACCCCTAAATATTGAACAGGTTTCCTCTCAAACACAACTAGCATCAGACCCTTATTTCCTGCAACAGCATCCACAAAGTTTATTATGCTTACCCTTAAAGAATCGAGGTCAACTTTTAGGGATTCTATATTTAGAAAATAATCTCACAATTGCAGCCTTTACCGAAGAACGAATAGAAGTGTTAAAACTGTTATGTTCTCAAGCCGCAATTTCCATTGAAAATGCACAGTTATATCAAAACTCTCAAG
>JBARXJ010000071.1:0-206038 GCA_049647265.1 Microcoleaceae cyanobacterium
TTAATTCGTAGCTTCCCCCTAACCCATTCCAAGTGTGAGTTGCTGTGCCTGTATCGCCGTTGCTGCCAACTCTGAGGAATTCTCCACCTGAGGCATAATCACCCGACTCTAAATTATAGTTGTCTAAGATTAAGTCTTCGGCTTCGATGCGAATGGGGTCTGAGTTAGGTGTGGGTGTCGGTTCTGGTGTCGGTTCTGGAATAACAGCATTAGAAGATGTTAAAATCCGCAACGGTTCGACTGCTGAAGTATTCTCAAAAGTCACTTGTAAGATATTTTGATTTTCTCCTAAAATCTCTACAACATCGTTACTGGGTGCGCCTACATCTAAAGTGCCACCATTATTTAAAGGTTGAACAGAATAAGATAGAAATAAGTCATTTGTAGGATTAATAATTTGAGGATCGCCCATGAAACCCACAATCGGTTGATCGAAAGTGATGGTTGCCGTTACAATCCTTTCAGTGCCTGGAGTGGGATTTTTAAAGAACAGAAAATGACTATCAACGGTTGTACCAGCAGATAGAAAGTCTAAGTTATTTAACTGATCCCAATCCTGAGGATTACTGAGGGTAATATCTCGAGAGAGGGTAACATCTTGTTCTTCTTCAAAGATTTGCAGGAAACTATCTGAACTTCCCCAAGAATAAGCAATTTTTGTATTGGTTTGCCATAAATTTAATGGATCAACTTCTACAATATCTCCTTCAAAATCGACAATAGCTTGTTCAATTTCTATTTCTTCTCCATCTAAAATAACGGTGGCATGATCGTTTTCAGTTTTAAGTTCATGCAGTTGATAGGGATCGAGAATTTTACCTCGAACTAAAGCAGAGAAAATCGCTCCTTCATCTCCGGGTGCTTCTTCTGTATTAATTTGAGCATCAACCCAATGTCCGGTTTCTTCGAGTAAAATATCCGCGATCGCGCTTGTATGATTGCGATGTAAAACGGCATATTCTTCTGCTAAATAAATCTTATTTGTATTTTTAGAAAATGCTCCAGCGCCGCGATTAATATCAATACTTGAGCGAATTTCGACTTCTGGTAAATGGCTGAAATCTCCCGCTGCCCAAGCTTTACGTAAATATTCTACTTTTTCTGTATTAACATCTTCCTCGAATGCTGTGGCGATCACTTGAGAAAAATGTTGAGCGGTTGCTAAGTTTTTAAGTAATTTTTCTGCAACTTGAGCGGCTGAATCTAAGCTAACTTCTAATGAGCTAGGAACGTTGATAAATTTCATGTGATTTTATTAGGGTGTGTCAGGGGTGAATTACTAGAAACAGGGTGAGTTATTTCTAGGATTAATCAGTGATTTGACGGTCTGAAACAATCATTGCTTTTTTAAACTTGAAATAAAAGAATTGAGAATGTGTAATAGCAATATATTTGTTGCAGACAATATTGATAATGGTAGATGAGATAATATATCCGATTTATCGTACATTTATTGTAAAAACAGAAGCTCAAAGATTCGGTTGTTCATACATCTGTAATCTGACGTATCTTCATTTACTAAGTTAACACTGAACCCTCGTAAATACACAGATATTTATGTAATGATTCTGTAAATATTAGCCCAATTCAAAGTGAAGCTTTTGTAAAGTCATAACAAACTATAGTAATATTGAAGACTTTAACAATTCAACAATGATCTCAATCACAACTTACCCTTGTTTGTATTCACTCACCCATAATAAATGGGATATCGCAGCGGATAATATTGATAAAAAAAACGACAGGACTGTTAGATTGATTCGCTTCCTGTCGCGATGATTAATGTATAACTGAATCGATTAAGAGGCTTTCTCGACCTTTGAGGCTTGCATATCTGCTTCGATAGCATCTAACGTTTTAATCACTAAACGCTGGGCTTCGAGTCGCCAACCCCATTTCTGAATTTGAAAAGCGGCGTAGAAACCAATCGCTGTAGCAATCAGATCAAAGGGTTGTTGAAAGGAGATGCCGAATAGTAAACCCAGTCCCCCAATTCCCCAGAATGGCAAAGCCACCGTTTGTCGGTTTTCCTCCACCAGCTTGGCAAAGAAGTTTTGAGGCATTTCAGTTTCAATTTGATTGCGAATGGCAAGTTGTTCAGGATAAGGCACTAGAAAGCCAAATTTACGGCGCATTTTCTCTATTTTACGGGCATCTGTACTGTATTCGGTTAACTGATCTTCTGCGATCGCAATCAATTGTTCAATTTTACTCATCGTTAATGATTAAATTTTGTATGATGAGTATTATCCCATTTTATTTACATCATCGTAAATCTTCAGATTGCTTCAACTCGTAGTTTTTAGTTTTTAGTTGTTAGTTGTTAATCGGCACGTTTTAATTTTAATCGTTATAACTCATAACTAATCAGCCATAACTCATTACTAATAACTAATAACTAGCAATTCAACTTCCTTATTTCCTCTATTTATTAGGTTTGTATCACCAGCCATAGGGCTATCAGCCTTAACCTTATTCCATCACTTCATCGTATTCATCAACTTATGTTGCTTTTTATACCGTATACATTGATAAAAACTAGAATAAATACAGTTGTTACGCTTCTATAACTGGTTTAAGCTTGATTTAAGGATATTTTTAGGGCTAATAATCATTGAATCATATATTTTCCATTGAATCTATAAATAGATTAGTGAATTAAAATTGAGATCATCATTCAATTATATTGACCGCAATTCAAGCTTCGTTACGAATGGAAATAATGAAAGACTATATAGCATTCGCAGAAACTCCTAATTTGAGTAATTTAAATTCAGCAATTGTCGATATTTTTCAATCTCCTGTACAACTTGAGAAACTGATTAATAATGTACCTGGGGTAATTTATCAATTTCGCCTCGAACCTGATGGTAAAAGATCATTTCCGTACATTTCTCAGGGAGTAAAAGAGGTTTATGGTTTTGAACCCGAACAAGTTCAACAAAATCCAGAATTACTATTTAGTGTTGTTCATCCTGAAGATGATTATCCTTTAGAACAAAAAGTTATTGAGTCGGCTCAAACTCTACAACGCTGGCAATATGAATGGCGGATTATTTTGCCTTGCGGACAACAAAAATGGTTAAAAGGAACCTCTCAACCCGAAAAACAATCCGATGGTGTAATTATGTGGAGTGGATATATTACAGATATCACTGAACGCAAACAAGCAGAGTCCGCTTTAGTTGAAAGTGAAGCTCAATTTCGCCGCTTAGTTGAAAATGCAAATGACCTGATTTGGAGTTCTGATCTTGATAGCACTCTTACCTATATTTCTCCTGTATTTGAACAGATGTTTGGTTATCCTGTTGGCGAGTGGCTGGGTCAATCTTTTTGTCCGTTAGTTCATTCTGATGATTTACCTAATTTGATGAAGTTTATTAATCAAGTGATAGAAACGGGTAAAAATGTAACGGGGATAGAGTTTCGTTATCTGAGAAAATCTGGAGAATGGCACTGGGTGATGTCGAATGTCTGGCCAGTCAAAGATAATCACGGGAATGTTATCGGACTTCAGGGTATTCTACGGGATATTACGGAGCGTAAACAAGCTGAAGCTAGGCTACAGCAACAGCAATCTCAGATTAAATCAATTTTGGATAATATTCCTCATATTGCATGGCTGAAAGATGAAGATAGCCGCTTTATTGCAGTGAATGAACCCTTTGCAGAAGCGTGTGGAGTGGTTTGTGAAGAGATTATTGGTCAAACGGATTATCATCTTTGGCCGGTTGAATTAGCTGAAGCTTATCGTCAGGATGACTTCAATATAATGCAATCCTGTCAGCGTCAGCAAATTGAGGAAAAAATGGTTGATTCAACGGGAAATACTCACTGGATTGAAACTTATAAAACGCCTATTTTTGATGAGAATAAGCAAGTGATGGGGACAGCCGGAATTGCTCAGGATATTACTGAACGTAAGAATCTAGAAATTAAACTCACTAAACAAACGAAGACATTAAAAAAGGCGCTAAAACAGTTAAAGCAGACTCAGGCTAAAGTGATTCAAACTGAAAAAATGTCGAGTTTAGGGAAGATGGTGGGGGGAATTGCTCACGAAATTAATAATCCGGTAAACTTTATTTCAGCTAATATTGTTCATGCAGAAGATTATATTCAAGATCTATTTAATTTAATTTATCTCTATCAAGAATATTATCCAGACCCGACAGAAGAGATTCAGGATCTGATTGAAGAGATTGATTTAGATTATCTTAAAGACGATTTTCAACAGCTTATAGAGTCGATGAAAGTAGGGAGTCAGCGGATTCAAAATATTGTGTTATCTTTACGCAATTTCTCCCGGTTGGATGAAGCAGAATTAAAAGAAGTTGATTTACATCAAGGGATTGAGAATACGTTATTGATTTTAAATAATCGGCTACAAAAAGGCGAAAATAGTCAAATTGAAATTATTAAAGAATATAATAGCTTGCCTAGGGTTTACTGTTATCCAGGAAAACTCAATCAAGTGTTTCTTAATTTATTAGAAAATGCAATTGATGCACTACGTGCAAGCACAGGCTCCCTCAAGGCTAAAAAAACAGAAGATAAGCAAATTCGGATTCAAACATCTCTGATTAATTCAGATTGGGTTGCGATTTATATTCGCGATAATGGAGTCGGAATTCCGGATAAAATCAAAGATAAAATATTCGATCCGTTTTTTACAACTAAACCTGTGGGTCAAGGGACGGGTATTGGATTATCAAATAGTTATCATATTATTACAGAACTTCATAAAGGTCAAATTGAATATGATTCTACTGTGGAAGAAGGGACAGAATTTATCATTAAAATTCCCATTACATCATCTCCATGTTATGAATTATAATTGATTTATTTATGATTTTTGAGCTAATATTACATAGTCATCTAATTTGTAATTTAAGTTATATTTAAGTCCTAAATATTTATTAGCTAGCTGACTCATTTTTAATTGAGGCGGCAAATAATCATCGGCAAATTTAGCAAATTCACGACCTTTCATTGCACCTCTTTGATTTGTTGAAGATAAATATTTATACCAAACTAATTTTAATCCCATTGCAGCGAGTAAGTTATCAATAATTTCTGATTCTTGATCTGAATGTTCACAAGGATTTAAATTGTAGGCTTGGAAGAGTTTTTTATCCTGAATAATCAATAAAACAAAGCCGTCTGATTTTAGACTTTTTAAAAATACTTGATTAAATATAATATTAAACTTACTTCGAGTTTGAAGATCGTAAAACAGACAATGAGAAATAACAACAAAGTCAAAGAACTGATGGGGAATTTTTTTAAAGTTTTCCGGGTTATTAAAGAAGTCTTGAGTATCAAAGCGAAAATAGATATTACTGGGATTTTGTTTTTGTTCGATAT
Source organism: Microcoleaceae cyanobacterium (assembly GCA_049647265.1). Lineage (GTDB taxonomy): Bacteria > Cyanobacteriota > Cyanobacteriia > Cyanobacteriales > Microcoleaceae > JAAURB01. Next base: position 5,368 of record JBARXJ010000071.1, read on the forward strand.
ATCTACGCCAAAACTGTAAGCCTCGATATTGAAATTTATCTTGTTTTTCTAAGGAATAATACGAAATTTGCGTCGTGGGTAAATCAATGCGTTTTTGAAGTGTTTCTAAGAATAAATCTAAGCCATAAGCAACAGTACTGGGGCCAGCCGCAATATCTAAAATATTAAGATGAGTGGGTAATTGTCCAGATTGATAAATTAGAAACCAGGCTAAATAAGCACAATAAATATGTTCCAAGAAATAGCGCATTAAATAAATATGAGGACTTAATTCAAAGCTGTAACTCGGATCTTGCCCAGATTTTAATTTATTCAGATCTTGAACGGCATCATTAAGTAACGTTTTAAAATTAGATTTTTTACAATATTGATTGAGTTCTGTTTGAATAAAATCTGCTAAATGGGTTTCTATTTCATCAAAAACTATTGGGTCAATTCCTGTACATTGCAACATCGAAGCATTGTGTTTAATGATATTAAAATCTTGAATAATATTTTGAATTACTTTTGAATCTGGCAATAAAATAGAGTCATCACCTAAGAAATCTGAGGGGATATTTAACGTATTAGATTTTAAATCAATTGTTTCAACTTTTTTATTCAGATTTTGAATACTTTTATCTTGTTGTTCTAATGTCAGTTTTAGACTTAAATAATCTCGATATAAATGTTGCTGCCAAGATAGGCTAATTCCGTGATTTTTAAGTTGTCTCAATAGTTTTGTAGCTTGTCTGCGATCGCCTTTTTTCATTGCCGCAGAAAACTGATAAGATAGCCATCCTTTTTTGAGTAAATTAATCATAACTAAACCCTGGTTTTCCTTCAATAATTTCGACATCACCAAGCATTGCTTCTAAACTTTGCTTGAAATTTAAATACTGAGATTCTTCATTGTCATACCACCAACTATATTTTTGCTGTAATGCGATGGCTTCTTTCCGAGTACTTGCAGTTAAAGATTGTTTTTTATGTTGATGAAACCCTTGAATAACGACTCTATCTGCAATTTCTAATTGAAAGATAAACTTTGCTGCATCTTCTGGAAAAATGGGTAATAAGGGTGTGACTGTTATCGTGAAATAAACTTGACTTTCAGCATTAAAAGGAAGATTATATTTTAGTTTTCCCATTGCATTAAATCTAGATTTAATACTGGGTGACTGGGGTTCAAAATCTCTTTTTACCCGTTCACTGCCGGTGGGAATACTCATGTTAATTCGTAACTGTTTAAATTGCTGCAATAGATCTAAATCCCTAACAATCATCGGGCTTCTGGTTTGAATGACTAATTGCGGTTGATATTCAACTAAAACCGCGAGTAATTGCCGAGTAATTTGTTCTTTTGATTCTATCGGTTGATAAGGATCAGTCACACTACTCATATAAATTTTAGGAGATTGATCTGGATATTTTTTATGCCATCGTTTTAACTCTTTTTCTAATAGTTCAACGGCATTTTGTTTGACAATCACCCAATTCCCCCAATCTTGTCGCATTTTGGAATTCGGACTAAAGGCGGCAGCATAACAATAACTACAGCCATATTGACATCCTCGATAAGGATTGAGGGTAAAATCATACCCTTGAATAAACCCCGTTGCTTTGGTTAATAAACCTTTAGAGGGGCGGTTATAAATATTAGTCTTGCCAAACTTCTCTCGAAGTCTGACCGTAATGGGATGAACTGAATAGCCTTCATATTGCGGTGAAGTCATCAAAAGTTTTTTAATTTCAAACCATAGGTAAAAAGCCTCAACATTTATCAAAATCTTGAGACGCTCACCTCATTTACTATTCCCTTTTGCCGCAATTTTCTATACAATCTGAATTGAGTCAGGAGATCGGACTAAATGGTTTAACGTCGCTTCCATTAAACCTGTGGTTTGTCCTGAAACCGTAAATACCAAGGCTTCCCGATATACCCGTTGAGCGCTATGATCAATTAAATTAGCCGCACCACTCGATACCGTGACTCCAGCATGGGCGCAACGTACCGCTAACTCAATCGCCCAACCTCGGAGTTGATACTTTTGCGCTAAGGTAAGATGAGGATTATCAATCGCTTGTAAAATCTGATAGCGACATTGATTGAGTTCAGCCGAAAAAGCATTAATCGCAGTTTGAATAAATTCAAATCCTTTCTTTTCGTATGCCGCTTCTAACACATCAATCCCAGCTTGAACACATCCTAACGCAAAAAAACTGGCTTTCAATGGATTATGGCGATCGCGCTGTTCTATCCAACCGACAGGTTTAATAAACACCACCTGTTTTTCCGGTAAAAACCATTGCGTAAACGTCACAGATACCGTATTCGTTGCCGTCATTGCAGACAACGACATCGGTAAACTCACCTCAACTTTACCTTCAGACTGCTGAGTCGTTTGTAAAGGTAACAGTCCAAATACAGCCTTGCCATCCGGTAAACTTGCCGCCCCGATAAATTGATCGAAAATATCCCATCCCGTCACCCAAGGCACTAAACCATTGAGAAGATAACCCCCTTCAATTTCCGTCGCCGTCAGAGTCGGGTTTCCTTGTCGTCTGAGTTGAGAAAAACCTATCCCCAGTTTGACTTTTCCACAACTCATTAACGGTAAATAGGCTTGCTGTAAAGCTGTATTTGAACTTTGGCTCAGCATTGCACTTGCGCTTTGATGTTGAGTCTGCAAAAATGCTAATGTTCCAGAATATCGTGCAATTAATTCTTGAAATTGACTAAAGGTTCGAGAGTTAACCGCTAAGCCCCCTAAGTTTTGTGGAATTCTTAATCCTAATACGCCTAAATTCCCCAATCCTTCAACCGCTTGTCGCAATAACTTCGGTGTATAATCAATCTCGTTCGCGATTGGAACAACGTCAGTTTTGAGATAGGTGGCGGTTTCCTCAAATAGATGTGACACAATATTAACTCAACTCTAAAGATGAGTTTAACGCAATTTTCATGAATCAGACGGCTCCTGTTATTTCTCCGCAGTATTTAGCTGAACATCTTAATGATGGCGATATTGTTATCGTTGACTGTCGCTTTGCCTTGGCTAACCCTCAACAGGGACAACAACAATATCAACAGAGTCATATTCCGGGGGCATTTTATCTCGATTTAAATCAAGATTTATCCAGTCCAGTTAAAGAACATGGCGGTCGTCATCCCTTGCCCGATGTTAATATATTGGCAGCAAAATTAGAAAAAATAGGAGTCAATTTCGGCGAAACGCTTGTGGTGGCTTATGATGACTCTCGGTTTGCTTTTGCCTCCCGCTTGTGGTGGTTGTTGCGTTATTTCGGGCATGAGAAAGTGACGTTACTCGATGGCGGGTTTTCTACTTGGCAAGCCGCAGGATATCCCGTTACCGCAGATATTCCTATTGCAAAACCCGGTCAATTTACCCCTAAATTGCATCCAGAAATGGTGGTAGACATCGATTCAGTCAAAGCTCGTAAAGATTTAGATAATACTATTGTAATAGATTCTCGCGAACGCGATCGCTATCTCGGTAAACATGAACCCATTGACCCCGTTGCCGGCCACATTCCGGGGGCGGTAAATTTACCTTGGAAAGAGGTTTCAGATGAAGCGGGAAACGTTAAACAAACAGAACAGTTATCCCGTTGGTCTGAATATAATCAGGCTGATGAAATAATTGTCTATTGTGGGTCTGGAGTAACGGCTTGTGTGAATTTATGGTCGATGGAATTAGCCGGAGTTAAAACCGGAAAATTATATGCCGGGAGTTGGAGTGATTGGTGTTCTTATTTATAGGAAATAGGCAATCTTGCTATAGGCAATACAGTCTGCTGCTATATCATCAGTTAAAGATATGTCTCCTGCTGTGTATTGAATAACTTTTGCTTAACTTCAAAAAGGTAAAACATTTAAAATCAATATAATTGTCAAAGTTTAGTGACATTGTAACGAAATATTACAGGCAGTTTTTCAACGAATTTATAGGGGTTGACAGCTCACCGGTGAATCTTGTAGAATAATTCCACAACATAGTTATAAGGTATGATTAGGGGAAATGTGCCCTAAAAAATTAAATTATTATTTGTATTTTCTTCAAACCCTGATTCTATCGATAAGTTATCACTGAATTCTCGCAACACAGCTCAGTTTAAGTAGATTTAAAGGTAAAAAGAAATAAGGTATCTTGAAAATCTTCCTGAGAGGGGGATATTGACAAAAAAACAAAAGTATGCATAAGCCATCTCAGTGCATTTAAGTTGTAGTTTAAGCGATACGGCTTATGCCACGCTGCGCGAACGCAGTTGTTTAAAATCATATATTCAATGATCTATTTCAAAAATACTTTTGTCAATCCAGCCAAACTTGCTATACTATATATAGTATGAATATTAGTTAGGTCTCAGTCAACATTCTTTTAGACCTTATTAGGGTAGCATTGAGTTTTTAAACGATTTTCTCACAACTAAATGGATGATATAGGTAGCTCAGGGGCATCTAATTCCTACACTTAAAACCCTGCTTTCCTATGAGAATTGTTCCGAACCTGTTCGGGCTTCAATTAATTGGAGCAACGGTTACGCTGTGTTTGCATCAATATTCTGTCTCGGCTCAATCTATCACCCCGGCTTCGGATGGCACTGGAACTCAAATTAATAATAATGGCAACCGTTACGATATTGAAGGGGGTTCTCTCAGTAATGATAGTGAAAACCTATTTCATAGCTTTGAAAAGTTTGGTTTAGAAAACGGAGAAACGGCTAACTTCATTTCTAACCCCGATATTCGCAACATTCTCGGACGGGTTACAGGTGGAGATGCCTCAATTATTCATGGTTTAATTCAAATTACAGGCGGTAACTCCAACCTATTTTTAATCAACCCAGCAGGCGTTATTTTTGGCGCGAATGCCAGTTTAAATCTTCCCGCTAACTTTACAGTGACCACCGCTACAGGCATTCAATTTGGTCAAAACTGGTTTAATGCTGTCGGCGATAATAACTATTCTACCTTAATTGGTACACCCAGCGGCTATAACTTTGATATATCCCAACCTGGCGTAATATTAAACGAAGCAAATCTCACTTTATCAGAAGGCAGTAACCTAACATTACTGGGTGGTACTGTGATAAATACCGGAGAATTATCAACTCCAGGCGGACAAATTACCATCGCAGCAGTTGAAGGTGAAAACTTCGTTCGTATTTCCCAAGAAGGACAACTATTAAACTTAGAAATTACTCCTTTAGAAACATCATCGCAAAACTATCCCATCACTCCCTTATCCTTACCGGAATTATTAACAGGCGGTGATAATAACTATTCTGCCAATAGCGTTGTTATTAGTAATGGTCAGGTAATCTTACAAAACTCAGATACAATTATACCAGAAGAAGCCGGAACTACAATAGCAGCGGGAATATTTGACGTTTCAGATAATAATACAGGCGGAACTGTTAATATTTTCAGTAGTAATTTTACTATTATTGAAAGCGATATTAATACAACAGGAGAGAATCTTAGCGGAAATGTATTTATAAATTCAGATAATAAGATCACGATTAATCAACTGACAGCCGAAACTGAAAACCTGGAAATTATAGCAGCACAAGATATTGATTTTAACCAATTAACTACAGAAGGTTCTCTGACAGCCGAAACGAAAGAAGGTAATATTAATCGAATAGGTGATAATTCATTAATTACAGCGCAAACTGTCTTATTTCAAACCGGAGAAACAGGGAGTATTGGTACAGTAGATAATCCTGTATTGTTAGATTTTGAAAACCTGGAAGCGGTTGCTGGAAGTGGGGGAATATTTCTTGAAAATAACTCAGATTTAACGATTGGGAATGTTAGTGAAGAATTTACAGGAATTTCTACAACAGGCGGCGGTGACATCAACCTAAATGTCGAGGGTAATTTGACGGTTTTAGAAGATATCTCAACCGCTGTTTATGATGAGAAAAATGCGGGATATATTACGTTAAACAGTAGCGGAAATATAAATATTACAGAAGGTTTATTATTATCTTTTTCAGGAGAAGAAGTTTATAATGAATATGAATATTATGATGAATATTATGATGAATATTATTATAATTATGAATATTTAAATATTGGTGGAAATGGAGGTAATGTCACTCTAACCGCCGAAGGCGATATTACTACAGGTTATATCTTCTCTAATTCCTATGGCGAAGGTAGGGGTGGAGATATTACACTCAATAGTAATACAGGAGAAATTAATACTACAAATTATTACTTATATTCTTATTCTTCTCAGGGGGATGGAGGCGACATCACTCTCACTGCCGCAGGAGATATTACTACAGGTTATATCTTCTCTAATTCCTATGGCGAAGGTAGGGGTGGAGATATTACACTCAATAGTAATACAGGAGAAATTAATACTAAAGATGGTTCGTTAGATGCTGTTTCATTTGGGGAAGAGGGAGGTAATATTACTCTTACTTCTGAGGGTAATATCACGACAGGCTATATTGATTCTTCTTCTTCAACTGGTACAAATGGAGGAGATATTACACTTAATAGTAATACTGGGAAAATCAATACTATAAGTGGTTCATTGAACGCTACTGGCTATGATGGAGATGGCGGAAATATTACGCTGAAAGCAGAAGGCGATATTACTACAAGCGGTATTTCTTCTAGTTCTTATGGTATTGTTGAGAATGATATCGGTGGACGAGGTGGAAATATTACACTTAACAGTAATACTGGTGAAATTAATACGGTAGGTGATGTATATAGTTCATTAGATTCTAGTTCTTATTTTGGAGATGGGGGGAATATCTCTATCGAAGCTTTTAACCGTATTACAGTACCTAATGTCAATTCCTCCGGAGATCGAAATGGCGGTAACATTAATATTATTAGTGAAGTTGGTGATATTGATACAGATGAAATTAATTATTCTAGTTCTTATGGAACTCCAGGAAACTTAAATATTCAAGCCTATTCCGGTAGTATTGAGTGGGGAGAAATTAGTTCTAGGAATCTAACCATTACCTCGGACGGTGAAGATAATCCATTTACGAATAATAATCCCGAAGCGAGTATAAATTCTGATGCTAATTTAATTAGTAATCAACGGAATGAAGTGATCTTAGATGCTCACAATGATATTACCCTCAATCAAGCCATTGAATCCGATTCAATCTCTGTTTTAGAACTTAGAGCCGGACGCAATATTAATATTAACGCCGATATTGATACCTCGGCAAGTAATGGAGATATTAATTTAACAGCAAATGCAGGCGGTGCTAATCCAGAATACAGAGAATCAGGCACTGGAAATATCATCATGCAACCCGATACAGTATTGAATGCAGGGGCAGGAGATATTCGACTCCTTATTGGAAATTTTGGAGAGGTTGAAAATATCGGTGATATTACAATTGCTAACATACAAACAACTGGAAATGTTAGCGTTGATGCTCGTGGCGGTAATATAATATCGGCTGCAAATGATTCATTGATTACAGCAAACTCAGGCAGTTTTCAGACAAAAGACACTGGTACTATTGGCTCAGAAATTAATCCGATTCATCTGAACATTAATACCCTAGAAGGTACGACAGGCAGCGGTGGTGCATTTTTAAATTCTCCCAACCAAGGAATTACAATTACTGAGTTTACCACCTTTAATAATGGGGATATTAGTGTTACCGCTCAGGGTAATATCATTGCTGAAGGTACTCTCAGTACAAGCAATGCCATTTCTTCTTCGGCAGCGACAAGTACGACTGGAAATATTACGCTAGAGAGTATTGACGGCGATATTAATACGACAGGTGGCTTATTAGATTCAGCAAATGTTAGTGATGGAGATGCAGGAGATATTACACTAACTGCTCGCGAAAATATTACAACGGGTAATATAAGTTCTAATTCATTTTATGGTCAAAGTGGAGATATTGATCTCAGCAGCAATACAGGTGAAATTAATACAATTGGTGGTTTATTAAACTCTTCTAATAGTGGTGGAATTGCAGGAAATGTCACCTTAACTGCTCCAGGGAATATTATTACAGGTGATATAAAATCTAATTCATTCGGTGCAGATATAGGTGGAGATATTACCCTGAGAAGTACCAATGGTTCAATTGACACCACTGGGGGTATATTAGAATCATCTACCACTAATGGAACTGCCGGAAATGTCTTTATAACTGCACAAGAAAATATTATAACAGGTGATATTTATTCGACCGGATTCAAAGTAGAATTTACTACTTCCTCTCTTTCTGCTGACCCAGTTACGGCAGATTTTGAAAGTGATGAAAATAGCACTTTTGAGAGTACTAATAGCGAGATTGAGATTACCAATAATTCTATTCAAGGAAATGGAGGAAATATTACCCTTGAGAGTACTAATGGAGAAATTAATACCACGGGTGGTTTCTTTCGCTCTCTTGCTAGTGGAAACGGAGGAAATATTACTTTAAATGCATTGAGTCATATTCGTGTAGGTGATCTTAGCTCTGATTCAACAGACGATGGTAGAGGTGGGGATATTAGCATTAACTCTCAACAGGGAGAAATCACAACCTCTAGCCTACTTTCTTCTTCAGAGGAAGGAACAGGAGGAAATATCAGTTTAGATGCAGCCGGACATATCGAAACTCAAAGTATTCTTTCACAGGGTTTACAACGCGGCGGCGATATTACAATTAATAGCGATAGCCAGAATAGTATCAATATTTTAGGTGATTTACAGACCTTTTCTGAGCAAGGGACAGCCGGAAATATTACCCTTTCTGCTCCCGGAAATATTACTATTCAAAATGTAACTTCTTTTGGTCAAACCGAAAGTGGTAATTTAATTATTAATAGTGAAGGTAGTATATCCACAGAATCTGTTACCACTCAAGCAGATAACGGGCCGAGTGGTAATATTATTATTAATGGTGAGAATATAGCGACTGGAAATGTTTCTTCTATTGGTACAGATAGTGCCGGAATTATTGAAATTACTGCCACAGATGGTTCTGTCACCACAGAAGATATTACATCAAGTTCGAGTGAAGGCGATGCAGGGGGAATTGATATTGAAGCAACAGATAATATTAATACCGAAGATCAAACGGTAGAGTCGGAAGAAGGGGATTCAACAATTGAGAATACAGCCGGAAATGATATTAATACAGACAATCAAACGGCTATAGCTTCGGATGGTAATTCAGCAATTGATAATACTGCCGAGAATAATATTAATACAGACAATCAAACCGCTGAGACGAATAATGGTGATGCTAGTGTTAGTAATACCGCCGAGAATAATATTAATACAGACAATCAAACCGCTGAGACAAATAATGGTAATTCAGCCATTGATAATACCGCTGAGAATGATATTAATGTCAATAATCAAACTGCCAGAACACAAGAGGGCAATGCTAGTATTGAGAATACCGCTGAGAATGATATTAATGTCAATAATCAAACCGCCACTACACAACAGGGGAATGCGAGTATTAATAATACTGCCGGAAACGATATTAATGTCAATAGTCAAACGGCTATTACAGAAGAAGGAACCGCTACAATTGAAAATAATGCAGGCGGTGAAGTTAATGTAGGAAATCAAACCGCAACTCAAGATGGTAATCCCGGTACAATTATTAATCAAGAAGGAGATTCTAATCCACAAACTGAGATTCAAGAGAGTAATTATGATACTATTATTAATCAAGAATCTATCTCAAATTCAGATAATTATGATTCAACCAATCTCTCTAATAATTCAACTCAAACATTAGTTATTTCTGAGGAAGAATCTATTTATTTATCTCAACAAACAGGAGAATCAGATTTATTGCGAGTCAATCGTGTCAATACAGTGGAAACAGACATACAGGCATCTTCTGATACTGATGGTGATAATTTGAGTTCAGATTCAGATAATATTAATAGCTTAAATCTTGCTGCTATCAGTCCGTTATCTATTGCTTCTGCTGATGCTGTTACCCGTATAGAATCTAGTCGCAATCAAGAATTTGCCGATCACTTTGGTGAAGATTTTGCTGAGACAGATTTAACGACTGAAGATGTCCGAAATGTCTTAGATGATATTACCCAAAAAACCGGAACTCGTTCAGCCATTGTTTATGTAACGTTGGCAAATAATCAACTAGAGTTGGTTATATTTACAAGTGAGAGTCAACCTTTATTTTACCGCGTTGAAGTGCCACGAGAAGAATTATTAAAAGTAGCGAGAAAGTTTCATCAGGAAGTCGCAAATCCTCGGATGTCTCAACGTTATTTAAAGCCAGCACAACAGCTTTATGATTGGTTAATTCGTCCAATTGACGCTCATTTAAAACAAGCCAATATTGATACAATATTATTCAGTTTAGATCGGGGATTACGGGGATTACCAATCGCAGCAATACATGATGGCGAACAGTTTTTAATTGAGAAATATAGCCTCAGTTTAATTCCGAGTGTGAGTTTGATTAATACCAATTATAGCTCTCTTGCAAATACTGAAGTTTTAGCCATGGGGGCAAGTGAATTTACACAACTTGAACCTTTACCTAACGTTCCGATTGAACTTGAAATAATTACTCAAAGACGCTGGCTAGGTGATTCTTTTCTCAATCAAGAGTTTACTCGTGACAACTTAATGAATCAGCGTCAAAACAATTCTTATTCGATTATTCATCTCGCGACTCATAGTGATTTTTCTAGGCAAAATCCGGATGAATCTTATATTCAACTCTGGCAAGATGAACAGTTAAAGTTCAATCAATTAAGAACCTCTTTATTGTCAAATTCTCCACTTGAAATGCTTGTTCTTTCCAGTTGTCGGACGGCGGTAGGAGATGAAAAAGCAGAAATGGGGTTTGCAGGCTTAGCGGTACAAGCGCAAGTGAAAACTGCCTTAGCGAGTTTGTGGTATGTTGATGATAGAGGAACTTTGGCGTTGATGAGTGAGTTTTATCGTCATTTGGATGGGAGTCCAATTAAGGCGGGGGCGTTACGAAAAGCTCAATTAGCCATGATTCAAGGGACTGTTGAAGAGATCGAAACTCAGCTTATAGCCAATCAATCTCTTGATGAGATTACATCATCCCCAGTAGCGAATTCTTTAAGCAGTTTAGACTTGTCTCATCCTTACTATTGGTCTGCTTTTACTATGATTGGGAGTCCTTGGTAATATGGATTGATAGTTGTTAGTTTTTAGTTGTTAGTTTTTATAGGATTAGCGGCTTATTTTATATAAAGATTTTAGGTACAATATTCGTATAAAAAATATCCAGCTTCAGTCATGGTTGCCAATCCAAGTCAAAATTATATGTCCCCAGAAGAGTATCTGGCTTTTGAAGAAAATAGTCCGGTTAAACATGAATATGTGAAGGGATATATTTATGAAGTTTATGATTATGACATGGCAGGCGCAAGCGATGCTCATGTTACAATTTCTCTTAACTTAGCTTCTCTGCTGAGAAATCATGTCCGAGGCACTGGCTGTCGGGTATATATGGCGGATATGAAAGCTTATATTGAAACTAACGATATTTATTATTATCCAGATGTGATGGTGACTTGCGATGCTAGGGATAGAGAATTTACAAATTATAAAAAGTACCCCAGTTTAATTATAGAAGTATTGTCTCCCAGCACAGAAGGAAATGACCGAGGTGATAAGTTTCATCAATATATTACACTTAATACCTTACAAGAATATGTTTTAATTAGTCAGCAACATCAACGCTTAGACTGTTTTCGCCGTAACTCCGAGGGAATTTGGACAGTCCAATTCTATACTCCAGGTCGTGATGTTCACTTGCAAAGTATTGATTTTCATACCAGTCTTGAGGCTGTATACGAAGATGTCACCTTTGCAGAAAATGGGACACAATGATGATCGGTTGATATTTTAAATCCCTGGGACTGACTTCAATATTCTACATTGCTCGCCATCTCGGTCTAACATCAGGCAAAAAGCAGGATACTATAGGTGCAGATATCGTTTCTAGAAAGAGGCAATCATATTGCTATGGCTACAACTCAACAACCTAACTTAGAACAAACAACCGAAGAGTTAATCGATGAAGGGACTCCCATCAGCTACACTGAGGAGATTGAAACCGTAATTGCGGGTTTAGCAAATGAACAAAAAGTGATGGTGGGTCAGGGAGAAGCAGGCCATCTCTGGAAGTTTTACTATGGCAGTGCAGAAGTTTTTGTACAATTAACCGGAGACACCGATGATGATACCTTAGCGGTTTGGTCTCCAGTCCTACCGTTGCCTGCTAAAAATGAAGAACAGTTAATGCGAAAACTCCTGCAGATGAATTGGCTATCGACCTATGAATCTCATTTTGCCTTTACTGATAATCAGGTCGTGGTTTTGTCTAACCGTACTTTAACCGGAATTACCCCCAGTGAGATTTCTCGCATTATTACGGTCGTTGCCACAATTGCCGATGACAATGATGACGACTTACAAGCAGAATTTGGTCAATAACATTTGAGTTAATTGATTGTAATCACCCGTCGGGTTAATGCGTCTATTAACCCGCGATAATTTTACTATTTAGAACATTGTTCGAGGGTTTCTGAAAAGATCTCTACGATGCGATCGCACTTAGAATGCCAATCAAAATAGTCCCTCTGAACCCGTTGTTTAGCTGCTTGTCCCATTTGCTGCCGGAGTTGCGGAGAGTTGGCTAAGTCGATCATAGCAGTCGCTAAACCTTCTATATACTGTTCAGGAGAAGTCGGAGCAACCCGGATACCACAACTGGAGTCAACGATTTGAGATGGGCCTGCCCAGTCGGCGACAATTACGGGTAATCCAATTGCCATCGCTTCTAATATAGAGTTACCGCCTGCTTCTCGCAATGATGGCATCACAAATACATCAGATTCACATAAATATTGAATAACTTTCTCTCGAGGCTGCCATCCGTGAAATTGAATCTGATGTTCAATTCCTAATCGTTTCGCTTTGTTTTTAAGCGGCTGCTGTAGTGAACCATCACCGACTAATTCTAAAATAGCATTGCTGTGCTGAACAACTTTTTGGAATGCTGCTATTAAAAACTCAATCCCTTTCCAGTCTACAAATCGTCCCACATAGATAAATCGAACAAGGGGATGAGGTTGAGGAGAACGGATTTTCTCGTGTTCCCAAGTCTTTATATCTACACCAGATTCAATCATCTGATATAACTTTCCTTGACAACCTTTTGGTAAAGCGGCTTGAGTTTGTGGGTTCGCCACAATCAAAGTATCCGCTTGTCTTTTCCCCGGAATCAACTGATTGAGTAATTCAGAAAAAAGACGACTGCTTCTAATGAATAAACGACTCAATCGAGAGTCCATATATTGAAAAGCAGGTGGAAATTCTAGTCCTCCTGATAACGGCCCAATGACCACAGGTTTACCCAGATTGTACATGAAGCTCAAGCCTTTGGGTGTAATCGGCGCGGGTTCAAAAATTAAGTCGATGTTGTGTTCTGCAATTAGTTTCTTGACTAACTTACGAGCGCGATATTGAGTAATCAGGTGAATCAGTTGATTGAAAACAAGATCTTTAATTCGGTAAGGAAATATTTCCCCCATCCGCCAGAGCAACACCTGATAAAAAGTATCTTCAATAAAATAAATTTTTTTTAATTGCTCAGGGTTTTGCATGAATTCTTGCCGAACTTCTTCTCTAACTCGTTCATGACAGATTGTAAACACTTCTATATTACGTTCATGCAAAAGCTGTAAATAGTAAAAGCTTTTACCAGACTCACCTCCCATTTTACGAGAGATATTTTCTACAATCATCAAAATACGCATAGAGGATAAATCTTGATTTTGAGTTTGATTCATGACTTTTTATTGGTAGATATCCTTTTTTGCCCGGCTATTGTCGGTTATGTCTTAAACCGATTAAACCGTCTTTCATTCGAGACGTTTATTGACTGCAATATCACCCTGAAAAAGCTGATTCAAAGTACTAGGCTAAGGTCGATGTGAACGCTGTCGATGATCGAGATGCTCTCTGTTGAACAATGAGAATAAATTCTGTAATCTAGCCAGGGAAGTCACCACAGCTCCTGAAGCGTTTCTCTATCTTGAAGAACATTCATGATTTCCGCTGTCAATTGGCTTGCATATCTTTAGATAAATCTAACTTTAGCCCTCTTTATCTTATCACTTTTCTACTTAATTAGTTGCTCTATATAAAGCCCAATAAAACATATAATATATAAATTATTTTTATAAATATATTTTGATCCTTTACAAAAGCTTTACATAAAAATTTCAGCTTTATATTGAATTATTTTCTAGACTCGTATAACATGAAAAAAAAAAGAACAAAAGTTCTTAGATCACTATCGAAGAAACGAATGACTTATAACAGTTCAGTTCCTCAGATAACGATCTCAGTCATTATTCCGGTTTATAACGGAGGAGAAAAATTTAAGCGATGTCTTCAGAGTTTAGCAAAAACTTCTTTGAACCCAAAGGAAGTAATTGTGGTAGCGGATGGAGAGACAGACGGTTCTGGGTTAGTCGCTGAAAACTTCGGCGCAAAAGTGATCCGACTGCCTGAAGCGGGAGGCCCTGCTAGGGCGCGTAACTTAGGAGCCAAAGCAGCAACAGGTGATATTCTGTTTTTTGTAGATGCAGATGTAGAAATTTACCCCGATACCGTTGAAAAAGTTCTGGCTGTTTTCACCCGTGAACCTAATTTATCAGCCTTAATTGGTTCCTATGATGATACGCCAGGAGCAGATAACTTCCTGTCTCAGTACAGAAATTTATTCCATCATTACACCCATCAAACCAGTCAACCCGAAGCCTCTACATTTTGGGGCGCTTGTGGAGCCATTCGTCAACAGGTCTTCTGGGAAGTGGGGGGTTTTGATCAAAAATATCGCCTACCTTGTATTGAAGATATTGAACTCGGTTATCGACTGAAAAAAGCCGGATATCAAATTGGCTTACGCAAGCATATTCTGGTCAAACATCTGAAAGAATGGCGACCCATTTCAATGCTGAAAGCGGACTTTTTCTATCGTGCCTTACCTTGGACAAGTTTAATTTTGCGCGATCGCCAACTGAATAATGACTTAAATTTACAATATTCAAGTCGTATGAGTGTGGTCTTAGTTTATGCTACAATTGCAGCATTATTAGCAACTCCTTGGTTCGCTCAATCTTCCCTTTTCTTCTGCCTGCTCAGTGTCGCTTTTCTTGCTTTTAATGCACCCGTTTATCAGTTTTTTCATAGTAAGCGAGGCTTTATTTTTGCCCTACGAACTGTACCTTGGCATTGGTTATATTACTTCTACAGTGGATTAGCATTTGCCATTGGGCTCGTTCGTCATTGGCTGCAAACACCATTACGCTATCGTAAAGCATAGCACTACAAAATACGGCAATTTGAACGGAGATAGACGATTGCAACTTTTAGAACCTGCTTAACGTAATATATTACTTTCGTTAATATCTTTTAGAACTTGCTCCAGACAATATCACTACACTGAAGCGCCTGGTTGTTCTAACTCATACACACAATATCTATCTTGACAACCGTCATACCCGCTTTCTTTGCAGTTGCTCAAACATCCTAGTTGTACTCTGCATTCCCTAAACCCATAGAGCTTCCATTAAATTTGAGAAGGAATACATCTACTCTGCTCTATATAGAATTTTCATAATATTAGAGAAGTATTCATCTATAAAATCGATTTTTACTTGTCTAATACAAGAATTGAATGTTTATAGCACGCGCATCTTTTCCAGTTAAAGTCCAACACAAAACTACATTCTTAAAACATTACAAATGCTAAATCACCCCGTTGTTATCATTGGCGCTGGCCCTGCTGGTTTAACTGCCGCTTACGAATTGATGAAACAGAAAGTATATCCTCATGTTTTAGAAGCAGCCAGCCAAGTCGGAGGCATTTCTAGAACAGAAATCTACAAAGGATATCGCTTTGATATTGGCGGTCATCGCTTCTTTACAAAAGTTGATGTGGTCAATCAATTGTGGCAGGAAGTACTCGGAGATGAATTTATTCAAGTTCCGCGACTGTCTCGGATTTATTATCAAAATAAATTTTACGATTATCCCCTATCACTTTACACGACTCTGTTGAATCTGGGAATGCTTGAAAGTGGTTTAATTTTGATGAGTTATTTGAAAGCCAAAGTCAAAGGTAAGCTGCAACCGGATTGGGAACCAGACACCTTTGAAGAATGGGTGACAGATTGCTTCGGCGACCGGCTTTATCGCACCTTTTTTAAAACGTATACCGAAAAAGTTTGGGGAATTCCTTGTAATAAAATTGAAGCAGAATGGGCGGCTCAACGCATCCAAGGTTTATCGCTAAAAAGAGCAGTCATTAATGCGGTCTTTGGCAGTAATGATACGAAAACTTTAATTAAAGAATTTGACTACCCCATTTACGGCCCCGGAATGATGTGGGAACGGTTTCAGCAAAAAGTGAATGAAAATGGCGGTCAAGTTTCTCTTAATACTCCCGTTGTCAGTGTGAAGCGTGACGGGTATCATATCACTGAAGTGATTGCCAATCAAAACGGTGAAGAAGTTTCTTTAACCGCTGATAATTATATCTCTAGTATGCCTGTGACTGCATTAGTCAATCGCCTTGACCCACTGCCACCCGAAGAAGTCTTACACGCCGCCAAATCTTTATCTTATCGTGACTTTTTAATCGTGGCTTTGATTATTGATAAGGCTGAACTATTCCCTGATAACTGGATTTATATTCATAGTCCAGAAGTTAAAGTCGGTCGGATTCAAAACTTCAAAAACTGGAGTCCGGCAATGGTTCCTGACCTCTCCAAAACCTGTTTAGGCTTAGAATATTTCTGCACAAAAGGGGATGAAATTTGGGAATTATCAGATGCTGAACTGATAGCGTTAGCCACTGAAGAAATCGAAAAATTAGGGTTAGCTAAAGCTAGTGAAGTCAAAGATGGCACAATTTTACGCCAACCGAAAGCATACCCCGTTTATGACCGAGATTATCGCCAACATCTACAAGTCATTCAAGATTATTTAGTGCAGTTTGATAACTTACAAACTATTGGTCGGAACGGAATGCATCGCTATAATAATCAAGATCATTCTATGTTAACCGGATTGTTGGCAGCTAAAAATATATTGGGAGAAAATCACGATCTTTGGAATGTGAATACAGAGCGTTCTTATCATGAAGAATTTACCAAAGAAGAGTGGGAAAAACGCAAAGAGAAGGAGTTAGTTGTTAAATAAAACTCAACTCTCTCAATAAATTCGCACTCGGTAAAAGCCATAAGCACAATTTCCAGATAATGGAGCACTTATCCCAACATTATGTTTCTGTAATTGTTCCAGTTTACAATGATACAGAACGTTTAAAACACTGTCTGAAGGCACTCAATCAGCAAACCTATCCTCATAGCAATTATGAAGTGATTGTTGTCGATAACGGTTCAGACCCAGCCGAAAAAGTTGAGACTGTTGTGGCTTCATTTCCACAAGCGTTCTATGCTTATGAACAAACAGCGGGTTCTTATGCCGCTCGAAATCACGGCATATCTATTGCAAAAGGGGAAATTATTGCTTTTACCGATGCGGATTGTATTCCGGCTTTAAATTGGCTCGAACAAGGCGTTATACATTTACAGCAAGTTCCTAATTGTGGATTAGTTGTGGGAAAAATAGAGGTTTTCTTCCGAGATGCGAACAAAGCAACACCTGTAGAACTCTATGAAAGTCTCACAGCTTTTCCACAAAAAGAAATGTTAGAAAAACATCAATACGGTGCCGGAGGTAATCTATTTACTTGGAAACACGTTTTAGACAAAGTCGGTGTATTTGATGCCAACTTAAAGTCAAGCGGAGATGTAGAATGGTGTCAGCGAGTGTTTAAACAGGGTTATCCGCAAATCTATGGCGAGACTATTTCTGTTCAACATCCCGCTAGAACCTCTTGGCAACAACTGTATAAAAGAACAATCCGGCTAGTGGGAGGAATTTATGATTTACAGCAAAAGAAAACGCCTGAAAATGGACAAAGAAATTTAGCATTTTGGGTTCTATTGTTTCAAAACTTAATTCCTCCAGTTAACTTCGTCATCAATACATTTCTAGACCAACGATTAAAAAGTTTATCAGATAAACTTAAAGTTTCTCTAGTGATGTTTTTTGTGCGGTATATCAGCGCCTGGGAGATTATAAAACTGCGATTCGGTGGATTTTCTGCCCGAGAATAGCAAAGGATTAAGCATTATGAAAATTGCATTTATTGTGGGTCATTTTCCCCAATTATCGGAAACTTTTATTCTCAATCAGATAACCGGTTTAATTGAGCGAGGTCATGAAGTTGATATTTATGCAAGCTCTATCGGCGATACTAATAAAGTTCATCCCGCAGTGACTCAATATGATTTACTGAAACAGACTTATTACTTTCCTGAAATTCCGGATAATCTAGTTGTACGAGTGGGGAAAGCAATTCAATTATTATTAACTCAAGGCTATCAAGATGGGAGACGTTTTTTTGATGCTTTGAATGTGTTTAAATATGGTCAGCAAGCCCTTTCACTCTGGCTACTCTACACAATTATTCCTAAATTTGATCGCGATTATGATATTATTCACTGTCAATTTGGAACACAAAGCTATCGGGGAATGGCTTTTCAAACTATTAATGCTCCAACGGCTCAATTAGTCACAACATTTCGTGGAGATGACATTAGCCGTTTTATCCAGCAAAAAGGTAATAATGTTTATCAAAAGCTATTTAAAACCGGTGACTTATTCCTCGCAAATTGTGAGTTTTTTAGACAACGAGTAATTAAGTTAGGATGTAATGAAAATCAGATATTAGTGCATCGCTCCGGGTTAGATTGTAGTCGATTTTCTTTTGTTCCCCGTTATGCTCCTGAGAACGGAAAAGTTCGGATTGCTACAACAGGTCGGCTTGTGGAAAAAAAAGGGATTGAATATAGTATTCGCGCCGTTGCCAAACAAGCTTTAATACACTCAAATTTGGAGTATAATATTATTGGTGATGGGGTTTTAAAACAAGACCTACAAAACTTAATTGATGACCTGAATGCCAATCATTTTATTCATTTACTCGGATGGAAAGATGAAGACGAAATTATCAAAATTCTAAATAAATCCCATATTTTTATTGCACCTAGTGTCACAGCAGCCGATGGCAATCAAGATGCGCCCGTTAATGTTTTAAAAGAAGCAATGGCGATGGGTTTACCCGTCATCAGTACCTATCATGGTGGCATTCCTGAATTAGTCGAAGACGGTGTAACAGGGTTTTTAGTACCTGAGCGAAATACAGAGCTTTTAGCTGAAAAATTAGGTTTCTTAATTCAAAATCCACAGTTATGGCCAAAAATAGGAGCAGCAGGACGCGCCTATGTCGAAGAACACTATAATCTGCATAAACTCAATGATACTTTGGTTGAACTTTATCAAAAGACCTTAACATCAGGGGGGCAAAAAAATAACTTAAGTCTGCAAATTTAACCATCAGCTTAGAAAGTTACTTCATTATTTTTCAATCATTTTACAGAGGTTTTATCAATGAACGAATTATTAAATCAAACTGAACCCCAAGTAACGGTTATTGTTGTTCCTCGTGAACGTTTTAGTTGCGCTCAGGAATCTTTAGATAGTATTTATGAGCATACAAAAATCCCGTTTAAATTAATTTACGTGGATGGAAATTCTCCTAAACATATTCAATCTTATTTGCAAAATAAAGCGGAGACAGAAAGCTTTAAAATTATTAGGACGGATTATTATTTATCTCCTAACCAAGCCAGAAATATCGGTTTAGCTGAGGTTGATACCAAGTATTTAGCATTTGTTGATAACGATGTTGTGGTTACATCGGGTTGGTTAACTCAACTTATACAATGCGCTGAAGAAACAGATGCGGCAGTGGTAGGGCCGCTCATGTGTCAGGAAAGACCTTTACATGAAATTGTTCACTGTGCGGGTGGAGACTCTCATATCTGGGTCGATAAAACCGGTCGGCGGCGGTTCCGTGAAAAAATGTGTTTGCAAGGTAAAAAGGTGAGTGAAGTTCGCGATCGCCTACAACGTCAAGAAACAGAATTAGCTGAATTTCATTGTGTATTAATTCGTCGATCTATTTTTGATAAAATCGGTGTTTTAGATGAAGCCATGCTCAATACTAAAGAGCATTTAGATCTTTGTATGTTGGTGCGTCAGGCTGGAGAAAAAGTTTATTTTGAACCGAATTGTATTGTTACTTATGTACCCGGCCCGCCATTAGAACGGAGTGATTTGCATTACTATATGTTGCGCTGGAGCGATGCTTGGCAACTTGCTAGTTTACACCGTTTACGAGATAAGTGGAATCTAGCTGAGGATGGTTATTTTAAAGCTAAATATAAGAAGATAGGATGGCGGCGATACGGTACAGTTATTATTCCTTTAGTGTCACGTCTAACCCGAGGTGTTGGCAATGATTTGCTCGCCAGAATTATCGGTAAAATCGATCATGTAATCATTAACCGTTTTTTAACCACTCGCCATGCAAATCAGCAACGTAAAATCAATCAATCAACCCCTTCTTAAACCTCATGTTTAAGCTCAGTAATATGGACAAATATTTAACGTAAACATGAGTATTAAACAGAAAGCAATTCAAGGCGCTTTTTGGTCTGTTATCCAGAACTGGGGGAGTCAAGCAGGTTCATTAATTGTATTCTTAATCCTTGCTCGTTTACTGACTCCAGAAGCCTTTGGTTTAATTGGTCTGGCGAATATTTTTATTGCATTCATGCAAATATTTTTAGAGCAAGGATTTACCCAAGCTTTAATTCAGCATGAAGAAATTGAGCCGGAAGAACTAGATACTGCTTTCTGGAGTAATATCTGTATTGGTCTGCTCCTCACAATAATTAGTTTTTTCCTATCAGGATTTGTTGCTGATCTTTTTGAACAGCCTAAACTGACTCCTATCATTCAATGCTTCTCTGCTTTATTTTTTATCAAGTCACTGAGCCATGTTCATTTAGCAATTTTGAGCCGAACATTTGCATTTAAAGTGATGGCAGTTCGGACAATTACTGGTATTACTATCGGTGGAATTGTCGGAATTATCATGGCGATACGTGGATTTGGGGTATGGAGTCTTGTTAGTCAGCAATTTCTTTATGAAGCAGTAGAAGTCTTTATTATTTGGGGGGCAATAGACTGGCGACCTAAGCTTAGATTTTCTTTCAAGCACTTACGAAATTTGTTGAGTTTTGGCTTTAATATCTTAGCCTTGAAATTTATGAAATTCTGCAATAAGCGAACTGATAATTTGCTGATTGGTTACTTCCTCGGAGAAGTTGCTTTAGGATATTATCTGATTGCTTTTCGGGTGCTAGATGTCATGACTCAGCTTCTAGTTAGCACAACAAAGCAGGTAGCGTTACCTACATTTTCTCGACTACAAACAGACCTAGAACGGTTTCGGCAAGCTTTCTATAAAGTGACTTTATTTACTAGCGTCATTGCTTTTCCAACCTTCGCCGGAATGATCATTTTCACTAAAGAATTGATTCTGATATTATTTGGAGAACAATGGTTGCCGTCTGTTCCGGTTATGCAAATTCTAGCGCTTGCTGGAATTCTAAATGCAATCTCTTTTTTTAATGGTTCTGTATTAATTGCAATGGGGAAACCCTCGTGGAAACTTCGCTTAAGTATACTCAATGCAATACTGAATCTCATTGCCTGTTTAATCGCCGTAAAATGGGGAATTCTAGCAGTAGCTGTCGCTTATGTGATGAGTAGTTATCTAGGATTTCCCGTTGGTTTATTAATGATTAGTAAGCTGATTCATATTCCTATCAGTGCTTATTTAAAACAATATACTAGCTCTACCATTTGCTCGATTATTATGGTTTTAACCCTTTTAACTTATAAATATTTTATGATGAATTTTGCTGATGATAACTTATTAATAATATTGGGTACAATGATAGGAGTTGTCACTTATGCAATCTCTATAAAATTATTGGATTCTGAGCTATTTGAAGACTTATTAAAGCTTGTAAAAATGCTCAAGTCTCCTGCTCCAAAATCATAATCTAAAAAGCCGTAAAATCACTCATTATAATTTATGTCACAGCTTAATTTACCTAAAAAAATAGACTTCAGCTTCTCTAAAAACCCCAGCTTAATTGAAAATAGTATTATTATTGCTTTCCTGCTTTTTGGCTTTGTTGGTGTTCTTCACCATGAAATGTGGCGGGATGAATTTCAAGCATGGTTACTTGCAAGGGATAGTAATACCTTAATAGAACTTTTTTATAATATGCAGTATGAAGGACATCCTGGCTTATGGCATCTTTGTCTATATGGACTGACTCAGATAACCCATAATCCTTTGATTATGCAGATTTTTCATTTATTTATCTCTATAATGATTGTCTGTCTAATTGTTAAGTTTTCTCCTTTTCCTCCTTTACATAAATTTCTGCTCAGTTTTGGATATTATATTTTTTATGAATATACAATAATCAGTAGAAACTATAACTTAGGCGTTTTATTTGTTGTTCTATTTTGTATTAGTTACTCTCGGAATAAAGTTAAACCCATACTACTCAGTATTCTATTAGCATTAATGGCTAACACAAATGCCTTTGCTTTGATTCTGAGCTTTGCATTTTCATTGACCCTGGTAGATTATTTTTATCGTCAAGTTCAAGTTAATCAATTAAAACAGCAAAAATTATTTGCTAGTATAGCTATACTACTATTGGGTTGGGGAATTTCTATATTACAAATTATTCGACCCTTAATTTCAGAAGAAAAAATTATTCGACCATTGGAAGTCACGACCCAACAGGTACAATCTAACTTCAGTATATTGAGAGAAATTAAACAATTGATAACTACTTTTATCAATATATGGAGAAGTTATGTACCTATTCCGTTAGAGTTGAATAATAAATTCTGGAATACAAATATTTTAATTCATAACCAAAGCTTTCCCTCAATTGTAGGGGTATCTCTAGGAGCAGTCATCGCAGCTTTCGCATCTCTTTGTCTTTTGCTATTTGTCATCAAACTTCTACATCAAAAACGACTAATTTTAACAATATATATTTTGGGAACAGGGAGTATTATCAGTTTTAATTACCTAATTTTTAAAGGTGAAATGAGGCACAGAGGTCACCTATTTATTCTACTAATTGCTTGTATTTGGTTGCTTTATAAAGAGTTTGCCCAAATGCAAAAACATACATTAATACAAAAAAACAAAAAATTAATTAGTCAATTTTTAACGGTAATTCTTTCTATTCATTTATTAGCAGGTTTGCACGCTTACAGTATAGATTTATTTTATACTTTTTCTATTGGTCGAGAAACAGCTCAATATATCAAAGACAATAATCTTGATAACTTTCTAATTATTAGTCAAAGAGACAGACAAGGAGCAGTGCTATCTGGTTATCTCGATCGGCAGATTTATTATCCAGATCGAGGTGAATTTGGTAGTTTTTGGAAGACTGAAGTTAAAATGAAAGATATCGCAATCGTAGAAGATGTAATTCGTGATAATCCCGATCAAACTTTATTAGTCTTAACCTATCCTTTAAAAAATGATTCTGTTTTTTCTGCGGATATTGACGTGAAAGAGGTAAAACAATTTGATAAGCCTGCAATAGCAACCTTGGAAAATTCATATTACATTTATCGAGCCAGAGAAATAGAATGAAAGTCATTAACTTTTTAAAAATCAGTTTCATTTTATATTTGATATTTAGTGAATACTCATTAACTTGTTTGTTATGAATTTACCTCGTTTATCTATCGTTATCCCAACTTATAACCGTCAAGACCTTTTACCCCAAGCAGTTGAGAGTGCTTTAGCCCAAACAATAGAAGATATTGAGGTTATTGTCGTTGATGATGCTTCTTCTCAACCGATTAATTTACCCCAACATCCCCGGCTGCAAGTGATTCGCTTACCGGAAAATAAAGGACCTTCAGCCGCTCGAAATATGGGGGCAAAAGTAGCAAAGGGGCGCTGGGTAACTTTTCTTGATGACGATGACCGCTTACTGCCTCATACGGCGCAAGTTGTCTTAGAGGCTTTAGAAAATACCACACTTCCTCAACCTGTGGCGCTGCTATCAGCATTAGAAGTGATGAATGATAAAGGCCAGATCAAAGAAGTTCGTATTCCTCCAACTTTACCCAAAGGTTGTCATTATGGCTTAGAAGAAATTGAGCCAAATCAATCTTTTTTCTGCAAACAAACTTTAGTTGTAGAAAAAGAAGTATTACTCAGTATTGGTGGGTTCGATGAGTCGTTTACTTCTCGTATTCTTGCTGAATTATTTTTAAGGTTAAGTCAAGTTTGTACAATACAAGGAATTCCTACCGTGACTTATCAATTTATCCAACATCAAACTCGGCGTATTTCTCAAGATACATCTCGTCGCCAGGTTAATGTTAATCGTCTGTTAAAGAAGCATCAATCTTTATTTCAAGCTCATCCTAAAATGTTTGCTAGTTTTGTCTATGATCATGCAATTAAACTCTGTGATTCCGGTCATTTTATTGAGGGAATAAAAAACTTTTTTAAAGCAATGCTAATTCATCCAATTCATACTCTAATTCGGATATTTTTATCTGTTAAAAATAATGTAATGAGTTTATAATCTGAGTATTAAAATAATCATGATATCAGGTAAAAACAATGAATCAGCCTTTTTTCTCAATTGTTATCCCCACTTACAACCGCCCAGAGAGACTCAAAAGCTGTCTTCAATCTATGAGTGACTTAAATTATCCTCGTGAACAGTTTGAAGTCATTATTGTAGACGACGGGAGTTCTACGCCTTTAGAACATATTGTCGCTCCTTTTCATCAAAATATTAACATTACTTTCATTACTCAACCGAATCAAGGCCCCGCTTCTGCACGCAACACTGGCGCAACGAAAGCAAAAGGAAAGTTTATTGTTTTTACAGATGATGATTGTCAACCTAAACCCGATTGGTTAAACAATTTAGAAGCTCAATTTAAGCGAACTCCTAATAGCTTGGTGGGTGGCAAAACGCTAAATGCTTTACCTGAAAATTTATATTCAACAGCCAGTCAATTACTAATTGATTATCTATACGAATACTATAATACTAACCGGGAACAAGCCAGCTTTTTTGCTTCTAATAATTTTGCAATGTCTAAAGAAAACTTCTCTCAAGTCGGACAGTTTGATACCACTTTTCCGCTGGCGGCTGGAGAAGATCGAGAATTTTGCGATCGCTGGTTACATCGAGGCTACCAAATGAGTGCTGTTTCTGAGGCTCAAATTTATCATGCTCACCACTTAACCTTACGCAGCTTCTGGCGGCAACATTTCAACTATGGACGAGGTGCATTTCATTTTCATCAACTACGCGCTCATAGAGGGATTGGAAAAATTAAGGTTGAACCTTTATCTTTTTACTTTAAATTACTAACCTATCCCTTTGTTCAAACAACTCCTCGTCACTCAGCCTTATTTCTTTCTCTGTTATTTTTATTATCTCAAGCTGCTAATACTTTAGGCTTCTTTTGGGAAAAAAATTTACACCATAAAGAATCTCATTCTCCTATTTTGCAGAAAAATGATTGATATTATTATTGACTTTTCATTCTAATTTTACCTCTTTTCTTTATTCCTGAAACTGTAAAAATGTTCCGGATCGAGCGCGATTATATTGTACGGCGGCTACCTGTTCTGCATTATAATTGTATAATAAAATCAATCCAGAACGGTTAGTCATTTGCATGGTATTTGCAGTCAAACGACTAATGATAAATCGTTGAATTTCTTGGGGTTGAATCATTCCACTTAAGAGTTCTGGACGATTTAATTTATCTCGTAATTCCCAACCCGTTACATCAATCGCTTCATCGGTAATATTTTGTAATTCTACCCATTCTCGACCCTCATCTGTTCCTTCAGGATTGGGTAATGCTGCCACAATCCGAATCGCTCCATTATTAGAAAGAATCCGATCAATCGGAACAACAATCGGTCGATCCATCGGGGGTTCTTTGACATAATCTGAGCCAATAAAGATCGGAAAAAATGAGCGAATAAATTCCCCTCGACTACCATTGGGGTTAGTACTACGATATAAAACGATATCATAATTTGCATTATCAATTGTTGTGCGGCGTTTATCTTGGATTTTTCCATACATACTTTCATGCGTAAGCAACAGTTGCCATTGCTATTTCACATTCTGGACTCGGGCCGACAAAAAATCCCCCTTTTTTCTTAAATACTTCTGCAACAATATTTCCTCTCATATCCGTAATGGTTTGTAGCATTTGTAAGGTGACTACATTAGGATTTTGTTGTCCCGCTTCTCCATTTAAATCATATTTATAACCTAAAAAATTGACCCGCTGATTTTTATCATCTAGATAAAACTTTACCCAAGAATGATAACCCGAAATTTCACCTAAATTTTCTTTCTTACTATCAAAACGAGCGTTATATTTTGCTTCCCCAACAAAAACGTGTTCAAAACCCGAACAAAAATGAATGGACTTACCGCGATAGTGATTTGTGTAGAGTTCAAACCAAATCCGCTTAAGCTGTCGGAAAAATTGTAATAAATGAAAAAGATTCCCCTAGATTTTGATTAATATATTCTAAAGCAATTTGTATCGGCTTTGTCTTTAAAATTAAATGTATAAAATCTTGCTGTTCTGCGGCTTCAATTTCATCGGTAAATTCTTCCTCTAAAAAATGTATGGCATAGTTATCTAACAGATTAATAAAACTATTGTACGTTCGATCAATATCAAATAATTTCTCTTCATTAACGCGATAAAATAATGGTTGAGTCGCTAAATCAATTTGACGCTTGCCACAGGCTCTGACTTGTTCATCTAATAAGATATCAGCGGTCTCATCGTACCATTCCCCGGATGACTGGCGACCACTCACAGAAAACTGATTTTCATCATTGTCCCAGATCAGGTGATAAATATTCTCCATCGTCATCCACCTTAATATAGAAAAATTATTTAGAACTTCATGTTAGAATATAACCTAAATTATCATAAATAAAATCAATATTATTTTAATTCAATTGGATGGCTGATTACAAACTTTATGATTTCACAGAGAATTGCAACCCCTCGTTACACATCTGTTCAAAACAGATTAAAATAACATTAGCTAAAACAAGGAGACTGGATTAGTGCGACGGTTCACTCAGCTACCCCAACAAAATCAGCTAGCCGCTGCACCGAAATTTGAAGTTAAAAAATCTTCTAAACGGCAATGGCTTCACTCCCTTTACCTGCGTATCGCTAGAATGCGTGGAAAGCCAGAATATCTCGCCCGTGGCTTAGCGGCGGGTGTGTTTGCCGGATGTTTTCCTTTGTTTGGCTTACAAATTGTTTTAGGTGTCTCTCTCTCTGTGTTGGTTCGAGGCCATAAATTACTGGCAGCAGCGGGAACTTGGCTCAGTAACCCCTTGACTTATATTCCAATTTTCTTATTTAATTATCATGTCGGTCAATGGTTATTGGGGGCTGAAGAACTCTCTATTAGTCAAGACAGCTTACTGGCTTGGGATACCATTGTAGAATTAGGCGCTGAGTTTGCTTTAACTCTCTTACTCGGATCTTTTGTCGTCGGAATTGTTAGTGCCATTACGACTTATTTTGTGGGTGTTAAAGTGATTCGGCGGTGGCGCAAACGACAACCCAAACGATATTTAAAAATCACTGAAATTCCTCCTGAAAATCAAACATTTTGAGTTAAAAGGTAATAAAATATTGTTATAAAAAGTAGAATTATAACTAAGGCTTGAAGGGATACTGAACTAATTTTTGTAGAATTTTTAACCCATTATCTGCAATACTTCTTAACACTTTAGTTTCATCGGGGTTTATGCCAGAGTTTAAGCTTTGACACAGCCACCTTCACAGCCCGATCAATTGCCTGACTCTTTGGTAATACTGTATTTTAGTATTATTCTAATTTACAGCACGACAACAGCTAAACCCTTGACTCAATCGCTGAGGTGCTGTGGTAGACTTTAGATTGGCGATCATGTGACTGACTTTTTAGCAGTGGGAAGTTCGTCAATGATTAGGAAAATATCCCCAAATCGTGAGAAAATGCCAGAGCGTTATATTGTAGATTTAAGTTGAATATTATTTATTGTAAACTAAATTGAAGAATGATCTGCATAAATGCGTTACAATTATCAAAACAAAAACGATTTCCCAAATTCATTAGTTAATGAAGAGCTTTGTGTGCGTGTGAATGAGCCTGGGAAAATATTAAACTAACCATTGATCAAATTTACTCAAATATCATGACAACAGAAACTAACAATAAGTTATCCACAGAGAAAAGCTTAAAGGCAATGAAAAAATTCGCAGAACAGTATGCGAAGCGAACAGATACTTATTTTTGTGTCGATCCGTCTGTAACAGCGGTTGTGATCGAAGGACTCGCCAAACATAAAGATGATTTAGGTGCGCCGTTATGTCCTTGTCGTCACTATGAAGATAAAGAGGCGGAAGTTAAAAATACCTTCTGGAATTGTCCCTGTGTACCGATGCGAGAACGCAAAGAATGTCACTGTATGCTATTTCTGACACCGGAGAATGATTTTTCTGGAGATCAGCAAGAAATTACCGTGGAAGACTTGGAGAATACTCGCCAAACAATGCTTTAAGCAGTTATTAATTCAGATAGCTCTGCTATTTGTAGGGCTATCTTTGAGATTGAGTGATTGATCGATCAGATATAATACATATAAGAGCGTAAATTTTAGTGCATCTTTTATGGGCGAAATTATCCCCGCAGAATTTTGGCAAGGTATCGAGCAATTTAACCAGCAAGAGTTTTATGCTTGTCATGATACCTTAGAAGCGTTATGGATGGAATCAATGGAACCCAATAAACGATTCTATCAAGGGATTTTACAAATTGCTGTAGGACTTTATCATCTGAGTAATCAAAATAGTCGAGGTGCCGTCATGTTAATGGGGGAAGGCATTCGTCGATTAGACTATTATCAACCTGAATATTCTGGTATTAATGTTGAGCAATTAATGATTCAAGCCTCCACCTTATTAAAGCAGTTACAGCAAGCTGATCCTGAAAAGATGGATGATTTTAAGGATTTTGATATCCCTCACATTCAAAAAATATAAGGCAATAGATAGTCAATCATAGGATAAACGTAGAGAATCGTTATAGATTCAAAAGTTAAATCTCTAATTTTTATTGCTATGAATAAGAAACAATTAATGACAATAAATAACATTTTTACTTGATTTTTCCTAATCTTTTAGGTTTTAAAAAACGAGTACAGGTTTACTCAAGGTTTTTATTAACTGCCCTGCAATAGTTTTATCCAAAAGCTGATTATAATATTTTTCTCAAATACGATACTAATGTTTATCAAAAAAATTCTTTTTCTTTTCTAGACTCGATTTCAATATTTTGGTGATTAATTAAAAACCCAGATTTAATAATTTTCACGTATGTAAACTATAGAATAATAAAATGCATTTTATCTGACTTAATTATAAATAATTATTGGATTTTAGCTCATAGCAATGAAGTTTTGGATTTAAAAAATCGTATTTATCGGCATTTAAACAGGCAGAAAAAGTAATAGCGGTTAGCCACTATACTCGCGAAAGATTAATGAATGAGCAGGGTTTGAATCCTCAAAAAGTGCTCGTTTTACCGAATAGCTTTGATGGCACGCAATTTTAAATTAAACATAAACCCATTCATCTACTGCAACGTTATCAGTGATCTCCCAAATAACCTATTATTTTAACCGTTTCACGCCTCAGAAAAACGGCTGCTCCCCACAAGGGATATTACCAGGTGCTACAGGCTTTAGTACAGGTTCGCGCTTCACCTGAAAAATGTTCATTATTTGATTGTAGGAACATGAGATGAGGCGGCTCAAATTCAATCTCGATATGAGAAAACTCAATCTAGAAAACGATGTAACGCTGACTGGATTTCTTCCTGATGAAGAGTTATGTCGTTATTATAATTTATGTGATGTTTTGGCTTTGCCAAGTTGTATTGAAGGGTTCGCAATTGTGTACTTAGAAGCCCTAGCTTGCGGTTAACCCATCTGAGCCTAGAATTATGATGGTGCGGTCAAACCCTTTGAAATAGGGAAATTGGGCCATAGATCGTCCATCCAAAAGATGTGGAGAGGAACACAGAAAACAGCAATTCAAATTATCCAAGATCATTATGCTAATATAGTCTTATATCAGCCTAATACTTTAAGAAAAAAACCATTAGAAAAGTTTGAATTTTCTCAGTGTTAAATCTAGCTCTTTAGAGTGATTGATTTTTCATAGAAGACGGATAAAGAATCCATACTTTTGTCAAACCGAGGTGATGAGTAAGTTGAACCTAGCCTAATCGGGAGCGATGATCTATCTCAGAGATGATTGCATTGATTAAGCAATTGTTGTATGCTTTATCAGATAAACATTAGGGGCATCTATTCTGAACATACACCTAGTGGTGATATGGCAGTAAAAAGTCCTTTGAAAAAAGGCAAAAATATCAGCCCTAAAACTTCATTCGATCTGCTCGAATCTTACAGGAGAATATCTGTAAGATCTGGTTTCCTCATGGCTTGTAACAAGACTTTCTATTGAAATATGAGTCCTTCGGTACAAGCGGTCGGGTAAAGTTCCCCTCTTTATCAACTCACTCAACACAACTGATTGAACTGGCCCAACTCTAACAAGAAAGAATTGGGTATAGGTTCTAATGTGTCTGTATTTAAAACTCAAAAACTATTGCAGCCCTAACAAAAGATCTTAGAACTGAAACATATATCAGACTCATCAAGGGTTAGAGTTGCACTGATAAATTCGATTTACATCTACCTAAGGAAGATACATCATGGCGTTCACCAATTCTTCAACACTAATTGTTATTGATTCAGGAGTTGCCAACTATCAAAGCTTAATAGCCGCCGCGTTTGATGCTGATGTTGTGCGATTGAATCGCTATAGCGATGGTATTGTTCAAATTACCCAAGCTTTAAAAGCAAAACGTAATCTGCGATCGCTTCAAATCCTCGCTCATGGCCGTCCCGGTGAACTGCAACTGGGTAATGGTTATCTGAACTTAAACACCATCAAGCAGTACAGCGCTATTTTACAAACCTGGAAAGCTGCATTCAGTTCTGAGGCAGATATCCTATTGTATAGCTGCTGTGTGGGGGCAGGAGAAACTGGACAGCAATTGATCCAGCAACTGACCCAACAGACTCAAATCCCGGTAGCAGCCTCTAGCAGCCTGATTGGGAATGCCGTATTAGGAGGTAACTGGCAACTAGATGTTAACCCCAACTCAGTTCAATCTACCCTAGCCATTCAACCCACGGCATTAGCTGCCTATGCAGGGGTTTTGGTGCGGCTTGTCACCGAAAGTTTTGCTGAAGATACCCTGACTGTTCAACCGTTTAGCAGTCAACTGCGCTGGATATACGGAACCCAACAAAGTGTCAACAACCCCGATGACCGAGAAAGCCCCTTCATCACCGCACGGGAGACTCGTACCCCAGAACTGATGGGAATTCCAGGAGTTCCCAGTGGTATTACGCCTGATGCAGTGGGAGATGGGGCACTCAGACTGACAGCCGCCCGTAATGATGAGACTGGATTTATTATCTATGATTTTTCGGTTCGCTCTGATGCCGGTTTAGAGGTCATATTTGATTTCCATGCCTACGGCGGCACAGGGGCCGATGGATTTAGCTTTTTCTTAATTGACGGAGAAGCCTCTCCCCAACAAAGTGGTGGATTTGGTGGCTCATTAGGATATGCCCCCCGAACGGATATAGCGGTTCCGGAAGCGGGATTGTTAGGGGGCTATCTGGGGATTGGATTTGATGAATTTGGTAACTTTGCCAGGGGAACAGAAGGACGCAATGGCGGTATTGAGGCTCGGGTTCCCGATGCAATTACACTGCGAGGCAGTGAAGAAACAGATTATCAATTTCTCACCACTACAGGAGAATTAGATTTTAGCTTAGATGTTCCGGATGCAACTGATCGCACGGATGCGGCCCGCAGTGTAGAAATTCTTCTAACTCAAGACGGACTCCTGACCATTTCAATTGATAGTGACTCTGACGGGGTATTTGAACCGGGAGAAGTTTTAATAGAATCGTTTGATGTTCAAACCGCAAACGGAGGAGATTTTCCAGAACGATTTAAATTTGGGTTTGCGGCTTCGACTGGACGAAGAACCAATATTCACGAAATCAGTAACGTTAGGATTTCAACCTTAGAAGAACCCCCCGTTATCGATCTCGATACAAGCGCCATTGGGGTGAACTTTAATACGACTTTTACTGTTGGCCAGGGGCCGATTGCGATCGCCAATCAAACCTTAATTGTCGATGAAGACGATACAGAACTGACCAGCGCCACAGTGACGCTGACCAATCCCCGGAATGTGGCAACAGAAAGCCTTAATCTCACGGATACTGGACTGCAATTAGCGGATCAGTTGGGTTTGACGGTTGCTGGTGTTGGCACTGCCGACATTGAAATTAGTGGTTCGGCCTTGGAGGCTGATTATGCCAGCTTAATCGATCAAATTGTTTACAACAACACAGCAGGTAGCCCTAATCTCAACACTCGAACAATCGAGACAGTGGTTCGAGATCTACCCGGTGAGGATGGATTTAATAGTAATATTGGCCGGACTGTCATTACCTTTGATGTCACCAACCAAAACTTAGCCCCGAACACAGAAAATATTGCCAATCCTGCCATTACTAATGATGCGGCTCAAACCCCCCTTGCTGCCCTTCAAGGTAGCGATCAAGACGGGGAAGTGGTCAGTTTTAGGATCACAGAATTACCGATTCAGGGGACATTATTCTTAGGGGATGAGCCGCTGAATCAAACCACACAAGAAATCCCCATCGATCAAGCGAGCAATTTACGCTTTACCCCGAATGACGGTTTCGTGGGAACGGCAAGTTTTAGTTATGTGGCGGTTGATGACGATGATGCTGAAGATCCCACCCCAGCAACATTCTCTATCCCCGTTACATCCGGAAATCAACCCCCTGAAACCCAGGATATTACCATCGAGGTTGTCACAGCAACACAGGTTCAAGTGGCAATTCAGAGTTTAGCCGGGAGTGATAGTGACGGGACGGTTGAAGCGTTTCGGATTACACAATTACCCGATCGCGGGACATTATTCCTTGATGATGTCGCGGTTGAACTAGATCAAACCATTCCAGCGAATCGAGCAGGCGAGCTCACCTTTACCCCCAATAGTACTCAATTTTTTGATGTTGCCACCTTTCAATATGCGGCAATTGACAATGAAGGAGCAATTGATCCCTCACCCGCCTTTTATGTTATTCCCACCATTGATAATTTTCCGCCTATTGCCGAAGCAATTGTTCAACCCCCCATTGATCTCGGGGCCACTCAAGTCGCGATCGATCCACCTCCCAGCGGTGAAGATGCGGATGGGGAAGTGGTCGGATTTAATCTGGTTACCCTTCCAACCAATGGTCAACTATTTCTAAATGGGGAACTGATTGAGGATACGGAGAATTTTCAAAATCTTGACATTGAGTTAGCAACCCAACTCAGCTTTACCCCCAATGCTGACTTTGTGGGGAATGACCGGTTTGAATATACCGTCACCGATAACGATGGGATACGCTCATTTAACCGAGGGACAGTGATTTTACCGGTGGTTGATGAGACGGTTACCAATATTGCGCCGACGGTTAATAATATTGCCTTAGATCCCATTCGTAATGATTCAGGAGAAGTAACTGTTCCTGCCTTAGAAGGGCAAGATGAAGATGGGGAAGTTGTTTCTTTTTCCTTTGTTCGTGTATCGGCAAATGGACAACTGTTAGTTGATGGTGAAGCTGTTAGTCGAGATGCAGCCATTACCCCAGAACAAGCCACTCAGTTAAGTTATATCCCGAATCCTGGTTTTGTCGGAACTTCGACATTCTCTTATATTGCCACGGATAATGAAGGAGCCGAATCCCTACTTCCGGCTTTGCTGTCGATTTCTGTCACACCCGGAAACCAACCCCCAGTCACAGAAAGTCGGGTCTCGTTACCCATTTCTAATACGAATAATGCAGCCAGAATTCCCGAATTAAATGGAACCGATAGTGATGGGGAAGTAGTGGGTTTCCGAATTACTCGCTTACCGATTGATGATAGGGGACGGTTAGTTTTTAATGGGGAAGAAGTCACCAATTTAAACCAACTTCCAGACCTACTCACGCCAGAACAGGCTGACAGTTTACGGTTTAATCCCAATGATGAGTTTATTGGTAATGCCACTTTTCGATATGCCGCAGTGGATGATAGCGGGGCTGTCGATCCGACTCCTGCAACCATTACCTTACCCATTATTGTCTCCACCAATATTCCACCCCAAGCCCAGAATGTCACGTTTCTACGGCTGATTGAAATAGAAGAATCTCAGGTAGAATTATCCCCCTTAGAAGCCGAGGATGTCGATGGAACTATTACCAGCTTTAGCCTGACCACATTGCCAAACGGTAACTTATTCTTGGGAGATGGAACCGCCGTTACCGATATTAATCAAGTTCAAGATCTCTCTCCTACCGCAGCCACTGAATTATTGTATACTCCCGCAGCGGAGTTTTCGGGGAATATTGATACATTTCAATTTACTGCTACAGATAACGAAGGCGCAGTAGCCCCATTTCCCGCCACTTATATTCTGCCCATTGCAACACCTGGGGAAGCGGAAAATCAAGCCCCCATTAGCGATAGTTTACGCAACCCTAGTATCCTTCAAGGTACCGTTGCAGCCGACTTAATTCCCCTCAGCGGTAGTGATGCAGACGGTACGGTGGTAGAATTTCAGATTACTCAGTTACCGGATGTGGGTCAACTGTTTTTCGGGGAAGCAGTCGTCAACGAAGAGACAGTTATTCCGGTAGAACAAGCGGGAGAATTAACCTATACACCCCCGGCTGATTTTAACGGGTTTGCGGATTTTCGTTATATTGCGGTTGATGATGCGGGAGAGGAAAGCGTTTCACCGGCCCTGTTTACGATTCCAGTGATTGAACCTGAACCGACTGTTAATCCTTTACCTCCTGTCGTTATACCCCCACCCTTGCCGACTGAACCGACTGAACCGACTGAACCGACTGAACCGACTGAACCAACTGAACCGACTGAACCGACACAACCCACACAACCTGTCAACCCTCCTGGACCTGTTGTCCGGCCCGATGATGGACTAGAGGAGTTATGTAATTTTTGTGGCGACGCTCCCCAATTCACTGGCATAGCCTTACCGACAGTCCCCACAGAAGAGATTGTTTTGAATGAGGTTGCAACAACTCTTACAGGAACCGATGAAGATGATATCTTAACAGGTTCTGCTGTCAGTGAAGAAATTATCGGCCAGCCCGGTAATGATTTACTGTTGGGTATTGGCGGTAATGATAACCTGTTTGGAGACGAGGATAATGATACCCTCGTGGGAGGTAATGGTGATGATGTTGCCTTCGGCGGTACAGAAGATGATATTCTGTATGGTTTGTTTGGACGGGATACATTAAGCGGAAATCAAGGAGATGATAGCCTATTTGGCGGTACTAACGATTTATCTAATCCTGAAACCAACGGGGCAGATTTCTTACAAGGTAATGACGGTAATGATTTCCTCGTGGGTAATCAAAATGACGATACCTTACGGGGTAATGATGGTAATGATGAAGCCTTTGGGGGTAAAGGGAACGACCTAGTTTACGGGGATTTTGGTATTGATACCATTTTCGGTAATTTAGGCAATGATACTTTAATTGCAGATCCAGGCTTTGACAGTTTAACCCTGACAACCGCTGCGGCCGATCCGGATTTAGTCTTTGGTAACGCTGGGGCGGACTTATTACACGGTGGCCCCGGTCGGGATACCTTACATGGGGGTAAAAATGATGACTTTGGTTATGGAGGTTTAGATAGCGATATTCTTCGGGGTGAGTTAGGCAACGATACCCTGTTTGGAGATATGGGAGACGATACCTTAGTCGGGGATACGGGTGACCCCAGTTCGACAGTTGGCGGCGCAGATCTGCTGTTAGGGGGTAGAGGTGATGATAGTTTAATCGGCGATCGCAATAGCGATACTCTTCTTGGCGGCCGAGGTGAGGATCTCCTGCGGGGCGGTCGTGAAAACGATCAACTGTATGGGGAAAGGGGTGACGATACCTTGTATGGCGATGAAGGTAACGATCTTGTTTGTGGTAACCAAGGGAATGATACCCTGTTTGGCGATTTAGGCAGCCCTCAACCGGTTGGTAATGCAGGTAGTCGAGATAGTCTCTGTGGCGGGGCTGGAGATGATCTGGTGAATGGGAATCAAGGTAACGATCTATTGTGTGGCGATCTGGGCAACGATACCCTATTTGGCGGTAAGGATAATGATACCTTAATTGGGGCTGCCGGAGATGATGTTCTCTGGGGCGATGGAGGGAATGATACCCTTTCCGGGGGAAATGGTCAGGATCGGTTTGTTCTCAGCGCTAATAGTGGGTCGGATGTGATTACTGATTTTACCGATACGATTGATTTAATCGGATTAACCGCCGGGTTAACTTTTGCCGATTTAACGATTGAATCAGTGAATAACAATACTTTAATTCGTTTTAATGGCGATCTATTAGTCACCTTAAATGGTATCGCCACCAGTTCGATTACAGAATCCGATTTTGTTACCCTCTAAAACTTCTTCTAAATCGCTGTAGAGGCGTTCTTCGGAACGTCTTTTTTTATTAAAAAAAATATCAATTCACTTCTTTTAAGAAAATAATTTTGTTAAGCTGTAACTACTGTGCCTTTTAATACCCGCATCATGACTCTGAGTTTAAAACAGAGCGATCGCACATTCTGTCCTATTTAAACTCTCTATTTCTCTTCCTGAATAGCTTTCAAGAGAATAATCTATTGTAATAGAGTTCAAAATACTCAGCTTTTGGGAAACCTAAGAAGAAAGCCGATACCTAGACAAGTATAAATTATGTCATCAAAAATCTTAAGAGTCAGTATATTCCTCATGGCAATGCTACTGAGTCATGCTTGTAGCGTCCCTAGCCTCAATTCATCCATGCCATCAAACGACGTGACAGACAATCCAGCCGAAAACGAGAGTCAAACACTCAGCCAATTAAAACTTGTAATTTTACCCACCGTCAATTCAGAAGAACAGCAACAGAGAATTCAACGTTTTGATGAGTATCTCGAACAAAGATTAGGTATATCTGTTGAAATTCAATTCACTTCCAGTTATGCAGAAACAGTGGATTTATTAGTAGAAGAAAAAGTGCAAATGGCTTATTTAGGCCCACTGACTTATATTCAAGCGAAAGAACGAAATCCGAATATTGAACCCATTGTAGCTCATATCGAAAAGCAAACTGGACGACCCTGGTATAACAGTGTCATTGTTGTTAAAGCCGATAGTGGCATTAATACTACAGAAGATTTGAGAGGTGTCCGTTTTGGCTTTGTTAGTCCTTCTTCTACCTCTGGTTTTTTGATGCCAATTTCACACTTTCAAGAAGTCGGAATTAACCCTCCAGAAGATTTTACAGTAATGGAATATGCAGGGGGTCATGACAAAAATGTAAACGCTTTAATTGAAGGGAGAGTAGATGCTATTTCCATTGAATATCCGACTTATCTAGAATTTAAAAAGTTAGGTAAACTCCCCTCAGATCAATATAAAGTAATTTGGGAATCTGACCCAATTCCTAACGCACCATTAGTGATTTCTAGCCAGGTTCCTAATCACCTCAAAATAGAGCTAAAAAAAGCACTGATTGATGCACCCGTCGGTTTAGTTAGTGTTAGTGGTATCGAATCTTCTGGTTATACTTTAGTTTCTGACGAAGACTATGAAGCGATTCGCATCATGCAGAAAAGATTACAACAGAATCAGTCTTCGACTTAACCTCTGTCTTGACTGATAGTCTTGCATCAATTACGAAACTCGTCCGGCAAAGTTGACTGTTATTAACCCCTCTATTCTATTTTCACACATCCCATGTATTCCAAATGATCAATCTATTCATTACAAGACCATGAAAATTATTACCAAGTTTGTGGGTTCATCAGTTGCCGTTTTCAGTTTAATTATCTCATTGGTTGGAGGCAGCACAATCAGGTTAAACCAAACCGAAGAATCATTAGAACTTAGTCGTATTCAGGCACATAAAGTAATGGATAAAGTTATTTTTTTAGACTTTACTCTATCCGAACAAATTGCAGCATTGAAAGATTATTTATTTCTGAATCAAGATTCTATTGATTTGGCTCGATATCAAAAGGCAATGTCTCAATTTGTCATTACTGTCGAAGAGCTAGAAAATTTAAACTTATACACAGAAGAAATTAGCGCTATTCGTCGCCGCCACGAGAACTTAGCTACTTTAGCAAATAACTTAAAGTACTTACAGACTGATATGGGGCAGACTCAGCAGGATGTTAGGGCGATTAACTCTTTTAATCAAGATATCCACTTTTATGTTGCTATTTTACATCAGAAGTCTGACGAAAGACTTCGAGTGACTCTACAAGAAGCCCAGAGAAATAGACGAAATTCTAGCCGAATCCAGTATATAATAGTTGTTTTAGTAATCCTAATATTTATCATTCACTTCCAATTAATTATTTTACCAACTTTTAATTCGATTAATCAGCTTAAGTTAGGGGTACTTAAAATTGGTGAAGGAGATTTTAAATCTCGCTTAAACATTAAAACTCGGGATGAAATTGAGCAACTTGCTAATAATTTTAATCAGATGGCAGATCACCTCGATCAACTTTATCAGAATATAGATCAGAAAATAGAACAGTTAAATCAAACTAACGAGAATCTAGAAGAAGAAGTTAATCATCGTAAAATTGTAGAATCTCAGCTTCAGCAAACTTTAAAAGAGTTGAAACAAACCCAGTCTCAATTGATTCAAACAGAAAAAATGTCAAGCTTAGGTCAAATGGTAGCTGGAATTGCTCATGAAATTAATAATCCGGTTAGTTTTATTCATGGAAACTTAGATTGTGCTATCGATTATAGTCAAGATTTACTGCACTTAATTGAACTTTACCAAGAACATTATCCAAAACCAGTAGAAGAGATTCAAATAGAACTTGAAGAGTTAGATATAGAATTTTTAAATAAAGATTTTACTCAACTGATGAATTCTATGAAAATAGGGACTGAAAGAATTAGAGATATCGTTAAATCTCTCAGAACTTTCTCTCGCTTAGATGAAGCAGATCTCAAAGCAGTTGATATTCACGAAGGCATCGAAAGTACATTAATGATTTTGAAGCATCGATTTAAAGCAAAAGCCAATCATCCTGAAATACAGATTATTAAAGAATACGATGAATTACCTTTAGTGGATTGCTACTCCGGACAACTGAATCAAGTATTTATGAATATTATTCATAATGCGATTGATGCTTTAGAAGAGGCTCAAGTTAATGATGGCATGATTAAAATCCAAACTCAAGTCATTGACTCAAACACTATTCAAATTAAAATTACAGACAATGGCTCAGGAATTCCTGAAAAAGTTAAGAATAAATTATTTGATCCGTTCTTTACTACAAAGCCGGTTGGACAAGGTACTGGACTCGGTTTATCAATCTGTTATCAAATTATTGTAGATCGACATCAGGGTCAAATTAGATGTAATTCAACTCCTGGAAAAGGAACAGAATTTCTGATTGAAATTCCCCTTCAAAGCTCTAGAAAAGCTTTAGAAGCCTCTGTGGCATAAATCAAGAGTTCACAAGAGTGAGGGGATATTTTGAGGTAAACTGAGAGTATTTGAATCGTAAAAACAGTATCTAAGTCTCACATTAGGATAGTATTTTTTGACAGAAACTTAAGGCGCTAATCGTTGAATCTCCCAAGCGGATTGATTCTCTAAAATAGAATATGAAAATCGGTCATGAAGTCGGTTCGGTCTACCTTGCCAAAATTCAAAATGATGGGGAAAAACTCGATAACCACCCCAAGCCGAAGGCAATGGAATTTCTTTATTTTCAAACTTTCGTTTAATCTCTTCAAATTTCATTTCTAATATTTGGCGTGAAGAAATGACTGAACTTTGGGGAGAACTCCAAGCACCAATTTGACTGCCTCTAGGACGACTGATAAAATACTTTAAAGATTCAGCCGTAGAAATTTTAGTTGCTTTTCCTAAAATCCGGATTTGACGTTCCAAAGCAGCCCAGAAAAAAAGGAGTGAAACTTGATTATTTTCTTCTATTTGACGGGCTTTCTGACTTTCGTAATTTGTGAAAAAAACAAATCCGTTTTGGTCAAAATACTTCAACAAAACTATCCGTTGTGAGGGGGCAGTATTAGGCGAAGCCGTCGCTAAGGACATGGCGCTCGGTTCAGGTATATCTGCATTACAAGCCTGTTGAAACCATTTTTCAAATTGTTGAACTGGGTCTGGATTGAGTTGTTCTCGTGTGAGGCCATCGCGGGTATATTCTGTTCTTAAATCACTAATATCCATCGGCGAGATTATAATTGTTTTATATAATAAAAAGGGATAACGAGGTGTGTTAGTCATTTCCCTAAACTTGACTGATATTCATCATACCATGAGATGTAAAATCTAAAAGCTAAATTCGGTTCTGACGG
Organism: Microcoleaceae cyanobacterium; assembly: GCA_049647265.1. Taxonomy (GTDB): domain Bacteria; phylum Cyanobacteriota; class Cyanobacteriia; order Cyanobacteriales; family Microcoleaceae; genus JAAURB01. The sequence continues at coordinate 46,105 of JBARXJ010000071.1, forward strand.
TTGTGACCCACACCGTATTATGATCTTCTGTGTCAGAGTTAATAATTACAAAAGCACCTGGCGTGATTTCAATAAAATCATTAATTTTAATACGATATAAAGTCTCAATATGTAATGGTATTTTTGTTGTCACTAAATTATGATTATCATGATTACTAATAATGGGAGGGACACCGATAATAATTCCTCCCAGATTATCTTCTGCCCCTAAATCTGGGAAAGCAAAAGTTAATGCCCCATTGAGAATGGTTGCACTAGCTTGACCATTGTACTGTTGTTGCGCCTGAGTATAGCCAAACCAACCCCCAATTGCTAAACCAGAAGTGACTTCCCAATTGACTTGTAAACCAAAATTATCGGAAGTTGTCGCATTTTCTGCAAAAGGTTCGTTAGCTATTTTAACACCTGTAGAACCCATCAAATTAACATCATCATTACGTTCATAGGTATGAGTATAAGTGAAGGCTAAAGTCAGTTCATCTTTGGGTAGAATGACTAACTGAGCAATCGCACTACTGGAACTCTCAAATAAGCCTCTACCTGCTTGAGGATTGCTTACATCTTCATTATTAATAAAATAACCTACAAATCCTGATATTTCTGGACTAAATTGTTGTTTAATACCGATTCCTGCTCCGCCTGGGGCGCGTAAAGTTGCAGGATCTCTTCGAGCAAAACGAGAAATTGCACCACTACTACTACTCGAAAAAGGATTTAAAACTTCTCCTACATCATTCAGGCTTACTCCTACAATGCCGAAAAGAATTTCTGTATTTTCTCCTGCCGGAAAAGTATAGGAAAGTTCCGAAAGTTCAGTTTTATTATCGGTATTACCCTCAACAGCTAAACGCGCTAAGGAAGTCCCTACAATGTCATCTAAACGAGCAATATTTCTATTTTCTAAACGCACCTGAAGCCGATCTTGACCTGAAAAACTGATATTAAAGTTTAATCTTGTACGATAACCAAAGGTAGTTTGACTATTATCTTCACCTCCAAAAGTATCTGTTAAAAAGAATAATACCTGACCATTGAATTGAGCAGTAGTAGAAAATTGTTGAGATTCCAGTTGAGTAATCTTTGTTTCTAATTGTCCTAATTGAGTTCTTAATTGTGTTAGTTCTGTCGCAAAATCCTGTTGTAGCCTCTGTAAAATAGTAAAATATTCTTGATTTTCTATTGTTTCAATTTGTTTTAAGCATTGATTTAGGTTGATGGCGAATTCATAACGGCTTATGGGTTGATTATTGTCATTAGTTTGCCATTGTAGAGCACAATCATAAGATTGAGCAAGGGATTGTAAAGCCTGATATTCCCAGTCTGTAGTTTGAATATTTTCGAGTTTTGATACAGCAGGAATTGATTCAATATTATTTGCTAAGGTTACAGGGGAAAAGTAGAAACACGAAATAATAATAACTCCTGATTTAATTAACTTGTATAATTTTATTGTCATTAATACTTGGTTTCTAATATAACTGAGGTGCTAACTTCTCATTCAGTGGTAATATTCCCTGTAATATTGAATGGCGATTTGCCTGAGGAGAGTGAATGACAGCCAGATAATCACCGATATCTAAAGGATTCATCAGAGTCAATGTTTCGCGTAAAATCTGAGAGATTAATAAGTCAGATGCGACGACGATACCCGTAACTAAAGTCGCTTTTTCTAAATTGCTTTCAAATATTTGTTGCTCACACAGATATTGCTGCAAACTTTTAATAGAAGAATTTCTATCTATGGAAAAATTTAATGTTTTGTGATTTATCAGTGATTTATCAGCTAAAAAATCTGAATCTGAATGATCGGCTAATAGTAAATTAATTAAGTGGTTATCTGTTATTTGCTGAAAATATAAATTAGTAGCTAATTCTTTAATAATTTTGTTAGATAATAATAACCATCGATAGCCCATTTTCCCAGCTTTTAGCTTAGGTAAAGTTTCACCTAAATGATAAGTCCTATTGAAATATATCAGCTTTCCAAACAATTTTTTTTGGGGAAACTCTAAGTAACTTATTCCACAATTTGATTGTTGTAAACTATGATAATTCTCTGGATTCAAACCGATTGCTGTACTGATTAAAGCCCGATTTGTACCCCCATGAGCCACAATTAAAATGGTTTTTCCACGATGCTGAGTTAAAACTTTTTGCCAAAATTTTTGTGCTTGCTCAAATAACTCTATCACAGGAAAACTCAAATTATTAAAATTAAAGAGATGGGGTGTCTCTTGCCAACAACGATAGCCTGTAGCATATCTTTCTTTAACTTCTTGATAGTATAAACCCTGCCAATCCGACATACAAATTTCAGTTAATAGAGGATCAATCTGTACAGGAGGGCTATTATTTTTTTGTTTTAAAGCTGTAATAATAGCTTCAGTTGTTTGTTGAACTCGCATTAAAGGACTGGTATAAATCGCATCAAATTTGTACTGTTGTAGGGCTAATCCAGTTAAGAAAGCATCCTGATGTCCTTTTTCTGTCAATACAGATTCATCACTACTCCCTTGATATCGACCCTGTTCATTATAGGTCGTACGGGCATGACGCACAAGAATCACTTTAGTCGTAGGGATGAAAAGATGAGGTGAAGTCATGAATATTAAAAGTGAGGGGGACAAGGAGAAATAAGGAGAGGGGGAGACAAAGTGAGACAAGTCGTGCATTCATAGATCAGAAGTTTATTACTCTTAGTCACTACTGATGACTGACTCAAATCCTTAGAAGCATCCCCCACTTGCTTAAATGACAAATATCTATTATTTTTCTGTTACTGATGAACGAAAGTCAACGGTTTCTTGTAAGCGGTAAAGACTGGCATAATTCTGACCTAATTTCATTAATTGTTTGTAGGTTCCCTGTTCTACAATTTTTCCATTTTCCAGATAAAAAATTAGATCGGCATTTTGAGCTGTTTTTAAATCATGGGTAATTAAAAAGGTGGTAGAAGCTTGAGTTAAACGATCTAAAGCATCCGTTACAAGACGTTTGCTATGATTATCTAATCCGACAGTGGGTTCATCTAAAATAATAATGGGTGCTTGACGAATTGCAGCCCTCGCAATGGCAATTCTTTGTCTTTGTCCCCCCGAAAGGGTTGCACCTCTTTCTCCCACTACGGTATCATAACCTGCTGGTAATGACATAATAAAATCGTGGGCATTTGCTAAACGAGCTGCCATTTCGATTTCTTTATCGGTGGCATTAACACAGCCATAAGCAATATTATCTTTAATGCTAGCAGCAAACAAAATACTATCTTGTAAGACAATACTGATTTGTTTTCGTAGAGAATCAAGAGTATATTCCCGAATATCATGTCCATCAATTAAAACTTGACCTTCAATGGGATCATAAAGACGTAATAATAAACTCATTAAAGTTGATTTACCCCCCCCAGAAGCTCCCACTAAAGCAACTTTTTGTCCAGGGAAAACCGTTAAAGACAAATTATTAATTGTATTCCTTCGATCTTCATAGGCAAAACTAACCTGACGAAATTCAACCCTACCCTGAAAAGCAGGAGCTGGATAAGATCCTTTCGTATCTCTGACTTCGGGTATGATTTCTAATAAATCAATAATTCTTTCTCCTGAAGCGATTGCTTTTGCAATTTGTCCGGTATATTTTGCCAGTTGGCGCATGGGTTTAAACGCGACTTTAAGATAAGTGATAAAGACTAATAAATCCCCAGGTGTTACAGTATTTTTCATGACTAATTGTACACCTCGCCAGAGAACAAGAGCTGTAGCCAGTGCAACTAATACTTCTACAGTTCGTTCTTGTCCTGCCCGTAGTTTCTGAGTTTTGGCGCTTTCATTGAGGCTTTTTTTATTTTGTTTGGCAAAAGTTTTTTCTAATCTAGACTGCAGTGATAAAGCTTGTACAACCTTAATTGCACTAATGACTTCTGCGGCATTAGCAGCCATCATTCCTTCCCGTTTGCGTTGTTTTTTTGCTACCCGATGAATACGTTTACTCATCGTAGCGGTAGTTATCAAAAATAAGGGAAAAATCGCTACAGTAATTAAAGCAAGTTGTAGATTTAACCACATCATTACCCCTAACATTCCCACCATTGTTAATGTATTGATGATTAAAGGTAAAGCCGCAACCACGGTAACTTCTCGCAGTCTTTCGATGTCATAGGTGACACGAGTAATTAAATCCCCTGTTTTCGCTTTGCTATGAAAAGAAAGAGAAAGACTTTGAAGATGAGAATATAAATTAGCCCTAATTTCACTCATGATTCGAGTGGCAGCTACCGCTATTCCTGCTGTACTGACATAAGCCATTGTCCCTCGTAATAGGGCAGTTATAACCAATGCAATCACCAAAAGAGTTAACAAGTTAATGATGCTTAAATGATCTAATAAAGGAACACGCAGGTTCTCTACATGAAATTCTTTAAAGATAATTTCGTCAAAAATAAATTTCAGGGGCCAAGGTTCGAGGAGACGTAAACCCGTTTCTGCTAACAATGCCAAAAAAGAAACCGTAATTAATCCGCTTTGTTGACGAATTTGTGGTAAAAAAGTACGAATTATGCGGAAAATTCCTGATAATCCTTGTTTAATATTTATCGGTGTTTTATTTTTCATTTTTTCTTCTAAACCAAAGGAAATAGATGAGGGAATTGAAAAGATTAATTTTTACTTCCCTCATTAGTCAACAACTTTTTTTAGCTAATATTTCTCTACAACTTTCTGATGGCGATTGCTAATTGAATGATTTAACTTCCGTTCTAAAGAAACTAATACTTTTTCCAGCCAAGTGGCATAGCCTCCGAAGGAAAGTTGACGAACTAAAGGACGTAAAAAAGCTTTATGACGGCGTTGTCCGAGGCGACGATAACGTTTTTTGAAATATTTATCTTTTACAGTTAAATCCCATTTCTGCATAAAATGTTCCAGGCTAGCTATTTCCCAAGCATCACTCCAACGCAGCATGAAATAAGTTAAATCTGACCACTCAAATCCAGAATCAGGGACATAGGTGGTGATAGATTCTGGTTCACAAAATATTTTACCGCTAGCGTCAGTTACATTGAGAGAAAAATCGATATGTTCTCTTGTACTCATTAGTTTTTCATCTAATAAACCGATGGTATCGAAAATATTTTTACGGACGAGTAAACAGTGAAATTCAGCAAATTCACATTCTCGGCGTTGAAGTTGATCTTTTACATCAGCGACAGAACGATTGACAAAGTAGTGTTTCTCGTGAACTTTGCGCCGTTGTTTACCATTTTTAATTTCTAGAATAATTCTGGCTTCTCCTCCTGCTAAATGAATTTTATAATGTAAATTTTTTCCAATACAAACAAGAGGACAAACAATGGTTGCTGATTCTTCTTCTGCACACTGAACGAGTTTTTCAAGCCAACCGGTTTCAACATGAATGTCGTTATCAACGAAGACTACATATTCAGTATCTACGTACTGTAAACCAATATTTATGGCTTGGTTAGGAGATAAATAATACTCAGTTCTAACTAGCTTAAACTCTTTAGCTGCTGCTTGTTCTTGCAAATATTGTTTAGTTTTTCCAGGTGAATTGCCATCAATATAAACTAAGTCGAAAGGATAGCGGGTATTTTGATAAATACTCTCTAAACATTCACGAGTGTAGCTAAAGCGTTCTCTGGGAACAACAACTAATGTGACTTTTGAATGATTCATGATTTTTTTGACTCCTAATGGTTCACTCATAAATGAAAAATTACTGAATTACTTTAGACTGCCAAGACTTCGATATCCTGCTGAGAATGAGACGCTAAAACTCGCTCATAAACTTTCGCCCAATTCTCTTGTTCTATTGCTGGATTGCACTTTTGCAGAATAGTTTGTTTAGCAGATTTACCGAATGCTCGTCTTAATAAAGGACGGTTAATCAATTCATTAATTGCCGTTGTTAATTCTTCGCTAGAATAAGGATTCACCAAACAACCATTAACCCCATCCTCAATGATTTCGGCAATCGCATCGACTCTTGTTCCAACGACTGCTTTTTCAGCTAACATCGCTTCTAATAAAGCATTAGGACAACCATCATTTAAAGAAGGAATGGCAAAGATATCCATATAGGGGAGATAGGCTAAAGCTTCCTCATGGCTAACTTTTCTAGTAATAATTATTTTGTCTTCTAAGCCACTATTGGCTAGTTCTTGTAACCAATATTCTCTCTCTTTTGCCGCAAATGCACCGACAAATAGAAGGGTAAATTTTGTTTCTAATTGCTGACAGGCATCTAATAAATATTCTATACCTTTCTTATCGCGAAAATTACCCACTGTGCCAATTACAGTACCTTCTAAGCGATCAATTAAGGGGGGAGTTGGTAATGTTTCAAAGTCTATAGGTGCAATCGAATTGAAGAAAGTAGAGGATTTATAAGTAATTTCAGGCGTAAATAACCGGGCACGGCGCATCAAATCTTTGCTGACAAAAGTTGTCCAATCTGAATGATATAAAGTCCAATCAATTTGCTTTTGCTGCTGAGAATCAAAAATATGTTTGTGTAAATCTGCACCTCGCACACTATTAATGATGGGTATGCCATTTTCTCTAGCTAGCATTGTCGTCAGAAAGCCTGTTTCATTAATAAAAAAAGCATGAACAATCTCAAATTTATATTTTTGATAAAGCGTCGTAAGCTGTCCATAAATATCCATCAAGTAATCTTGATCGCGAGCATCTATAGAGCGAATAGCCGGATATAAGCGATGAACTGTGATGCCATCTTGAACACTTGTTTCACACTGAGAACGACTAAATTTACCGGCTTTTGCTAACTGTTTTTCTACACGAAAGACAGAGCGAAAAATAGCAACATGAACTTGATAACCTAAATCTTTCAAGAGTAATGCAATACGTTTTACAGATACACCCACTCCACCGATGCTAGGAGGGAATTCTTGAGATGTGATGCAAATCGTTTTCATTTTTTTATCCTTCCTTTTACATATAATTTTGACTTTCAAAATAACTTTTAATAGCCTCTGGCTAATTCTACTGTTTGAGTTAACTGCTTGAGATAGTATGCTGTTTGATTGACTCCATCTAAATCAATAGATAAATGAGTTGGTTTTTCTGCTAAATAATTCATGATATTTTCAGCCAATTTTTCGGGTTGTAAATCTTCCGGATGAATCATTTTAACTCGACCTAAACGATCTAATATTTTGACACGGGTTAACTGTTCTATATCGTTATTTCCTTGAAATGGCATCATCATTGCTTTCACACCTGTGGTTAAAATATTCATTGTGGTGTTATAACCTGACATACCAATGGATAAGTCTGCCTGTTGCATATAATTCAGTAGATTTGGGGTATAGCGATTCAGGGTAATATTATCTAAATTCCTCGTAATTTGTTGTAGATTTTGTAAGACTTCGTCAGGACTAAAAGCCCCTATAAAGACTTGAATATGATGGGGAATTTTATCTTTTAAAATTGAAGCAGTGTGAGCGATACATTCTAGTAAATTATGCCCGAATCTCCCACCACCTACACTCACTAAAATCAGCGGATTTTTGATTTCTAAAAGAGGATTTTCTGGAGGTAGAGGTTGCACTACATAACCTGTGTAATAAACAGGACAATTGAGATCATGAATTCGAGAAAAACTGAGATTCAGCTTAATAAAATTTGGATCGCCATGAATTAATAGCATATCGAAATACTGATTGATTAAATGGCAAACCTTTTTTTCATGACGTTGCTGATTTTGTTTAGTGACAACAATATCTCGTACACTAGAAACAATTTTTGCTCCCAGAAACTTTGCTTTTTTAATTAAGGGAATCAATTCAAAAGAAAAGCGTCTTCGACCAAAAGGGAATAGTTCAACGATTAAGATATCAGGAGCAAAGCGTTCGCAGATATCTAATAGTATATTTGTCCGAATTGTTTCTACTTCTGATAGGGTTAAAGTTTCATCGACAGGACATAACTCATTAAACTCATTATCTGTTTTAACCGCTGGAATATTAATCACTTCAATCTCAGGCGGAAATTGAAATTCATCAATGACTTGCCCGCCATTAATAAAACAAATTTGAGAGTCTGGAATTAATCCTCGAACAATTTCTACACTGCGAATCAAATGACCTATGCCTAGAATATGTTGGCAATAAAACATTACTTTTTGCATCATAGCTAGTTGTTAACAGCTAATGGTTGACTCATTACTTTTTCTACTTTTCTAAACTGACTTGAAAGTAAAAAATGACCCTGCAATAGCTTAGTAGAAAAGCAATCGAATAAAAGCATTGATAAATAATCTGATACTCTAGACAATCCAGCAAAATCTAAATACTGAGTGAAGTTGTCATGATTAGACTTTTCTAAGCTCTTTAACAAAGCCGCGATCAATAAATCAGGGTTGAGTACATCTGGATCGATCATTTTAATTAATCCTGCTTTCGCTAGTCTTTTAGCACGAATGAATTGTTCTTTTCCTGGCTTCACACGAGGAACAACAATAGCAGGTTTACCAGCTTGCAATACTTCGGTAATAGTGTTGTAGCCACACATACTAATGACGGCATCGGCAGCGCTAATATAGCTCATTAAATCATGGGTAAACTCTAATACCTTTACCCCCGGTATTTTTCGTGCCAGTTGATGAATTTTTTGTTGTTGTCTGAGGGGCATTTCTGCACCACAAAAGATTAAGCTATAAATTTTTCGCTGATGAAAATCATCTGGGTGTTGTCCGACTCCAATGAGATAATTATGAATTAACTCATAACCATCTTCTCCACCACCGGGAGTCACTAAAACTAACTTATCATGATCGTTAATCCCCAACTTATGACGCAGAGTCCAACGATTTTTTGAACCTAGCTCTTTACGGATATAACCACAATAGCGAACCTTAGAAGCAAGCAATGCACTAAATTGATAGGCTTTTACTAAATCAAAAATTTTAGCCATTCCTACGACTAAAATACGATCGTAGATTGATTCGGTGATTGAGTAGTAATTTTCTCTTTGCCATTCTTGAATAGTTTTCTCCGGAGTGTCTAAAATGTCTCTGAGCAGTAAGATAAACTTAGTATTGCCTAAGTCTCTCTTTAAATAATCAATTGTCGGCTTTAATTCTCCTCGAATCCCTAAAGGCTTCTTATCAACTAAAACTATATCAGGCTGATAGTTTTTGGCTGCCGTCAGAATTAATTCTGATCGTAGCTTTAAAGTAGACTCAATATTTGTGTTGAGATATTTAGCCTTCATTTCTCCCGAAGAGCTCCGATTGAGACAGGGAAGCTTAATATAATCTAATCCTTGAGGCAAACGGAAACTATGTAGCAGGGGCGATCCAGAAACTAATAATATGGAAAGATGAGGAATTGATTGGAGCAAATACTGACAAATAGCTAGCATTCGTCTAATATTTCCCAAACCATAGGTATCATGGGAATAGACCATGATTCTCTGAGATCGACTTGTGGTTACTGCAAAAGGAAGTATGCGAGCCATGATAATTGTGCTCAAGTAAATGACTTCGACAATTGCTAGTCTCACAATTGTCAATGAAGCATCTATGAAACTTTGATGAGAAAAGTCTCATGTGATCCATGAATTGCTTATGTTACTAATAAATAATGAAGGACTGAAGTTGCCTAGCTTAACTTAATTGCGATTTGATGAACCTGTCTTTCTAAGACAGCAAAAATTGTTTATAATATATTCATGACTACATCAGTTCTCAGTCATTTGTTCTCTGTCTTACTCAGTCACAATCAGCTTTATCTGCAATTGGGATACTCAAATTGGGCAGAATCACTATCGGGATCTATTGTATTATCTGATTTAAAAGGTTTATTTTACGGTGAATGGCTGGGGTTAGGTGTTGAGATAAGAGTGATCAATTATTTCTATATAAATTCAGTTTTATATTGAATAAAATTATGAATAAATCAGAGATCGATGAATTTCACCGAAACGGGAATTTAAAATATCCTATTAGGGCTAAAATACAGCTTTATTGGCATCAGCTCACGCTCAAAGCAAAAAAGTTTAATCAATTTCAATTTTTTCAAGAAACCCGAACTCGGATTTTATTATGCTACTTAGCACTGATCTGCTTATTTACATCGATTGCTATCCCGATTATTAGATATCGTTTAATTGCTGAACTGACAAGCCGAGTTGAAATAAAAATGCGGGAGGAACTAGAAGCATTTGAAGAAGAGTTAATCGAAGTTTTATTAGAATCAAAAATGACACAAGATTCTGAAGCAAATCAGTCTCAAAATAATCATCAAGTGATTTATAAAGCTTTCGATAAATTTATCTTAGGTGATAATGCAGAAGACGATAATTACTTCATTACTATTGTCAAAGGTTCATTTTATAAATCGAATGATCCTATATTGCCAACTGTCATTGATAAAAATTCAGATTTAATGCAACACTGGCAACAAATTACAGTAGAAGAAGAAGGAGAAATAATGGTCAATGATCCCGAAGTGGGAAGTGTAATTTATAAAGCCGAACCGATTAAAACCACCGCAGAAACGATTGGTGTATTTGTTGTCGCTCATTTCTCAGCAGGAGAGCGAAAAGAAGTTTTGAGTTCATTCAATGTCGTTCTCCAAATTCTGATGGTGATGACATTGTTAGCTTCACTACTGGCTTGGTTTGCAGCCGGAAGAGTGTTATCTCCTTTAAGGCACTTATCAGATACCGTCAAATCGATTTCTGAGTCTGATTTGTCTCAGCGGCTTGATGTCCAAGGGACAGGAGAAGTCGCTCAGTTAGGTCGAACTTTTAACGCCATGATGGATCGTTTAGAAAATGCTTTTGAAGCTCAACAGAACTTAATTAACGATGCCGGACATGAACTGAGAACCCCCATCACTATTATTCGTGGACATCTAGAATTAATGGAAGTAGACCCTCAGTCTCAACAAGAAACCATTAATTTAGTCATGGGTGAACTAGACCGGATGAATCGTTTAGTCGAAGATTTGATCTTACTGGCAAAAGCCGAACGCCCGGATTTTTTACAGATCGAAACTATTGATTTGAAGATGTTTATGGAAGCATTATTTAGTAAACTCAAGCAATTAGGAGAGCGAAATTGGCATTTAGATAATGAGATATTCTCCGGTAAAATGACAGGCGATTCTCAAAGAATTACCCAGGCTATTATTAACTTAGCGCAAAATGCTGTACAGCATACTCTACCCGATAGTTTGATTGTCTTCGGTGGAAAAATTGAGGGCAATCGTGTCAAGTTTTGGATTCGTGATACAGGAGATGGCATTGCAGCCAGTGAACAAAAACGCATTTTTGACCGCTTTACCCGAGTCAGAAATACCCGTCGCCGCTCAGAAGGTTCTGGGTTGGGCTTAGCGATTGTCAAAGCAATTGTAGAAGCCCATAAAGGTGCGATTAATCTCCAAAGTAAACTGGGGATTGGTTCAAGTTTCTCGTTAGTTTTTCCCTTAGAATTTGATGAGTAGTTATATTAATCATGAAGCAAATTTTAATTGTTGAAGATGAAATAAAAATTGCAGCTTTTATTGAAAAAGGCTTAAAGTCTAATGGTTACAATACCATGATTGCTGAAGATGCAAATACTGCTATTGATTTACCCTTTTGTTATCAATTTGATCTAGCACTGCTTGATTTGGGTTTACCCGGAAAAGATGGCTTAACAGTTCTAGAAATCTGGCGCGGACAAGGGGTCAATTTTCCTGTCATTATCCTCACAGCAAGGGATGATATCATGGATAAAATCGCAGGTTTAAAAGGTGGGGCAGATGATTATATGACTAAACCCTTCAGCTTTGCTGAACTTTTAGCCCGGATTGAAGTGCGCTTAAAAAACAGTCATATTGCTCAGCCGAATCAAGCACCAATCCAGATTCAACGGGGTAATATGATTTTAGATCTAAGGACTCGTAAAATTTATATCGGCGATCGCGAAGTTCAACTACCCGCCCGTGAATTTACCATGGCAGAAGTCTTTTTTCGTCATCCCAGCCAAATCATGACTCGACAACAATTATTAGATTTAGTTTGGGGTTATGATTACGATCCGGGTTCTAATATTGTTGATGTTTATGTGGGTTATTTGCGTAAGAAACTCGGTAGCAAATCCATTGAAACAGTACGAGGTATGGGTTATCGCTTAGGAATTGGTGAGTAAACACAGAAGAGATGAGCAATTTCTCACAGAAGTTTAATATTTCTTTCACTGACTTTAATCAAACTATTAAGTAAGTTATTCATTATGCAGTCATAGACATCTCAATATGAATATTTTAATCACGGGTGTAGCTGGTTTTATTGGCTACCATTTAGCAACCAGATTAATTGCTGAAGGTCATCAAGTTTACGGTATCGATAATCTCAATAATTACTATGATTCGAGTTTGAAAATAGCTCGACTGCGACAATTATTACCCTATGATAATTTTACCTTTGACTTTTTAAATATCAGTCATCGCAGTTTAACCGCTGATTTTTTTGATACTAACCACTTCAATGTAGTGATTCATTTAGCGGCTCAAGCTGGGGTTCGTTATTCTTTAGAAAATCCTCATGCTTATATCGATAGTAACTTAGTCGGTTTTACCAATATTTTAGAAGGGTGTCGTCATCAATCTATTGAGCATTTAATTTTTGCGTCTTCTAGTTCAGTTTATGGCGCAAACACCAAAGTTCCTTTTGCCGTCAGTGATGCTGTCGATCATCCGGCCTCCCTCTATGCTGCCACCAAAAGAGCAAATGAATTAATGGCTTATACCTATAGTCATCTCTATCAAATTCCCATGACAGGCTTGCGTTTTTTTACGGTTTACGGGCCATGGGGGAGACCGGATATGGCTTATTTTAGGTTTACTCAGGCGATCGCAGAAAATCGACCAATTGATGTTTATAATTTCGGTAAAATGAAGCGGGATTTTACTTATATTGATGATGCGATCGAAGTCATCACCAGAATGATTAAAAAATCTCCTCAAAATCTTAATCAACACCCCCCTTATAAACTTTATAATGTCGGTAATCATCAGCCTGTCGAACTGAATGAGTTTATCGCTACAATTGAACAGATTCTAGGTAAAACAGCTCGTAAAAACCTATTACCGATGCAACCTGGAGATGTAGTGTCGACCTATGCAGATATCCAAGAAATCAGTAGGGATTTTGATTTTCAACCCAGAACTTCCATTGCTTTAGGATTAGAAAAGTTTATTACTTGGTATCAAGAATACTATTCTGTTACTTCCACTCACTTTGTCTCCAATCATTCACCTTCCGGATACGGTAAAAAAAATAAACCTTCATCCTCTTGTCAGAATTCATTACCGACAATTTTATGAGGGAAATGATATTGTGTTCCGAACATTAATTAGTTGCTTTATGCTTAAAAAGCCCGCCGATCCGGTTATTATTCGTCATCTACATATAGGGTAGGTTACGATTCATCTATCTAGGTTTTTATCTCAAGTTATACGATTAACTATTTCTGCAAGAGTTTGCTAACATCAATCCACTGAATGATCAAAGACAATTCTCAGTAATTTTGCGGATTAGAGAAAATAAACACAGACGATTTATTATAGAATCAAACTATAAAAAATTAGAATGAGTTCTTGAAAAATCAGTAATTTTTCTGAGGACATATCAAAAGGATTAACAGTATAATTTTATTTAAAAAGTTAGTTTAACTTAAGCAACAGATCGAAACTTAGTCTTTATCTTTTAGTATTGACATTGTATTTTTGGTGCATCTTTTGATGGTTGAATCCTTTCTGTCGATCAGTTGCTGAATCAATATCATCGATATCCTCTTTACTACATAAATGATGCAAAAAGTACAAAAAACCCCCCTAATTCATCAACTATTTGAACAACAATCTCTGCAAACACCAGATGCGATCGCGGTTGTTTTTAAAGATGAACAACTAACTTATCGCCAACTCAACGAGAAAGCCAATCAAGTTGCCCATTATCTCAAAAGCTTAAATGTGGGGCCAGAAGTGCGAGTGGGAGTTTGCTTAGAGCGATCGCCACTGATGTTAATTGTATTACTTGGGATTCTCAAAGCAGGGGGTGCTTACGTTCCGCTCGATCATACCCATCCGACTGAACGAAATGATTATGTGTTAGAAGATGCTGAAATTTCCCTACTTTTAACACAAAAGCATTTACTCTGCTGTTCTGTGTCTGACCTGACACAGGTGATTTGCTTAGATCAAAATGTTTTTTCTCAATTTCCTCAAAATAATCTACTCACAGCATCTCAAGCCGATCAATTAGCCTATATTATCTATACTTCTGGCTCCACAGGAAAACCAAAAGGGGTAGAAATTATTCATGCAACCGTTGTCAATCTGTTAACGGCAATCGAGTCTACACCTGGATTCACTTCTGAAGATCGTCTCGTTGCCGTCACAACCATTTGTTTTGATACATCTGTTTGCGATCTGTTCTTACCTTTGGCCGTGGGTGCCCGAGTCATCATCGCGCCTCAAGAAGTGGTGATTGATGGCATACAGCTTGCTGAATTATTACATACCTCTGGTGCGACCGTGATGCAAGCTACCCCAGCCACCTGGCAAATGTTAAGACAATCTGGGTGGCAAGGAAACCCTCAACTCAATATTTGGTCAACCGGTGAAGCATTGCCTCGACATCTTGCAGATTGGTTATTGACCCAAGGCGCTTCTGTCTGGAATCTTTACGGGCCAACAGAAACCACCGTCTGGGCAACTTGTTGTCAAGTTCATCCCGGAAACCGTTTGATTTCAATCGGTCGCCCCATTGCCAACACTCAGATTTATCTGTTAGATCAGCAGTTGCAGCCTGTGGCTGAGGGTGAAATTGGTGAATTATACATTGGCGGTGCTGGCTTAGCCAGAGGTTATCTGAATCGTTCGGAATTGACAGCAGAACGGTTTATCCAGTACCCTGTGTCCCCAAACAAAACCGAGCGTATTTATAAAACAGGAGATTTAGCGCGATATTTGCCAGATGGAAATTTAGAATGTTTGGGTCGCATTGACCATCAAGTTAAAATTCGGGGGTTCCGCATAGAACTCGGTGAAATCGAATCACTCCTATGGCAACATCAAGATATTGAATCTGCTGTGGTGGTGGCAACGGAGGATGGACTCGGTCATAAACGTTTAGTCGCTTATGTTGTTTCTGATGTGATTAGCGATCAACTCCGCGATCAAAGTACATTGCAAGGTTCTTTGGTCAAAAGCTTACGAGGATATTTACAGCAACATTTACCAGACTATATGGTTCCGGCTCATTTCGTCATTCTTGATGCCTTGCCGCTTAATTCCAACGGTAAAGTTGATCGTAATGCTCTACCCTCCCCTGAGCAATATGCACCCTCAACATCAGACAAATTGGTGAAGCCAAAGACAACAACGGAGGAAAAACTGACGCAACTGTGGGAAGAAATCTTACGGCTAAAACAGGTAAGTATTGACGACAATTTTTATACGCTGGGGGGAGATTCTCTGCTGGCAATTCGCCTAATATCTCAGATTAATCAACGATTTGGAATTGAACTGCCGCTGGCGAGTTTTCTTGTAAGCCCAACGATTCGTGAGATTGCAGTCGCCATCGAGACCCTTGAACAATCTGATTTAGACTCTACATCACCCCTAATACCTGATTTAGAAAAAGCTAGCATCCTTGACCCGACGATTCTGCCAAATCTTGTTGCGATAGAAACGATTCCCAATATTTTCTTAACAGGAAGTACTGGATTTCTCGGAATCTACTTATTGTATGAGTTACTGCAACAAACATCAGCAGATTGTTATTGTCTGGTTCGTGCCGATAGCTTAGAAGCAGCGCGAGATAAAATTCAACAACAATTAAAACACTATCAACTGTGGGAAAATCAGTTTGACACCCGCATTATTCCCATCTTAGGAGATCTGAGCCAGCCTCAGTTTGGATTGAGATCCGAACAGTTTGACCGCTTAGCACAAAAAATTGATGTGATTTATCACTGTGGCGCTTGGGTGAATATTCTCTATCCTTACACCGCATTAGCACCGACGAATGTGACAGGCACTCAAGAAGTCCTACGCCTTGCCAGTCAAATCAAAATTAAGCCGGTTCACTTCATTTCAACCGTTGATGTCTTTGCCTCAAATCAGCAATTACAAATTCGTACCGTTGGGGAACAAGATCCGATTGGCTCCGGATTACAGCTCTTGAGCGGTTATGCTCAGAGTAAGTATGTTGCTGAGCGCTTAGTGATGACTGCCCATGAGAGAGGAATTCCAACCGCTATCTATCGACCCAGTAATATCATGGGAGCGAGCAATACGGGAATTTGCTCAGCTAGCAGCTTTGTCACCAAAATGATTCAAGGCTGTATCGAGATGGGAATGGCTCCGGCATTATCAGCGGCGTTAAATCTTGTCCCGGTGGACTATGCCAGTCAAGCGATTATTCATCTTTCCCTGACCCAACCCCTACAAGGTCAAGCCTTTCATATTGTTAATCAGTCACCATTGATCTGGAAAGACCTGGTTTCATTCATCCATCAACAGGGTCATTCTCTCGATTGGGTCAGCTATGAAGCGTGGTACGCTGCCCTGCGTCATCAAGTCCTTCAGACGAATTCTGAACAGACTTTGATGTCCCTTGTCACTTTGTTTGAGAATCGCCCCTTGATACAGAAGTCTCTGGGAGCTTTCTATTTTAAGTCAGATCGAGTGCTGGATGGTTTGGTTAATACAGGCATCACTTGTCCAGCCCCCAATGAAAAGCTATTGATGAGCTATCTGGCTGACTTGACTGCCAAAAACACCTTTGGTGGTATTCACCTCAATCAACCGTTAGTGTTACCCTCATACAGCCAAAGCATGACTCCTATCATGGGTGTAATTTCCTAAATCTTGATAATAAGGGGATTGGTCAATGCTTGTCAATTCTCTTTTTTAGGGAAACATAAAATTAGAGTTTTTTTCAGGTAGACAACTCTTTTTGTGGTGTGAGAGTTAACGACTAATCAGCAGGTGTGGACACAAGATGATGACGAAAAAGCGGCTTAATTTACTAGAACATAAACCAGCTAATTCTAGCTTAGTTGCGGAGGAAAATTCAGTTCAAGGATCTCTGACTCGGCAAACTTTACTTAAAATTGCCGTTAGTATTGGAGTTGCTATCCTGGCTTCAACAGGAATTAGCTATTTTCATTTAGTGTCTCGTATTACTCGTGAAACTCTAGCACGGCTTGAGGATTATGTACTGTTACGAGTCCAACGAGAACGGGCTATTTTTACCTTAGCTGAAGACAATCACAAAATTCTTAAACAAGCCTTGATAGAGCGGCTTGAAACCGATGGCTACTATGATCCTTACTCTGAATTTTACTATCTGTTCGGGCAACGAGAAGATGGTACGATTCGCAACTATTCTGACCAGTTTAATCAGAAAAAAGATGCAGGGGTATTTCTGGGTCAGAATGTCACAATTGATGCCGATATGCGGCGGCGAGTCGTTGCTTACTACGATATTCTCAGTGGATTCGGCCCGGCTTGGCGCAATCGATTTGCCAATACCTATACTCAAATCCCCGAAAATGGAATGGCAATTTATATGCATGAGTATCCCTGGGCGATGAAAGCACCTTCTAGAGAGTCATTCCGGGTGACGGATGATGAGTCGTTTCAAATTACTCGACCCATTAATAATCCAGAGCGAGAAACGGTTTGGACAGGGATTTATTATGACCAAGTGGCTGATGCCTGGATGGTATCTTGTGTCACGCCGTTAGATATGGAGGGTCGTCACATTGCCACTATTGGACATGATATTTTGATCGATGAATTGCTCCAGCGTACTTTAGGGGATGCTATTGAAGGAACCTATAATATTATTTTCCGAGGAGATGGGCGCTTATTGGTTCATCCTGAGTTGATGGCGGAAATTCAACAGGCAGATGGTCAGTTAAATATTCGTGAGTCTAATTATCCTCGTCTACGTCGCATTTTTCAACTAGCAACACAAAACCTCAATCAAAGCGTCATTGTTGATAATCGTCAATATGATGAATATCTAGCAGTGACTCAGATTGATGAACCGGATTGGTATTTAGTCACCGTATTACCGAAGTCGTTGGTGGAAAAAGAGGCCTTTGCCACAGCGCGGTTAATCTTATTAATGGGATTAACTTTACTGTTCGTTGAGATTATTGTGGTCTTTTTAATCTTACAACGTCAAATTGCTTATCCTCTCACCCAAATGATGCAGGCAACAGAGAGTATTGCGGCCGGGAATTTAGAAGTAGAACTTGATGCCACTCGAACCGATGAATTGGGTCGTTTATCCCGCTTATTTAATAAAATGGCGCATCAATTACAAGAGTCTTTTAATAGACTGGCAAAAACCAATGAAGAACTTGAGGTGCGAGTTGAACAACGAACGGCTGAATTGAAAGATGCAAAAGTTGCGGCAGATAGCGCCAATCAAGCGAAAAGTGAATTTATTGCCAATATGAGCCATGAGTTAAGAACACCGCTGAATGGTATTCTCGGCTATGTTCAAATTCTACAACGCTTACCTGATTTAGTTGAACAAAATCGTCATGGTTTACAAGTGATTCATCAATGTGGAGCGCATCTATTAACCTTAATTAATGATATTCTAGATATTTCTAAAATTGAAGCCAGAAAGCTAGAACTGAACTTAAAGCCATTTCATTTGCCATCATTTCTACACAGTGTTGTTGAAATTTGCCGCATTCGGGCTGAACAAAAAGAGATTCAGTTTATCTATCATCCGAGAGATGATTTACCTCAAGGGATTATCTCAGATGAAAAACGTTTACGACAGGTCTTGATTAATTTATTAGGAAATGCTGTTAAGTTTACAGACAATGGTTCTGTTGAACTACAAGTTAATATTGATTCTGATTCCTCAAATTTAGAAACAGTTCGGCTTCATTTCAAGATTAAAGATACTGGAATTGGCATGAGCCCAGAGCAGTTGGAGAAAATATTTTTACCGTTTGAACAAGTGGGTAATAGTAAGCACAAAGCAGAAGGAACGGGCTTGGGATTAACGATTACTCAACGGATTGTAGAGATGATGGGTAGCTCAATTAAAGCCCGTAGTCAATTAGGAGAGGGGAGCGTCTTTGAGTTTGAGTTAGACTGTCTTGTTGTGCCGGAATGGAAACCTAATGCAGCTCTTGGGAATTGGGAAAATGTGATTGGTTATGAAGGTGAAAAAAGGCAAGTTTTAGTGGTAGATGATCGCTGGGAGAATCGTTCAGTTCTTGTTAATTTATTAGATCCTGTCGGGTTAACAGTTGTTGAAGCCAGTCAAGGTAATGAAGCACTAGAAAAAGCAGAGTTTTACTTGCCAGATTTAATCATTACAGATTTACAAATGCCTGTAATGGATGGATGGAGATTATTAAAAAAAGTTCGACAGTCTGAGGCTTTAAAACATATTCCGGTGATTATTTCTTCTGCTAGTGTTTTTGAAGAAGAACGACAGAAAAGCTTTAAAGCTGGGGGAACAGATTTTTTAGCAAAACCCGTTGAAGCTGAAACATTGTATCAAATGCTGACTCAACATCTGGGTTTAAATTGGATTCATTCAGAGACTCCATCTGTTGAATCTCAAGCCGAACAATCGACTTCTTCTCTAGGGGTGCTACCGCCAGAAACAGAGTTGACTCAGCTCAGAGAATATGCACTGAAAGGAAAAATTAGTGGGATTAAACAGGAGCTAGAAAAATTTAATCAGATGGGGGAATGTTATCAACCTTTTGTACAAAAACTGGAAAAAATTGTGAATACATTTAATATTCAAAAAATCAGAGACTTTGTACAAAAAATAGAGCAATAAAAAAAAATATCATTTTTTAGCAAATTAATTTAAAAGAAAAAAAATCATGCTGAATCCAACTGAAAAGATGACGACTATTTTATTAATTGATGATAATCCGACAAATTTAGAGGTATTGTATACCGCTTTAAACCAGTATGGTTATGAAATTTTTATTGAGATGGATGGCAAAAGTGGTATAAAGCAGGCAGAGGAAACATTGCCCGACTTAATTCTATTAGATGTAATGATGCCAGGAATTGATGGATTTGAAACTTGCTGTCAACTCAAGGACAATCCTTTAACTGAAAATATTCCTATTATTTTTATGACGGCTTTGTCAGATACCGTTGATAAAGTGAAAGGACTTGAACTGGGTGCAGTTGATTATATTACAAAACCTTTTCAACAAGATGAAGTGATTGCTCGGATTCAAGTTCACTTAAAGCTTCGTCAACTTACCTTAGAACTTAAACAAGAAAAACTTAATTTAGAAGTTAAAGTTAAAGAGCGCACGGCAGAATTACAAAATGCATTGGAAGAGTTAAAAGACGCTCAGCAACAGATTGTTCAAAATGAAAAAATGTCTAGTCTAGGTCAATTAGTCGCGGGTATTGCTCATGAAATTAATAATCCGATTAACTTTATCGCAGGCAATGTTAAGTACTTAGAAGTCTGTACTCAAGAGTTAATCAATATTACTAGTTTCTGTCAACAAAAATATTCCAATGATTCTGATTTAAATGAAATTATAGAAAATGCTGATTTAGACTTTATGATAAAGGATTTACCTAGATTAATTTCATCTATGAAGCTGGGTTCAAAGCGAATTGGTGAAATTGTTGCGGGCTTGCGAAATTTCTCAAGGCTGGATGAAGCGGCAATTAAGCCAGCCAATCTTCATGAAGGACTGGAAAGTACATTACTACTGTTAAGAAATCGTTTGAATGCGACAGTTTGTCGGCCAGAAATTGAAGTGGTTAAGTCTTATGGAGATTTACCTTTAGTTGAGTGTAATGCAGGACAAATGAATCAAGTTTTTATGAATATTTTAAATAATGCTATTGATACCTTAGATGAGAAATCAGAGCAAGGAACCATCGATGATTTAACATCGAGCCATCAAAAATCTTATCAAATTTATATCAAAACTCAAATGATTAAGCTAGATTGGATTCAAATCAGCATTAAAGATAACGGGGGTGGTATTTATGAAGCGATTCAGCCCAAAATATTTGATCCATTTTTTACGACTAAACCAGTCGGAAAAGGAACAGGATTAGGCTTATCAATTAGTTATAAAATTATTACTGATAAGCATAATGGTCAGTTATTCTGTTTATCAGAACCGGGTAAAGAAACAGAATTTGTGATTGAAATTCCAGTGGAGTCTCAATCTGTGAGTTTTAATCATACTTTAATTAAAACAGATCCCTCTAAAATGGCAGAAGTGATGGCTCAGTAATCAATTGATATCTTTTTTTGAAGCTGCGTCATACTATCAGACAACCCTCGTAATTAATTAATAGATAAGATTATGGATAGTGTTCATAGCAGATTTAAAATACTGATCATAGATGATAATTCTACCAATATAGAGGTACTTTATCAGAGTTTGTCTGAAGAAAGTTATGAAGTTTTTATTGAAATGGATGGGAGGGAAGGAATTAAACAAGCAAAAACCAATTCTCCCGATCTGATTTTACTCGATATAATGATGCCAGGCATTGATGGATTTGAAACCTGTCAACAACTTAAAGCAAGTCCTCTGACTCAAGATATTCCTATTATTTTTATGACGGCTTTGTCAGACATAGAAACTAAAATAAAAGGATTAAAAGCTGGTGCAGTTGATTATATTACAAAACCTTTTCAAAGAGAAGAAGTCATTGCTCGGATTCAACTCCATTTAAACCTCCGACAAATGAGTTTAGAATTACAACAGCAAAAACAACAGCTTGAGCAAAAAGTAGAAAAACGAACGGCTGCATTAGTGATTGCAAAACAGCAAGCAGAAATGGCAAATCAAGCTAAAAGTGCTTTCATTGCGAATATGAGTCATGAGTTACGAACTCCAATGAATGCTATTTTAGGATTTTCTAAATTAATGACTCGCTCATCATCCCTTTCTGTTAAAGATCAAGAATATCTTGATATTATTCTCCGCAGTGGAGAACATCTTTTAAATATGATTAATCAAGTCTTAGATTTATCTAAAATAGAAAGTGGAAAATATTCATTAAATGCATCTAGTTTTGATTTATATCAGCTTCTATCTGATTTAGAAAATATGTTTTTCGTCAAGGCAGAAGCGCAAAAAGTACAAGTGATTTTTGATCGGAGTCTTTCTTTACCTCAATATATTAAAACTGATATTGTGAAGCTAAGACAAGTTTTAATTAATTTAATTGATAATGCTTTGAAATTTACTACAAATGGCGGTGTAGCGCTCAGAGTTAGAGAACAACCTTCCATACAAAATAAAGATGATTCAATCGCGATTAGTTTTGAGATTGAGGATACAGGCCCTGGGATTTCACCCGAAGAATTACAGCAATTATTTCAACCTTTTACTCAAAGTACAACAGGAAAGCTGTCGCAGCAAGGCACAGGATTAGGACTCTTTATTAGTCAAAAATTTGTTCGTATTTTAGGAGGAGAACTGTTTGTTGAGTCTCAGCCTCATCAAGGCTCTATTTTTCGATTTACAATTCAAGTCAACCCGGCAGATCAATGCCAGATATTATCTCAAATCTCAAACTGTTCTGTTCTTCATTTAGCGCCCAATCAACCCCAATACAAACTACTCGTTGTAGATGACCATTGTCTCAATCGTAAAGTATTAGTTGAAATTCTTAATTCAGTCGGTTTGGAACCGAAAGAAGCACAAAATGCTCAAGAAGCAGTAGAGATTAGCCGACAGTGGCAACCCCATTTAGTCTGGATGGATATCCGAATGCCTGTGATGGATGGTTACGAAGCGACTCAACAAATTAAAGCAATGAATCAAGCATCCGAAACGGTTATTATTGCCTTGACAGCTAGTTTGTTTGAGGAAGAGAAAAAAGAAATTATATCCGCTGGATTTGATGACTTTCTGCGAAAACCATTCCGAGAAAAAGAACTCTTTGAAATGATGAGTAAATGGATTGGAGTAGAGCTTATCTGTAAAAAAACTAACAATTGTCAACGACTCAATCAGAATCAAAAAGCTATGCTTTCTTTAACGGCGGAAAATCTCAGTAAAATCCCTATTCATTGTCAAGATAATTTAAAATATGCTATCTCCCTGGCCGATCTAGATTTAATTGATACCGCTATCCAAAAAATAGAATCTTATAATGGTAATTTAGCGGCCGCTTTGAAGCATCACATCAATCAATTTGAGTATCATCATGTACTCAATTTAATGAACAAAAGTTGAAAATATCATTTTTTCACCCTCTAACTCTCATCGTCACAGGATATCCATTAGGCTTTGGCGATACCGGAGTCCAAGCGCCACTCTTCTCGGCTGCCAAGAAAATCTATACAAGCACCACAGCCACTCCGTATCCTAATATAATAACGATTACTCTTTAAAATTTATTGGTGTGAGGAGATCAGAGCGTGAGTCAGTCCGATGTTGTGACTTTAGCCCGACAGGGTGATCCCGATGCGATCGCCACTTTAATCAATCGTGCATTACGTTCTCAGCAAATAACAGTTAAAACAGTTCGCCGAGATCAGCATCTTTATGTGATTTTAACCGCCCAGCAACTACCCGATCAATCTGCTTGTGTGCGGGTGGTGCAAAATGGGATGTTGCGTTTGGGTGCCACTGCCATTCAACTGGTAACTATTGCTGGACAACAGCTTAAGCAAGATTCTCCCAGTTGGTTTGAAACCCTAACATTAGGGGAGATGATGCGTTCACACAATGTGGCTTCAGCCGGATCGCAACCCCATCTTAACTCCCCTTTACCTTCTCAATTCTCCTCGACTCAACAAACAGTTAAACCCACAAAAAAATCTCGTAAAACAGCTAAAAAACAACGCAATTTTCAACTTCCTATTATTACCTTTCCCCCCATTCCGATTCCCACAAAAGTATTAACACCCTTCATTTTTGCTGGCTGCGTCGGTTTAGCTTTTTTTCCATTATCTCGTTGGGTGATTGACAATTATCAAGACAATATTAATCAGTGGAAAACTCAAGCCTTGAGTCAGTTGCAAATAGCCCGCCAAACCCTCTCTAATACCTCCCAAACCCTTCAATCTACGTTTGATCAACTGCCGGATTTTCCTCGCTTGAATGTCTTTTCTCGGGCTACATCCACCCCGGAAACGCTCCCAGATACATTGACTGTTGAGAATCTGAATAAGTTCTCAGAAATTGCTTTAACTACGATTCAAAATCCAGTTACGCCAGATACTCGTATCAAGCTAAAAGCGGTGGGTGATATTATTCCCGGAACCAATTATCCTTCTAACAAACTTCATCCCAATAAATCGGTTTTATTCCAATCGGTTAAACCAGCTTTACAAGGATCAGATATTTTATTTGGGAATTTTGAAAGTACTTTAACTAATTATCCTAAAAGTGCTAAAAATATCGGACGAGGATTAGTGTTTGCCTTCCGTACGCCGCCGAGTTATACATCAATTTTACAAGATGCTGGCTTTGATGTTTTAAGTGTTGCTAATAATCATTCTTTTGATTTTTATGAAACAGGATTTACAGATACAATCGATAACTTAAATCAAGCGGGAATGAAAGCGGTTGGCCGAAAAGAAGATATTATTTATCACGAAGCAAAAGGGGTACGATTTGCATTTATTGGGTTTAGCTACTTTAGTGTTCATAATAATATGCATGACTTGGAAGCAGCGACTGCATTAGTTAAGAAAGCGGATGAAAATGCAGATATTATTGTGATTTCAGTTCATGCTGGAGCCGAAGGAACCTCAGCTTTAAATGTTCGCAATAAAACTGAATATTTCTATGGTGAAAATCGCGGCAATAAAGTCTTATTTGCTCATACTTTAATTGATGCGGGCGCAGATTTAGTTTTAGGACACGGCCCCCATGTTCCTCGTGCATTAGAACTTTACAATAATAAGTTAATTGCTTATTCTTTGGGTAATTTTATGGGATATCGGACATTATCCAGTAAAGGAAAACTCGGGTATTCTTTAGTATTAGAAGCTGATTTAGATCCGGTGGGAAACTTTACGGGAGGAAAAATTATTCCGATTCATATTAATGGTAAAGGTATTCCTTATATGGATAAGAAATTTCGCAGTGTCGGACTCATTCGCCAACTGACTCAAAATAATTTTCCCAATACACCGTTAAAAATTGAGGGTGATGGTGAGATTTTAGTTAAAGAAGGCAATAGGCAATAGTTGATCTCCTGATAGGTGTGTACAGACGTTACATGTAACGTCACGACAGACGGGCGTGACTCCTGAATTCTGATGGGCGCACGCAATGCGCCCCTATCTGACTTCTCAAAAATGTACTATAATCTTAATAATTTGTAATTTTCCGATAATATTCCCCGCAATTATGTATTCTGAACCATCAGTGATTCCGCCAATTTACATTATTGTTATTGCCACAACAGTTTTTGCTGTTCTGTTGGGTCTAATCTTTAAAGATATGTTGGAATATCAGCTTGCACTCTGGCGATTCGATCCCGATCCAAAGTCTCTAATTAATTATAGAACTAACAATATTCGGATTGCTTATAGCGCCACAAGCTTATTTGTGTTCTTATGTGTCGCTTCCAGTTTGGCGGTTTTTATCCCCATTTATTGGTTAGCAATTGTTGTGGGTGCAGTCGTTGTTTTTCCTACTGCTTTTTTAATGTGGGTACAACTCGGCTCAATGTTAGATATGTTAGCCACCAAAGGACTCGAAGCAGTCGATTTAGATTTAGTCGTTCAAGGTGACCCCTTACCGCCAAAGCCGAAAAAGAAGTCAACCCCGAAAGAAGCATAAATTCAGCGTTTGCCGCTTGACAAAGTTCAGTTGAATTCAAGATAATAGTAGATTGTGTGTCTAATTCCTGCTCGGATCAGGTTCAGACCTCATAAAATGCTGGGTTGTATTTCTTGAAAAGATTACCCCGCTACCTGTACGGCTAATTTTGAGACAATGTGATTTATGAGTTACGCAATTATTGAGACAGGCGGTAAACAACTGCGGGTTGAACCGGGTCGGTTTTACGATATTGAACTGCTCCATGTTGACCCTGAAGCCAGTGTTACCATTGATAAGGTATTACTGGTGCAAAATGACGATGAGGTTCATGTCGGTCAACCTTGGGTGGATGGCGCAACGGTTGAAGGGACTGTGCTAAAGCATTTTCGCGGACGCAAAGTCATTGTCTACAAAATGCGACCCAAAAAGAAAACCCGTAAGAAAAACGGTCACCGTCAAGAAATCACTCGGTTAATGATTAATTCTATTAGTCTTAACGGTTCAGTCCTAGCCAGCCAAACGAGTGAGGAAACCTCCACCGCCGCGCCAGTAGAAGTGGCAGCAGAAGCGGAATAATATAGTTAAACCCGTCTTAATTCATTCAGGAGAAAATAATGGCTCATAAGAAAGGAACCGGAAGTACTCGTAACGGTCGTGACTCAAATGCTCAGCGTTTAGGCGTTAAACGTTATGGTGGTCAAACTGTTATTGCGGGTAATATTTTAGTCCGTCAACGCGGTTGCAAATATCATCCCGGTAACAATGTCGGCATCGGTAGCGATGATACCTTGTTTGCAAAAGTTGATGGTATCGTTCAGTTTGAACGCAAAGGCAAAAGCCGCAAGAAAGTTAGTGTATATCCAGTCGCAGAAGCTGAAACAGCAGCAACTACAACTGCGTAAACCTTGTTAAAAAACGAATATCTCTATTCATCCGGGTCATTATGACTCGGATTTTTTATTGACATCCTCTGATTAATGTCATCAAATCCTTACATTATATCGTTGATTATTTTTGTTGAGTATTGTAAACTGCACGCAATTGAGCATCTTGATCGTTTTCAATACGACTTTTTAGATTAATTATAATTATTACATTCATTAGTTATTCTAATTTATTTGTTCTGATTAGTTGACTCTGATTGTAATATTTTTGCTAAGTTAATTAGCTAAAGTATACAGCTCTATCTACCACTTAATTCTGTAGCTTTATCTACCATTTAAATAAAAGAATTGTTTCAATCAACGGAACTAAACTAATATTAAAGGAGGAATCTCAATGACTTCTACACTTCCAGACAATCGCCATATTCAATTTAGAACAGGTCATGCTCATATAGACTTTGAACAGTTAGAAACTTTATTTAAAAAAGCTGCATTTTGGGCCAGAGAACGCAATAGAGAAGACTTAGAAATCGCCATCAATAATAGTAATCCAGTGGTTACCGTTTGGGATCAAGACCAGTTAATTGGGTTTGCTAGAGGTAATTCGGATGGTATTTATCGGGCTACAATTTGGGATGTGGTAATTCATCCAGATTATCAAGGGGGTGGACTGGGCCGAAAATTAGTGCAAACCGTTCTGAGTCATCCATTAATGTGTCGGGTTGAACGCATTTATTTAATGACAACCTATCAACAAAAGTTCTATGAACGGATTGGTTTCCAATACAATAATAGCACCACTATGATATTACAAAATCAACCGATTGAATCTCTTTCAATGTCTCAACAAGTATTAGAAAAAACCAGCTAATAGGGGTATCTTCTAAATCGTCTGGTGGGTTGAGAAGGTGGTAAAATGAGACGGCGGTTACAAAATAACTGCTCCTGATAAGCAATGACCCACGAAGGCGGACACACACCTGCCGACATCGGCGCTAAATTATAATCGGGAGTCCAATCTTTAACTTCTCGACCCGAAATCACCGCGATCGCGATATTATTAATATCGGGTTCATTGCCAAATTGAGAATTGGGTAAATCCGGTAAAACAGGGGGTAATTGCCTGGGATGAGTGGGTTGCGGAGTGGGAGAAGGTTCCGGAATATTCGGTTTATATTCACCCGCAAAACAAGATTTTCCCCCGCCATATTTTAAACAGTTAATTTGTTCGTGTGATAGGTTTTGAGGGAATTCAAAGTCGGGTTGATTATCTGTCGGAGTTTCTTCGGGTAATGGCGGTAAGGTTGGCTGTGGAGTCACCTCAGGAGTCGGAGTCGGAATAGTTTCTGGTGTTTCGGGTGTTTCTGTTGTGTCTGGTATTTCAGTAACAACTGGTTGTTCGGGTTGTTTAACCTGGGGATTTCGTTTACCGTAAGCATATCTTCCAGCTAAAATTCCCATTAGCAAACACAAGATATAGATACAACAGCGATTATAAAAAATCTTTCGCTCACGAGGGTCTTCAGGAATTCTAAAATTGAAACTTATTCTCCTCATTACCGTAATATAAAATATAGAAAGTTATGCAATAAATCAATCTCTCCGCCTCCCTTCCTCCTGCTGCTCTTCTCAATTGAAATAATAAAAGGGACATTGCATCACAACATCCCTAAATCATTGAATATCTCAATTCAACTCACAATTAATATTGAGGTACAGAAGGATCAATTTCTTTACTCCAGGCTGTAATTCCGCCTTTAACGTTAATGCCTTCAATACCCGCTTCCTTGAGAATTCCGAGTGCTTTAGCCGAACGTCCGCCCATCTTACAATGAGCAATTAAACGATGACCATTGACTAATTCTTTGACTTTCTTAACTCCTGCACCCTGTTCAATATCGGGTAACGGAACCAAAACAGCTTGAGGAATTTGAGCAATCTCGTATTCATGGGGATTACGGACATCAATTAAAACATAATCCTCTGCGCCGCTATCGAGAATTTCTTTTAATTCTTTAACGGACATTTCTTGTAATCCATCTTGCTGTTTTTCAGCCGCCGCTTTGGCTTGGGGAATACCACAGAACTGTTGATAATCAATTAACTTTTCAATTACCGGACGTTCTGGATTCGGTCGTAATTTTAACTCTCTAAACGTCATATTCAAAGAGTTGTATAATAATAAACGACCGCTTAACGTTTCTCCATTCCCCAGAATAATTTTAACGGTTTCTGTAGCTTGAATTACTCCAATTAACCCCGGTAAAATCCCGAGTACGCCGCCTTCCGCGCAAGAAGGAACCATTCCAGGGGGTGGGGGTTCGGGATAAAGATCGCGGTAGTTGGGGCCACCTTCGTAGTTAAATACCGTCGCTTGACCTTCAAACCGGAAAATCGAACCGTAAACGTTAGGCTTATTCAACAACACACAAGCATCATTCACCAGATAACGAGTGGGAAAGTTATCCGTCCCGTCTACAACCACATCGTAGGGTTCTAAAATCTCTAAAGCATTTTCAGAACTAAGGCGAGTGTTGTATAAGTCTACTTGACAATGGGGGTTAATTTCATGAATGCGATTTTTTGCCGACTCAATTTTCGGCTTACCCACCCAGGATGTACCGTGAATCACTTGTCGTTGTAAATTGGAACTATCAACGATATCAAAATCAACAATTCCGATGCGTCCAATACCCGCTGCGGCCAAATACAACAGCAACGGTGAACCGAGTCCGCCTGTCCCAATACATAACACACTGGCTGCTTTCAGGCGTTTCTGACCCGCTAACCCAACTTCCGGTAAAATTAGGTGACGGGAATAGCGTTCGTATTCTTCTTGAGTTAACTCAATGTTATCCAGATTCGGATTTAGCATAGCAATTTGAGGCAGGAAGTTAACATCCTAGATAACTTGTAATCGTTTCTGCTTACGTCATAAAGACACAAGCCTTCTCGAATGAGCAGATTAATATAATGAGTGATTGATTATTCTAGCACTTCGCCTCACCATTGAGAACCAGGGCTGGAATCGTTTATAATTCAAAAGAATTTCTTTATAATTATTATTTAAATTTTGTGAATAATCGTCGAATTCCACCCGGCCCCGGACAAGAATCTGTTTGGGATTATCCCCGGCCTCCCCGCTTAGAAGAGACAAATAAACATATTCAGATTATTTTTAATGGTGTGGCGATCGCAGATACCCACGCTGCCAAACGGGTATTAGAAACCTCTCATCCGCCCTCTTACTATATTCCGCCAGAAGATATCAAAATGGAATATCTCATTTCAACCCCCAAAGGCAGTTACTGTGAGTGGAAGGGACAAGCCGCCTACTATACGCTGAAGGTAGGAGACAAAGAAGAAGTGAATGTCGCCTGGTATTATCCGAGTCCGACTCCGGCTTTTGAGGGTATTGAGAATTATGTCGCATTTTATCCCAGTCGCATGGAAGCCTGTTACGTCGATGGAGAAAAAGTTCAGTCCCAAGCCGGAGACTTTTACGGTGGATGGGTGACATCGGATATTGTGGGGCCATTTAAAGGGGGTGTAGGCACTTGGGGATGGTGAGGCACTTGGGGTGCATTGCATGCGCCCGTACAGAAATCTATTGCCAATAAAACCTCAGAGGTATCATTTATGATTATCCAAACTGAGAATAAAACTTACACCGCTGAAGAATATTTAGAACTTGAAATTGCCGCAGAAACACGGAGTGAATATCGCAACGGAGAGATTATTCAAAAAACAGACGAAACACCCAATCATAATGATATTTCTGGTAATCTTTATATTTTGCTAAAATCGGCTCTTAAAAATCAAGATTATCAAGTATTTATTTTGGATCAACGGCTTTGGATTCCGCAAGTTAGCGTGTATACTTATCCGGATGTGATGGTAATACCGAAGCCATTAGAATTGCAAACGGGGCGTAAAGATACGGTAGTAAATCCTTATTTTATTGCGGAAGTTCTGTCTAAATCCACACAAAATTATGACCGTAGCGAGAAATTTACGGCTTATCGAACATTACCGAATTTTAAAGAATATCTCTTAATAGATCAAGAGCAGGTTTATGTGGAACATTACGTTAAGACGGCGGTAAATCAGTGGTTATTAACAGAATATTCTGATGAGAATGTTAGTTTATCTTTTCATTCCTTTGAATGTCATATTCAGATTAAGGAGCTGTATGAAAATATTGAGTTTGTCTAGTATTTTAAATCTTAACGTTATCAACTTATTTTTTTAATTCGTCATAAATTGACTACTGACTCTACCTATGGAGTATTCAAAGGGTTAATAATCTGTAGTCCATCAATATTGGAATATCCAAAGTCCTCTGTATACAGGATTTTAACATTAGCTTCTAAACAAGCAGCAACAATCAATGAATCCCAATGAGATAAATTAAAACGACTGGTTAAACGTTCAGCGTAATCAATCATACTCCATTTGGGTAGAACGGTGAACCAAACCTGTTGTAAATCTCTAATGTATTGGTATGCAAGGGTTCTATCATATCCGAAAGCTTCCAATTTGCGGCTAGCTGCCAAATATTCACAGGCAACTTGCCTGCATCAGTACGCCATCTGTCAGGGACAAGACGAGAGAAGATGCAATTCTTTGCTTGACAGGATCACGAGGATCGTTAATATAAATTAAGATATTCGTATCAACGGCGTTCATGTAGCATTTCCCGTGTAAACTGAGGTGCGTTTAATGGAATAGGATTTTGCTGCATCCGTTCAATTAACGATTTAAGCAAGCGTTGCTTTGTTTCTATATCAGAAATAGATGGAGACACAATGTGAGACGGTTGGACGAATAACTCAACCTCAGTCCCTTCAGGTAAATCACAGTCTGTTTGTAAGATAAATGTACCGTTACGGTAAGTAGCTTTTAGGGGATAAATCATAATGAATAATCTCTAGGCTAAGAGGGAAACCTATAATTTTAAGGATAATTGATTTCTCAAGTAATGGGCTATTCTTCTACAACCAAATCCCACAATACATCAATACCATTACCAATATATTCAGAATCTTGATGTTGTTCTAACCATTGAATTATACAAGGAAGAATTTTATCAGATTGTTTGCCTAACTTAACCAATGCCCTTGTAGCAGAGATACGCACACTAGAGTCATGATCACTCAGGCATGAAACAAAAGCTTTTACCACAGGAGTGGTAAAGTTGCCTAACTTAGCTAATGCCCATGCAGCAGAGATACACACACCAGAGTCATGATCACTCAGGCATGAAACAAAAGCCTTTACTACCACTTTTGAAGAATTGCCTAACTCACCCAATGCCCTTGTAGCAGAGATACGCACGCCAGAGTCATGATCACTCAGGCATGATAAAACTAAAACCTCTACTATTTCTGTCGAAGAGTTGCCTAACTGACCCAATGCTGACGCAGCAGAGATACGCACACCAGAGTCATGATCACTCAGGCATGAAACCAAGGTATCTACTACCACTTTTGAAGAATTGCCTAACTCACCCAATGCCCTTGTAGCAGAAAAACGCACAATAGAGTCATGATCACTCAGACATGAAACCAAGGTATCTACTATTTCTGTCGAAGAGTTGCCTAACTGACCCAATGCTGACGCAGCAGAGATACGCACAATAGAGTCATGATCACTCAGGCATGAAACCAAGTTATTTAGTACTGCTGGTGAAGGGTTGCCTAACTGACCCAATGCTGACGCAGCAGAAAAACGCACACCAGAGTCATGATCACTCAGGCATGAAACCAAGTTATTTAGTACTGCTGGTGAAGGGTTGCCTAACTTAGCCAATGCCCATGCAGCAGAAAAACGCACGCCAGAGTCATGATCATTTAAGCATGAAACCAAAGCCTCTACCACTGCTGCTGAAGGGTTACCCAGCTTACCCAATACCAATGCAGTTTGGTAGCGCACACCAGAGTCATGATCACTCAAGCATGAAACCAAAGCCTTTACTACCACTTTTGAAGAATTGCCTAACTCACCCAATGTCCGTGCAGCAGAGAAACGTACATTAGAGTCATTATCTTGGAGACGTTGCAAATATTTCTGTATAACTGCTTTTTTCTCTCCTAATGCTACACGATATCGCAAGAATTGATTGGGATCAATTAATTCAGAGTTTGCCTTTAGTAGTTGTAAAGCTTTTTTTTCAAATTGACTTTCCGATAAACTACCAATAATTTTAAACACCTGCTGACGGACTTTTCCTCCTACAAGCTTTCCTGGCTTTCTATCCAATTCTATTAACTGTTGTAATATCTCTTCTGCTAAAGTCTTGTCCGCAACATTTAAGTTTCTCGGATCTTCAGTTAAGCAATATCCAGCAAATAATAAATCCCGATGTAACCATTGTTCGTATTCACTGTTTTGATTGAGAATTTCTCTGATTGCTTTTGCGGCATCTTCGGATTTTTGTTGAGCAATTAGTAGCAGCAAAACCTCCCGCCACTCCCCCTCATGAAGGTAGTCTCGAATCGAAGCTAAAATTATTTCAAAATCTCTATTCGCTCGCTCATTAATATCTTTTGCGCAGAGATATTCCTGAAAGGTTTTATGGACAAAAGCATAATAATCAATCCCTTGTTCGTTTAGCAGTCCAGTTCTTTCGCGAATAAAATCAATAAATCGTTCTGCTTCTTCCTGGGCTATATTAGGCTTAATTCCTTTTATATTTTCAATTTTTTTACTTGATTCTTTTATTAATTCCTCTCGCTCAATTAAAGTTCCGCCTTCTTTTTCGGTTGTATTTCCTTGAGTATGTATCCAATAGGCTAACTGTTCCATTAATTCCTGTAAATCATCTAAATCAAGATATTTTAATTTTTTATGATTTGTTAGATCTTTATTGGCATCCCAAGTTTTTAATAAAGTTTCAACTGCTTTGCCGTATAGCTGGTGTCGTTGCTTGCTTAAAACGCCTCGATAACGATGAATCAAAGCAATGATTGTTAAGAGTAGAGGATTTCGCGCTAATAGTTGAATACGGCTGTTACCGCTCAGTGCTTTTCTAAGGCTCTGTTTATAGCGTTCAGCTTCTACCTTATCTGGGACTCGGCTGTTATACCACTTCTTGATAAATTTCTCTATTTTTTCATCATCAAATTCTTCAATTTGAAAATGTGGATATTCATCAGTTCGGAAATAATCTCCTCGATATCCGGCTGGACGCGAGGTAATAATAGCGTAATTTTTCTTATATCGATGTAGAAAGTTATCAATGAGTTGAACAACATGAGAACGTTTTGCTGAATTTGCGATTTCATCTAATCCATCGATTAAAATTAATGCTCGTCCATCATTAAGCCAATATTCAAAAAAACCGGCGGGTAATTCCGGGACACATAGACTTTTTTCAGTAAATTGTTTAGCATATTCCAGTAAACTAATTTCTGAATATCGTCCAAAATCTCGCATCTTAATTAAGATTGGTAACCAGTCTGTATCCTCATCTAATCCTAACGTTTCAGTGATTGAATTTTCCCGCGCTACCATTACGGCAAAATAACTCAATAATGTGGTTTTTCCTGAACCGGGCGCACCGAGTAAAACCGCTTTTTTTGAGGAAACTTGCTGCAACAGTTGTGAAGCTGAAAACTTCTGAACTGGATAATTTTCTAAACTATTTTTTAAAGCTTTATTATCATTTTCTACTAAATCTCTTTGCCATAAATTTAGGTTAAATTTATCTTCAACTACATCCGGTATCACGAAAATATTTACCAATTGTTCCAATTTTTCAGTTTCTTCACCCATGGTCTCAATCCCGGCAAACTTGACATCATCATAAAACTTTGCAAGTTGTTCAAGGTAGCATTTTTTCTTAATTTTAAAGCTCAAATAAGCTGTGGTTGCCTGAAAATAACCCTTGACAAATTCTTGAATCCATACATCTAAAAGTTGGGTATTGAGTTTAAGCCTTTTATCTTTTGCAACTTGTTTAAAAACTACTACTAAACAATTAACTTCAGGCGGTTTCTTTTCCTCGAATGGTCGTCGGAGTTGCTGTTGAACACCGCTATGATTAAATACTTTTTCTAAGAAACGAGGCACGCCTTTATAGCCATCTGGACTCATGGAATAGAAGGGTAAATGTTGCGGATTTTGATATTTTTGCCATTCTTCTACAGCCTTTAAACCGGATCTTATCCCTCGTTCAATATCCGATTTATGAATAGTTTGTTTAATACGAATGCCTCCCGTGGACTTATCCGTATCGCTTGCACCCTGCCAAATTGTATCTGCAACTTTACCTATTGCCCATCCGAAAAGATTGCTTACAATCATTGTGCTGACAGGTTCGATCATTATCACTTCCGTTATATACTTAATTTCTATTTTACTCCAGATTTTTTTGGGTTGTGTCCGACAGGCATACCCTATTCAGCGGTCGGTTTGCGGTAAAATACCCTGTAGCGAATATTAAGTTAATCAATATGACCTTAAATTTAACTCTACAACAGGCATTGGAGCAAGGAAAAGCCCTGAAAGTGATCAGCGGCTTAATGAATTTTGATGTTCAGCGGGTAGCAGCGACGGTGAAGGCGGCAACTCAAGGCGGCGCAACGTTTGTGGATATTGCGGCTGATGCGAATATCGTTAAGGTTGTTCGTAATTTAACCCATTTACCGATTTGTGTTTCTGCTGTTGAACCTGCTAAATTTGTATCCTGTGTCGCAGCGGGTGCAGATTTAATTGAAATTGGTAACTTTGATGCGTTTTATGCTGAAGGACGGCGGTTTGAAGCGGAAGAAGTCCTGCAACTCACCCATGAAACTCGGGCATTATTACCCGAAATTACTTTATCTGTAACCGTTCCTCATATCTTAGAACTTGACGAACAGGTACAGTTAGCAACTGAATTAGTCGCAGCAGGCGCAGATATCATCCAAACTGAAGGGGGAACCAGCGCCGAACCTCGTCATGCTGGGACTCTCGGGTTAATTGAAAAAGCTGCACCGACTTTAGCCGCTGCCTCTGAAATTTCCCGCGCGGTTACAGTGCCTGTATTGTGTGCGTCTGGTATTTCTAATATTACTGCACCAATGGCGATCGCAGCCGGGGCCGCAGGTGTAGGGGTGGGTTCAGCTATTAACCGCCTGAATAACGAAGTGGCAATGGTTGCAGCGGTTCGCAGTTTAGTTGAAGCGTTAGCCACAGTGAGTTCAGCGCAAGTGCGAGTTTAACTGATCCACGATATCATTATCCGATCATAAGTATGGCGCTCTGGGCTAACTTAGAGGTATTCCTGATAGTATGCCACTGCCCAGCGCTATATTTTATTTTGATGCTCTCTGTGACGAAGGGTTAGTTAGGATTAAATGTAAACGGTGGCAAAGTTTGCTCAATTCCGCTATCAGTGGTAACAGTAACAATAAACGTTTCTTGCCACTCTCCTATCACTTGAGTGTAAAGATAAGGAGTAGAACTTTCGCGGGTGAGTTGTTGTTCATCTAATATTTCTATTGCATCACTGACTCGTAACCCAATGCCAGAGGGTAAGTTAGTGCCGCTGGGTGTGCCGAGTATGAGTAATAAAGTCCATTCAGGGTTAGTTTCCGCTGAGTCTGATGACCAGGTTAAAGTATACAGCCGTAATGGGGTTTGGTTTACTTGCACATCTTGATAAGCGCCGCACATTTGAGTCGGAACTTCAACTCCAGCTTGTTGTAATTCCTGTAGTAAAGTGGTTAAATTGTCTGACCCAGAACGCATAGCGCTCACTGTAGCCAGGGATAAATTCGGTATCAAAACCCAGGATAACTCGTTTGCAATTTGATCAAATTGATTGGATAACCAATTACTCACATTAATACTGGGTTTAGTAATCAGTTGAAAAATATCTGATAAATGATGGCGTAATTGAGACAGTATCGAAGGATTTTCTACTGCATCGGTCTGCATTTGAGACAGCCATTTTAACAGTTCCGGCTGAGTGAATACAACACTAGCTTGTTCCCAGGTTAATTGTTGCCACAGTGGTGTAATGGTTTGGTTTTCTAACTGTAAATTCGGTAAAATTTGCTGAAGTTCAGTAGCAATAGTTGTAATGTCTGAGGTGCGGTTAGGAATGGGTAATAATGGGATATTTGCAGGTTCTAAACAACGCAATTTTAATAATAATTGTTCAGTGTTAAAGTTCATCCCAGATAACGGTACTGAATAAGTCCAGTCTGACTCGGGTTGTAAGGAATGATTCGTTTGATATTGTTGCCAATCTTGATAAGAAAAAAAGCTAAAAACTCGCGCTGTTTCTAGTTCTTCTTGAACTTCTACAATAATATAAAAATGAGCCGTATATTCCGGTAAATCTAATACCATTCTTGGTACTGTTACCACTTCATCGGTTAAGCTACCAACGGTTAATAAACAAACTTTAAATTGATTAACTTGTAGTTGACAAACGGCTTCTGAGGTTAGATGAAGTTCGGGTTGATATAAAGAACAGTTTTCAGTATTGAGGGTTAAATCAGATGAATTTTCTTCTAACCAATTTTCTAAGCCAAAAACCCCTAAGGCATTTAAATAAACTTGCCATTGTTGAGAGGAATCTAAACTATTTTGGCTGAGGGTTAATGCTTGGTTAATTTGAGTCGGTATAATCTCAACAGTATCCGCCTTAAAGGACTCAAAATCAAGCATCATTTCGGATAAATCTAAAGTTGTATTGTTCATGGTTCTTTCCTGCTCATAACTGATAGTTCTCTAGTGATATGGGATGGAATATAATATTTATTCTCTAAAATAACTTTATTAATTTTTTTGATTTAAAACATAATATTTAAAACTATTTTATTTTCATTTGATTATCCAGGTAAATACAAAGCTTCAAAGCAAATTGAGTGTCTGTGGTATTGTCTTTTGCCGTATGAGAATCTGATTCAGCTTCAGCCATTAATTGATTAATCTGCTCATCTAAAGCTTCTAATAAAGGCTGATGAACTTGAGCCAGACGTTCGGGGTTAAAACTCGAAGAGTTTTTCAGAAAATCCAGTAGACGCTGCTGTAATTCACTGACTAATTTTTGGCGAATTTCTGCTCGAAAAGATTTAAGTTTGAGTAAACGGCTAACCTGATATTGCGCTTGCAACCCCACCAGTTTGGCGATTTCTCCCATTGATTTTCCTTCACAATGAAACAGATGTAAAGCTTGTAAAAACTGTTGAGATTTTGCTTGGTCTCGCCGTTTTAATTTTTCAGTCCATCGGTTTGTGACTTCTGCTAAACTGACATTGAGTCCGAGCATCAGTTGTTGACGATAAACCTTTAAAAATTCACTCACCTCCGTTTCATTTTCATTATCTGATGATGTTTGATAAGGAATTCGTTCTGCCCAAGATTCGTTTTCACGAGTATCTAAAGTTTGGGTAGAGAGGTATTTTCCACGAACATAGATTCGATATTCTCTTAAGCGATTAGCTAAGTCTTGTAATAAACCAGCAATCAGACTTGCAGAATAGTTGTAATCGGATTGGGAAGATAACATCTCAGCCATTTTTTCATACTGTTCTGAGGTAGGCGGCAGACACCGTTGCCCTGATTTACGAGAACCGGGATTGCGATAAACTGCGTGATAACAACAGAGAACTTGACGATTTTGTTCAATTTCTGCTGCTGTGAGTTGATGGAACTGAGATAAGATTCGTTCTAGTTGTTGAGGTTTTGTATCATTTAAAATAGCCCAATTACTGACTTGATAAACTCCTCTTTCTAGTAGAAAATGATTCAGTTCTGAATGAAATTTAACTTTCCGATTTGTCCAAGTGGCTAAACTGCTTTGTTTTGGGTCAAAACTTTGCAGAACTTGCCGAGAAAAGGATAAATAAGCGGAAGCTTTAGCAGAACGAGTTCCCGCCTCATCTAAAACAAAAGGTAGCAAATCCTGACATTTAAAGCCGTGAGTGGTACCAAATCGTTCTTCGAGATGCCGACACACCAGTAAAATTTCCCGAGAAATTAAACATAATAAACATAATTCAGCATCTTCTGCATGAGGTTTTGATTCTGACTGATGCACCCATTGGATGAGTTGAGTCTCAACCTTGTCTTCTTGGACTTGGACGGTGTTGACTGCCTCTGGAAAAGCGGAGGTGAAAAAAGTCCTGGCATTTACCATTTCAGAGATGGTGTATCCTCCTGAACTCTTGAGTTTCACCAGTTTCCAGTATTTTGATGGATTACCCATAGATGTTCAATGTTTGTGTTAGGAGATGATGATATTTTCCCCGTAGGGATATGTTTTAACACCTCTGAATGAATCCACCCCGTCAGAGGAAAATTGGAGTTTTATCTCCTCATCCCCTTCTACTGAGACATATTTCTCACATCATAGGGGTTATGCAGGGAAATGTTCGTATTCAAAGGCTTGAAAACACCGTAATATATTTGCTCCAAGATTGTCTACAACAGTCTGTATATACTGTGGTTTAAGGTAAAAGGGAAGGCATCGGAAAAATTGGGGAGGGAAAACCGAATCACAAATAATTATTTTTAGCTTTTGCCTGAATCGTATACCATCTGTAATATTCAACTCAATACTACATTGTTCATATTCAAAGACTTACAAGCAATATATAAGAAATTCTAACGAGAGATTGCTTGATCCCCGTACAACAATTTTGGTAGAACAAGATATAATTTGTGATGGCATCCTCAGGAGAAGCTTGAATGTTTCAGAAACAGGATATCTATTGGATTGGTTTAGCTTGTAGTCTGATGGTTGGGGGTTACTCTCTCATCTGGTCTTCTGAACCTGAAATTAGAAGCTTTAGATTAAGAGATGAAATCACCGCTCAGCAAGAGTTACCGGACTCTAATCCTGAAGCTGAGGCTGAGGCTGAGGAGAGTTCAAGCGCTCACCCCGTCCTAGAACTTGCGAAAACCAATCCTGACAATACCGTTCAGGACTAATATAGTGCTCAAGTGTTAAGCCATTTTTAGGACTGGCTGAAAATCCGCACAATCAATTCAATCGGGTGTATTTTAACTTTTTTCCTTTATGATTTATTCAGATTTCAATGTCACTGCAAAGCCCTGAAAACCGAGCGACGCTACACACGCCATCTAGCTTTCAGGGCATTATTATCGTAATTCGTCAGTTCAAACTTGTCTGCGTCGCTAATTAATCCGCAGCAGTCGCCAGTTCGGTAGAACTATTGCCCCGTTTACGGGTTAATGTATTGAATACCATTAAGCCAATGGCTTTAATTAAGTTACCTTCTAATTCATTGAACAGCTTCATGTTCATGCCAAACGCATCATTGGCTTCTTGGACAATACGTTCTGCTGTGGCTTGGTCAATGGGTAAACTATCCATTGCCTGGCGGTAATTGGCTTTAAATGCTTTCTCATCTGGGATATCATGAAACTCATAAAATTGAGTCCCGTGACCATCACTCAGGTTCATTCCACGCTGAGCAATACCTTTGAGGATTTGTCCACCGGAAAGGTCACCCAAATACCGGGTATACAGATGAGCAATGAGTAACTCGGGTTCATTTTCAGAAATATCCCGAATGCGTTGAACATAAGCTTGAGTTGCAACAGACGGCTCAATCTCTTCGCGCCAATTTGAACCAAAATAAAAGTATAAATCTTCTTCCAAGCTTTGTTTGCGGTTGAGTTCTGGGAAATAAACATGGGACAAAACCGGATGATTCTGATGACGCTCCATTTCCTCTTCCATTGCCGAATAGACAAAGTAAAGATTCGCCGCCAGCTTCCGATAGGAGTTTTTCTCAACGGTTCCTTTCAAAAAGCATTTGATAAACCCGACATTCTCTGCCATGGTGTGGGACTTTTTGGTTCCTTCCCGGAGTTGAGTCGCTAAATTAACACTCATACTATATTTTTGATTCCTAAAGTAAAAATTAACAACAAGTTGATGTCATGGTAAGTCGGCAGCTAACCGCACCGCCTAGATTGATAGCCTATCTTGATTTGATGAGAAATTGTGTTAAGAATTATAAATTAACGGAGTGATTGGTTATTCGTTATTTATTCTCTGGCTTTTGCGCTCAGCCCTGTTTGGAGAATGATCTCAGATTCAGTTAATTTTGAATAGGTGATCTGATAATTGTCAAGTGTTCGTTATCAATTGTAAAGTAGAAATACACCTAATTTAAAACCATGTTTCCGAGTATTCTTCCCCCCTTAGTGGGACAATTAACCGAATCTACCTCGATTGCGCTGGCTCAAAACATTCAAATTAAAGCGATTTCTACCCCCCTCAGAGAGCAACCGCTACAAACAACATATCTGCAACAAGGTGATGGAGAAATCCCGATATTATTATTACATGGATTTGATAGTTCTCTATTTGAATTTCGTCGTTTACTCCCTTTATTAAGTCAAGAAAATAAAACGTTTGCCGTTGATTTATTAGGGTTTGGATTTACCGAACGAGACCCTCAAGTAACCATTAATCCTCAAAATATTACGATTCATTTATATAGTTTTTGGAAGACTATCATTAACCAACCCTGTATTTTAGTCGGAACTTCTATGGGGGGAGCCGCAGCAATTGACTTTACCTTATCCTATCCAGAAGCTGTTCAATCTCTTGTTTTAGTTGATAGTGCAGGTATCAGTCAAGGGCCGATTATTGGTAAGTTTTTAATGCCGCCATTTGACCGATGGGCAACTAATTTTTTAAGTAACCCGAAAGTTCGTCAAGGAATTAGTGAAAATGCTTATTTTAATAAACAATTCGCTTCAGAAGATGCTAGAATTTGTGCTGCTTTACATTTAGAAGATCCTAATTGGAGTCAATCGTTAATTCGTTTTACTAAAAGTGGTGGTTACGGAAGTTATAAAAATCAGTTAAATCAAATAAAACAAAACACGCTAATTATTTGGGGTGAAAATGACAAAATATTAGGTACAAAAGATGCAGCAAAATTTCAACAGCTTCTTCCTAATACTCAATTAAAATGGATACAAAATTGTGGTCATGTGCCTCATTTAGAACAACCTCAACTAACCGCAGATGCTATTTTAGAATTTATCAAATAAGATGCAGTACTATAGGCTGTTATTTGTCATTATTTATGGGTTATTTATTGTCATCGATTGACTGTAAAATTCTGCCTATAACTGTCATGAGTAACTCATCCAACTAACAACTAACAACTAACAACTAACAACTAACAACTAATTATTTAATAATCTTAACCCCGCTTTCAAGTTTCCCTGCATCAGTTTTGCAATATCCCGAAGCAGTTTAAATTCAGGCTGATTCGGTTGTAGCATTAATGCAGGCTTTAAAGCCATTTCAGCCGCTTTTGGTTGCCAATTATACAGATAAACAAACGCCAAATATGCATGAGCAAAAGCATTATTTGAATCGAGTTTAACCACTTGATTTAAAGCAGTAATAGCCGCCTCAGCATCTTGTTGTAAAACAGTGGCTAAAACTAAACTATAAGCTAATTCTAAATTATTAGGTTCTTGCTGCAAACGATAGGTTAAGCTTTGTTCTGCTTGACGTAAATAATCTTGCGTGGGATCATATTGATTAATCCGAGCAATCTCCTCAAAAATCGGTTCTAAGCCTATCATTCCTTTTGGTAATTGTTGCGCCAGTTGTCGCAGTTGTGTAATTAAATCTAACTCGGGTGCTGGTAATGCCGCCGCTTCAGGAGTGATTTCTACAGTTGTATTCGGGGTTTTTATCGGGTACGTTTCTCCTGTTTCGGGATTTAAATAAGTCGCTTTTAAACTATAAATTCCGGGAATAGTATTTTCTGGCGGTAACATTCCCATACGTTCGATAATTTGATAGTCAGATTGATTATCAATCGCCGCAGGATACAAAAATCCCATCGCCATTTTATGGTCATGTAACCATCGTGAAGTGACTTGATTTTGTGATTCTATTTGCCAGGTTAATAGAATTAAACCTGATTTTAATTGTTCTCCTGCACCCGACCAAATATAAGTCACCGGAATGGGTAAACCTGGGGGAACTTTTGCCGGGAGTAAGAGTTGTTTTAATTCAAGTTTTGAGTCTGTTGTTGTTAACGGTTTAACTTCAAAATAAGGCAGTTTTCGGTAGTAAAGATTGAGGGTACTTTCATCTCTGAGTTGCCATTGTTGCTGTAGTTTAAATTGTACACCTTGCTCTACTTCTTGAACAA
This sequence comes from Microcoleaceae cyanobacterium, assembly GCA_049647265.1. Lineage (GTDB taxonomy): Bacteria > Cyanobacteriota > Cyanobacteriia > Cyanobacteriales > Microcoleaceae > JAAURB01. Next base: position 88,958 of record JBARXJ010000071.1, read on the forward strand.
TAGCAGCTTGTGCCTTAGAAATACGACCAACTGAACCTTGCTCATCTGTTTTAGTAAGAAACCAAGATAAAGAAACCGCATCTTTAAATACATCTTGTATACGAGTTCCGACTTGCCGACCATGAACTTGATTATTTTTTAATGCACCGAAATAGTTAATATTATGTTGATTAATTGTAGGCGTTGAAGGTAAAACACCCAGGGTAGATTGTAAGTAGGGTTCGGTTTTAATAATTTGGTTAATAACTTGTTGATGGGGAAAAGGTGAACCTAAATAAGCTTGATATTCTCCTTTAGGATTGATAATGGTTACAATATTTTCTATCATCTTTCCACCGACTGGCCATAAGCTGACTTCCATCGAAATTATCGCTAAAATTAAAACCGTCCAACGAAGCATTTTACCCCAATGTTTCGGCCAGCAAACTAAGCCGTAAGCGAGGATAATTGAAAAAACGGGAAGTAATGGTAAGCTGTAACGGAAGTCTTTATTGATATTGAGAGAACAGAGCAAATAACCGCCTATTAAAAATACGAATAACCATTGAAAAGAATATATTTTTTGTTCTGATGTTTTGAGTTGGGTTTTAATTCCAAATAACAATAGTCCTACAAGAGGAATAATTAATAATAACCAAGAGATTTGTTGAGGCAGTAAATTCCAATAGTATGTCCAAGCTTCAATTGTATTTAAAGCCGGATCGCCCTCTGCTATAGCTGAATCTATTGTGGCTCGTTTGCCTGAGGTTAACATCAATAACCAGTTTGTTCTTGCCCAAGGGAAAACAATAATAATCGATAATAATACGGCTGATAATAATTGCAGTAAGTCTTGCCATTTTCTATATTTTAAAATATTAATTCCTAGCCATAGAAAAGGAAAGAATAAGAAAAAGATAGCGGTTTGTTTGACTAAAACTGCTAATCCTAAGGAAACACCTAATAAAATAGTCCATCGCCAACTTTTCAAGAGGGAATAATCCGCCTGTTTTTGATCAATCGTTGAGCGCCACATCGTTAAACAATAGAAACAAAAAGTAACCATTGCAATTAGAGGATAATCTAACAGAAATTGTAGACGATAAACATATAATCCAGGAAACACAGTACATAATGCAGCCGCCCATAATCCTATTTTGGAATTAAATAGTTGACGCGCAATTCCGTAAACTGAATAAAGTAAAATAGCACTAAAGAGTAGATAAACTAAAGGACTTGTGTCTGGACTGGTTCCAAATATAGCCAGAAAAGGAACCGTTAAAAGATAAGTCAGGGGTGGAACTTTTGGTGATAACATCCATAACTCTTTGCACCATTCTTGAGAGAAGAATTGAGGAGATTGTAAGAAATAAAAATAGTTAAGAGAACCTGTTAAATAATCGGCTTGATCCCAAGATGGAACACTTTTATCTAATGCAAACCATAACCGATCATTAACGATTCCGAATAGCAAAATAATACTTAAAATCAGTAATTCTTTTTTTTGCAGCTTCATTTGTTATTTTATAAATTAGTAATTTAGTATTTTACCAAACTATAGCGTTCGGATTAACAAAGCAATAGAAAAGTAAACTAACAACTAAATAAAACTTCTTAATTCTCCAAAATTACTCACTTTTCCTGCTTTAACCGATAAAATTTGAGTATGTTTCAACCATTGTGCATTAAAAGCACCGAGATGGGTGGTTGTAATTAATGTTTGAAAGCGGTCTTCTATTGCCTCCAACAGTTGATTTTGACGATTCAGATCTAATTCAGCTAATACATCATCTAATAATAATAAAGGTGATTCTTTTACCACCTGTTCAATCAATTCTAATTCCGCTAATTTTAACGCCAAGACTAACGTTCGCTGCTGTCCGGAAGAACCATATTGACGGGCGGGAGTTTGATTAATCGTAAAAATAACATCATCTCGATGTGGCCCCACTAATGATATCCCTTGTTGTTGTTCTGCCATCGCCCGAGTTGTAATTTGATCTAAAAAAGTCTGTTGAACTTGTTCAGAAGTTAGACTAGAAATAGACTGATTTTCAATTAATCGAACATTCGGTAAATAGGTCACTTCTAACCGTTCTGTTTGACGACTAATCGCTTGATGCCAAGCCGTTGCTAAGGGTGCTAAACGTTGCAAAACACGGTCACGCCGTCGAATTACCCTTGAACCTGTTACAGCTAATTGAGCATCCCATAACGCTAACTCTGATGAAGAAATAGGGGTATATTCGGCTGAATAGTGTTGAGATTTTCCTCGTTTTAATAAAGCATTGCGTTGTTTTAAAACTTTATTGTATTGCTGTAAAATATAAGCATAAACGGGTTCAAGCTGTACCAATAACCGATCTAACCAATTGCGTCGTTGTTCCGGGCTACCCCGAACTAAATCAATATCTAAACTAGAAAACTGTACAACATTAACAACTCCCAAAAAATCCAGATGTCGTCGTAACGGTTCATGATTAAGAGAAACAGTTCTCCGTCCTTGACTCCGAAGAGTAACCGACAAATCAGAATCACTCAATACCCGTTCTATTGTGGCACTAATTTGAGCCGTTTTTTGCCCTTCTAAAATCAAATCGCGATCGCGACTAACCCGATGACTTTTGAGAGTTGAAAGTAACTCAACGGCTTCTAATAAATTCGATTTTCCTTGAGCATTATCCCCCACTAAAATTGTTTTTGCCGCCTCAAATCTAACTTTTTGATCTACATAATTACGAAACTGTTGAAGCTGTAACGTTCTTAAGTACATAGAAAAAGGGTGTGAGACATCGGGAATGGGGTATAGACATGGGGGAATGAGGGAGATCGCTTCAGTGGGGAATATTACTTTTTATAGCCCAACTGCCTCTCATCATCAATAATCCCTTGCACAGTTTAGCGCGAAAGCTATCAAAAGATAGATGCAAATCTTCGGGTCTTTGGGGTAAAGTTAAATTAACCAGAAATAACAATTCTGATATTGAACACTTTAAGTTTGGCATCTTCACTCTACTGAATGCTTGTACGGGAGACTTTTTATGGAAATTGAGCAAATTACTGATTATCTTAACAGTGGGGACTCTCAGAAAAAACTGAAAGCATTAACAGAACTGAGACACTATGATAGTCAGGTTGCCGTTCCTTTGCTAGTCAGTCACCGACAAGATCCTGAGTTTCTGGTGCGTTCATTTGTGGCAATGGGACTGGGCCATAAACAATCCACAGAGTCTTACGAAGCCCTGGTAGAACTGTTACAGACCGATCACGATCACAACGTGCGCGCTGAGGCCGCTAATGCCCTCTCCAGATATGGAATTGTTGCCCTTCCTTATTTAATTGAAGCATTTCGCCAAGATGATAACTGGTTGGTGCGTCGCAGCATTATCGCCCCATTAATGGATATGCCCTACCCAGACGCGCTTTATCAAGTTTGTCTATGTGGGTTAGCAGGAGAAGATCAAACCGTTCAAGAAGTGGCTATCACTGCATTAGGACTGTTAGCAGGGACTGAAAAACATGAGGAAGCTTTACAGCAGTTACTCGCTTTAGTAGGTTCAAAAAGATGGTGTATTCAGGTACGAACCGCGAGGGCATTGAAGTCTTTTGAAGACGCTTCAGCGAAGGCTGCCCTTCACTATTTATCTAAGGATGATGATAAACGAGTGGTTGAAGCCGTGGTTGAAGGTTACTCATTAATATAACTTCTGTTTTATTTAGAATTATATTAACGCTTCTCCTATACACCAAAAAATAATACTATTTTTAATTCATTGCCTCGATTATTTTAATTGAGGTTGTGATAGTTTTTCTATGATCACTTGACATAAAACTCAATTAGATTCTATAATTATTCCAACCTGCTGCAAGATTAAAGGTTTTGTGAGTAAATCTCTTGAGTAACAGCAACTAATATTTTAATCAGTTTCGAGCAGATCTAATAATTCCAAACTTTTAATAAAGGGTTTGGGCATTATTTCAATCGCATTAAGCTTTAAAGGAAATTGGCGAGAGTCAAGTTTCTTAGCGTTGAGATGTCTGCAATTTTGTATGAATCAGGGTGTGTGATTGAACGAATCAAAGATCAATTGACACATTTGCATAGGGGAAAATAATGTCATTAATTGTCGGTAGTCGATCGAGAGACGTACTCCAAGGAACCAATGGCGATGATACACTACGGGGACAGGGAGGAAATGATTTTTTAGTCGGTTCTGCGGGAAATGATAGTCTTGAAGGTGGAAATGGTTTTGATACAGCCGACTACACAAACCTATCCGTTGCTGTTACTTTAAAGCCAGCCGGAGAACTGGATAAAGGCAGTTTTGGTACAGATACATTATTCCTCGTTGAACGAATTCGTGGCCCAAGAGGCTTTGATAATGTTGTCGATGCATCCAGCGCCGGAAGCCCAATTCAAGCTGATATTAGTTTACAAGACCAATTCCTTAATATCTTCAATATCCCCGGTCTGGGTCAACGCAACTTTACCATCCAACGCTTTGTTGATGTTATTGGTACTCAAGGTGATGACTTTATTGAAGGCAGTAACGGTCGCAACTTCCTCGATGGTCAAGATGGGGATGATTTTATCGAAGGCGGCGGCGGTAACGATAGGATGATCGGTCGTGATGGGGATGATGTTCTGTTGGGTGAAGGGGGCCGGGATCGTCTCACAGGCACAGATTCTGCTTCTCGTGGTGTTGGTGAAATTGATATTCTCACCGGGGGTGCAGGACGAGACCGTTTTGTTCTGGGTGATAAAAATGGGTCTTTCTACAAATCCGATCCTTTAGACCCGAGTGATTTCGGTTCTGCTGGTTTTGGTGGATTTGACGATCGCGCCTTTATTGATGATTTTACACCAGGCGATCGCATTATATTAGGCGCAGATGAAACCTATCAGACCTTTAGAAGAGATGACGTGTTTGATTTATATGTCGTCCGTGGAGAATTGTTAGATATCGTTGCAGTCGTGACTCCCACAGAATTTGTCAACTTACCCAATGGAGAATTTGCGATCGCTTCGGGTCAACGAGTGGGAATTTTTCTCGGCGCATAATTTTTAATCTAACCCTGAAAAGAGGCTAATACAGCCTCTCTCAGCTTGATGAGTCAGTCATCAGTTTAACTTCGGTTCATGATCGGCGCTTGGCATCCGATGATAATTTCTTGAGTTTTGGGATAGCCTTGTAGCAGTTGTGAGAACAGTTGGCGATCGAAGTTTCTGGGGTCAGACCGTTCTCCCGATCGATCCACGGCTTGATGAGTGGTAACGCGGTTATCCGGTACACCCGTTCGAGACACTAACCAAGCTAAAGATTGATATTGTGCCATGGTATAACCACTGTGGGAAGGGGTATTTTGATACCCATCCGGCGGACTTTCTAACGAAACGTGATACGCAAAGTTATTGACTGAAGGGGGATATTCTGCACTGGTTTTCACTGCTTCTGATCCTTGAGTCCCCATAAAAATTGAATTTCCCGCGCCAAACGCCCGCAGATCTGGCGGCACAATATAAATGATATCTCCTGTCCGAGCAATTAAGGTGTGATAGGTGGCTTGATTATCTTCTAAATTTTGATAACTCTGGAAGAAGTTGACGGTACTATAAACGTCTGTTGCCGTTTCGTGTAAGACGATGATCGGTTTATTGGTTACCGGTTTCCCCTGTAGATCGTATAAATAGCGTTGTCCATAATTAGTGCGGTTGGCGATCGCCTGATACTCATTTGGGGGTGTGTAAGCAGGTATGGTAGAAGCGGCGGAATTTTGCCAATTAATGGGACGACGAAACCGATAGAGAGACACAGGGGTTTCCACCTCAGGGCCAAGCTCTGGAGTTTGGGTCTGCTGTGGGTTAGGCCGCACGCCACAAGTGGGATATAATTCGGTGGCTGGATCGCTAATTTGAGCTTGAGTCCGAGTCGGAGACTGGGCTTTTAAGGTAGTAAAGGGTGTCAGTATTAAAGTGAGTGTGAAAGCGATCGCACTCAAAATAACAAACATCCCAGTCACAGATTTTCGAGTCATGGGGAAAAGTGAAACGCAAGTTAAAACGCTTTATTCCTCAATAGTCTAGCTTATCTTTTCTCGATGTCTAAACATGAATGATTCTCGCTTTTTTTAACCGGGATACTTTCACCGTTACCCCAGACAAATCTCCGCTAGCCAATATAGCGATCGACGAAACTTTGTAACCCCGCGTTATAGCCTTGTCCGACCGCTTGAAAGCGCCATTCTCCTTGTTTTTGATACAGCCGACCAAACTCTACTGCGGTTTCGCGAGAAAAGTCTTCTTCTAGATCATATTTAGCCACTTCTGTATTTGTGGTTTGATCGTATATCCGAATAAAAGAATTACGAACTTGTCCAAAATTTTGTCGTCGTTTATCCGCCTCATGAATAGTGACGACAAAAATCAATTCTTTCACCTCTGGATTAATTTTATCTAAATTAATTTCCAAGGTTTCATCATCCCCGCTGCCTTCTCCGGTGCGGCTATCCCCTAAATGTTTAACGGAGCCATCGGGGGAATTTAAATTATTGTAAAAGATAAAGTATTCATCAACCGGAATTTTACCATTTTCCCCCAACATAAACACCGAAGCATCCAAATCAAATGCAGTTCCAGTATCGGTTGTATTAATATCCCAACCTAGGCCAATTCCCGCTTGTTTGAGTCCGGGCGCTTCTTTTGAGAGATTAATTCGCTCTCCTTTGTGAATATTAACTGACATTACCTTTTCACCTCAATAAACCAATATTTAACCCAGTCTAATTAAGTATATTGCTTTAAGAACATATCCAAGCCCGAGTTATATCCTTGTCCCACGGCTTGGAATCTCCACTCTCCATCTTTACGATAGAGCCGACCCATTTCTAATGCAGTTTCTCGGGAAAAATCCTCATCCAAATCATATCGAGTCACTTCATCTTGACTAACTTGATCGTAAATACGGATGAAGGCATTACGCACCTGTCCAAAATTTTGTCGTCGAGTTTCAGCTTGATAAATTGTGACTACAAAAACAATTTCTTGAACATCAGGATTCACCTGAGTCAGATCGACTGTAATGGTTTCATCATCGCCGCTACCTTCACCCGTCCGACTATCTCCCGAAGACTTAACTGCACCATCACCCGATTCTAAACTATTATAAAAAACAAAATATTTTTCACCTATAATTTTACCATTTTCCCCCAGCATAAACACAGAAACATCTAAGTCAAATGCATCTCCTGTATCGGTTTGATTCACATCCCAACCTAAACCCACCCCGGCGTTAGTCATTCCGGGTGCTTCTTTGGATAAACTAATGCGTTCACCTTTAGTTAAATTAATGCTCATTGCTTTTTTGTTATCTAAATAAAATTACAATACTCTACTTTAATCCTTCAATCGGACGAATGACAATTTCGCAATAAAAATCTTTATAAATTTGTAATCATCTGTTTTTGATATTCCGACTCACTCATCAAGTCTTCAGTCTTTTCTACGCGATCTAAAAAAACTTTCCCGTCCAAATGATCCAATTCATGCTGAAAAATACGCGCGACAAAATCAGTCAATTCAACTTGATGAAGTTTACCGTCTCGGCTGGTATATTCAACCGTAATCACAGGATAACGCGGCACTAAACCCCGCATTCCCGGTACACTCAGACAGCCTTCCCAGCCCTTTACAGGCTCCCCAGAACAATTGACGATCAGGGGGTTAATCATCGCGGTTGGCTCCATTGTCGGGGCGTGAGGATAGCGTAGATTGGGACGAGAAGCCACAATAAATAAGCGATCGCTCACTGAGACTTGAGGGGCAGCAATACCCACCCCATGGGTTTGATCGACGGTTAAAATTAAATCATCAATTAAGGTTTGAATCTGCGGGTTGTTAACCTGCTTCACCGGTTGGGCGCAGCGACGTAAGATGGGGTTTCCCAGTTGAGCAATCTCTAATTTCTGACTCATGGCTGTTAATTACTAGACGGTAAAGCACCCGTGCGAACTTCAAGATTTAGCATACGACCATTGCGGCTGACTTCGACATTCACCGGGCTGCCAACATTTTTATTTTGTACCAGTTGTTGTACTTTATCGGATTGACGAATGTCTTTTCCATCCATTTTGACAATCACATCTCCGGCTTCCAAACCGGACTGAGCGGCGGGAGAATTGGGTACAATATTCATAATTAATACTCCCTTATCCTCTGTAATTGGAACTCGAATATTGGGTGTATTTTCTAGCTGCCGTACCAGTTCTGGGGTCAGAGTCAGCATTTCAATCCCCAGATAAGCGTGTTGAGCTTGTCCACTTGTGGCCAGTTGTTGAGCGATTTGACGGGCTTTGTTGATGGGAATAGCAAATCCTAAGCCTTGAGCGCCGTTGATAATGGCGGTATTCATTCCAATCACTTCCCCCCGAGCATTCAATAACGGCCCACCAGAATTACCCGGGTTAATAGCAGCATCGGTTTGAATAAACCCAATGCGTTTATCGGGTACACCTACATCACTACTGGAACGTCCTGTAGCACTGATAATGCCGACGGTAACAGAATTATCTAATCCCAGGGGGTTACCAATGGCGATCGCCCATTCTCCGGGAGAAAGCTCTTCTGAGTTCCCAAGCGGCACTGTGGGGAGATTATCCACATCAATTTTAACCACAGCCACATCGGTGACATCATCGGTTCCCAGTACCCGACCTTCAAACTGACGGCCATCTTTGAGGACGACTTGAACCACTTGCGCCCCTTCTACGACGTGAGCATTAGTGATAATCTGACCATCAGAACTGAGGATAAAACCCGATCCGGTTCCTTGTTGTACTGGTTGTTGAGGTTCCGAAGGAAATTCCCTGCCTCGTCTAGGAAACTCAAAGCCAAAAAAGTCTTCTGGAGATTGATCGAATTGATCGAACCGACTGGAAGCACTGCGACGTTCTGCATTAATTCTGACAACCGCAGGCCCGACTTGTTCGACGGCTGCGACAATAAAGTTAGAATTTGAGTTAGCATTCAGTAAACTTGTTTTGGAGCCAAACCATGAGGCGGAATTGGCTTGTACAGCAGTTGCTTCCGGTTGATTGTTAGCCGGAACCTCAGCAATGGGTTGATCTACGGCAGTGGGTGCAGAAGCGGTATATTTTTTTTCTAGTAAATTTTCGACAAACATTGCCCCAGAGGCTCCCGCAGCTAACACCAATAAATAAAGAATCGGCTGCTTCCAAAAGACTTTTGTGCTGTTCATTGCTAAGCTAAGTGATGTGATGGGTGTACAGAGTCGAGTTAAAAAACCAATCCATGACCAAATGCAGATTGCTGCGAGGACAATGTTCCCCGGAGATTTGGGGGTAAATTTCCTATGCTATATTGTTCAATTTAGCATTTTTAAATTTATGGTTATTTGTTGGCGCGTCATTTGTCAAATGTTTGAGCTGCAAGTCGGTTGTATGAAAATCAATAACGGATAACGATTAAACGGTGGACAGTCGTTCCAATCATCTTTGTCAGCCGAACGGCTTCCTGAGTCATCCTGTTATAGATTGTTACTACAAGTTTAATAATGGAATTGCCGGAATTCTCAGCAACTCTTAAGATAAAAACGATCACAATTATCAGAGCTGCGATCGTTTCAATGGATATCAAAATATTAACCTGAGCTATTAATCATAAAGTTGTTCTGAACCCATGTCATTACGTCCTCCTTTGACTCTTGCCTTGGCTTTAGCAGCACTTCGCTTTAAGGCTTGCAGGCGGGCTTCATACCGGAGGCGCTGACTTTTTTTGGGAGTTTGTTCAACTAAACTTTTTAAGGCACTACCGAGGCTTTTATAAGCGTTTGGCAGAGTATAACCAAAGCGAGTGGCGATCGCAATGGCTTTTTCGTCGGCTTCTATTGATTCTTGCATGGTTTTTTCGCCGTTATTTTTCTGATACAGGCGATATCCTGAAATGCCGCATAATGCTAAAGCCAGTAGCAGTAATAAACCATCTTGTACCCACAGTTCTCCCACTGCACCCCCTAAACCAATGGCGAGTGCTGCCATTTCCCAGCCATCTTTTGGGATTGTATCGTTTTGAATCCGGGCTACTTCATGCCAAAATAACAAATTTCGCTGATCCATTGCCAATTGTTCCCAGCGAACTAAATCAATCTGAATCTCGACTTGGTCTTTGCCAATTTCTTCGCTACGAATTAAAGGCGGGTTAATTTCGACTGTTTTTTCGACTGTTACCCAGCTTTGCAACTCAGGCGGGAGAATTCCTTTTAGTCGCCGAAGTTCGCTCATTTCGGCTCGGGCGGTGGAAGTTGCATAAGATGTCATTGTTGCGACTCGGTTATACTTCTAGATCAACAATTATAGATGCTTTCATCATATTGTATTGTCAAGTGCTCATGTCAATACGTGAGGATCGGATTACCCCCCTCGACTGACAATATATCAAGGATGTTAATGTCGCTGGCTTATTTCTGTGATGATTGATTAATGGGATTACAGTCGGGTTAATACGGCGGCCAACGTTAATAACATCACCCAACTGCTGAGACTGGCTAAAGGTTGATTGATGTTACCCACTATCCATTGCGGTAAAACGGTTTTAGGATTAGAAACAAATCGTTGTTCGGCTAAGGTAATTCCCCAAATCCAGCTTGCGTGTAATCCGATGGGGAGTGCAAGTGTTGCTGGGTCACAAAAACGTGCTGTGGTGAGTACCATTCCCATCAACCATAATCCCGGTAATTGAGGTAAAGTCTCTTGCGAATTCCAGAGAAGATGGGAACAGGCAAACAGGATACTCACCAGAGTCGCAGCCACCCAGAGAGAATAGTCTTGTTGCAGTTGGAATTGGAGAAATCCACGAAATACCAATTCCTCTGTTGCACTAATCCAAAAGGCAATCAGTCCAACCGATACTATTTCTCTTAGGGTGACGAATAGCGATAAAGCTGTGCTGTTTTGAGAGTCACTGTTTAAAGACGGTTGCCAATCAATGGCTCCTAGTTTCCAAATGACAGCATACAATAGCCCTAAGCTGAGTCCTCCTAAAACCAATCCAAGGCTGATGGAAAAAACGGTTTGACGATGAATGCTCCAGCCATAGTCTGAAAAGGTTTGCTGTTCTAAAACAGTTACACCCCATATCAGCCACGGAACAACGAAGTACAGAGAACCGAGTAAAGTGATTTTTTGCTGAGGGGAAAGGGGTTGGGGAGGATGCCAATTGAGCAGAATTGCACTCACTACTGCAATCGGCAGCCAAACTCCTATCCAAACCAGGAAAAATATGAGGACTTTAATGAGCGCGGGTTGCCCCATCAGCCATGACAGAATCATTTGGACTCAACGATTAGTGATTATTCCATCTCAGATTCATCTGCAGCACCGTTGAGTATTTTCTCAGATTCATCAACTTGCTTGAGATGAATGTGTTTGTATCCTAATTTAATATCAAACTCATCACCAGGTTGTAAACCCATTTCTTTTGTATAGGTTGAACCGATAACAATTTGACCATTTTTATGAACACTCACCATGTAAGTCGGTTCGCGGCCCCGACCATCTTTATTAGCATCAGGATTGAGTGGAACACCCCGAGCTTTCAAAACCGCGTCATAAAAATCTGTCAGATTCACCCGGACTTGGTCATCTTTTGTATAGGTATAATACCCACATTCTTTTGCTGTTTCTCGTCTGGGCTTATCGGATAACTCTTTGACTTTTTGAAGTAGTGCCTTTCCCGTTAAAGGAACTGGATCGCTTTGAGCCATTTCTTTAAAGATCTCCTTGCGTGTATTTTCAGCTCATTTGAGTTTTCTTCACTCAAGTATGCCTAAAAATAATATATCCTTAAACTTAGTGATTTGACAAAAATTTTTATTTTTTTCTCTGTTGTCTCTCTCAGGCTGCCAATACTTAAGCTGTAAAAAACTTGTTACATCAAACAATTTTGTCTTTTTAACTCTTGTGGTAAACTTAGCAATGAGATCCTCTCCCCGTACGGACTCTCGTTATAAATTCTTTGACCGCCATATCAGTTTTCCGGCTAATTTTCTGCCCGCTCAGTGCCGAGAATACCACTGTTTAAAAACGCCTCAAGCTAGCGGCTGACTGCTGTTAGGCGTAATTCTGCTATAAATTGATGTTCCCAGCCAGCCCATTCTAGCCATTAAGCTCAGGCAACTAAATCTGAGAAAAATATTTATTCATTTTTACCTATCCCCTTGGTCTCTTGTTTGGATCTTGGGGGAGCTGTGACGGATATAATAGAAAATAGATGATGAGAATGTCTTAAGGCGGGTAAATCCAGCGTCTTTAAAGTTTTATCCTACACAATTGAGCGATTATATCGCGAGTAAAACCGATCTATCTCAAAGCTTACATCAGATTGAATCAAATAATCGATACAATTACAGCAGTAAAACTACAATGCAAGCTAAAACTGAATCTAAAAACTACATTTTTGACTTAAATCGGCTACATCCCGTTTGACATAATCTGAATTCATTTTCGTCTAAGATCATCTTCTTGCAGCGGTGAAAATCAAACCCTGACAAAATTGAAAGCTGACCCAATTTCTTTGCAGAGCAAAATCTCTATATGATTACGAATAAGGATTTCACACTATCATCACTTCCGATACTCAGACCTGATTTTCTCGGCTGATGAAACTTCTAGGATCATTAAACCAAGCTGTAGAATAATGCCCTGGGGAAGTTGCAGAATTGTAGCGGATTTAACTGACTCAATCAAGGTATTTGTTTGAAATTTTCTAAAAAACCCAGACTTTGCCTGATGCAGAAAAAAGACTTACTGTTGTAGCTGTTTTATGATTTGATAAATTTCTGGTAAACGTTTGCGAATAGCTGAGATCTTTAAATACAATGCATGATTGATGGCAGGAGAATCTGAAACAATTTCTCCGGCTTTTACCCGTCCATGAATTCCTGTCTGTGCCGTGGCGATCGCTCTATCCCCCACTTTTGCTTGATTAGCCACCCCTACCTGGCCCCCCAACAGCACTTGATTTCCAATTGTGACTCCTCCAGCAAGTCCTACTTGAGCCGCTAGAGCGCAATTTTGACCGATTTGACAACCATGACCGATATGCACCAGATTATCTAACTTTGTATTCTCACCAATACGAGTTTCTCCTACCGCCGGACGATCTACCGCGCTATTACAACCCACTTCTACGCCATCTTCTAAAACAACGTTGCCTGATTGTTGCATTTTATACCAGCCTTGCGCGGTAGGCACAAATCCAAACCCTTCTGCACCAATGACTGCACCGCTATGAATCACGCAATTACAACCGATAATCGTTCGTTCATGAATGGTACAATTGGCGTGTAATGTGGTGCGATCGCCAATCCGCACACCCGGATAAATCACGACATTGCCATGAATACACACCTGGTTGCCAATTTCCACATCTGCTGGAATTACGACGTGTGGCCCGATATAAACATCATGACCGATTTTAGCGGCAGGATCAATCACCGCTGTGGGATGAATTTCAGGGGAGGGTTGTAATGGTTGGTAAAATAAAGCGATCGCAGCGGCAAACAATAATCGCGGTTCTTTCGTCGAAATCCAAGCAATTTCTCTTTCAGTGGCTTGAGTTTGCAGGGTTTCGTCAATGGGTAAAATCAGCGCCGAGGCTTGAGTAGTACTTAAATAACTGGCAAATTTTCGCCCTTCGATATAACTTAATGTTCCGGGTAAGGCCGCCTCAATTGCGGCTACATTAATAATCTCAGGATCAATTCCGTTCGAGTGGAGTAATTGATCTTGAGGCATTTGGCTAGCAAGTGTTTGAATCAATTCACTGAACTTCATGATCGATCTTAATCTGATTTGTTGCGGATGAGTGGATGATTGTAGCCTGTTAATCGTAGCACTAATCGTAACAATTAAACATTCGATCCTAAAGCTGTAAATTTTAGGGAAAAATCAGTGAATTCTTGATCAACCCGATCATTACTGAGACTTCCGAGTGGTTTATCAGTTTTGAATTTATGCATTCAGTTAAATTTCTCGATTCCCCCCTGAGAGAGAGTTATAGTTTAAAACTTTCTCAAAATCCTCACCTATAAAACTTAGCTGTCTACTAAAATTAATTTACTCAAACTGGAATTTCCTCGACAACTGATTATTATTATTTTGCTTCTCAGTATTGAGAGACTTGACAAATTGTACGATTAGGTTTATAGAAATGTTATTGAATTTCTATTAGGATTTCAAGATAACTTACTTCATCTGCCATCAATTATCCTTCTGCGGCGTGGCTGAGACTGAGGCAATTGATAAATGTAGAGGTTTGTACCCTAAGATTTGATTAATTACTATCTTTAATTTTGCTAAAAGTACGACTATATAAAAGTTTTATAAAATAATTGATTATTGAATTTGCAGATATTATAAAAAATCATACTATCGTATTTTAATATATTTTGAAAGTTTGATTCATCATTATTTATGAGATTTTGATTGATGTCATGAAAAATAGTTGAATTCGATATATTAAAAGTATAACGACATAGGAAATAGAGAGATAACATCATTGTATTCTCCATTTCCTATATTTATTGAGCGTTATTTACCTTTCTGTTGAGTTTTAGCTTGTTCTAAAGCAATCTCTTTAACAGCCTGAAAAGAATTAATATTTGAAGTTCCTTCAATCGCTTTCACGGCTAAATCTTGAACCTGCTTTTGTGCCGCATCTAGTTGTTTTGATAGGTTTTGTAATCGGCTTTCTTGCGTATGAATGGTTTCGGATAAAGATTTAATCCGGAGTTCGTAGAATTGCTTTTGTCCTTCCATTTCCTTTGCTAATAAATCGGCTTTAACTTTAGCTTGAGAATAACCGATACCCCGTCCAGATTCTTTTGCTTTTTTGATGGTATTTTCTAATTTTTCAGGAAAAGCTTCTACTGCTGCTTTGACTTCAGCATACTCTTTTTCTTTCAGACTTATCTCTTCTTCTCGTTGCTGCCACTCTTGTTCTTTTACTTGACGAGTTTCTTCTAATTGTTGATGTAATTGATACTGATTTTGGTCATATTCATCAATATCTCGTTCTCGTTGAAGTTGTAAATTATAATGATAAACTTCATTATCTCGCTTCAGCGTTTTTTTATACGTTTCACTTCGTTCTTGCCGCTGACGTTGATAATCTTCCTGCTGCTTTTCCCACGCTTTTTGTTGCGTTTGAATATTCTGTTCTAATATTTCTCGACGTTCCGTTAATTCAGTTTCAAAAGCTTTAGCGCTTTCTTCATATTGTGTAATTAAATTATCTAATGTCTCATCATCAACTGTTTCCAAAGAATGCAAATCATTTAATTGTTCTAACTCCAATTCAACCGCTTGTTGTACATTTTGTAAAACCGTTGCTTCTTGAGTCAGTTGTTCTGATAACTCACTAATTGCATTGCCAAAACTTGATTGTAATAAAGTCAATCCATCAATGGTTTGTTGCATTTTGGATTGTTTAGAGGAATTGCCATTTTTTAACATTAAAAATTCTGTACCACCTGCACCATTTTGAGTTTTAGGATTAGACAGTTTATTCATTTGAGATTGTAAGGAAGACTTCTCTTTCTTCAACTCTTCGTAAGCGGCTAAAATCTCGGCTTTAGTATTGCGGTCGCTGATTTTCTTAGTCATTGTATTACTCCAAATTTAACTACAGTAAATTGAATTTATTTAGAACCATTAGATGAACTTGAAAAAGCACGTAATGCGAGTTCTTGTGCTTGCGCCATTGTCGCTTGTAACTGAGTTGATAAATCAGTTATCTGTTCATTCTGTCGTTGAATTGTTTCTTCTAAAGAACTGACTTGTAATTCATATCCTTGTTGAGTAGCTTCCCACTCTTTTGTAACTAAATCTGCCTTAACTTTCGCCTCACGAGTCGCCTCTTGAATGGCTGTTTCTCTGGCTTGTTTCTCAGCCTGCTTTAACTCCTCTTCAGACCCAGCCGATGACTTTTTATTCTTTTCAAATTCTGCTTTATTTTTCTCTAAAATTCCTTCTCTTTCCGTCCAATCTTTAACCTTCTCTTGATTCATCTGCTGTAACTCTCGCTCTAAATTCCGGCGTTTTTCTTCATACTCATCCTGTTCTATTTGCCGCAGCCGTTGTTGTTCGTAATTATAATCTTCTTCTTCCTGTTGACGAGTCGCTGTAATTTTCTGTTGTTCTGCTTGTGTCTGTGTTTCAAACGCTTGTTGTTCTTGTTCCCAGACTTTCTGATGGCTTTTCTTTTCTTTCTCTAACTCTTCTTGAAAACGAGTTGAATTTTGTTCTAATAAAGTGAGCTTTTCTCGATGTTCTTGAGTCAGTAAATACAAAGCATCTGCTACAATTCTGACTTTTTTGAGAGCTTCTAATTGCTGATTTTCAACTTCAATCGCTTGCTTAAGTTCATCTAACTTTAATAACTCTATCTTTAGTTTATCTGAATTTTCAAGTACAACAGTACCAAAGTCAAGCTGTAAATCGGCTAAGCCTTTAACAATACTATCAATCGTATAATTTGTGGCTTTTTCTAAAAGTTTCTTGCCTTTTCCCTGCTCAGCTTCTTCTTCTTTCGTTGCTACTTTAGAATCTAACTGATTGCGTTGCTCGAGTAGCTTTTTAAATTCGCTAATAATTTGATTCTTAGTACTTGGAACAGTATAAATTGTCATCGCAATTTTTCCTCAAATTTACAACAGTAACATCAAAGGCTAGGTTAGAACTTTCTCTATATTTTAAGCGATAGTTGATTATCCTAGCTTGCGTAATTCTTCCCAACTTTGATAGTCAGTTTTAACAGCATCTGACTGTTGTTCCGTATTTTTACCGAGGAGAACTGTTAGAATACTTTGACACCGTTGACAGCGATTACCCTCCCAACAGTAACAATCTTCAACCAATTGTTTTAAAATCGATTTCATCTGTTGATTTTCTTGTAAAAGTGCTTGATAGTTATTTTGAATACTATCCACAACCACACTAATATGCTTTAAATCGTCAGATAAGCTTTCTATATCTTGCATTGTATTCTCCCGAATTTTGTCTGTAAATCCTGTTACTTCTGTGAGATAATCATTAGCCTGATGCCGAGAAATCAGTTTAAAGATTTTTTCCATGATGAAATTCCTCAAATTGAATGAAAAAACTAAATTGAGGGAGAAATAGATACAGATATAAATTCTCCCCCAAGCTTTACTTCAGTCGTTAAGAAATTTCAACCGGATATTTTTCAGAAATGGCTGGAAGCGCCGCATCTTCTTTGGCAACTAAATCCAGAGTATTTGTGATTTCTGGTTGGGTATAAGTCGCAATCAATTTGGCAATTTCATGGGGTGCTAAGTGGTCTAAACAAGCCATTTGTCTTGTTCCTTCTAAATCCATCATTCGCGCTAAATTGCTGTTATCAGCCAGTACAGCCGCTGCTTGCTCTAATACTGACCAATCTTTGCGTTCTACCCAAGACCATTTTAGGCTATAATAATTAATCGGTTTTAGCACGCCTTGCTCATCGGGTTTTTGACCGGAATGTTTAGAAAACTCAGGCACAAAAATTCCGGTTGCGGGTTCAATTCCTTTGGCTTGAATTGAGGTCACTAAGCGATTAAAATCATTTAAGCTGCGGCTTTTGATATAAGTCACCATCACCACTCCATTGGGTAAATCTCCTGATTCTGCCACAAACCAAATTTGTCCCCACAAAGTATTCTGAGTTTGACCTAAATTGCCAAAAAACTTACTAAATTTCAAAATCGTCATCGAACATTTAGACCCGTATTCTTCATCTCCAATAAGTTAAACTAAGCAATTTTGTCACCAAAACTACTCGTCTTCAGAACTGTGCATGAAAGTTTCCCTTCACACAGCTCCTCGATAACTCAGTCCTTGTCATTGGTACTACTTCCGTGTATTTTGTCGTGGCAGTGTCTATGAACTAACTCCAGGTTGGAGTATTTGTTGTTGCTTCTGTCTCTGTTTTTATGGTGAATTTCTAGCACATCATCTTCCCAGAAAATATACCCACAATATGTGCAACGATTTTTTTGTTGCTTTAGCAAAGTTGCTATGACTTTTGGTACTCCTGGGGCTTTACCTTTTCTTGAACTCCAATATTTGAGGTTTCCATCATAAGGACTTGATTCACCTTTTACCTTAGTATGTCTTTCAATGGGAGTGTTTTTGTGCTGTTTAAGAACAGCTATTATTTTCCCGTTTTCTTGACAGGCAAATCTATTAGCCCCTTCAATGGTTTTCCAATATTTATTAGCTGTCCAATTTTTGGATTTATTGTGCCTTCTATTTCCCCATGCCACTAATTTCCAGTAGATATCGTAATCTAATCGGTTAAAGATGTCTTTGCTGACCACTCCAGAATAATAGTTTGCCCATCCTTGAATTATTGGATTCAATCGACTTATTAGTGCCTCTTGTGGCACAGCTTTATGGGTGTCAATTATTTTTGTGATAGCGTCGTAATGTTCTTTAACCTTGGTCTTACTGGGGGTGATGATTGTTTTAATCCCCAGTTCGTTCCCATACCTATCATGTGCCGTTCTATATTTACCCGCTTGGAATTGTCGGATATTAAATCCTAAGAAGTCAAATCCAGGAGGGTTATTATCAAACGTATTTAGTGTATGGCAAATCCTAGTTTTGGATTCTTTAAGCTCTAGTCCTAACGTTTGTAACCATTTAGTTACTAATTTCTTGCATTTTAGAATGACTTCTATGTTTTCGTGCAAGACTACAAAATCATCGGCGTATCTGACTACATGAGCTTTGGGAGTATATCCCATGTATGTTTGAGTCTTTTTCCCGTTTTCCCGACCATATTTATAATGAACCTTGTGTGGAAATGCTTTGGTAATTAGTTCTTCCAATCCATGTAAGGCTATGTTTGCTAATAATGGGGAGATTACACCTCCCTGGGGTGTTCCTTCTTGGGTTGGAAATAATTGGTTTCCCTCTAGCACTCCAGATTTTAACCAGGCTCTTATTTGTCGGTTTAATTTTGGAAATGTACCGATTTTCTTGATGAGAACTTCGTGGTTAATTCGGTCAAAACATTTTGCGATATCCGCGTCTAGAACGTATTTGTGACCTTTGTTGATTACGTTGTAAATTTGTCCGATAGCATCGTGACATGACCTTCCTGGTCTGAAACCATAGCTGTTAGGCTCGAACTTTGCTTCCCATTCGGGTTCTAATCCAAGTTTTATTAAGGCTTGTAATGCGCGGTCGAATATTGTGGGTATTCCTAATGGACGTTTTTCTTCTTTCTTGGTGCGCGTTCCCTTGGCGAGGAGACCTCGCCGGGGTCGCACCGCTTTTCCTGGCTTAGGTATCCATACCCGACGGGTAAGTTTAGCTTTCCCAGTTAGTTTTAATCGTCCTACGAGGCTTAGACGTTGCTTTGGGGATAATGATTTTACACCATCTATTCCAGCCGTCTTTTTACCTTGGTTATCTTGTGTTACCCTTCTAACCGCTAGACATTTTGCAGACCAGGAGTTTAACAGAGTTTTTTGAAGCTTTCTTACTACCTTGACTTCTCCACGTAAAGCAGCTCTATAGATTCGTTTTTGCAACTTGTAAACTCGGCGTTCAATTGTTCGCCAGTTGAGTTTTTTCCATTCCAACGTAGTCTTTGAACTCGTATTAGACATATTCATTGCTACTTACAACCCTATAATCTGAATTATCGTGAGTCCGTCTGCATATTCTCTTATTTCTAAGAGACTTTTGCTTCTGACTCAATCCTTCTCAACCGCGTCCTCATTGCTGAGATATTGCGTCTTAGCTGACTACTCTGTTAATCGACCTAACACCAGAGACATCGATTGAGTTACTTCGTTCCTAATGACCATTAGTTGAACCTTTAGGGTGGGAATTTCTACCGGAACGGATAATGCAAACTCAAGTCAGTGGTAAACTCAAGTATCCTTAATGTTCGTTGCCTTTTGGCTCCAGTGTGTCAACCTAGTTTCACTGGTTACGCGGTAACGATAGTTAATTCACCTTCGTGTTTACTACCCATAGATTCTTGCTAGACGGGATTCTCTATTAGGTTTAGAGTTACCGCCGTTTATTCCCGCTTCTCGGATTGATGGCTAGTCTCTACCGAGGGGAATATGCTTTCACCTCTTGCATCTGAGGGGAGGGACTTACACCCTCATGGTCATTAAGTTATCAAGGTTCTATTGAACACTTGCAGCTAATCCCCCAAATCCTTTGCAGGACAGGTTTCTAGCTAACGAATCGCACTCCATTTTCCTGATTGACAGTTATTCCGGACGGCGATGGGCATTTCAGGAACTAAAATTGTATTGTTGTCTTTAGCCCCAAACACAGAGAAAGTTGTGTTTTCTAATGATTTAACCATGATTGTTTCCTGTTGTTTTAGTCTAAACTTGCGTAAAATTAATGAATCAGATGGGTTTTCTTCTCTACTTCCGGATACACTGAAAATCCTGAGTATGACCCTTTTAGAATTTGTAGAGCGCTGACTAACTCCTCTAAAATATTGAGATGAGCGGAGGTAAAATGAATAGTAAATCCCTCCCCATCTCGGCTGTATCCAGGACAAATCAAAGAGACAGACTTTTGTTCTGCATGAGTGGCAATGTACAGCCAATCTTCACTTCCTAATTGATAGTGGGTATCTGTCCACGTTCTCAGCATTTTTACTTCTGCTCCTATTACCTACTTGGCTATTGTAAGAAAATTGCAATTTCTCAATTGAGGTTGCGTATCTGTTCCTATCTCAGGCTAAAATTGATTCAAAGGTCAATCTCTCAGAAGAGAGCAAAAAGTTGATTTTTTAACCAACTTACTTAAGTGTAGCTCAGCTTGATCTTAAAGTCAACATAAAGTTGAAATTTTCTTCAAACTGTTGTACGATCAACCATTAGGAGGATAAAACCGTGGAACAAACATTCGGAAAGCTGATTCGCCAAGCGCGCAAAGACAAAGGTTACTCGCAACGTCAACTGGCAGCCTTACTCCACGTTGACTTCACTTACCTGTCTAAACTCGAAAATGACCGCGCCGACTACGCCCCCAAAGAAGATGTGATTCGGGGAATTGGGCGGCAACTCAATATCGATGAAGAAGAATTAATTTTTCTAGCGGGTAGACTCCCGCAGCAGTACGAGGACTTTCTCAAACAAAATAACCGAGAAATTACGGCTTTATTTCGCCGACTCCAAACCAACCCCAGTTTTGCTAAAAAGGTATTTGACGAGGCACAGGGAGCTGAATAAATTGGGCATCCTCAAACCGTACCGCTATTATCCCAAAGAATTCATTGAACGGCAGGCAAATCGACTGTTGCAACAAATGCAAGCGACTCGAAACTTTGTCCCTCAGTGGCCGTTTGAAGCGTCTTCAGTGGCAGATTTTTTAGATTTAGGGGTGGTGTGGGACACCATTCCTGCTGATGAAGAAGGAGAAATTGCCGCTCGAATTTTGCCGACAGAACGATTAATTGAAATCAACGAAATCATCTTAGAAAAACCCCAAGGCTTTATCGAATCAACCATTGCCCATGAAATTGGTCATTGGGTACTTCATATTAATCAAGATGAAGCCGATGGAGTCAGTCAACAGTTGGAACTGAATTTAGATAATAGTAGTGCAATAGAGGGTGAAAAACCCTTTGTCTGTCGGGCGACAACGGATGATTCTAAGATTGCTTCGATTGAATGGCAAGCGCAATATTTTGCCAGTTGTTTATTGATGCCTCGGGATGTTTTACTACAAAAACAACGAGGACGAGATTTAACTCGCTGGTCAAATTTGTATGAAATGCGCGATGAATTGGGAGTGAGTATTTCAAATTTAACCCATCGTTTACAAGAGTTGGGTTGGATTACGATTCCCAAAGGCAGCAGAAAAATTTATCGTGGACGGATGAATACAACAGAACAGTCTTGTTTATTTGGATAATAATTAATTCGGCTTCTTCAGAGAAATATAATTGCACTTAAGGAGCCGATGATATTTAATGAATCAATATTATTTTTGATTAAAATAGGTACTCACGATATTAAGTTTTGGGATTAATATTGATGGAAATTATTATTGATAAATAATGTGTATAAAATATTATTTTTACTATAAAATTTAATTCGAGATTGAGTTAATGCTCTCAACTGTATTTAAGAACACTCTAACTAAGAAACAGTTGACATGGTAAAATCAAGATTACGATGAAGCATTAAAAAAATATTGCCCTGTTCTTTATCACGAATGGCTCAATCTCTACATCCAGATGAGTTTTTAAAAACTTTGGGTATTATCCTAGATGTTCGCAGTCCAGGGGAATATACTCAAGGACATATTCCAGAAGCCATTAATTTTCCGTTGTTAAGCAATGAAGAACGAGCAAAAGTTGGAATTTGTTATAAACAGCAGGGACGAGAAAATGCAGTTGAATTAGGCTTTGAAATTGTTGGGCCAAAATGTGCGAATTTTATCACTCAAGCGAAACAGTTAGCACCGGATAAAACTGTCCGAATTTATTGCTGGCGAGGGGGAATGCGAAGTGAGTCTGTCGGGTGGTTACTCGAAAAAGCCGGGTTTAATGTGACGCTGTTAATTGGGGGATACAAAGGGTTTCGGCGCTGGGGAAAATCACTGTTTAAAGTTCCACAAAATATGATTATTTTAGCGGGAAAAACAGGAACAGGAAAAACCGATATTTTAACTGCATTAGCCAAGAAAGGTGAACAAGTTTTAGACTTAGAAAAATTAGCCAATCATCGAGGTAGTAGTTACGGTAGTTTAGGACAACCGCCTCAACCGACTAATGAACAATTTTGCAATTTAATGATAATTCACTGGGCAAAATTAGATCGTCAAAAATCGGTTTGGATTGAGGCAGAAAGTAAACGAATTGGTATTTGTCGGATTCCTCAAGATATCGTTGAACAAATGAATGATTCGCCGATTGTTGAAATTATTCTTTCGCCACAAGAACGAGTCGAATCATTAGTCAAAATCTATGGAAATGCAACGATAGAAGAATTAATTATAGCAACAAAACGGATTAAAAAGCGATTAGGCGGCGTACGAGCCAAACAAGCAATTGAATTGATTCAACAACAGGATCTAGCAAGCGCTTGTCAGATTATTTTAGAATATTATGATCGAACTTATACTTATCATTTAGAGAAGCAGAATGTCCCGATTCATACGATAGATTTATCGGGTTTATCAACGAATGAAAGTGTGGCTGTGATTCTTCAAATGACCTCCGCGTTAAATCTCTCTAGCTCGTGCAATTGAGCTAAACTATAGAGACGTTATCGATAACGTCCCTACGTTAAATCTAGATTAATTCCATGGATATAATATGAAATAGGTTACATGAAAAAAATCACTTTTTTTTGCGCTTTTGAGGTTTAGTTCTGATACTCACCGGGCCATTGACTTGTGCTTGACAGGCAAGGCGGTATGAGTCTGGCTTTTTACGGAGGATACGTTTTTCAACTTCAGTTTTGGCAGAAAGATTTTGCATTCCGGCAACAACTTCAACAATGCAAGTTCCACATTGACCATAGCCGCCACAATTCATCATTTTTCCAGTGAACGTATATATATCCACTCCATTTTCCATCGCCTTAATTCTTAAATTCGCACCGTCGGCAGCGATGACATCCTGATCTTCTTCTACAAACTTAATGTTCGCCATGAGTTTCTGACTGAATTAAATATTGGCTTCACTAACAACTTATTACAAAATCTTAACAAACAGAAGAAAAGATTTGTGATGGGTCATTCGTCCCAAGTCATTTGAGACAATTGAAACAGAAGCAGTCAACCATCAGTTGTTAACCCTGGAGATGTCTGCTGCCATAACAAGCGACGAATGGGTAACCAACAACAAATCACACCATCAGGGTTGATTTTGTAGATTTCCCCCCGGTAAATTACTCACCGCGCGCCACAACTGAGACAAAGAACGATTGTAACCGATAATCGCCTGTAATAATTGGTTGCGAGCCGTAGTCAGAGCCGTTTCCTGGTTAATCACATCGGTTTGAGTACCCACACCCGCCTGAAACCGTAGCCGCGCTAACCGTAACGCTTCTGTGGCTTCTTCAACCCCTAAATTCGCTACCCCAATATTTTCAAAGTTGGCTTGCAAATCATAAAACGCAACTTCTACCTGTTGACGGATATCATTTCGCAGTTGAGAAAACCGTTCTTCAGACAGGGCAATATTAATCTCTTGCTGTCTAGCCCTGGCTTTTGTCGCTCCCCCATCAAAGAAGTTCCACTGAAGCTGTAGCTGCAATGAATAACCATCCGCCCAACCTCGGGTGGCAAAGGGATCGGGATCATCCGTAATTTGTCCCAAAACGTTATAACTCGCAGCCGCGCTTAACTGAGGACGAGTGGCGGCTAGGGCTGCTTTTCGTTGTTGTTCTGCAATCTCACGGTTATTTAATTCCTCTTCTAACTCTGCCCGATATTGATAAGCCAATACAATGGTTTCATCCAAAGTATAATCCCAAGCTCCGGCTAATTCAATCGGATCGGCTGTCACTAAGTTTGCATTTTGACTGACATTAACCAAAGTGGCTAAGACTCGCCGACTGGCGCGTTGCTGACTAATGGCATTGGTTAAGTTCTGTTGGTTTCGCGATAATGTAACTCGTGCCTGTAACACCTCAAACCGGGTTCCTACTCCTGCTCGTTCTAACGCTTCAGCGTCTTCTAAACTTTTTTGAGCATTCCGTACCGCAGAGCGTTGAATTTCGACGTTAGCATCGGCTTGTTGTAAATCATAATAGGATTCTGTCACGTTTGAACGTAAATCCTCAACGACTCGTTCTAAATCTAACTGAGTATTTTCAAGCTGTTCTTCGTTGGCTCGAATATTGGCATCTCTCTGACCATCAATGCCAAAGTCATAGACTAACTGTAAGGTGTTATTAAACGTTGTGCTGCCAAAGGGAACGGAAAAAGCAGGAAAGGGTGCAAACTGGGTCACATTCTCAGGATCGCGATCGCCTGAGAGTATTTCTTGTGCTTCAGTGTCGATGATATCTTGTCTTCTAGAGCGCTCAATTCGTCTGGCATTACGTAAACTACGATTTTGAGCACGACTGGAAAGGGTTGTTTGAGCGTTTTCTGTGCGGGCTAAAGTAGAGGTAAAACTGAGAGTGGGATATAACGCGGCTTGGGCTACTCGCAAAGCGGCTAACTGCTGTTCGACTTGCAGCGCAAATTGTCGGACTGAAGGATTATTCCGCCGGGCTAAATCGATGGCTTGTTCTAACGTAATGGGAACCGTTTCTTGAATCTCCACCTGTTCCGGTGCATTGGGGCGATACAATGGGTTAGCACTCGGTAAGGTAATGGGGGGTGGATTGGTTTGTAACGTGCCGTCTGGGGCCGGTTGAGGGTAAGGTTCAGTGGGTGGATTTAAATCCGGTAAGTCTACTTCTTCGACTTCATCCACAGTCACCTGAGCCAGTTGAGTCGGCGTAGACACATACATTGAGGTTGTTACTGTAGAAGCGGGTACAATACTGGGCAACGCTTCTGTATATTCCCAACCCATTGCGAATGTCTCTGTCTCTAGTGCAGCAGCATTCGTCACAACCGGAATATTTTCTAACTCCGATACAGAAGTTGAGAGAAACGGCAAGTTCCATTGTTGCGCTTCTAAGTTAGTTTCATCTTCACGCTCAAATAAACTAAACTTCCGTAAACCCTTAGAAGATAACGGTTTTGCCATTAAGACGACTTGATCTCGCGGGTGAGTTGCCACAGGGGTCGGGAGAATTTGCGGCGTAATATTCCACTGTTTAGCAATAGGATTGAGTTTAATTGGGTTCGTTTGATAGAGTGCTAGATTAACAGTTTCTGTGGGTTTTTCTAACGGTTTTGATAACTGTACGGTTGCAGTGGATATTTTTGTTGTTCCTGAAGATGCCAACTGGGGATGAAATTGAACCCTACTTAAATCTTGAGAAAATGGCTCAATTGCGCTCTGCTTCAGGGGTTTGAATAAATATATAGCAGACGGAGTCTCAGTCGATGTCAAGCTTTCTACAGGTGGGTGAAATTGGAGACCTGGTGTTTGCGGTTCAAAGGTTTTCGCTTGGAATGTTTTCTGTTGCAAGCGTGTGCTGTTGAAAATATTTTCTTGTAAACCTCCTTCATGAGATGCTAATGATACTGGAGTTGCCATTCCTTGACTCACATACAGCAAACTTGTTGCTCCACTCACTCCTACAGCCAATAAATCTCGTAAATTCAATAAAACACGCATAATAGATTTTAATAAACTTGATTGAGTCTGCAATTCCAGAATCAATTTTAGCCTTATCGGGGATTTATACATATGCTCCCTGATAATTCCCGGAAGAATCTGATGCCGTTTTGGCCGACGAGGATCGGGATTTCTTTGTTCCGGAGCGTTACGATCCAGTAAAATGTGCTATTGCAGCGGATTTCAACCCTTCAAAAAATACAAATGGAATTGAGCCTAAGCATTCGCTTAACTCCCTCGTCCTGACTTTAAATCACAAATCACTCATCATCTATGACATCAACTTTATATCAACAGATTCAAAACTTCTATGATGCTTCTTCTGGCTTGTGGGAAGAAATTTGGGGAGAACATATGCATCACGGCTATTACGGGCCGCAAGGAACCCTGAAAAAAGAGCGCCGACAAGCCCAAATTGACTTAATTGAAGAACTCCTCAGTTGGGCAACATCCCCTGATAGCAATCAATTTTCTAATATATTAGATGTCGGCTGTGGTATTGGTGGCAGTACCCTTTATCTGGCAGAAAAATTTCAAGCTAAAGCCCAAGGAATTACCTTATCCCCTGTACAAGCCCAACGTGCTACAGAACGCGCTCAAAATGCCAATTTAGACTCTCGGGTCACTTTCCACGTTGCCAATGCCCTAGAAATGCCGTTTGAGGACAATTCTTTTGACTGTGTCTGGACGCTCGAAAGTGGGGAACATATGCCCGATAAAGTAAAATTCTTACAAGAATGTTATCGCGTGTTAAAGCCAGGCGGAACCTTAATTATGGCAACCTGGTGTCATCGTTCAACCCATAATCATACTCGTCCTCTCACCGACAGTGAACAACAGCATTTAGCCAAAATTTATCAAGTATACGCTTTACCTTACGTGATATCTTTACCAGAATATGAAGCGATAGCGACAGATTTAGGCTTTCAACAGATACAAACCGCAGATTGGTCTGAAGCGGTTGCTCCGTTTTGGGATATTGTAATTGATTCAGCCATTACACCCAAGGCTATTATCGGTTTACTTACTAGCGGGTGGCAGACTATTCAAGGCGCATTATCCCTAGGACTGATGAGTCGCGGTTATGAACGAGGACTGATTCGCTTTGGCTTACTCCGAGGCACAAAACCAGCTTAAATCAATCGTTATTCATAAAGATTTTGCCAAGCCATGTATAAAGGTTCAAAACTTTCTGGCTGTTGCTGAAAATTAATCAATTCAGCAGAAATCAATACCCACGGCTGGGCGCTTTTTAACCAAAGATTACCCACCGGTTTAAATAATTTTTTGTTATCAAGCGTGCCAGGTTTAATGTTGACGATAGACGGGTTTCGTAAAGGCAAATGATAAAGACGAGTACCGCATTCAGGACAAAATGCACATTGTACTGCGGAAGGCAGTCATCGCAGGCACCGGAATTTAATTCCGGTGTACCGATGACTTCTCTACCACTATCGGATTTACGAGACCATATTTTTACACTACCCTTAATTAATCTAAATCCAGATTTTGCTATTGGCATTGACATCCCAAAACCCGATGTAGATTGTGTTTGACATTCCGTACAATGACACGCATACAACGTTAAAGGCATTTGAGTGATTTCATAGCGTACCCCCTGGCAATGGCAACCCCCATAAATTGGAAAAGTGATTTTTGTCTTCGATGTCATCTAATTCATCTCTCAAAGTACTCAGATATTTATTAAGGTTGTTACAGTTAAAGTCACTTAACCTTAACCCGAGTCAATAATACAGCAATAAAGTCTACTCAAGAGATTCAATTTGATTTAATAAATTCATTTCTTCCTCCGTCAAAGTAATATCAGCAGCAGCCATATTTTCTTCCAAATGAGCAATCGTAGTCGTCCCTGGAATTAAGATAATGTTAGGAGCGCGATGTAGCAGCCATGCTAAGGCGATTTGATTGGGTTTTACCCCTTTTTGCTCGGCAATCTCTGCAATGATTCCCTCTGCATTCGCTAAAGGTGCGCCTTGTTTTAATGGATGTGCGCCTAATGAACCATGAGGAATAAAAGCAATATTATTTTGAGTACAGTAATCTAATATATCTTCCATCGAACGATTACTGATACTATATTTATTTTGCACTGATACAATTGGCACAATTTGACGCGCTTCTTCTATTTGTTCTATCGTGACATTCGATAAACCTAAATGACGAATTTTACCTTCATCTTTTAGTTCTTTCAATGCTCCTATAGAGTCAGCAAAAGGAACTTTTTGATCGGGACGATGTAGCTGATACAAATCAATTTGTTCTAGCTTCAGTCTTTTTAAGCTACCATTCACACCACTTTTTAAAAATGCGGGTGAAGCATCAGCTAAAATTTTATCGGGTGCAGGTTTATTAATTCCGCCTTTAGTTGCAATCACTAAATTTTCAGAATAAGGAGATAAAGCATCAGCAATTAATTCTTCATTAAATCCCGCACCATAAGCTTCTGCTGTATCGATGAAGTTTACCCCTAAATTAATTGCATATCGTAATAGTTTTTTCCCGCCTTCCCAGTCCGGATACGCCCCAAAGTTTCCAGGTTGTCCTGATAGACGCATTGCACCATAACCCAAGCGGTTAACGCTTAAATCTCCTCCCAGTTGAAAAGTCGAGTTAATCGAAATAGTGTTATTAGTCATATTTTTCCTTACTGATAAATTGCTATACTTTAGTTCTATTGTTTTACTGAGTTCATCGCACCTGAAAACTCGATAATATTACCGTTATTATCTTTAACAAAACCTACTCTGACACCGACTTGAGGCGCATCAAATGCTTCAATAAATGTTGGTACGCCTTATTTGTTTAATTCTGAAATAGCATCATCAACGCTATCGACTCGGAAGCAAAAATGTCCTACTCCTGTTGTTCTTAATGCTTCTCCAAAATCTGACATCTGAGGCATTCCCGCACGGGGTTGAGTCGTTCCCACTACCTCAATTCGGAATCCACGAACATTGAGATAGGCTAACTGTAAGTCGGGTAATTCATCGACAGTCCATTCTTTTTCGATAGTTGCATCCAGCTTATCTTGATACCACTGAAGTGTTTATTTATAGTTATAAACGCTAATCATAATATGGTCAATTTGCATATAATCAAGCCCTTTTGTAGTTTCTGTATTTATATTTTTCATTGGTTTTATCCTAAATTTAGTCAATTTAATTTAATTTTTATTTAGGAGTTAGCAAACAGTTAAATGTTCGTGGACTAGCCGCCATTCGTTGTTAAGACGCTTCCAGGTATGAGTACCAAATTGTCTCACTTTTACTTCCTCTCCTTCTTTGGTTTTTCCACCACCCACCCAAGAAAAAGTCGTGACGGCTAAATCTCCATCGATAGAAATATTCAAGTTATCTTCTAACTGAATTTCCCAATCCCTAAAGTCCTGCATAACCGATATCCAAGTATCAAGATATTCTTGCAGACTATGCAATACCACAACGCTATTGTTAAAATTATCAAATACTAAAATTTCATTTTTTCCCGTTGCAAAAATATTCTCAAAACCTTTTCCTGTAAAGGGTTGATCTTTCGGACTCCAAACCCTTCTCCATTGCTCTGTTAACTGCTGAATTTTAGCTTTATCTGTCATTTGTTTGGTTTGAATCATAGTGTGCTTATATTTATACGTTACGTTGCGTAAATTAAATAAATAATACTCTAACCATACCGTTATCCTGCTTCGAGCTTTCGGTAGTAAAAAAACAGAGATTAAGTTAGACTCAATTAATTAACGTTACGCCACGTAATCAATATAACGAAGAATAAACCCTGATGTCAAGCTCTAAACAGAAAAACTCTCAAACTCCTGCCCAATCTGGAAGAGGCAGACCGCGATCGCCTGAAACGAGACAAAAGATTCTCGAAGCAGCCTATGATATGCTGAACGAAGTCGGATTTATGGATTTAACCATAGAAGGAGTCGCAGCCCGATCTCGAGTCGGCAAACCCACAATTTATCGACGTTGGAAGAGCAAAGCCGCATTGGCGATGGATGCTTTCTTAGAGGCTGTCAACCCTGAATTGGCATTTCCTGACACGGGTACGGCTAGAGAGGACTTCAGACAGCAAATGCAGAAGATAGTCAAGCTGATGAATAGTCCTAGGGGAGAAGTACTCGCGAGTGTGATTGGTTGCGGACAAGCCGACGAAGAATTAATTGCAGCGTTTAGGGAAAATTGGCTTATCCCCAGACGAAAAGATGCGATCGCAATCTTTCAGCGTGGAATAGAAAGAGGACAATTAAGAGCAGATATCAATGCTGAAGTGGCGATCGATGCTTTGTATAGTCCGCTATTTTATCGTTTGTTGCTTAAACATCAACCCTTGACAACTGAATTGGTCAATGAATTAGTTGATGTCGTCATGAATGGGCTTGCCTGTTGAGAAAGCACATCAACGCAGAAATGATATAGAAATTCATTTAAACTGGGGTGGAAGGATTCGAACCTCCGAATGGCGAGACCAAAACCCGCTGCCTTACCGCTTGGCGACACCCCATTGGGCTTACAATATCTAATGATACCACATTCGGTAAAAATGTCAAGGTAGAGTCGTAGAAAAATTACAAATTGACTGCTTGAACGCTCAAATCTTTGAGGGTAATGGTATAACTGGGCGTAGTTTGAGTGGTGATCGAGGTGATAATGGCTTCCGTTGCCACCGCCACCGTCAACATGACTAAATTGCGAGCTAAAGGATAATCACAAACATCATCATTAACCGCCGAAGGCACACGATAGATGGCATTCCACATCACCTCTGCATAGTCACTGGCTAAACCGACATGAAGACAGGGAAGGTTTGCTGTTTGACAATAGTCTTTCACCGCTTGCCGGGAAACACTGTTATCAAAGGCATCGATGATGAGTTTAGACCCTTTCAGCAGTAGTTGAGTATTGCTCTGGGTTAAGCGTTTCGTTTCTGGTGTAACTTTAACAGCGATCGCTCGATAGAGTGAATTGGCTAAAATTTTAGCTTTGTAGGCTCCAATATCTGAGCGATAATAGGGTTGAGTAGAAAGATTCCGTTCAACAATCCGATCGCAATCAATCACTTTCAGTTTAGCAAACCCACAACGCGCTAAATTTTCAGTTAAATTTGCCCCTAATGCACCCGCACCACAAATTGTAATCGGAAACGTTTGAAAGGTTTTGAGGGTTTCAGCAGAACGATATAATTGTTCATGAAAAAAGATCGACATTATTATCGGTTATTTGTCATTTGTGGTTAGAGGAATTTGTAGATCTCGATATTCTAAATTCTGACTTTATATCTCCTCGTCTCCTCCTGTTCTCGTTTCCTCATTTACTCCTTTATCTTGCTGTATTTGTTTTAATTCTAACTGGCTAAAATCTTCAAAACTCTCAAAGTTTTCGCTGATTTCAACCGTTGAATAGACGCTCGGCGTTTGGATGATAAAAGGTAAATTAGTACCTTTTAAACCGCGTTGAATTCGTTCGGGTGTTTCCGGTAATAATACAAATAAAGGATATATTTTTTCAGCCTCTTGAGAATAGACAGAACTGTAATGAGCGGGCATCACCCATTCGTATGTTTTATCTAACCAAATTTGAGTTAAACGCCAGCGAGTCAGTAAATCAGAAAAGTCTTCATTAGGGCGATGAATAAAGACAAAAATTTCTACCCCTACTTTAACTTTCCACTCTGGATCGCACATAATAACAGCCAGATCGCAAGGTAAGCTAACCGCTTGCCCGGCTGATATGCTAATTTTTGATTGCCCAGAGTAAGACACACCCTCTTGTAAACGAACAATCGGTAAAGGAATTGCAATCGTGCTTTCTTCTGGACGACGCAAACTCGGAATCATTTCCCAGTAGGGACGATATTGCTTGAGTAAAGTAATAGCAGCTTCAGCGTTACTATATTCTGCAAGTAATGTTTCGTATTCAGCAGTATGAACAGACATAAGACTCAGCAAACTTCAGCTATTTTTTCAGCAATGAATTTGTATGAAAGACTGCTTTAATTCTTCCAATATTTGAGTATTTTACAAGGTTTCAAATACTTTAAACATCGGTAAATACATCGACAGTAGAACGACCATAACAATACCACCAACGACTACAATCATTAACGGTTCTAAAGCACTGGTTAATCCTTTTACCGCTTCTTCTACTTCTGTTTCATAAAATTGACCCACTTTCATTAACATTTTATCCAATTCCCCAGATTCTTCCCCAATGGCAATCATTTGCACCGCTAAATCTGGAAAAACTCGTTCTTCTTGAATGGCTAAACTAATCAATCCCCCTTGTTGAATTTCCATTCTTGCGTGTTCAATCGCATTTGCAATCGCTTGATTTCCGGCAACATCCCGGACAATTTCAAGTGAACTCATAATCGGTACACCAGAGCGTGTTAAACTACCGAAAATGACACAAAAACGAGCCACGGCTGACTTTTCAATCAGCGGCCCGAATAATGGTAATTTTAGATAAATTCTATCTAGCGCTAAGCGACCAAAGGGTGTTTTGTAAAAGGCTTGGTAGGCAAAGTAAAATGCAATTAACGAGCCAATAATAATAGCTTGTGGAATCGGCGGCATCGTGGTACAAAACTTACTAATTGCTAACATTACAATCGTTAACATCGGTAATTCTGCACCAATTTGTTCAAAAATTCCGGCAAATGTGGGGAGTAAGAAAATTGTCATCCCAAAAAACACCGCAATTGCAATGAATAATACGGTTTTCGGATAAGACATTGCTGACTTAATTTCACTTTGGGTTTTGTGGTTTTTCTCCATCATCGTTGCGAGTCTTTCTAGCACTTCATCTAGAACCCCCCCAACTTCCCCGGCTGCCACCATACTAACAAACAGGTTGTCAAAGACATCAGGAAACTTTTTCATCGATTCTGATAAAGAAGTCCCTTCTTCGACATCTGCCCGAATGGTATCGAGCGCTCGTTTTAGCTTAGCGTTCGGACATTGTTCAGCCAGTACACTTAAACACCGTGCCATGGCAATCCCGGCGTTAAACATCGCCGCAAATTGTCGGGCAAAAATCGCTAAATCTTTAACCGTAATAGAGGCTAAAGCAACGTTAATATTTTCCTCTAGTTTCTTTAGATCAAAGCTTTGATTTCTAGAGTTACTGCGAAGCTTATTGGTGGTCATAATTTATCTTAATTGCAATTAGGGCATTAAGTCTCTTAATCAAATTTAAGTTCCGTTAAACCTGTATTGTCTAAAAACGGATAATTATTGTATTGCGTAGAGACATTATTGATAACATCTCTACGGTTGCACGGGTTAAGCGACTTAAATATTAAATCTTGAACCCTTATTTTAACGCGAATTCCTAACGGGATCTCGCTTTTTGTGCTTTACCCGCTTTGGGAGCCGGGCCAATTAAGCGTTCTAGTTCATCGGGTTTAGAACTCTTACTCATGGCAGCTTCCCAGCCCACCTTGCCGTCTTGATAAAGTTTAGCCAGACACATTTCCATCGTCTGCATTCCCAGTTTTGCCCCCATTTGAATTTGAGAGTAAATCTGCGAGGTTTTACCTTCCCGAATTAAGTTCCCCATCGCAGGCGTATTAATCATAATTTCCTGAGCCGCACAACGGCCACCACTAAGGGTTGGAACCAGGTTTTGACTACAAACCCCTACCAATGATTGCGATAACTGTGCCCGAACCTGAGGCTGCTGAATGGGGGGGAATACATCCAAAATCCGGTCAACAGTGGCAGAAGCGGAATTAGTGTGTAACGTGCCAAAGACCAAGTGACCCGTTTCTGCGGCAGAAATCGCCAAACCAATGGTTTCTAAGTCCCGCATTTCCCCTACCAGGATGATATCAGGATCTTCCCGTAAAGCCGCCTTCAGCGCATTAGCAAAACTTTTAGTATCTTCCCCTTTTTGGCGTTGGTGGAATAAACTCTTAACGTTGGGAAATACATATTCAATCGGATCTTCTACTGTGAGAATATGTTCAGCCCGAGTCCGGTTAATCAAATCCAGTAACGCCGCCATGGTGGTGGTTTTACCCGAACCGGTTTGACCCGTGATCAGAATCATCCCCCGAGGCCTATCTGTTAAATCCCGCAGAATTTGCGGCACACCCAATTTATCAGCGTTCGGAATTTTCGAGGCCAACGCCCGTAAACAAGCCGCCCAGCAGCCCCGTTCCCGGTAGACATTCACCCGAAACCGAGCCAGTCCTTTCACCCCATAAGCACAGTCTAACTCCCAGTTTTGCTCTAACTGTTTGCGTTGCATATTGTTGAGCATTTGGAAAACTAAAGCCTGAACCTCTTCAGGAGCCATCATTTCACCAAACTGAGGCTGGGGCGTGAGTTTTCCGCTTAAGCGAAAAAAGATCGGCGCACCTGCTTGAATATGCATATCCGAGCCACCTTGCTCGATCAAAGATTCCATCACATCTTCAATCATTAAACCTGGCATTGTTCTAAATCCTCCGTTCAGATAAAACTTTGTATTGTTGTCACTTCCATCTCTATTAATGATGGACTAAATCTAATCAGTAAAGCGTGGGGTTAGGCAATAGGGACAATCCAACCATTCCGGTTTAAGCTCAGCGCTACAACCTTTACAAGTCAGTCCTTGTTTGCGTTTGGCTTTCAATTCCGACTCTAACCCTGAGTCAGTGAACGTCACCCGTTCGACTTCTTCAAAGCTAGTATGTCCATCCATCACCAACTCTAAGCTGTAAGCCAGTAAGGTTTTCATCCCTTCTTCAACCGCCGCTTCTTTAATTTGTTCGGTGGGTGCCCCTTGAGTAATCAGGGTTTGCAGGCGTTCAGTCACTTTAAGGAATTCGTATACCCCCACACGACCTTTGTATCCTAAACCGCCACACTTCTTACAGAGTTCCCCGCGATCGCTTAATTCTTTCCGGTGTTCCCCAGCAATGGTATTGGCTTTGTAAATCGTCAGATCGACTGATTGAGACGTTGATAAGCCATAGCGGCCTAATTCTTCAGCAGTGGGTTGATAGGGAACTCGACATTCAGTACACACCCGCCGCATCAGCCGCTGTGCCAGAATACCCAGGAGTGCCGCCGACACCATAAACGGTTCAACCCCCATCTCATCCAAACGAGCAACCGCCCCGGCCGCGTCATTCGTGTGGAGGGTGGTTAAGACTAAGTGACCCGTTAGCGCCGCTTCAATCGCCGTTTTCGCCGTTTCTAAATCTCGGGTTTCCCCCACCAGCAATACATCTGGATCTTGCCGCAGAAACGCCCGTAGGATGGTAGCAAACGTGAGATTTTTCTCCCGGATCACCTGACATTGAGTAATACCCGGCAGGGCGTATTCAATCGGATCTTCGGCGGTACTAATATTAATTGCTGGATCGTTACGTTCGGCTAGAACCGAATACAAGGTTGTGGATTTACCCGAACCTGTTGGCCCGGTCACCAGAATTAATCCAAACGGACGCTGGGACACTTCTCGAACTTTTGTCAGGGTTTCCTCATCTGAAATTAAGATATCTAACCCCAGTTGAGTCGAGGAACTATCCAAAATCCGGAGTACAATTTTTTCACCATAACGACTGGGTAAACTATTGACCCGGAAATCGACTTTACGGCCTTTGTAAATTCGACGAATCCGACCATCTTGGGCTTGACGGCGTTCGGCGATATCCATATTCGCCAGAATTTTAAAGCGAGAGGTAACAGCCGGAATCACCTTTTTGGGGAAACGGAAATATTCTTGTAATACCCCGTCTTTACGCATCCGCACTTGCATATCATTTTCTTGGGGTTCAACGTGAATATCAGACACCCCTTCTGATAAGGCTTTGGCTAAGATCACGTTGACGGCTTTAATGACAGGGGCGGTTTCAGATTCACCAATCTCATCGGCGAGATCGCGTCCTCCTTCCTCGCCGTATTCTTCTAATTCAGCATCTTCAAAATCTCCGGCAGTAAATTGAAGCTTTTCATCTTCTATTTTTGCCGCTTCAGCTTGTTTACGTTTGACGACTGTGTTGCTATAGGCTGAAATCAGTACGTCATAATCCTCCTGGGTAATCACCCGCCGTTGTAAAACTAACCCCTTGGGTCGTAAAACTTGGTTTTTTAATTCATCTAACGCACTCAGGTTATCGGGATCAACCATAGCAATGCGGATTGCCTTCGGTTCAGTCTGGAGAATCTCTAAAGGAATAAAGCGATGACGTTTACAGGTTTCAATAGAAGTTTCTAAGGTTTTCACCAGCCCGTCGATGACTTCAACCGGGATTTGTTCCATTTCGACATCAAATGCGTCTACCCCGTATAGAATTTTTAGTTCAAATAGAAGTTGTTTTTTATAGTGGCGCGCCAGTTCTGGGGGCAATGGCTTACCGCTAATTGATTCTAGAACTTCTGTTAAGGATTTCCCCGTTCTGCTGGCTTTTAGGGCTTGTTGAAATTGTTCAGGGCTAACATAGCCAGCCTGAATTAACTTGTTGCCAAACGGGGTCGTACTCTGGGCGACTAATGCCGTGCGTCGCTGGGATAAGTTAGTCATAGCTGAGGTTACGATCTTTAATTCAGTATAGATTTCCCAAAGGAATGAATAAAGTTTCCCCAACTGGCTCTGTGTGACCGAGTTCACTCAAATTCTAAGAACAGGCATTCCCAGAAGAACTGTATTGAGTGAAATAGATAAGAGCGCAATGGGGAGATTTGCTGTGAGTTTCGTTAAAGAACTTCAGTGCAACAGCGAACTTTTATGAGGGATTGATATTGATAATAACGTGTTCCTACCCTAAGCGTTGTGATTTGAGAGACGATTATTAAAGACTTTCACGACTCAGATGCAGAGTGAGTCTGGGCAATTTGTCATCTCAGTCTCGATGATTGCTGTGTTGAGTTGCAATTCCCTCAGTTAGACTAGATCTCGAAACAGAAGTCTAGACTGTTGTGCAGTACTGTCTCACTGCGCTAACCTCGCCTAGTCTAAAGAAGTCTGACTCATTTCTATCCCGATTTTTTTAGCCATACATAGCTTCAGTGACTGAAGATGGGCATCATTGGTAGGTCGGAAATCACTATTGTATTCAACTCAGGTTTTGTTAAAATTTTTGGATATTCACATTTAAATTTGAGATAGAGGGTGGTAGTTCCCGATTATCATGTAAAGAAGGGAATCCGTCGCTCAATTTTATACGATGAACTCAAATCAGCAAGACGAACGCATGGTAGATATCAATCCAGAAACCTCAGAAGGAATGACTGAGCAAGATCCTGAAGTACTGACAACGTCCGAAATTCCCCCCACGGAGACAGATCCATTGACGGGACAAGTTTCTGATGAGGCTCAATCGGCAGATGCTGAAATACTGACAACAGAGACTGAGGCGGCTTCCGGGGATCAAAGCCACGAACAATTACAGATGGATCTGGCAGGCTTAGCAAGCGTGAATGAATCCCTCAAAGCCCAGATGGAAGATGTTAGTAGTCAGTATCGCAGACTCGCGGCTGATTTCGATAATTTCCGCAAACGGACTCAAAAAGAAAAGGAAGAACTTGAGTTACAAATCAAATGTTCTACCATTAAAAAGTTATTACCGGTTGTGGATAACTTTGAACGGGCAAGATCGCAAATTAAGCCCCAAACTGATGAAGAGATGGCGATTCACAAAAGCTATCAAGGGGTTTATAAGCAAATGGTTGAAAGCCTGAAGCAGTTAGGGGTTTCTCCGATGCGCCCAGAGGGAGAACTGTTTGATCCGAATTTACATGAGGCCGTCATGCGTGAACCGACGAATGATCATCCAGAAGATACAGTGATTGAAGAGATGATGCGAGGATATCTTCTTGGCGATCGCGTTCTGCGTCATGCTATGGTCAAGGTAGCAACTGCTGCCTCGGAGGAAACGGCATCGACTTCAACTGAAGCAGAAGCCTAATTCTCGGCAAATTGTGGCAATTTGTCACAGTCATCTCGCTTGAGAGCAAGGCTTAATTCTCTACCCTATTTAAGGGTTTATTGAACGGGGAACGATAGCCAATCAATCCAATCATCGCTTTGCTCTCAAATCGGCTGAACATCAGTTAATTTTTGCACACCTTCATCGCTAGCATGGGCTATGGGAAAAGTCATCGGCATCGACCTCGGCACTACGAATAGTTGCGTCGCTGTTCTAGAAGGGGGAAAACCGACCGTTATTTCTAATTCAGAAGGCGGACGCACCACGCCAAGTATTGTTGGATTTGGCAAGGCGGGGGAGCGTCTCGTGGGTCAATTGGGAAAGCGGCAAGCTGTAACCAATGCTGAAAACACAATTTTTAGTATCAAACGCTTTATTGGTCGGCGTTGGGAAGATACAGAGCAAGAGCGCTCTCGGGTTTCCTATGAGTGCGTTGCGGGAAAAGATAATACAGTCAATGTTCAGATCCGAGATCAAGTCTACACCCCTCAAGAGATCTCGGCGATGGTGTTGCAAAAGTTAAAGGAAGAAGCCGAAGCTTATCTGGGTGAAACGGTGACCCAAGCAGTGATTACGGTTCCTGCTTATTTTACCGATGCCCAACGCCAAGCCACTAAAGATGCGGGTACCATTGCGGGGTTGGAAGTTCTCAGAATTATTAATGAACCCACTGCCGCTGCCTTATCCTATGGCTTAGACAAGCAGGATCAAGAACAAAAAATTCTGGTATTTGACTTGGGCGGCGGTACATTTGATGTCTCTATTTTACAATTGGGAGACGGTATTTTTGAAGTCAATGCCACCGCTGGGAATAATCATCTGGGGGGAGATGATTTTGATAACTGTCTCGTTGAGTGGATGGTTGAGATTTTTAAAGAACAGGAAGGTCAAGACCTTTCGGTGGATAAAATGGCGCTGCAACGGCTGCGGGAGGCCGCAGAAAAAGCAAAAATTGAGTTGTCAACGGCCATGACCACTTCGATTAACTTGCCCTTTATTACCGCCGATGAAGGGGGGCCAAAACACTTAGAATTAGAACTGAGTCGGGCGCAATTTGAAGAACTCAGTCAAGATCTGGTGCAAAGTACAATTGATCCGGTGGTTCAGGCGCTGAAAGATGCCAGCCTCGAACCCAGTGGGATCGATCGCATTATTTTAGTGGGGGGTTCGACCCGGATTCCAGCCGTCCAAGCAGCCATTCAAAAACATTTTAATGGCCAAGAACCCGACCGTTCGGTGAATCCAGATGAAGCGGTGGCTTTAGGGGCAGCCATTCAAGCCGGGGTATTGGGAGGAGAAGTCAAAGATTTATTGCTACTCGATGTTACCCCTTTATCCATCGGCTTAGAAACGTTGGGTGAAGTCACAACGAAAGTGATCGAACGCAATACCACCTTGCCCACCAGTCATTCTCAAACATTCTCGACCGCTGTAGATGGACAAACTTCGGTTGAAATTCATGTTCTCCAAGGAGAACGGGCGATGGCAAAGGATAATAAAAGCTTAGGTAAGTTTCTGTTTACGGGTATTCCCCCGGCTCCTAGAGGCGTGCCTCAAATTGAGGTGTCTTTTGATATTGATGCCAATGGTATTCTGAATGTTTCAGCCATTGACCGAGGAACAGGTAAACAACAAAGCATTCAAATTACAAATACAGGGGGATTGAGTGAAACCGAAATTGAGCGGATGCGTCAAGAAGCTGAACTCTATGCCGATGAGGATGAACAACGCAAACAAATTGCAGCCCTGAAAAATCAATCCGAAAGCCTATTTTACAATTGTAAGGTAACGTTAAAACAAAATGCTCAACTGATTACCGATGAGCTTAAACAGCAAATTCGTTCTACTGCCAATGCTTTGAAAACCGCTCTTGCCAATCCGAATGTTTCCTATGAGGAACTTAAGGAACGAGTCGAAGCCTTTCAAGCAGTGGTTTATCAAATTGGGACAACTATTTATGAAAAAGCAGGTCCAACGTCCCCCCAAACAACAACAACAGCCTCCCCAGAACCGGATTTTAGTTCGGAAGAATTAGAAGTAGAGGAGAATCCAATCACTCAGCAAGAGCCAGACCCACAGCCCAAGTCAGAACCCAAGTCAGAGCCCAAGTCAAAACCCGAACCTGTTGCTGTAGAAGCAGTAGCCACTGAACCTCTATTTAGTTCAGGGCAAACCGGTTCTGAACTCGATGAGGAAGATATTGCCAATGCTGATACCTTATTGAATGAGCCCGATTTTATGACAGTGGCATCAGACTCAGATGAAGACTTAGAATTGGACTCTGAAGCTGATCCAGGAAATCCATTTCTCATTAGCTGAAATTCTTAACCGGGCATTGATGGCTTGAGTCATCTTCGAGACATTGTTCTCAACTTGTAATTGTGTATAATTTTTGTTCTTTATATTTCAAACAATATGGCAACGGATTATTATGAAGTTTTAGGGGTTTCTCGTGACGCAGACAAAGAAGAGATTAAACGCTCTTATCGTCGTATGGCACGGAAATATCACCCCGATGTTAATAAAGAGCCAGGGGCCGAAGATCGGTTTAAAGAAATTAACCGCGCTTATGAAATTCTCTCAGAACCTGAGATGAGAGCCCGTTATGACCGCTTTGGGGAACAAGGGGTCTCTGGTGCTGCGGCTGGCGCTTACGGTCAGGACTTCAGTGATAGCTTTGCAGATATTTTTGAAAGCTTCTTTAGTGGGTTTGCTGGGGGTGGCATGGGTGGCCCTCAAGGTCGCCGACGTAGTGGCCCTGTGAGAGGGGATGATTTACGGATTGATTTAAAATTAGATTTTAAAGAAGCCATCTTTGGCGGAGAAAAAGAAATCCGGATTAAACACCTCGAAACCTGTGAAACCTGTAGTGGTTCGGGTGCAAAAACCGGGACTCAACCTCAAGCTTGTTCGACTTGTGGCGGTAACGGCCAGGTTCGGCGGGCAACTCGTACCCCGTTTGGTAGTTTTACCCAAGTTTCTGCTTGTCCCACTTGTAACGGCACTGGACAGGTGATTGAGGAAAAATGCGCCACCTGTAGCGGTCGGGGCGTGAATGAAATTACGAAGAAATTAAAAATTAATGTTCCGGCGGGTGTGGATGACGGGACGCGCCTACGGGTTTCTAATGAAGGGGACGCAGGTAAACGGGGCGGTCCTCCTGGAGATTTGTACGTCTTTTTATCTGTCGCTACCGATCCGAATTTCAAACGGGATAAAATTAATATCCTATCTGAGATTAAAATTAGTTATTTACAAGCCATTCTCGGGTGTAACTTAGAAGTAGAAACCGTTGATGGTACAACTCCCCTTGCCATTCCTGCTGGGACTCAGCCG
Source organism: Microcoleaceae cyanobacterium (assembly GCA_049647265.1). Classification (GTDB taxonomy): domain Bacteria; phylum Cyanobacteriota; class Cyanobacteriia; order Cyanobacteriales; family Microcoleaceae; genus JAAURB01. Next base: position 130,524 of record JBARXJ010000071.1, read on the forward strand.
GGTACGGTGTTAACCCTGGAAAATCAAGGGGTGCCTCGCCTCGGAAATGCAGTCAGTCGGGGAGATCATTTAATTACAGTACTCGTAGATATTCCCAATCGAATTACCAGTGATGAGCGGGAATTATTAGAAAAACTGGCTCAAATAAAAGGAGAACGGACTGGAAAAGGCGGTCTCGAAGGATTTCTTGGGAATTTATTTCATCAAAAATAGGAGCGTAGTGATTATCACTGATTATGAGTAATTTATCAACTTCAACCCCTGATGCACAAATGGATTTAAGAGGGACTCCTTGTCCTTTAAATTTTGTTCGTACAAAGCTCCGTTTAGAACAAATGCAGCCCGGTACTTTACTAGAAGTTTGGTTGGATGGGGGAGAACCCATTGAACAGGTTCCTGATAGTTTGAAGATGGAAGGATATATCGTTGAAGCGATTGAAAACCGCACCGAATTTTTTGCCCTTCAGGTTCGCTGTCCTCAAGCACAGTCATGAGTTCAGCTATACCTCCCAGCTCGACCGCAGCCACTCCAGCTCAAGTCACCGGAACAGTCACAGCAGTTCAAGCCAACTATTATCAAGTTTACTTAGATTCTGAATTTGTCAAACAATTTGCAGTCCCCGCCGTGCTGCTTTGTACCCGACGAACTAGACTAAAAAAAATTGGTCAAAAAGTGATGGTGGGGGATCGGGTGCAAATCGAAGATCCAGACTGGAATGGCGAGCGAGGGGCAATTGCAGAGGTGTTTTCTCGTCAAACGGAACTGAATCGTCCACCCATTGCTAATGCCAATCAAATTTTATTGGTGTTTTCTGTGTCTGAGCCGGATTTAGAACCCCTAGCTCTGAGTCGATTTTTAATTAAAGCTGAATCAACTCAACTTGATGTTAAGTTATGTTTAAATAAATGTGATTTAATTGATATAGAAAAGTTACAGGCTTGGTATGAGCGCTTGCAGAATTGGGGATATCAACCCTTATTGATTAGTGTATGCCTTGGATTAGAGTATAGTATTGCAGCGGGGATTACGTCGAGGCCTTTCATTCAAGGCAACTCAAATTCTGCCTTATTACAACAATTGCGCGGTAAAATTACGGTAATTTCTGGCCCGTCTGGAGTGGGGAAATCCAGTTTAATTAATCAACTGATTCCGAAAATTGATCTGCGAGTGGGCAAAGTGTCCGGTAAATTGGGACGAGGGCGACACACCACCCGCCATGTAGAATTATTTGAATTGCCAACAGGGGGTTTATTGGCAGATAGTCCCGGATTTAATCAACCCCAGTTAGATTGTGTCCCTCAGCAATTATCTCAATATTTCCCTGAAATTCAACAAAGATTAGCATTGGGCTCTTGTCAATTTAATGACTGTTTACACCGCGATGAACCCAATTGTGTGGTAAAAGGGGATTGGGAACGGTACGATCATTATTTGGAGTTTTTACAAGCTGCAATTGCCCGCCAAGAAGCGATACTACAGCAACCGGATGCAGAATCTAGCTTAAAATCTAAAACCACATCCGGCGGTAAACGCCAATATGAACCGAAGTTAGAATCTAAAAAATATCGTCGAACCTCCCGGCGAGTTCAGCATCAAACTTTACAGGATTTATGTGAAGAAATAGATGAAATTTAGACGGGCGCATGCAATGCGCCCCTACTGACGGGCCTACTTTTCATAATTTCCTGCCGAAATCGTAATGTCCTCTTAAAATAAACAGTGAGAACACTTATAGGTTCATAGAAACAATCATTATGCGAATGCTACACACCATGCTGCGAGTGGGTGACTTGGAAGCCTCCAAAAAGTTTTACTGCGATCTTCTCGGCATGAAGCTACTGCGTCAAAAAGATTACCCCGGCGGAGAATTTACTTTAGCTTTTGTCGGATATGGGGATGAATCCGAAAATAGTGTAATTGAGCTAACTTATAATTGGGGCGTAGACAAGTATGATCTCGGTGATGGTTATGGTCATATTGCCCTAGGTGTGGATGATATTTACACCACTTGCGCTCAAATTCGGGCTGCTGGGGGGAATATCACCCGTGAACCTGGCCCAATGAAACATGGTTCAACTGTCATTGCCTTTGTCGCCGATCCAGATGGTTATAAAATTGAACTGATTCAAGTGGGAACTCAAGGAAGTCGTAACGAAAAAGAAACGGCGGCAGCGACCCATTAGTTTTACAGTAGGAAGGGGATGACAGCAATTCATTCCCACCCATTTGCTACTCTGTAAAACCCTAACTGGATCAACTTATTCCTATTTTTAACTGATGTAAATCTGCTAAGAATTGCAAATTATATCTGCTGATTTTAACTCCTAGTTCTCAACGCCATAATGCAACCAACTGACCCTAATCTCTTTACCGATAAAGCCTGGGAAGCCATTGTTAAGTCTCAAGATGTCGCCCGCCGCTTCCAAAACCAGCAACTCGATGTAGAACATTTGATGATTTCATTGCTAGAACAAAATGGACTAGCGAGTCAGATTTTATTGAAAGCAGGCGTAGATCCCGACCAACTGACGCAGCAATTAGAAGCCTTTACCAAGCGTCAACCGAAAGTTGGAACGATTGACCATTTATATTTAGGTCGAGAGTTGGATATCTTACTCGATGAGGCAGCGGCAGTTCAAGAAGCTTGGGATGATGAATATATTTCTATTGAACATATTTTAGTGGCGTTTACAGAAGATGAACGCATTGGTCAACGACTCTTCAACCCAACTCCACAAGCCACACCTCCCAGACGACCTGGACGACCTGGGTTTGACCGTCCGGCCCCGGCAACTCGTCCAACTCCACCCGTTCTGACTCGCCAGAAATTAGAAGCCGCCATTAAAGGGGTTCGAGACAGTTCCAAAGTCGAAAAACAAACTCAAGAACAAATACAAGACACTGAAACCTCAGAAAGCAGTTATGAAGCCTTAGAGAAATACGGCAGAGATTTAACTGAACAAGCGAAAAATGGTAAGTTAGATCCGGTGATTGGTCGCGATGAAGAAATCCGCCGCGTGATTAGTTGTTTATCCCGTCGAACTAAAAATAATCCGGTGTTAATTGGGGAACCGGGTGTGGGTAAAACGGCGATCGCAGAAGGTTTGGCCCAACGAATTGTGAATGGGGATGTACCGGAATCTTTAAAAAATCGGCAATTAATTTCCTTGGATATGGGGAGTTTAATTGCGGGGGCAAAATATCGCGGAGAATTTGAAGAACGTTTGCGATCGGTTTTGCGGGAAGTGACTCACTCTGAGGGGCAAATTGTCTTATTTATTGATGAATTACATACCGTTGTCGGGGCAGGTTCAAGCGGTTCTAGTGGGTCGGGAATGGATGCCGGGAATTTACTTAAACCGATGTTAGCCCGTGGGGAATTACGCTGTATTGGGGCGAGTACGTTAGATGAATATCGCAAACATATTGAAAAAGATGCGGCTTTAGAACGACGGTTTCAACAGGTTTATGTCGATCAACCGTCTCCGGAGGATACTATTTCTATTTTACGGGGTTTAAAAGATCGCTACGAACGGCATCATGGGGTGAAAATTACTGATTCTGCTTTAGTTGCTGCTGCGGTTTTATCCAGTCGGTATATTAGCGATCGCTTTTTACCAGATAAAGCGATTGATTTAGTCGATGAGGCTGCCGCCCAACTCAAGATGGAAATTACTTCCAAACCGATGGAATTAGAACAGATCGATCGGCGGTTAATGCAGTTGGAAATGGAGAAACTGTCGATTGAAGGAGAAAGCAAAGGGAACGGCAATAGAGGAACCGATGTGGGCGTTAATGTACGCTTACAAGGGATTCAACAAGAAGTCGAAACCCTGAAAATAAAACAAACGAAGTTAGCCTCTCAATGGAAAGGGGAAAAAGAATTACTCGATGGAATTAATAGTTTAAAACAGGAAGAAGAAAAACTGCGGGTTCAAATTGAACAAGCCGAACGAGATTATGATTTGAATAAAGCTGCCCAATTAAAGTATGGTCGTTTAGAACAGGTTCATCGCGATCGCGAAGCCAAAGAAGCCGAACTGTTAAAATTACAAGCCCAAGGATCGACGCTATTACGAGAACAGGTCACAGAAGCTGATATTGCTGCAATTGTTGCCAAATGGACGGGTATTCCGGTGAATCGCTTGTTAGAGTCAGAACGACAAAAATTATTACAACTCGAAAGCCATCTGCATCAACGGGTGATTGGACAACAGGAGGCTGTATCCGCCGTTTCTGCGGCCATCAGACGGGCGCGGGCAGGTATGAAAGATCCCGGTCGTCCGATTGGTTCTTTCCTGTTCATGGGGCCGACAGGGGTCGGTAAAACAGAATTAGCGCGAGCCTTGGCGGAGTTTTTGTTTGATAGCGAAGAGGCCCTGATTCGGATTGATATGTCCGAGTATATGGAAAAACACGCCATTTCTCGGTTGGTGGGGGCACCTCCTGGGTATATTGGCTATGACGAAGGTGGACAACTGTCTGAGGCGGTTCGTCGTCATCCTTATTCGGTGATTTTGTTTGATGAAGTTGAAAAAGCCCATCCGGATGTATTTAATATCTTATTGCAGGTGTTAGATGATGGTCGGATTACGGATTCTCAAGGACGAAAAGTGGATTTCCGTAATACGGTGATTGTCATGACCAGTAATATTGGTGGTGAACATATTTTAGATGTGGCAGGGGATGATTCTCGCTATGAAGAAATGTATCGGCGAGTGATGTCGGCTTTGCGATCGCATTTCCGCCCAGAATTTTTAAATCGTGTGGATGATACAATATTGTTCCATCCGTTAAGTAAGAAAGAATTACGGCAAATTGTTGGAATTCAAATTAAACGTTTACAGCGGTTATTAGCCGATCAAAAAATTAAGATTGAGTTATCTCAAACGGCTTTAAATTATGTGGCAGAAACGGGTTACGATCCGGTTTATGGTGCAAGACCGTTAAAACGGGCAATTCAACGAGAACTGGAAAATCCGATTGCCAACTTATTATTAGAACAGAAGTTTGTCGCCGGAGATAAATTATATGTTAGTCGCACCGAAGAGGGATTAGTGTTTGATTCCAAACCGATTTCAGAACCCTCTGCGGCTAAAGTTAAGCCGGATAAAAATAGTGAAAAGGTAGCGACGGCAAAACCGAAAAAATCAGCCGAAACTCCAGTCAAATCAGACAATGGAGTAGACGTAGAAGTCTTAGGAGTTGAAGAAATTGTGCCCTCAACCGTTACTTCAATTTCTGCCGATAGCTGAGAGATAATCCTAACTCAGGTTGATTCTCATTGGCAATAGTGTGTAAGGAACTCGGAGTCAGAAGTAATTAACAATGGATAATTAACAATTATCAATTATCAATCATCCATTCTCAATTATCAATTGACCTTTTTTTACCTATTGCCTTTGAAGCTGCTTACGCAGAAATAAACGCCTGGGTTGACGAAACACAAGGGTATTCCAATTCCAGTCCACTTCTTGAAGTTGATAGCCGACGTTATGGTAAAGCTGTCGCGCCCGATGATTATCCTCTAAGACATGAAGATGTAACTCAGAAAATCCCCATTGCTGGGCAATAGACTCACAACTGAGTAACAGTTGTCGGCCTACCCCGAGTCGGCGATATTGAGGATGAACTGCGAGATTAGAAATATAAAGGATATGATTTCCAGTTGCCATTGGCCAGGGAGTACGTAAACGCATTCCGATTTCGACAGTGCCAATAACGACTTCTTTGTTTTCGGACGGGTGTTGGCTAACAGCGGCTAAGCAGAGATAACGCTGGGATTTTGTTGCCAGACGTTGACGTAAATCTTCATAAATTCCTAAGCGGAGAATCGGGTAAACCCAAGCTAAAATCCCCTCACGGGAATGAAAACTGAGGGTCAAGACTTCTGTCAACGCCATTAAGTCCCCGCTTGTTGCCTTGCGGATCTTAAACTGAGAGGAACAAAACTGCCATTGTTCGTTTTGTTGGGAGTTTACAATCGAGGTCCAGAAAAAAGAATTCACAGTTGTGAGTGTGTGATTCAACGTTAACCCATATCTTGTTTGAGTGTGAGTCGCGACCAAGTCACAGGGACTAGCCCAAAAATGGACATAGATTCGTGATTGGTTGCACCACTTTTTTAACTCTAACAACTCTTTTTCAATCCTGAGTAGACTGCGATCGCAAATTTAGTCATTACTCACATTGACTATAACTTGACGTAAGCGGTGGATAACTTGTTGTTTGGGGGAATGAATGTGTCAAAATTAGCGTGGGCCGATTGCGATCGCAAATGTCATCATGTTTGATTTACTGTTAATTAGTCTTCTGGGTTTCTTGGGCAGTTTTGGTCATTGTGCCGGAATGTGTGGCCCGCTGACGGTTGCATTTTCCCTCTCTCAGGGTACCCCAGAGAATCAAAAACATCCCTGGCAGTTCCATCTGTTGCTGAATGGTGGCCGTATCCTCAGCTATGCCATTGTTGGCTTTGTAATTGGGGGAGTGGGTTCTGTTCTGATTGCCAGTGGACAAATCGCGGGTGTCGGTAGCGCCGTCCGACGAGGCATTGCTATTTTTACAGGGTTAATGTTAATTGGCTTAGGCTTATCCCAGCTTAAACCCGCCTGGTTACCCCATTTACCCGTTTTACATCCTCTATCCCCTAAAGCCTGGCATCACCGTCTTAATCAGGCAATGATGGCGGTTTCGATGCATCAACGCTGGTGGACTCCCGCAGCATTGGGGTTGGTTTGGGGGTTAATTCCCTGTGGCTTTCTCTATACAGCCCAAATTAAAGCGGCTGAAACGGGAAATGGGTTGCAAGGACTATTAACCATGTTGGCGTTTGGTGTGGGAACATTGCCAACGCTATTAGGAGTGGGGATATTTGCCAGTAAACTCAGTAGTAACCAACGCAGTCAGTTGTATCGTTTAGGCGGATGGCTGACTTTAATCATCGGTATTCTCACATTGTTACGAACCGGAAGTCATGTTGATTATACCGGACACGCGGCTTTATTCTGTTTGGTCTTGGCTTTAATTGCCCGTCCCCTCAGTCGATTTTTGCCGCAACTGTTACGCTATCGTCGCGCCTTGGGAGTCGGTGCATTTATCTGTGCTGTGGTGCATACAGGGCAGATGATCGATCATACGTTTAAATGGAATTTAGCGGCGTTTGAATTTATGCTTCCTCAACAACAATGGGGCATAGGATTAGGAGTTCTAGCATTATTATTGATGACTCCAGCCGCTTTCACCAGTATGAATTGGATGCAACGACGCTTAGGTAAATATTGGCGTAGTCTCCATTTATTAACAGTTCCGGCTTTATTACTGGGAAGTCTTCATATTATTTTTAGCGGATCTCATTACTTAGGTGGATTTGAATTAACCGCTTTAAATCGATGGCGTGTGGCAATCTTAATAGTCATTACTCTTGGTGTATTATTAGTGCGATCGCGCCTTGTTTGGTCACTGTTATCTCTAGAGAAATTCTATGCCTCTTCCTCTTCATCTCAATAAAAAATTAACCTCGGTTTTAGCCGTCGCGTCCTGTGGTTTGGGATTATTTACAATCACCATTTTCCCAAAAATCATTCCCTCTTTTGCCCATACCGTTGAAGTTTCAGGAAATGTTGCCGCTACATTTCACCTTGAACCCAATCATAATCCTAAAGCAGGGGAAACCGCTCAAGTTTGGTTTGCCTTAACTCGTAAAGGGGGCGAAATCATTCCTTTATCTAAATGTCAGTGTCAACTCTCCATTTATACTGAACCTCGATCCGACACCGCTCAACCTTTAATGAGTCCTGAACTTGAGGCAATTTCTGCTGAAAAGTATCAAGGTATTCCCGGAACAAATATTGTTTTTCCAGCAACAGGACGGTATCAACTCGAGTTAGTAGGAACGCCTAAACAGAGTAATGATTTTCAAGCATTTAAATTTACCTATTCTGTTACGGTTCGTTAATCTGTAAAAAGATCTTAATCCTTAAACCACAAACCTAAGCTGAATGAATGAGCTGATGCTCATGCCGTTACCCATTTTCCCCCCTGTTGTAGGAGGGAATTTTTTTAGGGTTATTTATTGGGGAATCCTGATTCATTTTCGATCAATTATTCAAGGAGTTGTTTAATTTTTTAAGCGGTTGAAGTATTCATTACCAAAGTAATTTTAGATTAAAACTTTATATCAAAAATATCGGCTATAAAAAATAGTTTTAGGCGATCTAAAAACTACGAATATTATTCATAGTATTGATAGCAAAAAGTATTTATTTAAATCAATACTTAACTAAATTAGGTAAAGTCTATTCAATATCATCCTCCTCGACAACCCTCTTATAGACAGCGCTATATAGCTTTATTTTTATATTATCTTACCCCTTTATACAATTTTTATATAAATCTTTGATAGCAAAACCTTGAGTTAGCCCCGATCAAGTAAAAGTGATTCCGGATTCTATTTTTTTTACTGAATCTTTACAAAGAATTGATTATATGTTTACAATTTATTGTTGATAAAAATTGATTTTTTTATTAATCTAAGAATAGATATATTTTGATATATCTAATTATTTCAGTTCACTTCAATCCATAATAAAAGTCAGTTCAGTCTTGGTGCATTCAATCGTAGAGCTGTGATTTCAGCTTGAGCGAGTATCATTCACCTGCAATTTTTGCTGTTTTAAAACTTCAATGGAAAATACTACAGACACTTTGACCAACACCAACACTGAATTAACAAATCCTAGTTTAGGGATGGGTTTGAATGGTATTGCGGACTGGAGTACCCAGCTTCCGTTTATCGATCACTTCAAAGCATCACGAGTTTGGCTGGGTCATTTATCGGGTCGATGGGGCGGAATAAATGCTTCAGAAATGGATCTAGATGATAAAGGTTGGGTGAAATCTCTCCCGGTTGTAGAAGGGCAAGAAAGACCCGTTTCTACCTTGATGTTAAGGGGAATTAATGGACAATATCCAGGAGGTCGTTATGTGGTTCTTTATGATGGAGAAGGAGAACTTAACTATAAATTTGATGCTGAAGAAATCACCAGTGAGTCAACTCCCGGTCGAGATATCTTAGAAGTCACACCAGGAGAAGGTGGTATCTATCTAGAAATTGCTAGTACTGACCCCAATAATACAGGGGATTATCTCCGCAATATTCGAGTCATTCGCGAAGATCAATTACCCTTATACGAAGCTGGGGCAACTTTTAATCCAGACTGGATCGAAAAAATCGAAGACTTCCGTAGTTTGCGGTTTATGGACTGGATGGATACAAACGGTTCAGATCAGCAACATTGGGAAGACAGACCCCAGATTGATAATGCCTCTTGGGGAGACGGTTGGGATGGGGGAGTTCCGTTAGAAGTGATGATCGATCTGGCAAACCAAGTCAATGCCGATCCTTGGTTTAACATCCCCCACAAAGCCACAGACGATTATATCCGTAATTTTGCCGAAGTCGTTAAAGAACAGCTTGATCCGCGTTTAGAAGCTAATATAGAATTCTCAAACGAAGTATGGAACTGGGGTTTCTCCCAATCCAAATACGCCGAGGCAGCGGCTGAGGAACGCTGGGGAGAGGAAGTTCGAGGGGGGTGGATGCAATGGTACGGAATGCGTTCAGCCCAAATGGCAGATACTTTTACCGAGGTATTCGGGGAGGAAGCCGATCAACGCTTACAACTCACTATCGCCACACAAACCCGTTATAAAGGCCTCCAGGAGTATCTACTCAACGCTCCAGATTGGGTTGCAGAAGGAAATGAAGCCCCCTACACTCGTTTCGATAACTACGCCATAACGGGCTATTTTAGCGGGGATTTAGGAAAGGCAAAAAATGTTGAAACGGTTAAATCTTGGTTTAACGATCCCGATGGTGGCTTTGAAAAAGCCATTCAGCAACTCCAAGATGGTTCAGTTTTGGGGGAAGGAGATTCTGTTGAAGCGACCATTGCCGACTTCCACTATCACGGCGAAGTAGCGGCTGAATATGGCTTAGAAATGGTTGTCTATGAAGGGGGGACTCACGTTGTCGGTGTGCCAGGACGCAACGAGGCGGGAGAATGGGTTAACGTAGTGAATGACCCGGAAATGACGGAATTTTTTATTGAATTAAACCGTCGTCCGGAAATGGCAGATCTCTATCAACAAGTTTTAGACGGTTGGAAAGCAGCCGGAGGGACCTTATTTGCTCACTTTGTTGATGTGGGCCGTGCGTCTAAATGGGGAAGTTGGGGCGCTTTGTCTCATCTAGAAGACTCTACTCCCCGTTGGGATGCCATTACGGAGTTTAATCAAACCAATACCAGTTGGTGGGAAACTCGCAACGTTAATACATTTAGAAATGGGTTGTCATTAGAAGGGGATGAAACAGATAATACTTTAACTGGCGGTGCTGAAGAAGATTACTTGGCTGGTAAGGATGGTAATGATACCCTTTCGGGTGGCTTACGAAATGATGGACTCAACGGCGGCAATGGCAATGATAGTTTGTTGGGTGGGTCAGGAGATGATTACCTTGGTGGCGGATCGGGTGATGATATCCTCAAAGGGGGGCAAGGTAACGATCTTTTAGAGGGAGGAGATAACAGCGATCGCCTTTTTGGTCAGGCTGGAGATGATATTCTTAACGGGGGTTTAGACCGCGATATTCTACGGGGTGCAACTGGAGATGATACCCTCAATGGAGAGGAAGGAAACGATCGCCTATTTGGAGATGCAGGAGTAGATAATCTCAATGGGGGTGAGGGTAATGATTTCCTACGCGGCGGTACAGAAGATGATATTCTTTTCGGGGAGAGTGGTAATGATGTTTTGCGAGGAGATGACGGTAACGATGTCTTAGATGGCGGAGTTGAGGATGATCGTTTATTGGGAGATGCAGGAGAGGATACTCTCAATGGTGGAGAGGGTAATGATACGATGATTGGGGGAACAGATGCTGACCAACTGATGGGGGGATCGGGAGATGATCTTCTCCGGGGACAAGGGGGAACAGACATTCTCACAGGTGGAGAAGGTAACGATAACCTCAATAGCGGTGGCGGTCGTGATACCCTGACGGGTGGGGTTGGAAATGATACCCTCAACGGTAGCAGTGGTCATGATATCCTCACTGGGGTTGATCCAGAAGCTGTTAACCCAGGACAAGGAGAAATCGATCATTTAATAGGTGGGCCTGGTCAGGATCAATTTTATCTTGGAGATACTCATCAGGCTTATTATGATGATGACAGTGTGAATGACTATGCCTTAATTGAAGGTTTTGAGGTGGATCTAGATACTATCTATCTTCACGGTAATATCGCCGACTATGAGTTACAACCAATAGAGGGTGAGTTAGCCGCCGGAGTCGGTATTTTCTTGACTCAAAGTGAACTGGTGGGTGAAGCTGAAGGGGTTAGTGAGAGTGAATTAGTGGGTGTTATTTCTGGTGTAACCGGATCAGATATCGATCTGGCGGGAAGTCAGTTTGTGTTTGTTAATTCTTAATTAATAGGGAATTTGGGTAGGGAGAATAGTTGTATTCGCTGCTATTACTGAGCGTTAATCCATTAACTCTCTGCCCTGATAAAATTGTAGGGATGCGTTATTAATATACCTATAAAGATTGGATGGGATCTAAGGTTAAAATACGACTAATTTCATCAGTTTTAAATCCTAATGCCATTGGTCTTTGAACATTGGGTAAAACTTGAACATCGTATAATTCTGTAATCACGCCTTCTAATTGTAAACGATGAACAATTTTCCCAGTTTCTAGATCTATCACCATTAATCCACAACAGGGTTGTACTTGATGTTGTGTTAATTCTTGATCGAGTTTTAACCCGGAAAATGTCTTTTCTCGGGGTTTTGATAATCCGACAATTGCCCACTTTTTCCAAAAGGCTAATCCCCGTAAATAACCCGGACAAAAAGTTATCGGTTCAAAGGTTCCAAGTTCAAGATTAATAGAACCAAAATATCCTATTCCTGAATTGAGTAACCACAATTTACCCTGATAATATCGAGGAGAATGAGGCATCGATAAACCGGTTACGATAATTTCATCTTCTGAAATATCAATCACACAGCCGCCATCTTGTCTATGTTTTCGCCATCCATCGGTGACATCGGCTTGACTGACTGCGGTTACATAACCCGGCTTTCCATCCACCATGGCTAAACCATTAAGATGACAACGATCTTGATTAATTAACTGAGAAATAAACGGCGGTTTCCACAACGGTTGACAACTATTTTGTTGACTAAATGTCGCTAAACAATTTAATAAGGTACAGATAAATAGAACTCGCCCCGTTTCGTCTATTGTAATATCATGAATATCTAAATCTCCGGTTGTATAACCAATGCGGGGAATATAGAGTTTATCGTATCCCTGATATAATTGCCCTGACTTGAGTACATTTTCAAATTGCCAGAGTTGATATTTTGTACTTAATAATAACCGTTCTGTTGATCCATACAATCCCATCGCCCGATCAAATAAGCGTTCAAACCCAGAAATTTTTCCTTTTTTATCCACACCTACTAATAATAAGCGAGAGGTTTGATAGGTGGTAAAGGCTAAACTAATTTTTTCCTGTTGTAACCAATCTAAAAAATCATGAGAGGCTATTATTTTGGGTGGGGTTTTGGTCATTATTATTTCGTATATAGCAATTCATTTATGGTTTTTGAGACATCAGGAGGAGCGCGAGTCTGGTAGGGGCGCATTGCAATGCGCCCGTACTACAATTCTGTTGCGCGCCAACCGCGATTTTAGGCAATAATAGTAAAGTTATCGCCCTCAAGAATAGGCATATCGTCAAAGGTGGCAAATAGACCGCCATTACCAAAGCCAGGATCGATGCTATTTTCGTTGTAGAATAATTCCCCTGTGGGTTGATTATAGACAATCAATGCTTCACTAAGTTCTACTTCTGTGATGTCTGCAACAATGGCAAATTCAGCAGGAATACTAAACTCATCATCGACTTCACTTTCTAGGCTTGTAAAGGTAGTTTGACTCAACTCAATCGAGTCATCATCGGGGTCAAAATCAGTAATAGTATCGACTCCAATATCCCCATTAAATGGTTCATCTGTGGCAAATACAAACGTATCCCGACTCTCACCACCCGTGAGGTTATCGTCTCCATTACCCCCATTTAAAATATCACGATTATCACCCCCCACGAGGCTGTCATCACCCTCACCACCAATCAAAGTATCACGTTGATCTCCGCCATCTAGGGTATCATTTCCAGACATTCCTTCCAAACGATTTCGTCGCCGGTTACCTGTTATTTGGTTATCTAATTCATTACCAATTCCATCAATATTACTATTGCCAATCAGAATTAGATTCTCTTCACCCGGTTGCAAGGTATAAGTTTCATCCGACTCAATTGTATCGATTGGATTTTCACCCGTTTGATTTAACAGGACAGAAACGGTTTGAACTGAATAGCCATTCGAGTTAGCATAATCTAGGTTACCATCTCCGTCAAAGTCTGCGATCGCCACATCACCAAAACCTCCAGGAGTTAAGATAATGGGGGAACTAAATTCACCATCACCGTTACCCAACAATACTGTAGTATCACGGGAGGAACCGTAGTAGTAATAGTAGGAATAACTCGTCCAGCTAACATCGACGTTGCCATCCCCGTCAAAGTCTCCTGTGGTGAGGTCGCGAATGAAACTGTCTGACTCAATGGTTAAGTCGGGTTGGGCTTCTAAATTGCCATCACCATCGCCGAAGAACAATTCAAGTTGAAAGGGAAAAGTGTTTGTCGTGAAAGCTAACACATCCAAGTTTCCATCGCCGTTAAAGTCTCCGGGGACAATATCTTCAGGATTATTAACCTCAACTGTACCACCCGGTGTGAAGCCTTCGTTACCATCCCCTAGTAACACAGTCAGTTGGGCATCGAAGCTGTAAGAATTGTAGGTATTTGTGTAGATGGCTAAATCAAAGTCATCATCCCCATTAAAATCACCCACTGTAAAGGGAGAATCAAAATCATTTTCTGTTTCAATGGCAGGACTAGGGTCTTCAAATTCTCCGTCTCCTTCCCCTAAAATAATAGAGGCTTGACGAATAGACTGATTAGTGTCGTAATCAAAAACGAAGTTATCCTTGACTAAAATGTCGAGATCGCCATCACCGTTAAGATCGACTAAGCTAAGTTCATTAATAAAATCAAAGCTATCATCGAGATCAATAATTTCACCTGCTTCAAATTCGCCGTCTTCATCTTGAAGGAAAATCTCTACCTGAGTTTCAGAGTTACCGGTTACATCATTAAAAGAATCCGTCGCTACGGCTAAGTCAGGTTTTCCATCCCCGTCAACATCTCCTGCTGCAAAAACATTAACATCTTCAAATCGAATACTTTGATCTTGTTCAAAGTTGTTGTTACCGTCTCCGAGGAATGTTCGGACGGCTTCGACGAAGGAAAAGGTGGTTGATGTGATATCTTCTAAACCGTCGTTGTCTACATCTGCAACGTTCAAGTTGGGAAATTCTTCGGTTTCAATTTCTGTATCGAGGCTAAAGTCTCCCTCTCCATCCCCTAGCAATAAGGTCAGCTTGAATTCACTACTGTTGCCGTAGTAATAATTGCTAAAAATTCTTGTCTCAATCGCGATATCAAGGTTACCATCTCCGTCAAACTCACCAATTTCTAGGGAAGGAGACCCAACAAAATCAAAAGTTGAAGTTGCATTCTGTTCAAATTCTCCATTCTCATCACCGAGGAAAATTGAAAGGGTTGTTGCGGGCTGACTAGGATAAGAAAAGAAGGTTTCAGTTACTGCTTTGTCAATGAAACCATCGCCATTGAAGTCTCCTAAAACCTGTTGGTTAAAATCGTTATCGACAAAAGGAGAACCCGTTGCTGGGGTAAATCCATCTTCATCTCCTAACAAAATAACCGTTTGTCTATCAAAATCATAGTAGTTAAACTGGATATCATCTAAGCCATCGAGATTAACATCTGCTACATTGAAATTATTGATAAAATTTGTACTAATATCGAGATCAACTTCTTCTGCCGTTAATTCTCCACTACCATCTCCTAACAGCAATATGAGGCTTTTCGGTTCACCATAATAACTGTTTTTCTCAGCAATTATATCAAGGTTACCATCCCCGTTAAACTCACCAATTTCTACGTTATTCAGAAATCCATCAAAACTTAAGCTGGAATTGTCAACTGCTTCAAAGTTACCATCTTCGTCTCCCAGTAAGATTGAAACAGTTGTGGTGGAAGGCTGACCATAATAATATGAAAAGGAGGTTTCGATTTGGGCTTGATCGATGAAACCATCCCCATTAAAATCTCCTAAAAGAGAATTAAAGTTTTCTATAAATTCAAAGGGAGAAGCAGGCGCGTTTTCAAATTCTACAGTAACTGGATTAACTTGAACCATGGTAAATGCTTTCTTGAAAGTGGTATAATTTTTGGTAGACGAAACTAAACCAACTTGAGATACAAAATCAAGATCGATTTTAGTTTCTGATAGATCCACAAACTGATTTTCAGTCTAAGACTGAAATGAAGAATGAATCGCAAGCAGCACTACGATTGCCTGTTTGCTAGCTTGTTTTTAAGCAAATAGACTCAATGGGTTACAAATATTCAATCAACTGTAAATCAATTTTTCTGTTGTTTTCTTTGATTTACTCTATACTCTGATTTCTACTGCTTAAGATAATATATTTGAGAATAAACTGTCAATACCTATATATAGATCTTAATAAATTTTGTATTTTATATTAACCTAGCCTTTACCTTAAATGAATATTTTTAATCAATAATTCAAGTCTTAGGGTGCGCCCGACGGACGCACCGATGATCTACAATAATTAATATTGGATGGTTTATAACTGACCGCAATCTTCAATGACAATCTTTTTACGGGGTGCGCCGCCGCCTGAACCTAACGCCTCAATTTTACTGACGACATCCATCCCGTTTGTGACTTTACCAAAAACAACGTGCTTACCATCTAACCAAGGGGTTTCTACGGTGGTGATAAAAAATTGTGAACCGTTAGTATTTTTCCCGGCATTGGCCATAGAAAGTAAACCGGGTTGGGTATGTTTTAACTGAAAGTTCTCATCGGGAAATTTATTACCATAGATGGATTTACCGCCTGTACCGTTATGATTGGTAAAGTCTCCCCCCTGACACATAAATTGAGGAATGACACGGTGGAAAGAACTCCCCTTATAACCAAAGCCAGGTTCACCAGTACAAAGTTGGCGAAAGTTCTCGGCTGTGTCGGGAACCACATCAGCAAACAGTTCAAATTCAATACGACCTAGGGGTTCCCCATTTGCGGTCATATCAAAATATACGTTCGGATTAGCCATAATCAATCAAAATGCCAGCTTGGCAAGGAATCACACATCGTAGAGCAGGTTAACACGATATTGCCAATCAAACAAAGTTATTTTCTAATCTGATAGGATAGGGAAGATATTCAGCTCAAGCGGATCAAGCTTTAGTAAAATAACGATTGATCAAGAGCGTTTTTTATGCAGCGATTTGATTCTGTATTGATTCAGTTGATGTAAATATTTTTAACCATTTTAAAACTTATGAAAATTAAAGCGATTATAATCGCGCTACTGTTGATGAGCGCAACAATTATTTTCCCCCTGTCTCCGGTTTTGGCTGAGGAGGACGTTCCACCGGAGTTAACCTCTACTGTTGAACCGTTACCCGTCGTTGAAATAGACTCAGAAACCGAAGATCCTATTGTTGATATCGATGTTCCTTTAACAATTGAGGCTGAATTAGAACCTGAAGAAATTGTGGTTGATATCGATGTTCCTTTAACGGTTGAAGGCGAATTAGAAGCTGAAGAAGTGGTGGCTGAACCTTATGTGCCGTTAACGCCTGAACAGAATTTAATTCTAGCGCTACAAGCAAATCTGACAAAATTGGCTCGTTCTTATGGAGATGAACGGATCAACTCGATTCAGATGAATTTATCTCAACATTTATTAGAGGTTGAAATTAAGCCGGATTGGTATGAATTAGAAGAAAGCCAACAAGATGAAATGGCACAAAAGCTTTATAGTCAAGCTCAAAAGTTAGCCTTTACCCGCCTAGAATTGCTAAATGAGCAAGGACAATTAATTGCTCGAAGTCCTGTGATTGGGACAAAAATGGTGATATTAGATCGCTATCAAGATTAGTCAGGTTTTTGATGGGGAACGGCTGTAAGGTGATTCGATTAAATGAGAATTTCCTGAGAATGATCTGAAACTAATTTCATCAATTTTAAGTTTTTTTTCGTTTTTTTATCATGCTCTTCCCAAACAGAGCCTTTATCTTAGTAACTGTAGGCAATTTTACAACGGAGTCAGCGCTATGATCCTGAAGAATATTAAAACAGTCAGCTTAGCCTCAGCTTTGATGTTAGCGACATTGGGTAGTTTCAGTTTGCCGCTCAAGCCTATTTCTGCCCAACCTTCATCTCAACAGTTGGCTCAAAATATCATCGCCTCAGGTAGTTTTGTCACGGTAGACCAAGATCATCCGACGGAAGGAACAGCGCAAATTATCACAGAAAATGGTAAGCGTTATTTAGAATTTAGCCAAGAGTTTACTACTGCTCGAGGCCCTGCCGTAGAAATTATTATGTACCGTAATAGTAGCGTTCCTGTCAATGTTGCAGAGGCAGATTACGTGACTTTAGCACCGCTTGAAAGTTTTGATGGAGCGCAACGCTACGAAATTCCGGCAAATATTAATCCCAGTGATTTTAAAGCCGTTGCGATTTGGTGTCGCCAGTTTAATGTCACGTTTGGATATGCAGCTTTATAAAATATAACTTTAACTCCTAGTAGATGCTTTTTCCTCTTCTTTTAATCAAAGGGAGAGGTTTTTTCGGTTTATACAACCCTAAAGGTTCGGTTTTCTTCAAAGTAGGTAAAAACTAATTGAGAGGTAGAGAAAGTTCTCATATCAAGTACGGTTCTTTCTCCTGTCAACTGATTATTTCCTGTTGCATAATCATAAATGTAATCAATCAGTTGTTCAAGTTTATATCAAGCTTCATTTACAGGAGAAACGTTAATAATGATGTTCACAACTAATCCTTTTGCTGAAATGGAAAGAATTCAACGTCAATTTGACCGTGCGTTTAATACGGGTGTCGCGCCTCAAAAAACAGAGCGTTGGGCTCCTGCAATAGAACTACGAGAAACTGCCGATGCTTATATTTTAAGAGGGATTCTGCCGGGTTTAGAGACAGAAGCACTCAATATTGAGGCCAGTAGAAAAGCAGTTGCAATTTCCGGTAAAACTCGCCATTTAGAGCTAGCAGACGGAAATCAATACCTTTATTCTGAATTTCCAGTGGGTCAATTTTCTCGTGTGATTGCTTTACCAGAAGCGATTAATCATACTGAAGTCAAAGCAGAGTATTTGGAAGGAATTCTAACCCTGCGTTTACCTAAAGCTCAAGAAGTGATTAATCGGGTGGTTAAAGTGAATCTGACGGGTTCACAACAACCTGAATTAACCGAAAACACTGAAGCATAATTTAACTCGCTTGCAGCGATAAGGAAGAGGGAAGAGGGAAGAGGGAAGAGGGAAGTTGGTAATGAAAGCTTGTTTTTACCCTTCCTTCTTTGCTCCGAATCTATTTCTCTAATTTAAGGTAGGGTGCGTCAAAAGCGTACCCTATTTTTATTTAATTTAAACAGATTTATAAACTGAGAAAAAGTGATTTAAGACACGACTGATTTAAGTTGTTGAGATTGTAGTTGCTGGGGTGTTTTCTGCGATAATGGTAAAGTAATTGTTACGACTGTTCCTTGATCGATTCCTGGACTGTCTAGGGTAATCCATCCTTCCATCATTTGCATTAAGCTTTTAGAGAGTGCCAGTCCGAGTCCAATTCCGCCAAATTCTCGTGTTGTTGAACCATCCACTAAAGCAAAGGGTTGAAATAGCTTTTTTTGTTTTTCTTCGGCAATACCAATTCCTGTGTCTTGAATTTTAATAATGACTTGGTCTGGGTTTGAAGGCTGAGTATGAATTCGGGTTGAAATTGTAATTGAGCCGCTGGGGGTAAACTTAATAGCATTACTAATAATATTTAAGAATACTTGTTTCAGTTTATCTTGATCGGCTAACACTGTAATCGGTTCTTGCATTAAATCTAGCTGCAACTTTAATCCCTTTTGCTGAATTTCGTATTGCGTTAGATTAATCACATCTTTTAAGGTGGTAGATAAATCAATATCCTCTAATTTTATCGTCAGTTTTCCTTCCTGAATTAAAGCAATTTCTAAAATATCACTGACAATTTCATAAAGGCTCAATGCCGAGTCATTTGCCATATTTAAATATTCTAATTCTTCATCTCGATTATCACAAAAGTCATCAATTAAAAGTCTAAGAGAGTTAATAATTCCATTTAATGGGGTTCTGAGTTCATGAGAAACAACTCGTAAAAATTCACTTTTGAGTTGATTGGCAACGGAGGCTTCTCGAGAGGCAAATTCTAATGCTTCTGCTCTTAACTTTAGCCGCTCTACCATTACTTCTAACGCTTTTCCCATCTGATTAAATTCACGAATTTTTAAATTTTTGGGAACTGTTGTTTCAGATTCTAAACTATTAACGGTTAGGGCATAATCTCGAAGCTGTTCGAGCGGTTTGGCTAAGTCGCGGGAGAGATAAAGTGCGGCAATAATACTCGCGATAATCAAGCTAAATGTGAGATAAAATAAAATTGAGTTAATGTCTTCTAAGCCAGATAAAGCATCTTCTAAACTGGTTACCGCTAAAATAACCCATTGATTGTCTTTGCTGCCTGTTAAAGGGCTAGGAATTGCATCATATCCAGCTAACAGTTCAACATCGCTTTCTTCAAAGGAAAATAGGTGAATAAAGTCAATTTCCCCAGCTAATGCCCGTCGAATCAAGTTTTGTAAGCGGTTAGCATCTGCTTCTTGTTCAATATTACGCCCGACTCGTTCTAAGCTGGGATGAGCAATAATTTTACCATTTTGATTGAGAACAACAGTAAACCCACTTAAGGATTTGGGGCGATCGTCAGCGGTGAGATATAGGGTAGACTGCAAGGTGAGAGCATAACGTAATTGACGACTGCCGGGTTGGGTGATGTAAATGGGTGCTGTTAACACCAAGTTAATTTGATTTCGCCACGGTGTTTGAGGATTGTTACTGTTGGCTGAGGTTTTCTCATCAAGGGTAACGTAGACGTTCGAGAATCCTAATGTCCGTTCGACAGGCTGCTGTTGTAACCAAAAATTTTGAGGTATTAGAGCGTTTGCCTCGTTTTCGCAGGTACTGGCAATGGGTTGTTGAGTTTGGATATCGGTGAGTTGTAGACAGCCGATGGTGATTTCACTGGGAAATTGTTGTTGCAATTCTTCCAAGAAAACCTGATAATTTGCAGTATTAGAAGACTGTAAGGTTGTATTTTCTGCTGCTAACATTAAGCTAGACTGAAGTACATTCACCCACTGACGCACTTCTTCTGCTTTTTGGACAGCGCTTTCTGTTAAATTGAGGCGGGCAGTCTCCAGTAAACCGGAGCGAGCTTTACGATAGGTAACATATTCCCCAAGCAATAAAACAGGGACACTTAACAATAAAATTCGGGATAATAGGATTCGACGGAATGAGGATTGACCCAACTTAAACATAGTCTATTCCCTGCGAGAGATGAAATACCTCCATTTCGTAACTATCATCTGTGGATAGATACATCATATTACTGAATTCACTTCAGAGCTTTAGGACTGATATCGCGTTTGTGTATACTTCAATTATATAAAATCATTTATTCGATGTTGATGTAATTTGTTTTGAGGGTAAGTAGCGATTATATATTATGGTACAGATCCCCTTCATAAGATTTAATATTGATCGAGATTTTATCACGAGTTAAAATTTACAGTTAAGCGGAGCGAACTTATACCGCAGTCCGTTACAACTCCGGCTCAGATAGACCTCTTTTACGCTATCCTACCAGAATTATCAAACTTTACTCCTCAAAGGCTGATTCAAACCTGTAAAAACCATGAAGATGAGAGAGATTTGAGGATTTTATGATGCGTTAATGGGAGTGATGTAAAATTTTTAAAGTCCATTGATCTGTGCTCTAATCTCATATCTACTTGGATATCTAATATACCATAGAAAGTTAAACAGCGAAAAGGAATATCTCTCAGTAGACAGTCCTACAGATGAAATCATTTTGAAGAAGTGCCATTAATCACAGTATTTCATATTGATGCATGGACTACAACTGAGAAAAATACTTATAACAAACAAGTATATTTTTTATTGAGAAGTATTATAATCAAAAAAAATTAGGTCGGTTTGCGTAAATTTACAGAGATTTAAATTCAAATCAATACTTGAATAGAAGAGTCAAATTATTTTTAATATAAATTTTCACAGTATTTTAAGTCTTATAAAATTTTCAGATCTCTCTCTTTCTTAGAGTAGAGGTCTGTGATAACAGAGTATGATAACCTGCGATTATGTTTAAGTAAATGTGATACAGTTTAATATGACTTGTGGGATTTGGATTTTAGGCGACGGGCTTTGGGAAAAACAAGCTGCTCTTCAAAGCTGTGATTTGTCCTCAGAAATACAAATTATTTTAATAGAGTCTTTACAACATATTCAAGTTAGACCTTATCATCGACAAAAACTTGTTTTAGTTTGGTCAGCGATGCGACATTTTGCTGAAGAATTAAGAGAAAAGAAGTTATCTGTTACCTATATTAAAGCAGCAGATAATTTTGAACAACCTTTAAAAAACTGGATAGAACAATATGAGATTACTGAATTAAAAGTGATGAAACCCAATGATCGTCCTTTTATTCGATATATTCAAGATTTAAAGCTATCCTGTGAGGTTAATTTTATTCCCAATAATCAATTTCTCTGGAGTGAAGCCGACTTTAAAGAATGGAAAAAAGATCGTAAACGGCTAGTCATGGAAGATTTTTATCGAGAGGGACGTAAACGATTTGATATCTTAATGGAGGGCGATCAACCCGTAGGTAACCAGTGGAACTTTGATAAAGAAAATCGCAAACCCCCTAAAGATCAGTTAAAGCCACCTTCTCCGATTTTATTTGAACCCGATCAGATCACTCAGGATGTTATTCAACAGGTAAAAAACTTAAAAAATATTTCTTTATACGGGGAATTAGAACCCTTTTATTGGGGAGTCACTCGCCAGCAAGCACAAAAAGCTTTGCAGCATTTTATTGAAGAAAATATACCCAAGTTTGGAACTTATCAAGATGCGATGGTAACGGGAGAAGAAACAATGTGGCACGCTTTAATTTCTCCTTATTTAAATTTAGGTTTATTGCAGCCTATCGAAGTAATTGAAGCAGTTGAGAAGGCTTATTATCAACAAGATTTACCGTTAAATAGTATTGAAGGTTTTATTCGTCAAGTTTTAGGGTGGCGAGAATATATGCGGGGAATTTATTTAACTGTAGATGAAGACTATGGCGAAAAGAATTATTTTAATCATACCCAGTCTTTACCTGATTTTTTCTGGGATGCTGAGAAAACCCAGATGAATTGTTTACATCAAGTTTTGCGTCAAACCGAACAGTTTGGTTATGCACATCATATTCAACGATTAATGATATTAGCAAATTTTGCCTTAATTGCTGGATTATCACCCCAGGAGGTGAAAGAATGGTTTCATGCTGTTTATATTGATGCTTATGACTGGGTAATGCAAACCAATGTAATAGGTATGGGATTATTTGCAGATGGCGGTTTGTTAGCCTCTAAACCCTATGCAGCTTCAGCAAACTACATTAATAAAATGAGTGATTATTGTAAAAACTGTCATTATAATTACCGCGATCGTACTGGAGAAAAAGCCTGTCCTTTTAACTTTTTTTATTGGGATTTTATAGATCGTCATTACGATCAATTAAAGTCTCAAGGGCGCATGGGATTTATGCTGAGTAATTTAAACAAAATGTCAGCAGAACAACGTCAAGATATTCGACAGAAAGCCGATCAATGGCGTTCCAAACATTAATAATATCTGGGAGTTTATAGCTGTAGTTGAGTCACCGCAATATTCCCATTTAAGCAAACTTCAACATCTGTTCCAGGACGGCGTTGACGCTTGGCATAGATACCTTTATAGTAGTATTGATCTCCATCAACCTGATAGTCAATATGTAAAGGTTCAGTAGAAGGCTGACAAAAAATGATTTCTGGATCGGGTTTTTCAGGTTCAACAAAAGGAAAATTCACATTCCAAAAACAACCCGGTTGAAGCGGACGAGAAAATAAGTTATTTAAAACTTTAATAGTCCAACGAGTGGTTTGTTCCCAGTTAATCGGATTTTTTCCTTTACGATATTGAGATAAAGCAATACCTGGAATTCCATGAAATGCGGCTTCTCGCACTGCTGCAACCGTTCCAGAAATATAAACATCAACCCCCATATTTCCGCCATGATTAATTCCAGAAATCACCCAGTTAATTTGAGGACAAAGCTGATAAATTGCTAATCGAATACAGTCTGCTGGAGTACCAAAAACAACATATTCTTTCTCAGATCGATGTTCAACTTGAATCGGTTTTAGGGTTGTGACTTGATGACCACAACTTGAATATTGAGTATTAGGGGCAACAAAAATACTGCTTTTATCGATTAGACTTGTTTTATCAATTGCAGTCGCCAAGGCACGAATTCCTACAGCATCAATCCCATCATCATTAGTTAGAATAACTGTCATATTCTATAAAATTTTAAAAAATGTACACTGGATAAAAATTACAATTTATCAATCATTCAAATTAAATTGCATCAGTATATTAGATTTATTTGACTGGCTTGTCAAGGTGCTGATTCAAAATCATTAAAAATATGCATAAAAAAACTCTCCCTTTAATAAAAAGGAAGAGACACATTGGTTTCATGTTCAAGACTGATTCAATATTGCTATTGTGAAAGAGCTTATACTTTTTCTTTCATGGGGTCAGCAATATATCGGAAGTTTTCATCTGAATTCCAAGGACCCCGTTGATCTTCACCGTTTGTAGAGAGATTATAGTAAATATCAACAGTTTCATCGGGTTGAATATTACCGAAGAAAGGATCGGTTAATTTACCCAGTGAATCTAATGCTTTCATGAACATTTTTGTGTGAGAAATTTCACGGGTCAGCAGATGGTGTAATGTTTCTTTGGTTTGAGTATCAGGTGCTAACAAAATTAGATTTTCATAAGTTTGACGCGCACCGGCTTCTGCTGCGATATTGGCGCGTAAATCTCGCACAACGCTACCGCCTTCATTTAAATAAGCTGCTGTCCAGTTATTACCTTGAGAGTCGAGGAAGTGAGGTCCTTGACCGCGAACAGCAAACAATGTACTCTTGAAAGCTTCAGTTTGATCGACTTCTTTTGTATGACATTCAATCAACTTACCAATCATTTCTAAGTGACTAAATTCTTCGACTGCAATATCTTGCAGCATATCTTTAATCCCTGCGTCTTCTACATGGAAAGACTGAACCCAGTATTGTAATGCGGCAGATAATTCCCCTGTTGCACCACCAAACTGCTCTAGTAAGAGTTGAGCATACTTAGGATTAGGATCATCAATTCTAACGTCTTTTTCGATTAACTCTTTTTTGTGGAAAAACATATTAGTGTCTCAATAAATATTGGCAGTTTATCAATCAATACTAAGTATCTGAGTTCAACTCATCCCTTAGCTAACGAACTTAACTAACATATTAAAGATTATCAAGATTAAATACCTGAATCTATAGGCTGACTTTTGTTGATTTTTAAGTCTCTCCAATTGAACAGTTGACATGATGGCTTTAAACGAATAGCTTATGTCTTGAGATAGAGGTCACAATCTGATAAAAAGACTATCGTTTGACAATATTTAGTAAACTTAGCTAATTATTATTGAAATAACTCTCTTTTTGTAACTAAGAGTCTTGTTTTCTATTGTGAAACAATTTTGAAATTATTAAACATAAAATTATGGTAGATATCAGCAGCTTAACAATAGGTGTAGAAGAAGAATATCAAATCATCAATCCGGAAAGTCGAGAGCTAATCGGACGTGCTGGACAGATTATTCCGATAGCAAGGGAAGTGCTGGGAGAAGATATTGTTCAGCCAGAAATGCACCGTTCTCAAATTGAAATTGCTACCTCTATTTGTCAAGATTTAGCTGAGGTTCGTCAGGAGTTAACACATTCTCGTCGAGCGATTTTAGAGTCGGCTCAGCAAAATGGTCAAGTTATTGCTGCGGCAGGTACACACCCTTTCTCCCATTGGAAAGAACAAAAAATAACTCCGAAAGAGCGGTATAAAAAATTACAACAAAACTATCAACATATTATTAGAGACTTAATTATTTTTGGTTGTCATGTCCATATTGGAATGCCGAATCAAGAAGAAGCAATTGCTGTGATTAACCGAGCTAGAAATTGGCTCTCTGTATTACTGGCTTTAGCGGCTAATTCTCCTTTTTGGCTCGGAGAAAAAACAGGCTATGCGAGCTATCGAACTGAACTTTGGTATCGTTTTCCTTTGACGGGGCCTCCTGCTACATTTAATACTTATCAAGAATATCTTGAGTTAGTGCAATCTTTAATTCAAACTGATGTGATTGAAGATGCGACGACAATTTATTGGGATATTCGAGTGTCTGATAAATATCCAACTATAGAATTTCGGGTGACTGATATTTGTCAAACGGTGGATGAAGCAGTTATGATTACCGGATTAATTCAAGGTTTAGTTTTGACGTGTTTGACTGAAATTAAACAGAACAAATCTGCGCTAATAATTCATCCAGAATTGTTAAAAACCGCACATTGGAATGCCGCACGATATGGTTTAAACAATCATTTAATAGATGTAATTGAAAAACGCTCAATTCCCGCAGCCGAGTTAGTGAATAAATTTTTGAATTATATTCGTCCAGCATTAGAAGAATTAGGAACCTGGGAAGAAGTGTCAGGTTTAGTGCAGAAGACTTTAACCGATGGAAATGCAGCTCAACGTCAACTTCAAGTCTATGAGAATACAGGAAACTGGGAAGATGTCGTAGATTATGTGATAGAACAAACTGCACTGGGAATACTTTAAGTATAAACTCCTAAGCTCAAAAATAACTTCTATCGAATGATAGAGGGATTATGAAGAAAAGTTAAATTATTATGAATATAACTTAGCCAGTTGCTTGATATGAGATTTGCTAATGCCATATTGAGCCATGACTATCTTCTTCATTAAAATTTCATTACTTTTATGAATAAAACAGCAGTAAAGATTGCTCAGATTGACGATATAGGAATCGGTCAAATGAAGCAATTTAAAGTTGATAATAAAAAAATCTTACTCGCTCGCTTAGAAGAGGAAAAGTTCTATGCAACCGCACCTAATTGTACTCACTCTGGCGCACCTTTAGAAAAAGGAGTATTGAGTGGGGAGCGAGTTGTTTGTCCATGGCATAATGCTTGTTTTAATATCAAAACAGGTGACCAAGAACAACCACCGGGACTTGATGCATTACCCAGTTTTCCAGTATATCTCGAGGGAGAAAATGTCATCATAGAGTTGCCGGAAAAAGTGCCGATGCAGCGACTGCATCAGATGGCAAAACATGATCCTAATGTTGATAGTCGAGTGTTTGCTATTATTGGCACAGGTGCAGCCGGAAATATGGCAGCAGAAACCCTGAGAAGACAAGGTTTTCAAGGTCAAATTTTTCTCATTACTAAAGAAGAAAAACTGCCTTATGACCGCACAAAACTCAGTAAAAAGTATTTACAAGGTGGTGCAACAGCCGATGATTTACCGCAACGTGATTGTGAATTTTATCAAGAATATGACATTGAATTACGGTGTGGTCTTGCAGTCACTGAAATTGATCCCAAACTAAAAACAATTACCTTTGAAGATCAATCTAAACTCAGTTACGATAAGTTACTGGTTGCGACAGGTGGAAAAGCGATTAAATTAGATGTTCCAGGCTCAGACTTAGAGAATATTTATACTCTACATCAGTTTAATGACGCTGACCAAATTTTAGATAAAGTAGACCAGGCTAAGCAAGCTGTTGTTGTCGGTTCAAGCTTTATTGGAATGGAAGTCGCCGCCAGTTTAGCTAAACAAGGCGTTGCTGTTACTGTTGTTTCTCCCGATAGCGTTCCCTTTGAGAAAATATTAGGGAAAGATGTGGGTAAAATGTTCCAAAAACTGCATGAAGAGAATGGGGTTAACTTTAAGTTTGGAACAAAAGTAAAAGCGTTTGAAGGAGACAGTAAAGTAGAAGCTGCTATTACTGAAAATGGCGATAAGATACCGACAGACTTAGTGATTGTTGGGATTGGTGTTAAACCGGTTACTCAGTTTCTCAGTGGTGTTGAAATTAACGATAAAGATAATAGTGTTATTGTTAATGAATATTTGCAGGCGACTGAAGATATTTATGCAGCCGGAGATATTGTTAATTTCCCTTACCAACCCACAGGGAAAATGACTCGGGTTGAACACTGGAGACTGGCTGCTCAACATGGACGAATTGCCGCCCAAAATATGTTAGGAAAACAGATAAAGTTTGCTGGGATTCCTTTCTTTTGGAGTGGGCAATATAATGTCAAACTTCGTTATGCTGGACACGCTGAAGAATGGGATGAAATTATCATTGATGGTGACTTAAACCAACAAGAATTCATCGCATTTTATGTCAAGGATAATCGGGTTTTAGCAGTTTCAGGCTGTGGACGCGACCTGGATATTGCTGCCATTACAGAATTAATGCGCTTGCAACAAATGCCAACACCGGATGCTATTCGTCAACCGATTAATTGGGTTCAACAATTGCATCAGTAAATCAGAATAGCTCTCTTAATCATTCAGAGAGTTGAAACACAAAATTTTGTCCATTATTCATCAAAAATTACCTAAAATGACACTACATTACGACCTGATTATTATTGGTGCTGGCGCTGGCGGCGGTACTTTAGCTTATGCCCTTGCTTCGACTGGAAAACGAATTTTAATCCTTGAAAGAGGAGGATATTTACCGCGTGAACAAGAGAATTGGAACCCGACCGCAGTCTTCTTAGAACAACGTTATACGACTCAAGAAAAATGGTTTGATCGCAACCAACAAAGCTTTACACCCGAAATCCATTACGGAGTGGGTGGAAACACCAAACTTTATGGGGCAGCTTTGCAAAGAATGCGGGCAGAAGACTTTGGAGAATTACAACATTATGATGGAGTTTCTCCGGCTTGGCCGTTTCCTTATGAGGAATTTGAAAGCTATTATACCCGTGCAGAAAGCCTTTATAAAATACATGGAGAACGAGGAGAAGATCCAACAGAACCCCCGGCATCGGCGGAATATCCCTTCCCACCTATTAAACATGAACCTCGCATTCAAGAAGTAGCTGATGGGCTTAAAGATCGTGGTTTAAACCCTTTTCATATTACACTCGCCGTAGATCGCGATCCAGTAAATCCTCAAAATAGTCCTTGTATTCGTTGTGCCACCTGCGATCCTTATCCTTGTTTAATTAATGGTAAATGTGATGCCCAAGTGACTTGTGTTGATCCCGCATTAGAATATGATAATGTGACGATACAATTGAATGCGAAAGTTACTCAATTAATTACAGATAGTGATGGCAAAACCATTAAACAAGTAGAAGCTGAAATAGACGGACAAACCCAACACTTTACCGGGGATATTGTCGTTGTTGCTTGTGGGGCGATTAATTCGGCTAAATTGTTATTAAAATCGGCAAACGATCGACATCCCAATGGCTTAGGAAACTCTTCTGGTTTACTCGGACGCAACTTAATGTTGCACAATCATACCGCTTTAATTGCAGTTTCTCATAAACCTAATCCGACTGCTTTTCAGAAGACATTAGCGGTAACAGACTATTACTTCAAAGGGCCACAACAAGATTATCCTTTAGGACAAATTCAGCTCACAGGGAAAGCGGTTTGGCAGCGTTTAAAACACATGGCAGATGAGGAAATGCCTCAACCTGTTTTAGAATATATTGCCGATCATTCAGTGGATTTCTGGGTAACAAATGAGGATATTCCTCGTCCTGAAAATCGAGTGAGTGTTAATTCTAAAGGGGAAATTACAGTTGATTTTACCCGGAATAATCTGAAACCCCATCGAGAGTTAGTCAGCGTTTTAGAACAACATCTCAAACAGCTAGACTTTTATATGTTCTGGACAAAACAAATACCCATTAGTGCAGTCTGGCATCAAGGCGGTACTTGTGTATTTGGTACCGATCCTGAAACCAGCGTACTCGATATTAATTGTCGTAGTCATGATGTTGAGAATTTATATGTTGTCGATGCTAGTTTCTTCCCTTCAATGGGGGCAGTTAACCCCACTTTAACGATTATTGCCAATACATTACGAGTGGCAGATCATCTGAAAGAAAAAATGGGTTCAGTTGAAAATGTGTCTTTTGATAGTAGATTAGTGACGGCTTAAAACTTGACAATAAAAAATTGAAAAATTAAGGAGGATTTATTATGCAAACTGAAGAATTTCGTCCAACTCCTGATGAAATTCCAGGACAAAAGTTAGATTATCCCGCTTCCCAGGAAGATATGGTTCCTCAACCGGATAGTGATTTATCCAACTATAAACCGGCTGGAAAACTAATTGGAAAAGTTGCCTTTATTACCGGGGGAGATTCTGGAATTGGTCGGGCTGTTGCCATTGCCTATGCCATGGAAGGGGCAGATGTGGCTATTCTTTATCTTCATAATGATAAAGATGCAGAAGTGACTCAAAAAGCGGTAGAATCTAAAGGTCAGCAATGCCTTGTAATTAAAGGAGATGTGCGAGACTTTGAAGCTTGTCAAACCGCAATTGAACAAATTATTCAACAATTCGGTCATCTGGATATTCTGATTAATAATGCGGCTTATCAGATGACTCAGAAGAAGTTTGAGGATATCACGATAGAACAATTCCGCAATACAATAGAAACCAATGTTTTCGGTTATTTCTATATGGTAAAAGCGGCTTTACCTCACCTCAAAGAAGGGGATGCCATTATCAATACCGGCAGTATTGTCGGTAAAATGGGTAAAGGAATGCTAGTTGATTATGCCACCAGTAAAGGAGCCGTTCATACCTTTACAAAATCTCTGGCGCAGAATTTAGGCGATCGCAAAATCCGAGTTAATTCTGTAGTACCTGGCCCCGTTTGGACACCCAATATCCCCGCCACAATGCCCATCGAAAAAGTCGATAATTATGACACGGATGGCATTATGGAAAGAGCCGCCCAACCGGAAGAATTAGCCCCTGCTTATGTATTTCTCGGATCTTCAGATAGTAGCTTTGTCACCGGAGCATTATACGATGTTACGGGCGGACAGCTTGCGGCTTAGTTTTTAAAAACTAAAAAGTAATAATACTGATAATCTATCTAAGTTTACGATCATAAGCTTGGATAGATTGTTTTTTATTAAGTTAACCTCAATTCGATCAGATCTCCCCTGCCCTTTAACCTCTCCCTAGCCCTTTAACCTCTCCCTAGCCCTCTCACCTCTCCCTAACCCTCCCAGGAGGGGAGAGGGAACAATTGGTCTCCCCCTTGTAGGGGGATGTGGTCGGGGGTGGAGAGGGAACGAATGGTCTTCCCCTTGTAGGGGGATGTGGTCGGGGGTTAGAGAGGGAATTTGTGTCTGTGCATAACTATTTATACAGTGGAGGGGTTTTTTCTAATTGTTGCGATCGCACATTAAATTTAAAGCGTCTCGACAGCAAATGTATTACATTGATCGACATCTCCGGTTTGAATGCCGATGCCAAACCACCGCACTCGCTGAGCAGAGCTACCATGGGTAAAAGAGTCTGGCACAACGTAACCTTGAGCTTTTTGTTGTAAACGGTCGTCTCCAATACTACTGGCTGCATTGAGGGCTTCTTCGATATCACCTTGTTCTAAAATTTGCCGTTGATCCTCAGCATGATGCGCCCAAACCCCCGCAAAACAATCCGCTTGTAACTCTTGACGCACCGATAATTGATTCGCTTGGGTTTTACTCACCTGACGTTTTAGCGATAGCACCTGCTGGGAAATGCCTAACAACCTTTGAACATGATGACCCACTTCATGGGCAATGACATAAGCTTGAGCAAAATCTCCTGGAGCATTATAGCGATATTTTAAATCTTGATAAAAACTCAGGTCAATATAAATTTTTTGGTCAGCAGGGCAGTAAAATGGGCCAGCAGCGGCTTGAGCGTATCCACAAGCGGATTGAACCGCACCCGAAAATAACACTAAAGTCGGTTCACGGTAGTTTTTGCCCATTTGCCGGAATAAACTGTTCCAGGTATCCTCTGTATCAGCCAACACCACTGAGACAAACTCTACCAATTGATCTTCTTGTGGAGAACGACGAGTGGCTGTGGTATCTGAATAAGGGGCATTATCAATGGATGCGGTTTGTTCCAAGACAATACGAGGATCAACCCCAAACAGCATCGCCACCACTGCCATAATTAATACCCCCATTCCCCCGCCGACAGCGACAGTTCCCCGCCCACTACGACCCCGCCGATCTTCAACATTTTGACTCCGACGACCGAGTTGCCAACGCATAAATAACCCTCCGCTATCCTGGATAAATTTAACTTTAAGATTAATTTGTGGTCATTTTATCGAACTACAGTGATTTCTTGAAGTATCAATAGATAGATTTTTGTTAATCAGATATATTAAGTCAAATCCTTGTTTCCTTAACACAGATTAGGTTTTGCCAGTTTTCAAATTTGCTTAAACTTCGGTTCATACACAAAATTTAATCTTATATTAATATAACATTGAAGTTGCTATTAACGAAGGGGTGGCGATCTGGGTTTATATCTGCGGGTTTATTTTCTGATGTCACCAAATGGGTGGAAGCATTTTATATTTGACAATCATTTCTCTCCTAAGGAACAGGACAAATAAAAGGAATTCATGATAGTTTATGGATCAATTGAAGTCAAAAATATAGTACAAATTTTGTTAGTGCTGACTCACGTTAAAGCTGCTTGTTAGACTCGATTTCAATAAAATACTAGCAAATAGAATTTTATCATACTCAGATCAACAGAGGAAAATAGATGACAACGATATTTTTACAAACGAAAGACACTGGAAAATTAGTACAAATTGAAGATCTTCAAACCCTAGCCGATCCCAATAAAGCTCAAGTTTCTGGTAGACTTCAGGCAGGGGAAGAAGAACAACCTTCAGAAGCCATGGATAAAAATCAATTGCTTTTCCCTTCAGGAGAAGCCCTACCTCAATGTTGG
This sequence comes from Microcoleaceae cyanobacterium, assembly GCA_049647265.1. Taxonomy (GTDB): domain Bacteria; phylum Cyanobacteriota; class Cyanobacteriia; order Cyanobacteriales; family Microcoleaceae; genus JAAURB01. Next base: position 162,896 of record JBARXJ010000071.1, read on the forward strand.
TTAGATGTAAATTATCGCCAAGCTTAATTTTTTTAGCTGATGGCTCATTGTTACAGAACTGCTTTTATAATTTATTGTCCTGCTGTAATACTTTCAACTGAGCGATGTATTGCAGCATCTTTTATAGAAATTCCCAAAATCTGGTGTAATATAATAATTTGCTGTTCAATACAGAAACAGTCAATATAATTCCTTGTGTTCTCTTGTAACACCCATGAAAATTCTAATTATTGAAGACGATTGGGAAATTGCCCGCCTCATTCAACAAACCTTAGAAACAGAAGGTTTTGCTTGTGAAGTTGCCCACGACGGTTGGGCTGGTTTAGAAAGATTTCAGCAACAACAACCGGATTTAATTGTTCTAGATTTAATGTTACCCGGTTTAGATGGTTTAGAAGTCTGCGCCCGCATCCGACAGCAACCGGGAAATCTCGATCCTTATATTTTAATGTTAACAGCAAAAGGAGAAGAAATTGATCGGGTAATAGGGCTTTCAACTGGGGCAGATGATTATTTAGTAAAACCTTTTAGTCCCCGCGAATTAGTGGCTCGTGTGAGGGCATTATTACGGCGGAGTTTACGCCATGGCGGACAAGCACAAACCCTTCAACGCACGGCTCATTTTACCATTGATTTAGACCAACATACGGCCTGCCGTCACAGCGAAACCAATCCTTCAGAATTACTGGATTTATCCCCTTTAGAATTCAAGCTATTAATCAGTTTAATGGAATCTCCGGGGCGAGTTTGGAACCGTACCCAATTAATTGATCGGTTGTGGGGAAATGACTTTTTTGGAGATGAACGAGTGGTGGATACTCATGTCGCCCGTTTACGAAAAAAAATTGAACCTGACCCAAGCCATCCCCAGTTTATCAAAACCGTTGTGGGAACAGGATATAAATTTGAGGATGAATCCGTCTAATGCCAAAATATCAGCCAAAATTTAATGTGCGATCGCGTTTATTTTTCTCTCATTTATTTGTCATGTGTGTGGGGTTAGCCAGCTTTATTTTAATTAGTAAAGTCTATTCGCCTCGCTTATTTATTTTACAACTTGAACGCATGGAAAATACGCGATTTTTTAATACTCGTTCAGTCCGAACTTATCTGGTACAGGGGTTTGAAGCCACTTGGAATCGGAGTACATTTTGGTCAGTGATTGTGGGGGCTACAGCAGCGGGTTTCTTGAGTTATTGGGTGGCACGATGGATCACTCAGCCACTGATGCAAATGAAACAAATTACTCAAAGTTTTGCGGCGGGAAATCTACAACAACGAATGGCAAGAAATCAAATTCCAGAACTCGATCAACTCTGTACCAGTTTTAATCGAATGGCGGATAGTATTCAAGGGATTGAACAGCGGCGACGAGAATTAATTAGTGATATGACTCATGAACTGAGGACTCCTTTAACCGTCGTTCGAGGGTATTTAGAAGAATTAGCAGAAGGTAGAATTGAGCCGTCTTCTGAGACTTATGACAAACTGATTCGAGAAACCCGACGCTTAGAACGGTTAGTCAATGATTTACAAGAACTTTCAAAAGCAGAAGCGGGATATTTACCGATTAATTTAAAACCGCATTATTTACGTCCTTTATTACAATCTTTAGTCGAACGATTTAGCGATCAGTTATTAGAAGATGGGCCGAATTTAAGATTAGATTGCCCTCAGCGTTTACCTTTAGTTTTGATGGATTTAGATCGGACTGAACAAATTTTAGTGAATCTGATTGGTAATGCAATTCGTTATACGCCAACAGGATCAATTACTGTCAAAGTGTGGGTCAATTTTCCCTTGATTTGGATCGCAGTGATTGATACAGGAATTGGAATTCGTGAAACAGATTTACCTCATGTTTTTGAACGGTTTTGGCGGGCAGAACATTCCCGAAATCGTCACTCAGGCGGAACTGGAATTGGTTTGGCGATCGCCCGGCGTTTAGTGGAACTTCAAGGGGGTAAAATTGAAGTCAAAAGTCAACTTAATCACGGCAGTACGTTTCAGTTTTGTTTACCCTTAGCTTAACTTGTGGTCATGTCTAAAAATACTGTAACTTATTGGAATGTTTTAGCGCCAGAATATCAGGAACAATGGGAAGAAATTCCGGGTTCAAATGGAATGCTTCAACAAATTACTTTAGCAATTGATGAGGTTAGTGGTGATTATACTCGATTAACTCGTTTTAAAGCAGGTGCTAATACTGCGTCTATGGGTGCAAAATCTCACAATTATCCAGAAGAAATTTACATTATTTCAGGTACACTTTACGATCAAGCCTTTGATTTATGGTTACAACCGGGACATTACGCCAGTCGTCCTCCGGGTGAAGTTCATGGCCCTTTTTATGCAAAAACAGATTGTGTTGTGCTGGAATGTTCTTATCCGAGTCAAGCTCGTCAAATTTAACCAAACCGTTTAGTCTAGGACAGAAATTTTAGCCCACCCTAACAAATACTCGAGGATACCCTTCTTTTTAACTCGCTACGTGAGAAGGAAGTGGTCTACAATTAACGGGGGTTTAAATCCCCCCTATTTTCAAACTTCTTCCGTCTTCCGTCTTCCGTCTTCCGTCTTCCTTCGGGTTTAAGACAATGTCCGAATCATAGAAATCGACTGAGGATGATATCCTAATTTTTGATAAAGATTGAGGGCAGGTTGATTTTGTACAAAAACCTGTAAACTAATTTTGCGATCGCCGCGTTGTTTTGTCCACTGTTCAGCATGACGAACTAGGGCTGTGGCGATACCTTGACGGCGGTGTGACGGCATCACATACAACAGGAAAATATGAGTCATGCGATCGCCAACGACTTGATCGATCGCGTTTCCTAACCACAAACCGGCAACGGGTGTAACAGAGTTGAGATGGGGTAAACTGAACGGTTGAGGAGTGGGGTGTTGCGATCGCACATCGACCCACCATAACGGTGTAGCCGCCGAAAAATACCGTTCTACCGTATCAGCTAAATGACTAAAATCTTGCCCAGGATACAATTCCTCATAGGTCAGATGCATAAACTTTAGCAGTAATGCCCGGTCTAAACCTGAACCCTGGCGCAGTTCGTAACCTGGAGTCAATTCGCGATCCGTCCTCATGCTGCTGGCTTAACTGGCTGAAGTTGGATATTCTATTTCACCCATCGGCGCAGGTGCAGCCATGTCACTGGGGAGGAAAATTCGGGCGCTAACGGCGGCTAACGCGACTAAAAAGATCAACAAAACAATGAAAGGAGCGATATACTGACGAAAAAAAGCCATAGAAAGTTGTAACAGACTGAATGCCTCTAAAATTGTAACGTTATATGATCGTTTTTTTACAAGCTTTGTCTAAAGATACAGAGTAGATAGGTGAAGTGGGTTATCAAATTAGGGTGTATTACACTGATTTAGTTCAGCTCATCAACAGTGCTTCAGATCATAAAAATGAGACCCATCAACAGAAACAGAATGATAAACAACACAATCAGAGGAGCGATATATTGATCAAAGAAACTCATAATAGTTTATTAATGAATGCACCTGCTTCAGATTGTAACGTTCTCTTTTATTCGTTCATAAAAGTTTTTGCTGAAAAGGGGTAAAATCCCGGATATTAGGGGGAAGGAATTGATCCACCCACTTACTGTTACATCGAATTTATAACGAGTCATATACAAAATGTTATGTTGTCTTCTCCGCTACCAACTCCCCTTTTTCTGCTAGTCAATATAATTGCTGATGATTTATATTAGGAAAGCCATTTTGAAGTTGTCGTTATTGATTATTTAAAGGATATGCATAAAATTCCAGTAACTGTGATTACGGGCTTTCTCGGAGCCGGAAAAACCACTCTCATTCGTCATCTATTGCAAAATAATCAAGGACGAAAAATAGCAGTTGTGGTGAATGAATTTGGCGAGGTGGGAATTGATGGAGATTTACTCCGTTCTTGCCAAGTCTGCGATGAAGAAGAAACGCCACAAAATAATATTGTAGAATTGACTAATGGCTGTTTATGTTGTACGGTTCAGGAAGAATTTTATCCCACGATGCAAGCCCTGTTAAAACGGCGCGATCAAATCGATGCGATATTAATTGAAACCTCAGGTTTAGCCTTACCAAAACCCTTAGTACAAGCCTTTCGTTGGCCGGAAATTCGTAATAGTGCAACCGTTGATGGTGTGGTGACTGTGGTTGATGCGGAAGCCTTATCAGCCGGGACATTAGTGGGAGATTTAGCCGCATTAGAAGCCCAACGACAAGCCGATCCTAATTTAGAACATGAAACCCCAATTGAGGAGTTATTTGAAGATCAATTAGCTTGTGCAGATTTAGTGTTATTAACGAAAACAGATTTAGTCGGAGAATCTAGTTTAACGCAAGTCGATCAATGGTTAAAACAGGAAATACCCAATGGTGTAAAGATTGTACCTTGTCATCAAGGGGAGATTGATCAAGATGTTTTATTAGGATTTAATGCAGCGGTTGAAGAGAATTTAGAGCATCGTCCCAGCCATCACGATCATGAAGCCGAACATGAACATGATGATGGCATTAACTCAATTCAACTGACATTAGATCGATCATTTGATCCGAAAGCGTTAATCGAAAAGCTGAATCAATTGGTGCAACAACAAGAAATTTATCGGATTAAAGGTTTTGTTAATGTACCCAATAAACCGATGCGAATGGTATTACAAGGTGTTGGTAATCGATTTGATTCTTTTTACGATCGCTTTTGGGCAAGTGATGAACCTCGCCAAACTCGCCTGGTGTTTATTGGGCGAGAATTAACCGCTGAAGCAATTAAACAAGCTATTTTAAATTAAAAGAAATAAAAGCGGGTTCGGGAACAGCTTGTTATAGCGCGATCGCTGTTCCCCACAACTGCGGTGAAGTCTAAGCTTTAAACACAATGGCTGGATCAACTCTTGTCACTTTTTGAATGGCAAATATAGCAGATGCAGCACACATCACCACTGTAATACCAAATACACTTAAGCCAGAAATTGGAGTAATTAAGATTAAAATTCCCTGGGTCACAGAAGCCCAACTGGCGACCCCAATACACAAAGCAATTCCTGGAATATAACCCAATAAAGCCATCCACAACGCTTGTTCTAGGATCACACCATAAATCACCTTATCTGGTGCCCCCATGGCTTTGAGTGTGCCAAACTCTTTTAAGTGATCCGATACAGAAGAATATAAAATCTGACCTACCACAATCATACCGACTAAAATCCCGACTCCTGCCCCTAAACTGAGAACAAATCCAATTCCAGTACGATCTTTCCAATAGAGTTGTAGTTTTTCGGCAATTTCGTCACGGGTATAGGCGCGAGTATTGGGCAAGGCTTCATCCAAACGTTGTTTAAGCTGTTCGATATCTTGGCCCGGTTCTGCTTTAACGAGAATATAAGTAATGGGATCGGTCAGTGTCAGGGGTTTAGGGGCAGCGACTCCCCTACGTCCACCGGGTTGTGTATCGGGTTCATCAAATACATTAATGCAATTGACATCGCCATCTTCGAGTTTGCAACGGGTTTGGGTGGTTAAGGGAGTATTGAGATAAGCGTTAGCATTTTTGAGGGAGGTAAAGACAAAAATACTGTTGGTAATGGCTTGAGTCCCTTGTGTAATGCCGACAACGCGGGCTTCTAAACCGGAAATGGTGACCGTATCCCCAATATCGTTGACTCTTAAACTGCCGAGGGTACTTTCGTCTACCATTACGCCATAGGGTTCTTTCAGGGCAACCAGATCCCCTTTGACGATATTCCAGGGTTTGAATAATACCCCATTCACCGACGAACCAATAATGGTAACCGCTTGAATTTGCTTGGTGGTATCGCGCCAGCGGGCACTACGGACAATTAAAGGTTCTGCCTGTTGAACCCCTGGGACTTCTTGGGCTTTGGTCATCTGTTCCAGGGAAAGAGGCATGGTTAAGACTAACTGCACCATATCCTCTGAGGCTATCCAAATATCGGCTTCAGCGTTGTCAACGAGCAAAGAGGCTGATTGAACAAAACCGTTGAGAATTCCATTCTGAATGGTGACCAGGCTGACTGCAAACATGATTCCTGCCTGGGCTGCTATGAAGCGAGGAATATCTTCAAACAGGTTCTTTCGTGCAATTGATGCCATGGAATTGATCTACAGTTGAATCACATTTGCATCTATTTTAATCATCTTTGGTTGTTTGTCACGGGTTATTCCTCATTTATTATCAACAGGGTTGAGGCAACTTACATTAAGGTAATCGCTCATACTATACTATTACGATAGAGTTTAATTTATATTTGGCGATTTTAGAGACGATTTTGTGATGGCAAAAGATATGAAACTGGAGAGTTTAGATCAACAAACGATTGATCGGGTGATCGAAATGGCATGGGAAGATCGTACCCCTTTTGAAGCAATTGAGATACAGTTTGGTTTAAAAGAAAAAGAAGTGATTGCGCTGATGCGACGGGATATGAAAGCATCGAGTTTTAGAATGTGGCGTAAACGAGTCACCTCTCGTAAAACGAAACACGCACTCAAAAGAAATTTTGAAAAGGGTCGGTTTAAGTCAAGCAATCAGAAAACTTAATAGGCAATAGGGTTAAATCCCCCCTTTGTCCCCCCTTAGAAAGGGGGGTTAGGAACGGGGAACAGAGAACAGGGAAATGATTAACAACTAATAACTAACAACTAACAACTAACAACTAACAACTAATAACTAATAACTAATAACCAACAACTAACAACTAACAACTAACAACTAACAACTAATAATCATCATATTGTTGTTCTACCACTCCGACTAAAGATTGTAAATCGAAATCGCGATCGCGTCCACTCAGACAAATTCCCGCCCCAACAACGGTTAAATCAGCTTTAGAAATAGCGCTACTATGGCGTTGACCATCGGCTGTCGTCCATTCAACTGTCCAAAAGTCTCCTTGATCTCGAAACTGTTGTAATTCCCCGCCCCCTTGTTTTAAAGCCTTTTTCAAACGGCGTTCATCCTGGTACTGTTGAGAGAATTGATCGGTATGTTGGATAGCTAAATCATACACCGTTTTCATCTCTGGAGTCAATCCAGAAAAGCGGATTTCTTCCGGTAATTTTAGCTGTTTAAAACTATTTTGTAATTCATCAACGATCATCGGATCGGATGCACGATCTAGTTCTTCAAACCACCAGTTTTTGCCATCCCAACGAGCAATAATTTGATCAAAACGAACGCCTTCTGTAACTAAATGAACCACCGTAGGCTTGACTATTCCGATACGTTGTTTAATATCGGCTTCATTACAGGGATAAGCTAACCAAGTTTGATGTTGTAACTTTGTGGCTAAACGCAAACGAAAGGGTTTAAATTGCGCTAAATATTCGGCTATTTCTGGTAATATTGCTTCTTCTATTACCTCAGCCGTTTTATTATTAATAGGTTGAAAAATTCCCCAGCCTTCAAACTTCCGAGGTTTTGGGGTAAACGTATACACTAAACCCGACATTTTTGTTCTAACTTTTCCACCTTTGACACAAGGGGCGATAAATTGAGAGGAATGTAATTGTTGTTCATCCGCTGCAATTTGATTAATTAAATCGTTAATATCTGTCATGATTTTGAATATTGTATAACTGTTAAAACAATTTGCCCTTAACCTCTCCCCCAACCCCTCTCCTCATAGGAGAGGGGAGCAAGTTTCAAGGAATTGAACCTCTATTCGATGCAATTCTATCGGCTAAACGAGTCGTTTCTGGTAACCGATATTGAGTTAGGCAATGTAAGACATAATTTATCGCTGTTTCTAAACTAATTTTATGACCAATAGAGACATAAATGGGTTTAACATTTGTTCTTGATCTGACCACTGCGCCTATTGTTTCTCCTCTGTCTATTAACGGTTTCCAACTACCTTTTTGTATGGGTAATTCTTCATGAGTTCCAATATAGCGAGATTTAGCAACTCCAATGGTTGGAATATTGGTTAATACTCCTAAATGACAGCCAAAACCAAATCGTTTAGGATGAGCCATTCCTTGACCATCACAAAGGATTAAATCAGGAGTTCTTGTAAGTTTTGATAAGGCATCTAAAATCACAGGAACTTCTCGAAAAGATAGAAAACCCGGAACATAAGGAAATGTGGTTTGACAGCGACTAACGGCATATTCTTGTAATTGTAAATCAGGATAACTCAAGACGACAACTGCTGCTTGAGAAATTGTATCATTTTCATAAAAGCCAACATCAACCCCGGCAACAAACTCTACAGTATTCAGTTGATCTATTTTAATCACTTGTGAACACAGTTGTTGTTGAATAACTTTTGCTTCTTCTATTGTTTTCGGCCAATTTTGAGGAAGTTTAATATTCATGGTTTATCTTGTAATATTTGACGAAACTCTCTGAGTAAATCTTTAGGCTTAGCAGAAGACAGAATATAACTTGCTAATATTTCAATATCTAATTTAGGTATAAACTGACTACGATGAATTTGTTCATAGCCATCCTCTTGTAAAGAATAGAGTGAAAATTGACTCTTTTGCCAAAACCAAACTTCAGGAACTTTTAAACCTTGATAAATCTCTAAAGAATTAATACCGCCGCTCTCTTGGTGCGCGTTCCTTAGGTGATTAGAAATCACCAGGGTCGCACCGCTGGTAATAACAACTTCAATAGCAATATCTGGGACTGATTTTTCAGAGTTAATACAATAACATTCATCTGGTTCAATACCTCTAGCAATAGATTGTTTTCTAAATGTCGTTGAACCCAAAGGATAAAAATCAATATCCATTTCCATAAAATAGGTTTCTAGCAATAAAGCAATGCGCTTTTTTTCGGCTTCATGGCGACAACTGGGTGACATAATTTCTAAGGTTTCTTCTAAATATTTAATTCTAAACTCAGGACTATCCTGTAAATTGTTGAGTAATCCTTCATAGATTTGCCAAGTGATACCATTCATAATAAAAATTTGATCGGAATTAATCGCTTGTAAATCTTGATAATTAATAATTGTTTTGAGTTGATTTAATCGTTCTGCGAGTTCAAACATCGTTTTTCCTTAATTATTAAATTGATAAAGATGCCAATCACAAATCGGTTGATATCCAATATTATGATAAATATGATTAGCAGTTGGATTGGTTAAATCTGTAAAGAGATAACAATTAGGATAACCGCGATTAAGTAAATGTTGAGTTAGGGTAGCAACACTTGAACTAGCATAGCCTTTCTGACGATATTGAGGCGGTGTATAAACTAACGAAATATTGCCGCCTACTGTCAGATTTCCACTGCCACAAACGATTGAAACAGGGGTTACATCTTGCCAAATATAAATACTGTTTTGATTTAAATGAGAATCTACTAAATGTTCAACGTTTTCTGGATTAGGCATTGCTTCTTTAATAAATGCCTGACACCATTCTATGAGTAATTCTCTATCTTGTAGCGTTGCAAAGCGTAATTCCCCATTCGATTGATTAATCGGATTAACTTGAGTTAGACAGTGTATTCTTAACTGCTTTTCTAAATGATAAGATTGTTGAGTCAGGGTAGACCATTTTTCAACAAAGGCTTTTGTTTCTGTCGGTAAACCACTAACAGTTGGTAATTTTATCTGATTTTGAGATAAGTTTTCTATGATTAAGTCGATTGCTTGTAAATCTTGTATTTGCGATAAAACTAATCCATATGGGGGGGTTTGAATGGCAACAGCAATAATAGAATTATGAGATTTTACAATAGATAAATAAGGCGGAATAGTATACCGTTCTGGATGCTCAATTAAAGTATGAGTAATCCTCAATAAAAGATGATTTCGGGCAGCATCTCTCAATAAATACTGTTGGGCTTGATTGTAAAATAAATCGGCTGTTTTAAATTGATATATTTTCATGATCTAGCTTTTTTGTTCCTAAAATATAAGGCATCAATTGAGCAATATTACGAGCATCATCAATTCCTCGGTGATGAGTTCCGATTAAAGGTATTGCTGCGAATTTTAAGGCTTGCGCCATACCATAACGCCCTTTTAAATCTTGATTTTTGCTAAACAGTTTTTTCAGATTAAAATGAGGGCAACCCATCGGAAAAGATAAATTGTGAAAATCGCTATCTTGTTGAAATTGTTTCCGATCATAATCTCCCCAAGATCCCCAACATAACGGTTGATAAACTTTAAACCAAGATTGTAATAAATTGACGGCTTCGGGATAACTGGGAGCAGAATTAACTTGAGTTTGAGTCAGGGTCGTTAAGCTTATACAAAATTGCGTTAAAATCGGGTGACGAATGGGTTTAATAAAGGTTTGAAACTCACTAATTATATTTAATGTTTTCATCTCGACCATCACCGCCCCAATTTCTATGATTTCCATTTCTCGCCGAGTTACGGTATTTTGATCGCAACAAGTGGCTTCTAAATCAATCACCATACAATAATCATATTGATTTAAAATCATTGTTTAAAATTCTAGTAAAGCTGTAGATAACTGAGATATTCGGGCGGAACAAAATCGGTTAACCAAACACCATTATCTGAACAATAAAAGGAATAACCCGCCTTGTCCATTGTCATTGTATCCACTTTAAAAATCACTGGATTTCCTTTTCGAGTCCCTACTTGATATGCGGTTTCAATATCTTTGGATAAATGAACATGGTGACGGGACATTTTTAATAATCCCTGCTGCTGAATTAAGTTGATTAAAGCTTGACCTGTGCCATGATATAGTAAACTTGGCGGTATTCTAGGTTCTAATTGTAAATCAATCGCAATACTATCACCTGGGTTGGCGCGAATTCGAGTCTTATTATTATCAAAAGAAAACCGCTGTTTATCATTTTGAATCACAACTTCTTCTAATTCAGCTTGACACAAAGGAAAATGATGGGTATTGCAAGCGGCCAGTAGCTGCTCAACTGACACCCATCCCCCCGGTTCAAGCTCAAGTTTTAAGCGTTGGGGTTGATGACGGAGGTGTTTACTGAGATATTTGCTAATTTTGACTAAGCGATTAGAATTCATAGCAATGATAATTTTAAAGAGGATTTCATTCTTTAGCTACAGGTAGATATAAACCAATTCGCTAAACTAATGAGAGTGTAATTCTGAAAAAAATGTAAAATTTATAAAATTAGGGCGGTTAAAAATGGCTTACGATTATGATTTGTTTGTAATTGGTGCAGGTTCCGGGGGACTTGCCGCTTCCAAACGGGCAGCTTCCTATGGGGCAAAAGTGGCGATCGCAGAATACGATCTAGTCGGGGGAACTTGTGTCATTCGGGGTTGTGTGCCGAAAAAATTGATGGTATACGCCTCTCGTTTTTCCCATTCCTATGAAGAAGCGGTTGGGTATGGTTGGAGTCCGGTAGAAACCCATTTTGACTGGCAAAAACTCACCCAGGTTGTGCATCAAGAAGTGACTCGACTCAGCAAACTTCATATTAGCTTTTTAGAGAAAAATCAGGTAGAACTGATTGAAGGATATGCAAAGTTTGTTGATTCTCATACTGTAGAAATAGGCGACCGTAAAATTACAGCCGATAAAATTTTAATTGCGGTGGGTGGACATCCGGTGAAAGTTGATGTTCCAGGCGTTGAATATGGCATTACTTCTCGTGATATGTTTCACCTAGAAAAACAACCTAAGCGGATGGCAATTTGGGGGGGTGGATATATTGCGGTAGAATTTGCCGGAATTATGAATGGTTTAGGTACAGAAGTAACACAAATTATTCGCAAAGACTTGATTTTAACCGGGTTTGATCCCGATTTGCGGAGCAATGTTCAAGAAGGAATGCAGAAAAAAGGTGTGAAATTTCGCACGAGTAGTAATATCGAAAAAATTGAGAAAACGGATGAAGGTTTAAAACTGACTTTAAAAGGAGAAAACGACGAACCTTTAATTGTAGATACTTTACTTTGTGCCACCGGAAGAAAGCCAGATTTATCCGGATTAATGTTAGAAAATACGGGAATAGAAACCGAAAACGGAGCGATTAAAATTAGTGCAGATTGTCGTACGACTGAACCGAATATTTTTGCGGTTGGAGACTGTACAGATCGAGATAATTTAACGCCTGTTGCGCTGGCTGAAGGTCGGGCTTTTGCTGATACAGAATTTGGTTATAAACCGACTTATGTCAGCCATAAAAATATTGCTACGGCTGTTTTTGCTGACCCTGAAGCTGCTACAGTGGGGATGACAGAAACCGAGGCCAAAGAGAAGTTTGGTGACTCGATTAAATGTTATTCTGGCCGCTTTAAACCGCTGTATCATAGTTTAACGGGAGTTGATGAAAAAGTGATGGTTAAACTGATTGTTGAACAAAATACAGACCAAGTTTTAGGGGCGCACATGGTAGGAAAAGATGCCGCCGAATTAATCCAAGGAATTGCTATTGCCATTAATATGGGTGCTACCAAAAAAGACTTCGATGATACGATGGGAGTTCACCCCACCAGTGGCGAAGAATTTGTCACATTGCGTTAATTTAACTTAGAAAATATTGTTACTCACACTAGCAATATTTTCTTATCCCTGTATCTTCTTTGTATCGATTCCTCTCTAGATAAACTAAAAAGATGTTTGCTTTTCGCTGGTTGATCCTCAGCCTCACAACAATTATTACGATTGTTTTTCTCAACCTTCAACCCTTACCCGTATTTGGACAACAACAAGCTCAAATTGAAGTCGATTTTGCCACACCTGAAACCGGAATTCATTCCATGAGTGGCTTTTTATATGGCGCAACCATTGATAACCCACCAGCGAGTGTTATTCAACCTTTACAGCCTAATTTATGGCGGACTTCGTGGTTTAATGCCTATCCTAAATTAACCGGATTAAACGCTCAATTTCAACTCCTATTAAGTGATACTTGGGGATATGGAAAAGGCAACCGTCCCTGGCCTTATCAAGATTATCCAGCCTGGGAAGCACGGGTGAGAAAACTGGCGCAACAGCACAAAGATAAGAACATGATTTGGGATGTTTGGAATGAACCAGATTTAAAAGATCCCTTTTGGAATGGTAGCCGTCAACAGTTTTTTGAAACCTATAAACGGGCTTATAGAGTATTACGAGAAGAGTTGGGGCCGACTGCCATTATTGGGGGGCCGAGTATTACAAAATATGATAAAGGCTTTATTACTGCATTCTTAGATTTTTGTCTAAAGAATAATTTAGAAGTGAATTTTTTATCTTGGCATGAACTGAATGACAATGCGATTAGTTCAATTACAGGACATATTAATGATGCCAGAAAATCCTATCAACAAAACCAGAAGTATAGCCCTCTTAAAATACAAAAATTATATGTAAATGAAATTATTGGGCCGACTGCTCAATATCGTCCGGCTGAGATTTTAGGCTATTTATATTATACAGAAAGAGGCAAGGCAGACGGCGCTTGTAAGGCTTGTTGGACACCAAATGCAGGGGGCAAAAATAACTGTTTTAATGAAAGTTTGGATGGTTTAGTAGAACCTGGAAACGCTTCTCCTCGGGCAGGTTGGTGGGTTTATAAAGCTTATGCCGATGGGTTTAATTCTCGGGTTATGAGTCGTTCAAATAATCCTCAAGTTGTGGCTTTAGCGAGTCGTTCTGATGGGACAAAACAAGCACAAGTTCTGTTAGGTTATTTTCAACAAGGGAATTCATCGGGAAAATCTAGCGTTATTTTAACCTTAAAAAACTTACAGCAATTAGGTTTAGGTCAACCGGGACAAGCGTTAACGTTTACAATTAAAAGAATCCCGAATTCAGATGAAAAAGTGGTTCAAAAATTGGATATCTTAAGACAAGAGCAAATTGCTGTGAGTAATCAAACCGTTCGCTTAACAATTCCGAATATCCGATTACATGAAGCCTATTTACTATCAATTAGTTGATTATTTTCAGATTTAAATCAGTATGAATACTAAACCTAAATTTAAAACTTTTCAATCATTTTATTGGCGCTGGTTAATAGAATCATTATTTTCAGATAAAAAATATGACGGACAATTTCAAAATCCGGGAAGTGAAAAAGTCTTTGATTTTGATGATGTTATTCGTGCAGAAAATACGTTAGAAATGATAGCAGAAGAAATCACCTACTATCCCGAAGGAGATTTACGGGAACTCTTTGCTATTTTTATTTCCGGTTTAGGTCAAGTTGCAGCAGAATCTTCTAAACGCAGTCGTCGCTATGCAGAACGATTAAATACGGGAATTGCGAATTTAAATAATGCTTCTTTTTTGAAAGAAAAACCCATTTTAAAAACGATTAATCCTTATCTAGATTGGATTGATGCAGGCATTCATCGTTTAGGTTTATTGAATACTCCTGTGATTGACAATACCGCGATTCTTATTTTAGATGCCATTCAAAAGCAGCAGGTGATTAATTTTTCTGGAGATAGTCATGGTACAATTTTACTCGGACGAGCCCTTCTACGAGCCAAGCGAAAATATATTAATTCAACGGCTGGATTACTTGACTTTAAACAACGGAAAAAACAGCAGCTAAAATGGGAAGAAGAAAGCCGTAAATTTATTAATATTTTTACCTTTGGTAATGGTTATTCACCGTGGGTGAAAGGGCCGAAATATGTGATGGTCTATATTGAAGGCGACCCTTTACCTGAAAAGTTAGGAATAACTCAAGACAAAACAAATCGTCAAGATATTTTATTCCTAAAATTTCCCCGTTTATTTCCCGAGGGAACTTTTGAGGCTCATAATATGATGTTCACCATTGAACTATTGCGCCAAACGTTTCTGAAAAATAACTTAGCTATAGGAGATTTTGTCGGATTATATCATCAACTCAATCAAAATCTGTTAACCGTTGCTACTCCTGCTGAAATCTCCTGGCCTGATGATATGGAAAAATACGTCTGGAACCCAGAAAGTCTTAATTCTATCTTAAGTCATTAAGGCTTTAGGTGATTAAATTAGCTAAAATTAGGGTATTGTGTTCTAACCATCCTTGCATCTGCTGCCGAGTCACATCCTAATTATTCTCTCTTCGTTTAACATTACTATTATGAAAGACTTTCTCAAATATACCTTTGCCAGTTTACTTGGTAATCTATTAGGACTTGTCCTCATTGTCACAATGGGTGTGGGAGGACTGATTTTTTTAGCGGCTACTGTGGCAACAAAAGAGACCGGGCCACAAGTTAAAGATAAGTCGGTACTCGTGTTTGATTTGTCTTTAAATATTACTGATTCTGATCCAGAATATAGCACTGGAGAACTCTTAGAACAAGCGGTAGCTGAGTCAATTCCGAATCAAATTCAACTCCGCACGTTATTAAATTCCATAGAAGAAGCCAGTGAAGATGACCGTATTGTTGCTTTATATTTAAAAGGGGGAAATACATCGGCAAGTAATGGTCAAGCGACATTAAAAGAAGTTCGAGAATCCCTGACAAAATTTAAAGAATCCGGTAAACCGATTATTGCTTATGATATTGATTGGACAGAACAAGAATACTATTTAAGTTCCGTTGCTGATACGATAGCTGTTCATCCTTTAGGGTCATTAGAAATGAATGGCTTAAGCGCTCAAGTGATGTTTTTATCCGGTGCTTTCGAGAAGTTTGGGGTAGGGGTTCAAGTCACACGAGTGGGTAAATATAAGTCAGCCGTTGAACCGTTTTTACGCAAAGAATTAAGTCCAGAAAACCGCGAACAAACCCAACAGTTACTGAGTGATATTTGGGGTGAATATGTTCGCTCAATTAGTCCAAGTCGCGATCTCAATCCGGCTCAAATTGGGCAAATTGTGAACAATCAAGGAATTTTAATGGCAGAGGATGCCAAACAGCAAAAGCTGGTGGATCGAGTCGCATATTTTGATGAATTGGTAACAGATTTTAAGGAATTAACGGAAGAAACAGAGGAGGAAGATAAACTCTTTCGGCAAATGAGTGTGAAGTCTTATGCCAAAACTTCAGATGTGGTTAAAGCCAGTCAAGGAGATGTTAAAAGCGATAATGAAATTGCGATCATTTATGCAGAAGGCGCTATTGTAGAGGGTCAAGGGGTCAGTGGACAAATTGGTGGCGATCGCATTGCCAAACAGTTACGAAAAATTCGGTTTGATGAGGATGTTAAAGCTGTCGTATTACGAGTCAATAGTCCGGGTGGCAGTGCAACGGCTTCAGAAGTAATTAGTCGAGAAATTGAACTAATTCAAGCAGAAGAAATACCTGTGATTATTTCGATGGGGAATTTAGCGGCTTCTGGGGGGTATTGGATTGCGGCAACGGGTGATAAAATATTTGCAGAACCGAATACCATTACCGGATCAATTGGGGTATTTGGGGTCTTGTTTAATGTTCAGGAAATTGCCAATGAAAATGGGATTACTTGGGATATTGTTAAAACGGGAAAATTCGCCGATTTAACCACAAGTATTCGCCCTAAAACACCGGAAGAACTTGCTCAAATTCAGAAGATGGTTGATTTAGTTTATGAGCGGTTTATTACTCGAGTGGCTGAGTCTCGGGATATACCCAAATCAAGGGTGCAAGAAATTGCACAAGGACGAGTTTGGTCGGGCTTAGACGCTGAAGAAATTGGTTTAGTGGATGAATTAGGCGGCATCGAAGATGCGATTCTGGCTGCGGCGGAGATTGCAGAATTAGAGGAAGATTGGAAGTTAGTAGAATATCCAAAAAGCCGCACCCTAGAAGAGCGAATTTTTAAGAGTTTGTCAGAGACAAAAGTGACAGAATCTTTACCCAAACCCGATCCCTTAACCCAGGAATTTATCAAGTTACAAAAAGAACTGGCTGCTTTACAAGCGATGAATGATTCTCGTGGAATTTATACCCGTCTCCCGTTTAATTTCCACATTGAATAATTGTTATTATGGATGATGATAGTTTGAGTAAAGCATCCCAAATTCGGGATGCATTATAGATTAAATCATGTCTACACAATTTGTTCTTTGCTAAATTTCTCAACGCAACGGGCAAACATTTCTACCCCAACACAAAGCACGGTTTCATCAAAATTAAATCGGGGATGATGATGAGGATAGGCTAAATCTTTTTCAGGATTTGCTGAACCCAGGAAGAAATAACAACCGGGAATTTCTTTGAGGAAAAATGCCATATCTTCTCCTGCCATAGTTTGACATTCCGGTACAACTCCAGCAGGGGTTTCAACCACTGTTTCACCCACACTGCGAACTAAATTAGCAATCCGAGGATCATTAATTAAAGCGGGATACAAAGAATAGTAATTCAGGTCATAACTTGCCCCGTGACTGCGACAAATTCCCGCAATAATATCTTCTATTCGCTGACCGAAAAATCCCTCAAAATTCGGGTTATAATAACGAACAGTTCCTTCCATTTCAGCAGTATCAGCAATCACATTATGAGTGTGTCCAGCATGAAGCGCCCCAATGGTTACCACGGCTGATTCTAATGGGGAAACATTGCGGGCAACAATAGTTTGTAAAGTCGTAACAATTTGGCTGGCAACTAATACGGTATCAATGGTAGTTTGAGGAATTGCACCATGTCCTCCTTTGCCTTGAATGGTACATTCAAATAATTCTACCGCCGCCATTAATGCCCCGCTACGAATACCGAGGGTTCCTAGGGGTAAATAGTTCCATAAATGTAGTCCGATAATGGCATCGACATCTGGGTTTTTTAAAACCCCCGCCTCTATCATCGGTTTTGCACCGCCGGGGCCTTCTTCTGCGGGTTGAAAAATCAGTTTAACCGTGCCTGCAAAGGTATGGCGATGGTTGGCTAAATAATAAGCCGTTCCTAATGCCATCGCCGTATGTCCATCATGGCCGCAAGCGTGCATTTTCCCGTCATGTACGGACTTGTAAGGCACGTCATTTTCTTCTTGAATAGGGAGAGCATCCATATCGGCTCGAATGGCTAGAACCGGCCCTGGTGTGCCGCTATCGATGGT
This sequence comes from Microcoleaceae cyanobacterium, assembly GCA_049647265.1. Taxonomy (GTDB): domain Bacteria; phylum Cyanobacteriota; class Cyanobacteriia; order Cyanobacteriales; family Microcoleaceae; genus JAAURB01. The sequence continues at coordinate 180,827 of JBARXJ010000071.1, forward strand.
TGCTACAATACCCGTTTGAGCGACTTCGGCTTGATAATCAATTCCCCAAGCGGTTAATTTCTGGGTGATAAACTCAGCCGTTAACTGTTCTTTAAACCCGAGTTCTGGGTGTTGATGTAAATGCCGCCGCCAAGTTACCAGTTGAGGTTGTAAATTACGAATCTCTAAACGAATTTGTGAGGTGTTAATAGAATTAACTGTAGGTAAAATAGAAACCATTTGAAGACAATGTTGATTTTTTTAAGTGTTTCTTTAATCATAACATTATTTTTATAATATCCTCAAAAGGTCACTCTGTTTTTCTATACTTAAAAATAATTAATAATGATTGGAGTTCATCAATGATAGGAGACAAGAGTTAATGCTCATCTTTACAGAACGTTTATCTAAATCTATAAATACAGTAATTCATTTCGATTTAGCTTTAACAGCAGAACAACGAACTCGCAGCCGACAGTCTATTCATTTACCCAATGGTCAACAGATCTATCTGCGATTACCCAGAGGAACTTTATTAACTGAAGGGGATCTATTAAAAGCAGAACAATCAGATTATATTACTAAAATTATTGCTCAGCCAGAAGCGGTTATCACTGTTATTTCACAGAATGATCTTGATTTAATTCGAGCCGCTTATCATTTAGGCAATCGTCATGTCCCCATAGAAATTACATCTAATTATTTAAGGTTTTCTCCCGACCCAGTATTAGAATCTATGCTGATTCATTTAGGCTTAGATCTTAAACAAGAAACTGCTCCTTTTTATCCTGAATCAGGCGCTTACCACTCTCATTAATAGGATTATTTGAATGATTTTAGAACTTTTACAATTATCCAGTCCAGCCTTACCTTTAGGTGCATATAGTTATTCTGAAGGATTAGAAAATTTAGTAGAACAAGAAATTATTACCAATAAAAATACTTTAGAACATTGGTTAACTCAAGAATTAAGTTATGGTGCAATTCGACTGGAAGGTGCAATCATGGTTCGTGCTTATAACAATACTATTCAGTCAAATTTTACTCAATTAAATGATTGGAATAATTGGCTTAGTGCTGCCCGTGAATCTTCAGAATTACGAGAACAAAGCTGGCAAATGGGAAATAGTTTATCTCGACTGTTACTCGAATTAAATCATGTTCAAGAAATCCCTAATTTAAAAAAATGTATTGAAGCAGTGGGGAAACCTTGTAATTATGCAGTTGCGTTTGGAATGGCTGCTGCAAGTTGGCAAATTGATATAAATTATGCCGTTCTAGGATATCTTCAAAGTTGGGCAAGTAATTTAATCACAGCCGGTATTAAACTGATTCCATTAGGACAAACAGCCGGACAAAAAATACTATTAAAATTACATCCAATTATTATAGAATCAACTCAAGAAATATTAGCTTTATCTGATGATAACCTTGTCAGTTGTAACTGGGGTTTAGGTCTAGCGAGTATGGCGCATGAAACTCAATATACTCGCCTATTTCGTAGTTAAGCTTTTTAGGTTAAACTGTAAAATTATTCATTGAAACTGATTAAAATGACAAGATTACGAGTTGGGATAGCAGGGCCAGTGGGTTCGGGAAAAACAGCGTTAGTCGATGCTTTATGCAAGCTAATGCGAGAAACTTATCAAATTGCGGTGGTTACAAATGATATTTATACACAAGAAGATGCACAGTTTTTAGTCCGTTCTCAAGCCTTAACGGCGGATAGAATTATGGGTGTAGAAACAGGGGGATGTCCTCATACAGCCATTCGAGAAGATGCGTCAATTAATTTATCTGCAATTGAAACATTAGAAGAACAGTTTAATCATTTAGATTTATTGTTTGTAGAGAGTGGTGGAGATAATTTAGCGGCGACTTTTAGCCCAGAATTAGTGGATATTACAATTTATGTGATTGATGTAGCGGCGGGTGATAAAATTCCTCGTAAAGGTGGCCCTGGAATTACAAAGTCAGATTTATTAGTGATCAATAAAATTGATTTAGCAACCTTTGTGAATGCGGATTTAAATGTGATGGAGAGAGACACAAAGAAGATGAGAGGGGATAAACCTTTTGTGTTTACAAATTTGAAAAGTAAACAGGGGTTGGAGGCGGTTCAGTCGTTTATTCAATCTCATTTAATTTAATTAAACTACAAAGGATAATTTTAGGTTAATTTTTAATAGATTAAAAGCGAATAACGAAGAAAAAATGACGAATAATTGGGAAGGGTTGCTAAAATTAAGTTATGAATATAGACAGGATTCTACTCAATTAATTGAAGGGTATAGTAAAGCCCCTTTGAAAATTCAACGGTCTTTTTATCCTGAAGGTCAAGAGATTTGCCATAGTACTATATTACATACGGCGGGGGGAATTGTGGGAGGCGATCGCCTGAATCAAAATATTCATTTACAGTCTAATTCTCATGCTGTGATTACCACTGCGGCGGCAAGTAAAGTTTATCGAAGTAATGGTCAGCAGGCACAACAAAAGATAGAAATTGATGTAGAAGATAATGGATATTGTGAGTGGATACCTCGAGAAACAATAGTTTTTAATGGCGCAATTTATCGTCAAGATTTACGGGTTAATTTAGCAGAAAATGCAACTTGGTTAGGGTGGGAAATTACTCGGTTTGGACGGACGGCTAGAGGTGAACAATTTTTAACCGGAAACTGGCGTTCTTGTACAGAAGTGTGGCAAAATAATCAGCCATTATGGATAGACCGTCAGTGGTTACCGGGTGGAGAAACAATAATTAATAGTCCCCACGGTTTAAGGGAAAAACCTATCGTTGGTAGTTTATCTTGGCTAGGAAAACCGATTTCTAAAGAGATGTTGAAGAAAGTAAGAGGTTTGTCAAATCCACAAGATACTGAGGCAGAAACTGGGGTCACTTTATTGTTGTCCGGTTTATTGTGTCGTTATCGGGGAAATTCGACGCAAGAGGTGATAGACTGGTTTACGAAAGTTTGGCAACTTCTACGCCAATATAATGGTAAATCTGTAACGGGTTTGCCGCGAGTTTGGAAGATTTAATCAAGGTGTTCACAGAGAAATGCAATTAACGCCACAAGAAAAAGATAAACTATTAATTTTTACGGCTGCATTATTAGCAGAAAGACGTAAAGCTAAAGGATTAAAGTTAAATTATCCCGAAGCGATGGCTTATATCTCGGCTGCAATTTTAGAAGGGGCTAGGGAAGGACAAACAGTAGCAGATTTGATGAATTATGGCAAAACTTTATTGCAACGAGACGATGTGATGGAAGGCATTGCAGAAATGATTGAAGAAGTGCAAGTCGAAGCCACTTTTCCAGATGGCACAAAGCTGGTTACGGTTCACAATCCTATCATTTAAAATAGTAAGATTCCCCTTAATTTGTTTTAGAATAAGTTTTATGATTCCTGGTGAAATTTTTGTAAAAAAAGGTGAAATTGTACTGAATCCGGATCGAACCACCCGAATAATCCAAGTATCAAATACAGGTGACCGTCCGATTCAAGTAGGTTCTCATTTTCATTTCTATGAAGTGAACGAGGCGTTAGAATTTGACCGCGAACAAACCTTAGGAATGCGGTTAAATATCCCAGCCGGAACAGCGGTTCGATTTGAACCCGGAGACCAACGAGAAATTGAACTGGTTGCCTTGGGAGGAAGCCGTCAAATTTACGGTTTTAATGCCAAAATTAACGGTCAACTCTCATGATATTAAAATACAACTTTTGTAGGAGTTCTCATGTTATTTATTGGTTTACCCCGTTTTAATCTTGATTTTCTCAAAACCTTAAAAGGATTTGCTTCTTTCATCAAAGATCCAGATAATACTGACACGATTTTTGATATTAGTGAAGGATTAAGAAAGACTGAAGCCAATCAACTCGCAGTCGAATATATCCGATCTCAACCCGGAGTTGCTGAAGTTTTAGCAGAACGTTATTTGCCTGCTACACCTGATTTAGATCGGTTAATTACTTATCCTCAAGATTCTTTAGGATATGTTTATGCTGCTAAGATGAAACAGGAAAATTTTGATCCAGAATTTTATCGTAAAGTTGAACTAGAAGATGATTTGAGTTATATTATTTTACGAACCCGACAAACCCATGATATTTGGCACGCCATTACTAACTTTGATACCGATGTCATTGGAGAATTAGGATTACAAGCGTTTACCTTAGCCCAAACTCATTTCCCTCTAACAATTATCTTAGTGGCAGGCGGTTTATTAAAGACATTAATGAAATCTCCAACCGATTTAGATCGATTATTAGATCAAATTGCCATTGGATACCGGATGGGGGCAAAAGCAAAGCCTTTTATCGCCCAAAAATGGGAAGAACATTGGGATAAACCCATCGAACAATGGCGGGCAGAATTAGGGATTGAAACCACTTCCGTTTATGTTCCATAATCTTTTAAAATAAAGACGTTCTAATCACAGGAAAACCGCAATGAGTTATCGAATGGATCGCCGCGCCTATGCTGAAACCTTTGGCCCGACGGTTGGCGATCGCATTCGCCTGGCTGACACTGAATTAATCATTGAAGTTGAACAAGATTATACAACTTACGGCGAAGAAGTAAAATTTGGCGGCGGAAAAGTGATCCGCGATGGCATGGGACAGTCTCCGATTTCCCGTGAAGAGGGGGCGGTTGATGTGGTAATTACCAATGCTTTAATTTTAGATTGGTGGGGTATTGTTAAAGCCGATATCGGCATCAAAGACGGTAAAATTGTCAAAATTGGTAAAGCCGGAAATCCCTATATTCAAGACAATATTAATATTATTATTGGGCCTGCAACCGAAGCAGTGGCTGGGGAAGGAATGATCCTCACAGCCGGGGGAATTGATAGCCATATTCACTTTATTTGTCCGCAGCAAATAGAGACAGCCATTGCATCAGGAATTACGACAATGATAGGGGGAGGAACAGGCCCTGCAACGGGAACAAATGCCACCACTTGTACACCGGGGGCCTGGAATATTTATCGAATGTTAGAAGCCGCTGATGCCTTCCCAATCAACTTAGGGTTTTTAGGTAAAGGAAATAGCGCAAAACCGGAAGGTTTAGTCGAACAAGTGATAGCCGGGGCGATGGGTTTAAAACTACATGAAGATTGGGGAACTACACCTGCAACGATAGATACTTGTTTAACTGTTGCCGATGATTATGATGTTCAAGTTGCCATTCATACCGATACATTAAACGAAGCAGGTTTTGTTGAAAATACCATTGCAGCCTTTAAAAATCGTGTGATTCATACTTACCATACTGAAGGCGCGGGCGGCGGTCATGCCCCCGATATTATTAAAGTTTGTGGTCAAAAAAATGTCTTGCCTTCTTCAACAAATCCCACTCGTCCTTACACGATGAATACCTTAGAAGAACATCTCGATATGTTGATGGTTTGCCATCATTTAGATAAAAATATCCCCGAAGATGTGGCATTTGCAGAATCAAGAATTCGTCGAGAAACAATAGCAGCCGAGGATATTTTACATGATTTAGGGGCATTTAGTATGATTGCCTCCGATTCTCAAGCGATGGGAAGAGTGGGAGAAACGATTATTAGAACCTGGCAAACTGCCCATAAAATGAAAGTTCAACGCGGCTTACTTCCTTCTCCTGAAAATAATAGCGAAACTCACGATAATTTCCGCGCCAAACGTTACATTGCCAAATACACAATTAACCCGGCAATTACCCATGGCATTGCTGAATATGTGGGTTCAGTCGAAGAAGGAAAACTGGCTGATTTATGTTTATGGAAACCAGCATTCTTTGGCATTAAACCGGAAATTGTCATGAAAGGGGGGATGATTACTTGGGCGCAAATGGGAGACCCGAATGCCAGTATTCCTACACCCCAACCGGTTCATATGCGGCCGATGTTTGCGAGTTATGGCGGGGCAATTTCTTCAACTTGTTTAACCTTCGTTTCTCAAGCTTCTATTAATACCGGAATTCCCGAACAAATTGGTTTACAAAAAACTGCTGTTGCTGTTTCAAATACCCGTGAATTAAGTAAAAATGATATGAAATTAAATCAGTATTTACCGAATATGGAAGTAGACCCAGAAACCTATGAAGTTCGGGCAGATGGAGAATTATTAACCTGTGAACCAGCCGAAATCTTACCCATGGCACAGCGTTATTTTTTGTTTTAAGATTGTCGGGTGTTAATTGTAAATTAACGTGAGGCGCAACTTCGGAGAAAAAACCCCAGAGGTGGAGAGAGGCTTCAAAAACAAGAATTTTTTGTTGTTTTTCAAAGATGTAGAAGCCCCTTTCCTTGCAGGAGAGGGGTTGGGGAGAGGTTCTCAGCGCCTCACCTCAAACTATTACTTTGCTCAACGAAAAATGGTTAAATTTTATCTGATGTATCTTGATTCTTTACTCTTTTTAAATTCAACTATTTTCTAGAATAAACAAAAATGTTTAGAAACAGGCGAAAGTTTCCGAGGGATAGTCACTTTAAAAGTAATGCCTTCACCGGGTTGAGAAACACATTTTAACTCACCCCCGAGTTGCTGAGTGGCTAACATATAAGCAATTGATAATCCGATTTTTCCGCAATGTTGACAATTGAGAGAAGGGTGTGCAGGGGGTTCAAACATCTGTTGACAGACTTCTGAATTGATAGCCGTTGTATTGCCAGAAATCAAGACTCTGACTGTGTCAATATCTACCACTTCAGTTTTGACACTTAAGGTAGCAGGTTGAACAAGTGTCTTTTCTGTGATTTCAGTTTCTAAGCAATCAATAATATAGCTGATTAGATTAAAAAAGACTTGATTTAATTGTCCAGGATAGCAATTAATATAAGGCAATGAGCTGTAGATTTTAGTTAACTGAATACCGCTTGATTTTTTTCTCGCGAGTAGTCTATTTTTTAACAGTAGTAATACACACTCTAAACTATCCTCTAAATTGACCTTTCTTTGGTCTTCTTTATCTAAATTGCTAAAATGATACAACGCTTTAACCACATCTCGAACCCGTTCCGCCCCGACTGTCATAGAGTCCAAAAGCTGAGGGACATCTTCTTGTAAATAATCCCATTCTATCTCCTCTAAATTACTGCTAATTGCAGCCGGAGGATTCGGGTAGTAATGCTGATATAATTTAATCGTTTCAATTAAATCTTTGGTATAGCTACCTAGATGAAAGAGATTACCATAAATAAAACTCACCGGGTTATTAATTTCGTGAGCCACTCCCGCCACAACTTGATCTAATGAAGACTTCATTTCAGCTTGAATCAGTTGAAGCTGAGTCTGATGTAATTGCTTTAACGTGGTTTCTAAGCTCGCTTGTTTACGGATTTCTTGCTGTTGACTTTCCCGTAAAGCTGATTCTATTTCAATGCGTTCTGTAATATCCAAACCAACAAAAACAGCCGCTGAGCCTCGTTGATATTTTTGAGCACGAATTAAATAGGTTCGGGGTTTTTCGCCGATATAAGTCGTTACTTCACGAGATTCCATCCAGTTTTCACTGGCAAAGAAATCATAAACCAGTTGATTAAACTCAGGGCTAGTTTCTAAAAAACCAACGGGTTGACCGATAAAAGCTTCTGCGGGAAGATTATAAGTCTCTGCTAAATGTTGATTAACGCCTACATATTTTAAATCTGAACTAATCCAAGACACTAAACCGGGTACCGCATTAAGTACTGCGAGTAATTGATCTTTATAAGCCGTGACTGCCTCATCATTGGCTTTTTTATCCGCTATACTTTCTATCCACCAGGCAACAATCGGCTCAGGAGCGTTTATATCTAAATAATGAGCCCGAACAGAAACAGGAAAAAATTCTCCAGTTTGGGTCTGATGATGAGCGTTGAATCTTAAATTATTATACTGAGTCAGTTGTTCATAATGATCTTGCCAAACCACGGCAACCATATCCGGGTCAATTTGATCAATTCTGAGTTGTAAAAGCTCTAATTGATGATACCCTAAACAATGACAAGCCGCTTCATTTGCATAACAAATATAACCTTCTAATGTAATCCATAAAACCGCTTCATTGGTTTGTACCATCATCGGGTCAGGAATCAAAATATCCGCCGTTGAGGCATTTTGGATCATTAAAATCAACCCCCCAACTTTACCTGTCTGATCCCGCCAGGATTGCACTTTCCATTGCATCCATTGCACCGAACCATTACGCAGGGAAACATAACAACTTTGTTCCCATTGTTCTAGATTTCCGGCTAAGCAACGACTGGCTTTTTCCGACCAAGTTTGAGGTAAATGAGGAAATAAATCATTGTGAAAATAGCCTACCCATTCGGCTTCTAACTGAAACATTTCTTGCCATGCTTGAGAGGCAACAAGGTAATGCATTTGATCATCTACCATTGCCATGGCAACTGGCATTTGTTCGACCAGTAAACGATGGGGGTTTTGTGAGGTCATTGAAGAGCACATTCTGCTATGACTAGCAGCATGGGAAGAAGGGTTCGGCTTTGTGGGTTGATTCATGTCTATGTAACGAGTTATTCTCTCGTTGATGTTATTAAAGTTAATATCCGTCCGCTTCGTCTAGCCCATCCATTAATTCTTTAATACAGAGAGGATAAGGTAGGTTTCGGGACGTTTTTGCCAAAATATTACGATTGATTCTCATGAAACCCTGATATTGAAACGAAAGTCGATAAAATCTCTATTTTGTAAAATTAGATACAGCAATTAAGTCGGTTATTTATTATAGCTGAATCTCATCAGTAGAGAATGATTCGAGTTTCAATGATTGTATAGATAAGGTATCTATCAATTCTGTCTAAAATATATCATTCTTTATAAATAATATGATATAACTCTCTTGAAAGAAATTATACGCTTTCTTCAAACAGACCAAATCTTAAGAAAAAATAAAGGACTACCCAAGCAATAGCCTAGATAGCCCTTCATCAGTTTAGTTGTGAAAAGACACGAGCTTACAATGAAGCGATACACTTAATGGCACGCTACGCGATTCTTGTGACCAAGAGGCTACGCGATCGCCGCCATTTTCACATCATTATTCGCCAACAATTCTTGTAACTCTTCCGAGTCTACTGTTTCTTTTTCTATCAAAACATCAGCCAATTGATTCAAAATGTGACGGTTTTCTGTCAACACATGTTTCGCCCGTTGATAAGCTTCTTCTACCAACTGACGCACTTCGGTATCAATGGCAGCGGCAGTTTCTTCAGAAAAATCGCGTTCTGACATAATATCGCGACCGAGGAACACATTCCCTTGTTGACGACCCAATGCCACAGGCCCAAGTTGGTCACTCATACCGTAACGAGTAATCATCTGACGGGCAACCCGTGTCACTTGCTGGAGGTCATTAGAAGCACCAGTGGTGACTTCTTCTTCGCCGAAAACGATTTCTTCCGCAATACGGCCACCGAGGGCAACCGCCATTTGGTTTTGTAGATAAGACCGACTAAACAAACCAGAGTCCATCCGATCTTCACTGGGCATAAACCAGGTTAACCCTCCGGCACGACCGCGAGGAATAATACTGATTTTCTGCACCGGGTCATAGTCTGGCATTAACGCCCCGACTAAAGCATGACCCGCTTCATGATAAGCCACTAACGTTTTGCGTTTTTCACTCATCACCCGATCTTTCTTCTCAGGTCCTGCTAAAACGCGGTCAATGGCATCATTCACCTCATCCATCGAAATTTCTGTGAGGTTACGACGGGCTGCCAAAATCGCCGCTTCATTTAACAAGTTAGATAAATCTGCCCCGGTAAACCCAGGTGTCCGACGCGCAATTTTATCTAAGTCCACATCAGGAGATAATGTTTTACCTCGGGCGTGAACATTGAGAATTTCAGATCGACCCGAATAGTCAGGACGGTCTACCACAACTTGACGGTCAAACCGACCGGGACGCATTAAAGCTGCATCCAATACATCGGGACGGTTGGTAGCCGCGATAATGATAATTCCGGTATTGCCTTCAAACCCATCCATTTCGGTGAGTAATTGGTTGAGGGTTTGTTCCCGTTCATCATTACCGCCCCCAAGACCTGCACCCCGTTGTCGTCCAACCGCGTCAATTTCATCGATAAAGACAATGCAAGGGGCGTTGGTTTTGGCTTGTTCAAATAAGTCACGAACCCGAGAGGCCCCAACACCAACAAACATTTCCACAAATTCTGAACCGGAAATGCTGAAGAAAGGAACGCCTGCTTCTCCGGCAACGGCTTTAGCCAGTAAGGTTTTACCGGTTCCAGGAGGGCCAACGAGTAAAACCCCTTTAGGAATTTTTGCCCCAACCGCAGTAAAACGATCCGCATTTTTAAGGAAGTCTACCACTTCACTCAGTTCGAGTTTAGCCTGTTCGATACCTGCCACATCCCCGAATGTGACTTGAGTTTGGGGTTCCATCTGAACTCGGGCTTTAGACTTGCCGAAGTTCATGGCTTGGTTTCCAGGTCCTCCTTGGGCGCGACGCAACAAGAAAAACAAACCCACTAACAGTAAAATGGGGAAAAATAGGCTGCTGAGGGCCTTGAACCAGAACCCGTCATCACTTTGGGGTAAGACGGAGATATCAACGTTATTCTGACTCAGAATATTGATTAAATCTGGATCATTAGGTAAGTTGACTAAGACTTTTTCGCCGTCTTGGGCGGTGACTAATGCCCGAGTCCGATCTGCACTCAGATTCACTCTTTCGACTCGGTTCCCTTCGACTTCCTGAATGAAAGTACTATATTTCCAGGTGTCTCGGGTTTGAGGTTGTTTATCAAAGAATGCAGTCGCCAACGCAATAACGACAATGGCTAGCAATGCATATAAACCCGCATTTCTCCAGCGTTTATTCACTGGGATCTATCCTCCTACGATTTTTGTAAGTCGATCAGACTGTAATATTTTTATTTTGTTTACTAATCTTAACGTAATTTGAGCCAAAGCTGTGGAATCGTTTATAGCGCTACGGGCGCGCGGCAGTAGGCAACGGGGAATAGGGAACGGCTTGGGGGTGATGCAGTTTGCGATCGCTGCTGATATATATACGTGCTTTAAAGAGAATAGCCGAACAGTCTTACCCCCTAGTCACTACCCCTAGAGCCAGCAGATGTATTCAGTATTCAACTCGATTTCATATCACAGGGAATTTGATCATTGTTTTTGCTGTTGGCAAGCTTAAATATCCTGCCCTTTGTCCCTCTGTCCCTCAACTTCTCTGCCTCTGCGTCCCTAAAAGCTTGATCTGTCTGATTTCTCCCCCTGCTTCTATACATACGACCCTCTGCCCTCGACAAGAAGTGATAATTTTCAACAGTCGAATAGAATGACGAAGCCTTCAAGACGGTTGCTTAATTTAAGAAATACAACAAGCTTTATATTGTTGATTATATTTAATGATAAAAAACTCAATATCTTTAACGTCTTATATAATTAATTATGCCTGAAACAGACTCCTAGTCTAGGTTTGAGATTTTCTCTAGTTTCATAATGTCGGGAACAAATTAGATCAGATTAGGGACAAAACGTAAATAGAGTTTTATTTTATCTTTTTGTTGTTTTCCGCACACTTTTATATTAGGATGTGTATTACAAAAATAGATATCAAATCAGTAATCTGGCAAGTTTACAGAGTCTTTACAATTAAACCGGGTAGCTTTACCGAAGCTTTATTGAAGTACCCAATCGCTACCCGTATAATGAGAATAGAGTTGAGTGGGTGTTATCACGGAGAACTTCAAATCTGACTGAATGAATTATAAAAACCTCAGTATAGATTGTAAGTTAATTATTAGCAAGACTCAAAGTCTTCTACTCCGAAACCCCATAAGTTTTACGACAGAGCGAGTTAGATTTAAAGAGTTTTTTTTCACTCTTTAAGCAGTAGGGCACTATTCAAGTTAAGCGTGTATTACCAACACAATTTACAGGCAAGGATCAAATGAATCACAATTCCCATCTCTCTCAAACTTCCTCTTCTGTACAAACTCCTGCGGGAAATAGCAGCAATCCCATTTGGGACTCAGGAGCCGAGCAATCATTATTAGTCGGAGAATTTGAGCTTTGGTATCAGCCTGTCTATCAAGCCAGAAGTTATGAGGTAGTACATAACGAAGTATTGCTACGGTGGCGAGACAATGACGGTAAAGTATACCAACCCTATGAATTTATCCCCGTTCTTTCTGAAATGGGATTATTATCCCAAATCGATCGTTATGTAATTGATAAAGCCATCGATCAATTAGTTCGCAATCCCCAACTCTCAATTAGTGTTAACTTATCAAAACTGGCTTTAGCAGATATAACATTATTACAAGATTTACGAACCTGGTTGCGAGACAGTCGAGTTGAACCGCAACGATTAAGTTTTGAAATTCCAGAATTAACCATTGCTCAAGATTTTTCCACATCTCTTTCTTTCATCCGAGGCCTTACCGCACTCGGATGTTTAGTGATAGTCGATAATTTCACCACACGAGAACTGACTTTATCTCAATGCAAACAACTACCGATTGATTCGGTCAAATTAGACCGACAGTTCATCGAACAAATCGAAGCGTTTCCAAATCATCCCAATATTGCCAAACGCCTACGAGAAATTAGCTATATTATGGGACGGGTGATTGCGAAATTTGTCACCAACGAGCAACGACTGACTTTAGTCAACAACTTAGAAGTCGATGGGTTCCAAGGATACTTCCTCCACGCCCCCAGTCAAACTCCTCAAGCTCAGTCTTGGAAGTCAGCCCCTGTTGAAACCAATACCGACAACTCAGTCCTCGAAGATCACTGGGGTTGGGACGAAATGCCAAAAACTCCACCCCAAGCCGCTCAAACTCCGCCCGTTGAAACTCAACCGGTTAGAGCGACCACGGCAAAAGTTCCCGCTACTCAACCCACGAAGGTGCCTCAACCCAAAACCGCTGCACCTGTTAAAGCGGTCACTAAACCCTCTAAAATTGTCCCAGCTCAATCTCAACGGGCAGAAGCGCAACTCCCCCCAGCCCAATCGTCTCAGATTGAATATAAACCCACATCTGCCAATCAATCTGCATTAACTCCGGTTAATCCGGCTCCAGCACCCGTACCCACTACCAAACCGGCGCTAGCCACCACACCCAAAGCAATGTTACCGGCTAATCCGGTTCTCGGCAAAAAACCCGGTGCATTTCAACGCCTGTTTGTGGGAGCCGCTTGTGTCGGTGTTGGTGTCGCAGTGATTGGCGGTACAGTCGCCTCCGTCTGGCATCGGATGTCCCACATGGTCGTCAACCACGGGGTGATTAATGGTCGCTTAGTCCGGTTACAATCTCCCTTGTACGGTAATATCAAAGAATTTTACGCGCGTCCGGGAGCAATGGTGAAAGCAGACCAAGTTCTGGCTCGGATTCAACATATCCCCGATGAAAATAAACTCTACGAACAACCCCAACTGGCTCCGGCACTGAGCTTAAGACCCGAGTTACCCGAATTTGAAAATCCTTTAGACGACTACAAACGCTATCATAAACTCGAAGATATGGCTCAAGAAGCGCAACAAGATATTGCTCGCTTCCAAGGTCAACTGCAAGCCAAACGCAATCAACTAGCATCAGCAGAAAGTTCTAAAACATCTCTAGAATCACGGTTACGGGAAATTGAACGGGAACGCGAACAACTCAGAACGGTTGAGGTCAGCGTCAGTGCTACTGAAATTCCCCAACGTCAGGCTGACTTAGACCAAGCCATTGCTCAAGAAAATCTGGCTCGGAGTGAATACGAACGCTTCCGCCAACTGCAAGTCCAAGGAGCAGTTCCAGCGCAACGAGTCGATGAATTACAAGCCGCTTGGGAAACTGCTAAAGCCCAAGTCCAAAAGTCACGGGAAGAGCTGCGAGCCGCAGAAGTGACTCACAATGCCACTCAATCTGGTGTCGCGGTTAACCTGAAATATTCTAATACTTTGGCTCAAGAAGCAGCGGATTTAAAACAAGACATCCAACACCAAACCATGCTGGTGAGCAGTCTCAACGCCGAAGTGGAAAATGCCGCACAACAGCTCAACATCGCAGAAGATTTATATAGTCAGCGTCAGAGCCAAATGCAGCAAGAACAAAATAACATTGACCAAGTTCGCCAACAGAAAGCACAAGTTGAGGCTGAACAACAACGAATTCGGCAAGAATACGCCCAACAACAACAGCAACAGGCTCTCGCTCGCCAGCAAGCCAATCAACCCAACTTCGCTCCCATTGAAACTTCCATTAAAGCGCCCTTTACCAGTGTGGTTTACAAAACAGAACGGGAAAAAGGCGAACTGGTGAATAAATCTGAACCCGTTGTCAGCTTGCTCGATTGTAATACTCTCTGGGTCGAAGTCGTCATCAGCGCCGAAGATGCCAGTCGCTTAGATGCCACTGAACCCGTTCATGTCCGCCTCAGTAACCAAGAGGGCATTTTTGAAGGGGAAGTAGACTTAATCCAACCCATCAGCACCATCAGTGCCAGCAACGGTTTCGCGGAAATTGAAAAAGAAGGCCGTCGGATGCAGGTTCAGGCGCTCTCTCCCACCATCCCCGCCGAATTGATGAAAGAACCCTTCTTAAAGCGGGTCACCGTCAAAGTTCCCCCCAATCCGAATAACGCTCAACCGCAACAACTCTGTGGACTCGGACAAGTAGCACAGTTAACCTTCGCTAAACAAGCCAATCCCACCGTTAATAAAGTGGTCTCCGCCACTCAGGAGTTACCCACTAAAGTGAAAAACCAATTCGTAGGCTGGTTTACACCGAGTTCCTCTGATGGAGTTGTATCCCGTCCTGATAGCAACACTCAAGACTAAGTCTGCATCGAGCAAATTCGCACATTTCATCCTCAATCATTTATTGTTTGTCCGAGAAGCCAAAATAACCCGTGGCAAACAACGAATGATTCCCCCTAGCCGACCCATAGAATTTCTTCCTCAACTATCATGACGAACGCATCTTTGGCTGAAAACCAAACTCATCAGAATCCCAGTCAACAAGGCTGGATTGGCATGGTGTTAATTTCTGCGGCGGGTTTTGTTTGCTTACTACTGTTACGCGACCCCCTAGAATTAGCCCAGGCTGGTGTTACAGGCGTATTTACCATGGGTATCGTCGGAATGTGGCGCTGGTCTTGGTTTTTGGTGCAGGTTGTCCGTAGCCGCTTGTATCTTCACGTTGTATTTCCGCGCTGGCGACGCAAAGCCAATGAAATCGCGGTCGAAGATTTACCCCATATGTGCTTTATGATTCCCACCTACAAAGAAAAAATGTGGGTGAATGAATTAGTATATAAAGCCATTGTGCGGGAAGCCAAAACCCTGGGTCAACCCGTTACTATCTTAGTCAATGGCAGTAGCCGCGAAGAAAATGCTGCCATCCGACAAATCCTGGAAGAACATGATCCCGGACTGCAACATATTCACCTCTATGAATTAACCCAAAAAGACGGGAAACGTAAAGCCATGGCGGACGGGTTGCGAGTGCTACGGACGCTGGATTTACCGGAAGATACCATTGTTGCCTTGATGGATGGGGACTCAGAATTGTGTCCTGGCGTGTTGCGCGGTTGTTTACCCTTTTTCAACCTGTTTCCGAAATTAGGGGCGTTAACCACTGATGAAACGCCCGTTGTGAAAGGATCTTATATCTTCTCAGAGTGGTTTCACCTGCGGTTTTGCCAACGACATTATCAAATGTCTTCTTTGTCCCTCTCCCGCAAAGTTCTTTGTTTAACCGGGCGCTTTTCTCTGTTCCATTCCCGCGCTGCTTTCCACGATAGCTTTATCGATCAGTTAGAAAGTGACTCTTTAGATGACTGGTTATGGGGACGGTTTAAGTTTCTCTCTGGGGATGATAAAAGTACTTGGTATTCCCTACTGCGTTGGCGCTTGGACATGATTTACATCCCCGATGCGATGGTTAATTCCCTCGAAACCCACTCCGGTTCTGTCACAAAACGGGCTTATGATAATATGCGGCGTTGGTTTGGGAATATGCTACGAAATAGCGATCGCGCCATCGGCTTGGGCCCTAGAGTTTCAGGACTGTTTCCCTGGTGGTGTTTGCTTGACCAACGCATCAGTATGTGGACTTCATTAATTACCCCCGGTTTGTTAATGTTGTCGCTACTACTGGGTAAATGGAGTTTAGCTGGGTTAATTCTGTCCTGGGTTTGTTTTAGTCGGCCGATCATGTTACTGATTATTTTCATGGGTCGTCCGTCTCACCTCAAACCGATTCATTTTCCCATTCTGGTGGCAACGCAGTGGGCTTCAGCGGTGATTAAGGTTTGGAACCAAATGAACATGGCCAAGCAAAGCTGGAATAACCGAGGAAACCAGGGTATTAAAGTTCAAACTAAAGGTATGGCACGCCATGTACAAGTCAATGTCGCTCGGTTTGCCATTGTAACTCAAACCATTGCCTTTACCGTCATGTTACTGTGGTTCTGGTTTGGTATTTTAACTCCGGTTCAAGATATTGGCACTTGGTGGGTGAAGCGACAAGCACCGATTGAACAACTTAACACTCAAGTGATTGAAGCAGCAGAACATGGTATTTTACCCAACGATAATCAAGACGATGCCGAAAAATTACAAGGATTAATTGATAACGCGCCGAAAAATAGCATTATTCAGATTAATTTACCCTTAGGAGAACTAGATTTATCTCGTCCATTACAAATTAGTCGCAGTCATCTCATTCTACGGGGACAAGATGCAGAACGAACTATTTTACAAGCTCGGTTTGAACCCACGGACAAGAATGCATTTATCATCGTTAAGCCAGACAACGCTGAAACAGAGAGTCTCAAAGACATTCAGTTACGCGGTTTCAGCTTACGGTCAGCTCATCCTTCTCCGACGGCTAAATCTCATCAGCTTGATGGCATCATACTAGAAAAAGTTGCCAATGCGGCTGTTAAACAAGTAGATTTAGTCACCCAAGGTCGTCCCATTATTTTAGATCAATCGGAAGATATCCAGGTTGAATACGTTACCGTCCGAGGCACAGTCACCGCACCCCTCGACCTACAGCAACCCTACGACTCACCCGCTGTAGATAATGACTCCTTTGTCATGGGCGAGTAATCGTGAAATGATACTCAATATCTAAAAGCAGAAGAAAGGATTCTGATAATCATCAGCTTTGTGATATGATGCTCGATATACCTGGTTAAACAGGTCGGAATGAACAATCGCATATTGCTCAATTGCTGCAAGGGGATGTCTTTGATACCCCTTGATTTCTTTTGTCATACCAAAAACAACGATACAATTACATCGGTTAAATTAGCCCGCCCGTCCACCTTAGAGTATGATGTAAACTGGATTTTCTTATCTGTCTTGATTCCCTCGAATATTGCAGTTTAGATCATGATTCCTGTCAAACAAATTTTACTCCCATTAACAATCACTCCATTCGTTATCGGAGTGAGTCTAACATTCCCGGTACAATTCATCTCTGTCAAAGCCACTGCTCAACCCATCACACAAGTTCCTATTCCCCTACAAGGAAAACAAAAAATTATTCTCATCGGAGATAGTATTACTCAAGCAGGCGGTCAATTTGGCGGTTATATTTGGCTGATGCGACAGTATCTTAATCAGTTATATCCTCAACAACCCATACAATTAATTAATGCTGGCGTTTCAGGAAATAAAGCGGAAGATTTAAGCAATCGTTTTCAGCAAGATGTTATTGCTCAAAATCCTGATTTAGTTATTATTAATGTCGGGGTTAATGATGCCATGCAAAGCCTACGAAATACCCAAAATCCAGCCGCAGACTTAGAACGGTATCGCCAGAATTTAACTGCGATGATACAGTCAGCCAAAGCTCAAAATATTTCAATTTTATTATTATCGCCCACATTAGTCTCTGAAAATCTTAATAGTCCAGAAAACTTAAGACTCACCCAATATATTGCCGCGATGGCAGAAATCTCTCAACAAAGAGCCTGTCAATATATTGATTTAAATATTCCCTTCAAACACGTCATTTCAACCTATCAACGCTACGGCGGCAACCGTCAAAATATTCTCACTCGTGATGGAGTTCATCCGAATTTAGCCGGATATCAAATTATGGCTTATACAATCTTACTCGGTTTAGGAATTCCTCAGCAAAATTTGCAAAATTTACAAGTGATTGAATAATATTTAAATTGTATATGACTCTGTGCCAGAAAACTGCAAATCATAAATCGTGAAATCACTCACAGATTTTGCTATTTTTAGTTCTCCTATTGAAAGTAAACAGCCATAGAAGGCGATTGTTAAGACTTAATGCCGTTTCAAAATAAATCTTAAATCCTCCCGTTATCTTGCACTATTGTAGGGTAAAATTGCAACGGTTCAATAATTGGGAAAATAACATGGTCACCTTAGCAGACGCTAAAAGAGTCATTGCCGCAGCAGAACAAAAAGCCGTAGAAATTGGCCAGCCGATGAATATTGCAGTCGCAGATAGTGGCGGTAATTTAGTGGCTCATGTACGGATGGATGGCGCTTGGCTGGGAAGTATCGATATTTCCATTAAAAAAGCTTGGACATCGAGAGCATTTGATATTACCACTCAAGATTTAGCCGCTAATAGTCAGTCGGGCGATCAATTCTTTGGAATTCATGCTTCAAATAACGGAAAAGTCATGGTTTTTGCCGGGGGAATTCCTCTTAAACAAGACGGAAAAGTCGTAGGTGCAATTGGAGTCAGTGGGGGATCTGGAGAACAAGATCACAGTGTAGCCGAAGCAGGCGCAGCAGCTTTTTAAAGTTTTGTACAATTCCCTGTGCGAGGTTGGCTGAAGCTGGGAATCATAACTTATAACGAATAAGAATTGACCCACCATGCGAATTTTACAAATTATCCCCTCTATTTCTCTCGTTTATGGTGGCCCTAGTCAAATGGTGCGGGGTCTGTCTGCGGCTTTAGCAGATCTTGGAGTTGAAGTCACGATTCTTACCACAGATGCTAATGGAGATAACGGCCAACCGCCATTAGCCGTGCCTTTAAACCAACCCGTTGACCAAGAGGGTTATACCGTCCGTTATTACCGCTGTTCTCCCTTTCGGCGCTATAAATTTTCCCTCAGTTTATTACAGTGGTTGTGGCAAAATGCCTCAGATTATGATTTAGCCCATATTCATGCTTTATTTTCTCCGATTAGTTCACTGTCGGCCACCGTCGCGCGATCGCAAAACTTACCTTATATTCTGCGGCCATTGGGAACTCTCGATCCCGCAGATTTGAGAAAAAAGCAAAAACTGAAGCAACTTTACGCTGATTTATTAGAACGTTCCAACATAGCCGGGGCTGCTGCGTTACATTTTACAAGTGTTGAAGAAGCTCGCATCTCTGAACGGTTTGGGGCTACAACTCGGGATATTGTGATGCCATTGGGAGTAAATCCTCCGACTGAAATAGTTCAAAGCACTTCAGACAGTTCTCAACCCCCAAGGATTTTGTTTTTATCCCGAATTGAACCGAAAAAAGGCTTGGATATTTTGATCCCAGCTTTGGAGAATGTACTAGCCGCTGGAACAGAATTTCAGTTTATTCTGGCGGGGGCTAATCCACAAGATCCTGAATATGAAGAAAAAATTAGACAACAAATTCAGCGATCGCCCCTATCTGACTGTACAACAATAACAGGATTTGTCACTGGACAAGCAAAAGCTGCATTGTTGCAAAGTGCAGATTTATTCGTATTGCCGTCTTATTATGAAAATTTCGGAATTGCAGTGGCTGAAGCGATGGTGACCGGTGTACCTGTAGTGATCTCAAAGGGGGTGCAAATTTGGCCAGCGGTTCAACAAGCTGAAGCAGGATGGGTAGGACTGGGTGAAGTGAGTGATATGACCAACTTAATTAAAGCTGCCCTAGACAATGGAAGCGAACGTCGAACCCGAGGGTTAAAGGGTCAGGCTTATGCTTTAGAACATTATAGTTGGGAAGCCATTGCCACTCAAATGATTCAAGCCTATCAGGAGATATTAAGTTAGGGTTCTTGATAATCTGGATGATGTTCTTCTAGCTTGGCATCCAAAATTTCTGAGGCAGTTTGTGCTGAGATATCCATAATTTGCCAAAGATGAGTGAGAAAGGTTTCTTCTTTAGCCGATAACACCCCATCAACGAGCAATAGATCAATTGCAACACTAAAAGCCGACTCCTGCAACTCCGCCGGTAATGACTCTCGTGCCACTGCCACCAAGGCATCAATCCCTTTGACTGAGAGTAGGTTAAACATATCTTCTAACAAATCCCGCAGTCGTTGTTCTGAATATCCAGAAAACAGTTGTAATTCTGATAACAGTAAAACCATGCGCTGACGTTCATCATCCGTCAAAAAACCATCGGAGACCGTAGCAGAAACAGCAATGGCAGCGAACGCTTCTGCAGGGGCAAATGAGGTTCTGCTGTCATTTTGATGCTTGAAAATTTTATCTAACAAACTCACTCGAAATCATTCCTCCTCTGGATAGGATACATTATTGTTAGTCTGTTACATCCTAGCTGTTTTCGGCAAAAACTGGCAAATATACCTAATAATTGATAGTGAATTCCAATTTTTAAGGCATCACGGAACTTGCCCGAATCGAGGTTAGAATGGTTGATGTGATTGTATAGCACAAGTGTAATCAGATTAACCTACCTCTATTCTAACCTCTAACTGAATTGATGCACGATCCGCCCAGATTAGATAGAACGACCAGAAATTCCAGGCAAGGTTAAACCTTCGACTGCGTCCCGGTAAGGTTGAACGGCTTCAGTATAATTAATTGGAAGAACAGCATCCACGTTTTCGTGAGGACGAGGAATAATCACCCAGGTTTCTAAGGTTGCCCCGAAGACTTTCTCCACCGCTGCAATTCCAGCATCAATCGATGTTTTGACTTCTGATACATCTCCCCGAATAATCACGGTAAACCGCGCACTTCCGACTCGAATATACCCCACTAAGGTAACCCGACCGGCTTTGACCATGGCATCGGCGGCGGCGAGTACACCCGGAAATCCTTTCGTTTCAATTACACCAACGGCTTGTTGTGACATTAATTCTCTCCTGAGCAATTTCTTGATCTGCGATAGTTGCGACTATATTGATTGTAGGAAGATCGGTGACCTTCAAAATCAATCTAAAAGTTATGTTAAGCTTTAGCCGATGCTAATTCAGTTGCTAATGCTAATGTTTTAACTAAACTCGGAAGGGTAAGCTTTCCTCCGTATAAGCAATTGGCAAGATGGCTTCTAGATTTTCAGGTGGATTTGGGATAGTGTAGTGAGTCATCAGTTTAGCTCCGAATGTTTCTTCTACCGCCCTAATTCCGGCTTCCATCGCGGGTTTTACCTCCGAAACCCCTCCTCGAATGGCAACCATAAACTGACCACTTTCTGCTTTGTCAAAATGAACTATGGTGACTCGTCCGGCTTTGACCATGGCATCGGCAGCAGCGAGTACACCAGGAAAACCAAGGGTTTGAATCACACCGACCGCTTGAGGCATAGTAACGGTAATCTCCTAAAGTGACTGAAGATTATTTTACCGCGTTGTCGCTCGCGCTACGCACCGAAGCCGATTTTAAATAGGCCTGTAGCAATGACTCTTAATTATACAACTCAATCGATTTGTAGGCATTAATCCCAACTGCACAAAGAAAAACAGCCTATATTTGGCTGTTCGTTGATTAATTTACCCCAAGCAGAGAAGACGAGGAAAGTCTTCAAATAAGGTATCCACCTACCCCTACATATTTCACAAATTGAGTCAGTTATGTATTTTTTTTGATCGCAACGCACGCTATGCGAAGATCATAGCGCTACGATTCAGGTAAATGCTAAAGTGATGACTATCTTGTTAAATCAACAATTCATTTATTATTAAAAGACAACTGATGGATGATTTGCTCCCTTTTTTAATGGGAATAGGATTACTCATTACTTACCTAATCTTTTCGGCTTTAACTGAAATGGGGACAAAATGGCCGTGGAACAAGTAACGTTATAGGTGCGCCCCTCGACGCACCAAAGCAGCTTATGCCTTGAATTGACTGGTAATACGTTTCATCGCTTCTTCGACATTAGCCCGACTATTAAAAGCAGAAATCCGGAAATAGCCTTCACCCGCAGCCCCAAAACCAGAACCCGGTGTGCCGACAACATGACAATTTTGCAAGAGTTTATCAAAGAAATCCCAACTGGATAAACCCGCTGGCGTTTTCACCCAAATATAAGGGGCATGAATACCGCCAAACACTTCTAAACCCGCAGCAGAAAGTTGGTCTCGAATGATTTTAGCGTTTTCTAAATAGAAACCAATTAATTCTTTAATTTGGGTTTTTCCGGCTTCTGAATAGACCGCTTCTGCCCCTCGCTGAATAATATAAGAAACACCATTAAATTTAGTCGATTGACGACGATTCCATAACTTCCAAAGTTCCACATCTTCTCCATCAGACGTTTTGGCGGTTAATGTTTTCGGCACAACGGTAAAGGCACAGCGAGTCCCTGTAAAACCTGCATTTTTAGAGAATGATCGAAACTCTATCGCGCAATCTCTTGCCCCTTCAATTTCATAAATCGAATGGGGGAGTTCGGGGTCAGTAATAAAGGCTTCGTAAGCCGCATCAAACAGAATAATCGCATCGTTGGCTTTAGCATAATCAACCCATGCTTTTAAATCTGCTTTACTTGCCGTTGCCCCCGTGGGATTATTCGGAAAACAGAGATAAATTAAATCGACTTTTTCCCTCGGAATTTCAGCAGTAAAATTATTTTCAGCGGTAATCGGTAAATAAACTAAACCCTCATATTCTCCCGCATCATTAGCCGGCCCCGTATGCCCCGCCATCACATTGGTATCCACATAAACGGGGTAAACTGGGTCGGTAACTGCAATTTTGTTATTTTTGCCAAAAATATCGAGAATATTACCTGTATCGCACTTAGAACCGTCGGAGATGAAGATTTCCGATGCATCTACCTCACAACCACGGGCTTTAAAATCATCCTCAGCTATTTTTTCCCGTAACCACAGATAACCCTGTTCGGGGCCATATCCTTTAAAGCTATCGCGATCGCCCATTTCTTCCACGGCTTTTGATATCGCCTGCCGGCAGGCTTGGGGCAACGGTTCGGTCACATCTCCAATCCCCAGTTTAATGATTTGCGCCCCCTGGTTGGCTTCGGCAAAGGTATTGACTCGCCGCGCAATTTCCGGGAATAAATAGCCGGCTTTGAGTTTGAGGTAATTATCGTTGATGGTTACCATATTAATCGTTACAGATAGTGAGTGATCCGTATTATTGTGCCATGTTATAGGGATTTATCATTGGTTGGCGCGTTATTTTTGATTTGTTTGATCAAATTAAAATACAAACTAAATCGAGAATTCTTAATTCTATCTATGATTCTCTTCATTGACACTCCCTGCTCTGAAGAGACAGGGATTCTCAGTTCATCGTAGTTACTTGCTCTACCAGGTTTTCACCAAGTAGAGTAGAGGTTACTACTCCCTGAGCGTTACTTTGGGGATGCCCTCCCCTAGCTTTTTCAAGAATATTGATAGCCGCGTTTATATCGCGCTGAAGAGTACAACCGCACTTACAAGTATGCGTTCTAACTGATAGAGATTTTTTAACTTTAACTCCACAGGCGGAACATATTTGACTTGTATAGTGTGGCTTAACAGCTACCGCTTTACGGCCATATTTATTAGAAAAATACTCAAGCCACTGCCTAAAAAGTCTCCATGCGACATCATTAATTGACTTTGCAAGGCAGTGGTTTTTTACCATGTTCTTAACAATTAAATCTTCATAGGCGACTAAATCGTTAGATTGTACAAGCGCTCTGGCAATTTTTTTTGCGAACTCGGTACGCTGCCTACTTACTTTTAAATGTTTACGAGCATATATTTTTCTTGATTTACGTCGTTTGTTTGAACCCTTTTTATGTTTGTAAATACGACGTTGGTTACGTTTGATATCTTTTTCTGCTTTACGCAAAAATCTAGGATTTTCTACATGATTACCATTACTATCTGAGTAAAAGTATTCTAACCCCACATCTAAACCAACTTGGTTCCCAGTTGGTTCAAGCAACGTTGAGTTATCAACACCAACTGCAAACTGACAGTAATACCCGTGACTCGCGACGAACTATACGAACTCTCTTAATAGATTTCACAGGATATGTGTGAATATCCCACTTGCCAAGCAATTTAAGTTCTCCAATGCCCTTTTTATCAGTAAAAGCTATACGTCGTTTTGTTTTATGTAACTTCCATCCAGATGTTTTGTACTCGGTAGAACGGTTGTCTTTCTGGAATTTTGGGAAACCTTTTTTCCCAGATATTTTAGATTTACAGTTATCATAAAATCTAGAAATTGCATACCATGCTCTTTCTGCTGCTGACTGTACAGCCATACTGTTTAAATCTTTAACAAATTTAAACTCGTTGCGTAGTTCTGTTGAGTATTTGTTTAAAGCAAATCGATTAATTTTATCTTCTTTTGAGGTATCCATCCAGTAACGCAAGCACTTATTACGAATGAATTGAGTAGTTCTAATAGATTCCTCTATTGCTTGATACTGTTTACTATTCCCCTTAACCTTATACTCTAAGACTAGCAACTTCTATCACCTCCTTGTTGTTTATAGCATACATTGATTATACTATATTTATATACAATATGACAACAAAATTTCTGGTATTATGGGTAAATTTTCCCCAGACGAATATAGACATGAAGGCAACGCGGTATCTCTATTAAATTATCACTTTGTTTTTATTCCCAAGCGTAGAAAAAAAATATTAGTTGATGATGTGGCGTTCAGATTGCAAGACGTAATTACCGATGTCTGTAATGAAAACAGATGGAAAATTGTTGCTATTGAAATCATGCCAGACCACGTTCACTTATTTTTGAACTGCAAACCTGTAGATAGCCCGTCTTTGATTATTAAACGTATTAAAGGTAGGGTATCTCACGTACTAAGAAAGGAGTTCCCAGAACTTCTAAAACTCCCTACTTTGTGGACTCCAAGCTATTTTGTTAGCACCGCTGGTAATATCTCTGCTGAACAAGTAAAACGATACATTAGACCTCTTGCATGAATAATGAGAAAATGAGAAAAGCTAGGAGAACTAAGCGTTCACGAACCCAACATGACTTACGAACAAATCAAAAAACTCAAAGCCAGAGAGTTTAAACGCTTATGTGGAGTC